>CAVVHI010000003.1:0-1425525 GCA_963747975.1 uncultured Actinomycetota bacterium
CCGCGACCGCACCGGCATCGCGAAGACATCGCCTGCGTCGGTGTAGGCCGGCATCTCCTCCCACGGCACGCTGCCTGTGAAGATCACCGAGTCCATCGACTCCGCGCCGCTCGAACCATCCGCTCGACCCGCTTCCGGTCCGGCCCGTCACCCACCAGCAGCAACAGCGCGTCCGGCACCTCGCGCAGCACGTCCGGCCACGCCTTGACCAGCGTGTCCTGGCCCTTGCGCTTCACGAACCGGGCCGTGCAGACGACGACCGGCGCGTCCTCCGGGATGCCCAGCTTCTTGCGGACCTCCGCTCCCCCACAGCCCGGGTAGAACCGGTCCGTGTCCACGCCCGGCGACAGCCGCTGCCATCCGAGCGGCGGCGTCGGCGAGAGCGCCGGCGCGATCCGCTCCCGGCACCACTCGCTGACGTAGGTCATCACGTCGACCGAGTCGCCGATCCGCCGCAGCAGCTGCCGGGTCACCGGCACGCGCGCCCACCAGACCTCGTGCCCGTGCGTGAGCGCGACGATCCGCCGGGCACCGGCTCGGCGCAGGCGCCGACCGAGCAGCCCCAGCGGCGCCGAGGCCCCGAACACCACCCGGTCGCAGTCGTGCCGCTTCATCACCTCCACCACACGCCGCGCCACGGCAGGCGTCGGCAGCAGCATCGACGCCGGGTCCCGGTAGACCGGGAACGGCAGCGTCGCGGTCGTACTCCAGGTCGCCCGGCATCGACGCCGTGTAGACGACGACCTCGTCGGGGTCCATCCGCTCGCAGAGAGCCAGGACGAACGTCTCGATCCCGCCCCGCCGCGTCGGGAAGTCGTTGGTGACGAACAGGACCCGGCTCATCGAGGCGTCGTCCGCGGCGGCCGCCAGCGCAGCGGGCAGACCTAGCCCGCTGCAGCACCGTCGGGTGGGAGCCGAACCAGAACTGGCTCCACCGCGGTGGAGTGGGGTCGGCCAACGACGCCAGGGCGAGCTCACGCTGCATGCTCATGAACGTATCGGACTCCCCGGTCGCCGCGATGGACTCCCGGTCCGCGCGCGCCTCGATCGCCCGGCTGATCGTGTTCTCCACCGGCGACACGGCCAGCACGGCGACGGCCCACAGCGCCAGCATCAGCGGACACCGCCGGGGCGTCCGCCGCCCTCGTCACGCCGGCTCGCCGGCGCAGCCGCGGCGAGTCCAGGGCCAGCGCCAGCAGGGACACGCCGAGCACCGCGCCGACCGCGCCGAGCGACGTCCCCAGCAGGACGTCGTCGTACTTCGCGTGCGCGAGCTCGTGCGCGACGATGACCTCGCGCCTCCGCCTCGGGCAGGTCGGTGACGAGGTTGTCGTAGAGCACCACGCGGCGCGTGTCACCGAAGCCGGAGACGTAGGCGTTCAGCGTCGTGGTGCGCCGGGAGGCGTCGGCGACCAGCACGTCGCTCGACGTCGACGCCCTCCTCGTCGGCGAGCGCGAACACCGACGACCGCAGGTTGCCCTCCTGCAGGGACTCGAAGTTGTTGAACACCGGCTCGACGAACACCGGGTAGAGGAACGACCCGGCCAGCGTCAGCGCCGCCGCTCCCCCACCGGCCCAGAGGAACCAGCGCCGCGGTGACCACCGCATCGCGGCGACGAGCACGAGGATCACCAGCGAGGTCAGCGCCCACGACACCGCGCAGCGACTTCAGCACGTCGACGGCCCAGGCGCCCCAGGCCTGCTCGGTGAGCCCGTAGTCGAGGTTGCGCTGCCGGATGACCACCGAGAACGGCAGCGTGGCCAGGCGTCCGACGAGCAGCACGGCGAGGACGGCGATGGGCACGCCCAGCCACCAGCGGCGGGTCCCGATGACGCGACGGACCAGCCGCGCGCCGAGCGGGGTGAAGCCCAGGACTCCGGCGACGAGAAGCGAGACACCGTAGGACGCCCAGCCCAGGTAGCGGCGGACACCGGCGTACTCCTCCGCTCGTGCGATCTCCTCTGCGGTGAACACGTCCAGCGGCTTGGCGGGCACGAGCTCCCCGCCGGGCACCCAGTCCCACGGCACGAGCACCCAGGCCAGCGCCACGAAGACGAGCCGCCGAGAGCCCCGCGGTGATCCAGGCGGTACGCCGGTCGAGGGTCATCCGGCGAGCTCGCGCAGGTAGTCGCGCCACCCTGCGTGAACTCCGCCTCGGTCGTGCCCAGGTCGGCGAAGGCGTCGTCCAGCGCCGCTCCGTGCGTCGACGGCGTCGTAGAAGTCGACCAGCCGTCGCTCGCCGTACTCCTCGGCGAGCAGCCGGCAGGCCAGCCAGGCCGCCTCGTACGACGTCCCCAGCAGCTTGTTGGACGGGTCGAAGTCGTCCGCACCGGGCAGCGACCGGGGGGGCCCTCGCTGGCGGACCTCGCCGAGGATCTGGCTCGCGGTCACCGAGACCGGCAGGTCGGCTGCGGGCCAGCGCGACGTAGTCGGCGAAGCCCTCGAGGAGCCAGGTGGCATGGTCGAGGTGGCCGCGTCGACGGCGACGTGGGTCGCCTCGTGGCTCATCACGATCTGGCCTCCCTCCTCCCCCAGGCCCCCGAAGACCTGGGGGTTCACCAGGATATGCACGGGGGTCGAGCGGTCCAGGGAGCCGTCGACGGTGGCGGTGACCGCCGCGATCGAGTCGTAGGCGTTCGGCTGGGCGTCGAGGACGTGGTCGAGCTGGTCCTGGCTTGCCGGCACCTCGACCACGAGCCTGCCCCGCCACCGCGGAAGGACGGCACGGACGTCTCGGACCGCCTGGTTGGCCAGCTCGGCGTAACGCCGAAGCTGACGCTCATCTGCCACGGCGACGAGCGCACGCCTGCTCTTGGTCCACAGCGAGGTCGGTGAGCAGCCACAGCGGTGCCGGGTTCGCCTGTCGGCGGCCACCGCGGAGCCGAACGCGACACCATCGGGCGTGTCGACGAACGTCAGCGGCACCTCCATGCTGCTGGCGTCGTCGTCGTAGCCCTGGACCCGCCAGGCGAGCTCGACGTCGCCACCCAGGCGTCCGGGCCGAGATTACGGCGGTGCGCGGGGCTGAGCGCACCGGCCGCCTCGTCGACGAAGCGCATGGCCAGGTCGGTGATACCCAGCTCTCGCACGTTCGTCGTAGATCCGGCCGAGGGCCGCCGGGCGCTGGGCTCCCCCGGCGCGGCCAGGCTCAGCGCCTCGCGACGGGTGCCGTCGCCGAGGAGACCGGGTGAGGTCGAGCAGGAGCGCGCGCCGAGCGTCGTCCGCGAGGTGGGCGCTCGACCGCTGCTCGACGGCGCCGGCGTACGCCGGCGCGATGACCTCGCGGTCCGGAGCGCAGCGACGGCGACAGCGGCGCCGACGAGCGCCACCAGAGCACGAAACCGGCCACCCACAACAGTGGGCGGCCGGTTCGCGGGTCACGGTCAGCCGGTGCGGCGGGCACCGGAGAACGGCATCGAGAAGACGCCGGCGAACCGGACGCCGGTGCTGGGGTTCGCGGCGTGCGGCGATCTGGCCGTTGCCGATGTAGATGCCGACGTGGCTCACCGGGCTGTAGTAGAAGACCAGGTCGCCCGGCTGCAGGTCGAGCTGGAGGAGACCGGCGGTGCCCGATGCCCATCTGACCGCTCGAGGAGTGCGGAAGGCTCACACCTGCCTGGCGCCCAGGCCATCATGGTCAGGCCCGAGCAGTCGAAGGCGTCCGGGCCGGTGGCGCCGTAGACGTAGGCGTCGCCGACCTGGGCCGAGCGCGTAGTTGACCGCCGCAGCCGCGCGGCCGGACGCGGGCACGTTCGGCAGCGCCGGACGGGCGTCGCTGCGGCTCGCGCGGGGCGCACGCTCCGCAGCGCCTCGGCGGCCGCCGCCGCCTCCGCTGCAGCCCTCTGCACGCAGGTCGTCGAGGAGCGCCTCCGCCTTGGCGGCCTTCTCGTCGATCTCGGCCTTCTTCTTGGCCAGCTTCTCCTCGGTCTTGCGCGAGCGACGCGAGCTCCCGCTTCGCGGCGGCCTCGCGCAGCTCGAGCCGCTTGACCTGAGGGCGAACTCGACCATCAGCTGGCTCTGCTGGTCGTTGTACGCCGTGACCGTGGAGAGCTGGTCGAGGAAGCCGTCGGGGTCCTCGGAGAGGAGCACCTGGCTGGTCGTGGACAGCGCCTGGCCCTGGTACTGCGCGACGACCGTGGAGGCGACGCGCTGGCGGATCGCCTCGACCTTCTGTCTCCTGCCGGTCCAGGTCGGTCCGCAGTGACTTCAGGCGGGCTGCGGGTCTGCTGGAGGTCGACGCGGGCGTCGTTGTAACGCTCCGAGGCCAGCTCGGCCTCGTGGTAGAGCTGGTCGACCCGAGCGCGGACATCGTCCAGCTCGGGCTCGGCATAGCTGGGGGCGGCGACGAGCAGGGAGCCACCGAGGGTGGCTGCACCGCAGCGCGGCGATGACGCTGGTGAATGCGCTTCCGGCCGTTGAGCACGAGCGGACGCTCTCCTCTTTGTCTCGACGCCTACCAGGTGAGCTGACGGGTTCGGGCGGCAAAGTAACCCTACGCAGCGTCCGGCCGGTCACGGTGGCGTCCGGACGGCGCACGATTCACCCCAGGAACGTGGTTCCCCGGCTCCAGGCACGACTTCCCCGATTCGGGGCCCGGACTCGGCGCGGCACCTGAGCCGACCCGGTCTGGTGCGACTGGTGCAGGTGCCTAGCGAAGATTATGCGGGCTGAGGGCATCCGACGGCAACACCGTCAGCCGGCGTGGCGTGGACCACGTTGCCCAGCGGCAGCCAACGGGCCGCAGCCTGCTCAGGCGGAGGCGGCGTCGACGTCCGGCCCCGACAGCGGCGACGACCATCCGCAGCGGCGGCACCAGCCCGGACCCGGCGAGCACGTCGAGCGCGCGGCGCTCGTCGTCGTCGAAGCCCAGCTCCGGCGGCGGGCCGAGCAGGACCGTCACCACGCAGTCGTTGCAGGCCGGACCGCGCACCACGCAGGTGTCGCAGTCGATGTGAACGCTCATTGACGGCCTCCTGGGGAAGTAGCTCACGTCGTGCTGCGGCAACCTGCCAGAGGCCTCCGACAGTTTCCGGTGCCGCAGCCCTCCCGAGCCGGGTGATCGATTGATCACCGGCCCCGGGGCACGGTGGTCTCGCTGCCCAGATTCGACGAGACGGCCCGGTGAGGAGGCGCGATGAGCCACGGACTGCGCGACAGACTCGCAGAGTTGGCGCGGCCGGCGGTCGTCTACCTGCTCTTCACCGCCGTGGTCGCGCTCGGTCGCCGAGCTGGTGCTCGAAGCCGCCCGCAGCGGCTGGAGCTGGGTGTCCCTCACCGACCTGCTGGCCGGCCACCCAGGACCGGTCCTGGTGGGTGCGCTGGTGCTCATGCTCGCCACCGGCCTCCTCCTGGCGGTCACCGGGCGCATGTGGCTCACCGCGACGCTGGTGCTGAGCGCGGCGCTGCTCGTCGGGGTGGCCAGCCACGTCAAGTTCGTGGCCTCCCGGGAGCCGATCTACCCCCGCGACCTGGCCTTCGTGGACGAGCCGGGCTTCCTCCTGGAGATGGTGGAGCCTCGGGTGCTGTGGCTCAGCACGGCGGGGCTCGTGGCGGTGATGGTCCTCTCCTGGGGGCTGAGCCGGCTGTTCGCGGCGCTGCTTCGACGTACGACCGAGATGCCGAGCCGGTGGGGCACCACCGCGCTGGTCTCCCGCGCCGCCGTCGCACTCGCGGCGCTGGCACTGCTGTGGCCCCTCGCGGGCTTCAACCACGCCGGCAGCCCCTGGCGCGCCACCTTCGAGTCCGCCGGCGCCGACTGGGCACCGGCCAGCCAGAACAAGAACTACCGCGAGAACGGGTTCATCGGAGGCTTCCTCTACAACCTCGACGTCACCGCGATGAGCCGGCCCCCGCGCTACTCCGCGGCGACGATGGAGCGCATCCAGGCTCGCTACACCGCGCTGGCGCAGGAGGAGTACGGCGACGCCGACCCGGCCGCGCTGGAGGACGTCAACGTCGTCACCATCCTCGACGAGACGTTCAGCGACCCCACCCGGCTCGCACGGGATGCGGCTCGAGGAGGACCCCATCCCGCGGACGAGGAAGCTCATGGACAGCCTCCCCCACGGGCTGACGCTCTCCCAGAAGATCGGCGCCGGCACGTCGAGCATGGAGTTCGAGAGCCTCACCGGCATGTCCCTGTCGCAGTTCGACGCGGCCATGGACACGCCGTACCAGATGCTCGTCCCCGGGCAGCGGCACTTCCCCTCCGCCGTGGAGCTCTTCGGCCAGCTCGGGCACGACACCGTCGCGATCCACCCGTTCGCGCCGGGGGTCTACCAGCGCGACCAGGTCTACGAGACGTTCGGGTTCGACGAGTTCATCAGCCACGACGAGATGGAGTACGACGACCGCCTGCGAGAACAACCCCTACGTCTCCGACCTCAGCGCCTTCCGCCAGACCCTCGACGTCCTCGCCGAGCACGAGGCGCCGGTCTTCGTGAACCTCGTGACGATGCAGAACCACTACCCCTACGGGGACAACTACGCCGACCCGGTCGACGTGGACGGACTCGCCGAGGGCGACGCGGAGCGGGTCGGGCAGTACGTCCGCGGCCTGACCTACACCGACCGCGCGATCAGCCGCTTCGTCACCGCGCTCGAGCGCTCAGAGGAGAAGACCGTGGTCGTGCTGTACGGCGACCACCTCCCGCCGGGCCTGCCGGCGGAGGTCTACGAGGCGACCTCCGACCGGGTGATGCACGAGACGCCGTTCTTCCTCTACGCCAACTTCACCCGTCTCGGTGGCGAGAGGCTGCCCACGACGAGCCCGGTCTTCTTCCTGCCGCGCGGTCTTCGACCTCCTCGACGCCCCGATGCCGCCCTACTACGCGCTGCTCAACGAGCTGGCGGACCACGTCCCGGCGATGCAGCACGGACGGCTGGTGAACCGGTCCAACCGGGAGATCGAGCCCGAGTCGCTCGACCCTGCCGCCCGTGCCCTGCTCCGCGACTACCGGCTGGTGCAGTACGACCTGTCGGTCGGGCAGCGGTACGCGGAGACGATGGTCTACCCCGCCCCCGCCGACCGGCTGGAGGCCTCAGCCGCGCGCGAGTAGCCGGGTCAGGGCCGCCGCGTCGACGACCCGCGCTCCACCGCGCTGCACGTCGCGGACCACCGCCTGGTCGCTGGTCACCACGACCACCGGACGTCCGGTCGGCTCGGCGGCGACCAGGGAGCGGATCACGTCGTCGGCGATCACGCCGAACGGGCTGTAGAGGACCCGCACGCCCCGCGGCTTCTTCACCGGCGGTCGCTTCTCCACGTCGGCGGCGTCGAAGACCACGGTGACCTCGGCCTGGGTCCGCGCGGCGAGCGGCCCGAGCTGGCCGAGCAGCCGGTCGCGCTGGATCTCCAGCGACGACTCGGGCCAGGCGTTCTTCGTCACGTTGTAGCCGTCCACGACCAGGTGCACCCGCGGAAGGGCGAGGAGCTGGTCGAGCAGTGCGGGGTCGTCCTTGGCGAGCGAGCCGTGGCTGCTCGGGGTTCGGGCGCCCTGCTCGGCGACGTCGGCCTCCACCGCGTCGGCGGGAGCGCCCTCGACCGGCGGCAGCGCGAGCTCGCGGCGCAGCCCCTGCGCCGTCTCGAGCAGCGTGTCCAGGAGGAGCCGTGCACGCAGCGTGCCCTCGCCCTTCTCGGCCTTCCCCTCGCGCCGGGCGGCGGCCACCTCCTCCTCCAGCTCGGCGACCCGGCCGCGCAACCGGCGTACCTCCGCCTCGCTGGACGCGGCCGTGGTCCCGGCGGCACGGACCGCCTCGTCGGCGTTGCGTTCGGCTGCCCGGGCCTGGTCCTCCGCCGCTTTGACGCGGCGCCGGGCGTCGCCGAGCTTGTGCCGGAGGTCGGAGTTCTCCGTCTTGAGCGCGGAGACCTGCTCGCGGGTGCGCTCCCGCAGCGCCTTCAGCTCTGCCGTGCGCGTCGTCGAGCTGCCGGCGCAGCCGCTCGGCCTGCCGGCCGGCCTCGCGGGTCCCGCGCGGCGTGCCTCTCGGCGTCGGCCACGTCCGCGGCCCGTACGACGACGTCGACCCAGCCTTCGGGCCGCAGCAGGTACGCCACCGCCGCCAGCTCCACGGGATCGGCCGCGGCGGGCGTCGTCCCGTCGTCCAGCGCCTGGGCCAGCTCGGTGGTCGTGCGCGCGCACCTGGACGGCCAGGTGCTCGCGGAAGCCTTCGTCGGTCTCGAGGACCCCGGCGATCTGGGTGCCGGCCAACCGGGCACGGCGGTTCGGGGCGAAGGAGGCGACCCGCTTCAGCGCCGCAGGCAGCTGGTCGACAGGCATCGCCCCGAGCGCGTCGGCGGCCAGTGCGACCACCCGCGTGCGCACCGCCTCCGGCAGCGGCCCGTCGAGGCCCCTGCCGTGCTGCGGCTCCTGCGCTGCGACGCCGTCGTCCCGTCGTCGTCCGGTCGTCGGCCGAGCCGGCGGTCGCCGATGCGGTCACGAAGTCGTTGCTTCGGCTTCCGTGCGGCTGACGAGCTCGATCGCGTCGGAGCGCCCGCACCAGCGGCAGGTGACCGACTCGACCTCCTCGCTCTGCGTGGTCGACTCCTCGACCTCGTGCTCACCGGCGAGGTCGAAGTGCCAGAACTCCGTGGTCCGGCGGGTGCGCGTGACGTCGAACCGGGTCAGGTTCCCGCAGCCGCCGCACCGCCAGCGGGTGTTCGCGTCGGGCAGGGATGCAGGCACAGGTGCTCTCCTCGGGGTTCGTCGCCGGGCCGGTTCCATCGTACTTGCGCGTGCCTGTCCGAGAATGTCGGCGGGCACGCATAGCGTCTGGACCATGAGCAGCACGGCCGTGTCCCGGTGGGAGTCGCAACGCAGCTTCGACGAGCTCGGGCGCTCCCTGCGGGACCTGACCTTCTGCGTCGTCGACCTCGAGACGACCGGAGGCTCGGCCGCCGGCGGCTCGATGATCACCGAGATCGGCGCGGTGAAGGTGCGCGGCGGGCGAGATCCTCGGCGAGTTCCAGACCCTGGTGAACCCGCACCAGTCGATCCCGGCGTTCATCGCCGTGCTCACCGGCATCACCGACTCCATGGTGGCGACCGCGCCGGCCATCGAGCAGGTGCTGCCGCAGTTCCTGGAGTTCGCCCAGGGCTGCGTGCTGGTGGCCCACAACGCGCCGTTCGACGTCGGCTTCCTCAAGCACTTCGCCGCCGAGCAGGGCCGGCCGTGGCCGGCGTTCGAGGTGCTCGACACCGCCCGGCTCGCCCGCCGGGTGATCACCCGCGACGACGCCCCCAACTGCAAGCTCGGCTCCCTGGCGACCCTGTTCGGCGCCGCCACCACGCCCAACCACCGGGCGCTGTCCGACGCCCGGGCCACCGTCGACGTGATGCACGGCCTGTTCGCCCGCCTCGGCGGCCTCGGCGTGCACACCCTCGAGGAGCTGCAGACCTTCTCCTCCCGGGTGAGCCAGGCCCAGCGCAAGAAGCGGCACCTGGCCGAGGCGCTCCCCCACGCGCCCGGCGTCTACCTGTTCCGCGACGAGCGCGACCGGGTGCTCTACGTCGGCACCTCCAAGGACCTCCGCACCCGGGTGCGGACCTACTTCACCGCCTCGGAGACCCGCTCGCGGATGGGCGAGATGGTCGGCCTGGCGGAGTCGGTGACCGGCATCGAGTGCGCCACCCCGCTGGAGGCCGAGGTGCGCGAGCTGCGGCT
Organism: uncultured Actinomycetota bacterium; assembly: GCA_963747975.1. Lineage (GTDB taxonomy): Bacteria > Actinomycetota > Actinomycetes > Propionibacteriales > Nocardioidaceae > Nocardioides_C. The sequence continues at coordinate 9,663 of CAVVHI010000003.1, forward strand.
GATCGCCGAGCACAAGCCGAAGTACAACCGCCGCTCCCGCTTCCCCGAGCGCGCCCACTGGGTGAAGGTGACCGTCGAGCCGTGGCCGCGGCTGTCGATGGTCCGGCAGGTCAGCGACGACGGCGCGGAGTACCTCGGCCCCTTCGGCTCCAAGAAGGTCGCCGAGCGGGCGGTCGCCGCCCTCCACGAGACGTTCCCGGTCCGCCAGTGCGGCGGCCGGATGGCCAAGCAGCCGTCGCAGAGCTCCGTGCGCGCTCGGGGAGATGGGCAAGTGCCTCTCTCCGTGCGACGGCAGCGTCGCGCCCGACGACGTACGCCGGCGTGGTCGATCGACCTGCGCGGCACCTTCGTCGCCGCGCCCGACGCCGGTGATCGCGGCGCTGTCCTCGCGGATGAGCACGCTGGCCGCCGGACGAGCGGTTCGAGGAGGCAGGCACCATCCGGGACCGCCTGGCCGCCTTCGTCCGCTCGGCCTCACGGACCCAGCGGCTCCGGGCGCTCACCCGCTGCGCCGAGCTCGTCGCCGCCCGTCGGGACGACGACGGCCGGTGGGCGGTGCACGTGGTCCGCCACGGGCGGCTGGCCGCAGCCGGGGTCATCCCGCCCGGCGCGCACGCCGGCGAGTGGGTCACGCAGCTGCGCGCCGCGGCCGAGACGGTGACTCCCGGGCCCGGCCCCACCCCGGCGGCCACGGCGGAGGAGACCGAGAAGATCCTGCGCTGGCTGGAGTCGGACGGGGTGCGGCTGGTGCACCTCGACGGGGAGTGGAGCAGCCCGATCGGCGGTGCCCGCAAGCACCTGCGGATCCACGACGCGGTCGAACGGAGTCCCGGGACAAGCTGGTGCCGTTCGAGGACCGGCGCGCCGTCCGGCCGGTGCATCAGCCGGTCCGGTAGGCGTCAGTACCCTGCCTTCATGTCATGGCTGGACGCCCTGGGCTGGGCAGGTTCCGCGCTGCTGGTGTTCTCCCTCGCCCAGGCTCGGGTGCTGCGCTTCCGGGTGCTCGAACCTGGTCGGCCTGCGTGATCCTGGTGTCTTCAACGGGCTGCTCGGCATCTGGCCGATGGTGGCGATGAACGTCGTGCTGTGTCGGGATCAACCTCTGGTTCGTCCGCAAGCTGCTGTCACACCCGGCACGACGCGCACACCTACGAGGTGCTCGAGGTCGGGCCCCAACGACGAGTACCTCCGCCACGTGCTGCGCGTCCACAGCCAGGACATCTTGAAGTTCCAGCCCGACTTCGTCTGGGACGGCGCCGCCGAGGGGCGCTGGGCCTACCTCGTCCAGCGCGGCGACGAGACCGTCGGCGTGGTGCTGGTCCGCGACGCCGGTGACGGACCGCGCAGGTCGAGCTCGACTACGTGACCCCCCGGTTCCGCGACTTCTCCCCCGGCGAGTTCGTCTGGCGGCAGGAGCGGACTGCTCAGGGAAGACGGCTTCGAGCGTGTGCGTCACCCCGCACGGCATGGTGGCGCCGTACTACGAGAACGTCGGGTTCCGCCGCGAGGGCGACGTCGTACGTCCTCGACCTGTGACTCCGGCGGGGAGTCCGCTCCGTACCCGAGGGCGGTAAGCTAGCGTTGCGCCCATGATCACCGCCATCGTGTTCGTGAAGGCCGACGTCGCCCGGATCCCCGAGGTCGCCGAGCAGATCGCGGCCCTCGAAGGCGTCAGCGAGGTCTACAGCGTCACCGGCCAGATCGACCTCATCGCACTCGTCCGGGTCCGCCAGCACGAGGACGTCGCCGCCGTGGTGGCGGACAGGCTCAACAAGGTGCCCGGGGTCCAGGCGACCGAGACCCACATCGCCTTCCGCACCTACTCCCAGCACGACCTCGAGTCGGCGTTCTCCCTCGGGCTGGACTGACGAGAACCTCACGCCTCGGCAGCGGCCTGCGCCCACGGCGGCGAGGCCGGCGAGGTCACCGTCCCCGAGCTCGGTCTGTCCCCGGTTCTCCGCGTACATCAGCTGGTCGGGGTCCCGCACGTGGTCCAGGCCGAGCAGGTGGCCCAGCTCGTGCACCATCACGGCCCGGACCAGGTCCCGCCCGTTCGGCCGCTGCAGCATCTCGCCGAGCGCCGGTGCCTCGAGGATGACCACGCCCTTGATGTACTCGAACTCGCCCGCGGCTCGGCGTCCCACGCCCAGTGCTGCTTCCGCCGAGGCCGATCGCGCGACCCTCGAGCTGCGTCGACGTCCGCCGACGTCGCCCAGCCGATCAGCACCGGCTCCTGCTGCGACTCCGGGTCGGGCCGTTCTGCGCAAGCGGGGTTCTCCGCCGGCCCGAGGTAGGCGAAACTCGAACCCCGACGCCTCAGCGACGACCTCCAGCGCCTCGTCGAGAATTCCCGCGCTGCCCGCAGGCGCCGGGTCGTGGTAGACCACGAACTCGATCGGGCGGCACGGGTTGTAGGCGATCGGCTCCTCCGAGCCCGGCTGGGTGTGCAGGAACGCGTACCCCGGCCCGGGGAAGACCTCCCGGTACAGGTCCTTCACACCCGGGACGGACCCCGCGGCCACGACCAGCAGCCCCACCGCCAGCCGCCGCCACGGCCAGCGTCGGTCTGGCGTCGAGGTCCCGGTGTCGCGGCACGCCGGGAGAATCTCACGGTCGCGTCCCACCGGTTGCCGAAATCAAGGATCCGGTGCCGAGTCGGCTCTACCCCCGACGCCGTACGACGTCCGCCAGCGCCGCCGCCCGCGAGGAGACCGAAGCACGTCCTCGAGCAGCAGCGGCTCGCCCTTCGGGCCGGCCAGCGGCACCCGCCAGTTCGGGTACTCGTCGGTCGTGCCCGGCTGGTTCTGGGTCCGCCGGTCCCCCACCGCGTCCGGCAGCGCGACCGTTCAGCAGCCGCGCCGGGGTCAGCGTGAGGTAGCGGTGCAGGGCGGCGACCGTCTCCTCCTCCGACGGGTCGGCACCGAGCAGGCCGCGCGAGCGCAGCTCGTCCATCCACGCCTCGCGCTCCGCGTCGTCGGCGGCGACCTCCTCGTCGAGCGGACGGGTGAGCAGGCCCAGATCGTCGCGCAGCCGGACGTGGTCCGCGGCGAGGTAGCCGGCCGTCGGCGGCAGGTCGTGGGTGGTGACCGAGGCCAGGGAGTACTCCCGCCACCGCTCGGCCGGCAGCGGCTTCGCCGTCGGAGCCCAGCTCGAACCACAGGAGCGACGTGCCGAGGATGCCCCGGTGGCGCAGGTAGTCCCGCGCCGACGGCTCGACCGTGCCGAGGTCCTCCCCGACGACCACGGCGCCGGCGCGGTGCGCCTCGAGCGCGAGGACGCCGATCATCGCCCGGTGGTCGTAGTAGACGTAGGTGCCCTGGCCGCGGAGCTGTTGCCCTCGGGCACCCACCACAGCCGGAACATCCCGATGACGTGGTCGATCGCGCACGCCCACCGGCGTGCCGCAGCACGCCGGCGATCAGGTCGCGGAACGGCGCGTAGCCGTTCTCCGCCAGCCGGTCCGGGTCGCCACGGGCGGCTGGCCCCAGTCCTGGCCCACCTGGTTGAACGGGTCCGCCGGGGCGCCGACCTGCGATGCCGGTCGCGTAGGTGTCCTGCAGCCGCCAGGCGTCCGCGCCACCCGGGTGGACGCCGACCGCGAGGTCGTGCATCACCCCCAGCCGCATGCCCGCACCGACCGCCTTGGCCTGCGCGAGCGCAGCTGCTCGTCGACGACCCACTGCAGCCACATGTGGAAGTCGACGAGCTCGGCGTGGTCCTCGGCGAACGCCGCCACGGCGGGCGAGCCCGGGTCCTGCAGCTCGGCCGGCCAGCTCCCGGAAGTCGTTGCCGTGGGTCTCGGCGAGCGCGCTCCACCGGGCGAAGTCGACCAGGCTCTCGCCCTCGCGGTCGCAGAACGCCTGGTAGTCCTGCTCTCGCGGCCGGCGGTCCGCTCGACGGCGTGCACCTTCCGCAGGCCCTTGAGCTTCGCGGTCCACGCGGCGTCCCGGTCGATCGCGTCGACGCCGTCGAGGCGCTTGGCGAGGTTGGTCCGCACCCGGTCGACGGCCGCGCGGTCCCGGGACGGCCAGCGACGCGTACTCCGGGATCCGCTCGACGCGGATGTAGAGGGGGTTGAAGAACCGGCGCGACTTCGGCAGGTACGGCGAGGGCTCCATCGGCGGCGACCGGCTCACCGGCGTGCAGCGGGTTGACCAGCAGGTAGTCCGCGCCCAGCGCGGCACCCAGACCACACCGCCAGGTCGGTCATGTCGACCAGGTCGCCGACGCCCCACGAGTCGGCGGACCGGACGCTGTAGAGCTGGGCGGCGAAGCCCCAGCCCCGCCGGTCGCCGAGCGACTCGGGCAGGCCCAGCCAGGTCCGGGGTGACGATCAGCGTGCAGGACGACTCGGTCGAGCCCGACCGGGCGCACAGCCGGTGGTAGCCCAGCGGCAGGTCGGTCGGCACCGCGAAGGTCGCCTCCCCCACCAGCCCGCCGTCCAGCGGGAACGGCTCGACGTAGCGGTCCAGCTGCCGCAGGCCCGAGCGCACGGAGCCGCACTCCAGCTCGATCCAGACCTCGACCGGATCCCCGTGCGGGACGTGCGCCCAGAACGAGTGCTCCTCGCCCTGCACGGTCACCACCGCACGGCGGCAGCATCCGGCGCCAGCGCCGCTCGTGCTCCGCGGTCAGGGCGCCTCGGCGGCCGCAGACGGCGTGGCCGCGTCGATCTCCATCGCGGCGAGCACCGCGACGATCGTCTCCTCGGGGACCTGCGACGTGGTTGCCGCGCCAGTCCCAGTAGTCGGTGGCGACCCGCCGCGCCTTCGCCAGCTCGAGCAGCTCCTTGCTGAGTGCAGTCACGCGCCCATCCTTACCCAGGACGGGCCTGTCGATGTAATCGGGCGAAAGCCTGGACGGGGAGCGAACCGCTCGCGGCCAGTGCGGGTGCGGGCTGCGCGCCAATACGCCGGATGGGTGAGGCAGCCGCCGACCGTCCGGCGCTACGTTCCGAGCATGTTCCCGTTCGTGACGACACCGGCGATGGCGAAGACCATGTTCGGTGTGATGGCGGCGATCCTCCCGCTCTCGCTTCTCTCGGGGAACCCGCTGATCGTCTTCTACGCGGTCCTGGGGCTGGTGCTGGCCGGCTACGTGCTCAGCGACACGCTGAAGAAGCACAAGGCGCACCGCTGAGCCTCACGCGGAGGCGCTGACCTCGACCCAGCGCTCCAGCACGGCCTTCGCGCTGCCGGAGTCGATCGCCTCCTGCGCCCGCGCGATCCCCTCGGCCAGCCGCTCCTCGAGCGTGCCCGGCTCGGCGGCGTGGACGGCCAGCGCGGCGCCGGCGTTGAGGACGACGGCGTCGCGGACCTGCCCCGGCTCACCGGCCACGACCCGTCGTACGACGTCGGCGTTGTACTGCGCGTCCCGGCCGCGCAGGCCCTCCGCCGTACCCCGCGGGACGCCGAGGTCGAGCGGGTCGACGACGTGCTCGGTCACCGAGCCGCCCGGTGACCGCCCACACGTGGGAGGTGGTCGTGGTGGTCAGCTCGTCGAGCCCGTCGTCGCCGCGGAAGACCCAGGCGTCGACGCCGCGCTTGGCGAACACGCCGGCCATGACCGGCGCCATCGCCGCGTCGGCGCACCCGATCGCCTGGGCCTCGGGCTTCGCCGGGTGCGCGAGCGGGCCCAGGAAGTTGAAGGTCGTGCCGACCCCGAGCTCGCGGCGCGGCACGGCGGCGTGGCGCAGCGCGGGGTGGAAGGCGGCGGCGAAGCAGAACGTGATGCCGGCCTGCTCCCCGACCCGGGCCACCGCGGACGCGGGGAGGTCGAGCCGGACGCCGAGCGCCTCGAGCACGTCGGCGCTGCCGGACTTCGAGGAGGCCGAGCGGTTGCCGTGCTTGACCACCGGCACGCCCGCGCCGGCGGCGACGATCGCGGCCATCGTGGAGATGTTGACCGACATCGACCGGTCGCCGCCGGTGCCGACCACGTCGAGGACGCGGCCGGTGACCACCAGCGGGGTGGCGTGGGCGTACATCGCCTCGACCAGGCCCTCGACCTCGTCGACGGTCTCGCCCTTGGCCCGCAGCGCCACGGCGAAGCCGGCGATCTGGGCGTGGTCGCCTCGCCCGGAGAGGATCTCGCCCATCGCCCACGCGGTCTGCGCACCGGACGAGGTCGCGGCGGGCGATCAGCGCGGAGAGGACCTCCGGCCAGGTGTGCTCGGCGGCCATCGGCGAGCCGGTGGAGTCAGCGCGCGGCGGGAGCGGCGGTGCGGGAAGCACGCGGGTGCGGATCAGCGAGATCACGGCCTCGGCGAGCTGGATCGGGTCGATCGGGTGCGGCACGGCGGCCTCGGCGCGCGACCAGGTGGCCAGCCACGCGTCCTGCGGGCGGCCGATCAGCACCAGGATCGGCGGGCACTGGTAGATCTCGTCCTTCATCTGCTTGGCGATGCCCATGCCGCCGGCGGGGACGGCCTCGCCGTCGAGGATCGCGAGGTCGATGTCACCGTCGTCGAACTGCTGCACGACCACCGGCTCGGTGGCGACCTCGACGTACTCGAGCTCGGGAAGGTCCGGGTGCGGGCGCTTGCCCAGCGCCATGATCACCTGCTGCCGGACGTTGCGCGTCGTCGCTGTAGACGAGGACCCGCAGCGGACGGTCGGTCTGGGGTGCGGAGGTGGCATCGGTCACGCGGCCGATGCTACCGTCCCCCTCCGGCCGTCCTCACCCACCGTCGGGCGACCCGTCGCCTGTTCGTCGAGCCGCGGCCTCCGCCCTGGCCTCGAGCCGGTCCAGGCGGCGGTCCTCGCGCTTGGCCTCCCGCATCGAGGCACGGGCCCACTGCACGAACAGCACGCCGAAGAAGAGCAGCCCGATCAGCGTCGCCGGACCCCCACAGGATCCCGCCGGCCAGGTGCTGGTCGGCGGCCGGGTCGGGCAGCCAGCTCCATCGGCAGGCGAGCGGTACCACTCCTCGCCGATGATCACCTTCTGGCCCATGATCGTGGTGCCCAGGAAGGCGTGGAACGGCAGCGTCAGGAAGATCAGCATCAGCCGGAACGGGTAGGCCACCCGGCCCGGGACCGGGTCGAGCGCCGACCAGCGGCCAGAAGAACAGCGCCCCGACCAGCACGAGGTGGATGTGCATCATCTCGTGGACGTACGTCGATCGCAGCGACGCGTCGTACCAGCCGGTGAAGTAGAGCGCCCACGGGCTGACCACGAACAGCACGAACGTCAGCGGCGCGAAGGACAGCACCTTCGCGACCCGCGAGTGCAGCACCGCGAGCAGCCACCGGCGCGGCCGGGCCCGGCAGCGTGCGCAGGGCCAGGGTCACCGGGGCGCCGAGGGCCAGGAACAGCGGCACGGCCATCGACAGGATCATGTGCTGGACCATGTGCACGCTCAGCAGCACCGTGTCGTAGGCGGCCAGCCCGGAGGAGGTGGCGAAGTAGAAGCTGCCCATGCCGAGGCCGACGAAGCTGATCGTGCGCCCGACCGGCCACGAGTCGCCCGCGGGAGCGCAGCACCCAGACCCCGAACAGGTACAGACCGGTGACCCACACGGTGAGCACGAACAGGTAGGGGTCGATCCCCCACTCGCGTGAAGACCGCCGAGAAGGAGAAAGGGGGCAGATCGGCCAGATCGTCCACACCGGTGAGCGCGGGCACGTCCACCAGATTAGGCGGCGCGTCGAGGCCATCCGGACGGCCGGTGCAGCGCGAACCCAGGCTGAACACGACCAAATGCAGGGGGTCGGATGTCTATCGGCCTGGCTTACCGACATAATGTCCGCGTGGCGACAGCAACAGTGATTCCTGCATCCCGTCTGCACGGGCACCATGACCGTCCCAGCATGGTCAGCGTCGGAACGATCGTCTGGCTCTCCAGCGAGCTGATGTTCTTCGCGGCGCTGTTCGCTGCCTACTTCACGATCCGTGCGGTCTCAGCCCGACCTGTGGGCACAGGAGACCCAGCTCCTCAACGTCCCCTTCGCGACGGTCAACACCACGGTCCTGGTGCTGTCCTCGGTCACCTGCGCAGCTCGGCGTGTTCGCCGCGGAGCGTGGCCAGGTCGGCCGCACCGGCGGCGTGCTCAACGTCAAGGGCTGGGGCCTGCGCGAGTGGTTCGTGCTCACCTACGTCATGGGCGCGATCTTCATCGGCGGCCAGGCCCTGGAGTACGCCGAGCTCGTGCACGAGGGCGTGACGATGCCGTCCAACGCCTACGGGTCGATGTTCTACCTGACCACCGGGTTCCACGGCCTCCACGTGACCGGGGCCTGATGGCCTTCCTCTTCGTCCTGGGCCGCACCTTCGTGGCCCGCAAGTTCACCCACGAGCAGGCTGTGAGCGCCATCGTCGTGTCCTACTACTGGCACTTCGTCGATGTCGTGTGGATCGGCCTGTTCGCGACCATCTACCTGATCAAGTAGACGAGGACTCTTCGTGCGATTCCTTAGCGCTCGACTCTCAGCCAGGCGCCGAAGCCCACTCGCGGGCGTCGTCGTGCTCCTGATGGGTCTGCTGTTCACCGGTGGGGCCTACGCCGCGCTGTCCCCCGCCGTCGCCAGCGACGACCTGGCCTCCGACCAGGCGCTCGTCGACCAGGGCCGCGAGCTGTTCCTCGTCGGGTGCGCCTCCTGCCACGGCCGCAACGCCGAGGGCGTGGCCACCAAGGACGGCGGCCAGTACGGCCCGTCGCTGGTCGGCGTCGGCGCCGCCGCGGTCGACTTCCAGGTCGGCACCGGCCGGATGCCGATGGCCCGCCCGGGCGTCCAGGCGCAGCGCAAGCCCCCCGTCTACGACGACGAGGAGACCCGCGCGCTCGCGGCGTACGTCGCCTCCCTCGGCCCCGGCCCCGCCATCCCGACCGAGGAGCAGTACAGCCCCGACGCGATCCCCGAGGGCGAGCGCGAGGAGGCCGTCGTCCGCGGCGGCGAGTTCTTCCGCACCAACTGCACCGCCTGCCACAACTTCGCGGGCTCCGGCGGCGCGCTGCCCGGCGGCAAGTTCGCGCCGACCGCTCGAGGGCGTCGAGCGACAAGCACATCTACGAGGCCATGCTGACCGGTCCGCAGCAGATGCCGGTGTTCTCCGACGACGTGCTCAAGCCCGAGGAGAAGCGCGACATCATCGCCTACATCAACAGCCTCGAGGAGAACCCCGGCTACGGCGGCTTCTCGATGGGCGGCCTCGGCCCGGTCAGCGAGGGCCTGTTCGCCTGGGTCGTCGGCATCGGCGGCCTCGTCGGGTTCGCCGTCTGGATCGCCGCCCACACCGCCAAGTCCGACGAAGAGGAAGAAGGCGTGACGCACAACCGCTGACGGCACAGCCGGCCGTCCCGGGCAACGAGGACGCCCGTCCTCGACCCGCACGCCGCCGTCCCGGCCGACCCGATCGACAACCCCGGCCTCCCGGCCACCAGCCCCGCCCCACCGACGTGGACCCGGCCGCCGAGAAGCGCGCCGAGCGCCAGGTCGCGACCATGTTCGGCGTCGCGCGCGCTGATGTCGATGCTGTTCGTGGTCGCCTACTTCGCCTTCGACGTCGGCGACAACACCGGACACGTTCCTCGGCCTCGGCGCCTCGAACCTCTTCCTGGGGCTGACCCTGGGCGCGGCGCTGATGCTGATCGGCGTCGGCGCCATCCAGTGGGCGCGCAAGCTGATGAGCGACGTCGAGATCGTCGAGTACCGCCACAGCGCCGGCTCCGTCGAGGAGGACCGCGAAGACGGCGGTCGCCGCGCTGCGGCCAGGGCGCCGACGACTCCGGCATCGGCCGACGGCCGCTGATCCGCAACTCCCTGATCGGCGCCGTGGCGATGCTCGGCCTGCCGGCCATCGTCGCCCTGCGCGACCTCGGCCCGCTCCCGGGCGACAAGCTGGCCCGCACCGTGTGGCGCGAGGGCATGCGGATCGTCAACGACGTCTCCGGCACCCCGATCCGGCCCGACGAGATGGAGATCGGCCAGCTGGTCAACGCCGAGCCCGCCGATCTTCTTCGCGACCGACGAGGCCGGTGAGCCCGTCATCGAGGGTCACGAGCTGCTCGCGGCGAAGGCGAAGGCGGCGGTGATCCTGGTCCGGATGCGCCCGGAGGACATCGCCCCCGCCGCCGAGGGGCGTGAGAACTGGGGCGTCGACGGGATCCTGTGCTACTCCAAGATCTGCACGCACGTGGGCTGCCCGATCTCGCTGTGGGAGCAGCAGACCCACCACCTGCTGTGCCCCTGCCACCAGTCGACGTTCGACCTGGCCGACGGCGGCAAGGTGATCTTCGGCCCCGCCGGTCACCCGCTCCCCCAGCTTCCGATGGGCGTGGACGACGAGGGCTACCTGATCGCGATGAGTGACTTCCTCGAGCCCGTGGGCCCGAGCTACTGGGAACGTGGTGAGCGCTGATGGCAACCCAGAGCAACAGGAGACCGCCGCGACGGTGGAGAAGCCGGCGCGGGCGAGCGGCCTGGCGAACTGGGCCGACGAGCGTCTCGGCCTCGCCGGGCTGGCCAAGAAGAACATCCGGAAGGTCTTCCCCGACCACTGGTCGTTCATGCTCGGCGAGATCGCGCTGTGGAGCTTCGTGATCCTGCTCCTCACCGGCGTCTTCCTCACCCTGTGGTTCAAGCCCAGCATGGGCGAGATCATCTACGACGGCTCCTACGAGCAGTACCGCGGCCTGCACATGTCCGAGGCCTACGCCTCGACGCTGGAGATCTCCTTCGACGTCCGCGGTGGCCTGCTGATGCGGCAGATCCACCACTGGGCGGCGATCCTGTTCATCGCGGCGATGTTCGTGCACCTGCTGCGGGTCTGGTTCACCGGCGCCTTCCGCAAGCCGCGTGAGCTCAACTGGGTGATCGGCTCGCTGCTGCTGCTGCTGGGCATCCTCGAGGGCTTCACCGGCTACTCGCTGCCCGACGACCTGCTCTCGGGCACCGGCCTGCGGATCGCGGACGGCCTGATGAAGTCGAGCCCGGTGGTCGGCACCTACCTGTCGTTCTTCCTCTTCGGCGGTGAGTTCCCCGGCGACGACATCGTGCCGCGGCTCTACGCAGCCCACATCCTGCTGCTGCCCGGCCTGATCCTCGCCCTGATCGGCGCCCACATGATGCTGCTCGTGTACCACAAGCACACCCAGTGGCCCGGCCCCGGCCGCACCGAGCAGAACGTGGTCGGCTACCCGATGCTCCCCGTCTACGCGGCGAAGGCCGGTGGCTTCTTCTTCATCGTGTTCGGCACCTCCGCCCTGATGGGGGCGCTGCTGGGCATCAACCCGATCTGGAAGTACGGCCCCTACAACCCGGCCGAGGTCACGGCCGGGTCCCAGCCGGACTGGTACATGGGCTTCAACGAGGGCCTGCTGCGGATCGTCCCGGCCTGGGAGAGCACGTTCTTCGGGTTCACGATTCCGTGGAGCGTGTTCCTGCCCGGTGCGCTGCTGCCGGTCATCATGTTCGGGCTGGTCCTGGCCTACCCGTTCATCGAGGCCTGGATCACCGGCGACAAGCGGGAGCACCACCTGCTGCAGCGTCCACGGGAGGCCCCGAACCGCACCGGCTTCATCGTCGCCATGATGACGTTCTACGGGCTGCTGTGGATCGCCGGCGGCAACGACATCATCGCGGTGCAGTTCAACCTGGACCTGAACCAGATCACCTACTTCATGCGGGTGGCGGTCTTCGTCGGTCCGGTCGTGGCGTTCATCATCGCGCGCCGCTGGGCCGTGTCGTTGCAGCGTCACGACCACGAGAAGCTGCATGCACGGCTACGAGACCGGCGTGATCATGCGGTCCCCGTCGGGTGAGTACACCGAGCGGCACCTGCCGATCAACGAGACCGAGGCGTACACGATCACCGCCCGGGACCGTGAAGAGGTGTTCGCGCTGCCCGAGGGCAACGGCGAGGACGCCCACGGCATCCCCGCCCCGCGTGGCCGCAAGGACCGTCTCCGGGGCCGCCTGGCCCGGTTCTGGGTCGCGGACAACGTCCAGAAGCCGACCCGCGCGGAGCTCGAGGAGGCCCGGGCACACGCCCAGCACGAGCTCGAGGCGCACGTCGGCGAGGAGCACTCGGCCGACGGGCACCAGTTCGACGGCCGGCACGACATCCACGGCGAGGAGCTGCGCAAGCACTGAGCGCGGACCCGTCTGAGCGGGGCCCCGGACCGAGGCGGTCCGGGGCCCTGCTGCGTGCGACGTGGCTGTCCCCCGTACGGCGGACAGCCACGTCGGCCCCGGCGAGACACCGCTCTACCCACTCTGGGGTATGCCGGGCGCAAAGGACGCGGCCTGCTGGGGCCCGACCTATCGTTCGATGCATGTGGGGTTCTGGGGCATGAACGCGCGCACTCGCGTGGCGATCGTCGACGACCACGCCGTCGTCGTGGAGGCGCTGCGCATGTCACTGGACCTGAAGGGGTTCGAGACCGTCGACATGCGCCCGGCAAGCGCCGACGTCGACGCGCTGGTGAGATCCGTGGTGGCCGCGCAGGCCGACGTGGTGCTGCTCGACCTGCAGCTGGGTCCGGCCGGTGACGGGAAGCGGCTGATCCCCTCCCTGGTGCGCCAGCGGCAGCGGGTGGTGGTGCTCACCGGCATCAGCGACCGTGCCCGGTGGGGCGCCTGCCTGGCGGCCGGCGCGGTCGGCGTGCTGCCCAAGACCGCTCACCTCCAGGTCATCGTGGACGCGGTGCAGCGCGCAGCCCAGGGCGTGCCCGTGGTCTCGCCACGGCTGCGCCAGGACCTGCTGCAGGTGTGGCAGGCCCGTTCGTCGGTCGACGACGACCGGCGCAGGCGGCTGAGCCGCCTGACTCCCCGCGAGTCCGACGTCCTTCTCCAGCTGATCCACGGCAAGCGGGTCCGCGAGGTCGCCAAGGAGGCCTTCGTCTCCGAGGCCACCGTGCGCACGCAGGTGAAGTCGATCCTGGCCAAGCTGGGCGTCAACTCCCAGCTCGCCGCCGTCGCGCTCGCCCGTGACGCCGGCTGGGCGGCATCGATGAGCCGGGCTCGCCGGGAAGGCACGTAGCCCTCCCCCGTCCGTCTCTCAGTAGGCGCCGTCCTGCCGGAGCACGGCCCGGCCGGTGCGCCACAGGATGGCCGCGTCCATGCGCCAGGACCAGTCCTCGACGTAGCGCAGGTCGAGCCGCACCGACTCCGCCCAGGACAGGTTGGACCGCCCGCTGACCTGCCACAGGCCCGTGATGCCGGGCTTCACGGCGAGCCGCCGGTGCACCGGCTCGTCGTAGGCCGCGACCTCCGAGGGCAGCGGCGGGCGGGGCCCGACCAGGGACATGTGCCCGCACAGCACGTTCACCAGCTGGGGCAGCTCGTCGAGGGAGTACCGGCGCAGCAGCGCCCCCACCCGCGTGACGCGGGGGTCGTCCTGCATCTTGAACAGCACGCCGTCCAGGTCGTTGTGGGCCAGCAGCTCGTCGCGCCGCGCCTCGGCGTCCGCGGTCATCGTGCGCAGCTTCAGCATGGTGAACCGGCGGCCGTTCTTGCCCACTCGCTCCTGGCGGAAGAGGCCGGGACCCGGGGTCTCGATCCGCACGGCCAGCACCAGCGCGGCGAGCAGCGGGAGTACGGCGGTCAGCGCGACGGCCGCGACCACCCGGTCGAACGCCTCCTTCACGAGCCTCCTGGCCCCCTCGAGCTCCGCGTGGCGCATCTCCACCACGACGGTCCCGCCGACCTCGGACAGCGCCATCCTCCGCACGGAGACGTCGGGCAGCGTCGGCACGACGAACAGGCGGATCTCGTGCTTCTCCAGCCGCCAGGCCAGTCGCCGGATGTGGTCCGGGCCCACCGACGACGGGTCGATGACCACCACGGCGTCGGTCCCCACCGCGTCCACGATCTCGTCGACGGCGGCGAGGCCGTGGAAGACAGCCACGTCCCCCAGGTCGTCGGTGCCCTCGTCGACCAGGCACGCCGCCACGACGTCGTACCCCCGGTCCGGTGCGCTGCCCTGCTCCTCCAGGAACCGGCGCACGCCGGCAGCCGTCGGGCCCACGACCGTCACCCGGGCCCGCTGCCCGGCTCCCCGCCGGCCCTGCCACCCGGACAGCCCGCGGCCGGCCAGGGTCAGCGCGGCAGTGGTGCCCACACCGGCCAGGGCGACCTCGCGAGGCAGCGCCACGCCGAGGACCAGCCCGGCCAGGGCGACCGTGCAGAGCAGGGCCAGGGCCGCGACCAGCACCTCACCGACGGAGTCCCGCAGCGAGCGACGCAGGCGAGGGCGTCGGGACCGGACGAGGGCCAGGGCGGCGAGCCAGAGCAGCGCCGCGGCACCGCCCAGGACACCGGCCGCGGGACCGGGCACACCGGCCGCGAGCACCGCCCACGTCGCGGCGAGCGCGGCCGCGGCTGCGTCCAGGGCGCCGCCCAGGACGACCGGAGGCCGGGCCCCGGGTCGCCGGCCGTGTCGGGCGCCGGAGAGCGTCTCCACGTGCCCGGCCGCCGCGGGAGCGTCGACCCGGCGCGGGGCGGGCAGCGGCTCCACCGAGACGACCGGCCCGGAACGCGGGACCGGTATCGCGGAAACGCGTCGGCTCGCCAACATGGCCATCGGCCACCTCCTCGCAGGACAGCCCTCGAGGACCGTCACTCGCAGGCTCTCCGAGGCCGTGGCCGCACCGCATCACCCCGGTTGGGGATCGGCGCGCAGCTTCGCCAGGCCTGGGGATCGCCGCCGGCCGGGGCCGGCTCACTCCCAGAAGACCGGGACTCGCCAGCCGCCCTCCGCAGGACCACGATCCGTCAAGTGGGGGGGCTACGGATCGGGCCCTGCAGCGGTGGCCCGGAGACGCGACCAGACCTCGGGCTCCCTGGGAGGTGAGCCGGGACCTGACCGCCATCGTCCGGATGCGGCTGGCGAGCCGCGCGTGGGCCGATTGCGCTTGGGCCCGTTGCACATCGTGATCCACACCGCCCCGACTTTCTTCCCCCAGGTTGACGATTCGGCCATCCGGGGCGTCGGCGACCACACCGGGGAACGCGCCGCCATGGGCCATCTGGGCCACTTGTCACCCGTCACGGCCTCGGACATGACAGCCACCGCGGCAGAAAACGGAATGACCCGTTCAAGCCCTGCCTCTGGGGCGGTCCGGCGGAGTACCTTCGCAGTACCGGGGTTGGGGTGGTCGTTGCCGGGGGGGGCGGCGGTCAGGGGGGCCCACCCACGCAGCAACAGACCGGCCCGGACCCAGCGCCGTTCGCCCCGCATTTTTCCGGGTTACCCAGGGGGGATGTCCCGTGTCCCGCAATCGCGTTCCCATTCAACGGCACTCCCGGCAGGCCGGCGCGCAAGAGCTCGCCCGGCTCAGCCACGATCTCCGTCAGTGCGTCAGCGCGGGCCTGCTGCTCGCCAGCCTGCCCAGCGAGCAGGCCGTCGACGCTCAGACACAACGCAGGTTCGAGCTGCTCCGGCAGACCTTGTCCCACGCCGCCGAGCTGGTGGAGACGATGAGCGAGGAGTCCACACCGCGGCAGCGCGTGGTCGACCTGGCCCAGCTCTCCGGGGCCTGCGTCGACGTCGCCCAGGTCGGTCACCGGATCGGCCTGACGTGTGACACCTGGCACGCGCCGGTGGTCCTCGCCGACCCGTTGATGGTCCGTCGCGCCATCGACAACATGATCGACAACGCCGTGCGTGCCGCCGGCGACCTCGGCATCATCGCGGTCCGGGTCGGCAGCGACCTGGTCGACGTGTGGGTGGAGGTCAGCGACAACGGCCCCGGGTTCGGCCAGATCGAGCACGGGACGGGCCGCGGCCTGTCGGTGGTGACCTCGGCCGTCCGTGCCGCCGGAGGCCACCTCACGATCAACAGCGGCCCGGGCCCCGGCACCACCGTGCGGCTGACGTTCCCGTGGTACGACGCGAACGCCGACGGGAGGAGCCCTCAGAGCGCCGAGCCCTCGGCGTACTCCTTGAAGGACGCGTTCCAGTCGCCGTACCCGTTGTAGAGCGTCATCTCCCGGTCGCTGCCGGTGACCTCGACGACGTCGCCGCGCTTGGTGAGGTTGTACAGCCAGGCGGCGTTGTCGGTGGTCATCCCGACGCAGCCGTGGCTGACGTTGGCGACGCCCTGGGAGCCGGCCGACCACGGCGCGGCGTGCAGGAACTCACCGGAGTAGGTGACCCGCATGGCGTACTCGACGTCGAGCCGGTAGTACTCCGGGTCGCCCTCGGGGATGCCGAGGGTGGCGGCGTCCATGACCTTGTCGCGGACCTTCTCGATGATCACCTTGGTGCCGGAGCGGGTGATGAACCCGGGCTTGCCCGCACTGACCGGCATCACCCGCTGCAGGTCGCCGTTGACGAAGACCTGCATCGTGTGCGCCGCGACGTCGACCTTGCTGACCACCGCGTCGCCGATGTCGAAGGAGACCGTGCGGCTCAGCTGGCCGTAGACGCCCTTGCCGGCGGGGACGGAGTTGATGTCGGCGTGGACGGTGACCTGCGTGCCGGGCTTCCAGTACCGCTTGGGCCGCCAGTGCACCTCGTGGCCGTCGACCCAGTGCCAGCTGCCCACCTGCTTGGGGGTGCTCTGCACCCTCAGGTGCCGCTCGATGCTCGCCCGGTCGGTCACGGCCACGTCGAACTGCACGATCACCGGCATGCCCACCCCGACGGTCTCGCCCGCGAGCGGCGCGATGGAGGGGTAGGTCTGCCGCTCCAGCGGGAGGGCCTGCGTGCGGAACGCCGAGCGGTGCGTCGTACGACGTCCCGCGGCGTCCAGCGTCACGGCCCGCACCCGGTAGCGCAGCCCCGGCTCCAGCCGGCCGGTCGCCGTCCAGCGCGCGCCGTCGGCCGACACCTTTCCGGCGAGCCGCTCCCCCGGCGCGCGGACCACGACCCGCTCCAGGGTCCCGTCCTCGGCGCTCACCTCGACCACCTCGTCCACGGGCACCGGCCGCTTGCGGTCCTCCAGGCTCGTCGAGACGCTCGCCTGCGGGGTCGGCGGCGGTGCGGTCGACGCGGAGCCGGCCGGCTCGGGCTCCGGCCCGGCGGCGCGGGTCTCGACATCACCGGTGGTGCAGCCGGACAGGACGAGCGCGGCGGCAGCGGCGAGTACGACGAACGCACGGCGGGCGCGGGCAGGCGGAACGGGCCTGGACATGGGAAAGGAGTCCCCCGGTGGGATGGAGAGAGAAGACAACGCCCTCCACGGTAACAACGAGACCCTAGAGACCCGAAAAAACGGCGGCGGCGCCCCCGCGAAAGGGGGACGCCACCGCCGTACCGGAGAGCAGGCCCTCAGTGGGCGTGCTCCCCGCGGTAGTACTCGAACACCCAGCCGCTGGCCGCGATCGAGGTCAGCCCGACGCCGATGGCCAGCAGCCACCAGGCGGTGAAGGCCAGGCCGACGATCACCACGGCCGTCGCGGCGGCCGTCCACAGCGGCCACCAGCTGTAGGGCGGGAAGAAGCCCAGCTCACCGGCGCCGTCGGCGATCTCCGCCTCGTGCCGGTCCTCCGGACGCGCCTCCATCTTGGAGGCGTGGAAGCCCAGGTAGAAGGTGATCAGCAGGGTCAGCAGCGCGGTGAGCACCAGCGCCGTGGTGCCGGTTGGCTCCCTGGCGAGGAACCAGTAGAGCGGCGCGACGATCGTGAAGAAGACGAAGTTGATGCCGAAGATGTAGGTCTCGATCTTCATCAGCGGTCCTCGTCACGGTTCTTGTCGGCGTCACGGATACCGTCCTCCACGGACTGGCCCATCTCCTGCTCGAGGTGGCCACGGCGCCCGCTCACGTCCGGAGCGTCCGTCCCGCCGGCCTCGCGCCGGAGCGCGACGTTCTCGGCCATCTCCAGCGCGGCGATGTCGGGGTGGTGCAGGTCGAAGGCCGGCGACTCGGAGCGGATCCGGGGCAGCGTCACGAAGTTGTGCCGTGGCGGCGGGGAGGAGGTGGCCCACTCCAGGGACCGGCCCCAGCCCCAGGGGTCGTCCCCGACGTCGGTGTAGGGCTTGCGGGCGGTGATGTAGACGTTCCACAGGAACGGCAGCATCGAGGCCGCGAGCAGGAAGGCACCGACCGTGGAGATCTGGTTGAGCACGGTGAAGCCGTCCTCGGGCAGGTAGTCGGCGTAGCGCCGCGGCATGCCCTCCACACCCAGCCAGTGCTGGACCAGGAACGTGGTGTGGAAGCCGATGAACAGCAGCCAGAAGTGCACCTTGCCCAGCTGCTCGTCGAGCATCCGGCCGGTCATCTTCGGCCACCAGAAGTAGAAGCCGGCGAACATCGCGAACACCACGGTGCCGAACACCACGTAGTGGAAGTGCGCGACCACGAAGTAGGAGTCGGAGACGTGGAAGTCCAGCGGCGGGGAGGCCAGGATGACGCCCGTCAGACCACCGAAGAGGAAGGTGGTCAAGAAGCCCATCACCCACAGCATCGGCGTGTCGAACGACAGCGACCCGCCCCACATCGTGCCGATCCAGTTGAAGAACTTCACGCCCGTGGGCACAGCGATCAGGAACGTCATGCCCGAGAAGAACGGCAGGTCGACCGCGCCGGTGACGAACATGTGGTGGGCCCACACCGCCATCGACAGCGCCGCGATGGCCAGCGTCGCGGCCACCAGGCCGATGTAGCCGAAGACCGGCTTGCGGGCGAAGACCGGGATCACCTCGGTGACGATGCCGAAGAACGGCAGCGCGATGATGTACACCTCGGGATGGCCGAAGAACCAGAACAGGTGCTGCCACAGGATCGGGCCGCCGCTGGACGGGTCGTAGACGTGGGTGCCGATCAGGCGGTCGGAGGCCAGCATCAGCAGCGCGCCGGCGAGGATCGGGAACACCATCAGCACCAGCAGGCTGGTGACCAGGGTGTTCCAGGTGAAGATCGACAGCCGGAACATCGTCAGGCCCGGGGCCCGCATGGTGATGATCGTGGTGATGAAGTTGACCGCACCGAGGATCGTGCCGAAACCGCTGAAGGTCAGGCCGAGGATCCACAGGTCACCGCCGACACCGGGCGAGTGCACCTCGTTCGACAGCGGCGTGTAGGCGAACCAGCCGAACGACGCGGCGCCGTCGGGGGTCAGGAAGCCGGTGGCGGCGATGAGGCCGCCGAACAGGAACAGCCAGTAGCTGAACATGTTCAGGCGTGGGAACGCCACGTCCGGCGAGCCGATCTGCAGCGGCATGATCATGTTCGAGAAGCCGAAGAACAGCGGCGTCGCGAACAGCAGCAGCATGATCGTGCCGTGCATCGTGAACATCTGGTTGTAGGTCTCGTCGTTGACGACCTGCTGGCCGGGGAACGCGAGCTCGGACCGGATGACCAGCGCCATCAGGCCGCCGATCAGGAACCACGCGAACGACGTGCCCAGGTAGAGCTTGCCGATCACCTTGTGGTCGGTGGTGGTGAGGACCCGGACGAGCTGCTGCCCCAGGGGCTTGCGCTCGGCGTAGGTGCCCTCGGCCTGGAAAGCTGCCCCGCTCACTCTTCGCCTCCAACCTCGGTGTCGTGGACCTCGTCCTGCCGGCCCTCGTCGCGTGCGTCCTGGCCGCCGGTGATCCGGCCGACGTTGCCCTCGTCCTGCAGGTCGCGCAGGTGGTCGTCGTACTCCTCGCGGCTGACGATCTCGACGTTGAACAGCATGCGGGAGTGGTAGGTGCCGCACAGCTCCGCGCACTTGCCGGCGTAGGTGCCCTCACGCGTCGGTGTGAAGGTGAAGCTGTTGTCGCGGCCGGGCACGACGTCCATCTTCATCAGGAACGAGGGCACCCAGAAGGAGTGGATCACGTCGGGTGAGTCGAGCCGGACGCGCACGGTCTCGTCGACCGGGAGGAACAGCGTCGGGAGCTCCGCGGGGGTGCCCGCGGTGTAGACGCTCTCCCCCTCGATGGCGTCTTCCTCGAGGTAGTTGAACGTCCACGACCACTTCTGGCCCATGACCAGGATCTCGTGGTCGGTCTCGCCGTTCTCCGACGCCTCGGCGAGCACGCCGTCCTGCGTCCGGACGGTGAAGAAGAAGAAGACGATGACGATGACGACCGGGACGATCGTGTACAGCACCTCGATCGGGAGGTTGTACCGCGTCTGCACGGGGACCTCGTCGTCGCTGCGGCGGCGGAACTTGAAGGCGGCGTAGAACATCAGGCCCCACACCAGGACGCCGACGATGATCGCGGCCAGCCAGCCGTAGCGCCACAGCTGGTCGATGAGCGAAGCCCGGTCGGTGGCGGCCTCGGGCATCGCCAGCCGGGCGACCTGGTCCTGGTCGTCGCTGGAGCAGGCGCCGAGCACCAGCAAACCTGTAGGCACCAAGAACAAGGCGCCGAGGCGCGTACGCAGCTTCTGCGCACGCTCGGGGAGTTGCAGACCCACGAACGAGCCTCTCTCTCAAGTACGACGGTCGACACCGAACCCTACTACTCGGTCCGGGCCAGGCGAACGGCGAGGCCACGGGTAAGTTCGCCGTGTGAGCAATCCGAGCGGACATTCCGGTCCTCCGGACGCCGTCTACCTCGACGCGGCCTCCTCCGAGCCGCTCCACCCGGCCGCCCGCGAGGCGCTGCTGGCCGCCCTCGACGCCGGGTTCGCCGACCCGCTGCGCCTGCACCGGCGGGGCCGGGACGCGCGGATGCTGCTCGACAACGCCCGGGCGGTGGTCGCGGCCTGTCTCGGGGTCCGAGACGACGAGGTCACGTTCACCTCCTCGGGCACCGCCGCGGTGCACGTGGGCCTGCTCGGGCTCCTCGAGGGCCGCGCCCGGGTGAGCGACCGCCTGGTGCACTCCGCGGTCGAGCACTCGGCGGTGATCGGGGCCGGACGCTGGTGGTCGCGCCGCTCGGGGAGTACGACGGGCGTGGTGGGCGTGGACCACCACGGCCGGGTGTCCCTCGACCAGGTGGCCGCCGAGCTGTCCCGCCCGACCGGGGTCCTCGCCGTCCAGGCGGCCAACCACGAGGTGGCCACGCTCCAGCCGGTGACCGACGTGGTCGATGCCGCCGCGGCCGCCGGGGTCCCGGTGTTCGTCGACGCCGCCGCCTCGACGGGCCGGGTCGACCTCCCCGAGGGCTGGGCGGCCGCGGCGGCCTCGGCGCACAAGTGGGGCGGGCCGGCCGGCGTCGGGGTCCTGCTGGTCCGCAAGGGCACGCGCTGGCGTCCGCCGTACCCCGCCGACGACCGGACCGACCCGAGGGCGAGCGGCTTCGAGAACGTCCCGGCCGCGCTGGCCGCCGCCGCGGCGCTCCAGGCGCGGCTGGCCGAGCGCGAGGAGGTGGACGCCCGCCAGCACCGGCTCGTCGCCCGGATCCGGGACCGGGTGGCGGCCACCGTGCCGGACGTGGAGGTGGTGGGCGACCCCGAGCGACCGGCTCCCCCACCTGGTGACCTTCTCCTGCCTCTACGTCGACGGGGAGGCGATCGTCACCGAGCTGGACCGGGCCGGCTTCGCCGTGGCGTCGGGCTCGGCGTGCACGGCGTCGACGCTGACGCCCTCGCACGTGCTCGAGGCGATGGGCGCGCTCACCCACGGCAACGTCCGGGTGTCCCTGACCCGGGACACCACCGAGGAGCAGGTCGACCGGTTCCTCGACGTGCTGCCCGGGATCGTCGCGGAGCTGCGAGCGCGGGCGGGGCTGCGATGACCGGGGTGGACCTGGAGGTCGACTGCCGCGAGCTGCGCTGCCCGCTGCCGGTGGTGCGGCTGTCCCAGCGGATCGGGTCGGTGCCGGTCGGCGGCGTCGTCGGCGTGGTCGCGCGCGACCTGGCCGCCCGCTCCGACGTGCCGGCGTGGTGCCGGATCCGCGGCCAGGAGTACCTCGGCGAGGACACCACCCCGGACGGCGTCCCCCGCTACCTGGTCCGCCGGCTGCGCTGACCGGAGCCGCAGCCGCCCGGACGACGCCTCGGGGGCTGGCCACCTGCGAGCCACCGGAGCAGACTCGTCGGCATGGACGTGTCCTCCCCGTCGACCGGGAGCGCACCGATGCGGCTGGCGGACCTGCTCGCGGGACTGTCGCGGATGGCCGACCTGGGGTTCGGCCTCCCCGTGGGCATGGGCGTCCGCGCCGCGGTGGTCGCCACCAGGCTCGGCGACCAGCTGGGACTGTCCCGGGACGAGGTCCGGGCCTGCCTCTACTCGGCGCTCCTGCACCACGTCGGCTGCGTCGGCTACGCCCACGAGACTGCGCGGCTGCTCGGCGACGAGCTCGCCGCCAACCGTGCCGCGGCCCGCGCCGACCACGCCTCGCCGGCCGACCTCTTCACCACCTTCCTGCCCGTGCTGACCGAGGGCAGGCACGGCACCGCCCGGGCCCGGCTGGTGACGACCACGCTCGTCGCCGGCCGGCGTTGGGGTGATGCCTTCACCACCGCGGCCTGCGAGGTCGCGCGCGACGCGGCGAGCGCGCTCGGGCTCCCTGCCGAGGTGCAGGCCGCGCTGCTCCACGCCTACGACCTGTGGAAGGGCGGGCGGCGGGCAGCCGCGTCGGGGGACGACATCCCCCTGGCAGCGCGGGTCGCCCGGGTGGCGGCCCTCGGGGTGCTCTTCGACTCGCTCGCAGGTCCTGAGGAGGCCGGACGCCGGCTACGACGGCGTGCGGGGGGCATGCTGGACCCGGCCCTGGCCACGGCGCTGGCCACCCACGCCGACGAGTGGCTCGGCGACCTCGCCGACCCGCGCGAGACCCTGCTCGCCCTCGAGCCGGCTCCGCTGCTGACAACCCCCGACGCCCGCGGGCCGGCCGCGGTGTTCGGCGACCTCGCGGACCTCAAGAGCCCGCACCTGGCCGGTCACTCCGGAGCCGTCGCGACGCTGGCGGCGCGTGCCGCCCCCGCCCTCGGCCTGGACCCGGTCGAGGCGGAGATCGCCGGACGGCTGCTCGACGTCGGTCGGGTGGCCGTGTCCTCGGCCGTCTGGGAGAGGAGCCGACCTCTCGGCCCCGACGAGTGGGAGCAGGTACGGCTGCACCCGTACTGGTCCGAGCGGATCCTCGCCGGCTCGGCAGGGCTGGCCGGGCCGGCCGCCGCGGTCGGGCGGCATCACGAGCGGCTCGACGGCAGCGGCTACCACCGTGGCTGTGCGGGGCACGAGATCCCGATGCCCGCCCGGCTCCTGGCGGCCGCGGACACCTATCGGGCGATGCTCGAGCCTCGCCCGCACCGGGCGCAGTACCCACCCGCGGAGGCTCGTCGCCGCCTCTGCGAGGCGGTGGACGCCGGAGCACTCGACGGCGATGCCGCCTCGGCGGTGCTCACCGCAGCGGGCCAGCCCATGCAGCGGCGTCCCCGGGCCGCACCCGCGGGTCTGTCCGAGCGGGAGGTGGAGGTGCTCCGACTGGTGGCCCAGGGCCTGAGCAACTCCGACATCGCCGGGCAGCTGGTGATCTCGCGCCGCACCGCCGAGCACCACGTCCAGCACGTGTACGCCAAGGTGGGTGTCTCCAGCCGCGCGGCCGCCACGTTGTTCGCGGTCCGGC
The DNA here is from genome assembly GCA_963747975.1 of uncultured Actinomycetota bacterium. Lineage (GTDB taxonomy): Bacteria > Actinomycetota > Actinomycetes > Propionibacteriales > Nocardioidaceae > Nocardioides_C. The sequence continues at coordinate 33,056 of CAVVHI010000003.1, forward strand.
ACGGGCTGCTCGCCCTGGCCGCGCAGGATGGGTAGCTCTGCCGATGCGGGGTCGCGAGCCACGGAGGGACGCTGGTGTCTCCCACGACAAGAGGAGAACACCATGACCAGCACCGCGCTCGAGAGCTCGCGGATCGACGTAGCCTCCACCGACGGCACCCGGATCGCCGCCTTCGTCTCCGGCACCGGTCGCCCCCTGGTGCTCGTGCCGGGCACCACCTCCGACCACACCACCTGGCGGCTGGTCGCCCCGCTGCTGCACCAGCAGGTCCAGGTCTGGGCGGTCGACCGTCGCGGCCGTGGCGCCAGCGGCGACCACCCCGACTACACGCTGGGCAAGGAGTACGACGACGTCGCGGCCGTCGTGGACCGGGCCGCACGTGAGTTCGGCGGACCGGTCGACCTGCTGGGCCACTCCTACGGCGGCAACGTGGCGTTCGGGGCCGCCACCCGGACGACCTACGTCCGCCGCCTGGTCCTCTACGAGGGCTGGCCGGTCCCGGACGTCACCGACCGTACGGTCCACCCGGACCGGCTGGCCCTGATGGAACGGCTGCTCGCGGAGGGGCGTCCCGAGGAGATGCTCGTCGAGTTCTACCGCTTCGTGATGAAGGGTTCCGAGGAGGACATCGCGTTGATCAGGAGTGCCCCCACCTGGCCTGCCCGCGTTGCGGCCGCACCGACCGTGCCACGGGAGTGCCGGGCCTTCGCCGGCCAGGGACTGGATCCCGCGATGGCGGCGCGGCTCACCATGCCGGTGCTGCTGCTGGTCGGCGGCGACACCCCGGAGGACATCAAGGCGGACCCCGACCTGGTGGCCGCACGGTTGCCGGAGGCCAGGATCGAGGAGCTGCCCGGGCAGCAGCACGTCGCGCACCTCACCGCGCCGGACCTGCTGGCCCGCACGGTGCTCGGCTTCCTGCGTGGCTGACCCGATCCCGCTGACCCGATCCCGCTGCAAGACGCCGTGGACCGGCCCCGGACGCGACGGGTCACACGGCAGGGGTCAGGGCTTGGGGGTGTGGAGGCGGTGGCCGATGTCCTCGGCGGCCTGCGCGCCGTAGGCGTCGGCGCACCGCCTCAGGAAGTCGCCGTGCTGCAGGGTGTACTCCTGGGTGCCGACCCGCTCCACGACGTGGACCGCGAGCAGGCAGCCGAGCTGGGCGGAGCGCTCGAGCGACAGGTCCCACGCCTGGCCGGCCAGGAACCCGGCCCGGAACGCGTCGCCGACGCCGGTGGGCTCGACCTTCTCCACCTCCGGGACCGCCGCCACGACGATCGGCTCCTGGCCCTCCTGCTCGACCCGCACGCCGTCGGGGCCGAGGGTGACCACCCAGATCCCCACCCGGGAGCGGATGTCGTCGGCCGACCAGCCGGTCTTCTTCTCGATCAGCGCCGCTTCGTACTCGTTGGAGAACAGGATCGCCGCCCCGTCGACGAGCTGGCGGATCAGGTCGCCGTCACCGAACGCGAGCTGCTGGGAGGGGTCGGCGAGGAACGGGTAGCCGCGCTGGCGGCACTCCTCGGTGTGCCGCAGCATCGCCTCGGGGTCGTTGGGGCCGACGAGGACGTACTCGACCCCGCCGACGCGCTCCTCGACCGGCTTGAGCTCGATCTCGCGCGCCTCGCTCATCGCGCCCGGGTAGAACGACGCGAACTGCGCCATCGTCGCGTCGTTGGTGCACACGAACCGCGCGGTGTGCTTGGTCTCCGAGACGTGGACGGAGCCGCAGTCGACGTTGTGCCGCTCCAGCCACGACCGGTAGTCGGCGAAGTCCTCGCCGACGGCCCCCACGAGGACCGGCCGCAGGCCCAGCGAGCCCAGTCCGTAGCAGATGTTCGCGGCGACGCCGCCCCGTCGTACCTCCAGGTCGTCGACGAGGAACGACACCGACAGCTTGTCGAGCTGGTCCACGACCAGGGAGTCGGAGAACCTGCCCCCGAAGGTCATCAGGTGGTCGGTGGCGATGGAGCCGGTGACGAGGAGCGACACGGGGTACCTCGGAGCGGGTCGGGAGTGTGACCGGACACGCAGCAGACTACCCATCGGTACCGCTGGGGCGACCCGCCGGTAACACCTAGCGTGGGTTGCATGACCTACCAGCGCCTGGCGTACGACGACGCCTCTTCGTCCAGCGACATGACCTCCGACTGCCGCGCGGTCGAGGCCGCGCTGCACCTGCCCGAGCGCCGCTCCGCAGCGGAGCGGGCCACCGAGGCCGCCACGCGGCCGGCCCCCAGCATCCTGTTCGAGGACTACCCCCGCGAGGTGCGCAAGCCCTCCCTCAGGGTCAGCGACGCGGCCGCCCGTCTCGGCGCCGCCCTCGACCAGCACCTGGCCTGACCCAGCACACGACGGAGGCCCCCGCCGCACCCGGCGGGGGCCTCCTCGTGCGTCCGGAGCTCCGAGGCGCTCGGGGCTACCGGATCCGCCAGATCGCGCCCGGACCGAAGATCGGCGCCGTCACGAACACCCGGCCCCAGCGGTCCACGGCCACGTCCCCCGGCCACGGGATCTCCCCGGCGGCGAGCTCGTGGCGCACCTGCCGGTCCCGTCCGACCACGACCACCGAGCCGACCACGCTGGTCGGGTCCTGGGCCATCTCCGCCTTCAGCCAGCCCTGCTTGGCCAGCTCGCCCACGACCAGCGACCCCCTCGGGCCCGCCTGCAGCGCCACGATCGAGGTCATGTCGGCGACCACGCGGCGGCACTTGCCGCGACGGGGGTGCGCCGGGTCGCACACCGCGTCGGTCGCGTCGGGGTGGACCCGCCAGATCTGCGACGTGCCGGGCGTGGCCGGGAAGCCGCGCAGCTCGCCGACGTAGGCGTAGCCGTCCGCGCCGACGGTGACCGCGGTGGGCACCGCCTCCGACGGGATCCGCGTCCCGGCGGGCGGCGCCTCGTCGCCGAGGCCCCGCGGAACCCGGACCTTCCTGGGCAGGATCCGGGCGACCGTGGTGATCGTCCCGTCCGCCGCCACCCGGAGCAGGTCGTTCCCGGCCGCGTCGGCGACCAGGGCGCTGCCGTCGTCGAGCGCGGCGACGCCGTAGGGGTTGCTGTCGGTCGGGTTGTCCTCGAGGTCGGCCCCGTCGACGTCGACCTGCTGGTAGGCCGCGATGTCGGCGACCTTGGTGCGTCCGTGCCGCGCGGTCCAGCGGTAGAGGGTCGCGGCGCCCCGCGCACCGGGCTCCCCGGCGGTGGTGAGCACGAAGACCTGGCCCCGGCGGTTCATGTCCAGCGCGGGCGCGAGGAACCCCCGCGGCACCCGGCCGAGCATCTGGAACGTGCCCCGGTCGGCACCGGCCCGGGCGACGATGCCGAAGCTGCCGTTGGCCCGGCTGACCAGGAGGGTGCCCTCCGGCCCCATGTCGAGGCCGCGGGGGCCGCTGACGCTCGCCACGGCGCGGGCGACCGGGCCGGAGTCGGCGTCGCCGGCCGCCTGGGCGCTGCCCCCTGCGGCCAGGGGTGCTGCCACCAGCAGGGCCGCTGCCGCCGCGGTGGTCAGGGCCGCTCGTCGTCGGCGTGGAGTGGTGGTTCGCATGTGGATCCCCCTTCGGGTGGGTCTCGGTGACCGGCGTCCGCCGTACGACGGGCGCGATCTGCTCAATCAACCAACCCTGTGACGTGGGTCACAATGACGCGAAGGGGTGACCGGCGAGTCCCGTCCGGGCCATGCCGGTGCGACGAACCGGGGCGTACCAACACGAAGACGCCGGCCCCGCCACAGGGGCGGAGCCGGCGTCGAAGCGGTGGAGCAGCGAGCTCAGTGGAAGGAGTCGCCGCAGGCGCAGGACCCGCCCGCGTTCGGGTTGTCGATCGTGAAGCCCTGCTTCTCGATGGTGTCGACGAAGTCGATCATCGCGCCGTTGAGGTACGGCGAGCTCATCCGGTCCACGACCACGGTCACGCCACCGAAGTCGGTGACGGCGTCGCCGTCGAGGTTCCGCTCGTCGAAGAAGAGCTGGTAGCGCAGCCCGGAGCAGCCGCCCGGCTGGACCGCGATGCGCAGCTGGAGGTCGTCACGCCCCTCCTGCTCGAGAAGGCTCTTCACCTTGGCGGCGGCGGCGTCGCTGATGTTGATGCCGTCGGTGCGGCGCTCGGTGGTCTCGACCTGCTCGGTCATCGTTGTGACTCCCCTGGGACTCAGACGTCTGTGCAGGGTTCAATGGTCGCACATCCGGCCAGAAACCCAACCCCCGCGGGGATGTTCGGGACCTTTGTCCCGGCAGACCCCGTGAATAATCGGCTCAGTGGGACCAGTTGCGGGCGGTCCGCTCGGCCAGGGCGGCCAGGCTTCCCGCCGGATCCGCGAACGACGCCTCCTCCCCCACCAGGTCGCTGACCGAGTAGGCCGACTCGATGCCCAGCGCCCGCATCTCCCGCGAGCCGACCAGCACCTTGCCGGCGAGCGCGACGCAGGGGACCAGCGTGCGGTTGGCGACGGTGGCCACGCCGTAGGGCACCTTTCCGGACCGGGACTGGAAGTCGAAGGCGCCCTCCCCGGTGACGACCAGCTCCGCCGCGCCGATCCTGCGCTCGAGGTCCACCGCCCGGGCGACCACGTCCAGGCCGGGCTCGCGGGTGGCGCCCAGCAGGAGCAGCGCGAAGCCGAGTCCCCCGGCGGCGCCGGCGCCCTTGGCGAGGGCCACCTTCTTGTCCGTCGCGGCCGCCAGCCGCTCCACCCACGCGTCGACGACCAGCAGCCGCTCGGACGCCAGCCCCTTCTGCGGGCCGTAGACGTTGGTCGCGCCGATCAGCCCCAGCAACGGGTTGTCCACGTCGGTGGCCGCCACGATCTCCACGCCGGAGACCCGGTCCCGGGCGGCGGCGAGGTCGACACTCTCGAGGTCCTTCAGGCCGCGCGGCCCCCGGTCCAGGGACCCGGCGGGCGTGGCGACGGCGCCGAGCGCGGACAGCAGGCCGGCTCCCCCGTCATTCGTGCCCGACCCGCCGAGCCCCACCACCACCCGGCGGACCCCGGCGTCGACGGCCGCGCCCAGCAGCTCCCCGACGCCGCGGGTGGTGGCCCGCTCGGGGTCGCGCCCGTCCTCCGGGGTCAGGTGCACCCCGCATGCCTGGGCGGCCTCGACGTACCCGGTGTCGCCGGCGACCAGCAGTCCGGCCGGCACCGGCTCGCCGTAGGGCCCGGTGACGGTGACCGCGCGCAGCTCGCCGCCGAGCGAGGCGTGCAGGACGTCGACGAAGCCGGGGCCGCCGTCGGCCATCGGCACGAGGTCGAGCTCGTCCCCGGGCGCCCGGCGGCGCCAGCCCTCGGCGATCGCCTCGGCGGCCTCGACCGCGGTGAGGGTGCCGGCGAACTTGTCCGGTGCGATGACGACGCGCATGCCCCTATCGTGCCGTGCCCGGTCGCCGGTCCCGTCGTCGGTAGGTTGGGCCGGTGCCCGCCACGACCACCGCCTTCGCCGTACGCCCGATGCGAACCGACGACGTGCCCGCGGTGGAGCGGCTCACCGACGAGGGGTTCTACGACCTCGACGTCCGCACCCACACTCCGGACCGGCCGCTGCCCGAGCGGCGTGACCGGGCGCGTGCGGCGACGTGGCGGCACCGGATGGAGCACATCCTGCGTCACGACCCCGGCGGCTGCTGGGTCGCCGAGGGGCCCGACGGGCTGGTGGGCGTGGCAGCGGCGATGAGGCGCGAGCTGCTGTGGATCCTGGCCACGTTCGTGGTCCGGCCGGGGCTGCAGGGGCAGGGACTCGGCACCCAGCTGCTCGAGGCCGCGCTGGACTACGGCCGCGGCTGCCTGCGCGGGATCCTCGCGGCGACGGAGGACCCGCGGGCCGCGCGGCGCTACCGGCTGGCCGGCTTCTCGCTGCACCCCACCATGGAGCTCGCCGGTGTCGTCGACCGCTCCCTGCTGCCGGTCGTGGAGCGGGTCCGCGAGGGCGCGGCCGGCGACATCGACCTGATGGACTCCGTCGACCGGCAGGTCCGCGAGGCCGCGCACGGCGTCGACCACGAGCTGCTGTGCGGGCTGTACCGGTTGGTGGTCGTGGACCGGTCGACCGGGTCCGGCTACGCCTACGTCAGGTCCGACGGCTCGCCGTACCTCCTCGCGGCGACGAACCGGCGCACCGCCACCGACCTGCTCTGGGAGTCGCTGGCCGCGTCCCGGCCCGACACCGCGTGCACCGTCGGCCACGTCTCCGCGGCGAACCAGTGGGCCCTCGACGTCGGCCTCGGCGCCCGGATGCCGGTGCGCACCAGCGGCTACCTCGCGGTGCGGCACATGCGCCCGCCGACGCCGTACCTGCCCAGCGCCCACTTCCTCTGATCCGGCGGGGTGGGCTGGTCAGCCGGCGAGACGCGGGGGCCCGGTCTGCAATACTTGTAGATGTGACCACAACACATCTGCCCCTGCTGTTCCTCGGGCACCGGGCCGACCCCGGCTCCGAGCGCGGCGTCGACTGCCCCGGCTCGCTGCCGCCGGCCTCCGACCCCGACCTCGTGGAGCGGGCCCGGGCCGCCAAGGAGGCCCTCGGCGAGCGCGTGTTCGTCCTCGGCCACCACTACCAGCGCGACGAGGTCATCGCGTTCGCCGACGTCACCGGCGACTCGTTCAAGCTGGCCCGGGAGGCGGCCGCACGGCCCGAGGCGGAGTACGTCGTCTTCTGCGGCGTGCACTTCATGGCCGAGTCCGCCGACATCCTCACCGCCGAGCACCAGAAGGTGGTCCTGCCCGACCTGGCCGCCGGCTGCTCGATGGCCGACATGGCCCGGCTCGACCAGGTCGAGGACGCCTGGGACGCGCTGGCCGACGCCGGGGTGGTGGACACCGTCGTCCCGATCACGTACATGAACTCCTCGGCCGACATCAAGGCGTTCGTCGGCCGCAACGGCGGGGCCGTGTGCACCTCCAGCAACGCCGAGGTCGCGATGCGGTGGGCCTTCGACCAGAAGGGCGCCGACACCAAGGTCCTCTTCCTGCCCGACCAGCACCTCGGCCGCAACACCGCCGTGCTCCGGCTCGGCCACTCCCTCGACGACTGCGTGGTCTGGGACCCGCACCGGCCCGGCGGCGGGCTCACCGCGGAGCAGGTCCGCGAGGCGAAGGTGCTGCTGTGGAAGGGCCACTGCTCGGTCCACGGCCGGTTCTCCCCCGCCGTCGTCGACGAGCTGCGCGAGACCGTGCCCGGCATCAACATCCTGGTGCACCCCGAGTGCAGCCACGAGGTGGTCACCAGGGCCGACCTGGTCGGGTCCACGGAGTTCATCATCAAGACCGTCAACGCCGCCCCCGCCGGGTCGGCGTGGGCGATCGGCACCGAGCTGAACCTGGTCAACCGGCTCGCCGAGGAGCACCCCGACAAGAGCATCGTCTTCCTCGACAAGACCGTCTGCTACTGCTCGACGATGAACCGGATCGACCTGCCGCACTTCGTGTGGGCGATGGAGAACCTCGTCGCCGGCAACGTGGTCAACCGGATCGAGGTCGACCCCGACACGCAGAAGTGGGCCCGGGTGGCGCTGCAGCGGATGCTGGACCTGCCCGGCGCCTGACCCCGGCGCCTGCCCCGGCGCCTGACCCCCCGCCGGTCCCGGCGCCTGGCCCCGGCCGGGCCCGGGGCGACGTCCGGCTACAGGCCGGGGGCGCCCCACAGCGCCATCCACCGGCTGAGCTGCTGCTCCATCGGCAGCTCCCCGGCGAGCAGGTCGCGGATCTGGATCTCCAGCAGGTTGTCGCGCTGCTGCGGGCCGTTCGGCGCGAACGGGTAGAACGTGCCCTGCTTGTAGAGGTAGACCAGCCCGAGCCGGCGGCCCGACCCGTCGACGAAGCCGACCAGCGAGCACAGCAGGCCGGGACCGAACCCCTCGAGCCTGCAGGCTGGTGTTGACCGCGTGCAGGTCGGTGACCAGCTCGGCCAGGTCGGCCTCCTCCCGGCCGGTGACCAGCCAGGTGTAGCCGTAGTCGTCGACCTCCTGCCGGACCCGCGGCCCCTCCCCGGCCTCGAGGAGCGCCACGATGTCCTTCTGGGTCTGCGCGAAGGCCGCGCCCTCGGCGCCCCGGTAGCACACCGAGCCCACGCCGGTGGGCACGAAGCCGGCCGCGGTCTGCAGGGTGACCGCCGCCCCCGGCAGGCCGAACAGGGCGTCGAGCTTGGCCCGGACCGGCTTCTTGCGACCCAGGATCGAGTCCCAGAAGCTCACCGGTCGGGGCCCGGGGCGGGGAAGCCGCCGTCGAGGGGCCGGCCGAGCTCGGCGGAGACCTTCGCCAGCAGCTGCAGCCGCTGCTCCAGCGACGGGTGCGTGGAGGTGAGGGTCTTCATCGACATCCCGCTGACCGCGGGGGTGATGAAGAAGGCGTTCATGCTCTGCGCGCTGCGCAGGTCGCGGTTGGGGATGGCCGCGATCTCCCCGGTGATCTTGGTGAGCGCGGAGGCGAGCGCCGACGGCTTCTGGGTCAGGAACGCGCCCGCCCGGTCCGCGGACAGCTCGCGGTAGCGGGAGAGCAGCCGGGTCAGGAAGAAGCTGACCGCGTAGACGACCAGGCTGACCAGCAGGGCGACCAGCCAGAACGGCGCGCTGTTGTTGTCGCGCCGGTTGCCCCCGAAGACCATGCCGAAGCGGGAGCCGTGCATCAGCATGCCGGCCAGGATGCCGGCCGAGGACGCCAGCGTCATCACCAGCACGTCGCGGTGGGCGACGTGGGACAGCTCGTGGGCGAGCACGCCCTCGAGCTCCTCGGCGGTGAGCCGGTCCAGGATGCCCGTGGTCACGCACACCGCGGCCCGGTTCGGCGACCGGCCGGTGGCGAACGCGTTGGGCAGGTCGGTGTAGGAGATGCCGACCTTGGGCTTGGGCATGTCGGCCATCGCGCACAGCCGGTCGATCATGCCGTGCAGCTCCGGCGACTCCTCGGGCGTCACGATCCGCGCACGCATCGCCTTCAGCGCGATCGTGTCGGAGTTGTACCACTGGAACCACGCCACGCCGAGGCCGGCGAGGCCGATGAGCGGGACCAGGCCGCCGTAGCCGGCGCTCCCGGCGAAGTACATCAGCGTCACGATGAGCGCGACGAAGAGCCCTCCGAGGAGGAACATGACAAGGGTCATCCGGGCGGTCAGCCCGGTGTCCTTGATGAACCGTGTGCTGCATCAGTCCGGGATCAGCCCCTCGTCCTCGAGCAGGTGGCGCACCTCGTCGATGGTGGCGTCGGCGGGTGGCAGGATCAGGTCGGAGTCGTGGAGCGCGTCGTCCGGGAGCCGGGTGCCCCACTTCCGCACGTCGTCGAGGAGGGCGTGGAAGGCGGTGGCGAACACCTGCTGGTCACCGGTGTCGACGGCCTTCTCGAGCTCGTCGTCGAGCCGGTTGAGCTCCGCGAGGTGGTCGTCGGTGACGTCCCACTGGCCCTCGCCGAGGATGCGCACGATCATGCCTGGCCCTCCTCCTTCTGCTCCTGCGGAAGCTCGCCGGGTGCGGACTGGTTGCCCTCGATGGCGTTCGGCTGGCCGCCGGCCTTGAGCGCGGCGAGCTCGGTCTCGACGTCGGACTGCTTCGACATCGACTCGAGCTCGCGGGCGATGTCGTCACCCTGCGACAGCGAGCTGGCGTCGTCGAGGGCACCGGAGGAGATCAGCTCGTCGATCGCCCCGGCCCGGGCCTGCATCTGCGCGGTCTTGTCCTCGGCCCGCTGCACGGCCAGGCCCACGTCGCCCATCTCCTCGGAGATGCCGGAGAACGCCTCGTTGATCCGGGTCTGCGCCTCCGCGGCGGTGTAGGTGGCCTTGATGGTCTCCTTCTTGGTGCGGAACGCCTCGACCTTGGCCTGCAGCCGCTGGGAGGCCAGGGTGAGCTTCTCCTCCTCGCCCTGCAGCTGGGCGTGCTGGGCCTGCAGCCCCTCCATCTGCCCGGTGAGGCCGGACTTGCGGGTCAGCGCCTCGCGCGCCAGGTCCTCGCGCCCCATCGACAGCGCCTTCTGCGCCTGGTCGTGGAGCTTCTGGGACTGCTGTTCGAGCTGGTTGATCTGCAGCTCCACCCGCTTGCGGCTGGTGGCGACGTCGGCGACCCCACGACGCACCTTCGACAGCATCTCGATCTGGCGCTGGTAGCTGTAGTCCAGCGTCTCGCGCGGGTCCTCCGCACGGTCGAGAGCCTTGTTGGCCTTGGATCGGAAGATCAGGCTGATGCGCTTCATGAGGCTCATGTGTGCAGGGCCCCCTTCTGTTTTCGTCTCTGAGTCTGTCCTTCCACCCTACGGTGCAACGGCCGGCGGAGGTAGCAGGTTCCCGGCGGTACCCTGGGCCCCCAACGACCCGTCGACCCCTGCGAGAAAAAGGCCGCCTTGTTCCGACGTACGAAGACCGAGCAGACCAGCCCCGCCGTACCCCCGAAGCCGGACGGCAAGGGCCGGCCCACCCCCAGCCGCAAGGAGGCCGAGGCGGCGGCCCGGGCCCGCGCCAAGGCCGCGGTCGACAAGAAGGCGTCGCGGCGCAAGGACCGTGACCGGCGGATGCAGGACAGCAACCGCATGCGCGCGGCGATGAAGACCGGTGACGAGCGCTACCTGCCGGCTCGCGACCAGGGCCCGGTGCGCCGCTTCGTCCGCGACCGGGTCGACACGCGCCTGTCGGCGGCCGAGTTCCTGCTGCCGCTGCTGGTCCTGATCATGATCCTGACCTACTCCGGCAACGAGACGCTGAACCGCTACGGCCAGTCGCTGTGGATGGTCACCATCCTGCTGGTCGCCTTCGACACGGTCTGGCTGGTGTTCCTGCTCAAGCGGGACCTGCGCAAGCGGCTCCCCGACGAGTCGCACAAGGGCGCGACCTTCTACGGCGTGCTGCGCGCGATGCAGCTGCGGTTCCTGCGGCTGCCCAAGCCGCAGGTCAAGCTCGGCCAGAAGCTTCCCGAGCGCTACTGAGCCGCCCCGGCCGGCTCCAGTTCCGCGGCGTCGGTACGACGGGCGCGCTCCTGCCGCCACGCCGGGAGGTACAACGGGGCGGCGAGCGCGAGCACGGCACCGCCGAGGTACATCGCGAGCCGTGCCGACCCCTGGTCCGCGACCGCGCTGAGCGTGATCACGCCGAGGGCACCGGCGGCCTGGGCCATCATCGAGTTGATCGAGATCGCCGTCGCGCGCACCTCGCCGCCGACCTGCCGGTGCAGCAGGCTCATGTGCGCGGGGTTCGAGGCCCCGTGCACGGCGTAGGTGACCAGGTAGCCCACCAGCACCCCGGTGACGCCGGCGAGCAGCCCCATCAGGGCCACGAACGCGCCGTGCAGCACCCGCAGCAGGGCGGCGGTGGCGGCGGTGCCCAGGCGGCGCATCGCCCACGGCACCAGGGCCGCGCCGGCCGCGCCGGCCAGCCAGGCCGCCGAGCCCGCCGGCCCGACCAGGACCGCCGCCTGCTCGGCGTCGTCGAGGATCTCGGTGAGCCGGACCGGCAGCAGGGTCTCGTAGGTGGCCGACCCGAAGCCCCAGGCCAGCTCCACGGCGACGACCGCGAGGAGCACCGGGGAGGTGCGCAGCAGCCGGACGCCCCCGGCCACGGTGCGGGGCGCCTGACGGACCGCGGCCAGCGCCGCCCGCGGCCCGGACGCCTCCCGGACCTCGGTCATCAGCGCGAGCACGCCGAGGAGCGAGAGCAGCTGCAGGACCAGGCAGGCGAGCACCGGCAGGGCCAGGGCCTCGACCGGGCCGACGTCCCCCACGGCGACCAGCCCGCCACCGGCCAGGGCGCCGAGGGCGACCGCGACCCCCAGCACGGCACCGGCCCGGCTGAGACCGCGCTCGACCTCGCGTTCCCGGTGCAGGGCGGCTCCGGCGGCGTCGGGTGCGGCGTGCACCGCGTCGACGTACCACGCCTCCAGCGGACCGCTGTCCAGGGCGCGGTAGATGCCCTGCAGGAAGTAGGCCGCGGCGAAGGCGGCCACGGTGTGCGCGGTCAGGAAGAGGGCGGTCGACGCGACCCCGACCAGACCGGCGAGGAGCAGCACCGGACGGCGGCCCCAGGCGTCGGCCATGCCGCCGGTGGGCAGCTCGAGGGCGAGCACCACCAGGCCCTGCACGGCCACGGTGAGGCCGACCTCGCTGAGGGTGAGGCCGCGCTCGAGCGGCAGCAGCACGAGCACCGGCAGGAACAGCCCGACCGGCCCCCAGCGCAGGGCGGTCAGCGCGAGGAACCGCCGCTGGGCGGCACGGGCGGTCAGCGGGCTCATCGGCGCGCCTGGGTGTCGGGGAAGCAGTGCATGAAGAAGAACACCCGGCGCCGGTCGCCCCCCGGCTCTGCCCCGCTGCCGGTCGCGGTCCGGTAGCGCTCGGCGACCTGCCAGATCTCCTCCTGCATGGCGCGCAGCTGCGCCGGGGTCAGCTCGAGCATCGAGTCCGAGACGCCCGACGCCTCACGCCACTCCAGCGACCAGTCCGCCTGGACCTGGGCCCACTCGCGGGCCTTCTCGGCGAACTGCTCGAAGTAGTCGCCGGTGAGCCAGGTGAGCGCCGCCTCGGCGTCGGGGTCGCCCTGGAGGTCGCGCACCGACAGCGTGGTGAACTCGTGGGCCGCCCGCCAGCGCCGCTCCCGGCCGGCCCCTCCCCCGGCCTCCTCGACGAGGCCGACCTCGGCGAGCTTGCGCAGGTGGTAGCTGGTGGCGCCGCTGTTCGTGTCGAGCCGCCTGGCCAGGTCGGTGGCGGTGGCCGGGCCCTCCCGACGCAGCTCGCTCAGCAGCCGGCTGCGCAGCGGGTGGGCGAGGACGCGCACGGAGCGGCCGTCGAGACGGACCTCGGAGGGCTCGGGCTGGGGGACCATGCGGTGCACACTATCTGTGCATGGCATGTGTGCACAAGAGTTGTGCACGTGTCGGCCGGGTGCCGGCCGGGTGCCGGCGGGTGCCGGCGGGTGTCGACGGGTGTCGGCCGGGTGCCGGCCGGCCGAGGTCAGTCGCGCAGGTGCTCCTCGACCCGCTCCACCTTCGCGGTCAGCTGGCCGGTGCGGCCCGGCCGGATGTCGGCCTTGAGCACCAGGCCGACCCGGGGCGACGCGGCGGCGACGACGTCGACGGCGCGCTTGACCACCGCCATCACCTCGTCCCACTCCCCCTCGACGTTGGTGAACATCGCGTTGGTCTCGCAGGGCAGGCCGGAGTCCCGGACCACCCGGACCGCCTCGGCGACCGCTTCACTGACTCCCCCGGTCTCGTCGGCGACGGCGGGACTGATGCTGAAGGCCACGATCATGGCGCCAACCTATAGCGCCCCGACAGCGCCCTACGGCGCCCGACAGCGCCTGGACCGGCTCATGCGCGCCGCGGCGGATGGGTACGCCGGTGGCACCGACCGGCCACGCCCGCGGCCGCCGACGACCCGAGGAGAGTGACATGCCCGACGGCAGCACCGACATGGTCAGCGTCCTGGTGCGCGACCACGACGAGATGAAGCAGTACTTCCGCGAGATCGAGGCGGCGACCGACGCGCAGGGCCGCCGGGACGCGGCCGACCGGCTCACCGCCGAGGTCGTCCGCCACTCGGTCGCCGAGGAGATGTACCTCTACCCCGCCGCCCGCAAGGCCCTGCCCGAGGGCGACCAGCTCGTCGACGAGGAGCTGCAGGAGCACGCCGAGGCGGAGAAGCTGCTCAAGCAGTGGGAGAAGATGGACGGCGACGACCCGCAGTTCATGCCGACCTTCCAGCAGATCCGGAGCGAGCTGCTCCACCACATCGACGAGGAGGAGGAGCCCAAGCTCTTCCCCCGGCTGCAGGCCGCGCTGTCCGCCGAGGAGCAGCAGGAGCTCGGCGAGAAGATCGAGAAGGCCAAGAAGCTGGCGCCGACCCGCCCGCACCCCTCGGCTCCCGACCAGCCCCCGGGCGACAAGATCGTCGGCCCGCCGACCGGGATCGTGGACCGGATCCGCGACAAGATGAGCGGGCGCGACACCGGCTGAGCGGGTGCGTCCGCCGGCCCCGGCCCGGTCAGCCGGTCCCGGCCGGGGCCCGCCGGCGCGCATGACCTGGGCGACGGCTGGATACGTTGGCGGTATGGAAACTCGCAACCTTGGCTCGAGCGGTCTCAAGATCTCCGAGATCGCCTACGGAAACTGGCTCACCCACGGCTCGCAGGTCGAGGAGGACGCCGCCGTACTCTGCGTCCACCAGGCGCTGGAGGAGGGCATCACCACCTTCGACACCGCCGACGTCTACGCCAACACCGCCGCCGAGACCGTGCTCGGCAAGGCGCTCGAGGGCCAGCGGCGCGAAGGGCTGGAGATCTTCACGAAGGTCTACTGGCCGACCGGCCCGGGCAGGCACAACGACCACGGCCTGTCCCGCAAGCACATCATGGAGTCCATCGACGGCTCGCTGAAGCGTCTGCGGACCGACTACGTCGACGTCTACCAGGCGCACCGGTTCGACCACGAGACGCCGCTCGAGGAGACGATGGAGGCCTTCGCCGACGTCGTCCGGTCCGGCAAGGCGCTCTACATCGGTGTCTCGGAGTGGACCGCAGACGAGATCCGCCGGGGCCACGCGCTGGCCCGCGAGCTGAAGATCCCGTTCGTGTCCAACCAGCCGCAGTACAACATGATCTGGCGGGTCATCGAGTCCGAGGTGGTCCCCACCTCCAAGGAGCTCGGGGTCGGCCAGATCGTCTGGTCGCCGATCGGGCAGGGCGTGCTCACCGGCAAGTACCTCCCCGGCCAGGCTCCCCCGCCCGGCTCCCGCGCCACCGACGAGAAGGGCGGCTCCACCTTCGTCCAGCGCTACCTCCAGGACGACGTCCTCGAGCGGGTGCAGCGGCTCCGGCCGATCGCGGACGAGGCCGGCCTCTCCCTCGCCCAGCTGGCCGTGGCGTGGACGCTGCAGAACGACAACGTCTCCGCCGCGATCATCGGCGCCACCCGGCCCGAGCAGGTGACCGAGAACGTCAAGGCCAGCGGCGTGAAGCTCGGTGACGACGCGATGAAGCAGATCGACGAGGTCCTCGAGGGCATCGTCGAGCGGGACCCGGCCAAGACGGTCTCCCCGCCGAAGCGCGACTTCGGCTGACGCTCGCGCCGGTACGACGACCGCAGGGGCCGGTCCCGCTACAGGGGCCGGCCCCTGGTGCGTACCCACAGCTCCAGCAGCGGGTCGACGTACCGCCACGGGCCCCAGCCGCCCGGGGTCTCGTCGCGGGTGACGTGCTGGCCCTCCCGGCCGAGGTCGCGCAGCGCGCTCTGCAGGGTGGCCCGGGAGGTCTCGAAGCGTCGGGCGGTCGTCGTGCCGGTGGGCGAGTCGCCGTCGGCGAGGGCGGCGAGCACCGCCTTCTTGCCGCCCGACATCTGGTCCCACACCGCCTGGTGGGCCTCGTGGGTCATCGACAGCGACCGGCGTACCACCGCGTCCGCGAGCGCGATCCCCTCCACCGCGCCGCCCTCGGCCAGGGTGGAGGTGCCGGACTCGCGGGCGGCGAGCTCGCGGTGCAGCAGGTGGGCGAGCAGCATCGTGCGCTGCGGGTGCCCGGCGGCGACCCCGACCAGAGGGGCCAGCGCGCCGTGCGGGTCCTCGCCGAGCTCGTCGAAGCGCCCGGCCAGCTCGACGAGCACCTCGTCGGCGGGCAGCGGCCCGAGCTCGAGCGGCTCGGCCTGGCCGTAGAGCGGGCGCTCGCGGTCGCTGAACAGCTTGCGCATCAGCGACGGCTGGGAGCCGGCGTAGACGTAGACCGCCGCGTCGCCGTGGTACTGCACGTGCGAGCGCAGCAGCCCGTCGAGGCCGTGGCCGGCGCTGAGCAGGTCCTGGAACTCGTCGAAGACGACCAGGGTCGGCAGCCCGTCGCGCTCGTGCAGGGTCAGCGGCAGGTCGAGCAGCTCGGCGGCGGCGGTCTGCGTGGCCTCCGGGCTCGGGATCCGCTGCCGCGGGCCGAGGGTGAGGCCCGGCCCGGCGGGGGTGAGCGAGAGCCCGAGCCGGCTGCCGAGGGAGTCGAGGTGGGCGCGCAGCCGGTTGTCCTTGAGGCGGGCGTACGACGTCGCGATACGCACGCAGACCTCGGCCAGGGACGTGACGCCGTACATGTCGACGTGCAGCGTCCGCCATCCCGCTCCCTGCAGGCCGGCCGCGTGCGCGAGGAGCAGGGAGGTCTTGCCGAAGCGACGGGGGCCCGCGAGGCGCACGTGCACCCGTTCCGCGGCCGCCTCGCTGAGCCGGCGCAGCTCCTCGCGGCGGTCGATCAGGGCCTCGGGGGCGATCGGGGTCTCGAAGGGGAACGGTCGCAGCATGCCGTCAACCATACGCTTCTGCATGCTACGAACAATGCGCCGCCGGGCCGGCTCGCCCGACTGGACGGGGCCTGTGGACGCTTCCCGAGGGGTGTGCCGCGTGTTCTGCGGCCATAACCCCGCGCTACATGGGGTCGGTCAGGAGGCGTGCAGGGACATCGGGCCGTAGACCTCGCGGTCGCCTTCGAAGAGGGTGACCGCATCGACGCCGGCGTCGAGCAGCTCGCGCCAGGCCTCGCCGACCCAGGACTCGGCGTCGCTCTGCGAGGGGAACTCCGGGGACTCCACGTCCGTGACCTCCGCGCCCGAGGACCGCTCCAGGCGCCAGCGCCAGGCCGGGCTGGGGGTGGCAGTGGGGCCGAAGTGTCCGGAGGGCTCGAGCTGTTGGGTCATGTGGCGAGGGTAACGCCGCGATTGGCGACGGACCCCTTTGACGTCGCCGCGCCGGCATGGGACGGTTCGGGTGAACAACTGCCTCACGTCGGGGAAGCCGGTCCGAAGCCGGCGCTGACCCGCAACCGTAGGCCACGTCCGCATCCCGGGCGGGGCAAGCCGGAACGCCGACGTGGGACAGCGGCTCCCATCTATCCGTCGAGGTCTACGGGGCGGAGCCGGATCAGGGCTCGACGCACGTAGCAGGCCCCGCGGTCCGGTGACGTCATGTGAACCGCCGCACCAGAAAGGGCCCTTCGTTGGCCAGCCTGCTCCACCGCACCGCCGGTGTCCTGTCCTCCCTCCTCCTCGCCGCCGGCGCGACCGCCTTCCTCGCCGCTCCGGCCCATGCCGAGGACGGCTACCGCTACTGGATGTACTTCCACCTCTCCGACGGCGCCTGGACCTTCGCCGAGACCGGTCCGGCCGACCAGGTCCCCGAGGACGGGGACGTCGAGGGCTTCCGCTTCGGGGTCTCCACCGCCGCGGCCGGGGTCGAGCCCCGCGCCGACCTGGCCGAGGTCGACTTCGACGCCGTCTGCGCCGGGTCCGAGGCCGGCGAGGGACAGAAGCGGGTCGCGCTCCTCCTCGACTACGGGGACCTCGACGCGGACGCCCCCGAGCCCCGCGGCGCGTGCGCGGTCGTCGACCGGGACGCCTCCACCCAGGACGCCCTCCAGGACGTCGCCCAGGTCCGCATCGAGGGCGGCATGACCTGCGCCGTCGACGGCTACCCCGCCTCCGGCTGCGGCGAGGCGGTCCCGGACGCCGACATCCCCGCCGACGAGGAGCCGGTCGCCTTCGCGCTGCCCGCCTCGGCGGCCGCCGACGACACCGACCCGGCCACCCAGGCCGCCGACGCCGGGGAGGCCGGTACGGCGGACGAGGACCCGGCCGCGGCGCCGGCCGCCGAGACCGCCGAGGGCAGCGACGCGGTCACCGCCCTCGTGGTGGTCGGCACGCTCGTGGCCGTGCTCGGGATGCTCGCGCTCCTCGTCAACCAGCGCCGCCGGCGCCGGGCCTGAGCCGGACGCCGAGCCCGCCGATGCGCCCCGAGCACCTGGTCACCTTCCCCCGGATGTTGCATCCGGGGGCCTGGTGGCTGTGGGCGCTCGGCCTGGCGGCCGCGGCCAGCCGCACCCGGAACCCGGTGCCGCTGCTGCTGATCCTCGCGGTCACCGGCCTCGTCGTCGCGGCCCGCCGCAGCGACGCCCCGTGGGCCCGCTCGTTCGGCGCCTTCCTCAAGCTCGCGCTCGTGGTGATCGCCATCCGGGTGGTGTTCCAGGCACTGCTCTCCAGCGGCTCGCAGGGCCCCACCGTGCTGTTCACGCTGCCGGAGCTGCCGGTGCCGGGCAGCACCGGCGTGAAGCTCGGCGGCGTGGTCAGCCTCGAGGCGGTGCTCCGCGCGTTCTACGAAGGGCTGCAGCTGGCCACGATCCTGGTCTGCGTCGGGGCGGCGAACTCGCTGGGCAGCGCACGCCGGCTGCTGCGGTCGGTGCCCGGGGCGCTCTACGAGGTCGGCGTCGCGGTCGTCATCGCGCTGACCTTCGCGCCCCAGCTGGTCACCGACGCCGCCCGGGTCCGCGCGGCGCACCGGCTCCGCGGCCAGCGTGGCGGCCTGCGCGCGCTGAAGCGGTTGGCGATGCCGGTCCTCGAGGGTGCGCTGGAGCGGTCCGTCGAGCTGGCCGCGGCGATGGACTCCCGCGGCTACGGTCGCACCACGGCCAGCACGCCGCGGGCCCGGCAGCTCGCGGGCCTGTTCACCCTCGGCGGCCTGGTCGGCCTGTGCGTCGGGGTCTACGGGATGCTCTCGGGCACCAGCGGGGAGTGGATGGGCCTGCCGATGCTCCTGGTGGGCGCGGTCCTCGCGGCCGCCGGGCTCCACGTCGGCAGCCGCGGCACCGGGCGGTCGACGTACCGACCCGACCCGTGGGCACTCCCGGAGTGGCTGGTCTCCGGGTCCGGGCTGCTGGCGGCGGTCGCGGCGTTCGCCAACGTCGCGACCGATCCCGGGGCGATGGTCCTGGCCGGCATCACCGACGTGCCGCCGGTGCCGGTGCTGGCGACCGCGGGCATCCTGGTGGGCCTGCTCCCGGCGATCCTCGCGCCCCCGTTGCCGGGGACGGCCGCACCCGGGGGCACGACCGACGACGACAGAGCGGAGGTGGCAGCGTGATCGAGCTCGACGACGTGACCGTCACCTTCGACGGGCAGAGCGCGCCCGTGCTGCGCAACGTCGCCCTCACCGTGCCCGAGGGGGAGCTGTGCCTGGTCATCGGCCGGACCGGCTCGGGCAAGACCACGCTGCTGCGGCTGATGAACGGCCTGGTGCCGCACTTCTCCGGGGGCACGCTCGCCGGCCGGGTCGTGGTGGACGGCCGCGACACCCGCGACCACCGGCCCCGCGACCTCGCCGAGGTGGTCGGGTTCGTCGGCCAGGACCCGCTGTCGGGGTTCGTCACCGACACCGTCGAGGACGAGCTCGCCTACGGCATGGAGTCGCTGGGCCTGGCACCGGACGTGATGCGCAGGCGCGTCGAGGAGACGCTGGACCTGCTCGGCCTCGCGGACCTGCGCAACCGGGCGCTCACGGACCTGTCCGGCGGCCAGCAGCAGCGGGTCGCGATCGGCTCGGTGCTCACCACCCACCCGCGGGTGCTGGTCCTCGACGAGCCGACCTCCGCGCTCGACCCGCTCGCCGCCGAGGAGGTGCTGGCCACCCTGCAGCGGCTGGTCCACGACCTCGGGCTCACCGTGGTCCTCGCCGAGCACCGCCTCGAGCGCGTGGTGCAGTACGCCGACCGCGTCGTCCTCGTCCCCGGCGACGGCGAGCCGGTCCTCGACGGCACCCCCGGTGAGGTGCTCGCGCGGTCCCCGATCGCACCCCCCGTCGTCGAGCTGGGCCGGGTCGCCGGCTGGCGGCCGCTGCCGCTCTCGGTCCGCGACGCCCGCCGCCGCACCGCCCCGCTGCGCGAGCTGCTGGCCGACTGCCCGCCACCGGACCACACCGCCGAGACCGCCGGGGAGGTCGTCGGCCGCGTCGACCACCTCGTCGCCGGGTACACCCGGGTGCCCGTCCTCAGGGGCGTCTCCGTCTCGCTCGCCCGGGGCGAGGTGGTCGCGCTGATGGGCCGCAACGGGGCCGGCAAGTCGACCCTGCTCAAGACGCTGGTCGGGATGCGCCGGCCGACCAGCGGCACGGTCGAGGTCGGCGGCCGGGCGCCCGGCGATCTGAAGCCGGCACAGCTGCTGCGCCATGTCGGCCTGGTGCCGCAGGTGCCCGGCGACCTGCTCTACGAGTCGACCGTCGACCGGGAGTGCGCACAGGCCGACCGCGACGCCGGGGTGCCCGCCGGCACCACCGCGGCGCTGTTCGAACGGCTCTCGCCCGGCGTGCCCGGCGACCAGCACCCGCGAGACCTCTCCGAGGGTCAGCGGCTCACCCTCGCCCTGGCGATCGTGCTGGCCTCCGAGCCGCCGCTGCTGCTCCTCGACGAGCCCACCCGCGGCCTGGACTACACCGCCAAGCACCGGCTGGTGGAGATCCTGCGGGACCTCGCCGCCTCCGGGCACGCGGTCATGCTCGCCACCCACGACGTCGAGCTCGTCGCTGAGGTCGCCGGCCGCGTCGTCGTACTCGCCGACGGGGAGGTCGTCGCCGACGGCCCGGTCGCCGACGTGGTGGTCTCCTCCCCCGCGTTCGCGCCGCAGGTGGCCAAGATCCTCGCCCCGCAGTCCTGGCTGACCCCCACGGACGTGGCCGTGGCCCTGGCCGAGGTCACCTCGGTGTCACGGCCGTGAACGCCGACCTGCTGCCGCTGCGGCCGCGCTCGGGACTCGCCCTCGCGCTGGTCAGCGCCATCGGGCTGGTCGCCTTCTTCTGGCCGTTCGTCGTGGAGCCGGGTGCGGCCCTCGACAGCTCCCACTCCGGCGACGCGCCGATCCTGTTCGTCGTCCTGCTGCCGCTGCTCGCCGTCATCGTGCTCGCCGACCTCACCTCCGGGGCGCTGGACGCCAAGTCGGTGGCCATGCTCGGGATGCTCTCGGCCGTCGGCGGGGCGCTGCGGGCGCTGGGCGCCGGAGCCGCCGGCCTGGAGCCCAGCTTCGCCGTGATCATCCTCGGCGGCCGGGTGTTCGGACGGGGCTTCGGGTTCGTGCTCGGCGCCACCACCCTGTTCGCCGGCGCGCTGATCACCGGCGGCGTCGGCCCGTGGCTGCCATTCCAGATGATCGCCGCCGGCTGGGTGGGCTTCCTGGCCGGGTCGCTGCCGCCGGCGCGCGGCCGCGCGGAGGTGCTGCTGCTCGCGACGTACGGCGCGCTGGCGGGGCTGGCCTTCGGCTGGGTGATGAACATCTGGTTCTGGCCGTTCGCCGCCTACGGTCCCGAGGTCAGCTACGTCGCCGGAGACCCGGTCCTCGACAACGTGCGGCGCTACGCGGTCTTCTACCTCACCACGTCGCTGCTGTGGGACATCGGCCGCAGCGTCGTCTCGTTCCTCATGCTGCTGCTGGCCGGCTCGGCGCTGCTGCGGGCGCTGAGACGGGCCGGCCGGCGGGCCGCGTTCGACGCCCCCGTGGTGTTCGAGCGCTGAGGCGGCCGCGCGGCCGGCGCGAGCGGCGCGGCCGGCGCGGGCGTCAGGACTCCCGCACGCCGGGGGTCACGAACGGCGGCTTGGTGACGGTGAAGACCTCCCGGCGGCCGCGGACGTCGACCGACACCTCGGCGCCGTCGGTGACCTGGGAGGCCAGCAGCGCCATCCCGACGCCCTTCTTCAGGGTCGGGGAGAACGTCCCGGAGGTGACGTCGCCGACCGGCACGTCGGCGACGAGCAGCACCCGCATCCCCGGGCGCGGGATCGCCCGGCCGTTCGCGACGATGCCGCGCAGCACCCGCTTGGGCCCGGTCTCGCGCTCGGCGACCAGCACCGAGCGGCCCCAGAACTCCTCCTTCTTCCACCCCACCGCCCAGCCGAGGCGCCCCTCGTTCGGCGTGACGTCGCGGGTGATGTCCTGGCCGTGCAGCGGGTACCCCATCTCGGTGCGCAGGGTGTCGCGGGCACCGAGGCCGCAGGGCACGATCCCGTGCTGGGCGCCGGCGGCGAGGATCCGGTCCCACAGCGTGCCCGCGACCGCCACCGGGGCGACCAGCTCGTAGCCGCGCTCGCCCGTGTAGCCGGTGCGGCAGACCGTCACCGGCGTGCCGTCGACGTCGGCCTCGACGAAGGACATGTAGTCGTGCCCCACCGGCAGCCCGAGCGCCTCCAGCACCTCGTCGGATCTGGGCCCCTGCACCGCGAGGATCGCGTGCCCGGTGTGCTCGTCGTCGACCGCGACTCCCGCCGGCGCCTCGGCGGCCAGCATCCGCACCACCTCGGCGGTGTTGGCGGCGTTGGGGACCAGCAGGAGCCGGTCGTCGGAGTGGAGGTAGACGATCAGGTCGTCGACGATGCCGCCGGTCCCGGGGTCGCAGCACAGGGTGTACTGCGCCTTGCCCGGGGCGATCCGGCCGAGGTCGTTGGTCAGGCACCGGTTGACGAAGTCGGCCGCGCCGGGCCCGTGCACGAGGACCTTGCCGAGGTGGCTGACGTCGAAGACCCCGACCGTCTCCCGCACCGTGGTGTGCTCGCTGACCACACCGGCGTACTCCAGCGGCATCTGCCATCCGCCGAACTCCGCGAGCTTGGCCCCGAGGGCGACGTGACGGTCGTGCAGCGGCGAGCGGAGCAGCGCGGTGTCAGCCATGACCGGAACCTACCGCAGCACCGCCGTGCCAAACCCCGGGCTAGCATGCCGGGGACACCAAGCCAGACGACAAGGGAGTCGACCAGACGTGACGACGTACAGCCTCCGCAAGGGCGCAGCCGACAAGACCCGCGCCGACGTGGTCGTGGCCGCCGTGGTCAAGACCAAGAAGGGCCTGGACATGGCGCCCGGTGGGGAGGGCGTCGCGTCGGCGTACGGCCGCAAGCTCCAGCCGATGCTCTCCACGCTCGGCTTCGAGGGCAAGCCCGGCGAGGTCGTGAAGATCCCGACCGCCGGCACCCTGAAGTCGCCGCTGCTGATCCTCGTCGGCCTCGGTGAGGCCGAGAAGCTCACCGCCGAGGGAGTACGACGGGCAGCGGGTGTGGCCGCCCGCGCGGTGTCGAACGCCGCGACCGTCGCCGTGGCCCTGCCCGCGACCGACGCCGACCAGGTCCGCGCCGTCGTCGACGGCTACCAGCTCGGCTGCTACTCGTTCACGGCGTTCAAGACCTCGCCCGCGCCGGACGTCCCCGGCGAGGTGGTCGTGCTCTCCGACGAGGCGAGGAACAAGGCGGTCGCCGCGGCCTTCGAGGCCTCCCAGGTGGTCGCGCCCGCCGTCGCGCTGGCCCGCGACTGGGTGAACATGCCGCCCGGCGACCTGACGCCGGCGAAGTTCGCCGACGCGGTGACCACCACCAAGAAGGTCCGCAAGGCGGGCAAGGTCGGCGTCAAGGTGCTCGACGAGAACGAGCTCGAGGCCGGCGGCTACGGCGGCCTGGTCGGCGTGGGCCAGGGCTCGGCCAACCCGCCGCGGCTGGTGCAGCTGACCTACAAGCCCCGCGGCGCGAAGGCCCACCTCGCGCTGGTCGGCAAGGGCATCACCTACGACTCCGGCGGCCTCAGCATCAAGCCCGGCGCGTCGATGATGACGATGAAGTGCGACATGGCCGGGGCCGCCTCGGTGATCGCCGCGACGTTCGCCATCGCCGAGCTCGGCCTGCCGATCGCGGTCACCACCTACGCGGCGATGGCCGAGAACATGCCGTCGGGGACCGCCACCCGGCCCGGTGACGTCCTCACCATCTACGGCGGCAAGACCGTGGAGATCCTCAACACCGACGCCGAGGGTCGGCTCGTGCTGGCCGACGCGCTGGTGCGCGCGACCGAGGACAAGCCCGACCTGATCGTCGACGTGGCCACGCTGACCGGCGCCTGCCAGGTCGCGCTCGGCGACCGGGTCGCCGGCCTGCTCGGCAACGACGAGGCGTTCGTCGCGGACGTGAAGTCGGCCGGCGAGCGGGTCGGCGAGGCGCTGTGGCCGCTGCCGATCACCGAGGAGATGACCGAGAAGGTCCGCGGCAACAGCAAGGTCGCCGACCTCGCCCAGCACAACACCGAGCGCTGGGGCGGCGCGCTCTACGCCGCGGCGTTCCTGCAGGAGTTCGTCGGCGAGCACCGGTGGGCCCACCTCGACATCGCCGGGCCGGCGTTCAACGAGAAGGGCCCCTACGGCCACGTCGCCACCGGCGGCACCGGCATGTCCGTGGCCACGCTGGTCGAGCTCGCCTCCACGCTGTCCCAGGACTGACCAGTCGCGGCTCGTTCCGTTCCGATCCCAGGTTTCTGCGCGCCAGAACCTTGGTTCTGGACGGAACGAGCCGCGCGTGGTGTGCGCGGGACGCCCTACGCGCCGCCTTCCTTCCTGCGCCGGTTGTACTCCCGCATCCGGGCCGGGTAGCCGACCACGGCCGCGTCGTACGACGGGATGCCGTGGTCGTTGGCGAACCGGTGCGCCCACGACACCGACGGCACCCGCCGGCGGGTCCACTCCCCGTCGTGGGCCACGAGCAGGATGGTGACGTCGGAGACCGCCGTACGCGGCTCGACGAAGCCCTCGACGCCGCGCCGGCTGCCCGCGAACTCCCGCAGGTGCCTCTCGTCGGCACCGTCCGAGGCACGCACCGTGGTCGGCCCGCGCCCTTGGGGCCGCCGCATCCTGGTGCCTGCGCCACGCCGCCTGAAGCGGTCCATCAAACCCATGGCCACAGTGTCCCCTACCGACCCTGAGAAGTGCCCGGAGTACGTCGATGACCTGCGCCGACGCCCCGGTGTGGACAGGACCGCCGTTGGTGGGAGGATGGGCGCGGCAGCGACCCCTCACATCTCACAAGGACTGGAGGCGCAGGTGGCAGACGCGAACCCCGGCGGAGCCGACGACAACTTCGACGTGGTGGTGCTCGGCGCGGGCAGCGGTGGCTACGCGTGCGCTCTCCGGGCCGCCGAGCTCGGCCTGTCGGTGGCCCTCGTCGAGAGGGACAAGGTCGGCGGCACCTGCCTCCACATCGGCTGCATCCCCACCAAGGCGCTCCTGCACGCCGCCGAGGTCGCCGACTCCGCGCGTGACTCCGAGCAGTTCGGCGTCAACGCCACGCTCGAGGGCATCGACATGGCCGGGGTCAACAAGTACAAGGACGGCGTGGTCTCCCGGCTCTTCAAGGGCCTCACCGGGCTGGTCGAAGAGCCGGGGCATCACCGTCGTCGAGGGCGAGGGTCGCCTGGTCGGCAAGGACACCGTCGAGGTGGACGGCCGCCGGCTCACCGGCCGCAACGTCGTACTCGCCACCGGCTCCTACTCCCGCACCCTGCCCGGCATCGACATCGACGGCGAGCGGGTGCTGACCTCCGACCACGCCCTCTCACTCGACCGGGTGCCGCGCTCGGCGGTGGTGCTCGGCGGCGGCGTGATCGGCTGCGAGTTCGCGTCGGTGTGGCGGTCCTTCGGGGCCGACGTGACCATCGTCGAGGCGCTCCCCCGGCTGGTGCCCGCCGAGGACGAGGCGTCGTCGAAGGCCCTCGAACGCGCCTTCCGCAAGCGCAAGATCGGCCTCCTGACCGGCAAGCCGTTCACCTCGGTGGACCGCACCGCCGACGGCGTCCGGGTCACCGTCGAGGGCGGCGAGGCCGTGGAGGCGGAGATCCTGCTCGTGGCGGTCGGCCGGGGCCCGCGCACCGAGGGGCTCGGGTACGACGACCAGGGGGTCGCCATGGACCGCGGGTTCGTGCTCGCCGACGAGCGCTGCCGCACCAACGTCGAGGGCGTCTACGCCGTGGGCGACATCGTCCCCGGTCTCCAGCTGGCCCACCGCGGCTTCGCCCAGGGCATCTTCGTGGCCGAGGAGATCGCCGGGCTCGAGCCGGTCCCGGTCGACGAGGCCGGCATCCCCCGGGTCACCTACTGCGACCCGGAGGTGGCCTCGGTCGGGCTGACCGAGGCCGCCGCGGTCGAGAAGTACGGCGCCGAGCAGGTGGAGTCGCTGACCTACGACCTCGGCGGCAACGGCAAGAGCCAGATCCTCAAGACGCAGGGGTTCGTGAAGCTCGTCCGGCAGAAGGACGGCCCGGTGGTCGGCGTACACCTCGTCGGCGCCCGCGTCGGCGAGCTCATCGGCGAGGCACAGCTTGTTTACAACTGGGAGGGGTACGCCGAGGACGTGGCCCCGCTCGTCCACGCGCACCCGACGCAGAACGAGGCGCTCGGCGAGGCCCACCTGGCGCTGGCCGGGAAGCCGCTGCACGCGCACTCGTAGCGGCCGCCTCGTAGGCTCAGCACCAGCACCGCCAGACCCGAGCAGCACAGCAGTCACAGCCAGCTAAAGGAGCGAAGGAACGCATGGCGACGTCAGTCACTCTTCCAGCCCTCGGTGAGTCCGTCACCGAAGGCACCGTCACCCGCTGGCTCAAGCAGCCAGGCGACCGCGTCGAGGTGGACGAGCCGCTGCTCGAGGTCTCCACCGACAAGGTCGACACCGAGATCCCCTCCCCCGTCGCCGGCACCCTCCTCGAGATCAAGGTCCAAGAGGACGAGACCGTCGAGGTCGGCGCCGAGCTCGCGACCGTGGGTGACGAGGGAGAGTCCGCCGGTGGCGGCGACGAGTCCGGCGGCGAGACCGCCGAGGGCGGCGCCGAGCAGGCCTCCGACCAGGAGGAGCAGGCCGCCGAGCAGGGTGAGGGCGCCCAGGACGCCGGCGCCGGCGAGGGACCCGGCGGCGAGTCCGGCGAGGCGGCCGCTCCGCAGGAGGCCGACCGGCAGGCCGAGCCCCAGGGCCAGGTGCCGGAGGCCCGGACCGAGCCGGCGGGACCTGCCCAGGAGACCGCCCCCGGCTCCGCGGACACCAAGCCCGAGGCCGAGGCGTCGCGGGAGGGCACGAAGGCCGGCGGTGGCAGCAGCCCGGTGACCCTGCCGGCGCTCGGCGAGTCCGTCACCGAGGGCACGGTCACCCGGTGGCTCAAGCAGGTCGGTGACGAGGTGGCCGTCGACGAGCCCCTGCTCGAGGTCTCCACCGACAAGGTCGACACCGAGATCCCCTCCCCCGTCGCCGGCACCCTCCTCGAGATCAAGGTCCAGGAGGACGAGACCGTCGAGGTCGGTGCCGAGCTCGCGCTCGTCGGCTCCGGCGAGGCCGGCCGGCCCGCCGAGGAGCAGCCCACCACCCCGCAGCCCGCCTCCGAGCCGGCGCCGGAGCAGAAGCAGGGCGCCGACTCCGGCCAGGCCAAGGCACGGGACGAGGCCGCGGCGACGCAGCAGCAGGACATGCGCGAGACGTCCGGCGGCGAGGCGGGCGCGCAGGAAGCCCCCAAGCAGGAAGCCCCCAAGCAGGAGGCCCCCAAGCAGGAGGCCCCCAAGCAGGAAGCGCCGAAGCAGGAGCGCAGGCGCCGTCGAAGGACTCCGGCGAGGGCGCCTACGTGACCCCGCTGGTCCGGAAGATGGCGGCCGACCAGGGCGTCGACCTCTCCCAGGTCGAGGGCACCGGTGTCGGCGGCAGGATCCGCAAGCAGGACGTGCTGGAGGCGGCGAAGGCACAGCGCGCCGCGGCGGAGGAGAAGCCGGAGCCCGCGGCCGCGCCGGCCGCGTCCGGTGCCGAGCAGAAGGCCCCGGCCGCGCCGAGCCCGCTGCGCGGGAAGACCGAGCCGCTCAGCCGTCTGCGCAAGGTGATCGCGACCCGGATGGTCGAGTCGCTGCAGGTCTCCGCGCAGCTGACCACCGTGGTGGAGGTCGACGTCACCGCCATCGCCCGGCTGCGTGACCAGGTCAAGGGCGAGTTCGCCGAGCGCGAGGGCGTCAAGCTCTCCTTCCTGCCGTTCCTGGCCAAGGCGACCGTGGACGCCCTCAAGGCGCACCCGGCGCTGAACGCCTCGATCGACGTGGAGAAGGGCGAGGTCACCTACTACGACCGGGAGAACCTCGGGGTCGCCGTCGACACCGAGAAGGGTCTGCTGGTGCCGGTGCTCAAGGAGGCCGGGGACCTGTCGGTGGCGGGGCTGGCCCGCAAGATCGCCGACCTCGCCGAGCGCACCCGCACCAACAAGATCGGCCCCGACGAGCTGTCCGGCGGCACGTTCACGCTGACCAACACCGGCAGCCGGGGCGCGCTGTTCGACACGCCGATCATCAACCAGCCGCAGGTCGGCATCCTCGGCACCGGCGCGATCGTCAAGCGCCCGGTCGTGATCGACGACGCGAACCTCGGCGAGACGATCGCGGTGCGGCACATGATGTACCTCGCGCTGACCTACGACCACCGCCTGGTCGACGGCGCCGACGCCGCCCGGTTCCTGACCGACGTCAAGGACCGGCTGGAGAACGGCAAGTTCGAGGTCTGAGGCCACGCCGCCGGGTTCGCCCGGTGACCCGTCACGACGCCCGTTGCCCCACGGCAGCGGGCGTCGTGCCGTCTCCGTCGGGTCCGCTGCCCGTCGTACTTCACGAGGACTGTGGACGCTTCACGAGGCGCACGACCCGTGTTCTGCGTCCATAACCCCGCGTTACCTGGGGTTGGGGGGCGTGTCAGAGTGCGGGTATGCGGATCGTGATCGCCGGGGCCTCCGGCTTTTTGGGGCAGGCATGGCGGGCTCATCTGGCCGGGCAGGGCCACGACGTCGTCCGGCTGGTCCGGGGCGAGGCGCTCTCGCCGAACGAGTCGGCGTGGGACCCCTACAGCGGCCGGGTCGACCAGTCGGTGGTCGACGGCGCGGACGTGGTCGCCAACCTCGCCGGAGCGCCGATCGCCCGCTGGCCGTGGACGGCGGCGTACCGGCAGACCCTGCGCGACAGCCGGGTGTTCACCACCCGCACCCTCGCCGAGGCGGTGGCCCGGTCGCCGCGGCCGCCGGCGTTCCTCGCGCAGAGCGGCATCGCCGGGTACGGCGACCGCGGCGACGAGGCCCTCACCGAGACCTCGGACACGCCGGCCGACACCGTCCTGGGCCGCATCACCCGGGAGTGGGAGGCCGCGACCGCGCCTGCCGCCGACGCCGGCGCGCGGGTCTGCATCATGCGCACCGCGGTCGTCCTCGACAAGCGCGGCGGAGCCCTGAAGCCGCTGCACCTGCTGTTCGGCACCGGCCTCGGCGGGCCGCTGGGCGACGGCCGGCAGTACTTCCCCACCATCTCGCTGGACGACTGGGTCCGGGCGGCCACGTTCCTGGCGGAGCAGGACGGCACCAGTGGCGTCTACGTGCTCGCGGGCCCCGGCACCACCACCAACGCCGAGTTCACCGACGAGCTCGGCCGGCTGCTGCACCGCCCGACGCGGCTGCGAGTGCCGGCCTGGCCGATGCGGACGGTGCTCGGCGAGCTCTCCAACGAGCTCCTCGGGTCGGTCCGCGTGGAGCCCGAGCACCTGCTCGCCGACGGCTTCGAGTTCGCCCACCCCACGCTCACGGACCGGCTGTCCGCGGGACTCGGTCGCTGACCGACGCGACCCGCCACCTGCCGCCGGCGCGCACCAGCTCCACCACCCGGGTCGACGCCGTGTCCGACGGCAGCCGGACCGTCGTCGCCTCCCCCACGGCCGCGGCGCCGTCGGCCAGCCGGTCGGTGACCCGCAGCACCAGTCGGCGCCCGTCCCGGTCGAGCTCCTCGACGGCGAGCAGCTGCATCCGCATGCCCTCGACGCGCAGGCCCCGCCGCAGGTAGCCCTCCAGCACCCGGACGTCCGCCGTACCCGCCGCCGACGCCGGCGCGTACAGCCGGGACAGCGCCGCGACGTCCCCGGTCGCGTAGGCCCGGGCGCGAGCCCGGTCCCAGCGGTGGAGTACGGCGGACGCCGTGACCGCCCCGGACGCCGTGGCCGACGAGGGCGCCGTGGCCGCCGGCGGCCCGGAAGGCGCGGTCACCGCGGGGGCAGGGCCGCCGGAGCAGCCGCCGGCCAGCGCCGGGACGCACAGCACCAGCACGGCTGTCCGGCACGCGGACGGGAGCGAGGAGACAGGCACTCCCCCACTGTGGCCTAGCGCAGCCCCTTCTCGCCGGCGTCGTCCACAGGCTCCTGGCCGAGGTTCCGCACGCCGTCGGCCTGCCCGGCGTGCAGCATCGCCGCGGTCTCCCGGTCGGCGTGGTCGGGGGTGTGCCACAGGCGGCTCGGCCACCACGTCGCGGGGCCGATGTCGTAGGCCAGCGCCGGCACGAGCAGCGACCGGACCACGATGGTGTCCAGCAGCACGCCGAAGGAGACGACGAACGCGATCTGGGCCAGGAACAGCAACGGCAGCACCCCGAGCGCGGCGAACGTCGCGGCCAGCACCACGCCCGCCGAGGTGATCACCCCACCGGTGGCGGACAGCCCCTTGAGGATGCCGGGGTGGGTGCCCTGCCGGATCGACTCCTCGCGCACCCGGGTCATCAGGAAGATCGAGTAGTCGATGCCGAGCGCCACCAGGAACACGAAGCCGATCAGCATCGTGGTCGGGTCGGTGCTGGGGAAGTCGAACACGTGGTTGAACAGCAGCGCGCTGATCCCGATCGTCGCGCCGAACGAGAGCACGTTGGCCACGAGGAGGATGAACGGCGCGAGCAGCGACCGCAGCAGTGCCGCGAGCACCAGGAAGACCACGAGCAGGATCGAGGGCATCACGACCCACCGGTCGCGGTCGACGGTCTCCCGGGTGTCGAGCAGCGTCGCGGTCTGGCCGCCGATGATGATGTCCTCGCTCACCCCGTCCAGCGCGGTCCGCAGGTCCCGGACGGTGTCCGTGGCGCGCTGGGAGTCGGCGTTGGCGTCCAGCGTGACCAGGACGACGGCCTCCCCGTCGACGACCTTCGGCTCCGGCGGCTGTGCCGGCCCGGCGTCACCGGGTGCCCCGCCCGCGGCGTCACCGGGTGCCCCACCCGCGGCGTCACCGGGTGCCCCGCCCGCGGCGTCGCCGGCTGCCGGCAGCGGCATCACGCCGTCCTGGGCCACGCCGGGCTGCTCCGCGGCGACGGCCATCGCCTCCTCGAGGTGCTGCTCGGGCACGATCACGATCGCCGGGCTGCTCCGGTCGGACTCGAAGTGCCGGTCGAGGATGTCCTGGGCGCGCACCGAGTCGACCTCGGTGAGGAACAGGTCGGTCTGCGGCACCGGCTCCTCGTTGAGCGTCGGCACGAAGGCCGCGAAGGCGGCGAGGGCCACGAACGTCGTCGCCCACACGACCCGGGCACGGCGCCCCACGAAGCGGGAGACCGTTCCCCACAGCCCCTTGGCGTCGGTGTGCTCGGAGCCGAACGTCGGGCGGACCGGCCAGTAGGCCCGCCGTCCCAGCAGCACGAGCGCGGCGGGCAGGAGGGTCAGCGCGCCGAACATGGCGGCGACGATGCCGATGGCGCCGACCGGCCCCAGCCCGCTCAGGCTGGACAGGTCCGAGAGCAGCAGGCACAGGAGGCCGAGGATGACCGTCACCCCGGAGGCCCCGATGGGTTCGAGGACCGCCCGCAGCGCCGTGCGCATCGCGTCGTACTTCGACTCGTGGTCGCGCAGCTCTTCGCGGAACCGGGCCACGAGGAGCAGCGAGTAGTCGGTGGCCGCTCCGACGACCAGGATGAACAGGATGCCCTGGCTCTGCCCGCTGAGGTCGAGCACGTCGGCCTTGGCGAGCCAGTAGACGGCGGCCGAGGCCACACCGAGCGCGAGGACCGCGGTGAGCAGCACGACGAACGGCAGCACCGGGGACCGGTAGACCACCAGCAGGATCACCAGCACCACCGACAGCGCGACGAGCAGCAGGATGCCGTCGATCTCGCCGAACGCCTCGATGAAGTCGCCGAGCACGCCGCCCGGGCCGCCGACGACCGCGGTGAGGCCCTCGGGGGCGTCCTCCAGCACGGTCCGGATGTCGACGATCGCGGCTCGAGCTCGGAGCCGTCCTCGGTGGTGAGCGGCACGATCACCTGCGCGGCCGTGCCGTCCTCGGACGGGATCGGGCCGACCACCCCCGCCCCGTCGACGTGCTCGACGTCCCTGATCTCGGTGAGGAGCGCGTCGATGCCGGCGAGGTCGTCGCGGGTCAGCCCGTCGCCGCGCTCGAAGGCGAGGATCGCCGGGATGCTCTGGTCCTCGACGAACTTCGCGTACTCGTTGCCGGCGAGGGTCGACTCCGCGTTCTCCGGCAGGAACGCCGCGTTGTCGTTCTCCTGGACGTCGGCGAGCTGGCCCGCGAACGACCCCAGCGGACCGCCGACGAAGAGCCAGAGCAGCACCACCACGGCCGGGAGCAGCCACCGGCGGGAGCGTCGGGAATGGCGCCCGGCCGGCGCCGGTGCGGGGTCGGTCGAGGTCGCCATCGGCGGGACCTTTCGGTGAGTGCGGCACAGCGGGGCGGAGAAGTCGGGAACCCCCTCCTCTCCCATGATCCTGCACCCGTGAGTCCGGTGCCCGTCCAGCCCCCCCGGGGCGAACGGCGTTAGGCTCGTCACCGTGAGGGAGATCGGCTTCGAGACCGCAGGCTTCGGCGACGACGCGGTCGAGTACGTCGCCGCCTGGGAGCTGCAGCGACAGGTGCACGCGGACGTCGTCGCCGGAGGTGTCGACCGGGTGCTGCTCCTCGAGCACCCCCCGGTGTTCACCGCCGGCAAGCGCACCGAGCCGCACGAGCGGCCCCTCGACCCGGGAGCCCCGGTGCTCGACGTCGACCGCGGCGGGAAGATCACCTTCCACGGGCCGGGTCAGCTCGTCGGGTACCCGATCGTCCGGCTGCCCGAGCACGTCAAGGTCGTCGACTACGTCCGCCGGCTCGAGGAGGCGCTGATCCAGGCCTGCGCCGAGCTCGGCGTCACCACCGCGCGCGTGCCCGGCCGCAGCGGCGTGTGGCTCCGCGCTCGGGACGGCCGCCCCGAGCGCAAGATCGCCGCGATCGGGATCCGGATGGCCGGCGGGGTGACCATGCACGGGTTCGCGCTCAACTGCGACGTGGACCTCGGCTGGTACGACCGGTTCGTGCCGTGCGGGATCGACGACGCGGGCGTCACCTCGCTGTCCGCCGAGCTCGGCCGCGACGTCACCGTCACCGAGGCCGCCGCGGTGGTGGAGCGGCACCTGCGTGCGCTGCTGCGGTGGGAGCCCTACACCCCCACCCCCGACTACGACCCGCGCCCGGACCCGGCGAAGGCCCACGGTGGCGACACCCTGCGCGTGCCGGTGGTCAATCCGTTGCGCTGAACCCGGGATCCGCCATGCTGGGCCCTCCACGAGGCAAGGGGTCCCATGAGCGAGACGGTCATCGAGATCGCCGGCCTGCGCAAGGAGTTCCGCACCCGCAGGGGCCGCCACATCGTGGCCGTCCACGACCTCGACCTGGCCGTGCCGGCAGGCGGCGTGCACGGCTTCCTCGGCCCGAACGGGTCCGGCAAGACCACGACGATCCGGATGCTGCTCGGCCTCGCCCGCGCCACCCGCGGCGAGATGCGGCTGTTCGGGGAGCCGGTCCCCGACGCGCTGCCTCGTGTGATCGGCAGGGTCGGTGCGGTCGTCGAGCAGCCGAAGTTCGTGCCCACCTTCTCCGGGCGCAAGAACCTGTCCCTGCTCGCCCGGTCAGTCGGGCTCCCGTCCTCCCGCGTCGACTCCGCCCTCGCCCGGGTCGGGCTGACCGGCCGCGAGAGCGAGCGTTTCAAGGGCTACTCGCTCGGCATGAAGCAGCGGCTCGCGATCGCGGCGACCCTCCTGAAGGAGCCGGACCTGCTGATCCTCGACGAGCCCACCAACGGCCTGGACCCGGCCGGGATCCGGGACATCCGCGACATGATCCGCGGCCTCGGCGACAGCGGCGTGACGGTGCTGCTGAGCTCGCACATCCTCGCCGAGGTGCAGCAGGTGTGCGACTCGGTCTCCATCATCGGCAACGGCCGCCTGCTCACGTCCGGGACGGTCCAGGACCTCGTCAGCGGTCACGGAGCGGGCACGACGCGGGTGGGTGTCTCCGACCCGGCGTCGAGCGCTGACCACCTGAGGCGCGCCGGGTACACGGTCACCCACGAGAACGGCCACCTCCTGGTCGACGGCCCCGGCCGCGCGGACCGGATCACCCGCATCCTCGCCGCCCAGGAGCTCTACGTGCACGAGCTGACCCCCGTCCGGGCCGACCTCGAGTCGATCTTCCTCGAGCTGACGAAGGACGAGACCTTGCGGGCAGACGCACCGACCCCGACGGGCGGTGCGGCGTGAGGCTTCTCGGCGTGGAGCTGGCCCGGTTCCGTTCGCGTCGCGCGATCGTGCTGATGCTGGTCGCCGCGACCCTGATGACGGCGTTCATCGCGGCTACGACACTCTGGAACACCCGGCCCCTCAGCGAGGCCGACCGTGCCGCAGCGGAGCAGACAGCGGCCCGCGAGGCGCAGCAGCCCTGGGTCCGGCAGGAGCTCGAGCGGTGCATCGAACAACCCGAGCAGTACGGCGGGCCGCAGACGACCCCCGACGACTGTGAGGCGATGATCGTCCCGACGGCCGAGAGCTTCCTGTGGCGCGCGACCCTGGACCTGCGCCAGGAGCAGAGCGGGTCGGGCGCCGCCCTGAGCATGTTCCTCGCCGCGATCATGGTGGTGACCGGGACGACCTTCGCGGGAGCCGACTGGGCCTCGGGGTCGATGAGCAACCAGCTGCTGTTCGAACCGCGCCGCGCGCGTGTCTGGTCGGCCAAGGCCGGCGCCCTCCTGGTGGCGGCGACGGTCGTGGCCGCGGCACTGTTGGGTCTCTTCTGGACTGCGCTGTACCTCGCCGCGGAGTCCCGGGGCATCTCCACCGGCGCGACGGTCCAGGAGAGCATCCGGTGGATGACCGCTCGCGGGGCACTCCTCGCCGGAGCCGGCGCGCTCGGCGGCTACGCACTGACGATGCTGCTGCGGCACACGGTCGGGGCCCTCGGCCTGCTCTTCGCGTACGTTGCCGCGGGCGAGGCGATCGTCGCCGCCCTCCCGGTCGAGGGGATCGGCCGCTGGAGCCTCGCCAACAACCTGCTGGGCTGGCTGCACGACGGCTACGAGTACTGGGACAGCAGCCTGACCTGCCGCGGCGGCGGTCTCGACTGCCAGCAGACCGCCGTGCTGTCGCTCGGGGAAGCCGTGGGCTACCTCGGGCCGCTGCTCGTCGTCGTGCTCGTCGCCTCGGCGTACACCTTCCGGCGGCGCGACATCCCGTGACGCAGGAGCGTCGGCTTGGTCGCGCTGCCCGCTTTCGACGCGACTCTGCTCGGTTGGGGCGCCCTCCAGGCCCGGCGTAGAGTGGCCGGCGTGACTGACGCGCCTACCACGCCCGCCCCCGAGGGCCGCAAGCTGCTCCGGCTCGAGGTCCGCAACTCCCAGACCCCCATCGAGAAGAAGCCCGAGTGGATCAAGACCCGGGCGAAGATGGGTCCGCAGTACACCGAGCTGCAGAACCTGGTGAAGTCCGAGGGCCTGCACACGGTGTGCCAGGAGGCCGGCTGCCCCAACATCTTCGAGTGCTGGGAGGACCGCGAGGCCACCTTCCTCATCGGCGGCGACCAGTGCACCCGCCGCTGCGACTTCTGCCAGATCGACACCGGCAAGCCGGACCCGCTGGACCGTGACGAGCCCCGCCGGGTCGCCGAGTCGGTGCGGACCATGGGGCTGCGCTACGCCACGATCACCGGGGTGGCCCGCGACGACCTCCCCGACGAGGGCGCCTGGCTGTACGCCGAGACCGTCAAGCAGATCCACGAGCTCAACCCCGACACCGGGGTGGAGAACCTGATCCCCGACTTCAACGGCAAGCCGGACCTGCTCGCCGAGGTGTTCGAGTCCCGCCCCGAGGTGCTGGCCCACAACGTCGAGACGGTGCCGCGGATCTTCAAGCGGATCCGCCCCGCCTTCCGCTACGACCGCTCCCTGGACGTGCTCACCCAGGCCCGGGCGTTCGGCCTGGTCACCAAGTCCAACCTGATCCTCGGCATGGGCGAGACCCGCGACGAGGTCTCCCAGGCGCTGCGCGACCTGCACGAGGCCGGCTGCGACCTGGTCACCATCACCCAGTACCTCCGCCCGTCGGCCCGCCACCACCCCGTCGAGCGCTGGGTGAAGCCCGAGGAGTTCGTCGAGCTGCACGACGAGGCGATGGAGATCGGCTTCGCCGGCGTCATGTCCGGCCCGCTGGTGCGCTCGTCGTACCGCGCCGGCCGGCTCTACCGCCAGGCGGTCGAGGCGCGGGAGGCTCAGGCGAGCACCGCCGCGCACGTCTGAGAGACTGGGCCGACCCCTGTCGGCACCTGACCGGCATCCACCACGCAGAACGAGGCACTGACACCGCATGGCCAGGAAGAACAAGGGCCCCAAGAAGGACGGGCGCCTGAAGCAGATCGTCGCCAGCTACCGCATGACCAAGCAGTACGACCCCAAGATCGGGTTGATCCTGCTGGGGTGGTTCCTGCTCGCTGCAGGCCTCGCCTTCGTGCTGCTGTGGCTGCTGCTCGGCGGCTGGCCCTTCGCGCTGGTCACCGCGATCCCGTTCGGCACCCTCGCCGCGCTGATCGTCTTCGGCCGCCGCGCCCAGAACGCCGGGTACAAGCAGATCGAGGGCCAGCCGGGCGCGGGCGCCGCGGCACTGGGCATGCTCCGCCGCGGATGGACCGTCGAGCCCGCGGTCGGGTTCAACCGCCAGCAGGACGTGGTGCACCGGGTGGTCGGCCCTCCCGGGATCGTGCTCGTCGGCGAGGGCAACCCCAACCGGCTCAAGGCGCTGATGGCCGACCAGCGGCGCAAGCACGAGCGGGTGGCGTCCGACTTCCCGATCCACGAGGTGGTGGTCGGTGACTCCGAGGGCGCCGTGCCGCTGCCGAAGCTGGTCTCGCGCGTGCGCAAGCTCGGCCGCAAGGTGAAGCCCGCGGAGATCACCGACGTGCTGGCCCGGCTGCGCGCCCTCGACGCCGCCCGGCCGAACGTCCCGATGCCCAAGGGCCCGATCCCGACGAACCTCA
Organism: uncultured Actinomycetota bacterium; assembly: GCA_963747975.1. Taxonomy (GTDB): domain Bacteria; phylum Actinomycetota; class Actinomycetes; order Propionibacteriales; family Nocardioidaceae; genus Nocardioides_C. The sequence goes on from CAVVHI010000003.1 coordinate 69,677, forward strand.
GGGGCGCCCGGCAGAACCTGCGCGGCCGCTGACCCTGGGTGCCCCCGGTCAGGACCCGGGCATCCCCGGTGCCTGCACGATCTGGCGGCGGGGCGGCGCCTGGATCCTCACCGGCTCGCCCCAGCCGGACATCTCCATGACCATCGACACCTGCATCATCTCGAGCTGCATCCGCCGCAGCAGGGCGTCGTCGTCGAGCCAGACGTCGTACGCCACGGTCTCCGGGGCGCCCTGCGTCCGGGGCAGGCCCTGTGCCTTCGCCGCGGCCGCGAAGTCGACGGTCAGCCGGTAGCGCTCGAGGCTCTCCCCGTCCACCGGCTCCTCGCCGAGGTACTCCACCTCGCGCAGCCCGGACTCGAAGGCCTTCAGGCTCTCGCGCGGGTCGACCCGCATCTGGTCGGTCATCCCGGAGAACGGGGAGCCGGCGTCGCCGGGGTCGATCTCGAAGAACTTGCCCTTCGGGGTCATCGGTGGCATCGAGAGGTACACCACGCCGTCGACCATCCGCATCTCCATGCTCTGCACGCCGAGCGTGGCGCCGGACATGGTCATCGCCATGTCCTGGCCGCCGCTGCGCAGGGACATCACCCCTTCGGCCTCGACGTCCGCGCCGCCGCCGGTGGTGGTCATCGTGAACCGACCGGTCTCCTGCTCGGCCATCGCCGCGACCATCGCCGGGGCGAGCGTCTCCTCGTCCCAGGAGCCGCCGTCGTTGCCGGCCTCGGTCTCCTCGGCCTCGGCGCCGGTCTCCTCGGCCTCCTCGGGCTCGGTCTCCTCCGAGGCGGCCTGGTCCGCGTCCGCCTGGTCCGCGGCCGTGCCCTCGTCGCCGGACGGCGAGGTGGCCGCCCGGTCGGCCGCGTCGGCCGCCGCCGGAGCGGTCTCGTCCGCACCGCAGGCGGCCACCCCGAGCAGCAGCGGGAGCGTCGCGGCGGCGACGGCCGCGCGACGGGTGGACAGCAGTGAACGCATTCAGGGCCTCCTGGGTCGGGGACGGGGCTCCTCGCCGACCGAGGCTACCCCCGCGCAGCAGCGGGAGTACCTTGAACGACGTAGCCCGCCCGAAGGAGCACCATGGCCGTCCCCGGACACGTCCCTGCCGGAGCCCCCGCCGGACTCGCCGAGACCGAGCTGTTCGCCGTCGACGCCTACGCCCACGCGTTCGACACCGCCGTGCACCGGGTCGACCGCGACGAGGGGCGGGTGGCCCTGCGCCGGACCGCGTTCTATCCCGGCGGCGGTGGACAGCCCTACGACGTCGGCACGCTGCGGTGGGACGGCGGTGCCGCACCGGTCGTCCGGGTCGCCCGGGACCGGGAGGACCCTGCCACGATCTGGCACTGGCTCGACCTCGCCGACACCGACCTCCCCCGCGAGGGCACCGAGGGGTTCGGCGAGCTCGACTGGGAGCGTCGCCACCTGACCATGCGCACCCACACCGCCCTGCACATCCTGTGCGGGGTGATCTGGGCCGACCACCGGGTCGCGGTCACCGGCGGCAACATGGATCCCGGCAAGGGCAGGCTGGACTTCCCGCTGCCGTCGATGTCGGCGGAGTTCGGCCGCCGCGTGGAGACCCGGATCAACGAGGAGATCGCCGCCGCGCGGGAGATCCTCGTGGCGTTCGTCGGGCGGCAGGTCGCCGACGAGGACGCCGCGCTGATCCGCACCGCGGCCAACCTCATCCCCCGCGAGATCGACCCGCTGCGGGTGATCGACATCGTCGGCCTCGACAAGCAGGCCGACGGCGGCACGCACGTGCTGAGCACGGCCGAGGTCGGCCGGGTCGTGGTGACCGGCACCGAGTCCAAGGGCAAGGGAAACAAGCGGGTGCGGCTCGAGGTCGTCGGCGCGGACCGCTGAGCGGTCTTTACCTCCCGGAGCCCATCCGGGGCTGCCGCAGCTCCGAACGTCGGGCATGAGTGACCCCCAGCGCACCCCCGGGACGTCGTACGACGACCGGCCCACCGTCGCGGTCGTCGGCGGCGGGATCTCCGGCCTGACCGCTGCCTACCTGCTGCAGCGCACCCACCACGTCACGCTGTTCGAGGCCGACCCGCGCGTCGGTGGCCACGCGCACACGCACGACGTGGAGGTCGCCGACGGCCGGACCGTCCCGGTCGACTCCGGCTTCATCGTGCTCAACGACCGCACCTACCCGCTGCTGCGGCGGCTGTTCACCGAGCTCGGCGTGCGCACCCGCCCCACCGAGATGAGCATGAACATCTCCTGCGCGCAGTGCGGGCTCAGCTACACCGGCGGCCGGAAGGCGGACGGGCTCTTCTCCCAGCGCCGCCGCGCCGTCGACCCCGGCTTCTGGCGGCTGCTGCTCCAGGTGCGCTCCTTCCAGCGGCAGGCGCTGGCCTACCTCGAGGAGCACCCGACGTCGGAGACCAGCTACGGGGAGTTCCTCGCCGACGCGGGGTTCGACCAGCGCTTCGTCACCCACTACGCGCTGCCGGTGGTCTCCTGCGTGTGGTCGATGGGGCACACGGAGGCGCTCGGCTACCCGGCGGCCTACCTGTTCGCGTTCCTGCGCCACCACGGGTTCCTCACGCTCGGGGACGCCCCCACCTGGCACACCGTCGTGGGCGGCTCCCGCTCCTACGTGGAGGCGATCACGCGGCGGCTCGACGTCGTACGCCCCGGCACCCGGGTCACCGCGGTGAGCCGCAAGCCGGACGGCGTCGAGATCGACGCCCGGCGCAGCGACGGCGGGCCCAACGAGCACCACAGCTTCGACAAGGTGGTGGTCGCCACCCACGCCGACCACGCCCTGGCCCTGCTCACCGACGCCGGCGAGGAGGAGAAGGAGGTCCTCGGGGCGTTCGAGTACTCCCGCAACGTCGCGTGGCTGCACCGTGACGAGTCCGCGCTGCCGAAGCACCGGCGCGGCCGCGCGAGCTGGAACTACCGGCTCACCGACTGCACGGCGCCGACCGACCGGGCCCGGGTCTCCTACTGGATGAACCGGCTCCAGGGCCACCCCGCCAGCGACCCCCTGGTCGTGACGCTGAACCCGGACGACGGGCCGGCGCCGGACCGGGTGATCGCCACGATGACCTACGAGCACCCGACCTACACGGCCCGGTCGGTGGCCGCCCAGGCACGGCTGGGCGACCTCGACAGCGACCGGCTCGCCTTCGCCGGGGCCTACCACGGCTGGGGGTTCCACGAGGACGGCTGCCGCTCGGGGGTCGCCGCCGCGCAGGCGTTGGGGGCCACCTGGTGACCATGACCACCACCACGCCCGCCGCGGTCCGCGCGTTGGTGCACCACCGGCGGCGCCGGCCGTTGACCTACGAGTTCTCGCACCGTACGACGATGTGGCTGGTCGACGTCGCGGACCCGAACCGGGCGTTTCCTCGATGGCTGCGGCCGCTGGCCTCGATCCGCAGCGAGGACCACTTCGCCGCGGCTGACGGCCGGCCGTTGAGGGACAAGGTCCGGTCCTTCCTCGACGCGCAGGGCCTGCCGTGGACCGCGCACCGGGTGCTGCTGCTGGCCAACGCGCGCAGCCTCGGGTACGTGTTCGACCCGCTGTCGACGTACTTCTGCTTCGACGAGCAGGGCCACCTGGAGGGGGTGCTCGCCGAGGTGCACAACACCTACGGCGAGCGGCACTGCTACCCGCTGCCGGTGGAGGAGGGCTCCCCGACCCGCTCGCGCGCGGACAAGACGTTCTACGTCTCCCCGTTCTTCGCCGTGGAGGGCCGCTACGACATCAAGACCCGGCTCACCGACGACGGGGTCGCGGTGGCGATCTCGCTGACGTCACCGGACGGAGGGACGCTGTTCACCGCGGCCGTGCACGGAGACCTCGAGCCGGCCACCGGCGGCCGTGCGCTGCGACGAGTGGTCGCCGACCCGCTGCCCTCCCAGCGCGTCGCCGCGCTCATCCGCTGGCACGGGGTCCGGCTGTGGCTGCGCCGGCTGCCCGTGGTGCCGCGTCCCGCCCACCAGGCCCCGAAAGGCATGTCATGACCACCCTGGACACGTCCACGCTGACCTTCTCGCAGAGCTTCTCGGAGACCGTCGCCGGGCCCGACGACAACGCCGCGCTGGCCCTGCCGGAGGCCCCCGGCTACGACCTGCGCGCCCGCGTCACCCGCCAGGTGCTGCGCCGGGTCCTCGCCAAGGTGCCGGTGACCGTGCGCCTGTCCGACGGCAGCGTGTACGGCGCCGGAGGGCCACCCACCCTCGAGGTCGTCGAGCACCGGCCGTTCCTGGCACGGCTGGGCCGCAGCCCTCTGATCGGGCTCGGCGAGTCCTACATGGCCGGGGAGTGGCGCGCTGCCGTCGGCACCGACCTCGCCGACGCCCTCGCCCCGTTCGCCGAGCGGCTCACCGACCTGGTGCCGCCCGTGTTCTACCGGCTCCGGCACGCCGTGCTCCCCCGCGGCCTCAACCCGGAGAACACGCGGTCCGGCGCCCGCCGCAACATCGAGCGGCACTACGACCTGTCCAACGACATGTTCGCCGCGTTCCTGGACCCCTCGATGTCGTACTCCTCGGCCCTCTTCGAGACCTTCCACCCGGCCCCGACGACCACCGACCTCGAGGCCGCCCAGCTGCGCAAGGTCGACGCGGTCCTCGACGCGGCGGGCGTCCACGAGGGCAGCCGGGTGCTCGAGATCGGCACCGGCTGGGGCACCCTCGCCGTCCGCGCCGCACAGCGTGGCGCCACGGTCACCACCATCACCCTCTCCTCGGAGCAGGCGGCGCTGGCGCGGCAGCGGGTCGACGCAGCCGGGGTCTCCGACCGGGTCGAGATCGCGGTGCGGGACTACCGCGACCAGACCGGCGAGTTCGACGCCGTGGTCAGCGTGGAGATGGTCGAGGCGGTCGGCGAGCGCTACTGGCCGACGTACTTCTCCGCGATCGACTCACTCCTCGCCCCCGGCGGGAAGGCAGCGATCCAGGCGATCCTGCTCGAGCACGACCGCTACCTGGCCACCCGCGACTCCTACACCTGGATCCACAAGTACATCTTCCCCGGCGGGCTGCTGCCCTCGCAGCGCGCGGTCGAGGAGGTGCTCGCCGGGCACACCGACCTGGAGGTCACCCGGACGCTCTCCCTGGGGCAGCACTACGCGCACACGCTGCGGCTGTGGCGGGAGCAGTTCCTCGCGAGCTGGCCGGACGTCGCCCGGCTCGGCTTCGGAGCCACCTTCCGGCGGATGTGGGAGTTCTACCTCGCCTACTGCGAGGCGGGCTTCCGCACCGGCTACCTCGAAGTCGCCCAGCTCACCCTGGAGCGACCGGCAGCAGGTGGTCGCTGAACCAGTCCCGCGCCAGCGCCGCCGCCCGGGCCAGGGTGCCCGGCTCCTCGAACAGGTGCGTCGCCCCGGGCACGACGGCGAGGTCGTTCTTGCACCGCAGGTGCCGCTGCGCCTCCCGGTTCAGGTCCAGCACCATCGTGTCGCGGCCGCCGACGATCAGCAGCGTCGCCGCCCGCACGTGGTGCAGCTGCGGGATCGCCAGGTCCGGACGGCCCCCGCGCGAGACCACGGCCGCGACGTCCTGCCGCGGGTCTGCCGCGGCCCACAGCGCGGCAGCAGCGCCGGTGCTGGCGCCGAAGTAGCCCAGCGACAGCCCGGACGCGGCCGGGTGCCGGCGCAGCCACGCGGTGGCGCCGGCGAGCCGCGTGGCGAGCAGCGTCACGTCGAAGACGAGTCGCCGGTCGTGCTCCTCGGCGGTCGTCAGCAGGTCGAACAGCAGCGTCCCGATCCCGGCGTGCTGCAGCACCTCCGCCACGTAGCGGTTGCGCGGGCTGTGCCGGCTGCTGCCGCTGCCGTGGGCGAAGAGCACCACGCCGCGCGCGTCGGGCGGGACGGTCAGCCGCCCGGGCAGGGTCACGCCGGCGGCGGTGATCTCGACGTCCTCGTCGAGGGCCGACGCCGGGTGGGCCGGGGCGTCGGCGAGCTGCTCGGCCCGCCGCCGCAGCAGCGCGGTGACCTCCTCGTCGGTGGTCTGGGAGAAGTCCCGGTAGAACTGGCCGACGGCGTAGAAGACCACCGGCTGCTCGGGGCAGACCACCTCGATCCCCTCGTCGCGGAACCGGGCGCCGACCTCGGGCGGCCCGACCGGGACGGCGAGCACCACCCGGTGCGCACCCATCGCCTTGGCGACGTGGCACGCCGCGCGGGCGGTGGCCCCGGTGGCGATGCCGTCGTCGACGATCAGCGCGGTCCTCCCCTCCAGGGTGGCGCGCGGCCGTCCCGCCCGGAACCGGTCGGCCCGCTCCTCCACGACGCGCTGCTCGCGTCGCTGGACCGACGTCATCTCCTCGGAGCTGACGTGCGCCATCCGGACCACCTCCGGGTTCAGCACGAGGACCCCGTCCTCCCCGACCGCGCCCATGGCCAGCTCGGGCTGGAACGGCACCCCGAGCTTGCGGACGACGATCACGTCGAGCGGTGCGTCGAGGGCCTCGGCCACCTCGTAGGCGACGGGCACGCCGCCGCGGGGAAGCCCGAGGACCACCACGTCGCTGCCTCGCAGGTGCTCCAGGCTCCCGACCAGCCGGCGCCCTGCCTCGGACCGGTTCGCGTACATGGCACACCTCCGGCGGACTCTGCCTCTCTCCACGCTAGGAGGCGCCGGTGGCACCGCACAGGGGCGTTGGTCCCCGGCCGGGGCGACCGGTTCAGTCCCGCCGGAGCTGCTCCTGCGGCGGCGCCGCGATCTCGACGGGGGCACCCCAGCCGGTGAAGTCGTGCGTGACCTCGTTGCCGTGCGGGGTGGTCCAGGCGAACCTGCGCAGCGACCCGGAGACGTCGACGAAGACGTCGTACTCCACCTCCTCGGCCGCCATCGCCAGCCCGCCGCCGGTCACGTCCTCGCCGGTGTGCTCGACGCGCACCCGGTAGTGCTCGACGGGGTCGCCCTCGACCTCGGCGGCGCCGACGTGCTCGACGCCGGTCAGTCCGGCCTGCATCCGGCGAAGCGCCTCGACGGGGTCGACGTCCTCGTGCATCCGACCCGCCGCCGCCCCCGCGAGCCGCTCGTCGTCGGGCGCCATCTGCCGGAAGCGGTCGTCGTCGGGCCCGCTGAGGTAGACCCAGCCGTCGTGGCGGACCATCCGGACCGACCAGGGGTGTGCCTCGTCCATCTCGGCCGTCATCGTCACGTCCGCCTCCGGCGGGTCGGCGCCGACCACCACGTCGCCCTCGATGCGCACCCCGTCGGCGGCGGCCGCGCCGTGCACGGTGCCGTGTTCCTCCGCCGCTGCGACCAGCGTCGCCAGCAACGTGGTCGCATCGTGGGGAGCACTCGCCTCGGGTGTCGCGGACGGGGGCCGCTCGCCGCAGGCTGCGGCGCCCGCGAGCACGACCGCGACCACGGACCACACCAACGCCCCGCGGGTACGACGACCGACCGCCATGACCTGGCACCTCTCCCCCGACGATCCTGGAGGCAGGCTAGCCGCCGAGACCGCCCGAAAGGGCAGGAACCGGTCAGCGGCGGACGGTGATGGTCTTGACGATCATGTCGTGCACGCCGCGCTGGTCGCGGTTGAAGATCAGCGGCGGGACCACGAGCACGATCAGGAACGTGCGCACCAGCGCCTCGAGCAGGTTGACCGGGCGGCCGTCGAGGCGCACCACCGCGACCCGCAGGGCCAGCTGCCCGAACGAGCCGCCGAGGAGAGCGGTGAGCACGGTGGCCTCGACCAGGAACACCAGCAGCGGGGTCGCGCCGACGAGACCCTGCTCGCCGGCGGTGGCGCCGAACCACTCGTAGCCGAACAGCAGCGCGGCGACGAGGGTGCTGGCCACCCAGTCGACGAAGATCGCCGCGATCCGGCGGGGCCAGCCGGCGACCGCGCCGGGACCCTCCTTGGGGAGACCGAGCCGCTCCCCCGGGTACGCGGGAAAGGAACCGCCGGCGGAGGATGCGTCGCTCACGCCGGCAACGCTACCGGGGTCGCGTCGGCGGCTCGGAGACCGCCCATCGCCCTGTGATCCTGCCCCCAGCTTGTTACATGCTCGAAACAAACCGGATACGGTCAATTAATCGCCCGGACATAGGTTCTGGTGCGATGGTGCAGCGTCGCATCGCAGCAAGCTTCGAATGAGATCTGGCCGCGACCCGCGCGGCCGAGGAGGACGAATGTTCGCAAACGCCGACGAGCTCTTGAAGTACATCAAGGACGAAGGCGTCGAGATGGTCGACGTACGCTTCTGCGACCTGCCCGGTGTGATGCAGCACTTCACCGTCCCGGTGTCGTCGTTCGACAAGTCGGTGTTCGAGGACGGACTGGGCTTCGACGGCTCCTCCATCCGCGGGTTCCAGGCGATCCACGAGTCGGACATGTCGCTGTTCCCGGACCCGACCACGGCGTACCTGGACCCGTTCCGCACCCACAAGACGCTCATCGTCAACTTCTTCATCCACGACCCGCTGACCGGCGAGCCCTACAGCCGCGACCCGCGCAACATCGCCCGGAAGGCGCAGGCGTACCTGAAGAGCACCGGCATCGGCGACACCGCCTTCTTCGCGCCCGAGGCGGAGTTCTACGTCTTCGACTCGGTCCGGTTCGAGACCAAGGCGAACGCCGGCTACTACCACATCGACTCCGAGGCCGGCGCCTGGAACACCGGGTCGGAGGAGAACAACCGCGGCTACAAGGTGAAGTTCAAGGGCGGCTACTTCCCGGTCCCGCCGGTCGACCACTTCTCCGAGCTGCGCGACGAGATCACCACCGAGCTCGAGCGTGCCGGGCTGCAGGTCGAGCGGGCCCACCACGAGGTCGGCACCGCCGGCCAGGCCGAGATCAACTGGCGGTTCGACGAGCTGCTGACCTCCGCCGACGCGGTGATGAAGTTCAAGTACCTGGTCAAGAACGTCGCCTGGCGCAGCGGCAAGACCGCCACGTTCATGCCCAAGCCGATCTTCGGGGACAACGGCTCGGGCATGCACTGCCACCAGTCGATCTGGAACGACGGTGAGCCGCTGTTCTACGACGAGTCCGGGTACGCCGGTCTGTCGGACATGGCCCGCTACTACATCGGCGGCCTGCTCAGGCACGCCCCGTCGCTGCTCGCCTTCACCAACCCGACGGTGAACTCCTACCACCGCCTGGTGCCGGGCTTCGAGGCTCCCGTGAACCTCGTCTACAGCCAGCGCAACCGGTCGGCGTGCATCCGGATCCCGATCACCGGCGCGAACCCGAAGGCCAAGCGCATCGAGTTCCGCTGCCCGGACCCGTCGTCGAACCCCTACCTGGCGTTCTCGGCGATGCTGCTGGCCGGCATCGACGGGATCAAGAACAAGATCGAGCCGCCGCAGCCGATCGACAAGGACCTCTACGAGCTGCCGCCGGACGAGCACTCCGACATCGAGACCGTGCCGGCCAGCCTCGATGCGGTCCTCAGCGCCCTGGAGAACGACCACGACTACCTGCTCGAGGGCGGTGTGTTCACCCCCGACCTGATCGAGACGTGGATCGACTACAAGCGCCAGAACGAGATCGCGCCACTGGCCCTGCGCCCGCACCCGCACGAGTTCGAGCTCTACTTCGACCTCTGATCCGCGGTCGGCACGCGGGTCAATCGGTCCGCCGGAGGCTGCGCCGGGACGCTGCCGTTGTTCAGGGGACAAGCCGCATCGGCGCTGCCACGGCGGGTAGCCCCCAAGGGTGCGGGCGACGGCTCAAGCAGTGCGGCCGGGGCACACGCACGAGGCGCCCCCGGAACTCGGTTCCGGGGGCGCTGCCGCGTCCAGGGGCAGGCGTCGCACCGCTCAGCCGCCGACGTAGGCGGCGAGGTGCTCGCCGGTGAGGGTCGACCGCGCCTCGACCAGGGCGGCGGGGGTGCCCTCGAAGACGACGCGTCCTCCGTCGTGGCCGGCGCCGGGCCCGAGGTCGATGACCCAGTCGGCGTGCGCCATCACCGCCTGGTGGTGCTCGATGACGATCACCGACCTGCCGGACTCGACGAGCCGGTCGAGCAGGCCGAGCAGCTGCTCCACGTCGGCGAGGTGCAGGCCCGTGGTGGGCTCGTCGAGGACGTAGACCTCGCCCATGGTGCCCATCCGGGTGGCCAGCTTGAGCCGCTGCCGCTCACCACCCGACAGCGTGGTCAGGGGCTGGCCGAGCGTGAGGTAGCCCAGCCCGACGTCGGCGAGCCGGTCCAGGATCTTGTGCGCCGCCGGGGTGCGCGCCTCGCCGTCGGCGAAGAACTCCGCCGCCTCGGCGACCGACATCGCGAGCACCTCGGCGATGTCCCGGCCCCCGAGCCGGTACTCGAGGACGGCGTCCTGGAACCGCTTCCCACCGCACTCCTCGCAGGTGGACTCCACGGTCGCCATGATGCCCAGGTCGGTGAAGATCACGCCGGCGCCGTTGCACGCGGGGCACCCGCCCTCGGAGTTGGCGCTGAACAGGGCCGGCTTCACGCCGTTGGCCTTCGCGAACGCCTTGCGGACCGGGTCCAGCAGGCCGGTGTACGTCGCCGGGTTGCTGCGCCGGGAGCCGCGGATCGCGCCCTGGTCGACCACCACCACGCCGTCGCGGCCGGCCACGGACCCGTCGACCAGCGAGCTCTTGCCGGAGCCGGCGACGCCGGTGACCACGCAGAGCACGCCGAGCGGGATGTCGACGTCCACGTCGCGAAGGTTGTGCGTCGAGGCGCCCCGGACCTCGAGCGCGCCGGCGGGTGACCGCACCGACTCCTTGAGCCTGGCCCGGTCGTCGAGGTGGTTGCCGGTCACGGTGCCGCTGCTGCGCAGGCCCTCGACGCTGCCTTCGAAGCAGACCGCGCCTCCGGCGGCACCGGCCCCCGGACCGAGGTCGACGACGTGGTCGGCGATCGTGATCGTCTCGGGCTTGTGCTCGACCACGAGCACGGTGTTCCCCTTGTCCCGCAGGCGCAGCAGCAGGTCGTTCATCCGCTGGATGTCGTGCGGGTGGAGGCCGACGGTCGGCTCGTCGAACACGTAGGTGACGTCGGTGAGCGAGGAGCCGAGGTGGCGCACCATCTTGGTGCGCTGCGCCTCTCCCCCCGACAGCGTGCCGGTGGGCCGGTCCAGGGAGAGGTAGCCGAGCCCGACGTTGGTGAACGAGTCGAGCAGGTGCTGCAGCCCGGCGAGCAGCGGCGCCACCGACGGCTCCCGCAGGTCACGGACCCAGGCGGCCAGGTCGCTGATCTGCATCGCGCACAGGTCGGCGATGTTCCTGCCGCGGATCTTCGACGACCGGGCCTCCTCGGTGAGCCGGGTCCCCTCGCACTCCGGGCAGGTGGTGAAGGTGATCGCCCGCTCGACGAAGGCCCGGACGTGGGGCTGCAGCGCGTCGACGTCCTTGGACAGCATCGACTTCTGGATCTTGGGGATCAGCCCTTCGTAGGTCAGGTTGACCCCCTCGACCTTGATCTTGGTGGGCTCGGCGTACAGCAACGTGTGCAGCTGCTTCTTCGAGTACCTCGCGATCGGCCTGTCCATCGGAAGTCCGGCGCCCCGGAAGACCCGGCCGTACCATCCGTCCATGCTGTAGCCGGGGACCGTGAGGGCGCCCTCCTCCAGCGACTTGGAGTCGTCGTAGAGCGCGGACAGGTCGAAGTCGCTCACCGACCCCATGCCTTCGCAGCGCGGGCACATCCCGCCGAGCCGGGTGAAGGTCGCCTTCTCGGTCTTCGTCCGGTTGCCCCGCTCGACCGTGATCGCGCCGCTGGCCGTCACCGACGGCATGTTGAACGAGTAGGCGTTGGGCGAGCCGATGTGCGGCTCGCCCAACCTGCTGAACAGGATCCGCAGCATCGCGTTCGCGTCGGTGGCGGTGCCCACGGTGGAGCGCGGGTTGGCACCCATCCGCTCCTGGTCGACGATGATGGCGGTGGTCAGCCCGTCGAGCACGTCGACCTCGGGCCGCGACAGCGTGGGCATGAAGCCCTGCACGAACGCGCTGTAGGTCTCGTTGATCAGCCGCTGGGACTCCGCGGCGACGGTGCCGAAGACCAGCGAGCTCTTCCCGGAGCCCGAGACGCCGGTGAACACCGTCAGGCGCCGCTTGGGGATCTCGACGTCGATGTCCTTGAGGTTGTTCTCGCGCGCACCCTGCACCCGGATCAGGTCGTGGGTGTCGGCCGGGTGCGCCGCCGCGTCGTCGGCGTCCGCCCTCGGGGCCGTGCTCATCGCGTCTCCTTGTCGTCAGCGGGGGTCGTCGGCGGGGGTCGTCGTCGGGGTCGTCAGCGGGGCTGCTGGATGCGCACCATGTTGCCCGCCGGGTCGCGGACGGCGCAGTCGCGCACGCCGTACGGCTGGTCGATCGGCTCCTGGACGATCTCGGCGCCCGAGCCCTGCAGCCGGTCGAACGCCGCGTCGACGTCGGAGGTGGCCAGGTTGATGCTGGCGAAGGTCCCCTTGGCCATCATCTCGGCGACGGTCCGGCGCTCCTCGTCGGTGAGGCCGGGGGACGCGGCCGGTGGGTACAGCACGATCGAGGTGTCCGGCTGGCCGACGGGGCCCACCGTGATCCAGTGCATCCCCTGGTAGCCCACGTCGTTGCGGACCTCGAAGCCGAGGACGTCGCGGTAGAACGACACGGCGGCGTCCGGGTCGTCGTGCGGGAGCATGGCCTGGGCGATGGTGAGTTCCATGGCGCTCACGCTAGGCGCGCCTCCGGGGCCGGCGCTTCTCGATTCCTGATCGGTCTGGTGACCTGCTTCGCGACACACGGCGCCATCCCCGCCGTCGCCTGGGCCGCCTCCCGCCGGTAGACGCTGGGCGGCATCCCGACCAGCTCGGAGAACCGGCTGCTGAAGGTGCCCAGAGACGAGCAGCCGACCGCGAAGCACACCTCGGTGACGCTCAGGTCGCCGCGTCGCAACAGCGCCATCGCCCGCTCGATGCGCCGGGTCATGAGGTAGGAGTACGGCGGCTCGCCGTACTCCTGGCGGAACTGGCGGCTCAGGTGCCCGGCGGACATGTTCACCCCGCGGGCGAGCGCCTCCACGTCGAGCGGCTGTGCGTACTCCCGGTCGATCCGGTCACGGACGCGGCGCAGCAGCGCCAGCTCCCGCAGACGCTGCGGCTCGGCCGGTGGCATGCTCACGGGCACGATCGTGGCACGTCGTACCCGCCCCTGCCCAGAACCGCGGACCCTGGGGTGCCTCGGGTCCACCCTGGGGTGGCGGGTGTCCCGATTCGGGTTCCGCGACGGCCCCGTCGTGCCTAGGCTGGGTCTCGGCCGACCGTCAGAGGGGACGGCGGGGCAGGTCCCGCCATGCGACCGTCCCCGCCGAGGTCGGCCCCTCACTCAGCCCCAGAACACCCGGTCCACGACCGCCCTGGCGCGGCGGGTCACCCTCAGGTAGTCGTTGACGAGCTCGTTCGACTCCCCCGGCCCGTAGCCGCACAGGTGTGCCACGGCGGCCTTCTCCCTAGCGTCCCGCGGCAGCGAGTCCGAGGAGCGGCCACGCACCAGCACGATCCGGTTGCGCAGCCTGCTGGCCATCCGCCAGGCGTCCTTGAGCGCCTCGGCGTCCTGCCGGGACACGAGCTCGGCGTCCACCGCGGCCGACAGCGCCTCCAGGGTGCGGGTGGTCCGCAGCTCCGGCACCGCGGCGGAGTGCTGCATCTGCAGCAGCTGCACGGTCCACTCGATGTCGGTGAGCCCGCCCCGGCCGAGCTTGAGGTGGGTGGCGGGGTCGGCTCCTCGCGGCAGCCGCTCGTCGTCGACGCGGGCCTTGATCCGCCGGATCTCGCGGATGTCGGCCTCGGCGAGCCCCTCGGGCGGGAAACGCAGCGGGTCCACGAGCTCGGTGAACCGGCGGCACAGCTCGGCGTCGCCGACCATCGCGTCGGCCCGCAGCAGCGCCTGTGCCTCCCACACCGCGGACCACTTGGCGTAGTAGGCGGCGTAGGACTCCAGCGACCGGACCAGCGGCCCCTGCTTGCCCTCGGGCCGCAGCGCCGCGTCGATCTCCAGCGGCGGGTCGCTGCCGGGCAGGGAGAGCAGCCGGCGCAGCTCGTTGACCACCTCCCGCGCCGCCGCGCCCGCGTCCTCGGGACTCGCGCCCGGCGGCGGGTCCTGGACGAACATCACGTCGGCGTCGCTGCCGTAGCCGAGCTCGTGGCCGCCGAACCGGCCCATCGCGACGATCGCGATCCGGGCCGGCACCGGAGTGCCGCGGGTCCGCTCGACCGCTCCGGTGGCCACCTCCAGGGCCGCGGTGAGCGTCGCCGCCGTCAGGTCCGTGAGCGCCTCACCGACCGTGGCGACGTCGATCTCGTCCACCAGGTCGGCGACGGAGATGCGCAGCAGCTCGCGGCGCCGGATCGCCCGGACCCCGGCGATCGCCTCCTCGGGGTCCTGCTGGCGCAGGACCCCGGCCAGCATCTCCTTCTCCAGGACCCGCCGGGACAGCGGAACCAGGCCCTCGTCCGCACCGAGGAGGGCGACTCCTTCCGGCTCCCGCTGCAGCAGGTCGGTCGCGTACCGGGAGGAGGCCAGGACGTGCGCCAGCCGCTCGGCGACCTGCCCCTCGTCGCGCAGCAGCCGGAGGTACCACGGGGTGGTGCCCAGCGCCTCGGAGATCTTGCGGAACCCGAGCAGGCCGCCGTCGGGGTCGGGGTCGTCGGCGAACCAGCCCAGCATCACCGGCAGCAACGTGCGCTGGATGGCGGCGGAGCGGGACACCCCGCTGGTCAACGCCTCCAGGTGGCGCAGTGCCCCGTCCGGGTCGACGTAGCCCAGGGCCGCCAGCCGCTGCTTGGCCGCGTCCGGGGTCAGCCTGACCTCCTCCCCGGGAAGCTTGGCGACCGCGACCAGCAGCGGCCGGTAGAAGAGCTTCTCGTGCAGCCGCCGCACCTCGCGCCGGTGCTCCTTCCACTGCCGGTTCAGCTCCGCCACCGGGTCCTTGCGGTAGCCCATCGCCCGGCCGAGCGCGCGCAGGCTCTCCTCGTCCTCGGGGACCACGTGGGTGCGCCGCAGGTGGGAGAGCTGGACCCGGTGCTCGAGCCTGCGCAGGAAGCGGTAGGCCCGGTCGAGCGCGGCGCCGTCCGCACGTCCGACGTACCCCCTGCGGGTCAGCTCGGCCAGCGCCGACAGCGTGGTCGGCGGTCGGAGCGTCGGGTCGGTCCGCCCGTGGACCATCTGCAGCAGCTGGACGGCGAACTCGACGTCGCGCAGGCCCCCGGAGCCCAGCTTGAGCTGGCGCTCGGCATGGTGGGCCGGGATGTGCTCGACGACCCGCCGGCGCATCGCCTGCACGTCGGTGACGAACCCGTCCCGCTCGGCGGCCGACCACACCATCGGCGCGATGCGGTCGACGTACTCCCGGCCCAGCTCGGCGTCACCGGCGACCGGCCGCGCCTTCAGCAGCGCCTGGAACTCCCAGGTCTTGGCCCACCGCTCGTAGTAGCCCTCGTGGCTGGCCAGGGTGCGCACCAGCGGGCCGGCCTTGCCCTCGGGCCGCAGCGCGGCGTCGACCGGCCAGATCGTGCCCTCGGCGGTGTGGTCGGAGCAGATCCGCATCAGGTGCGAGGCCAGCTGCGTCGCCGTGCGCAACGCCGGGGTCTCGTCGGTGCCGTCGGCCGGCTCGGCGACGAAGATCACGTCGACGTCGCTGACGTAGTTGAGCTCGTGCCCCCCGCACTTGCCCATGGCCACGACGGCGAGCCGGCAGCTGTCCGCGGCCTCCCCCAGCCGCGCGCGTGCCACCGCCAGCGCGGCCTCCAGCGTGCCGGCGGCGAGGTCGCTCAGCTCGGCGGCGACGTCGTCGACCCCGGCGTCGTGGGCGAGGTCCCGTGCCGCGAGCCGCAGCAGCTGGCGGCGGTACTCGACGCGGAGCGCGTCGACGGCCTGCTCGTCCTCCAGCGTGGCGACCGGCGTCGGCACCGTCGGGTCGGCACCGACCGCGCGGAGCAGCCCGGCGCGCAGGTGGTACGCCGGGGACCGGGTCACCGCGAGGGTGGGGTCGGTGAGCTCGCGCCAGTGGTGGGGGTGGCGCAGCAGGTGGTCGGCCAGGGCGGTGCTCGCACCCAGGACGAGCAGCAGCCGGCGGGCGAAGGGCTCGTCGTCGAGGAGCGCCTCGACGAGCACGTCACCGTCGTCGGCGTTCGCGACCAGGTCGGCGAGGTGGTCGGCGGCCTGGTCCGGCGCGGCGGCCGCTGCGACGAGGGGTACGACGTCCTCGGCGGCCGGCCCGAGCCGCTGCAGCGCCCGGATGGAGGCCTCGGCGTCCCGGAACCCCATCCGGGCCAGCGTCCCCGTGGAGGAGAACACCCGGCTGCCCCTCACCACGACGCGACGGTCTTCCGGTCCAGGCCGGCGAAGCGCTCCGCCAGCGGACGCCAACGGGCACGCAGCTCGTCGGTGGCGTCGGCGACCGAGGCGACGTACCCGTCGACGTCGAGGCCGCGCGCCGCGGCGTCGGCGCGGTCGCTCTCGGCCCAGCCGGAGACGAGACCGGCGCCGGCCTCGGGATGGCACTGCACGCCCCACACGCTCGGCGCGAACCGGGCGGCCTGCAGCTCCCCGCTCGCGGCCCGGGCCAGCACCTGCGTGGCCGTCGGCGGCACGGTGACGACGTCGCTGTTCCACTGCACCGCGACCGGGGCCGAGGCCACCGCCGAGAGCAGCGGGTCCGCCTGGGCGGCGGGGGCCCAGCCCATCTCCACGACGCCCAGCTGCTGGCCGTTCGGGTTGCGGCGGACCGCTCCGCCGAGGGCGACGGCGGCGAGCTGGTGGCCCAGGCAGATGCCGAGCACCGGCACGTGCCCCTCGGCGGCCTGGTGGACCAGGACCTTGACCTCGGTGAGCCAGGGGTGCCGGTCGTCGGCGTAGGCGTCCATCGAGCCGCCGAGCACGAGCATGCTGCGGTGGCCGTCGAGGGTCCCGGGCAGGTCGTCGCCGGCGTAGGGGCGTCGTACGTCGAGCTCGCAGCCGGCCTCGACCAGCCACTCGCCCACCCAGCCGGGCGGGCAGACGGCCTCGTGCTCGACGACGAGGACGGGAAGCGCGGTCACGTGGGGGAGGCTACCGGCCGGGTCAGACGACCGGGAGCATCATGTTGCGCTCGTAGGTCGACACCTGCCCGCGGTAGCCCTCCCACTCGGCACGCTTGTTGCGCAGGAAGAAGTCGTAGACGTGCTCGCCGAGGGTCTCGGCCAGCAGCTCGCTGTTCTCCATGACGTTGATCGCCTCGTAGAGCGTCTTCGGCAGCGGCTCGATCCCGAGCGACTTGCGCTCCCGGTCGTTGAGCGACCACACGTCGTCCTCGGCCTCGGGCGGCAGGTCGTAGCCCTCCTCGATGCCCTTCAGACCGGCCGCCAGGATGACCGCGAAGGCGAGGTAGGGGTTGGCCGCGGAGTCGATGGTGCGCAGCTCGACACGGGTGGCCTGGCCCTTGTTGGGCTTGTACATCGGGACCCGGACCATCGCCGAGCGGTTGTTGTGCCCCCAGCAGATGTGCGCCGGCGCCTCACCCCCGCCGATCAGCCGCTTGTAGGAGTTCACCCACTGGTTGGTGACCACGGTGATCTCCGAGGCGTGGTGCAGGACGCCGGCGATGAAGCGGCGCCCGGTGCGGGAGAGCTGGTACTGCGCGCCCGCCTCGAAGAACGCGTTGCGGTCGCCCTCGAACAGCGAGACGTGCGTGTGCATCCCCGAGCCCGGGTGCTCGGTGAACGGCTTGGGCATGAAGGTCGCCCAGATGCCCTGCGACAGCGCCACCTCCCGGACCACGGTGCGGAAGGTCATGATGTTGTCGGCGGTGGAGAGCGCGTCGGCGTAGCGCAGGTCGATCTCCTGCTGGCCCGGTCCGCCCTCGTGGTGGCTGAACTCCACCGAGATGCCCATCGACTCCAGCATCGTGATCGCCTCGCGGCGGAAGTCCGAGCCCGAGCTCTGCGCGGTGTGGTCGAAGTAGCCGCTGCGGTCGACCGGGACGGGCTCCGCGCCCGGCTCCGGGGCGTTCTTGAACAGGTAGAACTCGATCTCGGGGTGGGTGTAGAAGGAGAAGCCGCTCTCGGCCGCCTTCGACAGCGTGCGCTTGAGCACGTACCGCGGGTCGGCGTACGACGGGGAGCCGTCCGGCATGACGATGTCGCAGAACATCCGTGCCGTCGACGGGCCCTCGCCGCGCCACGGCAGGATCTGGAAGGTCGACGGGTCCGGCTTGGCGAGCATGTCGGCCTCGTAGACCCGTGCGAACCCCTCGATCGCCGACCCGTCGAAGCCGATGCCCTCGGCGAAGGCCCCTCGAGCTCGGCGGGCGCGATCGCCACCGACTTCAGCGAGCCCTGCACGTCGGTGAACCACAGACGGACGAACCGGACCTCGCGCTCCTCGAGCGCGCGGAGGACGAACTCTTCCTGCTTACCCATGGCGCCCACTATGGCGCACCGGTGTTACGTGCGTGTGACGGCGCCCGTCACCCGGCGGGGACGTTCTCCTCCAGCTCTGCCAACCAGGCCTCGGCGTTGCCGTCCGACGGCGCCCGCCACTCGCCCCGCGGGGACAGCGCACCGCCGGCGGAGACCTTCGGGCCGTTCGGCAGCGCCGAGCGCTTGAACTGCGCGAACGCGAAGAACCGCCGCACGAACACGGTCAGCCAGTGCCGGACGGTCGCCAGGTCGTAGGCGTGCCGGGCCTCCTCGGGGTAGCCCGGCGGCCACTCGCCGGCGTCCGCGTCGTGCCAGGCGTGGTGGGCGAGGAAGGCGATCTTGCTCGGCCGGTAGCCGTAGCGCAGCACGTGGAAGAGGGTGAAGTCCTGCAGGTCGTAGGGGCCGATCGCGTCCTCGGTCGACTGCGATCTCCTCCCCCTCCTCGGCGGGGACCAGCTCGGGGCTGATCTCCTGGTCGAGGATCGCGCCGAGCACGTCGTTGACCTCGTCGTCGAAGAGCCCCTCGCCGATCACCCAGCGGATCAGGTGCTGGATGAAGGTCTTCGGCACGCCGGCGTTGACCGTGTAGTGCGACATCTGGTCGCCCACGCCGTACGTCGCCCAGCCGAGCGCGAGCTCCGAGAGGTCGCCGGTGCCGAGCACGATCCCCTTGCGGTGGTTGGCGATCCGGAACAGGTAGTCGGTGCGCAGACCGGCCTGGATGTTCTCGAAGGTGACGTCGTAGACCTTCTCCCCCCGGCTGTACGGGTGGTCGAGGTCGGCGAGCATCTGCTCGGCGGCGGGCCGGATGTCGATCTCCTCGAAGCTCACCCCGAGCGCGGTCGACAGCCGGGTCGCGTTGGACGCTGGTCTTCTCGCCTGTGGCGAACCCGGGGAGCGTGTAGGCGAGGATGTCGCTGCGCGGCCGGCCGAGCCGGTCCATCGCCCGGGCCGCGACGATCAGCGCGTGGGTGGAGTCCAGACCGCCCGAGACGCCGATGACGATCTTCGGCTGGCCGATCGCCCGCAGCCGCTGCTCGAGACCCGAGACCTGGATGTTGTAGGCCTCGTAGCAGTCGAGGGCCAGCCGCTCGGGGTCGTCGGGGACGAACGGGTAGCGGTCCACCTTGCGCCGCAGGCCGATATCGCCCGCCGGCGGGTCGAGGGCGAACTCGACGGTGCGGAAGTCCGAGGTGCGCGCGGCCAGGGTGCGCCGGTTGTCGTCGAAGGTGCCCTGCCGCAGCCGGTCCTGGCGGAGCCGGTCGAGGTCGACGTCGGCGACCGACCGGCGCGGCCCCTCGGGGAACCGCTCGCTCTCGGCGAGGCAGTTGCCGGTCTCGTAGATCATCGTCTGCCCGTCCCAGGACAGATCGGTGGTGGACTCCCCCTCGCCGGCGGCGGCGTAGACGTAGCCGGCGAGGCAGCGCGAGCTCGCCGAACGCACCATCAGCCGCCGGTCCTCGGCACGCCCGACGGTGATCGGGCTGCCGGAGAGGTTGGCGATGACCGTGGCGCCCGCCAGGGCGGCCTCCGCGCTGGGCGGCACCGGGACCCACATGTCCTCGCACACCTCGACGTTGAGGACCAGGCCCGGCACGTCGGTGGCCCGGAACAGCAGGTCGGGCCCGAACGGCACCTGCGACGCCGCCGAGGGCGATGGTGGCGCCGCGGTGCTCGTCGCCGGCGCCGAAGTGCCGGCGCTCGTAGAACTCCCGGTAGGTGGGCAGGTAGGACTTCGGCGCCACTCCGAGGACCGCTCCCCTGTGCACCACGACCGCACAGTTGTAGACGCGGTTGCCGTGGGCCAGCGGTGCTCCGACCACGAGCACCGGCAGCAGCTCGCGGGACTCCTCGACGACGCGCCCGAGCGCCCGCTGCACCCGGTCCAGGACGGGGTCCTGGAGGAACAGGTCCTCGATGGAGTACCCGCTCAGCGACAGCTCGGGGAAGACGGCGACGGCGACGCCCTCCTCGTGGCAGGCGCGTGCCTCGGCGAGCAGGGCGTCGGCGTTGGTCTCGGGGTCGGCGAGGGAGACCGGAACCGTGCAGGCGGCGACCCGGGCGAACCCATGACGGTAGGCAGAGGCGAAGTCCACGTCGCGATAGTGCCACGTGAGGGTCTCCACAAACGTGGGGGCGCGGTCGTCGTACTAGCCTGAGGTCATCCGGGGACCGCACCAGGCGGCCTCGAGACACTGGAGGCACCATGAGCGAGACGACCGCGCCCTACGGCACCGGTCGGCCCGGCGCGCCGGCCCGGAAGGTCCGCACCCACCACCTGCGGGAGATGAAGGAGCGCGGCGAACGCTGGCCGATGCTCACCTCCTACGACCAGTACACCGCCCAGGTCTTCGACGAGGCGGGCATCCCGGTGCTGCTGGTCGGCGACTCGGCGTCCAACAACGTCTTCGGCAACGACACCTCGCTCCCCGTCACCGTCGACGAGCTGCTCCCCCTGGCCCGGGCGGTCAGCCGTTCGGTGTCACGTGTGCTGGTCGTGGCGGACCTGCCGTTCGGCTCCTACCAGGCCTCGCCGGAGCAGGCCTTCCACACCGCGGTGCGGTTCATGAAGGAGGCGGGCGTGCACGCCGTCAAGCTCGAGGGCGGCGAGGAGATGGCGCCGCACGTGGCGCTGCTCACCCGTTCCGGGATCCCGGTCATGGCCCACATCGGCTTCACCCCGCAGTCCGAGCACAGCCTGGGCGGCTACCGGGTCCAGGGGCGCGGCGAGGCCGGGCAGCGGCTGGTGAGGGAGGCGAAGGCGCTCGAGGCCGCCGGGGCCTTCGCGCTGGTCATGGAGATGGTGCCCGGCGACGTCGCCGCGGAGGTGACCGGGGCCCTGTCCATCCCCACCGTCGGCATCGGCGCCGGGGTGAACTGCGACGCGCAGGTGCTGGTCTGGCAGGACATGGCCGGGCTGCGCACCGGACGGATGCCGCGCTTCGTCAAGCAGTACGCCGACCTCCACGACGTCCTGCTCCAGGCGGCCCGTGACTACGCCGCGGACGTGACCGAGGGGACGTTCCCCGCCGCGGAGCACACCTTCTGACGCGCCCGGGCCGTGGTGGGTCAGGCGGTCCAGCCGAAGACGTAGTCGAACACGTACACCGCCGCGAACCACAGCACGACGCCCCCGCAGGCGTGCCGCCATCCCCACTGCGTCTCCATGACGGCAAGGGTAGGCGCCGCCGAACCGGTCAGGTGAGCATCGCCGCGAACCACGCCGCGAGGGCCACGAACGGCAGGGCCAGCACCCGGTAGGGGTGCCTGGTGAACCAGGCCAGGGACAGCGCGAAGAGCACGGCCCAGAGCAGGGGCAGGACCACCGTGTGCACCGGGCCGGGGAGCACGATCGCGGACCAGCCGTAGAGGAAGAGCGCCGTCGCCATGCCGGCCACGCCGATGAACGGTCCCGACTGCGCGAGGTTCATCGCCGGCGCGGTGCGGACCCGGACGCGTCAGTCCTCATCGGCGACGTCGTCGTTCCAGTCCGGGTCGTTCTCCCAGGCCTCGTTGCGCTCCTCGACCTTCTCCAGGGCGCGTGCGGCCTGGGCCTCGGTCGGGTACGGGCCGAGGCGGTCGGCGTTCTTGCAGCCCTCACGCCCCTCGACCCGGTGGTGCGTGAGGCAGTACCAGTACTCCTCGGCCATGGTGGCGCGCTCCTCTCAGCGTCCTGCGGCACCGGCGCCGGCAGCGAACGCCGTACGCCGACGTGGTCTCCGGCTGCTCAGAAACTACACTCGACGCCGTGAACCCGATTGCCCCCGCGACGATCTCGCCACGCCGCCCGGTCCCCGCGCACATCGAGCGCCCGGAGTACGTCGACAAGGACGCCCCGACGCCGTTCACCGGCTCGGAGGTCAAGGACGACGAGACGATCGAGCGGATGCGGGTCGCGGGGCGCCTGGCCGCACAGGCCCTGCAGCTGGTCGGCGAGCACGTCCGCCCCGGGACCACCACCGACGAGCTCGACCGGGTCGGCCACGAGTTCCTGGTCGACAACGGGGCGTACCCCTCGACGTTGGGCTACCGGAACTTCCCGAAGTCGCTGTGCACCAGCATCAACGAGGTGATCTGCCACGGGATCCCCGACAGCCGGGTGATCGAGGACGGCGACATCGTCAACATCGACATCACCGCCTACCTCGACGGCGTGCACGGCGACACCAACGCCACCTTCCTCGCCGGCGATGTCGCCGAGGAGACCCGGCTGCTCGTCGAGCGCACCGAGGAGGCCCTGCGCCGTGCGATCAAGGCGGTCCGGCCCGGCCGGCAGGTCAACGTGATCGGGCGCGTCATCGAGTCCTACGCCAAGCGGTTCGGGTACGGCGTCGTGCGGGACTTCACCGGCCACGGGATCGGGACCCACTTCCACTCGGGCCTGGTCATCCCCCACTACGACGAGCCGCACTACGACACGGTCATCGAGAAGGGCATGACCTTCACCATCGAGCCGATGCTGTGCCTGGGCACCTACCAGTGGGACATGTGGGACGACAACTGGACGGTCGTCACCAAGGACAAGCGCCCCTCCGCCCAGTTCGAGCACACCCTCCTCGTCACCGACGACGGCGCCGAGGTCCTGACCCTCCCCTGACGGATCAGCGCAGGTCGTCGTACGACCCGCCGGCCTCGGCCATGCGTCGCTCGACCCGCAGCACCCCGGCCTCGTGCTCGGGATCGGCGGACATCACCGCGGCCAGCCGCATGTGCGGGAGGGCCTCGGCGTAGCGCGACTGCCGCTCCAGCACGCGTCCGAGCGCGAACCGCGCCCACACGTCGGTCGGTGCGTCGTCGACGATCACCGTCAGGTCGCTCTCGGCCTTGCCCAGCTGGGCGCTCTGGAAGTAGGCCCACGCCCGCAGCGTGCGGAGGCCGGTCGAGGCCGGCTCGCTGTCGATGGCGGGGTCGAGGATCTCGATCGCCTGCTTGGGGGAACGGTCCTCCAGGAGCTCCCACGCACGGTGGTACACGTCGGCGGGGTGGCTGACCCGGCCCGGCATCTCGAACGTCATGGTTCACTCCTTCGTCGCTCCTCGGCACAACGCCGGGGAGGGGTGGGCTCATTCCCCCGCCCGCGGGGCAGGATCCGGCGGTGCTTCGCAAAATCTAGGGAAAGCCTTCGCCCGGACAGCGCGGTGAGCGCCTCCCGGCGGGCATCCTGGAGCAGGATCGCTGTCCGGCGTACTCATCAGGGGGGAACCAGATGACACCGGAAGACTACGAGCTCCTCAAGCGGCTGCGTACCTACGCGCGGCTGCACGAAGGGGAGCCGGAGATGGAGCTGTCCGCTGCGGAGGTCGAGGCCGTCGCCGCGGGCATCGAGGCGCTGTGGGCGAAGAACCTCGCCGACGCCGACCAGGCACGTGCCTCCGCCGCGGAGGCCCGGGAGTGCGGGTGCCGGATCCGGCTCCCGCTGCAGCGTGACGGTAGCCATCGCGATCTCGGGCGCGCCGCCGTGCACCACACCTGCGGCCTGACGTAGCGCTACCGGCCCGGTGGGTCCGCGGCGCGGCGAGTGAGGTGTCCGAAGACGCCGGGCCGTTCGCATCGCCGATAACCCGCGGCGAGGAGCGATGCGTGCGACCATCACTGACGTGACCCCAGGCCCGCAGCGCCCCGCGACGAGCGCTGAACCCGTCCGGCTCGTGGTGGTCGACGACCAGGAGCTGTTTCGCGGGGGCCTGAGGATGCTGCTCGGCCTCACCGACGACATCGAGGTCGTCGGCGAGGCCGGGGACAGTGAGGCCGCGGCCGCTCTCGTGGCAGCCACGGCTCCCGATGTGGTGCTGCTCGACGTGCGGATGCCCGGGCGGTCCGGCATCGAGGCATGTCGGACGATCAGCGCCGCCGCCCCCCACTCGCGCATCATCATGCTCACGGCCAGCGACGAGGAGGCCGACCTGTACGACGCCGTGAAGAGCGGTGCCTCCGGCTACCTGCTCAAGGACTCCTCGATCGACGAGGTGGCCATGGCGATTCGGCTCGTGGCCGAAGGCCAGTCGCTGATCTCGCCGAGCATGGCGACCAAGCTGCTCGGCGAGTTCAAGCAGATGTCGCGGACCGACCGACCGGCGGTACCGGTTCCGCGGCTGACCGAGCGTGAGCTGGAGGTGCTGCGGTTGGTCGCGCAGGGGCTGAACAACCGTGAGATCGGCAGCCAGCTGTTCATCAGCCAGAACACGGTCAAGAACCATGTCCGCAACGTGCTGGAGAAGCTACAGCTGCACTCGCGGATCGATGCTGTGATGTACGCGGTCCGCGAGCGGTTGCCCGGCTTCCCAGGGCCTGAGTCCTAGTGGCTATGGCTGTTGAAGGCGAAGGTGAGGATCTCTTCGGCGGAGCGCTCCCGCCGCACCAGGGACCGGGCCACCGCACCTAGCTTGAAGTTGTGGTCGCGGGCGAACGTGCGGAGGGCCGCGAAGGCGGTGTCCATGTCCACCCTGCCGTACTCGGCCAGGACGCCCTTGGCCTGCTCGATGACGATGCGCGTGTTGAGCGCCGTCTGCAGCTGCTCGGCGAGAAGCGAAGAGCGATGAACCGAGCGCTGCTGGAGGATGCCGATGGTGGCGACGTCGGTCAGCGCTCGGGCCAGCAGCCGGTCTGCCGCGGCCAGGGAGGGCGTCTGGGTGCTGAACAGGTTGAGTGCCCCGATCGTGTCGTCCCGCAGCCGCATCGGCACCGCATGCACAGAGCGGAATCCGACGTTCAGTGCGGTCTCCGCGAAGCGCGGCCAACGGGTCTGCGCCTCGAGGTCGTCGACGTTGATGGTCGCGCCGGTCCTGGACGCCTCGACGCAGGGACCGCCCTCGACGCTTTGGAGCTGGAAGAGCTCCACCAGGCGGGTGGCCTCGCTGGAGGAGGCCATCAGGTGCAGGTGTCCGCGCTGGTCGATCAGCATCAAGCCCGCCTGGGAGACCCCGAGGAGCTCAACGCAGATGTGGACCAGCCGGTCGAGCAGGTCGACGATGTCGTAGTCGTCGACCAGCGTGTCCGCGAGCGCGACGAAGCTTCGAGAGACCAGGTCCTCCCGGGCCGCGCCCTCACCACTCGCCGCCGCATCGGCGTAGTCGTTCATTCCTTCTCCTCCTGGAATCGCCTGTCGCCGTTGATCACGTCGTTCGCCAGCTGCTGGACGGGCACACCCTCGACGTACGCAGCCGCGCGCAGACGCACGAGAGCCTCCTCGATGCTGCTGCCCAGCTGCTCCATGACCATCCCGGCCGCACGATGCACAGCCATGCTGCTCAACAGGTCCCTGTCGAGCCCGTGATCCAGGGTGTCGTGCACGTCCAGGACGGCCGCGGCGATCGCGTCCACCGTGGCCAGTGTCTTCGCGAGATCGTCTCCCCGCAGAGGTCCGGCGACCCGGCGGTACAGGTCGATGGCGCCCAACGAGATCGCGC
Organism: uncultured Actinomycetota bacterium; assembly: GCA_963747975.1. Taxonomy (GTDB): domain Bacteria; phylum Actinomycetota; class Actinomycetes; order Propionibacteriales; family Nocardioidaceae; genus Nocardioides_C. The sequence continues at coordinate 95,410 of CAVVHI010000003.1, forward strand.
CGATGCGCACGGGGAACGCGAAGACGGCCCGGACGTCTGCCTTCGCAGCCTCGGCGAGGAACGCCGGCCAGCGGGTCCGCAGGCCACTGCCGGGGTCGTCCAGGTCCGGGATCAGCACCGGCGAGCCCGTCATGGATGCGTCCACGCACGGCCCCTCACCGAGGGTGAACTGCAGGCGCTCCATCTCCCCGGCCGTGTCGTCCGAGCCGTACAGCGGCTGACGGATCCCGTCGGCGGACACCAACGACATCCCGCCCCCGTCCACAGCCACTGCCTGGATGCACGCCATGAGCAGCTCCTCGATTCCGGCCTGGGCCGAGCGGTCACCCGCCACTACCTCACCGGGCCTCTCCCCGAGGCTCGTCCGGACCAGGGCCTGAGATCAGCATACGGCTGCATCATGGCGTGGACCTCGCCCGCGGCCGGCCGTCGGGGCGAGCGGTCATGACGGCGCCAACGCGGCGGCGTCGGCCGGGAACTCAGCCCAGACCGACTTGGACCCGTCCGCGCGGCTCGTGACGCCCCAGGCGCGGCTCAACAAGTCCACGATGACCAGGCCACGACCGCCTCCGCCCATCGCCTCTGCGGGGGCCAGGACCGGGACCGAGGGTGACAGGTCCGACACCACCACCGTCACCGAGGGGCCTTCCCGCTGCAGCACCACGGTGAACGGTGTCTGGGCGTGGGTGATGGCGTTGGTGGCCAGCTCGCTGACCACCAGACGAAGGTCATCCTCGAAGTCCTGCAGCTCGTGTTCGAGCAGCTGCACGCCCACGAAGTCCCGCGCGCGAGACACGCTTGTCCTGTCAGCCGTCAGGCGTATGGAATGTGACCAAGAAGGCATCTGTCGCATTTCCCGCTCCCGCGTAGCACGATTCGACGGCCCGACTCCGCGGGATCTCGACGATGCCATGGCGCTCATGACCACCCTACTCCGGGCCTGGAGAGAACGCGCGTCGCGGTCGCGTGCGGGCAGCCCGCCCGGCGTGAGGTCTCCGTCCACGGCACGGTCAGGCTCCCGGCGTCGACGTCAGCCGGCACGAGCCGGCGCCGCTCGAGCTCCACGCTCGCCGACGAACCAACGCGCTCGAGGGGTTCCGTGAGGGGCTGTGAAGGCTAGACTGTTGTCGTTCGCGGTCCAGGCCCCGCTGCGGCATCCACTCGCAAGCCGAGAGGGGGTCGCGTGACCACCTTTGAACCCTCCGAAGTGACGACAACGGCCACCCGGGGCCGACCCGGTCTGCGCCTGAGCCTCGCTACGACGAGCCCGCACCAAGTACCTCTCGACGGAGTCTGGTGGCCCCGGAGTCGGGACCTCGAAACCGAGACCGCCGACCTGATCGACAACTTCCCCGCGACGCACGGACGCATCCGACATGTCGAATACTCCGCTCCGCACTGGGAAGCCCCGGACCGAGAGATCAGAACGGCTCGGGGCAACGTCAAGGCAGCGGTCTCACACCGCGACGACGCGCATGTCGTCGTCCTGACCACGTCCACCGGCCACACCGTCCGCCTGCTCGTCCTCCCTGCGACGATGACCGAGACCGCCGCAGGGCTCATCATGTTCGACCAGGCTGCGCCCGACACGGACCAGGCAGGCGCCCGGACCTCGGCCGATGCGCCCTCGACGATGTCGGTGAGCACACCGTCCGCCGCACAGGAGTCAACGGGCGACGAACGCTGGGTCGACTACGGTGACGACTTCTGGGCTCCTCACCGCGTACCACCCTCCGAGCGGGAGTGGCGACCGTTCGACGACTAGCGACCACTGGGTCTCGTTGCGCGCAAGACAAGTCCCCGTACCAGCGCGCCCTGTCCTAGGGTCTGGCCATGAGCAACATCGTGGTGTGTGAACCGGTCCGTACCCCCGTCGGCAGGTTCGGCGGTGCGCTCGCGCAGCTCAGTGCGGCGGACCTTGCCTCCGGCCTGCTCCAGGAGCTCGTCCGCCGTACCGGCCTCGGCGAGGGTGACGTCGACGACGTCGTACTCGGGCAGGGCTATGCCAACGGCGAGTCGCCTGCCATCGGCCGGGTCGCCGCGCTCGACGCCGGCCTCGGCACCGGAGTGCCGGGCGTGCAGGTCGACCGTCGTTGCGGGTCCGGGCTGCAGGCTGTGCTGTACGCCGCCGCCCAGGTCGCCACCGGCGCCGGGAAGGTCGTCGTCGCCGGCGGCGTGGAGTCGATGTCGCAGGTGGAGCACTACGCCGTGGGTCTGCGCACGGGGGTGAAGGCCGGTGGCGTGGAGCTGATGGACCGGCTCGAGCGCGGCCGGGTCACCGCCGGCGGGCGGCTGCACCCCGTCCAGGGCGGGATGCTCGAGACCGCCGAGAACCTGCGCCGCGAGTACGACATCTCCCGCGAGGAGCAGGACGAGCTCTCCGTGCGGTCCCACGAGCGCGCGGTCGCAGCCCACGAGCAGGGCCGGTTCGCCGACGAGCTGGTGCCGATGACGGTCCCCGGCCGGCGGGGCAGGCCCGACGTGGTGGTCGACCGCGACGAGCACCCGCGCCCCGGGACGACGCGGGAGAGCCTCGCCGGCCTCCGTCCGGTGCGGGTCAGGCTGGACCCCGACTCCACGGTCACCGCGGGCAACGCCAGCGGCCAGAACGACGGCGCCGCGATGTGCGTGGTGACCACCGAGGACGAGGCCGAGCGGCGCGGGCTGCGGCCCTTGCTGCGGCTGCGGTCCTGGGCGGTCGCCGGGGTCGGCCCCGAGGTGATGGGCATCGGCCCGGTCCCGGCCACGGCGGCCGCGCTCGACCGCGCCGGCCTGGCCCTCGATGACCTGGACCTGATCGAGCTCAACGAGGCCTTCGCCGCCCAGGTGCTCGCCGTCCTGCACGAGTGGAAGCTCGACCCCCGCGACGAGCGGCTCAACCCCAACGGCTCCGGCATCTCCCTCGGCCACCCGATCGGCGCCACGGGTGCCCGCATCCTCGCCACCATGGCCCGCGAGATGCAGCGCCGGGAGGCCCGCTACGGGCTCGAGACGATGTGCATCGGCGGCGGCCAGGGCCTCGCCGCGGTGTTCGAGGCGGTGCGGTGAGCCCCGTCGAGGTTCACCACGCCGCCACTTCGCCGTCGACACCGGCCCGGTCGGCGTGACACACCCGCCACCGCGGTAGCGCGCTCCCACTCCCCCGTCCCTCACACAGGGGCGATTCACCGGAGATCCGGCCCGGGCGACGGGCGCCGCGGGGGTCGCTTCGCAGGGGACGGGAGTGGGCACTGGTCTCGGGGTCGGACCCGAAGGTCTTGGGCCAGGCCCTGTCCACCGGTGAGATCGCGCTGGGCGCCACGCTGCTCGCCCCGTTCGTGCCCTCTGCGTTGGCCGGTGCGGCCCTGGGCGTGTTCAGCGGAGCGGCGTCTCGCAGATGCTGAGTGCGGTGACAAGGAACCGCCAGGGCTGGGAGTCGAGCGCGTCGTGAAGGTGAGCGGCTCCCCGTGCCGCATCCGCAGGCTCGACGCAGGAGGGGGCGAGCGGCCCTGGCGTTCCCGCCACCGCGAGCGTGTGCTGGAGAGGCAGTCGCTGTGGACCGGAGACAGGTCTCGGGCCTTCGGAGGCTCACCGCCATCAGCCGAGGTCGGTGAAGACGAAAGGACTGGCCATGACGTCAACCGTCGTCCCGCACACCCCACGCCCCTCGAAGCTCGAGCTTGCCCACGAGATCGCAACCGTCGCAGCGGACCTGCCGCTGCTGATCACCGCACCGCTGTACCGCCGCTGGCACCTGCGTTGGGGGGCGACCACGTACGAAGTCGCCCAGGCGCTGCCGGGGGACGAGTTCCTCTCCGATGCCCAGTACAAGAGCACCCGCGCCATCACGATCGACGCACCACCCGAGGCGGTCTGGCCCTGGCTGGTCCAGGTCGGCTGCCTGCAGGCCGGCTTCTACAGCAACGACCTGCTCGACAACTTCGCCCATCCCAGCGCTCGCCACCTCATCCCCGAGCTGCAGCGACTGGAGGTCGGACAGTGGGTGTCGATGTCGCCGACACCCTCCGAGCTCACCGCGTTCCGCGTCGAGGGCTTCGAGCCCAACAGGTGGCTGCTTTGGCGCAAGCCGGAGAGCACCTGGGTGTGGACGCTCACGGAGCTGGCCGAGGGACAGACCCGTTTGGTGACACGCATCCACGCTGCACGCGACTGGTCGAAGCCCGCCGCTGCGGTCGGTGGCGTGCTCCTGATGGAGTTTGGCGACTTCGCGATGATGCGCCGCATGCTGCACGGGATCAAGGACCGCGCAGAACAGGCGGCTGAGTGCACGACGTGACAGCACGCCCACCCTTCCCCCGCTGTTGCCTTCTGCCCGTGTCGGACGCGCGGATCCTGCCAGTGCGGCGCGGTCCTGGTCGAGACCTCCATCGCGCAGATCGGGCGCCGGGACAGGACGACGTAGATGTCGACCGGCGCCTTATGTGGACGTTCATCCAGGGCGGATGACGCACTTGCGGCGGCTCCCGGTGACGCTTGATCTGAATCAACGAGAGGTGAGTGACATGCCCCTGGGGAGGCGACACGAGCGACGTGAGGGGCGCCGAGAGGACCGGCGCGGTGTGGGACAAGTGCACTACAGGATGCGTCAGCGTCTGGTGTCGATCGGTGACGACTTCTGGCTCGCAACCGACGGCGTGGAGACCGCACCCGACCAGGACCCGGTTACCGTACTGACCGCGACCGCCGCGATCGACATGATGGCTCACGAGTCAGGCTGAGCCTGCAGTGGAGGAAGCGGCGGTCCTGCTCGTCACTGGCGCCATCTTCGCGTGGGGCCTGGTCTCGGCACGTCTGGAGCGGGCAGATCTCACGGCCCCGATCGTCTTCGCGGGTGCGGGTGCGGTTGTGGCAGGGCTTGGTCTCGTCGACTCTCAGCGGGCTCCGGAGACGCTCAGGCCTCTGGTAGAGGTGACCTTGGTCTGGGTGCTCTTCTCGGACGCCGCACGAGTGCGCGTGCAGGACCTCCGTCGCGACGGGGCCCGGATCCTCCGGCTGCTGGCCATCGGGCTGCCGCTGAGTGTGCTTGCGGGCTGGGGGTTGGCGACCCTGCTGTTTCCGGGAATGGGTCTGTGGGCCGCGCTGCTGGTCGGCGCGGCGCTGGCACCAACCGACGCGGCACTGGGCGTGCCTGTAGTGACCAACCCCGTGGTGCCTTCCCGGATCCGGCGGCTGATCACCGTGGAGAGCGGCCTCAATGACGGGATCGTGACGCCCGTGGTGATGCTTGCTCTCGCCGGTGCGGCCTCCGCGGAGGGCATCGCGAACGCGCTGGACCCGGGCGAGGCGGTCGCCGAGCTCACGATCGGTGCCGCTGTCGGAGGTGCTGTCGGCTTCGGCGGCGGTTGGCTGTTGCGGTGGGCGCGGCGAAGGGACTGGGCCTCAGAGGACTTCACCGGCATCGCGGTGCTCGCGCTGGCCATCGCCGCCTACGGGACCGCGTTGGCGCTGAACGGCAATGGGTTCGTCGCCGCCTTCTGCGGCGGTCTGGCGTTCGGCGGTGCGGCCGGCCGGCGCGGACCCCAGGAGCTGTTGTTCCTCGAGCAGGCCAGTGGCCTGGTGTCGTTGCTGGTGTGGGTGGCGTTCGGCGCGCTCGCCGTCCCGCTGATACCGGACCGGATCGACGTGACCATCGTGCTGTACGCCGTGCTCAGCCTCACGATCGTCCGCATGGTCCCGGTCGCGCTGGCTCTGCTCGGTGCGCGCCTTGACCGAAACAGCGTGCTCTTCGTGGGCTGGTTCGGTCCCCGCGGCCTGGCGTCACTCGTCTTCGCTCTGCTCGCGCTGGAAGAGCTCGGACCCGGCTCGGACGAGGCGGTCGTCGTCATAGGCATGACGGTCTTCCTCAGCGTCATCGCGCACGGCGTCACCGCCGGCCCGCTGGCCACCCGTTACGGCGCCGAGGCCGCCGCGCGAGGTCCCGAGCCCGGCAGCCCTGGCGCCGACGTACCGGTCCGAGGTCTTCCTCGTCGAAGGGACGCAGAACCTCCGCAGGCTGCAGGCGACGCGTGAGTCCTCCGCCCACGGTCGTTCGACGCGGTCAGGCGGCGCAGCGGAGTCCAGCTGTCCGGTGTGTGGTGGCGCGGGGCGGTCGCCGCCGTTCCCGCGGGCGGCCGCACAGCAGGCGGGCCGCCCGGCCCCTTGTCGCTCGTCCATGGGCGTGGCTACGGGCCGGTCGCGGCCATCTGCTGCTGTGCGCCGGCGAGTGCGCCCCTGAGTGCCTGGGCGTGGTGGCCGCTCGCTTCGCCGGTCGCCTTGGTGACCGCCCGGTGATGACCGGTTCCACCGCGTTGGCGGAGGAACGCGGGTAGGCGAGGATCAGCGCGGCGCGGCCCAGCGGGATCATGGTCGCTGCCTGGCCCTTGACCTTGGTCTCGGTGAGCAGGTGCAGCGCTTCGCCGATGACCCCGCCCATGGCGGCGCCGAAGCCGGTGGTGAGCGGGATCAGCCGCCAGATCACGAGTCCGGAAAGGAGGCCGAGGGTGCCGAGGCCCTGGGCTCCTTCGCGGACCAGGTGGTCGGACTGTTGTACGGAGACCTTGCCGCTCAGGTCGCGGCTGACCAGGATCGCGCCGTGCAGGTAGGCCCCGCAGGCCAGCGCGGCCTGGTAGTCGTCGTGAGCGGCGTCGTGGGACAGGTAGCTGCTGATGAGGACGTCGGAGGTCTCGTGGTTGAAGGGCAGGGAGAGGACCCGGAGTCCGGCGGTGGCTGGGTTCATCCTGCGATCCCGTGTGCGGCGTGGGCGTGGTGGGCGGCCGTGTGGACGGCTTGTTCGTCCTCGACGCTGAGATGGGGTTTGACGTCGAAGACGACCTTCCTGACCGTGCCGGTGAACGCGAACGGCTGCCGGTCGGCGTAGCTCAGGTCGACCACGCCACCGTTGTCGCGGCCGATGTCGAGGCCCGAGTAGGCGGAGAACCGCATCGGAACCGTGTGCTCCATCCGTCCGCCCCGACGGGGGCGTCGTTCACGAACAGGGTGACCTGGCCACCGGTGGCGGGCTTGGCCGCGTCGGCGAACTCCATCCGCACGTTCGGGCGGAGGTAGCGTCGGTGCTGCGTGTCCGGGCAGTGGCTGTTCCGAAGAGCCGATGACCGGGGCGCGCAGGTCGGCCGCGCTGGATCGCGAAGACGCCCCCGCGTGCCCTCCCGGATTCAGGTCGTGCAGGCGGTGCTGTCGTCGATCTTCCGTTCCGCGCTCCGCGACCGAAAACTCGTGGCCAACCCGTGTGAGGAACCCGGCTGCCAAAGGCGGAGAAGCGTCGGATCACACCGTTGACCACGGCGCAGGTCGAGACGCTGCGTGACAGCTTGCCGGGCAAACTCCGGGCGATCGTCGCGTTCACCGCGGGGACTGGGATGCGCCAGGCGCGAGGTGTTCGGCTTGACCCGCGACAAGCTCCGGCTGCTCGGGACCAACCCCGTCGTCGTGGTCGCCGACGACGGCCTCGTCTTCACCCTCGAAGGCGCCCCGATTGATCGGTCGGCCTTCGGTCACGTCTGGCGGCCGGCGGCCGCCGCAGCAGATCTGGCAGCCTCCGCGGGCACGGACACGCACGCCTGCGAGCATTACTGCGCGTCCCTGCTGATCCGGTTCGGTGAATGCGTCAAGACGGTTCAGGCCCGCCTCGGTCACGCCTCGTCCGCGAAGACCCTCGACACCTACAGCCACCTGTGGCCCCACTCCGACGACCGCACCCGCGAGGCAATCGACTCCGTGCTGCGACGCCCGATCACGGAGGTGGGTCAGCTCCTCCTGACGCGAAGATTCCGCGGGGTCAGGAGGGGGAAGAGGGATGAGCCGGCCTGTAGGCCGGGAAGATACAAGCGGGGTTTGGAAACTGATGGAAAACCGCGGAAAGTGCACCTGACCTGCGCTTTTACCATCCAGCGATGATGGTCGTCGACGGCCGTTCGTGAACTTCTTGCGGACTATTTGCGGACCGAATTGGTCTTGCGTCGAACTCTCATCCGGTCGTCACGGACCCGTTGACCGCACCCTGCAACGCGACACTGTTGCCAGGAACTCTAGGTGCTGTCAACGACGACGACGAGGGGCGCTGACGTCGACCTTCTCGATCACCTCCAGCGCCCTGCGCAAATGCTGCTGCAAGCGTGGATGGTTCATACGCCGGCCAGCACCCCCAGTGTGGTGGTGACTCGACTGCCGCCTCGGCCGAGAAGGCTTTACCGGATCTGCCGATGACAGAGCGTCCGCTCACCCGGGTTATGCACGTGATCGACGATGCCGCAGTTAGTGCGCTGCCTGGCCTCGTCAGGACTGGCTGGGCTCCTTCACCAGTGCCTCGACGTTGTTGCCGTCGGGGTCGCTGACGAAGGCGGCGTAGGCCCGATACTCGGGCCAATGTCGGGGTTCGTGACGGGCCGTTCCACCGGCCTTGATCGCTGCCGCAAAGAACGAGTCGACCGCGTTTCGATCCGTCGCTTCGAAGGCTAGGTGGAGCCCACGGGTCACATCAGCGCTCGTCCGCGCAGACTCCAACGACAGGCTCGGAGCGTCGTGTTCGGGGATCCAGTATTCGGCGATGGCCTCGGTTCGGTAGCCCGCGTGGACATCCAACGCGGCGAGAGCCGTGGTGTAGAAGGATTCGCTCGCGGAGAAGTCGCTGGCGAAGACGCCGAGGTGGTGCAAGAGATGAGGCGCTGACATGTGGTCACTCTAGGCGGCGCCTGCCGCATCCTTCGCCTGGGCAGCGAGCCGGCGCAGAGTCACAGAACCGCGCGCAACTGCCGCGACCCGCGCGGCCTTGCTGACGACGTCCAGCCCAGCAGACTCAAGAACCGCGACGCTCAGGGCTTCGAAGCAGGTAGCGGACGGCGAAGGCGACAAGCACGGCTGCCCCAAGGGCCGCGACCATTCCCCAGGTGTCTGCACTTTCGCCCCACGGCAAGGGGAGGAAGACAGCGCTCTGGCAACTCGTGTGGCCATCTTCAGAAGACATGCACACGGTCGGCCACAAGGCAACGAGGACGATGAAGCCCGCGATCCATGGGCCGAGTGTGCGCATGTCCGCACGGTAGCGCCGGACCGTTCCCGACGGTCTCCGCCGTTACGGCATCGCAACGTCCGGACTGGTAGCCGCTGTCCGCCGCGGTCCTGCCGAAAAGTAGTGCGGATCCCAGAACGAGGACAGGCCGCCCTTTCCGCTCGCTGCGCCGCGGGCACGGTGCTAGACATGGCTGGTGACCCTGACCCCGTGTAGCGATTTGTCTCCCGCCGCTTGGATCACGGGCAGTGACGTGCCGTGGTATCAGCTCGTGGCCTTCGGGCCGCAGGCCTTCCGGGCGTACGCGCGGTTGCGTTCCTGCCTGACCCGACCGCGCCGGGACAAGAGGAGCCCAGCGGGGTTCTTGGTCCCGATGCCCCCGGTGAGAACGACGTGCTCGGCCTTGCGCTGGCAGTTCTCGGCGAGCACACCCACACCCCCGATGACCTGTACTTCTGCATGTGGGACGGCTGGGGTACGCCACCCGCGCTGCGAGGCATGCCCATGGTGACGGTGCCGCACCGGTCCTACTTCTTGTTCAGCGGCACGCTCGCAGACTTCGCCGACTGGGACTCACCACGCATGGCGGGTATCACTCCTGGCGACGTGCCACCACCAGCGTTCATCTGGCCGGCGGATCACGCCTGGTGCATCGCACTCGACGTAGACCCGCACTACGCAGGTATTGGTGCCGCCCCCGAGGCCATCGCCCAGCTTGTCGCGGATCCGGCCCTTGACGTCGTTCCCGCTGACCCCACCGAGCGGCAGCCGGACTACACGTAGTGACGCACGATCCTGCCGCAGATAGCGTGCGCTGCGGTCATCCGGAACTGCCGCTGTCCGCTCTAGTTCTTTGTTGGGTGGGACGTGGCTCGAGGCGTTGCCGCCGCGTCCATTCGTTGCTGGACGGTCTTTCGTCCGGGGCCGTCGAGCTGGTCGAGGTAGGCCCTGCGGCCGGCCATCGCCATGACCAGCGCGAGGGTTGAACCAGCGACGGTCGCCCCTGCACCGTGGTCGAACGAACCGTCCGTTGCCCGCAGCCGCAGGCCGCGCACCATGGACCTGCTGGGGACCGTGAAGTTGCGCTGGGCGAAGAAGTGCGCGACGTGGGTGAGCGACTCAAGGTCGGTCTCGGTGTCGATGCCCAGAGGAAACCGAATGTCCTGACCGTGGACAATCACTTCACCGAGGTAGGCGGCAGTGTCGGCCGTCGGGGCAGTCGTGCTGTCGATGACTGCGCGAAATCGGTGGAGCGTCTCCTCGGGTGTGGCACCGAGGTGTTCGCGGAGTCGTCGGTCGTTGTGGACCGCGGGCCGGAAGCCGGCGCCGAAGATGCTGCGGAGCCACTGGAACCGCCCGAGGCTTGCGGCTGCTGTCAGGTGAGCCAGGACCTGCTCGATGTTCCACTCGGTGCACAGCGACGGTGCGCGCCATTGCTGCTCGTCGAGGTCGGCAAGGTCGTCTGCAAGGGCGGCTCGAGCGGTGCTGGTGCTGCGCCAAAGCTGTGCATCGGTTGCGGATGTCACGAGGTGCCTTCCTGGGTGGCGTCATGAGCGGGCGGTCGGTTGTCGAGAAGTCGCTGCGCACCGGGTCCGGAGAGCCGGGCCGCGGCGACGGGCCTCCCGGACGCGATCAGGAGCAGATCGACCGCCGAGGCCTCCACCGCAGGACCGTTCCCGAAGGCCGTCTTGGTCATGGCGTCGATCATGGTGAGGCCGGCTGCCCGTTCGCGGCCGCCCCCGAAACGGGCTGGTGTGCGAAGTTGATAAGTGAGTGCGCGCAGCACCGCCCAATGCGGGTACGTCCCCTCTCTGGCGAGAGGACGGCGGACATCCTCCCCATGCACGATCGCCTCGACCAGCCGGGTGTCGAGGCTTGCCGGAGGAGTCCGGGTCAGACCGGCCGCACGCCGGAACGTCGCCAGGGTCTCCTGAGGCTCCGCCTTCTTGGCCCGCGCGATCCCGCGTTCGTTCGCGCCGTCGAAGTCCAGACGCGCAGTCACCATGTCACGTACGAACGAGAGGCGGCTCGTCATCGCGGTGTCCACCAGATGAGCCAGCACGTCGTGGATGTCCCAGGCGGCGCACAGCGACGGGGTGGTCCACTGCTCAGGGCTGAGATTCTCAAGATCGTCGGCCAGGCGGCGTCGTTCATCGTGAACGACCTGCCAGACAGCGCGCGCTGATCCTCGCAACCGGTTCTCCTCCCATCGTGGTCAGGCGCTACTAAATCAGTAGTACATGCTACTCCGCAAGGAGTATGCTCCGGCACGTGTCTCGACGTACCTACGGTTCGTACAACGACGGCTGCGCGGCTGCCCATGCACTCGACCTGATCGGCGAGCGGTGGACGCTGATCGTGGTCCGGGAACTTCTCCTCGGGCCCAAGCGCTTCGCGGACATCCAGAACGACCTGATTGGCATCGGTCCGAGTGTGTTGACCCGCCGCCTGCGCGAGCTCGAATCCGCCGGTATCGCCCGTCGCCGGCGACTGCCCGGCGTGGGCCAGGTCGAGGTCTACGCGCTCACCGAGTGGGGCTACGGCCTGGAAGCGGTCAACACAGCGCTGTCGTTGTGGGCGGTGCGCTCACCGGGACTACCGCTCGAGGCCGACATGAGTCCCGACACCGTCGTCCTCGCCATGCGCGCGCACGCCCGCCCGCTACCCGAGCGCTCTGAAGCCGTCTCCGTAAGACTTCACCTGGTCGACTCCCGAAGCGAAGACGCTGAACCGGTCACGTATCTGGCACACCTGTCGGCCGACGCGACGAGCATCGAAAAGCGCCCGGAGCCTGGCGACCCGGTCGATGCGGAGATCACTGCCACCACGAGGGACTGGAAAGCGTGCATCATCGGGGGCGTCGAACACGACGCCATCGCCGACATCGTCGTCACAGGCGACAACGAAGCTGCGAAGGCACTTCTGAAGGCCACGTCACTCTCGGAGGCACATTGAGCCTGTGTCGTTGAACCGTTTCCCAGCAACGACGTCCTGCCGTACGGCAGGTCCCCGAAGGCACAGACGGCAAAGCCAACCCTCGACCGACCCCCGATCAGGGCACGGATAGCCCGTGCTGCCGTCAACCGGATCTGCCGCGGACCGGGAACTGAACTGCCGCCCTCCTGGCTCGGGTCTTGCTGTACCGGCGTATTCGTTTGTTATACACTCTCTCTGTGGCAGACCGCTTCGACCTCGACCTTCTTGACGAGGACCCGTTCGATGTCGACGCCCAAGCCGCACACCTGTTCAAGCACCCCCACCTTGGACTGCACGACGTCTACGACGTCTGGACCAACGACCCGCTGTTCTACCCGGCGAAACCGCCAGCGCACTGGCTCATGTGCGCCGAAGTCGCCGGCCGGGTCCTGGTGGTTCCACTGGCACCGGCACGCGACGGTAACCCCTCTCGCTGCCGACCAATCGGATGCTACGAGGCCGCTCCGGGCCTCGCTGACCAATACCGGAGGGACCGATGACCGACAACACCATGACTCCCGACGAGGAGTACGACTTCTACGCCCAGCCCGAGAACCAGAAGCCCCAAGGCTCGCCACGTAGGCGCAGTGCCCGACTCACCGCCCCGATCCCCGTTCGGTTCCCTCCCGAGCTCCTCGAGGAGATCCGGCGACGAGCCGGCGAGGACGACCGCTCAGTCTCGTCGTGGATCCGCCGCGCAGTCGAGCACGAACTACAGCGCCCCGCGTAACGCCTCGGGAACGTCCGGATCTGCCGCCGACAGTGAAACGCCTGAGCTGCCGACGGCAGCGCCCGTTCAGCGTGCGAGCGATGCCCCCGTCCACCGTTCTTCACCGCTCACGTCCTCGATGACGTCGAGCCATCCGGGAACGAACTGCGAGGGTTGGTCGCGGTCATCGATCTCTGCGATGAGTGTGCCGTCCTCGTGCTCATCGACCGCGACAACCATTCCGTCGCGATGCAGCATGTGGCGCCTCTTGCGAAGCACCCTTGCGGGCAGAACCCCGAGAGCATTCCATCCCTGCTCGTCCAGGTAGAAGTTGGTACAGGCGACCTCCGCGGGCCCGTCGCTGAGGCGAACCTTATGCGAGAACTTGCGTACGACAGTGCCGTTGTCCTCACGAACTTGGCGGAGTCGCAGACGCGTCCCTAACACGTACCGGTCAACGATCTCCTTGGTGCTGACAACACCCTCGGGCAGACTCGCCAGAAGGAACCGACGCTCACGCTCGACCACGGCGTACTTCAGTGAGACGGACACGAACCGAGGCTAGACCAACGCACGCACATGCCGCTGATGGTGAAGTTCGACCGTGCCGATGACCGCCGCGCCCCCCTGCAGTTCGGGCAACGGCTCGGGGCTGTCATCCACTCGAACGTCCGCGACAACGTCAGCCAGAGGGTCCCCTGTGGCCTCGGGACGAGCAACCATGAGCGCGGCCGACTGCCGACCGCGAACGTCGCCACCGCACGATTCCGCTGCTTCGAGCGCTACCACCAGCCGCTCGGACAGGCGTCCTCGCGCGTCCGCGAAGGCTGCCGCCATCGCTTCCGGCACCCCGGGCGCAGCCATCATGTTGGCCTGCACGCAGAACCCGTCGCCGGCGACGTGCCCCGCAACTGCGATGCATCCGGCCCCGGTGTGGACGGCCACCTCACCGGACGCCGACACGACAGCGACCTGACGCACAGCAGCCAGTTCGTCGGCCGCGAGGGACTCCGCCAGCGCCTGCTCCGCCGATCGCCCTTCACGCAAACCGGCAAGTACCCGCGAACCGTGCGCCATCAGTGTCGCCGACTGCGTCGCGACCACGCCGCAGCCCGGCTCGACGTAGCGAGCCAGCCGCCCGACGGAGGGTAATGCAGTGGCGATGCCGAGCCCGAGCATCCCGGTCTCATGACAGCGGGCCACGATCGAGTAGGTCATCGGTAGACAGCCTGCCCGGCACGTTCACAAGTGTCCAGGCACTCGGCGCGGCCAACGTGTCCCAACCCGCCGCCGTTGTTGAAAGCGCGGGGTCGGTGATGTCAGTGCGCTAGATCGCGCGGATCTCGGCACGACCGAGCTGACAGCGGCAGATCCGCGCGCGCTCCCGCGCACGGCTGAGAGCGGTCCACGGGACGCGCGTGGCTGTGCGGCCGTAGCCTGGCCCGTCCGCCAGACTGCGTCGAAAGCCGCCGTGTCGTGCGCTTGTCGGGAACCAAATGCGCCTGCGCCACGGTCTACTGGAGTAGAGCCAACTTGGATCGACGAGGGGGAATCGTGCGACGCGACGCTGACTACAGCGAGTACGTTGCCGCTCGCCGTGCCGCGCTGGTTCGCTCGGCCGTCCTGTTCGGCTGCGGTCCGTCGGAGGCTGAAGACGTTGTCCAGACTGCCCTGATCCGGTGTTATCGGTACTGGGAGAAGGTCGCCGCCGCTGCTGACCCCGACGCGTACGTATACCGGGTCCTCCTCAACTGTCTCTCGGACAATCACCGACTAGCTTCGCGCCGCGACCTGCCCGTGGGTGAGCCACGGCAGCACGAGGCCATCGAGGACCCAAGCGATGCCGTGGCGTCACGCGTGGTCCTCTTCGCGGCGCTCAACGCGTTGCCGGAAGACCGACGAATCACCCTGGTCCTTCGCTACTTCGCCGACCTCAGTGAGAAACAGATCGCCGAAGCGACCAATGCGCCTGCTGGCACGGTGAAGAGCAGGCTCTCGCGCGGTCTGGCACAACTCTCGGCCGATCCATTGATCGCCGGCCTGAACGCAAAGGGAGTCGATGATGCTCACCGACGATGAGGCCCGCACACTTTTCCACGCCGTCGGCGACGACTTGCCCCGACATGGGGGTATCTCCGACGACGCCCTGGTGCGCAAGGCGAGGAAGGAGCACTTCCAGCGGCGAACCGCCCAGGTCGTGCTGGCAGCGGCGGCCGTGTGCGCGATCGTTCTCGGCGCAGCATCCCTGCCACTCTTCGGTTCCTCACCGGTTGGTCCGAGCGGCGAGGTTGCGCCCACGACGGCGCCGCCATCGCCTGCCACATCGCCCACGACCAACACTGCCTCGGAAAATGGCATCTCATGCAGCGGCCGGATTCGCGTGCCGGCGCTAGAAGGCTTGCCGATCAAGCGCGCGAAATCGGTGCTTCGCGATGCCTGCCTTGTTGCGGACATCAGGGGACCCGGAGGGGTGGTCAAGCATCAGCAGCCTTCCGCGGGCGCGGTTGTCGCACCGGGCGACGCCGTCTACATCAACTTGCTGTCGGGCTCGGTAGACCTGGAGGGAGTGGCAGAGAGATTCCTGAAGTTTGCAAGAGGTCGGCTCGACGGCATCCCGGCAGACGCACCGGTCGACATGTACATCGGCGGCGTGCTCGTCAAGACGATCAGCTCCGAGGACCAGTCGCAGCGCGACTCGTGGCAGGCGTGCCCGGACGGGGGAAGCTACGCGGGACGGGTATGCCCCGTCTCGGCACTTACCCCGCTCGCTGAGCACCGCGGAACCATCGCCTTCATCGGGAGCGAACCGTCACACCCCTGTGCACATCCGAGCGATCCCCCAGACTCCCTTCGCGCGTATAAAACGGTCACCTTGACGCCCGCAGAAGATCAGGACTGCAGCTCGTACTTCGCCGTCCAACTATTCGTCAACGATGTGTCACAAGTCGTCGCCGTGAATGTGGTGATGTCCGAACCCTGAGGCACCGCAACACCGGCAGCGAAAGACTCCTTCCGTCCACGCCGACGACGGAGCCACTTGAACGTCCCGGCGTCACTGTTCGCGGCAGATGCGTGCGCGTCAGCCGGTGGCGGTGCCGCGATGTGCCTCTCGCTGTGCCCTAAGGTGCCCGCATGACGACGACCACAACGGCGAGTAGCACCTCGGGCGGCTCGAGCCGCCAGCGCTGGTCCGCCCGCCGCGGGACCGTCGTGCTGGTCGTGGTGGTCGTGGGCATGCTGGTGCTGGTCTGGCAGTGGAGGAGCCCCCGCGCGTTCCACGACCAGGGGAACGTCATCGGCATGTACAGCCAGGTAGGCACCACAGCGCTGCTGGACATGGGGAACCCGCGCCGGGACCTAGACCCTCCCGAGCTCACCATCCACGCCGTCGAGCCGCAGCTCTTCAGCGGGAACGCCACGGTCGACGTGCTCGTGTGCCACTACGGGCCGAAGAGCACCGGACTAGGCGCCGGCCGAGACAGGGACTTGACCCGCCACTGCGCGGATCGCGAGCCGGCTGAGGGCGCGCGGATGACCCGGGACGATCAATTGCTGCTCCGGGTCCGCTCCGACGAGCCGGGCAGAGTCGTCGTCCGGGGCGTCGAGGTGACCTACTCCCACGGCTGGCGGCGCGGCACCCAGCTGACCGGGCAGACCGCCCGGGTCGAGTTCGGCACCGAGACCGTGCGCGAGCACCAAGCCAACGACTAGCACCGCTGACCGGCCGGGCATCAGCACCTGGCCGTCGCCGGGGTCGGTCTCGATGCCGCAGTCCACTTGCGGCCTCACGGATCGCCTTCGCCAACGGCGGCGCCCGTCACTTCAGGACCGGTTCCGGGTCAGTTGCGGACCTCCCTCAACGCGGCAGATCCGCGCACATGCGGGTGATGGCGGGGGCGCTACTCGTCTGCCGATCTTGCTGTGGAGATCGCGTCCAGGTCGCGCACGGCATAACGGTGGTGCTCCCATTCCTCCTCCAGGATCGTGCGAAGGCACGACAGGACCGTCTCCTCGTAGTCCGGGGCGTGGGGATTGTTTCGAGGCTGCGAAAGGACCTCCGGAGTGACGCCGGCCAAGAACTTGCGCACCATCGTCTGCCGGTCGCCGCGTGCCTCCACGACCTCCGCGAACGAGGGCGCCGGGGCGGAGAAGACGCCGTCGTCGTACGCGTCGCTGTCGTTGTCGTCGTTGGGCAGGCCCGCAGGGTGGTACGGCTGCGCTTGTCCGAGGATGCCCTTGCCGAGCCAGGTGTCGGTTGCCATCACGAGGTGGCGAAGCGTCTCGGCGAACGACCACTCGCCCTCGACGGAGGCGTCGATGGTGCCGGCGGGCATCGCGGTGGCGCGGTCGAGGGTCGCCACCCAGGTCCGTTCGAGTGCGGCCCATGCGGCGCGCAGGCCCTCGGGGTCCTCGGCCGTGCGCAGCTCCCGCCCCGGGAAGCGCCGGTTCAGCTCGGCGTCGACCAAGGGCACGACGTTGACACCGTTGACCAGGAGGCTTTTGTCGCCCTCCAGCAGCCAGGGGGAGTCGATCTCCATTCCGGCGACATCGCTTCCGCGTACGACGACGTCTCCCAGGTCGCAGCTCACGAACCGCGATCCCCGCAGACTCCTGCTGTTGAAGGTCTTGCCCCTTAGGACTTCATGGTCGCTGGCACTCATGGGGGGAAATCTGCCACAGCGCGCCGCCGGAACATCGCGGCCCGCGGCAAACCCGGGAGGTGTCGCTCGGTGCGTGGTGTGGCTCCGGCGACGCGCATAGTCATGGACTCCAAGCGCGGATCGCGGCATGTCCGGATGGCCGCAGCGCACGCAGTGTGGCGGCAAATGAGCGCAGTGCGGTGCGGTTCCACCGCGCCGCGCGAGCCCGGCGCGGTCAACCCCGATCCTGGCGAAACTCGTCAACAACGTTCCCGTCCCTATCGAGAACGACCCACTTGCCGATTCCCTCCGGATGCTGGCGT
The DNA here is from genome assembly GCA_963747975.1 of uncultured Actinomycetota bacterium. GTDB lineage: Bacteria > Actinomycetota > Actinomycetes > Propionibacteriales > Nocardioidaceae > Nocardioides_C. The sequence goes on from CAVVHI010000003.1 coordinate 113,062, forward strand.
GCCAGTTGCTGGAGTCGCTCGATGTCAGGATCGACCGGTAGGTGCTCAGTCGCCGAGGGCACAAGCTCGTACTGGCCGTAGACCAGGAACGGCTCGTTGGGTTGCAGCCCGTAGACGCGCGCCCTGACTTCCCTGGCCGCGTCGTCGAATGACCCCCACATGACCGTCACGGTGTCGTCCCAGTCGTCGGCGGTCATCAGGATGTGGACGACGCGTTTCCAGCCGGGCGGCTTCTCGAAATCGACGCGCACCCGACCCGGCCCGATCTCGGTGGCCGTTGCCCAGGTGTTCAGGAACTCCAGCAGCCGCTCCCAGAGACGGTCGTAGTCAGGCATGCCATGAGTATCGGCCCAGCCGAGGGCGTGGGGACGGCTTTGGCCGCCCGGGGACCAGGCTGCTTTCGTGTGAGCGCAAGGTCCGGATCTCGGCACGACCGCGCTATCTGCGGCAGATGAGGGCGTCCCGAAGATCGTCAGCCCCCGTCGAAGTCCCCGAAGCGGTCGATGACATTGCCCTCGGTATCCTGTATGACCCACTCGCCCGGCCCAGGGTTGAAGTCGTCTCCTGGCAACTCGCGTGCCTCGGAGGGTTGCCAGTCGTAGGTGCCGTCGTAGACCAAGTAGCGAGCCGTGTCAGGCGTGGCGAGGACCTTTTCCTTGAACGGCGTGGCGCGAGGGTCGCCGGCCCCGTAGATGGTGCTGATGGTCGTCCCACTCGGCTGAGGTCACCACGACCTCGACGGTGCGGGTCACGCCCTGTGCGGTCCTGAAGGTGACCTCGATGCCACCGGGCACTTCCCGTGCGCTCGCCCATTCGTTCACGTACTCGAAGAGGCGCTCCCAGAGTCGGTCGTACTCCATGGAGGAAGCATGGGCCATGGCGCGCACATCGGCACGATCGCCCTTCCCTCTCCGCGGCTAGATGCGGACGGCGTGAAGCCGGCATCGCGCAACTACCGTCCACCGACCAGTGCTTCATTCACTATTGAAGGCCGGCGGCGACATTAGCTCAGGAGGCTTGCTCGCGGCCATGAGCTCCCCGCGTGTAACGGTCGCCGACCATTGCCATCCGCGTCGCCATTGTCGATAGACCATCCACCGGCACGCCAGGCCGCTTGGCGCAACCACACTTGCAGCCACCACTCCGAGGCGACGACCCTTCGGGTCCCGCGCGCCGGTGGCCACAGCGAGGGAGAAGAGGGCCATCAGAGTGAACATCGCCGCGATGGTCACGGTTCCTGGTAGCGGATGGACTTCGGTGCTCGGAGCAGGTGCGGGTCGAACCGCGAACCAGACCAGGCTCGCGGTGATAACGCCAAAGACGACTGCTCCGATGATGTTGCGGTCCCCCGACCGACCCCGAGCGCCGGAGTCATGCAGGGATGCGTGCGAGTTGCGACGACGACAACCTGGCGTGACTCCACATCTAGTCGCTAGTGAGTTTCTCGCGAAGTGCCTGGAGCGCCTCGTCGGACGCCAGCGCGCCGCCGGTCGATGCCTCGGCCTCGGCTGAACCGCCGCTGGAGTACGAGGTGGCCTCGCCCGCCTCCGCCTCGGCCTTCTTGGCCTCGGCCTGCTGCTTGACGTGGGCCTCCCAACGGGCGTGCGCGCGGGCGTACTGCTCTTCCCACTCGGCACGCTGCTCCTCGAAGCCCTCGAGCCACTCACCGGTCTCCGGGTCGAACCCCTCGGGGTAGATGTAATTGCCCTGCTCGTCGTAGGTGGCCGACATGCCGTAGAGCGTCGGGTCGAACTCCTCGACCTCCGAGGCGGTGGCGGTCTCGTTGGCCTGCTTCAGCGACAGCGAGATCCGGCGACGCTCGAGGTCGATGTCGATGATCTTGACCATGACGTCGTCGTTGACCTGGACGACCTGCTCGGGGATCTCCACGTGACGCTCGGCAAGCTCGGAGATGTGCACCAGGCCCTCGATACCCTCCTCGACCCTGACGAACGCACCGAACGGCACCAGCTTGGTGACCTTGCCCGGGACGATCTGACCGATCTGGTGGGTCCGGGCGAAGTGCTGCCACGGGTCCTCCTGGGTCGCCTTCAGCGACAGGGAGACACGCTCGCGGTCCATGTCCACGTCGAGCACCTCGACGGTGACCTCGTCACCGACGGTGACGACCTCGCTCGGGTGGTCGATGTGCTTCCACGACAGCTCCGAGACGTGCACCAGGCCGTCGACGCCGCCGAGGTCCACGAACGCACCGAAGTTGACGATCGAGGAGACGACACCCTTGCGGATCTGGCCCTTCTGCAGCTGAGTGAGGAAGCCCTGACGGACCTCGCTCTGGGTCTGCTCCAGCCACGCCCGACGGGACAGGACCACGTTGCTGCGGTTCTTGTCCAGCTCGATGATCTTCGCCTCGAGCTCCTTGCCGACGTACGGCTGGAGGTCACGGACGCGACGCATCTCGACGAGGGAGGCGGGGAGGAAGCCACGCAGGCCGATGTCCAGGATGAGACCACCCTTGACGACCTCGATGACCGTGCCGGTGACGACGCCGTCCTCCTCCTTGACCTTCTCGATCGTGCCCCAGGCGCGCTCGTACTGGGCGCGCTTCTTGGACAGGATCAGTCGACCCTCCTTGTCCTCCTTCTGCAGGACCAGGGCCTCGACCTGGTCACCGACCGCGACCACCTCGGAGGGGTCGACATCGTGCTTGATGGAGAGCTCGCGGCTCGGGATGACACCCTCGGTCTTGTAACCGATGTCGAGCAGGACCTCGTCACGGTCGACCTTCACGATGGTGCCCTCGACGATGTCCCCGTCGTCGAAGTACTTGATGGTCTCGTCGATAGCGGCGAGGAAGTCCTCCTCCGAACCGATGTCGTTGACCGCAACGTGTCGCTGCTCACTCGAGCCTCGCACCGCGAGTTGAAGGCGGTCGGCGAGATCACCGACTGCATACGGATCGCCCGCAGGTTGCCGAGATTCGTCGCGTCGGATCTCGCGAAGCCGTCGCTCGGCCTCCTGCATTTGGCCCGCAAGTAAGGTAGTCAAGTTCTCGTCAGCAGCCCACAACGGCGCTTCTGCGTGAAGCCGAAGAAGTAGTGAGCCTGCTTCTTCCAAGTCACCTTGATTCGGTTGTCGCGTCTTCACGAGCGCCACAGACACATAGGCACGCGCGACCTCGAGCGCCGACTGGCTGCCCACGGGGAGCGTGCGCACCGCCCACTCGTTGGCGTCGCGCAGGACGCGCAGAGCCTCGCGCCAGTGCTCTTCTCCGTCTGGCTGTCGCTCGGCAAACTCAGCTAGTGCCAGACCGAGATTGCGGTAGGCCGCGATGGTGTACTCGTCGGTGGTGCCGAGCGTCCTGAGGAGGGCCTGGGCAACATCGCGAATGTGCCTAATGGCAGGCCCTGGTGCGAGTTCGTCTATGCCAAGCAGAGACGCTTGAAACCAGACGAGCGACATGACGTGGCGTTGTTTCAGGACCTCACGGTCAGTGCCGCCCTTGAAGCCGGCGATCTTCTGGCCAGCGACCTCCATGACATGAAGTGCGTTTGTCGCTCGAGGGAAGTCGTCGTCAAGCAGCGCCAGCTGGAAAGTAGCCGCGGCGGCCCGCCAGAGCGAGCGTGTCTCGTCAAGACCTTCTCCGGGCCGCTTGGCGAACTCGTTGACGGCGTCGGCCGCGATGCGTTCCGCAGTCCGGCGGCGTGCCTCGATGCTTCGGTGAGCGTGCAACATTGCCGAGCGACGGAGTCCGCCGTCCGTGATGGTTACCTCAGCCTGGCTGTAGGTCCGGAGTTCGGTGCCCATCTGCACGGCCAGCCTAGCCCTCGCTCGCGGTAAGCCACCGGAGGTCCCGGTCGAAGGCGAGTTGCAGGTCGTGCAGTTTGCGGAGCGCAGCGTCGTCGTCAGCGTGCCTGCTGGTATAAGCAGCACTCCTTTCCGACATCTCGCGTACCTGCTCGAGTGTTAGCTGGGCGAAGCTGGACATGTCCCCATGCCCCAACTGGGGGATGAGGTCGCGCATCAGGCGGTCGTTGGACAACTCGTAGAACTGCCCTACCACGAAGCTCATTCGGACCGCGAACAGTGCCGTGGTCGCTTGGTTCACGTCAGCACGATTAGGGAGTTGCTCGATAAGGAGGCCGACGATGCCCTCGGACCCGTCCGGAACGCCCTTCGCAATCGGACTGCCCGAATAGCCTGAGTAGTCGCCGAGGCTGAACTCCTGCGTCAGCTGAAGCGCTGGGACGCGTCCACCCCCCTTAGTGTCATAGTCGACGTCGGCGACCGCAACGGCCCCCTTGAGGTGACCATCGGACCCAAGTGGCCGGTACGGGTCCCACCAGAAGTCGTTCGCTCGGCAGGTGGTAACGACCGCGGCGCTGCTCGGAGCCACCTTGCCCGCGATGCTGAGGAGCGCGAGATCCTGCCGTGGTCGGACTTCCAAGAGCGTTGCACTGACGGGTTCGGGCTCATCTCCTAGCCTCGCCGAAACATCGGCGCCTACGTCAATGCCTTTCACGCAGTGCGCGGCGGTGACGAGGTACGCACGAGTGAACATCACTCCGGCACGACGGGCGCCGGTTGGAGTCGTGATCTCGGCACAGTAGGGGGCTGCTTCGACCATCAAGCTGACTCTCGCTCGATCGAGATGGTGACCTCGAGTGACGCCTCGGCCGATGCCTTGGAGACGATGACGCCTGCTTCTGCCGTAAGGGTGATGCCGAATGTCACTTCGATGGTCGAGAGTTGAAATGGCCCATTCGGTGCCGGTGCTGCATCTGCAACGATCTCAGTTGCTGCACGGATTGCGGCCCGGATGTCGTCCGCGCGGCGCTCGATTTGCTCCGTGAGCCGTTCGCGCTCCGCGATGGATCGTCCGATACCAGACGGGAGTTCGGTGACGATCTCGATTCTCGGTTCACCCATCGGGAGTCCTCTCCGTCACTAAGAAACGCGACCGCCCCAACGCGCGATCCCTGCAGAAACAGCGGTCTAAACAGTGTGACGCATGGTGATCACGATGTGAACGACAGACTTGGAAAACACCTGTGATCGGCCGCCACGGCGCCGAGCAACAGGAGCCCGCGCCGCCTGGCCCGGCCGGAACGAAGATCGGTGACCTTTCGGACGGCACGCGCCAACTCAGAGCCGTCTGCCGCTGGTGCCCGCCGGCGGCCGTGCGGGCGATCTTAGCTGAATCCGAGGATTGGCCGGCTTGGTACGCCTGGTCGTGGTCTTGGTGAGATCGGGGACGTGCGGGCGTGAGGAAGCCGCTGGTCTGCCCAGCCTTTCCGCTGTGGGTTCCTCGGGTCGTGCCTTCGCGGCCGTGGACGGGACTCAGGCAGTTGCCGGGGGCGCTTTCGCCTGGGCGAAGACTCCGGTCCAGATCGCCATCCACTTGGTGGCCCAGGGCCAGTGCTCGGGCAGGTGCAGTTTCGCCCGTCGCTGTGGCCGGGCCAGTCGTGCCGGGACGTGGATGATCTGACGGCGCAGCGTCGCGCCGCGCGCGACCGCTGGCCTGGAGGGGTCGAGAGTCTCGGCCGCGCGGAGCAGGTTGTGGGTCATCGCCGCGCAGATCGCCCACGCATGGTGCGAAGGGAATCGTCCGGAGGGCAGGTGTCCAGGGGGCCGTCGATCAGGTCATCGAAGATGGTCTCGATGACCGCGTGGCGCCGGTGGGTCAGGTCCGCCTCGGTGGTCGACTCGAGACTGTTGGTGAAGAACGGGTGGTAGCGCCAGACCGGGAAGAGCTCATCGAGCTTGTTCTGGTCACGGACCCGACGCACCACCAGCCGGGCGGTGACCGGGCGCTTGGTGGAGCCGAACGCGGTAAAGGCAACCTCGGCGACTTCGGCATCAGAGATCAATGCTCCGGTCTCGGGATCAGCCACCGCGCCGGGGTAGTGCACCGGCGTCCAGGCCTCCTCATCGATGCTCCCGATCGCCCGCAGGACGGCGGAGTTCTTGGGCAGTACGACCGAGAACCGCGCACCTGCCTTCAGGCAGGCACCGACCACGGCGCCCTTGCCGAAGCCCGGATCGCCGCGGACTAGGATCTCCCCGCCCGCTCCGGCGGGGCCGGCGTGGTGCTCGCGTTGCCGAACGTCCGGATCTCGGCAGATCCGGTCGTTGGTGCCGGCGCCGACTCCAGTTGGCGCATACTGCTGATCAGCCTGGAGAGACGGCCGCCTGGGCTGCTTCCTCCACTGCTTCCCGCTCCCACTATCCCCGTCGCCCCGTCCCGACCGTGCTGACGGTTCTCGACGAACCGTCGCGACTCACCGATTCCCTTACCTGATCAGCCCTCCAGCCCCTCCAAGGCAGCGGCACGCATGCTACGCATTTCAGTGACGAAGGTCCGCGGAAACGGCGTATGACCAGCGGGTTGGCGGTTGTTGACTGTTCTCGAGGGGACGGTGATCCTCGGCGTGCATGGTGGGATGAAGATCTACCGCGGCAACGCGGCCGCCGCGCGCAGCTATGTCGAGTCCGACCAGTCCCGTGCCGATGACTACTACCTGACCGAGGGCAGCGGGCTGGCCACCCGCTTCGTCGCCACCCCGGCCGGTGTCCGCGCGGAAGCGCGGATGGACGGGCCGGCCTACGAGCAGTGGGTCGCCGGCTACCACGTCGACACCGGGGCCGCGAAGGGGCGACTGCGCACCGACGAGCAGGCGGTCCGGTTCGTCGAGGTCACTGTGAACGGCCCGAAGACCTGGTCGCTCGCCGCCGCGGTGCACCCGCAGCTCGCCGCGGCCTACGACGCCGCGCAGGACCGGGCAGCGGAGCAGATCATCGGCTGGCTCGGCGGACACGCGACCACCCGGGTCGGGCCACGCGGGCGGCAGGTGCAGGTCCCGGTCGAGGAGATCGAGGCCGCGGTCATCCGGCATCACACCTCCCGCGCCGGTGACCCGCACCGCCACCTCCACCTCCAGATCAACGCCCGCGTCCGCGCGGCCGGAGGCTGGCGGGGGCTGCACACCGTCGGGGTGCGCGACAGCCTGGAGGCGATCAACGGCATCGGACACGCCGCGGTGATCACCGACCCGATCTTCCGCGCCGCGCTCGCGGTGCACGGCTACACCCTGGACCCCGACACCGGCGAGGTGACCGAGCTGGCCCGGTACGCCGGCGCGTTCAGCGCACGGGCAAGGCAGATCGAGCAGCACATCAACCGCTACGAGGCCGAGTGGCGCGCCGAGCATCCCGGCGAGGAGCCCGGACCATCACTGCGCCGAGCCTGGGACCGGCGGGCGTGGGCCGACGCCCGACCCGACAAGGTCGTGCCCTCCTCCGGCGCCGAGCTCACGCAGCGGTGGGTGCAGGAGCTGACCGAGCTCGGCTTCACCCCACCGACCACGCCGGCGCCGTTGACCACGGTGCGGACCGGCACCCTGGACCGCGACGCCCTGGCGGCGACCGCGCTCACCCGACTGGGGGCGCGACGGTCGGCCTGGAACACCGCCGATGCCCGGGGTGAGGCCGAACGGCTCATCGCGGCCGCGGGGGTGGTCGTGGACGCCGCCGTGCGGCTGGAGCTGGCCGAGGACCTCACCGCCCGCATCATCGCGGCCTCGGTGCCGCTGCTGGACCGCCCCGATGTGCCCGAACACGTCCGGGCGCTCACCTCACCACGCGTGCTCGCCGTCGAGCGGGAGCTGGTCGCACGGATGACGGCACCGGGTTCGCGGTCGGTCGCACCACCACGCCATCTGGGCGGGGCCGTTGGCGGCCTGGACACCGAACAGCGCGCGGCCGTGGCGCTGCTGGCCGGGCACGGACCGCTCACCGTCGTCGAGGGTGCCGCCGGCGCCGGCAAGACCGCCACCCTCGCCGCCACCCGGCGGGTGCTGGCCACGACCGGACGCCGGATGCTGGTGGTGACCCCGACCCGCAAGGCCGCCCAGGTCGCCACACGTCAGGTCGGCGCCGGCGCACAGTCGGTGGCGTGGCTGCTGCACCAGCACGGCTACCGCTGGAACGACGACGGGCACTGGGCCCGGGTCGCGGCGGAGCCCGTCGACGCCGCCCGGGTGGTACGGGGGACACTCTGGTGGTCGACGAGGCCGGGATGCTCGATCAGGACACCGCCCGCGCGCTGTTCGAGCTCGCCGACGGAAACCCGGGCGCCCGGGTTGCGCTGGTCGGTGACCGGCACCAGCTCCCCGCCGTCGGCCGGGGCGGGGTGCTCGACCTCGCCGCCCGGTACGCACCCGACTCGTGCGTGTGCCTGGAAGGTGTCCGCCGGTTCACCGACCCCGGCTACGCCACCCTGTCCCTGCGGATGCGGCGTGGTGAGGCACCTGGTGAGGTGTTCGATGAGCTCCTCGCCCGCGGCCAGGTCGTCATCCACAGCCTCCGAGGTCGAGCGGACCAACGTGCTCGCGGCGAAGGCGTCGATGCCGGGCGCGCCGCTGGTCGTCGCCGACACCCGCGAGCAGGTCGCCGCCATCAACGGGCTCGTCCACCAGGTACGGGTCGTCACCGGGGATGCCACCGACGGCGTCGTCACCGAAGCCGGCGAGCGGATCGGGGTCGGCGACAGGATCGCCACCCGCCGCAACGACCCCACTCTGGACGTCGCGAACCGCGAGACCTGGACCGTCACCGGGTGCACCCCGGACGGTGACCTCGCCGTCACCGGGCCGGCGGGCTCCCGGCGACTACTCGCCGCGTACGTGCGGCAGTGGGTCGAGCTCGCCTACGCCACCACCACGTACGGCGCCCAGGGCGAGACCGTCACGAGCTGTCACGTGCTCGTGGGCGAGCACACCGGCGCCTCGTCGGCCTACGTCGCGATGACCCGCGGCCGCGACCGCAACACCGCCCACCTGGTCGCCGAATCCATCGACGACGCCCGCCGCCAGTGGGTCGACGTCTTCGCCCGGGACGGCGCCGACCTCGGCCCCACCCACGCCGCCCTTCGCGCGGCCGAGGACATCGACCGCTACGGCCCCACGGCGCCGGCTCGCCGCCGCCGCACGCCCTCCCCCGTCCGTCGGCGCGAGCACGACGTCGTCAACCGTCCGGCTGCCCCGGCGCCAAGCCGCGGCATCGGGTTCTGAAAAGCGGGTGGTGCTCGGATGGTTCAGTCGGCGGCGCTTTCGGTCGGTCCGTCGGCGCCGGCTCGGACGACCGGCTCCCACACCCTGCGCACCGGCCGCGGGATCTCCAGCTCGCTCCAGAGGTCGACCAGCAGGGCGCCGTCGACCCACCTCACCATCTGCTCCGGAGTGCCGAGGACGAGGAGCATTTCGTAGAGCCGCCGACGGTCGGCGCGATCGGCCAGATCCCACAGGCCCTGCGGCGTCTGCTTCATCAAATCCGGCATGGCGACCTTGGCGAAGCACAACGGCACCTCCACCCGCCACAGCCGGTCCGGGACGTAGAAGGTGCCCACGTTCTGAGCGAAGTGGTCGGAGAACTCGACCCAAGGCACGACCCCCAGGTCGCATCCCGCCGCCCGCAACAGCCGCTCGGTCACCCCTAGGGACGGCGCCTTCCGTCGCCGTTCGTAGGCAGACAACGTCGACTGGGACGTGCCAGCCCGCCGGGCGAGCTCGGCCTGCGTCAGGCCGCTCGACCGCCGCGCCAGCTCGATGATCGTCGGTCGGTCTATACCGCAATTATCGCCGATCGGACATCAAACACCACCCGATCCGGGAGAGCCTGCTCACCTACCTGGTGGCAGCCATGAACGGCTGTCCACGAGAGTCCATTCGCACCACCTACAGCGCTCCAAGAGCAACGAAGCGCACACCGGCACCAGGAGGCCATCGATGACCACCACCCACATCCCCTTCCCCGAACGCGACGCCGAAGAGCTGCTGCCGCTGTCCGAAGTCGCTGAGATCCTGAAGGTCCCCGTCAACACCCTGCGCTGGTGGCGCCAGCTCGGAACCGGTCCTGAGTTCTTCAAGATCGGACGCCACCTCGTCACCACCGTCGGGGACGTGCGCCGCTTCATCCGCGAACAGCGTCGCGCAGCCCGGCCCGCAATTCACTGACACCGGAGGTCATCATGGCCAACATCGCCAAACGGCCCGACGGCCGTTGGCGCGCCCGCTACCGGGACGAAGCGGGCCGCGAGCACTCGCGCCACTTCGCCCGCAAACTCGACGCCCAACGCTGGATCGACGAGGTGACCGCCTCGATCGTCACCGGCCAGTACGTCGACCCCAGGGCGGGTCGTATCACCCTTCAGGAGTACGCCGAGGGCTGGCGTTCCGCCCAAGTGCATCGGCCGACATCGGCGGCTCACATCGAGACGATGCTGCGCCGTCACGTCTACCCCACCTTTGGGTCACGACCGATCTCCTCAATCCTGCCCTCGGAAGTCCAGTCGTGGGTCAAGCTGCTCGGCATCCACGACAAGGCGGCGGGCCGACGTGCGCTCGCGCCGTCGACGATCCAGGTCGTGCACGCGGTGCTGTCATCGATCTTCCGTTCCGCAATCCGCGACCGAAAACTCATGGCCAACCCGTGTGAGTGAACCCGGCTGCCAAAGGTGGAGAAGCGTCGGATCACACCGTTGACGACGGCGCAGGTCGAGACGCTGCGCGACAACTTGCCGGTCGAGCTCCGTGCGATCGTGACGTTCACCGCGGGGACTGGGATGCGCCAGGGCGAGGTGTTCGGGTTGACCCGCGACAAGCTCCGACTGCTTGGCACCAACCCAGTCGTCGTGGTCGACCGACAACTGCTGACACGCATCGGCGGACGTCTGGAGTTCGGGCCGCTGAAGACCAGTGCGAGCTACAGGACGATCCCGCTGCCGGCAGTCGTCGTCGACGCGCTCAATGAGCACCTGGCCCGTCATCAGGTCGCCGACGACGGCCTGGTCTTCACCCTCGACGGTGCGCCGATCCATCGGTCGGCCTTCGGGCACGTCTGGCGTCCCGCGGCCGTTGCGGCAGGTCTGAACGCCGGCACGGGCACCGGCATGCACGCCCTTCAGCACTACTACGCGTCCCTCCTGATCCGGTTCGGCGAATCCGTGAAGACAGTCCAAGCTCGCCTCGGTCACGCCTCAGCCGCGGAGACCCTCGACACCTATAGCCACCTGTGGCCCGACTCCGACGACCGCACCCGCGAGGCGATCGACTCAGCGCTGCGGCGACCGATCATGGAGGCGGGTCAGTCGGTCAGGTCAATCTGACGTACGGCATCGCGGGAGACGGCGAAGAGCGCAGGGCCAGCCTCGGCCGCCAGTCTCCAGACGACGTCGCGATTGGCGATGAACAAGTCGGCCATCTGCTGGCTGGTGAGGTTGCCCGACGTGAGGTAGAAGGCGCGGACATCGTGGGCCCTAACTGCTGCGCGCTCGGCGGGCCGGTAGCGGATCTTCTCGTCCTTCATCAGCACCGGCCACCGGTTCCGTCCGGCCAGCTCCAGCCAGTCCACGTCGACGACAGCTTCGTCCGCAGGGACTCCATAATGCTCGGCCAACGTGACCAGGGACCAGCCGTCCTCGCGCAGTAGATTCGGTACGCGGATACGGCCGAGGCTGCGGTCGACGAAGAAGTGCGGCCCAGCCATCAGAACTCAGTTCAGTCCACCAAGACCGCGAGGACGTCCTCGAGTTCAGTGCGCGGGATGCCGTACTCCTCGGAGACGACGTCGATGTCGCGCTCGGCCTTGAACAGCGCGATCGCATCCTCCAAGCGCGCGCCGCCGTGCCGGAACACAGGTTGGCCGAAGGAGCGGCGCACATCGGCGACAAGCTCGGCCTTCTTGAATCCCGGGAGCGGGACCGCGGCTGCGAAGCCGTCAGCGCCGAACTCGATCCGCTGCAGGTAGCCGGCCACGACCTCAGCGAACACACGCTGGTCATTGCGCACGACCACCAACTCACGGACCGCGTCGCCTTCGTCCCCACCGGTCTTCTCCGCGTAGTCGAAGAGCACCTCGGCTCCGTCGGTGAAGAGCTTCTGCGACGCGAGAGCGTGCTTGAGACCCATCTCCTGGTCGAGGCGCTCCAGCGCAGGGCGGATCCGCTGCAACGGCACACCGGTCGCGCGGACCGCGGCCAGCGTGTAGCCCTCAGCCAGCCCGATGAAGGGAATGCTGGGTCCGCGAAGACCGGGCTTTCCCAGCGCGGTCAACACCGGACCGCCGGTGACCACTCTGCCCCGGATGACCGAACGATAGCCACGAGCCCAGTTGCGGAACGTCGACGCGGACTGCCCGAGGAATCGGGCGGCCTCCGCCTGGGTGTAGAGGGGCGCGTCGAACTTGTCGACGGCTGCTTCAGTCTCAAGAACAGTCACGGGTCGGCCTCCTCTCCACTGGACGTGGCCAACTCCATCATGGCGCATGGGACCGACGACCCGCGGCACGCGGAGAACTCGAGGTGTTCGGACCGCGACCAAGCGTCTTGCGGACTATCTGCGGACTAGGACAGCCCTTCTGACCTGTTTTCCCAGGTCAGAAGGGGTATGGAGGATGAGCCGGCCTGTAGGCCGGGTTCTGTTCCCGTGCACCTCGCGGCACACGATCGGCGACCATCCATCTAGGGCCGCCGTCACCGACGGCCTCGTGCGGTCTACCCGCGAACTCGGGCGGGCCGCCCTCGATCGTCCGCGCAGGCGATGACCTTGCGGCCATCGCCCTCTCTTGACCTTGCTCCAGGTGGGGTTTGCCTAGCCGCACCGGTCACCCGGCACGCTGGTGGTCTCTTACACCACCGTTTCACCCTTACCGTCCGTGCCCGCAGGCACGAGCGGCGGTCTGCTTTCTGTGGCACTGTCCCGCGGGTCGCCCCGGGTGGGTGTTGCCCACCACCTTGCCCAGTGGAGCCCGGACCTTCCTCGAGGATCGCTCCCCGCGGTCGCCCGGCCGGCTCATCCAGGTCAAGGATAGCGCTCAGGCGAGCTCGAAGCGCACGCTGCGCCGCGCCGGGTCGGCCTCGGTCAGCCGCAGCGTGACATCGGCGCCGAGCGGCAGCTCTTCGGCACCGGTGACCGGCGCCTCGATCGCCGGCCGCCGCACCATCGCGTCCCCTCGGGTCGGCTCGTCGGCGTCGACGGCGACGACCACGCCGGGGAAGGTCTCCCCGACCGCGTCCCGCAGGACCTCGGCCTCGACCAGGTTGACGATCGCGCTCTCGTACTGCCGCGCCCGCTGGGCCGACGCCTGCATGGTGGCGGGGAGCTCGTCGAGCCTCTCCAGCACCCAACCCGGCACGTCCCGGTCCGCGGACAGGGCCACGCAGATCTCGGCGGCGTAGCGGTCGACCAGCCGGCGCAGCGGCGCGGTGACGTGGGCGTACTCCGACGCCAGCGCGGAGTGCTCGGCCTGCTCGGGAAGCGCGCCGGCGAAACCGGCGTACGCCGACCCCCGCAGCAGCCGCGTGCTGGCGACCACCATGGCGGCGTGCTCGGCCCTCGCCGGGTCGAGGCCACGGATGAAGTCGGGGTAGAGCTGCTCGGCCGGCCACGGGATGCCCAGCGCCCTCGCCGTCCGGTGCAGCCGCTGGACGTCCCGCGGGTCCGGCGTCGGCAGCGTCCGCAGCAGCCCGATGCGGGCGTAGATCATCATGTCCGCCGCGGCCATCCCGGTCAGCAGCGAGATCTGGGCGTTCCACTCCTCGACCGGGTGCAGGCAGCGGTAGGACAGCGACCAGCGGCCGCCCTCGATCTCGATCTCCTGGTCCGGCAACGGCAGCGAGATGCCGCCACGCTCGGCCTCCCGGTGCAGCCGGAGCTCCCCGACCTCCCGCAGCACGGTGAACATCTCGTCCGCGGTGCCGGCGTCGATCGACGCCTGCACGCGCTCGTAGTCCAGCTTTGCCCGGCTGCGGACCAGGGCCCGCTCCACGTGCGCCTCGGTGCCCTCCCCCGAAGAGTCCACCCGGATCGTCCACAGCAACGCCGGCCGGACCTCGTCGGGCAGCAGGGAGGCGGCGTGCTCGGAGAGCACCTCCGGGTGCAGCGGGATCTTCGAGTCGGCCCCGTACAACGTCTCACCCCGCCGGTGCGCCTCCACGTCGACCGGGTCGCCGGGGCTGACGAAGGCGGCGACGTCCGCGATCGCGTAGTGCACGAGGTAGCCGTCGCCGTCGCGCTCGACGTGCATCGCCTGGTCGAGGTCCTGGGCGTCGGCCGGGTCGAGGGTGACCAGCGGCAGGTCGGTGCGGTCCAGCTCCGGCAACCGGGGGTTGCGCGCCGCCTGCGCGGCGGCGGCCAGCACCTCGACGGGGAAGTCGCGGCTGACCCCCAGCTCCGCGCGGATCGCCTCGACGCCCTTGCGCAGCTCGGTGCCGGCGGCGTCGTGGAGGCGGACGACTTGTCTGGTCACGGCTGCACTCCTGCGTTCGGGGTCGTCGTCGGCCAGCATAGGCTGACCGCCGTGCTGATCCTGCTGCCACCGTCCGAGGGCAAGACCGCTCCCCGCCGCGGCAAACCGCTCGACCCGGCCGGGCTCAGCTTCCCCACGCTCGCCGAGCCGCGCGCCGAGGTGCTCGACGCCCTTGTGTCGTTGTGTACGACGGGCGCGGACGGTGACGTGCAGAAGGCGGCACAGGTGCTCGGCCTGGGACGGACCCAGACCGAGGAGGTGCTGCGAAACGCGGAGCTGAGGACCGCCCCGACCGCGCGCGCCGACCAGGTCTACACCGGCGTGCTCTACGAGGCGCTGGACCTGGCCTCCCTGGACGCCGCGGCGCGCCGCCGGGCCACCAGCCGGGTGGCGATCACCTCGGCGCTGTTCGGCCTGGTCCGGCCGGGTGACCGGATCCCGGCCTACCGGCTGTCCGGCACGGTGTCCCTGCCCGGCGTCGGCCCGACGGCGTCCTTCTGGGCCTCCCGGCTCGACGCGGCCGTGCGCGAGGCGGCCGGCCGGGGGCTCGTGGTCGACCTGCGTTCATCGACGTACGCGTCCTTCTGGCGGCCCGGCGCCGACACCGCCGACCGGGTCGTCACCGCACGGGTGCTGCACGAGGTGGACGGGACCCGGAAGGTGGTCTCCCACTTCAACAAGGCGACCAAGGGCCGGATCGTCCGGAGCCTGCTGCGCGACGGTGGCAACCCGGGCACGCCCGGTCGCTTCGCCGAGCAGCTGCGCGACCTCGGCTGGTACGTCGAAGCGGGACCGGACGGCAGGCACGGCACCCAGCTCGACGTGGTCGTCACCGACCTCTGAGCACGCTCACCGCCGCGGCGGCACCGGCTGATCGCAGCCGACGCCCGGCACGAGGAGCTGCCCGAGGCCGCCCGCCGGGTTCTCCTCGCACGCGTCCCCGGGACGGATCAGCACGGTCTGCGCGACGATCCACAGCAACGGGATCGTCAGCATGACGGCGACGAAGACCAGGCGCGGTTCGAGGCGTGGTCTGCGCGGTGTCTCCACGGCGGCTCCCTCGGATGAGCGGACGCCTTCCATGCTAGGCCGGGCCCACACCGGTCAGCGACCGATGAAGGCCGACTCCATGGGCCGGGCGTTGAACATCCGCAGCGACGCCGTACCGTCCTCGAACCACGACACCACGGTCACCGACGCCGGGGCCAGCTCCATTCGGTAGACCGCGTCGAGCGGCGCCCCGAGCGCCATTCGGACCAACAGCTTGATCGGCGTGACGTGGGTGACCGCGAGCACGGCCTTGCCGGCGTGGCCGGTGAGGATCCGATCACGGGTGCGACGGACCTTGCGGTCCATCTGCCTGAAGGAGTCGCCGTGCTCGCCGGGTGCGACGTCGAGCGAGCCGAGCCATGCGTCGAGGTCGTCGGGGTGTGCCTGCTGCACCTCGTGGAAGGTCAGTCCCTCCCAGGTGCCGAACGCCGCCTCGGCGAGCCCGTCCTCCACCTCGACCGGATGGTTGAGGCGCTGGGCGATGACCTCGGCGGTCTGCACGCTGCGCTGCAGCGGCGAGCTCAGCACGACGTCGATCTCCTCGGCGAGGGGAGCGAGCCAGTCGGCGACGGCACGGGCCTGCGCGAGACCGTCGGCGTTGAGCCTGGGGTCCTGGCCGCCGCTGCCGCTGAACCGTTTGTCCGTGGTGTGGTCGGTGGCACCGTGGCGCACGAGGATCAGCGTGGTCGGGGCGCCGAGGTCCCTGCTCCACCCCGCCATCCGTGCCTGTGCCACGGGCTGCTCCTCGACGGGTACCTCGCCGGTGCGCGTGGTCCGCACCGGCCTCCCGGTCGCCGCGTCGAGCGCCCGGTTGAGAAGGGCGTCGGCGTGCTTGTTGCGCTCCCGCGGGATCCACGTCCAGGTGGTGCCGAAGGGTGCAAGGCGGTTCGCGGCCATGGCCAGTGGGCG
This sequence comes from uncultured Actinomycetota bacterium, assembly GCA_963747975.1. GTDB lineage: Bacteria > Actinomycetota > Actinomycetes > Propionibacteriales > Nocardioidaceae > Nocardioides_C. The sequence goes on from CAVVHI010000003.1 coordinate 129,286, forward strand.
CATGTCCGGGTGCTTGATCTTCCAGTTCCCCGACATCTGCTCGACGACGAGCTTGGAGTCCATCCGGACCTCGAGGTCGGCGTCGGGCGTGTGCTCGTTGTAGAGCTCCAGGCCCGCGATCAGGCCGCGGTACTCCGCGACGTTGTTGGTGGCGATGCCGATGTGCTCGGCGCGCTCCGCGATCACCTCACCGGTCCGGGCGTCCTTGAGCACCGCACCGTAGGCGGCCTCACCGGGGTTGCCGCGGGAGCCGCCGTCGGCCTCGATGACCACGGCGGCGGGAGCCTGCCTCATCAGACGCCCGACTCGGAGGTGCGGACCAGGATCCGGTTGCACTCCTCACACCGCAGCACCTCGTCCGACGGCGTACGGGCGATCTCGGCGAGCTCGCTGGCGTTCAGCTGCAGGCTGCACCCGCCGCAGCTCCTGGCGCGCAGCATCGCCGCACCGACGCCCCCCTTCTGCTCGCGCAGCCGGGTGTAGAGGCTCAGCAGGTCCTCGGGCAGGCCGGAGGCGGTCTGCTTGCGCTCCGCGGCCGTGTCGGCGAGCCCCTGGTCGATGTCGGCTGCGGCGTCGTCACGGGCAGTCGTGGCGGCGGCCATCTTCGCGTCCAGCTCCTCGAGCCGGCCGGTGAGGCCGTCCAGCTCCCGCTGGGCCTCCTCGAGCCGCTCCATGACGTCGAGCTCGATGTCCTCGAGGTTGGAGATCCGCCGGTCCAGGGAGACCAGCTCCCCCTGCATCCGCTCGAGGTCCTTGGGGTTGGTGATGAGGCCCTGGTCCATCCGGTCCTGGTCGCGCTTGCGGCGGGCCTTGACCTGTTCCACGTCGGCGTCGGCCCGCTTCTGCTCGCGGGTCAGGTCGTCGACGAGGATGCGCGCGTCGCGGGCCCGGTCCTCGACGTCACGGCGCTGCCGGGAGAGCTCACCGAGCTCGGCGATCTGCGGGAGGGTGGCCAGCCGGTGCCGGAGCTGGTCCTGCCGGGAGTCCAGCTCCTGGACGTCCAACAGCTTCAGCTGCGCGAAGGGGTCGGCTTTCACTGTGCTCCTTCTTGGGGGCCTCAGGGACGGAAGGTCCACGGGTCCGTGCACGTCGTGCTCACCCGGACGTCCACCGTATCCCCTCGTTCGGCCAGGGCCGCCACCAGCATTCGCTCCAGCACGGGCAGCCACGTCCACTCCGCGGCCCAGTGCGCGACGTCGACGAGTGCCGGTCCGTCGTGCTCGAGAAACTCGGCGGCCCGGTGGTGGCGCAGGTCGGAGGTGACGTAGACGTCGGCGTCGGTGGTGAGCACCTTCTCCAGCAGGAAGTCGCCGGCGCCGCTGGTGACCGCCACGGTCTCCACCCGTCGGTCGGGGGCGCCGCCGACGCGGATCCCGTGCGCCGTGCCGGGAAGCGCGTCGGCGACCAGCTCCGCGAACGAGCTGAGCCGCATGGGCTCGGCGAGCCGGCCGATCCGTCCGCTGCCCCGTGCGGCCTCGGTGCTCGCGGGCAGGTCCGCGAGCTCGAGTACGTCGAACGCCGGCTCCTCGTAGGGATGCACCGCCCGCAGCGCCTCCACCACCGCACGGCGCCGGGCCCGCGGGAACACCGCCTCCACCCGGGACTCCGCCACCACCTCGACCTCACCGACCCGGCCGATCGCAGGGGTGGCGCCGTCGAGGGGGCGGAACCGGCCCTCGCCCTCGGAGGTGAAGGTGCAGCTGTCGTAGTCCCCGATCCGCCCGGCGCCCGCGGCGGTGATCGCCTCGCGAACCTCCGCGGCGTTCTCGTGCGGGGCGAACGTGACCAGCTTGTCCAGCGGGTCACCGGGGTCGGGCAGGATCACCTCGGCCGCCTCGACGCCGAGCGCACGAGCGAGCGAGTCGTTGACGCCGTGGGCAGGCGCGTCGGCGTTCGTGTGCGCGTTGAACAGCGCGCAGCCCCCGCGGACCAGCCGGTGCAGCACCCGTCCCTTGGGCGTGGTGGCCGCGACCGAGTGCACGCCCTTGAGCAGTAGCGGGTGGTGGGTGAGCACGAGGTCGGCGCCCCAGTCCAGCGCCTCTTCGGCCACGGCCGGGGCCGGGTCGACGGCCAGCAGGACCCGGCGTACCTCCTGCTCGGGGTCGCCGCAGACCAGGCCCACCGCGTCCCAGTCCGAGGCGAGGTGCGGCGGGTACCAGCCGTCCATCAGGGCAGTCACGTCACGCAGGTGCACAGCCATGCAGCCGAGCCTAGAAGATCAGAACCGTCTCATCCGCATCTCCCCGCGATGCCGGCCGCCGGTGGCCTCTTTGCCACGGCCTGACGCTTTTACCGTGGCCTGACGCCTTTACCATGGCTTGGCGCCTTTACTCTGGCCTGACGCCCCTTACCATGGTCTGAGGCTTTTACCATGGTCTGTCGGTCGCGGGCGGTTCCCTTCCCGCGGCCAGTCCCCCCGCCGTACGGCCCGCCTTCCCCGGCGGACCTGTCGCACAGAGAGATCTCGGATGAGAAGAAGACCCGCTGTCCTGATCCTGCTGTCCGGGCTGCTGCTCGGGCTCCTCGGCCCCGTCTCCCCGGCCTCGGCCGCCGTGGCCTGCCGCAACCCGCAGTACGTCACGAACGACCCGCTCGCCATGTGGAGCCAGCGGGACCACTTCGTGCACAACAACGCATGGAACGCGTCCGGGTACGACGTCCGCCAGCGCCTGGCCGCCTGCTCGTTCCGCAACTGGAAGGTTCGCGCCGTCGCGGACGACCGACGCGGCGACGGGGCGGTCAAGACCTACCCCAACGTCCACAAGGACTGGCACGACTGGAACACCGGGGGCGAGCCGAGACTGAGCTCCTTCCGGCGGATCTGGAGCCACTTCGAGCACCGCAGCCCGCGGGTAGGCATCTACAACTGGGCCTACGACATCTGGCTCAACGGCGTCCCCGGCGAGCACGAGGTCATGATCTGGACCGACAACTACCGCCAGGTCCCGGCCGGGTCGGTGGTCCGGCGCGGGCTGGAGATCGGCGGCCACCGGTGGCGGGTGTACGCCACCGACGGAAACGGCTACATCGCCTTCGTCCCCGAGCGGCGGATCAGGCGGGGCACGGTCCGGATCAAGGCGATGCTGAACTGGCTGGTGCGCACCGGCCGGATCGCGCCGGACACCACGCTCGGCCAGATCGGCTACGGCGTCGAGATCGTGTCGACCGGCGGTGAGCCCCGGCGGTTCAAGGTCGACGACTTCTGGGTCAAGACGCGGCGCCGGTAGTCAGGAGGCACACAGGTCCAGGTCGCGGGCCCGCGCGGCGAGAGCCAGCGGACCCATCCTCGTGGTCGAGACGACGCGGGCCTTCGGCCTGGGCACCTCCAGCACCCGGCGCCGGGCCCGCACGTTGAACTTCAGCAGCGAGCAGCGGTAGCAGGGCCGGAGAGCGTCGCAGCACCGGGCGTCCCGGAGCTGGGCCGCCAACAGCTCTGCCTCGCTCTCGAGGTCGGTCAGGTCGAGCATTGCGGCTCCTCCCAGGCAACAAGGCTCATGATGATGTTCCCGAGAGTGGCCTCACCGTATCGTCTCAAATCGGTCAGAAGCGGACATCACGCCACGTTTCGCCTGAAGGGATGCCGAAACCACCCGAGTGGGTGGTGCCGGTATGGCCCGCCGGCTCGGCGCGTGAGCCAGCGGGCCGGCGCCCCGAGCCGCGGCCGTGACCGAGGGCACAACCGGGCCCCCGATTGCCCGCCGTCACAGGCGGGTAGACGTCTGGTTCGGCCGCGGAGACGCGGTCTCCTCCATAGGGGCTCTCCGGTGCACCCCTGTTGCCGGATCGTCCCGGCGCCCCCGCCCATCCCGTGGGCGGGGGCGCCACCCCGGAGGACGTACGGCGGACGCCGGCGATCCGACGGCGGCAGTTTGAACCGCGGCCGACGGGCAACCACGCGGCATGCATGACGACGACGACGCGTTCTGGCTCGAACGCACCGAGCGCGCCCGCGCCATGATCGACACCGCAACCACCGTCCGGGTCCGCCCGGTGCGGGCCCACGGCCGCGGCCTCGACGTGTGGGACCAGTGGCTGCGGAACGAGACCCGGCGTCGCACGGACGGCTCCGCCGGCTGACCGGCCTCGGAGCGGCTCTGCGGCCGCCCCTCTGTCAGGTGAGGTCGCTGAACCGCTCCACGCCGTCCTCGGGGCCGGAGACGATGATCACGTCCCCCGCGTGCAGCACCGTCTCGGCGGTGGCGTGGGTGAAGTCCTCCCCGGCCCGCTTCACGCCGACCACCGTGACGCCGTACCTGGAGCGGACACGGGACTCGCCCAGGGGAAGGCCGTGCACGGACGCCGGCGCCACGGCCTTGACGATCGCGTAGCCGTCGTCGAACTCGATGTAGTCCAGCATCCGGCCGCGCACGAGATGGGCCACCCGCATGCCCATGTCGTGCTCGGGACGCACGACGTGCTGGACGCCGAGCTGGGCGAGGATCCGCGCGTGGGAGTGACTGATCGCCTTCCCCCAGATGTCCTTCACGCCGAAGTTCACCAGGATGGAGCAGGTCAGGATGCTCGCCTCGAGGTTCGAGCCGATGCCCACCACGGCCCGGTCGAACTCGTGGACGGAGAGCTGGCGCAGGGCCTCCTCGTTGGTGGAGTCGGCCTCCACCACGTGGGTGAGGCGGCCCGCGAGCCGCTGCACCGTCTTGGGGTCCTCGTCGATCCCGAGGACCTCGACGCCCTTGTCCATCAGCTCGAGCGCGAGGGACTTGCCGAACCGTCCGAGACCGATGACCACGGCAGCGGAGTCGGAGTCGGCCTTGGGCTTCCTAGCCAACAATGGGTCGTCCTTCCGGGAGGGTGAACAGGCGCTGGCGCTCGCGCAGGGCGATCGCCGAGGCGAGGGTGATGGGGCCGAGCCGCCCCAGGAACATGACGAGCACGAGCAGCAGCTGCGCCGGCGCGCCGAGCTCGGCGGTGATCCCGGTCGAGAGGCCGACGGTGCCGAAGGCGGAGACCACCTCGAAGGAGACGTCGGTGAGCGGCAGTCCGGTGAGCTCCATGATCGCCAGCGTCGCGACGACCACCGCGGCGGTGGACAGCGTCACGACGGTCAGCGCCTGCCGCTGCACCCTGCTGCCGATCCGCCGGTCGAAGGCGTTGACCGACTGCTCGCCGCGGACCTCCGCGTAGATGACGAGGAACAGGATCGCGAACGTGGTCACCTTGATCCCGCCCGCGGTGCCCGCCGACCCTCCGCCGACGAACATCAGGACCATCGTGCCGAGCAGCGTCCCGTCGAACATCTGCCCGGTGTCGAGCGTGTTGAAGCCGGCCGTGCGAGGCATGACGCCCTGGAACACCCCGGCCAGTACCCGCCCCGGCCCGTCCAGCGCGCCGAGGGTGCCGGGGTTGTCCCACTCGGCGGCCGTGACGAACAGCGACCCGGCCACCAGCAGCGCGAGGGTCACCGTGACCGTGAGCTTGGTGTGCAGGCTCCAGCGTCGTGGTTCGCGCAGGTGACGGCGCAGCTCGAACAGCACGGGGAAGCCGAGCCCACCGACGACGACCGCCATCGCGACGGGCACGCACACCCAGGGGTCGGTGGCGAACCGCATGAGGTTGTCGCTGTAGAGCGCGAACCCGGCGTTGTTGAACGCGGACACCGCATGGAACACCCCGTGGTAGAGCGCCCGGGCCGGCGGCTCGCCGTACCCGAGGGCGAAGCGCAGGGTCAGCACGACGGCCACCAGGGCCTCGATCAGGACGGTCACCTTGAGCACGCCGACCAGGACCCCGCGGACGTCGCCGATGCCGAGGCTCTTGGTCTCCGTGGCGGCCGTTAGACGGGTCCGCAGCCCCATCCGCCGGCTGACCAGGACCCCGAGCAGGGAGGCCATCGTCATGATGCCGAACCCCCCGACCTGGATCAGCCCCAGGATGACCGCCTCGCCGAAGCCGGACCAGTACGACGGGGTGTCGACGACCACGAGGCCGGTCACGCACACCGCGCTCGTCGCGGTGAACAGCGCCGTCATGGGCGGGGCCGCCCCCGCCCCCGCCCGCGACACCGGGAGCAGGAGCAGCAGCGTCCCCGCGGCGATGGCGACGGCGAACGCCGCGACCACCACCTGGTACGGGTGGTGCAGGACCGGGCGGCTCCGGCGGCGCAGGGTGCGCAGCGCGACGGCGGCGTTCATGCCAGCATCCCGCGGCCGAGGAGGACCAGGCAGACCCCGGCGGTCGGCAGCGCCCACAGCTCGTAGAGACCGAGGGCCCACGCATGGCCGAGGGCACGGAACACCGCCACGACGATGAGGGCCACCCCGGTCACCATCAGCACGATCCCGATAAGCAGTTCTGCGCCGTCCATGTCATCTCCATCGTCGGTCGCGGCCAGGTGACGCGGAAGGCGCCGGGCGTCAAGGTCCCGTCAAGAAGGCGTGGGGCCGGTCACGTGAACCGCTCCGGCGGCGCTGCCGCGTCACAATGGCTGCATGACCGAGCAGGTGGACCGTCGCGGACGGCTGCGCATCTACCTCGGCGCCGCGCCCGGGGTCGGCAAGACCCACGCGATGCTGAACGAGGGGCGCCGCCGGCGCGCGCGCGGCACCGACGTGGTGGTCGCCCTTGCCGAGACGCACGGACGCGCACCGGTCGACAACCTCCTGTCGGGCCTGGAGGTGGTGCCGCCGCTGGTCGTCCGCGCCGACGGCGCCACCCACCGCGAGCTGGACGTCCGCGCCACGATCGCGCGCGCACCGGAGGTCGCCCTCGTCGACGACCTGGCCCACACCAACGTCGCAGGCGCGGCGAACCCGCAACGCTGGCAGGACGTCGCCGAGCTGCTCGACGCCGGCGTCGACGTGGTGAGCACGGTGAACATCGAGTGCCTGGAGTCCATGGCCGACGTCGTGGAGTCGATCACCGGACTGCCCCAGGTGGACTCGGTCCCCGACCACGTCGTGCGTCAGGCCGACCAGATCGAGTTGGTCGACATGACGCCGGAGGCGCTGCGCCGCCGGATGGCGCACGGCAACATCTACCCTCCCGAGCGCATCGACGCGGCCCTGTCGCACTACTTCCGCGCGGGCAACCTGGGGGCGCTGCGCGAGCTGGCGCTGCTGTGGCTGGCCGACCGCGTCGACGAGGGGCTCGAGCGGTACCGCCACGAGCACGCCATCGACAGCACCTGGCCGGCCCGCGAGCGGGTCCTGGTGGCGCTGACCGGAGGGCCCGAGGCGGAGGTCCTGCTGCGCCGCGGCGCCCGCATCGCCGCGCGTGGAGCGGGCGGAGAGCTGCACGCGGTGCACGTCGCCGGGCGGGGCGCTCCGGCCGCCGGCCCCGACGACCTCGCCCGGTGGCGCGCGCTGACCGAGGAGCTCGGCGGGGTCCACCACACGCTGCTCTCCGACGACGTCGGGGACGCCGTCCTCGGGCTGGCCCGCACCCTCAACGCCACCCAGGTCGTGCTGGGCGACAGCCGCCGGTCCCGCTGGCGCCGGCTCGCGCGACCCAGCGTCAACGAGCGCATCGTCGCCGGGGCGGACGACATCGACGTGCTGGTGGTGACCCACCCGTACGCCGGGGGCGGGACCGCCCGCCCTGGCCGCCGCGAGGTGCTCGGCGCCCGGAGGCGTGCCCTGGGCTGGCTGCTCGCCGTCCTGGGTCCCGTGACCCTCTCCTCGGTGCTCGTCCCCTCCGAGGACCTGTCGACGCTGGCCATGGAGGCCATGGCCTTCCTCGCCCTCACCGTGGTCTGCGCCCTCGTCGGCGGGCTCTGGCCGGCCGTGGCCTCCGCGGTCCTCGGCAGCGTCCTGCTCAACTGGTTCTTCACTCCGCCGGAGCGGACGCTGACGATCGCCGAGCGCGTCGACGTGGTGGCGCTGGCGCTGTTCCTCGTGGTGGCGGTCGCCGTCGCCTCGGTCGTGGACAAGGCCGCGCGGCGCAGCCTGCAGGCCGACGAGGCGCGCCGCGAGGCGGACACGCTCACGATGCTGAACCGCACCCTGCTCCGCTCGGACCCGGGGGTGCGTGCGTTGCTGACACTCGTGCGCGAGACGTTCGGCGCGGACGCCGCCGCGTTGCTGCGCACGACCGGCCGGCTGCCGGAGACGGTCGCCGCGGACGGTGAGGACCCGCCGGCGCGGCGCGACGACGCCGACGCGACCGCCGAGGTCTCCTCCGACCTGGTCCTGGCCCTGCGCGGGCCGAAGCTGTCGGTGCAGGACCGGCGCGTGCTGGGCTCCTTCGCCACGCACCTCGCCGTCGCGCTCGAACGCCAGGAGCTCTCCGCCCGTGCCGCCGAAGCGCGGGACCTGGAGGAGGGCAACCGGGTCCGGACCGCCCTGCTCGCCGCGGTGTCGCACGATCTGCGCACCCCGCTGGCCGGCATCAAGGCCGCCGTGTCCAGCCTGCGCAGCCCGGACGTGGAGTGGACCGGCGAGGAGAAGGCCGAGCTGCTCGCGACGATCGAGGACTCGGCGGACCGGCTGCACACGATCATCGCCAACCTCCTCGACCTGAGCCGGCTGCAGAGCGACGCCGTACGGCCGGTCGTGCACGAGGTGGGGCTCGACGACGTGGTGTCGCGCAGCATCGCGCAGATCCCGACCGAGCAGCGCCTCGAGCTCAGCTTCGAGGCCGACCTCCCGCCGGTGCTGGGCGACGCCGGTCTGCTGGACCGCGTGGTGGCGAACCTCGTCGACAACGCGCTGCAGCACTCCCCGGCGGACCGCAAGGTGACCCTGTCCACCTCGCACGTCGGCGACCGGGTCCAGCTCCGGGTGGTCGACCGCGGGTCCGGCGTCCCCGACGCCCAGAAGGAGCAGATGTTCGTGGCGTTCCAACGGCTCGGCGACACCCCCGGTCGGGAGGGGCTGGGCCTGGGCCTCGCCGTCGCCCGGGGGCTGACCGAGGCGCTCGACGGCGTGCTCCTCGCCGAGGACACGCCCGGCGGCGGCCTGACCATGGTGGTGGACCTGCCGGCAGCCTTCCGGACTCCGCGCGAGCCCGCCCCGGCGGTGGGCCGGTGACGACGATCCTGCTGGTCGACGACGACGTGGCCCTACTGCGGACGCTGTCGCTCAACCTCCGCGCCCGAGGAGACCAGGTGGTCACGGCCGAGACCGGTGGGGAGGCGTTGGAGGCGGCGCAGCGGACGAGCCCCGACGTGGTCATCCTCGACCTCGGGCTGCCGGACGTCTCCGGGGTCGAGGTGCTGCGCCACCTCCGAGAGTGGACCACGGTGCCGGTGATCGTGCTCTCGGCGCGGCACGGCTCCGACGACAAGGTCGAGGCTCTCGACGTGGGCGCGGACGACTACGTCACCAAGCCGTTCGGCATGGACGAGCTCCTGGCCAGGGTCCGCGCGGCGGTACGACGGGCAGCAGGACCCGACGCCGCCGTCGTGGAGACCGAGCACCTGCGCATCGACCTCGCGGCCCGGACGGTCTGGCGCGACGACGCCGAGGTCCGGCTCACTCCCACCGAGTGGGGGCTGCTGCACGCGCTGGTCACCCGGCCCGGCCGGCTGGTCGGCCAGCAGCAGCTGCTGCACGAGGTGTGGGGACCGGCGTACCAGAAGGAGACGAACTACCTGCGCGTCTACATGGCAACTCTGCGTCGCAAGCTCGAGGTCGACCCGTCGCGTCCCCGCCACCTGATCACCGAGCCGGGGATGGGCTACCGCTTCACGCCGTGACGCCGGGAGCAGGCCCCTGGCGTCCCCGGGACCTCGAACCCCGAGGCAGGGTGCACCGTGTCAGCGGCTCGTCACGTGGCGCGGTGAAGGCGACACGGCGTGGGCGCAGCAGGGATCGAACCTGCGACCACCTCCTTGTAAGCGCGGACCGCCTCGAGGGCGCTTGAGCGTGTCTTCGTCACAAACGGCTCCTGACCTGCGGGTTTGCCTTGTGAGGGGATGTCGTTGAATCCCGGCTGATGAGGCTCACTCTGCCCCAGATCTGCCCCAACTGCGCCGGCTCTGCCCCAGCATCTTGGGCCCGATATGTGTCTCAACGGACGTTCAGAGGTCGTGGATCGTCCTGACAAGCAAAGAGCTGCGTTCTAGTGGCGCGGATTTGAAGTTGTTGGACGGTTCGCCTTCTTGAGGATCTCCTCGGCGGTCTTGGTCCACACGAATGGATGGGCGCGCTTGTTCCAGCCTTCGATGTAGGGCGGCGTTTGGCGTTGAGGTCCGGCACGGACTTGAAGACACCACGGCGGACGGCTTGGCGTTCGACGAGCCCGAACCAGACCTCCACCAGGTTCATCCAGGAGGCATGAGTCGGGGTGAAGTGCACGACGAACCTCGGGTTCTTGGCCAGCCACTCGCGGACGTTCTTGTGCTTGTGGGCGGCGCAGTTGTCCATCACCAGATGCAGCTCGACCGGCTCGCCGGTGACCTCGTCGACTTCGTCGCGGTAGGTGCGTTCGATCTGCTTGAGGAAGGGGAGGAACTCCTGGTGGCGGTGCCTGGGCTTCAGCGTCGCGGTGACCTTGCCGGTGGCGATCTCCAGTGCGGCGAACAGCGTGGTCGTGCCGTGGCGGTGGTAGCCGTGGGAGCGACGCTCGATCCTGCATGGCTGCATCGGCAGGATGAGGACGGTGCGGTCCAGCGCCTGGATCTGGGACTTCTCATCGATGCTGAGCACGACCGCGTTCGCTGGGATGTCGGCGTTGGTGCCGAGGTAGAGCCCGCAGATGTCGGTGACCTTGCCGACCAGTTCGGGGTCGGTGGAGAACCGGAACGACTCGGCCTTCCAGGGCTTGGTCCCGTAGGCTCGCCACGCTCGGGCCACCGTCGCGTTCCCGATCTTCAGCTGGGCGGCCAGCAACCGGGAGGAGCAGTGGGTCACGCCGAGTTTCTTCGGTGGCGGCTCCAGCGTCGCCATCACGATTGCAGCATGATCGAGCTCGCGAGGACGGCCCGAACGGCGGTGGTCCTCCAGGCCGGCCAGCCCGCTCTCGGCGTACCGGCTGCGCCACGTGATCACGGTGGTCGGCGAGGCGCCCACCCGAGTGGCGATCTCCCGGTTCGGCACACCCTCAGCGGCCAGCAGCACGATCCGGGCCCGCTTGGCCAGACCGGCCTTCAGCGACCGCGACCGAAGCCAGGACTCCAGCTCTTCACCGTCACCCTTACGCAAACCCAGCGGCGGGGCAGGACGATTTGCCCTACGGCTGACCGCGGCGACGTCCTCAGTGGATGCACTCTGTCGGAAGGCATCCAACCTTGGCCACCACGGCATCGATCTGCTCGTCGTAGTCATCGGAGTCGTCATAGCCCGGTGTCAGCCTCGACACCCCACCTGTGGCTGGGTGTAGCCGCCGGTCCTGGGAGGGGCGCAGGGGCGGGACCTTGCCGCGGCGGCTGCCTCGGGCGACGATGGAAGTGATGAGCTGCGAGCACTGAGCTGAGTGCGAGGGGATCGGGATCATGGCGAAAGGCTCAACCGAGGCACGGTCTCCCGGGGACGGGACTCGGCCTGACCCCGGGGCCCCACGGCTCACGCGGGCGAGCGCTGTCTGGGTGGCCACCGGGGCCGCGCTGCTACTGCTGATCCTGCTCATCGTCTTCATGCTGCAGAACTCGACGAAGGTCGACGTCGAGTTCCTCGGCTTGAGCGGCACCATCCCACTGGGGATGGCCCTGCTGATCGCTGCCGTCAGTGGTGGTGTGGTGGTCGCCATCGCCGGCGTGGCCCGCGTCGCCCAGCTCCGCATCAACGCTCGCCGGTCCCGGCGTGGCGACACTCGCGCCTGACCGGCAGCTACAGCTACGGTCTCGTCGGGCCCGGTGTGCGGTCAGTGTGTCGCACCTCGACGGGACGAGGGCGGCCCGTCCTCGTGGCGCCACCAGCTCCCTCCGTCGTCGGTCCAGTGGTCGCGGCTGTCGGTGGCCTCGTCACCGGGGCCGAACGCGGCGAGGAGATCTGCGGCCGACGACCGGTTCGACGGGTCGACCGCGACGGCCATCGCCTGCTGCCCCAGGGGGTGGTCGGGCGGCACTACGAGGAGCCTCAGGCGTGTCCTCGTCGACATGGACAACACCATCATGTGGGTGTCGTCGCGCGGGAATGAGCCGGTCTTGAGCTTGCCGCGTGCCACGCGGACGCTGTGCGGTTGGGTATCCCAGTCCGGCCGTGAGTATAGGACGCGGGCGACGCGTCCCACCGCCGCCGGGAACCCGTCGACGAGCTCGGCCAGCTCGACGTCGATGTTGCGCGATCGGGGCCACCAGGCCCCGTCGAGCGTCTCCCGGCCCGGCGAGGGCGACAGCTGCAGACGCAGCGGTCGAGGAGGCTCGTGAGTGCCAGGAGGGTTGGAGACCAAGGAAGCGTCGTGGGACGTCATGGCGACGTCGCCTCTCTGCCGGCGATGAGAGTCAGTCCGGACGGAGCGGCTCGACTGTCCGACACCTCCGACACTACGCCCCCGGTGGGCGCCCCCGCCGGGCGTCTGATCGTTATGAACCAGGCGGCGCGTAGTCGACGGCCACGTTCATGGCCTTGTCGACCTCCGACGGCGCGAGCAGGACCACCGTCTCGTAGCTCTCGATGGCGCCGGAGCTGCCCACCGCTGCCGCCATCGCCATCGCCGCGGTGTTGTCCGGTGCGTCGACGGTGACATAGACGTCGGCGCCCCCGAACGCGAAGTAGAACGACTCCAGCGACCCCCCGACGCCCGCGACGGCATGCTCCACCGCCTTCACCCGGCTGGTTCCGCCCGCCTTCATGACGCCCTTGAGCCCGTCCGCGGAGTACGACGCCTTGATCAGGTACTTGGCCATGGTGGCCTCCACTTCTTCGGCTTCCATGGAAGACCCGGCGCAGACCCGAGAGCAATGACCCTTCCGTGCGACGACAGAGTTCCGGGTGGAACAGCGGGGCCCCACCATTGAGGGTCGCCGGCGGCACCTGCGCTCTGGCCTGGGGAGACGCGTTGAGCGCCGTCGGTCCTCCGCGGAAGTCCCGTGCGCAGTATGTCCACAGCAGCGCGCTCCCGCAGGGCGACCTTCCACTCGGACTGGGCGGACGATCAGGCCGACTCTTCGCGTAGTCGCGGTTCGGTGCGGTTATCCGGGCGGATGCCCTGCTTGTCCGCATAGAACGCGCGAACGAAGTCCATGTCCTTCGTGACCTGTCCGGTCGGGTGGAAGCTCGGCCCGATGCCGAGGGTCCGCGTCGGGCCGTCGACGAAGCCGAGACTGATCGGCAGGCCGGTCTGCTGGGCGATCCGGTAGAAGCCAGGCTTCCAGTACTCACCCTTGCTGCGGGTGCCTTCCGGGGCGATCGCCAGGAGGAAGTGCTGTCCGCTCTCGGCTTCCTCGAGCAGAGCGCGGATCGCAGCACCCGGGTTCTGCCGATCGAGCGGAATGCCGCCAGTGTTGCGAAGCACCCATCCCGCGGCGCCCTTGAAATGGGTGTGGCTGATCAGCGCCTGGGGACGCGCACTGTTGGCCCAGGCGATGAGCAGCATGGCGACCCAGTCCCATTGGGACGTGTGCGGAGCGCCGACGAGGATCCCGCTGCGTGGCACGTCGCCGACGAGGCGCCACCTCGTGGCCCGGAGCATGCCGCGGGCGAGTGTGCGTCGGAACCTCATCGTGTGAGCCACGTCGGCACGCTAGCGCCGCCGGGTGCGCGGGCAAAAGGAGGCGGCGCGGTCACACCGTCGCTGGACGGTCGATCTCCTCCCTGGCCGGCGGGCCCACGCGGAAGATCGACGTCGAAGCCCATCTCGTCGGCATCGGTGAAGATCTGGCCGAGCTCGTCGAACGGCGTCGACCGCTTGGGCCGGTTGGCCGATGCCCGGATGCGCGTGATCTGCACCACCCTCGCGGTTGCCGTCGCCTGCTCAGACTGACGCACGGCCGGCGACCCCAGCACACAGTAGAGCCGCAGCAGCCCCTCCGGACCAGCGTTTCCTGAGGTCAGGAGGGGGACGAGGGACGGGGACTGTCGGAATTTCGGTGTAAGTGGCCCGACACGCCGACCTGACTGGTTGGCGGGAAGGGTCAGTGATGACCGAGAACATGCCGGACATGTCTGCATCGGCGAAGGCGGCCGAGGCGCCGCAGAAGGACGCAGGAGCACCACGCCACGTACGACGAGGAGCGGCTGCCGGAGGCGTTGGCCCGGCCGTCGGCTGAGGAGCTGGAGGTGGCCCGGGAGCTGGTGCGTTCCGCCCGTGAGCGCGGCACGGCGTTGACCGGCCCTGGCGGGTTGCTCAAGGCGTTGACCAAGACGGTGATCGAGACCGCACTGGATGAGGAGATGGCCGACCACCTCGGCTACGACAAGCACGACGCCGGCGGGCCGGGGTTCGGGGAACTCGCGCAACGGCACCCGGACCAAGACGGTGCTGACCGACAACTGCGGTCCGGTGGAGATCGAGGTCCCGCGCGACCGGGACGGCAGCTTCGACCCGGCGATCGTGAAGAAGTGGCAGCGCCGCTCCGGTGACGTCGACACGATCGTGCTCTCGCTGTACGCCAAGGGGCTGACCACCGGGGAGATCAGCGCCCACTTCGCCGAGATCTACGGCGCCTCGGTGTCGAAGGACACCATCAGTCGGATCACCGACACGGTGGTCGCGGAGATGGCCGAGTGGTCCGCGCGGCCGCTGGAGAAGGTCTACGCGGCGATCTTCGTCGACGCGATCTACGTCAAGGTCCGCGACGGCCAGGTCGGCAACCGGCCGGTCTACGCCGCGATCGGGGTCGACCTGGCCGGGCACAAGGACGTGCTCGGGCTGTGGGCCGGCACCGGCGGCGGGGAGACCGCGAAGTTCTGGATGAGCGTGCTCGCCGAGCTGAAGAACCGCGGTGTGGCCGACGTGTTCTTCGTGGTCTGCGACGGGCTGAAGGGGCTGCCGGACTCGGTCGAGGCGGTGTTCCCGCAGGCGACCGTGCAGACCTGCATCATCATATGCCGACGTCGGCATCATCCACCTGATCCGCAACACCTTCCGGTACGCCTCGAAGAAGTACTGGGGCCAGATCGCCGCCGACCTCAAGCCGATCTACGGCGCGCCCAGCCCGCAGGCGGCCTGGTCGGCGTTTGAGGAGTTCGAGGAGAAGTGGGGCAAGCCCTACCCCGCGATCGGCCGCCTGTGGCGCGACGCCTGGGAGCAGTTCACCCCGTTCCTGGACTACGACGTGGAGATCCGCAAGGTGCTGTGCTCGACTAACGCGATCGAGTCGCTCAACGCCCGGTACCGCCGCGCGGTCAGCGTGCGTGGCCACTTCCCGACCGAGCAGGCCGCGATGAAGTGCCTCTACCTGGTGACCCGGTCACCGGACCCCAAGGGCACCGGACAGACACGATGGACCATGCGCTGGAAGCCAGCGCTGAACGCGTTCGCCGTCACCTTCGCCGACCGGATGCCCACGGCCGAGGACGGCTGAACAATGAACCGCCACTTACACCGGATTCCTGACAGACCCCGTCCCGGGTTCAGAGCCTCCACTGAACCCGGCACGCGACATCCTGTGTGATGCGCTCGGTCGATAGGGTCAAGCGCCGGGCTCGGCGGCGTCGCGTGGCTCGAGGACGACAACGGCGGTCTGGTTTGGTCGCCGGGCGGCGTAGTCGTCGAGGTTCTTGTCGATCTCGGCCCAGCGGGACCATAGCCGCTCGCGCTCTTCGCCCTGTGCGCGGCGCGCCCGAACCGCCCGTGCTCCGTCGCGGGTCTGGGCGATGGCGTCCGGATGATCCTGCAGGTTCAGCCACCACGCGGGGTCGGCCGGACCCCATCCGTTCATCGCCATCGTGACCAGGTTGCGACCGTCCTCGAAGTAGCCGATGACGACCTGTCGTGGCACCCCACTGCGTCGGCCCGTCGTGGTGAGCCACAGCGTCCCCCACCCACCCGGCTTCGGCCTCCACAAACCGAACCGGCCGCGCGTCGCGCGCAAGAGCGCGCGATGGCCATGCCAGAAGGCCACAATGAACCAGCGCGGCTGAAGCCGTGCACGCCGACGACGCCCCACCGCTGCTCGCGCCTCACCCTCACTGGACATGACCACAGCGTGACCCTTCGAGACCGGCACTGCTAGGGCCAGAGGTCCGAAGGTCGCGGCCCGGCGCCAGGACGTACGCGGCGCACTGACGGTCAAGTGGGCCACGTTGGCTGGTTCGCCCCAGTTGCTCCTAGTGCCAACGCACGGAACTGCCGCGATAGTGGCGTCGGGAGGCCGGTTCATGCCGGTCAGCGCGTACGCCCAGTACCCTGATCTCGTGAGCGTCGAGACTGCCGAGAGCGCGTCGCTGCGTGCAGCGATCGCGGGGCATCGCGATGCCCTCGACACGATCCTCGAGCGCTACCAGGCAGCCAACCCGCGCCTCTTCGGGTCGGTGGCCCGTGGCGATGCAACGTCCGAGAGCGACATTGACATCCTGGTCGATCTCATACCCGGCGAGGGTAACGAGATTCTGCGGGTCGCCGGCATCGCGGAGGAACTGAGCGAACTCCTGGGAACCCGCGTCGACGTCGTGGCCGCATCACTGCTGCGCGATGAGGTATCGGCAAGTGCTCTCGCCGACTCGGTGGCCTTGTGACCCGCTCCGACGAAGAGCGGTTCGCCGACATCCTCAGTGCCATCGATCGGTGCCAGCTCAGTGCCATCGATCGGTGCCAGGACTACGAGCAGTATCTCCGTTCTGACGAGTTCGGATCGATGGCCTACGATGCCGTGCTTCGCAACCTCGGAGTCATCGGCGAGGCGGCACGAGCGCTACCCCCCGAGACCCGCGACGCCATGCCCGATGTTCCCTGGGCATCGATCGCAGGGCTGCGCAATATCGTTGTCCACGAGTACTTCCGCGTGAATCCCGAGTTGATCCTCGACATCGTCGACCACCAGCTCGGCCCACTGGCCCAGCGCCTTCGCCAGTCTTGACCGGGGGACCTTTGTCTGCCCTCGACGAAACGCAAGTGAGATCGTGTCGGAGTTGACTCGCGGTCATGTGGGCGGGGCACTGGGGCGATGGAGAACTCACAACCGGGCCCGGCCGTCGCCGGTGTCGTCGTCACCACTCCGAACGTCCTGCGCTTGGCCGTGGCCGCCTACCTCGCCCGATTCAAAGGCCAGTCACGCATCCACACCGACTCCGACCTGCGTGGCTATCTGAACTGGTGCGAGTCGCGCGGCCTTGATCCGCTCGTCGCCACCAGGCCACACATCGAGCTCTACGTCCGGTGGCTGCAAGAAGTGCGCCGTTACCGGCCCTCGACAGTGTCGCGCCGGATGTCGGTGGTCGCCGGCTTCTACCGGAGCTGCGTGATCGACGCCGTGCTCGAACACTCGCCGGCCGAGTACGTCCGGCGGCCGAACGTGCCCGCCGAGTCGCCGACCCTGGGCCTGACTCACCTGCAGTTCGAGGCGCTGCTGACCACCGCCAAGCAGTCGACCAACCGCTGCGACTTCGCACTTGTCGCCATGCTCGGCCTACTGGGTCTGCGTATCTTCGAGGCCACCGGCAGCAACATCGAAGACCTCGGAGAGGAGCACGGCCACCGCGTGCTGCGGGTACGGGGCAAGGGCGACAAGGTCGTCCTCGTCCCGCTGCCTCCCGCCGTGGGACGAGCCATCGAGAGCGCCACCGATAGCCGGACGGTCGGCCCGATCCTGCTGACCCGCATGCTCGACGCCGGCGTTGACCTCCCTGCGGACACAGCCAGATCGCGCTGACTATGAATGTCTACACGCACGTGACGACCGAGGAGCAACGCACAGCCGTCGGCCTGCTCGGCGGTCTCCTGGACCGTGTACCGGGACAGGAGGAGGTCGGGCGTAGCCGTCAAACGCAGCCGTCAGGGCTCGACCTGGAGCAGCTGGGAGGGCCCGAGGAATGACGAACCCACAGGTCACGCTGGGTGGGCGCAGCAGGGATCGAACCTGCGACCACCTCCTTGTAAGGGAGGTGCTCTACCGCTGAGCTATACGCCCCGGAAGCGGGGCACAGCCTACAGCCCGCCGACATGCGTACGACCGCTGGCGTCTCGGGTCACCAGCGGTCGTAGCAGTGACCATTCAACCGGCGGTGACGCGTCGGTGTCCGAGGAACCAGCCGATTGTGGACCGGGAGTACCGATTCTTTACCTTGGCGCTGCGAGCGCCTCCACCTCGCGGACGTAGGCGTCGAGGTCGCGGGCCCGGCCCATCGGGTTGTGCACGCTCCACCGCAGCCGCCCGTCGGCGTCCACGAGGAAGCTCGACCGTGTCGGGCAGCCGCGTGTCTCGTCGAAGGCGCCGTAGGCCCGGGCCACCTCGCCGTGCGGCCAGAAGTCCGACAGCAGCGGCAGCCTGAGCCCGTCGCGGTCGGCGAAGACCCGCAGCGCGAACATCGGGTCGCACGACACCGCGACCACCGAGGCGCCCGCCTCGGCGAGACGCGCGGCCCCGCCGTCCCGCAGGTCGTGCAGCTCCCCGGTGCAGACCCCGGTGAAGGCGAACGGGTAGAACACCACGAGCACCGCGCCACCGCGGAAGCCGCCGAGCGACGTGGGCCGCCCGTGCTGGTCGGGCAGGCCGAGCTCCGGGGCGGGGTCGCCGGCGACGAGGCTCATCCGCGCTCGGCGAGCTCGCGCTTGAGCACCTTGCCGGTGGCGTTGCGCGGCAGCTCGTCGACGAAGACGACGTCGCGGGGCACCTTGTAGCGGGCCAGGTTGGACTTCACGTGCGCCTTCAGCGTCTCCTCGTCGGTGGCACCGGGCTCGGTGAGTACGACGAACGCACGGAGGCGCTGGCCGAAGCCCTCGTCCTCGACCCCGAGGGCGGCCGCCTCGACCACGGCCCCGTGCCGCGCCAGACAGTCCTCGACCTCCTTGGGGAAGACGTTCTCGCCGCCGGAGACGATCATCTCGTCGTCGCGGCCCTCGACGAAGAGATGTCCCTTCGGGTCGAACCGGCCGACGTCCCCGGTGGCCATCAGGCCGTGGATCATGTCCTTGCCTCCCCCGCCGGTGTAGCCCTCGAAGAGCATCGAGTTGCCGACGAAGATCCGGCCCTCCTCGCCCGGAGGAAGCTCGTCGCCGTGCGCGTCGTACACCTTGACCACGGTGTTGGCCGGCGGCTTGCCGGCGGTGCCCGGAGCGTCCCGCAGGTCCCGCGGTGTGGCGATCGTGGCCCACGCCACCTCGGTGGAGCCGTAGATGTTGTACAGCGTGTCGCCGAACCGGTCCATCCACTCGGTGCCGAGGTCGCCCGGCAGCGCCGACCCGGACGCCGCGACCACCTTGACCCGGGAGAGGTCGTAGGACCGGAGCGTGGGGTCGGGCAGCTGCAGGATCCGCTGCAGCATCACCGGGATCACCACGAAGGAGTCACAGTCGTGCTCGGTGACCGCCTGCAGCGCCGCCTCCGGGTCGAACTTGCGGCGGAGCACCATCGTGCTGCCGAGCAGCATCGCCAGCGCCATGTGCGCCCAGCCCCACGTGTGGAACAGCGGTGCGGCGATGTGGGTGCGCCACCCACTGCGCAGTGGCAGCCGCGACAGCAGCGCCACCCCGGCGTCGAAGGACGCCTCGCTCCTCGGCGCGCCCTTGGGCGTCCCGGTGGTGCCGGAGGTGAGGATCACCGACCGGCCCTTGCGGCGCGGCGTCTCCAGGTCGGCCGTCGGGCTCGCTGCGATCAG
This sequence comes from uncultured Actinomycetota bacterium, assembly GCA_963747975.1. GTDB lineage: Bacteria > Actinomycetota > Actinomycetes > Propionibacteriales > Nocardioidaceae > Nocardioides_C. The sequence continues at coordinate 148,878 of CAVVHI010000003.1, forward strand.
CTGCTCCAGCGTCGGCAGAGCCGCGGTGTCGTCGTCCTGCCAGGCGTGGACCTTCGGCAGGTCGATCCTCGCCTCGTCGACGAGGCCGTCGAACTCCTGGTCGTAGACCACCGCCGCGGGCCTCTCGCGCGCGCAGACCTCACCGAGCTGCGGGGCCGCGAAGGCGGTGTTGAGGTACAGCAGGTCCGCCCCGAGCTTGTTCACCGCGATCGTCGTCTCGATGAAGCCGCGATGGTTGCGACAGAGCACCGCGACGCTGTCGCCCTCCCCGACGCCGAGCTCGCGCAGGCCGCGGGCGAGGGCGTTGCTGCGCTCGTGGAGCTCGCCGTAGGTCAGCTCACCGCGCTCGTCGACGACGGCGGTGCGCTGCGGAGCCCGCGCCGCCATGCTGGCGAACCCCCCGGCCGGTCCCATCCCGAACCGCCGGAGACCCTGGAGGATCTCCACGAGCACGCGAGGCGTGTAGGGACGGACCACCCCTGCGGTGGTGAGCACCCGCAGCGTGGTGAGCTCCTTGGAGAGCAGGGTCGCGGGGTTCAGGCTCATCGACGGTCCTCCTCGGCTCGAGTCGGACCACTGTAACCGCCGTTTACACATGCGTTGCCGCCGGCGCCGTGCGTGGACAAGTTCAGTGCGGCGTCTTCGGTGCGACCAGCCGGGTGGCCGACCAGTCGGGGCTCACTCCCGTCGTGGAGGTCGTGGCGAGGCCGGCGACCTGGGACGCCTCGGCGATGTCGGCGGCGTCCACGGACCCGCGGCGACCCACCTTCGGCGTGAACAGCCAGATCACACCCCCGCCCACGAGGTCGGTGAGCGCATCCATCAGTGCGTCGGTGAGGTCCCCGTCGTCGTCACGCCACCACAGCACGACCGCGTCGACGACGTTGCCGAACTCCCCGTCGACCATGTCGGCGTCGATCGCGTCCTCGATCTGGATCCTCAGGTCGTCGTCGACGTCCTCGTCCCAGCCGAGCTCCTGGATGACCATTCCGGGCTTGAATCCCAGCCGGTTGCCTCCGGTCTGGGTGGCGGTGCCTTCCTGGCCACCCGCGGTCGCGCTCAAGTCGTACCCTCCGATCAGATGAGTGCCGAGCACGGTCCCGTGCTCCTGTGCTGTCGCAAGTCCACCCGAAGTCACCCGCGGGCGCAACCCCATCGCAGCAGCCTCCCCGCAGGCAGGCGACACTGGGGGCCATGCAGCACAGCACCCCCGGCGCGCACCTGACCTCGGTGAACGTCAGCGCGGTGCACTCCTTCTCGAAGGAGCCGGTGCTCGAGGCACGGCTCCTCGCGGGCCTCGGCGTGGAGGGCGACGCGCACTGCGGTACGACGGTCCGGCACCGGTTCGACCGGCGCCGGGACCCCGGCCGGCCCAACCTGCGACAGGTGCACCTCATCGGGGCCGAGCTGTTCGACGAGCTCGCCCGGCACGGCCACGCGGTCGGCCCCGGCGACCTCGGCGAGAACCTCACCACCACGGGCGTGGACCTGCTCGCCCTCCCCGCGGCGACGGTGGTCCGCGTCGGTGAGGAGGCCGAGTTCCAGCTCACCGGTCTGCGCACACCCTGCCGCCTCATCGACTCGCTGCAGCCGGGGCTGATGCGGAGGATGTGGGGCGTCGACGAGGCCGGCCTGCCCACCCGCCGTGCCGGGGTGATGGCGGTCGTGACGAGGACCGGGACCGTCCGCCCGGGCGACCCGCTGACCGTCGTACTCCCCGAGGCTCCGCGGGTCCCCCTGCCCCCGGTGTGACCGGGCCCACGACCACCCCGGCCGCCGTACCGATCGGTAGATTTTGGTTCTGCCCGGAGCGTGACACGATGCAGGGTGAGGGTCCGCGACCCGGACCCCCTTCGCACAACGCCGTGTACTGAGAGCAGAGGAATCGTGGCGAACACCGACGACCGTCCCGGCACCCCCTCCGTCATCCACGAGGGTCTCCCCACGCAGCTTCCGGACATCGACCCGGACGAGACCCAGGAGTGGATCGACTCCCTCGACGCGCTGCTCGACGAGCGCGGCCGGACCCGCGCCCGGTACGTCATGCTCAAGCTCCTCGAGCGCGCCCGCCAGCGCCAGGTCGGCGTGCCGTCGCTGCGCAGCACCGACTACATCAACAGCATCCCGCCGGAGCGTGAGCCCTGGTTCCCCGGCGACGAGGACATCGAGCGCCGGATCCGCGCGTTCATCCGCTGGAACGCCGCGGTGATGGTCTCCTCGGCGAACCGCAAGGGCCTCGAGGTCGGCGGGCACATCGCCACCTACCAGTCCGCCGCCTCGCTGTACGAGGTCGGCTTCAACCACTTCTTCCGCGGGAAGGACCACCCCGGGGGCGGCGACCAGATCTTCTTCCAGGGCCACGGCTCCCCCGGCATCTACGCCCGGGCCTTCCTCGAGGGCCGGCTCACCGAGGACCAGCTGTCGAAGTTCCGCCAGGAGGTCCAGCACGGGGTCGGCAAGGGGCTCCCCTCCTACCCCCACCCGCGCCTGATGTCGGACTTCTGGGAGTTCCCCACGGTCTCGATGGGCCTGACCGGGATCAACGCGATCTACCAGGCCCGGTTCAACCGCTACCTGCACAACCGGGGGGTCAAGGACACCAGCCAGCAGCACGTGTGGGCCTTCCTCGGCGACGGGGAGATGGGCGAGCCGGAGTCGCTCGGCGCGATCGGCGTGGCCGCCCGCGAGGAGCTGGACAACCTCACCTTCGTCATCAACGCGAACCTCCAGCAGCTCGACGGACCGGTCCGCGGAAACGGCAAGATCATCCAGGAGCTGGAGGCCTACTTCCGCGGCGCCGGCTGGAACGTGATCAAGGTGATCTGGGGCCGCGAGTGGGACGACCTGCTCGCCAAGGACGTCGACGGCGTGCTGGTGAACCGGATGAACACCACCCCCGACGGCCAGTTCCAGACCTACTCCGTCGAGAGCGGGGACTACATCCGGGAGAACTTCTTCGGCACCGACCCGCGGCTGCGGAAGATGGTCGAGCACATGAGCGACGACCAGCTGCGCAAGCTGCCGCGCGGCGGCCACGACTACCGCAAGGTCTACGCCGCGTTCAAGGCCGCGAGCGAGCACGTCGGCCAGCCGACGGTGATCCTGGCGCACACCATCAAGGGGTGGACGATCGACGCCCTCGAGGGGCGCAACGCCACCCACCAGATGAAGAAGCTGACCAAGGACGACCTCAAGAAGTTCCGCGACCGGCTCTACCTGCCGATCTCCGACAAGCAGATCGACCAGGCCGACATCGCGCCCTTCTTCCACCCCGGCGCCGACGCCCCCGAGATCGAGTACATGATGGAGCGCCGCCGCCAGCTCGGCGGCTCGCTGCCCAAGCGGGTCGTCCGGTCCAAGGCGCTGAAGCTGCCCGGGGACGCCGTCTACTCCGAGCTCAAGCAGGGTTCCGGCAAGCAGGCGATCGCCACCACGATGGCGCTGGTGCGGCTGGTCAAGGACCTGATGAAGGACAAGGAGATCGGCCACCGGATCGTGCCGATCGCGCCGGACGAGTACCGCACCTTCGGCATGGACTCGATGTTCCCGACCGCCAAGCTGTACTCCCCGCACGGACAGACCTACGAGGCGGTCGACCGCAAGCTGCTGCTGACCTACAAGGAGTCCGCGCAGGGCCAGATGCTCCACGAGGGCATCTCGGAGGCCGGTGCGGTCGGCTCCGCGACGGCCGCCGGGTCGGCGTACTCCACGCACGGCGAGCCGATGATCCCGTTCTACATCTTCTACTCGATGTTCGGGTTCCAGCGGACCGGCGACTCGATCTGGGCGATGTCCGACCAGCTCGCCCGCGGCTTCCTGATCGGCGCCACGGCCGGGCGCACGACGCTCACCGGTGAGGGCCTGCAGCACGCCGACGGGCACTCTCCCCTGCTGGCCGTTTCCAACCCCGCCGTCGTGCACTACGACCCGGCGCTGGCCTACGAGGTCAGCCACATCGTCCAGGACGGCCTGCGGCGGATGTACGGCTCCAGCGACGAGCACCCGCACGGCGAGAACGTCATCTACTACCTGACCGTGTACAACGAGCCGGTGATCCAGCCCAAGGAGCCGGAGAACGTCGACGTCGACGGCCTGCTCCGCGGCATCCACCACGTCGCCGTACCCCCGAAGGTGGAGCACGGCAACGGCACCGCGCCGCGGGTCCAGCTGCTCGCCTCCGGGGTCGCCTTCCCGTGGATCACCGACGCCCAGCGGATGCTCGCCGAGGAGTGGGGCGTGGCCGCCGACACCTGGTCCGTCACGTCGTGGAACGAGCTCGCACGCGACGCGGTGGCCGCCGAGGAGCACAACCTGCTCCACCCCTCCGAGGACGCCAGGACGCCGTACGTCACCTGGAAGCTGAAGGAGGCCGAGGGCCCGTTCGTCGGCGTCAGCGACTTCATGGCCGCGGTGCCGTACCAGATCGCCAAGTGGGTCCCCGGGGACTACACGGTGCTCGGCACGGACGGGTTCGGGTTCGCCGACACCCGCCCGGCGGCGCGGCGCTACTTCCACGTCGACGCGCCGTCGGTCGTCGTGGCCGCGCTGCAGGCCCTGGCCGAGCGCGGTGAGATCAAGCGCGAGACGGTGCAGGAGGCCTTCGACAAGTACCGGATCGACGACCCGACCGCCGTGAGCGGGGTGATGCAGGAGGGCGGCGACGCCTGACCGCCGGCCAGAGTGGTCACGAACGGCAGGGCCGTCGGCCAGAGTGGTCACGAACGGCAGGTTTCAGGCGCGAGATGCGCAGTTCTTGCCCACTCTGCCGAGGCACGGTGCAGTTCGCGCCCACTCCCGGCCCGTGTCAGGCGATGTCGACGACCGACGCGACGGCGTCGTGCCGCAGACGGCTCTCCGGCATGCCGTTCTTCAGCAGGGAGCGCCACCGGCCCCGGTGGTAGACGGCCGGCTCCGTGGAGCGGATGAAGTCGTTGAGGATCTTGGCGAAGCGCTGCGGGTGGTCCTTGTGCGGGAAGTGTCCCGCGTTGGGGATGAGCTCCACGGTGGCCTTGGGAGCGATCCGCTTGGCCAGCTCGGCGTGCTTGGCCGGGATCACCCGGTCGTCGGACCCCCAGATCACCGCCATCGGCATCGCCTCGGTGAGGTAGGCCCGGTCGGCCATGGTGACCACCTGGCCGCGCCAGTCGACCACGGCCCGGACCACGTGCGTGATCGCCGCCCGCGCCTGCCGGTCCGAGAGGTGCTGGACGATGTCGGCGACCTCGTCGAGGTCCCGCACCGGGGTCAGCCTCGTCGCGGCCAGCGACCGCAGGCCGATCGTCACCGCCTGCCGCAGGCCCGGCATCGTGGCCGCCCCCATGGCCAGCCGGAAGCCGGGCAGGGCGATCGTGCGGATCGCGGGCGTGACGTCGCGCCCGATCCCGCCGGGGGCGACGAGGACCAGCCGCTCGGTGCGCTCGGGGTACTGGTAGGCGAACTGCATCGCCACCCCGCCGCCGAAGCTGTGGCCGACCACGGTCGCCTTGTCGATGCCGAGGACGGTGAGCAGGTCCCGCATGCCGTTGGCGTACCCGCCGACGCTGTAGTCGGCACGGGGCTTGTCGGAGCGGCCGTGCCCGAGCAGGTCGGGGGCGATGACGGTGTAGCGGCGTGCGAGCGAGGAGATCACCGGCAGCCACGTCGTGTGGTCGCAGCCCAGCCCGTGCAGCAGGAGCAGGGCGGGGCCGCTCCCGGCCTTGACGAAGGCGCGCCTGTGGCCGTGGATGGTGAGGTACTGGACCTCCGGACCCTTCAGCATGGGCATTCGGCTCCTCTGCGGTGCGTGGCCGCGATGTTACCCACAACACATCGCAGACCCATGGACATTCCCGCTGGTCCGGACGGCTTTGCCGGATCGTGACCTCGGCGGTGGCACGTCCCACCACGCGAGGCGCGGCTAGGCTCGGCGGCATGACGTCCTCCCGGCGCAGCCGCGCGCAGATCGCGCGCCGCCTGCAGAAGTCCGTCGGGGACCTGACCACGGCGGCGCTGGGACGCATGGAACGCGACATGCCGTGGTTCCGGCAGCTGTCGGCGGAGAACCGCTCCTGGATCAGCCTGATCGTGCAGGCCGGCATCAGCTCGTTCATCACCTGGTACCGCGAGCCGGACCAGACCGCCCCGGTCACCGCCGAGGTGTTCGGCGCGGCGCCACGGGCGCTGGCCGGAGTTGTGAGTCTTCACCAAACGGTCGAGATGGTGCGGGTGAGCATCGAGGTGGTCGAGGACAACCTGGCCACGGCCGTCGGCGAGGAGGACGCGCCGTCGGTGCGCGAGGCCGTGGTGCGCTATGCCCGCGAGGTCGCCTTCGCCACCGCGGAGGTGTACGCCAAGGCCGCGGAGATGCGCGGCGCCTGGGACGCCCGGCTGGAGGCGCTCGTGGTCGACTCGGTGCTGCGGGCCGAGGCCGACGAGTCCGTCCGCTCGCGCGCGAGCGCCCTCGGCTGGCAGTCGCGCGGAGACGTCGCGGTGGTGCTCGGCCGGGTGCCGCGGCCGGTGCAGGAGGGTGCCGCCCCGGCGCGGGAGTCCATCATCGACGAGGTACGCCGGTCCGCACGGCACGTGGGCCTCGACGCCTTGTGTGCCGTGCAGGGCGACCGGCTCGTCGTCGTGCTCGGCGGGGTCGACAACCCGGACAAGGCAGGGGCGTCCGTCGCCGGGCACTTCGGGGAGGGCCCCGTCGTCGTGGGTCCGGTGGTGGCCGACCTGGTGCAGGCCCATGTCTCCGCACGGGCGGCCACGGCGGGCCTGCGGGCCGCCCCCGGATGGCCCGACGCACCCCGTCCGGTCACCGCCGACGACCTGCTTCCCGAGCGCGCGCTGTCCGGGGACGGCCACGCCCGGCGAGAGCTGGTGACCTCCGTGTACCAGCCCCTGCTGGAGGCCGGGTCCTCGACGCTGGACACGGTCTCGACCTTCCTCGACCACGGCGGTTCCATCGAGGCGACGGCGCGAGCCATGTACGTGCACGCCAACACGGTCCGCTACCGCCTCCGCCGGGCCGCGGACGTCACCGGCCTGACCCCGGGGAACCCCCGCGACGCCTACACCTACCGGCTCGCCCTCACCCTCGGGCGGCTGCACCCACCGGAGTCGGCCTCCACGGCGGGTTTGTAGGATCCCTACAAGAATCCGCCCCGGATCTTCGTGTGTGCTGATGCTGATGGGGCCGGGGGTCGCTGGGCACAGTGGTCTGGTGCTTGTCATCGTCGCCCCGGGCCAAGGCGCCCAGACCCCCGGCTTCCTCGCCCCCTGGCTGGAGCTCGAGACCTTCCGAGACCGGCTGGGCTGGCTCTCCGCGGTCGCCGACATGGACCTCACCCGCTACGGCACCGAGGCGGACGAGGACGCCATCCGGGACACCGCCGTGGCGCAGCCGCTGCTGGTGGCCTCGGGCCTGCTCGCCGCCCTGGAGCTGTTCCCCCACCCCGCCGACGCGTTCGGCCGCATCGGAGCGGTCGCGGGCCACAGCGTGGGCGAGCTGACCGCTGCGGCCGGCGCCCGGGCGATCACCGCGGAGCAGGCGATGGTGCTGGTCCGCGAGCGCGGCAAGGCGATGGCCGCCGCGGCCGCCGCCACGCCCACCAGCATGACCGCGGTCCTCGGCGGCGACCGCGACGAGGTGCTCGCCAAGCTGGCCGAGCACGGGCTCACCGCCGCCAACGACAACGGCCCCGGCCAGATCGTCGCCGCCGGCACCACCGAGCAGCTCGCCGCCTTCGCCGACGACGCCCCCGCCCGGGCCCGGCTGAGGCCGCTGTCGGTCGCCGGCGCGTTCCACACCGAGCACATGGCCCCCGCGGTGGACGTGCTCGCCACCCTGGCCCGGTCCGTGTCCACCCACGACCCGCGCACCCCGCTGATCTCCAACCGCGACGGGCAGGTGGTCCACGACGGCCGCGAGGTGGTGCGCCGCATCGTCGGCCAGGTCGCCCGGCCGGTGCGCTGGGACCTGTGCCTGGAGACGATGGAGGACCTCGGCGTCACCGGCATCCTGGAGATGCCGCCGGCCGGCACCCTCACCGGGATCGCGAAGCGCGCGCTCAAGGGCGTCGAGACGTTCGCACTCAAGACCCCCGACCAGCTCGAGGACGCCCGAGCCTTCTGCGACGAGCACGGGGAGGGCACCGAGCTGAACCACAACCCCACCTGGCGGATGCTGGTCTCCCCCACCAAGGGCACCTTCCGGCTGGGAACGGACCTGCGCGAGGGCGGCACGATCGCCCCCGACGCCCACGTCGGCGCGGTCGCCAGCAGCCGCGACGAGACCCCCGTCAGGGCACCGCACGGCGGCACCATCGTCGAGTGGCTGGTCCACGACGGTGACCTGGTCTCCCCCGGACAACCCCTGGTCCGGCTGCACCCCGAGGGCATCGCCTGATGAGCACCTTCCAGAGCCCCGCGGGCAACCCCCACACCGCGCTCCTCGGCCTGGGCGCCTACCGCCCGAGCCGCATCGTGCCGAACTCCGAGGTCGTCGAGGCGATCGACTCCAGCGACGAGTGGATCCAGCAGCGCTCGGGCATCAAGCAGCGCCGCTTCGCCACGCCCGAGGAGAGCGTGCAGATGATGTCCGTCGCCGCCTCCCGCGACGCGATCGCCCAGGCGGGCCTCGAGCCGGAGCAGCTCGACTGCGTCATCGTCGCCACCGTCTCGCACCTCCTGCAGACCCCGGCGGTAGCCACCGCGATCGCGCACGAGCTCGGCACCCAGCGAGCGGCCGCCTTCGACATCTCCGCCGCCTGTGCCGGGTTCTGCCACGGCATCGCCCTGGCCTCCGACATGGTCAAGGGGGGCAGCGCGCGGCACGTGCTGGTCATCGGCGTGGAGCGGCTCTCCGACATCACCAGCCCCACCGACCGCGGTACGGCGTTCATCTTCGCCGACGGCGCCGGCGCCGCCGTCGTCGGGCCGAGTGACACCCCGGGAATCGGGCCGGTCGTCTGGGGCTCCGACGGCGAGCAGTTCGACCTGATCCGGCAGACCGAGGACTGGCGGGACGTCCTGGTCCAGGAGAAGCCGTCGATGCCGCACCTGGTGATGCAGGGCAACTCGGTGTTCCGGTGGGCGGCCTACGAGATGGCCAAGACCGCCCAGCAGACGCTGGACCTCACCGGGATCACCGTCGACGACCTCGACGTGTTCGTCCCGCACCAGGCGAACATGCGGATCATCGACGTGATGGCCCGCTCGATGAAGCTCCCCGAGCACGTCGCGATCGCCCGCGACATCGCCGAGCAGGGCAACACCTCGGCCGCCTCGGTCCCGCTGGCGCTCGCCCGCATGGTCGAGGAGGGCACGGCCAAGAGCGGTGACACCGCTCTCCTGATCGCCTTCGGGGCCGGGTTGGCGTACGCCGCCCAGGTCGTCACCGTCCCGTAGCGCACGACACCACCCACCACCAAGGAAGAGAGAGAAACACATGGCAACCACCGAGGAGATCCGCACCGACCTCGCCGACATCGTCAACGAGGTCGCCGGCATCCCCGCCGAGGACGTCCAGCTCGACAAGTCGTTCACCGACGACCTCGACGTGGACTCCCTGTCGATGGTCGAGGTCGTCGTCGCCGCCGAGGAGAAGTTCGACGTGAAGATCCCCGACGACGAGGTGAAGAACCTCAAGACCGTCGGTGACGCCGTCGCCTACATCGAGCGCGCACAGAACGGATGACCATGACCCGAGTCTTCGTCACCGGGCTCGGCGCGACCTCCCCGGTCGGCGGCGACGCGCCCAGCACCTGGGACGCCCTCGTCGAGGGACGGTCCGGGGTCCGGTCCCTCGAGCACGAGTGGGCCGAGCAGCTGAGTACGTCGATCGCCGCGGAGGTCGCCGTCGACCCGACCGAGGTGCTCGACCGGGTCAAGGCCCGACGTCTCGACCGGTCCGGCCAGCTCGCGCTGGTCGCCGCGCTCGAGGCGTGGGCCGACTCCGGCCTCGCCGCGGAGGACGCGAAGGTCGACCCGGAGCGCCTGGGCGTCGCGATGGCGTCCGGGATCGGTGGGGTGCAGACCCTGCTGACCAACTACGACAGCCTCAACCTCAAGGGGCCGCGCCGGGTCTCGCCGCTGGCCATCCCGATGCTGATGCCGAACTCGCCGGCGGCCAACATCGGCCTGGCGATCGGCGCCAAGGCCGGGGTGCACACCCCGGTGTCGGCCTGCGCGTCGGGCAACGAGTCGATCGCCCTCGGCATCGACATGATCCGGCTCGGCCGCGCCGACGTCGTGGTCGTGGGCGGCACCGAGGCCGCCGTGCACCCGCTGCCGATGGCGGCGTTCGGCCAGATGATGGCGCTGTCCAAGCGCAACGACGACCCGGCCGCGGCCTCGCGGCCGTGGGACAAGGGACGCGACGGGTTCGTGCTCGGCGAGGGCGCCGCGGCGCTCGTGCTCGAGTCCGAGGAGCACGCCCGCGCCCGGGGTGCCACCGTCTACGCCGAGGCGGCCGGTGCCGGCATCACCGCCGACTCCCACGACATCGCCCAGCCGGACCCGGTGGGCCGGGGCGCCACCCGTGCCATGAAGCTGGCGCTGCGGGAGGCGCACATGTCGCCGGACGAGGTGGTGCACATCAACGCCCACGCCACCTCGACCCCCCAGGGCGACCTCGCCGAGGCCACCGCGATCAAGAACGCCCTCGGGTCCGCGGCAGGCCAGGTCGTGCTCACCTCCACCAAGTCGATGACCGGACACCTGCTCGGTGCCGCCGGCGCGCTCGAGTCGCTCGCCACCGTGCTCGCCCTGCACCACCGGCTCGTGCCGGCGACGATCAACCTCCAGGACCCCGAGGACACCGGCCTGGACATCGCCGCCGAGCCACGCAAGCTCGGCGACGGGGCGCTGGCGGCGCTGAACAACTCCTTCGGCTTCGGCGGCCACAACGTCGCCATCGCCTTCCGCAGCGTCTGACCGACCTGCCTCCCCCCTCAGGAGACCCCATGACCGTGACCGCAGACCAGCGTGCCTCGAAGCCGGGCAAGCCACCCCGGGAGCAGGACCCGCGCAACCCCAACCACCGGCTCGCGGCGCTCCTCGACGAGGGCACCCTGGAGCTGATCAGCGAGGACGACGGAAGCGGCATGCTGGCCGCGGTCGGCATGGTCGCAGGGTCGCCCGTGGTCGCCTTCGCCTCGGACCCGACGGTGATGGGCGGGGCGATGGGCGAGGCCGGCTGCCGGGTGGTCGTCCGGGCCTACGAGCGGGCGCTGGCCGACCGGGTCCCGATCATCGGGCTGTGGCACTCGGGCGGCGCCCGGCTCGCCGAGGGCGTGGCCTCGCTGCACGCGGTCGGCGAGATCTTCCACATCCAGACCATGGCGTCGGGGGTGGTCCCGCAGATCTCGGTGGTGCTCGGCTTCGCCGCCGGTGGCGCGGCGTACGGCCCCGCCCTCACCGACGTGGTGATCCTCGGCCCGGAGGGCCGGATCTTCGTCACCGGGCCGGACGTGGTGCGGTCGGTGACCGGTGAGGAGGTCGACATGCTGCGGCTCGGCGGGCCCGAGCCCCACGGCAGGCGCTCGGGCGTGGTGCACATCCTCACCGAGAGCGAGCGCGAGGCCCTCGACCGCGCCCGCGCGGTCGCCCACCTGCTCGGCGCGCAGCACACCCTGGACGTGGAGGCGGTCGAGGACGTCGACCTCGCCGAGATGCTGCCGGACTCCAGGAAGCGGGCGTACGACGTCCACCCGCTCGTCGAGCGGGTCCTGGACGAGGGGACGGCGCAGGAGCTGCACGCGAAGTGGGCGCCCAACATCGTCACCGCCCTCGGCCGGTTCGGCGGCCGGACGGTCGGCGTGGTCGCGAACAACCCGCTGCGCCTCGGCGGCTGCCTGGACTCGCTGTCGGCGGAGAAGGCCGCCCGGTTCGTGCGGATGTGCGACGCCTTCGGGGTGCCGCTGATCGTGCTGGTCGACGTTCCCGGCTACCTCCCCGGCGTGGGGCAGGAGTGGGACGGCGTCGTACGTCGCGGCGCGAAGCTGCTGCACGCGTTCAGCGAGGCCGTGGTCCCCCGCGTGACGCTGGTGACCCGCAAGACCTACGGCGGCGCCTACATCGCGATGAACGCCCGCTCGGTCGGCGCCACCAAGGTGTTCGCCTGGCCCGGCGCGGAGGTCGCGGTGATGGGCTCGGTCGCGGCGGTCCGCATCCTCCACCGGCGCAAGCTCCTCGACGTCGCGCCGGACATCCGGCCCCAGGTGGAGGCCGAGCTCGCCGCCGAGCACGAGCGGATCGCCGGCGGCGTGGACAAGGCGGTCGAGATCGGTGTGGTCGACGAGGTCGTCGAGCCGTCGGCCACCCGCAGCGCGATCGCGCGCGCGATCGCCGGCGCCGGGCCGGTCCGGCGCGGCGGCCACGGGAACATCCCGCTGTGAGCCGGCGTCCCGCTCACACGTGCCGGTCGAGGAACCGGACGACGCGCCGGGCCATCGTCGCCCAGGCCCGGTCGAACCGGTGGCCCTCACCGGGATACTCGTAGAGCTCCACGGCCTGCCCGGCCTCACGCAGCGCGGCGACCGTCGCGCGGCTCCACGCCACCGGCGTGACGGCGTCGGCGGTGCCGTGGTGGACCTGCACCGGCACGTCCACCCGGTCCAGGTAGCCCCGCACGCTGGCCTCTCGCCAGAAGCCCGGGTTGCCGTCCGGTGTGCCGTACGTCGAACGGACCCGGTCGTCGAGGTCCCCGCCCGGGGTGACCCAGCGCAGGTAGTTGTCCACCGCCGAGGACGACACCGGGGAGTAGAGCACCAGGGCGTCGACGAGGTCGGGCCGCGCGGCCACCGCGGCGAGGGCGACGCCGCCGCCCATGGAGCGGCCCAGCACCGCCACCCGTGAGGTGTCCACGGACGGCAGCCGGGCACCGCGCACCGCCAGGACCGCGTTGACCACGTCCTCGGGGTAGCCCAGCGGAGCGGGGACCGGCTCGGCCCCCTCCCGGTCGGAGTCGGCGTGGTTGCGGTAGTCGGTGAGCAGGACGGCGTACCCGCGGGCGGCGAGGAAGCTCTGCTCCCGGGCGAGCGCGACCCCGCTGCGGTAGCCGGCCGGGGGCTCGTAGCCGTGGGCGAGCACGACGAGGGGGAACCGGCCGGCGCGCCGGGGCAGGCTCAGCTGGCCGGAGACGTCCAGGGAGCCGCTGCGGTAGGTCACGTGGTAGCGGCGGGAGGAGACCTCCTCGGCCACCAGGCGGCCCCGGCGCAGCGGCCCGGCGTCGTACCGGTGCGCGATCAGCGCCGGCATCGAGACGAGGTTGAACGGCGTGGTCGTGTCGTTGTGGGCCGCGGCGACGGCCTTGTCGGCGGAGCGCGCCGGGGCCGTCGCGCACCCACCGGTGACGAGTGCGACGACGGCCAGGAGAAGAGACCACTGGGACCGACGGAGCACAGCTCGATCGTCGGCCGAATCCGCGATCCCCGCAGATGAACTCGGATTCGTTACGGGTCCGTGAGCTTCGTGGGGCTACACCACCTGGTGGAGCCAGCGGACCGGTGCGCCGTCCCCCGCGTGCCGGAAGGTCTCGAGCTCGTCGTCCCACGGCCTGCCGAGCAGCTTGTCGATCTCGTTGAGCACGGTGGTCTCGCCGAGCGAGGCCTTGACCACGGCGGCCTTGAGCCGGTCCTCGGGGATCATGAGGTCGCCGTGCAGGCCGGTGACGGCGTGGAAGACGCCGAGGTCGGGAGTGCAGGAGAAGCGGGCGCCCTCGCTGCTCGCGGTGGGTTCCTCGGTCACCTCGAAGCGCAGGTGGTTCCAGCCTCGCAGCGCCGAGGCAAGCGCAGCAGCCGTGCCGGTGTCCCCTGTCCAGGAGTACTCCGCACGGTAGGTGCCGGCCTGGGCGGGCTGTGGCGTCCACTCCAGACTGACGGCAATGCCGAGCACGCCGCCCGCGGCCCACTCGATGTGCGGGCACAACGCAGACGGCGCAGAGTGGACGTACAGAACGCCCCGTGTCGCATGACGTGTGGTCACCGTGACCTCCTGTTGTTCCCGGCGTCGAGATACGCCTTCCCCAGCGGTCTCTGCGGGCACTCGAGAGATGTCCTCGGTGACACGGATGTGAAGTTGTGACCCTAGTGTGACCCATGAGGTGGGTGATCCGCCACACCGACACAGCAAAACTGCGGGTCAGCCGGGTCCGGTGGCGCTGGCCGGGCCCGCGTGCAGGTGCATCAGCGTGTCCAGGATCTCCTCGGCCAGGCCCAGGCCGGACAGGTGGCTCTCCCCCTCGATCGTGCGCAGCGCCGCGTCGGGGAGCAGCCGGACCATGTGCTCGCCGTGCCGGTGCGGCACGATGTGGTCCTCGTCGCCGTGCCACCAGCGCACCGGCACCTTCACGTCGGCCACGGCGAAGCCCCAGGGGCGCGAGAACAGGATCAGGTCCGACAACGGGGCGGTCACCTGCTTGCGGCTGCCGTTGAGCAGGTCGTCGACGAACATCGCCCGGAACTCCGGCCGGGCGAGCAGCTCTCGGTCGCCCGGCGGCTGGAGACCGGCGTACAGGTCCAGGATCGGGCCGGCGAACGGCGTCGCCACCCGGATCGCGGCAGTCAGGGCGACACCGAGCGGGACCCGTGCCACGGTGACCAGCGGTGCGGCGTGGGCGGCCAGGGACAGCAGGCCGCCGCGTGGCGCATCGGGTCCCTGCGTGGGGGCGACCCCGCCGAGCACCGCGACCCCGTCCACCCGGTCGGGCAGCGCGGCGCCGGCAGCCAGCGCGTAGGCCCCGCCGCCGGAGAGCCCGATCAGGTGCATGGTGTCGATCCCCAGCACGTCGGCCACCAGGTCCAGGTCCCGGGTCCAGTCGAGCACGTCGTCGTACACGTGCGGGGTGGACGAGCCGATGCCTGGCCGGTCGACCCCGATGATCCGCAGTCCCTCCCGCTCTGCGTAGGTCCGGGCCTCGAGCGGGATCTGCCGCCGGGCGCCAGGCGTGCCGTGCATCCAGATGATCGCGGGCCCGTGCGGGGAGCCGAACTCCGCGAAGCCGAGCCGGCGATCGTCGCGCACCGCGATGCTGCCCTCGAGAGGGGGCCTGGCGACCTCCATGACACCAATGCTGGCACAGTCCGGCGGGCCCGTGGGGAGTCCCTGCGGCAGCCGGCCGGCTGCGCCAGATTCCCGATGGCCTTCCGCCGCAATTACCCACGCTGCGCCGACACCGTGGGAGATGCTTCAGCCATACGCGCGGAGGCCACCATCCGGGGGCGGCAGCGCCGTCACGAAGGAACCCTCATGGTCCAGTCCCCGTCCGCCCTGCGCCGCACGCTGCACCGCCGCTCCCGCCGCGCGGCAGCGGCCGTGCTCACCACCGCCGTCGCCGCCACCGGTCTCGGCGCGGGCCTCGCCGCCGCACCGGCCGCCGGGTCGGCGGCCACGGCCGAGTGCCCGCTGGCCTACCCCGTCTCGTCGGTCACCAAGGGCCAGCAGGTGACCGGGCGCACGGTCACCTCCGGCACCGAGCCCACCGGGTTCACCGGAGAGGTCGTGGGCGTGATCCGCGACGGCATCGCTCCCGGCCTGGACATGGTGATGGCCCGGCTCTCCTCGCCGGAGATCGACCGCGTCGGCGGCATCTGGCAGGGCATGTCCGGGTCACCGGTGTACGCCGCCGACGGCCGGCTCGTCGGCGCGGTCGCCTACGGCCTGGCCTGGGGCCCCTCCCCCGTGGCCGGCATCACCCCCGCCGAGGAGATGTACCGCCTGCTCGACGACGCCCCGACGGGCGCCGGGTCCGCGAGGACGTTGCGGGCCGCGGCGGAGCGGGACGCCGTCGACGTGCCGCCCCGGCTGCTCGCCCGCGTCGCCGAGGCCGGCGCCGTGTCGACCGACCAGGCCGGGCAGGGCATGCGCCGGCTGCCGGTCCCGTTCGGCATCTCCGGCATGCTGGACGACAAGCGGCTCGCTCAGGCCAAGAAGGCGTTCGGTCTCTCCGGCGTCCGCGTGCACCAGAGCGGCGCCACCTCGGCGAGCGCCGCGCCGGTCGGGATCGTCGCCGGCGGCAACCTCGCTGCCTCGGTCTCCTACGGTGACCTGTCGACGATCGGGGTCGGCACCGCCACCGCCGTCTGCGGAGACCAGGTGCTCGCCTTCGGGCACCCGATGATGTTCACCGGGCCCAGCCGGATGAGCCTGCACGGCGCGGACGCGCTCTACGTCCAGGAGGACTCGCTCGGCGCGCCCTTCAAGGTGGCGAACGCGGGCGCGCCGATCGGCAGCATCACGCAGGACAGGCTGGCGGGCCTCTTCGGCCTCCAGGGCGCCGACGCCGTCCCCGACACCGCCCAGGTGACGTCGTACGTCGAGGTGCCCGGCGAGTGGTCCCGGACCGGCACCACGTGGGTGAGCGTGCCGGACGCCGTGCCGGACATGGCCGCCTTCCACGTGCTCGCCGACCAGGACCGCGTCTTCGACGCCTACGGACAGGGCTCGGCCCGGGCCAGCTGGACGGTCACCGGGACCCGCGCCGGCGGCCGGCCGTTCACGTTCACGCGGCAGGACCGGTTCGCCAGCGAGTACGACATCTCCTTCGAGACGATCTGGGACCTCTACGACCAGCTCGCACAGCTGCGGTTCAACGACATCGAGGACGTCACCCTCGACCGGATCTCCACGACGTCGACGATGGAGCGCGCCTACCGCGCCTACACGATCAGGAAGGTGCGGGTACTCGACCGCGGCCGGTGGCACCAGCTGCGCACCGACCGGCCGCTGGTGCTGCGCGGCGGCACGGTGAAGCGGTTCCGGGTGCTGCTGTCGTCACCGGACCTCGGCGCCGAACGGGTCCGGGTGAGCCTGCCCGTGCCGGCCCGGATCGGACACAAGAGCGGCTACCTGGAGATCGTGGGCGGCAACTCCTACTGGGGCTCGGAGAACTACTTCGAGGAGGAGTTCTACCTCGGTGGTGAGGAGACCGGTCCGGAGACCTTCGAGGGGCTGCTGCACCAGCTGCGGACGGCACCGCGCAACGACCAGGTCCTGGCGAACCTGACGCTGTACCGGCGCACCGGGACGCCCATGCAGCGCATGGGACGCACCGGCACGCCGGCCGTCGTCAACGGCATGGTCGGGGTGGAGGTCCAGGGACTCCCCGCCCGCTGACCGGTCAGGCGGCCCGGCCGCGGCCGCGGCCGCCGCGGTGACGGTTGCGGCGACGGCCGCCGCCCGCCCCTGCCCGGCCGCCGCCCGCTGCTGCGCGGTCACCGCCCGGGCCGGACATCCGCTGCTGCGGTCGCGCGGCCTGGGGAGCAGCAGGCTCGACCTTCGGTGCCTGGGGCCCCACGAGGCGTCGCAGCTGCTCGGCGTCGGCGCGTGCCGACAGCGAGGTCGGGCTCACCTTCGCCAGACGGACCAGCGTGGCCACGTCGCGCTTCTGCTCGGGGGTGACCAGGGTGACCACCGAGCCGGCGGCACCCGCCCGGGCAGTCCGGCCGGACCGGTGCAGGTAGGCCTTGTGCTCGGCCGGCGGGTCGACGTGGACCACGAGCTCGACCTCGTCCACGTGGATGCCGCGGGCGGCGATGTCGGTGGCCGCCAGCACCCGCACGTCGCCGCTGCTGAACGCGGCCAGGTTCCGCTCCCGAGCGTTCTGGGAGAGGTTGCCGTGCAAGTCGACGGTCGGGATGCCGGCGGCGGTGAGCTGGCGGGCCAGCTTCTTGGCGGCGTGCTTGGTGCGGGTGAACAGCACCGCACGCCCGTGGCCGGAGGCGAGCTCGCGGATCACCGCGGCCTTGTCGGCGGCGTCGACGTGCACGAGGTGGTGCTTCATCGCCGGCGGCGGGGCCGAGGCCGAGTCGACCGAGTGCGTGAGCGGGTCGGAGAGGTAGCGCCGCACCAGGACGTCGACGTCGTTGTCCATCGTCGCGGAGAAGAGCATCCGCTGGCCCCGCTTCGGCGTCTTGTCGAGCAGGCGTCGGACCGCCGGGAGGAAACCCATGTCGGACATGTGGTCGGCCTCGTCGAGCACGGTGACCTCCACCGCGCCGAGGTCGCACAGGCCCTGGCCGATGAGGTCCTCGAGCCGTCCGGGCGTGGCCACGAGCACGTCGACACCCTTGCGCAGGGCGGTGACCTGGGGGCCCTGGCCCACGCCGCCGAAGACCACGGTGGTGCGCAGCCCGAGGGCGGCGCCGAGCGGCTGGATCGAGGCCAACACCTGGTTGGCGAGCTCACGCGTGGGCACGAGCACGAGCCCTCGGGGGCGCATCGGCTCGCGGCGCGACCCCGACCCGGCGATGCGGACGACGGTCGGGATGCCGAAGGCCAGCGTCTTGCCGGAGCCGGTGCGGCCACGCCCGAGGACGTCGCGGCCGGCGAGCGTGGGGGGCAGCGTGGCTGCCTGGATCGGGAAGGCGGTGCCCAGCCCGCGGCCGTCGAGCTCGCGCGCGACGGCCTCGGGAACGCCGAGGGATCGGAACGTAGGGGCGGTGTCCGGGGTGGCCCCGGGGTGGTGCTCGTGCACAGCAGTCCTCACGAAGAGACGGGTACTGGCCGCGGTGCTGATTCGGCTGGGAGGGGGCACCTGGCCGGTTCCTGCTCGGAGCGGGAACGGCGGGCCACCGTCAAAGAGAAACCGCGCTGTCCAGAGCGCGAAAGCAGACGACCTCGGAAACACCCGGCGGGCGCGTCCGGGGTCCAGTGTGCCCTATCTGCACCACCCGACACGAATCGACCCGCTCAGCCGTCCGCGTGCGCTGCGTCACGGATCTCCCCGACCAGCTCCTCGAGCACGTCCTCGAGGGTCACCAGACCGAGCACGGTCCCCGTGTCGTCGACGACCCGGCCCATGTGGGAGCCCCGGCGCTGCAGGGTCGCGAGCGCGTCGTGGAGGACGTCGTGCGGCCGCACCGTGGCGAACGGCCGGACCCACTTGTCGTCGACGGGCCGTCGCCTGCGGGCGGGGTCTGTCTCGAGCACGTCCTTGATGTGCAGGTAGCCGACCAGGTCGCCGTCGGCGGAGACCACCGGGAACCGCGAGAACCCGGTGTCGGCGCACAGCCGCTCGACCTCCGCCACGGTCGATCCGCGTGCCACCGTGGCGAGGCTGTCCACGGGCATCAGCACGCTGGTGACGTCTCGCTCGGTGAAGCCGAGCGCACCGGAGAGGCGCATGTACTCGTTCTCGGGGAGCAGCCCCTCCCCGCGGGACTCGTCGACGAGCGCGGCCACCTCCTCGCGGGTGAACGCGGAGGCGACCTCGTCCCGCGGCTCGACCCGCATCAGGCGCAGCACGCCGTTGGCGATGGCGTTGAGCAGCACCACTACCGGTCTCAGGACGGTGACCACGACCATCATCGGGGGGCCGAGCACGAGGGCGGAACGCTCGGGCCCGGCGAGCGCGATGTTCTTCGGCACCATCTCCCCCAGCACGACGTGCAGGTAGACCACGACCGACATGGCGACCACGAAGGCGGCCGGGTGCAGCAGCTGGTCGGGCACGCGCAGGCCGTGGAAGACCGGTTCGAGCAGGTGCGCGACCGCCGGTTCGGCGATCGCTCCGAGGCCGAGGGAGGCGAGGGTGATCCCGAGCTGGGCGCCGGCCATCACCAGGGAGATGTTCTCCATCGCGCGCAGGGTGGTGCGGGCGAAGCGGGAGCCGGCGGCGGCGCGGGGCTCGATCTGGGTCCGCCTGGCCGAGATCAGGGCGAACTCCGAGCCGACGAAGAAGGCGTTGGCGGCCAGCAGGAAGACGGCGAAGAGGAGGGCGGCGGTGTCACTCATCCGCGGCCTGCCCTTCCTCGGCGCCGCGGGTGGCCACCGTCAACCGGTCGATGCGTAGACCCTCGAGACGCTCGACGGTGATGACCGCCTCCTCGGCGGGCACCTGGTCACCGTTCTCGTCCACGTGCACGGGGAGCGGTACGACGACCTGGTCGCCGCGTTCGGGGATGCGGCCCAGCATCTGGAGGAACAGGCCCGCGACCGTGTCGTAGTCCTCGTGCTCGGGGAGGTCGACCCCGATCGCCGACGCGAGCTCGTCCGGCCGGAGCAGCCCGGAGACCGACCAGCCGCCGTCGGGACGCCGACGGACGTGGGAGCCGAGCGGGTCGTGCTCGTCGGCGATGTCCCCGACGATCTCCTCCACGACGTCCTCGAGGGTGACCACACCGGCGGTGCCGCCGTACTCGTCGGCCACCACCGCCATCTGGAAGCCCTCGTTGCGCAGCAGCGCCATCAGCGGGTCCAGCCGCAGCGTCTCGGGGACCACGGTCGGCTCGGTCATCATGCTGCGGACCCGCACCGAGGACCGCCGCTCCACGGGGACCGAGACCGCGTTCTTGACGTGGACGACACCGACCACGTTGTCGGTCTCGCGCGAGACCACCGGGAACCGGGAGTGCCCGCTGGACCGGGCGAGCTCGACGACGCGGGTGACCGGGTCGGTCACGTCGATGCTCTCCATGTGCACCCGGTGGGTCATGATCTCCCCGGCCGTGCGGTGCGAGAAGCTCACCGAGCGTTCCATGAGGTCGGCCGTCTCGGTGTCGAGCGTTCCCTGCATGGCGGAGCGACGGATCAGCGAGGCGAGCTCCTGGGAGGTGCGCGCGGAGCGGAGCTCCTCCTGCGGTTCCAGCCCGAGCCGCCGCACGATCGCGTTGGCCGAGCCGTTGAGGAAGCGGATCGGGAGGCCCATGGCCGCGGTGAACCCCCGCTGCAGCGGCTGGGTGGCCTTGGCCGTGACCAGGGGGCGGGAGATCGCGAGGTTCTTCGGGACCAGCTCGCCGAACACCATGGTGAAGCCGGTGGCGATGGCGATGCCGAGTGCGATGGAGACCGGCCGGACCGATGCGGCGGGGAGGCCGGCTGACTCCAGCGGCCCGTCGATCAGCTGGGCCACGGCCGGCTCGGCGAGGAAACCGATCGCCAGGTTCGTGACGGTGATGCCGACCTGGGCCCCGGAGAGCTGGGTCGACAGCGACCTCAGCGCCGCCTGAACCCCCGCGGCGCCGCGGTCACCGGCCGCGGCAGCGCGATCGACCGTGCTCCGGTCGACGGTGACGAAGGCGAACTCGGCTGCGACGAAGACGCCACAGGCCAGGACCAGGCCCAGCGAGAGGATCAGGAGGAGAGCTTCGGTCATGGCGCGTCACCGTTCGTGTGGTCACGGTGACGCGAGATTCGTTGAGAGTCGTCCATCAGAACGGTCGGCCCTGTCCTTCGCGGTGAGGAGACGGGCTACCACGGTAGCGAACCCACCGCGGGCACGCCGACCGCCGACCCGGGCTCAGCCCTCGGAGGTGGCGCCGACGTGCAGGGAGCGCACGCTCTTGCTGAACAGCGCCATCGCCTTCTCCGCGAGCTCGTCGGCCTCGGCCTGCAGCTCCGGGAACCGCCAGCGGCACTCCTCGGCGAACGCGATGGTGCGCTCGAGGTCCTCGGTCAGCCGCGGGATGAGCAGCTCGGGCGCAGCCACGTCCTGGCCCGCTCGCTGCGGTGGCACGTGTCGCATCGCCCCTCCTTCGCACTCCCCCGGACACCGCCGGGTGCCCCTCACCTGGTTCATTCAACGGCCACCGTTGCGCTCGCGTGGACCGAACGGGTCTTTTCGGGGTTGCGTGTTCGTGCACCTGCGTGTTCGTGCAGACCCTCACCGCGTCCCGGCGGCCTCATGGGCGGCCTTCACCTGGTCGCGGTCCTGGAACTGTGACCGGCCGTAGCGCAGGATCGTCGTGGCCACCGCGAACACCGGCACCGCGAGGAACGCCCCGGCGATCCCGGCGAGCGAGCTGCCGGCCGTGACGGCGAGGATGACCAGCGCGGCGTGGAGCTGCAGGGTGCGGCCGACCAGGATCGGCTGCAGCACGTTGCCCTCCAGCTGCTGCACGCCGATGATCAGCGCGACCACGATGAGGGCGCTGGTCACGCCGTTGAAGACGAGGGCCACCAGCGCCGCCAGCGCCCCGGCGATGAAGGCACCGACGATCGGCACGAACGCCCCGAAGAACACCAGCACCGCCAGCGGCAGGGCGAGGGGGACGCCGAGGAGGGCGAGGCCGACGCCGATGCCGATGGCGTCGACCAGACCGACGATGGCCTGGGCCTTGATGAAGCCGCTGAGCGTGGCCCAGGACCGGCGGGACAGCTCGGCGACGTGCGGCGCCGCCTTGGGCCCCACCCAGCCGCTGACCCAGGGGAGGAACTTGTGTCCGTCCTTGAGGTAGAAGAACGCGAGCACGAGGGCGAGCACGGCGTTCAGCATCAGCGAGCCGACCGTGGTGACCCCGGTGAGCACTCCCCCGCCGATCGTGCGGGCGTGCTGCTGCAGCTGGGCGACCGCCTGGTCGAGGAGGTTGCCGATCTGGTCCTCGCCGAGGTTGAACGGGGGGCCGGCGACGAGGCGCTGGAGGTCGTCGAGCCCCTGCACCACGGCGTCGACGAGCTCGTCGGACTGGTCGGAGATGATCGGCACCAGGGCCGCGCCCAGGCCGGCCAGCGCCCCGAGGCCGGCGACGAGCACGAGCAGGGCGGCCACGGCATCGGGGAGGTACCGACGGAGGTAGACCGAGAGCGGCGCCAGGACGCTGGCCAGCAGCAGCCCGAAGAAGGCCGGGAGTACGACGACCCACAGCTTGCCGATGACGTAGCCGATGACCCAGAGCGCGAGCACGACGAGCAGCAGCCGCAGGCTCCAGGTGGCGACCCGTGCTGCGGCGCGGCCGAGCTTGCTCTCGGGCGGCCGGTGGTCGGTCGCCGTGGGCAGCGGACGCGGCCCCGGTGGGGTCGGGTCCGGCTGCGGAGCCGGCGCCCGGGTGGGCGTGCGACGGCGCGTACGGGGCCACAGGACCATTCCGGTCTCCTTCGCTGCAACGGGCGACCGGGACAGGTTTCCACATCCGCGGCCGGAAGGACGCTATCCCCCGGCGGCGATGTCGACCATCCGGCCCACGCCGTGCTTGTCGGTGCACATGCCGAAGGTGTCGCCTCACGGGGCGGTCTCGAGCGGAACGGTCACCGTGGCCCCCGGGAGAGCTCCCCCGGTCACCGCGGAGCTCCTGCTCGTCGGCCGCATCGCCGCTGAGCGACACCGAGCTGTCGGCGTGCGTGTACCCCATGTTGTTCGGAGTATCTGCCCGTTTGCTTCTGCGAGACTGCGGGCACCCACCCACCCGCCGGAGAGGAGTGAGTGAGATGAACACCCGCACCATAGCCATTGCCGCACTCGTCGTTGCCGTCATCGTGCTGCTCGTCCTTCTGCTCTGAACGCAGCTGGACGAACCGCGAGCCCGCAGGTCAGGAGGTCCGCCTCCTGGCCTGCGGGCGTTCCACGGCGAGTCTGCGCAGCCGGTCCTGGGACGTCACTCGGAGGCGCTGGCCGGAAGCCGCAGCGCCGAGGTGGGTGCCGCAGCGCTATCTGCAGCCTCGCGTGGTAGGGCGGGTGGGACTCGAACCCACGACCCAAGGATTATGAGTCCTCTGCTCTAACCGACTGAGCTACCGCCCCGCGAGGCCTGTCTGGCCAGGCCGCACGCGACTCTAGCGCGACTGGCTCGATCGCGACGAGGCAGGGAACGGACTCGTCGGAGCGGCGAGGATCCTGCGCGCCGCGAAGCCTTGGGACCTTTGCAGCAGGAGCTTCGGCCGACGCGGGACTAGTCTCGAGAGACGGAGACAGAGACCGAAGGGGGCACCCGTGAACGCATCCGGCGAGCGGCCGTGGGCCAGGAGCTACGCCCCCGGCGTACCACTGGACATCGAGGTGCCCGAGGAGTCCCTGGTCGATCTCCTCGAGACGTCCGTGCACAGGTTCGGCCCGAAGGTCGCCCTCGACTTCTTCGGCTCGACCACCACCTACACGCAACTGGGCACGCAGGTCGCCCAGGCGGCGGAGGTCCTTCGACGGCTGGGCGTGGGCCGAGGAGACCGGGTGGCACTGCTCCTCCCGAACTCGCCCCAGCACGTCGTCGCGTTCTACGCGGTGCTCCGGCTCGGCGCGATCGTGGTCGAGCACAACCCGCTCTACACGCCTGAGGAGCTGGAGGTCCAGCTCCGCGACCACCGGCCGAAGGTCGTCATCGCCTGGGACAAGGTGGCCCCCACGGCAGAGAGGATCCTGCGCACGATGGGCAGCGGCACGGTCCTGGCCGTCGGGCTCCCCGCCGCCCTCCCGCTGACCAAGCGGCTCGCCCTGCGCATCCCGATCGCGAAGGCGAGGGAGTCGCGCGCCGCGATGACGGCCCCGGCGCCGGGGACCTGGAAGTGGGACCGGCTCGTTGCGCACACGCCGGCGCTGGCCGACGACTTCCCGCGACCGGACAGCTCCGACACCGCGGTGCTGCAGTACACCGGAGGCACCACCGGCCGCCCCAAGGGCGCGGTCCTCACCCACCGCAACCTCCGGGCGAACGCCGCGCAGGGAAGGGCCTGGGTGCCGGGACTGAAGGACGGCGACGAGGTGGTCTATGCCGTCCTCCCCCTCTTCCACGCCTACGGCCTGACCTTGTGCCTGACGTTCGCGGTGAGCATCGGTGCCACGCTCGTGCTCTTCCCGCGGTTCGACGTGGACATGCTGCTCGACGCGCAGCGCAAACGCCCCGCAACCTTCCTGCCCGCGGTGCCGCCGATCTACGAGAAGCTCGCCCGCACCGCCTCCGAGCGCGACGTCGATCTGACCTCCATCCGCTTCGCGATCTCCGGGGCGATGGCGCTCTCGCCCAGGACCGCCGAGCTCTGGGAGACCGTGTCGGGAGGAGTCCTGGTCGAGGGCTACGGGATGACCGAGACCTCCCCCGTGGCGCTGGGCAACCCGATGGGGCCCTCGCGGCGGGGCGGCGCCATCGGGGTCCCGTTCCCGTCGACGGAGGTCCGCGTCGTGGACCGGGACGATCCGTCCAAGGAGGTCCCGCATGGCCGGCCGGGTGAGCTGCTGCTGCGCGGGCCGCAGGTGTTCACCGGCTACTGGAACCGGCCCGAGGAGACCGACGCCACGATCCTTCCCGAGGGCTGGATCCGCACGGGCGACATCGTGGTGATGGACGACGACGGCTTCTTCACCCTGGTCGACCGGATCAAGGAGGTGATCATCACCGGCGGCTTCAACGTCTACCCGACCGAGGTCGAGGAGGCGCTGCGCCAGGTGCCCGGGATGCTGGATGCAGCCGTCGTCGGCCTCCCCTCTCCGGACGGGGGTGAGGACGTGACCGCAGCGGTCGTCCTCGAGCCGGGCGCCTCCTTCGAGGAGAGTGCGGTGCGGGACGCCACCCGGGAGCGGCTGGCCGCCTACAAGGTTCCCCGGCGGGTGTACGTCCTCGACGAGCTGCCCCGCTCGGTCATCGGCAAGGTGCTCCGTCGTGAGGTGCGCGAGCAGCTGGAGAAGCTCCGAGAGACCACGCCCTGACGCGCGACGGTGGCTCTTCGACCGCGGGCCTGCCATCCTCGGACCATGACCGACACAGCACCCGCACCGAACAGCCTGCAACACGTCTCGGAGGACTGGCAGACCGCGCTGTGCGTGGTGGCGCACCCCGACGACATGGAGTTCGGCGGCGCCGCGGCCGTCGCCCGCTGGACCGGGCAGGGCAAGCGGGTCGTGTACTGCATGGTGACCAGCGGCGAGGCCGGCATCGACGGGATGCACCCGTCGGAGGCGCGCCGCGTGCGGGAGGCGGAGCAGGTCGAGTCCGCCCGGATCGTCGGCGTCGACGAGGTGGACTTCCTCGGCCTCCCCGACGGGGTGCTGGAGTACGGCGTCGCGCTGCGCCGCGCCATCGCCGCGGTCGTCCGGCGGCACCGGCCCGACATCGTGGTGACCAACAACTTCCGCGGCTCCTGGGGCGGCCGCGCCCTCAACCAGGCCGACCACATCGCGACCGGCCGGGCGGTCCTCGACGCGGTCCGTGACGCCGGCAACCGGTGGGTGTTCCACGAGCAGCTCGAGGACGGGGCCGAGCCGTGGGGCGGTGTGCGCGAGGTGTGGGCCGCCGGCTCACCGCAGTCCGGGCACGCCGCCGACATCTCGGAGACCTTCGACGCGGGCGTCGCCTCCCTGGAGGCGCACCGGGCCTACATCGACGGGCTCGGCTGGAGCGACTTCGACCCCGAGGAGTTCCTCGCCGGCATGTCCCGCGCGACGGGGGCCCGGCTCGGCACGAAGCACGCGGCGCCGTTCGAGGTGTTCTCGATGGGCTGGGGCGACTGACCTCTCCCCGAGGGGGGCCGGAAAAGACGAAAGGCCCCGAAGGGCCTTGTCGTGCTGAGCTCCCCCGGTTGGACTCGAACCAACAACCCTCCGGTTAACAGCCGAATGCTCTGCCAATTGAGCTACAGGGGATCGTGCGCGGATAGGTTAGCAAGTGATCCCGGCTCGCACTAATCGAGCGCCTCCCCCGGGCGGCGCCGGGGTCGGGTCAGCTGCCGTCGCCGCCGATCGCCCGCTCCCGCAGGTTGCGCCGGTGCTGCTCCAGGGCCACCAGCTCGCCGAACATCCGGTTGTACTCGGTGGCCTGCTCGACGGGATTGGTCCGTTGCAGCCGGCTCTTCACGTCGGCGATGCGCCGCATCGCGGTGAGCTCCTGCAGCCGGTAGACGTGCGCGGCGACGTAGCCGGCGTCCGGGTCCTTGCTCGACCGGAGCGGCTCGACCGCCAGCGCGTTGAGCGCCTGGCCGGCCGCGGGGTCGGAGAGCTTCTCCTTCAGCCGGGACACCCAGCCCTCCCCCGCTCCCGAGGGTCCGCCGAGCGCGGCCACCGCGTCCCACACGGCTCGGTAGCTGGGATGGGTGAAGTCGTGCCCGTCGACGTCCGCGGCGGCCCGGCCCACGGCGAGCGGGTGCTGCACGACGAGCTTGAGCGTCTCCCGCTCCAGGGTGAACCGCGGGTCGCGCAGGTCGGGCAGCTGCTGCGCCGGTGCCTCCGGTGGTGACTCCGCGTGCTGCGCCGGCCGCCGCCGGTCGTCGGTGCGCGGACCACGGGCTGCTGCCCGTCGTACCTCTGCCCGGGCCTGGTCGACGTCCACACCCACCATGCCGGACAGCTCGCGGGCGAACGCGTCGACCTTGGAGCGGTCACGGATGCTGACCACGAGCTTGGCGGCCTCGCGCAGCGCGTCGACGCGGCCGTCGGCGCGGTCGAGGTCGTAGCGCGACACCACGTTGCCGAGGACGAACCGGTAGAGCGGGATGCGGCGGGCGACGAGCTCGCGGACCGCGGCGTCACCGTTCGCCAGCCGCAGGTCGCACGGGTCGAGCCCGTCGGGCTCCACCGCGACGTAGGTCTGGCTGACGAACTGCTGGTCGCCGTTGAACGCCCGCAGCGCGGCCCGCTGACCGGCCTCGTCGCCGTCGAAGGTGAAGATCACCTCGCCGCGGAACTCCTCGTGGTCGTGCAGGAGCCGCCGCAGCACCCGGGCGTGGTCCTCGCCGAAGGCGGTCCCGCAGGTGGCGACCGCGGTCGGCACGCCCGCGAGGTGGCAGGCCATCACGTCGGTGTAGCCCTCGACGACCACCGCCTGGGACGTGCGGGCGATGTCGCGCCGGGCCAGGTCGATGCCGTAGAGGACGTGGCTCTTCTTGTAGATCGGGGTCTCGGGGGTGTTGAGGTACTTCGCCTCGACCCGGTCGTCGTCGAACAGCCGCCGCGCGCCGAACCCGATCACGTCGCCGTTGGTCTCGCGGATCGGCCAGAGGAGCCGGCCGCGGAACCGGTCGTAGTGCCCGCTGCGTCCCTCGGCCACGAGCCCGCCGGTGACGAGCTCCTCGTCGCGGAAGCCCTTCTGCCGCAGGTGCCGGTAGAGGGCGTCCCCGTCGCGCGGTGCGAAGCCGACACCGAAGGTGGCCGCCGCCTCCCGGTCGAACCCCCGCTCGGAGAGGAACTGCCTGCCCGCGAGCGCGTCGGGCAAGGTCAGCTGGTCGGCATAGAACTCCGCGGCGGCGCGGTGCGCCTCGATCAGCCGGGGTCGCAGGTTCGCGTCGCGGCGCTGCGGCTTGTCGCCGCCCTCGGTGTAGCGCAGCTGCACGCCGTACTTGTCCGCGAGCCGCTCGACGGACTCGGCGAACCCGAGGCCGTCGATCTTCATCAGGAAGTCGATCACGTCCCCGCCCTCGCCGCAGCCGAAGCAGTGGTAGAAGCCCCGGGCGGGGGTGACGTGGAACGACGGCGACTTCTCGTCGTGGAAGGGGCACAGCCCCTTCTGCGATCCCCCGCCGGCGTTGCGGAGCGTCACGTAGTCGACGACCACCTCGTCGATCCGTGCGCGCTCGCGCACGAGCGCGATGTCTTCCTCACGGATCAGGCCTGCCACGTGCCGGAGTCTACGTCGTACGGCGGACGCTCCCACCCGGTCGGGGAAACCGCCCCGGGAGCCGTGGAAAAGCCTCCGGACAAGGGTCCCGAGGCCCTGCCGATTAACGCAACACATCTGTTGTCATATTCGACGTCAGCGCCTCGTCCGGAAGGAGCCCGCCATGACCCTCACCGCGGAAGCCCGCGTCGTCCCCCTCCCCCGCTCGCGTGAGCCTCGGCCGGACGTCAGCGTCTCCCGGATCACGCTCATCGGGGACCTGACCTGTCCGTGGAGCTACCTGGCCTCCCGCCGGGCGACGCTTCTGGAGGCCGACGGGGTCGAGGTCCGCTGGGCCATGGTCGAGCACGAGCCGCGCACCCCCCGCCGCGCCCCCGGGGAAGTCGAGGCCCAGCGGCTGGCACGGACCCGCCGCGACCTCGACCACGTCACCCGGCGGCTGCTGCCCGGCGAGCGCCTGCCCACCGCGCTCGCCGGGTTCGTCCCCTACACCCGTCCCGCTGTCTCGGGGTACGCCGAGGCCGAGCTGGCCGGTGAGGGGCACCGGGTCCGGCGGCTGCTGTTCGACGCGTTCTGGATGCACGGCGTGGACCTGGGCGACGCCCGCCTGGTGCGCACGCTGCTGGTCGACGCCGTACGCAGCAGCCGGTCGCCCAGCGACCTGGTCCGCGACTGGGGCTACGCGGTCGACGTCACCGGGGCGCCGGTCTCCACCGCGGCCTGGCGGCTGCTGCGCCGCTGGCAGGACGAGTGGTCCCGCGGCGGGCGCATGGTGCCCGCGCTCGTCCTCGACGGCGGCCGGCGGATGAACGGCGTGGAGGCGGTGGAGTGGCTCGGCTCGGAGCTGGTGCGCCGGGGGCTCGACCCTGATGGTGCCGCGTTGTACCGCGACGAGCAGCCCAGGCCGCCACGCCGGCGCGACCTCGTCGACCGGTACTGGGCCGCCGAGCACGGCAACCGCTGGATGACCGAGCGCCGCGACGCGCTCGCCGCCCCGCTGCGGGAGCGTCTGCGTCCCTGGGGGTGAGGGATCAGCCGTCCCACACGACCGACCCGTCGGGCCGCAGCCGCGCCCCCGGGGACGGTGAGTGCTCGGTGAGCCGGCCGTCGGGCATCAGGTGCCGCACGGTCACCCCGTGGGCGAGGGTGGCGACGTCGGCGACCACCCGGCGATGACAGCGCCACCACACGCTCTCGCTGCACATCACCGTGACCCGGCGCCGCCCCGCCTCGGCGAGCACGGCCGCGAGGGCGTCGCGGAACTGCGGGGTGCGGGTGTGCGCGGCGTAGGCCCGGAAGGCGTCGACCTGCCACCAGGGGTCCTCCGCCTCGCCGGGCGGCAGCGAGCGACGACCGCCGAGCCGCTCCTCCCAGCGGTACTCGATCCCGACCTCCGGCAGCCAGGCCGGCAGCGCGTCACGACTGACGGCGGGGTTGGCCCGGCTGCCGGGGAACCGGCGCACGTCCACCAGCAGCTCGACGCCCGCGTCCCGCAGCAGGGCGCCGAGCGCCTCCTGGTCGAGCCGGCCGTGACCGACGGTGAGCAGCTCGGTCACGAGGAGGCGCGGACCAGCCTCTCGTGCCACACGACGGCCGACGCGTCGGTGAGGGAGGCCACCTGGTCGATGACCACCCGCAACCGGTCGGCCTCGGAGCCGGCGCGGGCGTGGTCGTCGCGGAAGGGCCGCTCGAGCAGCTGCGGCCCCCGGTCGACGAGGACGGCGACGAGCTCGGCGAGCACCTCCCGCTGCTCGGCCATCAGGCTGACCCGGTCCGCGGCGCGCATCACCCACTGCGCCGCCGCGCCCTTGAGCACCGCGATGGCCAGCCGGGTGTCCCGGGGCACGACCAGGTCCGCGTCGTAGCGGATCAGCGGACCGGTGTCGTGCTTGGCGTGCGTGGCGTGCTGGACGCTGGTGCAGAACGCGCCGATCAGGTCGCTGGTGAGGTTCTTCAGCCGCGCCTGCGCACCGCGGCTGCCGTCGTAGGAGCCGTCCGGCCACGACCGCATCTGCTGCAGGCCGGCCAGCGCCTCGTCGAGCTCGTCGTCGGCCACGTCGGGGAGGTACCACTCGCGCACGGTCCGCCACACCTCCCGGCGCCGCCCCGGGTCGCGGAGCCAGGACAGGGCGATACGTCCGGCGACGATGCCGTCCTCGAGGTCGTGCACCGAGTAGGCGACGTCGTCGGAGAAGTCCATCACCTGGGCCTCCAGGCACCGCTGTCGCGGCTCGGTGCCCTCTCGCATCCAGCCGAAGACCGGCAGGTCGTCGTCGTACACCCCGAACTTGCGCACCGAGGCGACCTCTCCCTCCGGATCGACACCGGCCGGCGACGGGGCCTCGGCCCTGGTCCAGGGGTACTTGGTGCTCGCGTCGAGGGTGGCGCGGGTGAGGTTCAGCCCCACCGAGCGTCCGTCGGCGTCCGCGGTCTTGGCCTCCAGCCGGGTGAGGATCCGCAGCGTCTGGGCGTTGCCCTCGAAGCCTCCGCACGGGCCGGCGAGCTCGTCGAGGAGCCGCTCCCCGTTGTGGCCGAACGGGGGGTGTCCCAGGTCGTGCGCGAGCGCGGCCGTCTCGACGATGTCGGGGTCGCAGCCGAGGGTCTTCGCCAGGTCCCGGCCGACCTGGGCCACCTCGAGGGTGTGGGTCAGCCGGTTGCGGACGAAGTCGTCGGACTGCGGGTCCACCACCTGGGTCTTCGACGCCAGGCGGCGCAGCGCCGCGGAGTGCACCAGCCGGGCCCGGTCCCGCTCGAACGGGGTGCGCTCGGCGCGCTTGGGCGGCTCGTCCACCCAGCGGGCGCACGAGGCGTCGTCGTACCTGCTCCGTGTCGACCCCATCGCCCGCAGACTACTGCGCCGCGCCGACAGGCTCCTCGCCGGAGGACGGCGACCGACTGAGCCGACGACGGTCGGCTGCTCAGTAGACCGTGACGTGGACGTGGTCGTAGTGGTTCGCGGTGGAGGAGCCGCGGTCCTCCATGTAGCGCCAGCCCTCGCTGCTGCGCTGCACGGTCCAGATCTTCTGTGAGTACAGCACCTCGCTGACGCCGAGGCCACCAGCGTTGGCGCGGACGAACTCCGCGACCTGCCAACCGGCGTCCCCGGAGATCATGACGTCGAGCGCCCTGCCGCTGCCGTGCGCGCCGCTGTCGCCGGGCCGCACACCGCCGTAGGAGCTGATCGACGGGAAGGCGTTGCACACCGCGCGGTGGACGGCCACCGCGTTGGCGGTCAAGCCGCTCTCGACGGAGCTGGTGGCACACGCGGCGCCGGAGACTCCGGGCGCGGGAGCCTGCTCTGCCTCCTCGACCGCCGCCTGCGGCGCGGCCTTCGGCTCAGGCTTCGGCTCGGGCTTCGGCTCGGGTCGCGGCTTCTTCCGCGCCAGGTACGCGCTGTGCACCCAGCGCGACTCCTTGTCGACGACCACCTCGACCCACTCGCCGCGGGTCGCCCCGGAGACGGGGATCCGCTCGGCCCACGCCAGCGAGCCGACGCGGCGGGAGTCCTTCCGCGGCAGCGCCCGGACGTTGACCGCGGCGGTGGCGAACCGGTGCCCGGTGACCTTCGGTGGCTTCGGCTCGAGCCGCACCCGCTCCTCGGAGCGGGAGATCGGCTGGACGCGGACCGGGACCGGCACCGCGGAGGTGCGTACCTCGGGCGTGGCCATGGAGATCGCCGAGACCGGCTCGGCGGGCTCCTGCGGCAGGGTGAGCGCGACTCCGCCGGCCACGGCCAGCGTGGTCACGGCTGCGGCGGCACCGACCTTGCGCAGCGAGCGCAGCTGGGCCAGCGCCGCCCTGAGCGCGTCCTTGTGGCGGGCAGGCGCCACGGAACATCACCAACCAAGAGCTCGACATCGGGGGAGGAAGCGACGACCGAGTGAAACACACGCGCCCCCGCGCCTGACAACCTGCCTCCCCCGCGGCGTGGCGAAACCCACAGCACGGGCCGGTCCGGACCGGTCCGTGCCGGACGGCTCAGCCGCCCGACATCTCGGAGGCGTCCTCGCGCACCACGGCGACGGAGCCGTCGGTGTCCTCGAGCCAGCCTTCGGGGAGCACGACGCGCCGCGGGCTGCCCTGCCGGCCGCGTGGGGTCCCCAGCGTGGCCACCGGGAAGGGCTCGTCGTCCTCGAGACGTGAGAGCAGCCCGTCCAGGTCCGCGAGCGAGCTCACCAGCCCCAGGGCCTGGCGCAGTCCCCCGCCGGCCGAGAAGCCCTTGAGGTACCACGAGATGTGCTTGCGGAACTCCTTGGCGCCACGCTCCTCGCCCATGTGGACGGTGAGCAGCTCGGCGTGCCGCCGCATCATCTGCTTGACCTCACCGAGCCGGGGCAGCGTCGCGGTGGGCTCGCCGGCGAAGGCCGCGGCCAGGTCGCGGAACAGCCACGGCCGGCCGAGGCAGCCCCGGCCGACGACCACGCCGGCGGCCCCGGTCTGCCGCACCATCCGGACGGCGTCCTCGGCCTCCCAGATGTCGCCGTTGCCGAGGACCGGGATGTCGACGTGCTGCACCAGGTCGCCGATGGCGTCCCAGTCGGCCTGCCCGGAGTACGCCTGGGCCACGGTCCGGCCGTGCAGGGCGATCGCGGCGACACCGGTCTCCTCGGCGATCCGGCCGGCGTCGCGGTAGGTCAGGTGGTCCTCGTCGATGCCCTTGCGGGTCTTCATGGTGACCGGGACGCCGTAGGGCTCGGCCGCCTTCACCGCGGAGGTGAGGATCTCGCCGAGCAGGCTCCGCTTCCACGGCAGCGCCCCGCCGCCGCCCTTGCGCGTCACCTTGGGCACCGGGCAGCCGAAGTTCAGGTCGATGTGGTCGACGCCGAGCTCGCCACAGAGGATCTCGGTGGCCTTGCCGATGTAGACCGGGTCGGTGCCGTACAGCTGGACCGACCGGACGTCCTCGAGCTCGTCGAAGACGAGCATCGACGTCGTGGTCTCGTCGCGCTCCACGACACCGCGGGAGGTGATCATCTCGCAGACGTACAGCCCTGCGCCCTGCTCACGGCACAGCCGCCGGTAGGCGGCGTTGGTGATGCCGGCCATGGGGGCGAGCACCACAGGCGTCGCGATGCGCAGGTTCCCCAGGACCAGCTCCTGGGGAACGGGGTGGGCGGCGGAGGACATGGGCTCCATTGTCCCCGCGCGCACCCGCACGGTGAAATCAGCCGCGGTCCTGCTGCTGCTTCCTGGTCCGGTCCGCCTTCGGCCGCGGCGTCGCGATCGACCCGGTCCACTCGATCGGGTCGAACTCCTGGTTCGGCCGGAAGCTGACCGCCTCCAGCGTGCCCTTGTCGGGGGCCAGGAAGACCAGGCAGGTCTCGAAGGAACGCCCCGGGCCGAACCTCTTCGGCAGCGGCTCGGAGGGGCACCGGCGGAACGCCGTGGTGAAGCGCGCCGCCGGCAGCAGCGTGTTCGTGCCGTCGACGCCCCACAGCGGCACCCCCGAGCCGCCGACCTGGCCCTCGCCGACGTTCTCGACGGCGACGTCGACGTAGTACGGCGTGGACGACTTGGTGTAGGGGTCGAGGACGAAGCCGGAGAGGTCCTTCAAGGTGCCGCGGGCGGCGCTCTTGACGGTCAGCTCCAGCACCGTCCCTGTCTTCTGGTCCGGCTCGTGGATCACCGTGGCGGTGTCGCCGAAGCCGAGGTCGGCGCCCACCTCGGTGAGCTCCACGCCCTCGGGGACCGCGACGGTCGACGAGGGCGACGGGGACACCGACACCGACACCGACGGGGACGGAGACGGAGCCGGTCCGGCCGCCTCCTCGGCGTCGTTGCCACACGCGGTGAGGACGAGGGCGCCGGCCAGCGCGGCCACGCCGAGGCAGGTCGTTCGGGTTCTGGAGCCGTTCTTCACGCGCACATGGTGACACGCACCCGGTCAGATCCCCGTGACCACCGCGGTCGCCCCCGCCACGGTGAGCAGCAGCAGCACGAACCGGCGGAACGTCTCCGCCGGTAGCAGGCGCCGCACCCGGTACCCGACCCAACCGCCGAGCAGCAGCGCCGGGACGGACCACAGCGCGGTCACGACCACCTCACGGGTGAGCGTGCCGGTGGCGGCGAACACCGTCAGGGCGGCCAGGTTGAGCACCACGAACACCAGCGTGACCGTGGCGCGGAACTCCCGCGGCGGGAGCCGGCGCGCCTGCAGCAGCGCCACGATGGGCGGACCGTTCGTGCCGGTCGAGGTGGTCAGCACACCGGTGAACAGGCCCGTGGCGACGTCGGTGGAGCGCGAGACCGCGGGGAACCGCCAGCCACGGGCCAGCACGACCACCGCGGCGAGCACGAGCACACCGACCAGCACCGTCAGCTGCCCCGGGTCGGTGTGGCGGAACACCAGGTACCCGACGGGCATGCCGAGCACCGCACCGACCAGGATCCGGGCGACGACGGACGTGTCCCGGTGGCCGCGGCCCTCCACCGCCTGCCAGCCGTTGAAGAAGGTCCCGGCGAGCAGCGCGAGCAGGATCGCGGTGTGCGGCCCGGTGACCAGCGCGAGCAACGGCACCGCGACGAGCGCGAACCCGAACCCGCTGGTCATCTGCACCGCCGCGGCGAACCCGAGCACGCCCGCGGTGAGCAGGAGGGTCAGCAGCCGAGCAGCCTCTCGGCGAAGTAGCCGACGACCCGGTCGAGGCCGATCCGCTCCTGCTTCATCGAGTCCCGCTCACGGACGGTGACCGCGTCGTCCTCGAGGGTGTCGAAGTCCACGGTGACGCAGTACGGCGTGCCGATCTCGTCCTGGCGACGGTAGCGGCGGCCGATGGCCCCGGAGTCGTCGAAGTCGACGTTCCAGTGCCGGCGCAGCTCGGCGGCCAGGTCACGTGCCTTGGGCGACAGGTCGGCGTTGCGGGACAGCGGCAGGACCGCGACCTTGACCGGGGCCAGCCGGTGGTCGAGCCGCAGCACGGTGCGCTTGTCCACCCCGCCCTTGGTGTTGGGAGCCTCGTCCTCGGTGTAGGCGTCGATGAGGAACGCCATGAACGACCGGGTCAGGCCGGCTGCCGGCTCGATGACGTAGGGCGTGTAGCGCTCGCCGGTGGCCTGGTCGTAGTAGGACAGGTCCTGACCGGAGTACTCGCCGTGCTGGGTGAGGTCGAAGTCGGTGCGGTTCGCGACGCCCTCGAGCTCCTCGAAGTCGCGGCCGCTGAACCCGAAGCGGTACTCGATGTCCACGGTCCGCTTGGAGTAGTGGGACAGCTTCTCCTTCGGGTGCTCGTAGAGCCGCAGGTTGTCCGGGTCGATGCCGAGGTCGACGTACCAGCGCATCCGCTCGTCGATCCAGCGCTGATGCCACTCCTCGTCCTCCCCCGGCCTGACGAAGAACTCCATCTCCATCTGCTCGAACTCGCGGGTCCGGAAGATGAAGTTGCCCGGGGTGATCTCGTTGCGGAAGCTCTTCCCGGTCTGGGCGATGCCGAACGGCGGCTTCTTGCGCGCGGCGTTCATCACGTTCACGAAGTTGAGGAAGATGCCCTGCGCGGTCTCCGGGCGCAGGTAGTGCAGGCCGGACTCGTCCTCGATCACGCCGAGGTAGGTCTTGAGCATCATGTTGAAGTTGCGCGGCTCGGTCCACGCGCCGCGGGTGCCGCAGTTCGGGCAGGCGAGGTCGGAGAGGTCGACGGAGTCGGGGTCGACCTCTCCCCCCTTGGCGCCCTTCTTGGCCGCGTGGGCCTCCTGCATGTGGTCCACGCGGAAGCGCTTGTGGCAGCTCTGGCACTCGGTCAGCGGGTCCGAGAAGGTCGACAGGTGGCCGGAGGCCTCCCAGGTCCGGGTCGGCAGGATGATCGAGGAGTCCAGGCCCACCACGTCCTCGCGGCCGGTGACCACCGACCGCCACCACTGCCGCTTGATGTTCTCCTTCAGCTCCACGCCCAGCGGGCCGTAGTCCCAGGCGGAGCGGGTACCGCCGTAGATCTCACCGCTCGGGAAGACGTAGCCGCGGCGCTTGCACAGCGACACGACCTGGTCGAGGGCGGACGAGGAGGTGGCCTTGCTCATTCGGGATCTGCTCCTGGGCTCGAGAGTCGCTGCCTGGCTGACGGCGAACTCTCAGCCTATCGAGCCCCGGGGCCTTGCCCGATTGAGCCCCTCGGTCCCTGCCTCGTCGAGCACCTCGTAGGCCGACGGCTCGTCGATCGCCTGTGACAGCAGGGGTACGACGTCGACCTTGACCTCGTACGACGACAGCGCGCGACGGTAGCTGCCGACGTCGGCCCACCGGGTCTGCAGCACCCACAGCACCGGGTCGTCCACGTTCCGGCCGACCGCGCCGTCGACGTACCCCGGCCGTGCGGCCAGCACCGTGTGCGCCGCGGCCAGCCGCTCCGCGAACGCGTCGGCCCGCTCCTCCGGGACGTGGAACCTGGTGACGACGAGCACGCCGCGGACTCTACTCCGCCGGCCCGGGACGGCGACCGACTTGAAAATGGTTCCCATTCGTGTTGAGAATGATTGTCATGAGAAGTCCGCGCACCCTTCGGCGGCTGGCCGGCCTCGCCGTCGCCGCCCCCCTCGTGCTCGCCGCCTGCGGTGGTGGCGGCGACAGTGGCGACGGTGGCGGCGACCGGCCGCAGGTGGTGGCCTCGTTCTACCCGCTGGAGTACGTCGCCGAACGGGTCGTCGGGGACCACGCCGCCGTGTCCACGCTGACCTCGCCGGGCGTGGAGCCGCACGACCTCGAGCTGACCGTGCGCCAGACCGCCGAGCTCAGCGACGCGGACCTGGTCGTCTACGCCAAGGGGCTGCAGCCGGCCGTCGACGACGCCGTCGACCAGCACGGTTCCGGGGAGATCGTCGAGGCCACGGACGTGGTGGAGCTGCGCCCGCTCGGCGACGGGCACGAGGACGAGTCCGATGCCGAGCACGAGGCGCACGCCGACGTCGAGGGCGACCCGCACTTCTGGCTCGACCCGCTGCAGCTGGCACGGGTCGCCGACGAGGTCGCCGCCGGCATGTCCGACCTCGACCCCGCCAACGCCGAGGTGTACGACGAGAACCTGGCCGCGCTGCGCGAGGACCTCCAGGGGCTGGATGCCGACTACCGGGCCGGCCTCGCGCAGTGCCGTCTCGACACGGTCGTGGTCAGCCACGACGCGTTCGGCTACCTCGAGAAGTACGGTCTGCACTTCGAGCCCATCGCCGGCCTCTCGCCCGGGGCCGAGCCGTCCCCCGCACACCTGGCGGAGCTGGCCGACCTGATCCGCGACGACGGCGTGACCACCGTCTTCTCGGAGGCCCTGGCCACTCCCGCCATGGCGCAGACCCTGGCCCGGGAGCTGGGCGTGGAGACGGCGGTCCTGGACCCGGTCGAGGGGCTGACCGAGGAGACGGCCGACGAGGACTACCTGTCGCTGATGCG
Source organism: uncultured Actinomycetota bacterium (assembly GCA_963747975.1). Lineage (GTDB taxonomy): Bacteria > Actinomycetota > Actinomycetes > Propionibacteriales > Nocardioidaceae > Nocardioides_C. The sequence goes on from CAVVHI010000003.1 coordinate 186,468, forward strand.
CGCCAACCTGGACGCGCTCCGCACCGCGAACGGATGCCGATGACCGACCACACCACCACCTCCGGCGTCGTCGAGATCCACGACGGCGCCGTCACGCTGGGTGGCCGCCCGATCCTGCGCGGCGCCGAGCTCACCGTGCACGAGGGCGAGTTCGTCGCCGTGCTCGGGCCCAACGGCTCGGGCAAGTCCACGCTCGTGCGCACCCTGATGGGCATCGTGCCGCTGGCGCGGGGCGAGGTGCGCCTGTTCGGCACCCCGCTGCGCCGTTTCCGCAGCTGGCGACGGATCGGGTTCGTGCCGCAGCGGCCCAGCGCCACCTCGGGCGTGCCCGCCTCCGTGTGGGAGGTCGTGGCCGCGGGACGGCTGTCGCACCGGCGGTTCCTGTGGCCGCTCCGGAAGACCGACCGGGCCGCCATCCGCGAGGCGATCGACGCGGTCGGCCTCTCCGACCGCGCCCAGGACGGCTGCTCGACGCTGTCCGGCGGCCAGCAGCAGCGGGCACTGATCGCCCGGGCGCTGGCCGGCGAGCCGGAGCTGATCGTCCTGGACGAGCCGACCGCCGGCGTCGACCTCGCCAGCCAGCAGACCTTCGCCGACGCGCTCGCCGCGCTCAAGGCCAAGGGCGCCACGATCGTCCTGGTCGCCCACGAGCTCGGCCCGGTCGCCCCCCTGATCGACCGCACCGTGGTCATGCGGGACGGACGGGTCGCCTACGACGGTCCCCCGCTCGGCTCCGCCCAGGACATCGAGCAGGACTGGCCCGACCACGGCCACCACCACCCCGACCTCGAGTCGGTGCAGACCGACCACGGACCCAGCGTCGCGGCTCCCTTCGACACCTCCGGCTACCGGGAGCAGTCCTGATGAGCCTTCTCGCCTACGACTTCGTCGTGCTCGGCCTGCTCGGCGCCCTGTTCACCGGGCTCTCCGCACCTGCGGTGGGCACCTACCTGGTGCAGCGGCGCCTGGCGCTCATGGGCGACGGCATCGGCCACGTCGCGGTGACCGGCGTCGCGCTGGGGCTGGTCACCAGCACCTCGCCCATCCTCACCGCGGTCGTCGTCGCCACGCTCGGCGCGGTGCTGATCGAGGTGGTCCGGGAGAAGGGCCACGCCAGTGGTGACGTCGCCCTCGCCATGCTGTTCTACGGAGGTATCGCCGGCGGCGTCCTCCTCACCGGCCTCGGCGGGCAGAGCGCGGGGCAGCTCAACTCCTACCTGTTCGGCTCCATCACCACGTTGTCCGCGACGGACGTGTGGGTGACCGTGGCGCTCGCCGCGGTCGTCGTGCTGCTGGCGGTGGGTCTGTCGCCGCAGCTGTTCGCGGTGGCCCAGGACCAGGAGTTCGCCAAGGTGGCCGGCCTCAACGTCCGCCTCTACAACGTGATGGTCGCGGTGATGGCCGCGGTCACCGTCACCGTGGCCATGCGCACCGTGGGCCTGCTGCTGGTCAGCGCCCTGATGGTGGTGCCCGTCGCCACCGCGCAGCAGGTGACCCGCGGTTTCCGCGCGACGCTGGTCGTGGCGATGGGGCTCGGCACGGTCTCCGCGGTCGCGGGCTTCCTCACCTCCGCCTACATCGACGTCGCGCCCGGAGCCACCATCGTGCTGTTCGCCCTCGGCGGGTTCGCCGTGGCGTGGCCGGTGGGGGCGCTCCTGCGCCGGCGGCAGCGGATGCGCGCGCCGTTCGCGAGCACGCCGACCGGCGGAGACGGCGCTGACCACACCGTCGTACCCGAGGACCACGAGCACGAGCACGGCGAGGACTGCGGACACCCGGCGGTGCCCCACGACAACCACGTCGACTACGTGCACGACGGCCACCGTCACGCACCTCATGGGAGCCACTATGACGAGCACTAGGGACGACCTGCCGCTGGCCGGCGGGAGACCCACCCGCCAGCGGCGCGCCGTCGCCACCGCGCTGCAGTCGTGCGACGACTTCCGCAGCGCCCAGGAGATCCACGACCTGCTGCGCCGGACCGGTGAGAACGTCGGCCTCTCCACGGTCTACCGCACCCTCCAGGCACTCGCCGACAACGGCGACGTCGACGTGCTGCGGACCGAGGACGGCGAGGCGGTCTACCGCCGGTGCAGCACCAGCCACCACCACCACCTGGTGTGCCGCAGCTGCGGCAAGACCGTCGAGGTGGAGGGCCCCACCGTCGAACGGTGGGCCCGCTCGGTCGCCGACGACCACGGGTTCTCCGACGTCAGCCACACGCTGGAGATCTTCGGCACCTGCCCGGCGTGCGCCTGATCTGGGAGACTGCCTCCCCGACGGCGTCAACCTTCCGGGGCGGTCGCGCGTAGTCCAGGGCATGAGGATGCCGACGACCGAGGCGAGGGGACCGGGCGTGGACGCCGATGACTTCGCCGACCTCTTCCACACGCACGCCCCACGCCTCGTCCGGCTCGCCGCGCTGCTCGGTGACCCGGACTCGGAGGATGCCGTCCAGGAGGCGTTCTGCAAGGTGTACGACGCCCGCGGACGCTTGCGGAGGCACGAGGACGGCAACGTCGTGGGGTACCTCAACCGGACCGTCGTCAACCTCGTCCGTGACCGGCACCGCCGGGTCGCGACCGCTCGCAGCCGCGAGCACCTGGTGCTCGTCGACGCCGGGACCCCGTCCCGGTCCCCGGAGGAGCGCACCGCGGTCCTGACGGCGCTGAGCCGGCTGCCGCAGCGCAAACGGGAGGCACTGGTGCTGCGCTACTGGCTCGACCTGCCGCTCGCCGACATCGCCGAGACCATGGGCGTGCGCACCGGGACGGTGAAGGCACTGATCTCCCGGGGCCTCGACGCCCTCGCCCTGGACCTGGAGGTGGACCGATGAGAAGCCTCGAGCGCATGCTGACCGACGCCCTGCGGGAGGAGGCCGGCTCGCGGGACGTCGACGTGGCACGGCTGTGGTCCGAGACCAGGAACCGGCTCGACCACGAACCGCGCGTCCGCCGTGGTCGCCGCCCGGCGATCCTCGCGGCGGCCGCGGCTGCCGCCGTGGTCGTGGGTGCCGCCGGCCTCACCTGGCTCTCCGGTCCCGACCGGGTCGCACCCTCCGGCCCGGCGGACGGCCCCGTCCGGGGAGAGTCGAGCATCGCCGACGGCTTCACCTGCCCCGAGCAGGTCGTCCACGACTGGACCCGCCCGTCGAGCGTGGTGGACAAGCGGTTCGTGGCGACGCTTCGCAACGGTCTGGAGTTCCAGGCCCGTGGCTACGACGTCCCGGCCTACGAGCTCGAGGTGGCGGGCGACCGGGCGTTCGCCAGCTTCGGCAACACCGACGGGACGCTCGCCCTGAGGAGCGAGTTCCACCGTCAGGACGGCGAGTGGGTGCGCTTCCGCAGTGAGGTGTGCACCGGCGAGGACGGCTCGGTGGCGGTCCCTGTCGAGGATCCGCTGGCGCTGCGCAACCACCTCGGGGACGCCCCTCTTCCGCCCGACATGAGCGGCCGGGACCCCGTGCTGCTCGACCACCGGGCCTACTACACCCACGTCGGCGTGGTCGAGCCGCGCAGCCTCTACGCCGGCGCCTGCGGCAAGGCCCTGTGTCTCCAAGGCGTCTACGCGGGTGCTCATGAGTCGATCTCCGTCCGCATCCCGTCCGGGGCGACGCCCCGCGACGTGTCGTGGGTCTTCCTCCCCATCGGCTCCCCCGACTGGCGGACGCAGCCCTACGGGATGTGGGCGCTCTACGACCGCGACGGGGAGGTCGAGGACGTCACGTTCTCGCGCGGCAACATGGTCTTCCGGGCGGAGCAGATGACCTCTGACAGCTGGCCGGGCACGCTCCACCTCGTGGTGGCACCCTTCGAGGAGGTCACCGGCATCGCGGTCCATCCCCCGCGCAGCGCTCCGGACGGTGGGTTGTCGACCAGCTACGAGCCGCGGGACCTGCGCGGCTACAGGCCCGACCTGCACGACTGACGACAGGGACGCGCTCAGGCGCTCGGGTCGGCGCCGCCGTACCTGCGGTCGCGCCGCGCGTAGGTGTCGACGGCCTGCCACAGGTGCCGCCGGTCCACGTCGGGCCAGAGGACGTCGGTGAAGACCAGCTCGGAGTAGGCCGCCTGCCACAGCATGAAGTTCGACAGCCGCTGCTCCCCCGACGTGCGCCACACCAGGTCGGCGTCGGCGAGCTCGGGGACGTAGAGGTGGCGGGCGAACGTGCGCTCGTCGACCTTCTCCGGGTCGAGCCGGCCCGCCGCGACCTCGCGTGCGATGGACCGGGCGGCGTCGGCGACCTCGGCCCGGCCGCCGTAGTTGACGCACATGGTCAGCGTCATCACGTCGTTGTCCCGGGTGAGCTCCTCGGCCGTGCGGAGCTCCTTGACCACCGAGCGCCACAGCCGCGGGGCACGACCGGCCCAGCGCACACGCACGCCCAGCTCGTGCATCTCGTCGCGACGGCGACGGATCACGTCGCGGTTGAAGCCCATGAGGAAGCGCACCTCGTCGGGCGAGCGCTTCCAGTTCTCGGTGGAGAACGCGTAGGCGGAGATCGCCTTGACGCCGATCTCGATCGCGCCTTCGACGACGTCGAAGAGCGCGTGCTCCCCCTGTTCGTGCCCTGCCGTGCGGGGAAGCCCGCGCTCCTTCGCCCAGCGGCCGTTGCCGTCCATCACCACCGCGACGTGGTGCGGCACCAGCTCGGCGGGGACGGCGGGCGGCCGCGCGCCGCTGGGGTGCGGAGTCGGTGGGCGTACGGCGGACCCGCGCCGCCTGCCGGTTCCCGCCACCGCGCACCCCGCCCTTTCCCCACGACGTATGATCGCGACCAACCTAAGCCCCTCCGGCGATCCGGAGGCAGGGGGCCCTGGGAGGGGTGGACATGGACGGCGTGACGGCACAGATCGAGCAGCAGATGACCATCCTGCTGCGCCGCGTGCAAAGCATCCACATCTCCACCTCGTCGGGCGAGATGGACCTCGACCGGTCCGCGTACGGCATCCTGTGCCGCCTCGCGGACGAGGGCCCGCAGCGACTCGGTGCGCTGGCGACGGCCTTCGGCCTGGACCCGTCCACGATCACCCGCCAGGTCCAGGCGTTGGAGAAGGCCGGGCTCGTCCGCCGGCGTTCCGACGACGCCGACCGCCGGGCCTCGATCCTGGACCTCACCGAGGAGGGCCGCACCGTCCTGGAGCACACCCGCCGCTACCGGCGCGAGCGCCTCGAGGAGGTGCTCGACGAGTGGCCCGCGGACGACCGGCGGGAGCTGGCCCGGCTGCTCACCAAGGCCAACGACTCGATCACCGCACTGGTGGAGCGGCACCGCGTCGGCGAGATGCAGTAGCCGCCGACCGGCTCAGCGCTCGAGGTGGCTCAGCGACTTCAGCCCCCGCTCCAGGTGCCAGGCGAGGTAGGCCGACACCAGCCCGGTCGCCTCCTTCCGGTGCCGTGGCTCCGCAGCCTGGACCACCGGCCAGTCCCCGGTGAGCAGGGCCCCGAGGAGGACCACCGTCTCCCGGGCCGGGCTGGCCGACCCGGGGAGCCGGCAGCCGCTGCACAGCATGCCGCCGGCCGACGGGTTGAACGCCCGGTGGGCACCCTCGAGCCCGCAGCGCGCGCACGCCTCGAACGACGGCGCGTAGCCGGCCACCGCGAGCGACCGCAGCAGGAACGAGTCGAGCACCGCGGCCGGCGTCCGCTCCCCCGTCGACATGGCCCGCAGTCCCCCCACGAGCAGCAGGAACTGCTGCAGAGCCGGCTCCTTGTCCTCGACGACGAGGCGTTCGGCGGTCTCGAGCATGACCGTGCCGGCGGTGTAGCGCTCGTAGTCACCACCGATCTTGGCCCCGTAGGGAGCGAGCGTCTCGGCCTGGGTGATCACGTCGAGCGAGCGTCCCTCGGCGAGCTGGAGGTCGACGTAGGTGAACGGCTCCAACCGGGACCCGAACCGGGAGGTGGTCCGGCGTACCCCCTTGGCGACCGCGCGGACCCGCCCGGTCTCCCGGGTCAGCAGCGTGATGATCCGGTCCGCCTCACCCAGCTTCTGGGTGCGCAGCACCACGGCTTCGTCACGGTAGAGACCCACGCGGACATTGTCCCTCACCGGCGGGCGACCGGCACGGCGACGGGTCAGGTGCGGCGTACGGCGGACGCGCGGCGACGAGCCTTGGGCATGGTCCGGCAGCTCTGGAGGAAGTCGACGGTCTCCCGGGTGAGCCGGTCCGGGCGCAGCCGCCACTCCAGGATGCTCCTGGCCTCCACGAACCGCGCATGGGGCATCTCCTCGGCCAGCATCGCGGCGTCCGCCCACGGGTGGATCGGGTCGCGGCGGTGGCCGACCACCAGGGCCGGCGCCTGGATCCGACGGCGGAGCTTGCTGGCCGGTGCCACGCGGCCGAAGAAGATGCCGTGGATGGCGGCCGCCATGGGCTCGGGTCGTTGGTTGAGCGTGTCGAGGACGATGCCGGTCCAGAACGGCACCACGCCGCGCGGGACCGCCCGGGTGACCGCCCGGGTCGCGGTCACGGAGAGCGGCAGGAACCGGGCGAGGAACATCAGCGGCGCGAAGGCCATGATCCCCGCCTCCACGCCGTTGTCGAGCACCGGCATCTCGAGGACCAGGCCGCGCACGCGCTCCGGGGCGAGGTCGGCCACCTCGAGCGAGACGTTCGCGCCGAGGGACGTCCCGCCGATGACGGCGCGGTCGGCCCCGAGGTGGTCCAGGAGCGCGATCACCTGCTCGCCGAACGCGGTCATGGAGTACTGCAACGGGTCCGCCGGCCGGTCGGAGCGGCCGTGCCCGAGCAGGTCCACGGTCACGACGTGGTAGCCGGCCGCGGCGATCTCGCGGGCGAGTGGCTGGTGCATCCGGCGGGGCATGAGCTGCCCGTGCACGAGGACGACCCAGTCGTCACCGCTGCCGTACTCGGTGTACTCCACCCGGTCGCCCTCGATGAAGAACTGACCGATCCGCTCCGCGACCAACGTCGCCATCCCGGCCCCTTCCGCCGACGTGCTGACCCGGCGAGCCTATCCGCGGTGGTGGGCGCCGGGCTCGGGCGCCGGACCACCGGGCTGCGGGCGGCCGGGACGCCGACGTCCCGAGGCGAAGAGACACGCACAAAAAGGGCGCAGCAGTGGGCCAAAGTCGCGCGGCTGCCCTGGGGATACCCCAGGATGGTCCCCATGGACTCGGGAGGGACGCCGACCGCTCCAGGCGCGACCCGTCGGCTCCTGGAGCGTGCCCCCGTTCCCGCCGCACTCGGCGCGCTCCTCGGCGTCTACCTGCTCGGGGTGGGCTCGGTGCTGTTCGCCCCCGCAGGGTCGACGGTCGCGGTCTGGTGGCCGGCCGCCGGGCTCGGCGTCGCGATGCTGGTGCTGGCGCCGCCACGGTGGCGCGCCGTGCTGGCCGTCGGCATCGTCCTCGCCAGCAGTCTCGCCAACTACACCGCCGGCCGGCCCTGGGAGGCGGCGCTGGGCTTCAGCCTCGCCAACGCGACCGAGGCCCTCGTCGTCACGTGGTGGCTCACCCGAGGTCGTGGCGACCGTGCCTCCCTACGCACCATGGAGGACCTGTGGCGACTGCTGATCGCCACGGCCCTCGGGACCCTGCTGGTCGGGCTGGGCATCGGGCTGACCGTCCGCTACGTCCTGGACGGCTCCTTCACGGGCGCGGCGCTGGCGGTGATGGCCTCCCACGCGGCCGCGATCCTGGTCGTCGCCCCGCTCGCGCTCGAGGTGCGCGGGGGCCCGCGAGAGCCTCGCTACGAGACCTCGTTGCAGGCGGCGCTGCTCCTCCTCACCGTGGTCCTGGTCTTCAGCCCCGGCCAGACCCTCGGTCTGACGTTCCTCCCGGTCCCGCTGCTGCTGTGGGCGTCGCTGCGCTTCGGCCTGCGGGTGGTGTCCTACGAGCTGATCGCGGTCGCCATCCTCATCACCACGATGACCGCAGCCGGCGGTGGCCCGTTCGCCATCAGCGCGCGCACCGGGGTCACCACCAGTGCCACCACGGCCTCGCTGGTGCAGGCCTACCTCATCGTCACCGCACTGGTGGCTCTCTCGCTCGCCGTCGCCGTCGACCAGCGCCGCGGCGCGCTGGACCGGGTCTCGCAGAGCGAGGAGCTGTTCCGCAAGAGCTTCCGCGAGTCCTTCGTCGGGATGCTGCTCCTGCACTCCTCTCCTGAGGGACTGCGCGTCCGGGAGCTGAACCAGACCGCCGCCGACATCCTCGGCGGCGCCGTGGAGGACTTCGAGGACCGGTTGGTGGAGCCCCTGCTCGGCAGCGGCATCGAGATCGGTGACGTGGTCGCCCGCATGCAGCGGGGCGAGCTGGCCGGCTGGCGCGAGGAGCTGTGGTTGGCCGCGACTCCCCCACGCCGGGTGGGCGTGGCGATCTCGCCGTTGTCGACCTCCGATGCCGAGGCGATGTTCAGCGCGCAGATGATCGACATCACCGAGACGTACGAGGCGGCCGCGCGCCTGCGCACCGAGAAGGACTTCACCGACGCCATCCTCAGCACCAGCGCGGCGCTGATCGTGGCCGTCGACGTCGAGGGCAAGATCGTCGGCCTGAACCCGGCCGGCGAGCGGGCGAGCGGGTACGACGAGGCGTCCACCCTCGGCCGGCTTCTGTGCGGCACTCTCGTGCCCGAGGAGGACGCGGCCCAGCTGCGACCTCTGCTGGAGCGCACCCGACCGGGCGCTGCCACCACGGCGTTCGAGAGCGACCTGCTGACCGCCACCGGCCGGCGCCGGCGCCGCGTGACCTGGACCGCCGCCCCGCTCACCGACCCCGACGGCCGCCGCACCCACGTGGTGCTCACCGGCATCGACGTCACGGAGGAGCGCAACGTCCGGAGCATGACCCAGGGCCTGCTCGACTCCGCGACGGGTACGGCGTTCATCGGGCTCAACCGGCGCGGGATGATCACCATCTTCAACACCGGCGCCCAGGAGCTGCTCGGCTACAGCTCCGACGACGTGACCGGCCGGCTGCGCGTGGAACAGCTGCACGACCCGAAGGAGATGCTCCAGGTCGCCGCCGAGGCCGGCACCGAGCCCGGGTTCCCCGCCATGGTCGCCGGCGTCGACGGCGCTCCCCTGACCCGGGACTGGACACTGGTCCGCAAGGACGGCAGCCGCGTGGTCTGCGCGGTCACCCTGAGCCGGGTCCACGACGCTTTCGGGGCCCACATCGGCTACCTCGCCGTGGGCCGTGACGTGACGGAGTCCCGCCGCAGCCAGCGCATCCTCGTCGAGACCCTCGAGAAGGAGCGCCAGGCGGTGGAGCGGCTCCAGGAGCTCGACCGGGCCAAGAGCGACTTCGTCTCGATGGTCAGCCACGAGCTGCGCACCCCGATCACCAGCATCGTCGGCTACACCGAGATGCTGCAGGACGGTGCCGCGGGTGCCGTATCGCCCGAGCAGGACCGGCTGCTCGACGCCGTACGCCGCAACGGGGAACGTCTCATCGCCCTCATCGAGGACCTGCTCACGCTGTCGCGGATCGAGGCGGGCACCTTCCACATCCAGCGGACCACCCTGGACCTGCGTCAGGTGATGACACGCGCCCGCGAGGCCCTGGGCCCCACGCTGGCCGACCGGGACGTCGACGTGCGCTTCGACGCCCCGGAGGCGACCGTGCCCGTGCTCGGCGACGCCGGCCAGCTCGAACGTGTGGTCCTGAACCTGGTGGGGAACGCGGTGAAGTTCACCGAGGACGGCGGCCGGGTGCACTGCTCGTTGAGCGTGGCGGACGGTCTGGCGGAGGTGGAGGTCAGCGACACCGGGATCGGCATCCCCGACGACGAGCAGGACGCCCTGTTCACCCGGTTCTTCCGCTCCCGCACCGCCCAGGAGCGTGCCATCCAGGGCACCGGCCTGGGCCTGACCATCGTGCAGTCGATCGTGCACAGCCACGGCGGGGAGATCAGCATCCGCTCCCGGCACCTGGTCGGCACCGAGGTGCGGGTCAGGCTGCCTCTGGACCCGGCCGCGGACCGCCTCGGCGTCGGGGCGGCGGACTGAGACTTCCGGCATGACGCGGCCGGCGGCCGTCGAGTCCTGCTACGACGCGGTCCCGCGGGCGCCGGCGACCGTGGAGACCGGGTCGGCCCGGCCGACCCCGGAGCCGCAACCGGGCGAGGTCCCGGCCTAGTGCTGCAGCGCCTCGTACACCGCCACCGTCTCGCGGGCCACCGCGTCCCAGGCGAACTCCGAGACCGCGCGCCGGCGACCGGCGCGCCCGAACCTCTCGGCGAGCGCGGGATCCGCGACCAGCCGGTTCACCGCGGCGGCCAGCCGCTGCTCGAACCCGCGCGGGTCAGCCTCGTCGTAGTCGACGAGGATCCCCGTCCGGTCGTCGGCGACCACCTCGGGGATGCCGCCGACACGCGCTGGCCACGACCGCCGTCTCGCAGGCCATCGCCTCGAGGTTGACGATCCCGAGCGGTTCGTAGACCGACGGGCACAGGAACGCCAGGGCGTGGGTCAGCACCTGGCGCACCTCCTCGCGCGGCAGCATCTCGGAGACCACGAACACGCCGTCCCGGCTCGCCGTCAGCCGCGCGACGGCCTCGTCGGTCTCCGCCTTGAGCTCGGGGGTGTCCGCCGCGCCCGCGAGCAGCACCAGCTGCACCGACGGGTCGAGGTCCAGGCCCGCGCGGAGCAGGTGCGGCACGCCCTTCTGCCGGGTGATCCGGCCGACGAACGCCACGTAGGGCCGGCCCAGGTCGACCCCCAGCCGTTCGAGCACCTCCGTCCCCGGGTCCGGCCGGTAGAAGTCGGTGTCGATGCCGTTGTGCACCACGTGCACCCGGTCCGGGTCCAGGTCCGGGTAGGCGGTCAGCACGTCGCCGCGCATGCCGTGGCTCACCGCGATCACCGCGTCCGCGGCCTCGAAGGCGGTGCGCTCGGCCCAGGAGGAGATCCGGTAGCCGCCGCCGAGCTGCTCGGCCTTCCAGGGCCGGAACGGCTCCAGGGAGTGCGCGGTCACGACGTGCGGGACGTCGTACAGCAGCTTCGACCAGTGGCCGGCCATGTTGGCGTACCAGGTGTGCGAGTGGACCACGTCGGTGCCGCCCACGACCGCCGCCGGCCATCGACAGGTCGGTGGAGAGGATGCGCAGGGACTGGTTCGCCCCCGGCAGCCTCGGGTCGTCCTCGCTGTGCGCGGTCGCACCGTCACGTGGTCCTCCCATGCAGTGCACGTCGACGTCGACGAGGCGGCGGAGCTCACGGACCAGGAAGTCCACGTGCACACCTGCCCCGCCGTACACGTCGGGAGGGAACTCGCGGGTGAGGATCGCTGCACGCATGGGCCGAATCTAGGGCTAGGGTCGAGTCAGGCCAAGCCCCGACCGCGACATGACGGGAGTCCCGGATGCCGAAGGTGTTAGCGATCGTTCTCGCCGGTGGCGAGGGCAAGCGGCTGATGCCGCTGACGCATGGACCGGGCCAAACCCGCCGTCCCGTTCGGGGGCACCTACCGGCTCATCGACTTCGCGCTGTCGAACCTGGTCAACGCCGGCTACCTGCAGATCGCGGTGCTCACGCAGTACAAGTCCCACTCACTGGACCGGCACATCTCGCTGACCTGGCGGATGTCGGCGATGCTGGGCAACTACGTCACCCCGGTGCCGGCGCAGCAGCGGCGCGGCCCGAAGTGGTACCTGGGCAGCGCCGACGCGATCTACCAGTCGATGAACCTGATCAACGACGACGCAGCCGGACGTGATCGTGGTGTTCGGCGCCGACCACGTCTACCGGATGGACGCCTCCCAGATGGTCGCCGCGCACCTCGACCACGGGGCCGGCGTGACCGTGGCGGGGATCCGCGTGCCCCGCAAGGAGGCCCACCAGTTCGGGGTGATCACGACCGCCGGACGACACGACCCGGATCGCGGAGTTCCTGGAGAAGCCGGCCGACCCGCCCGGCCTCCCCGACGCGCCCGACGAGGTGTTCGCCTCGATGGGCAACTACGTCTTCACCGCCGACGCCCTCGTCGACGCGCTCCAGCGGGACGCCGCCGACCCCGAACTCACGCCACGACATGGGCGGCGACATCATCCCCGATGCTGGTGGAGCAGGGCGACGCGTGCGTGTACGACTTCATGCGCAACGACGTGCCGGGGTCCACCGACCGCGACCGCGACTACTGGCGCGACGTCGGGACGATCGACTCCTACCACGAGGCCCACCTCGACCTCGTCTCGGTGAACCCGGTGTTCAACCTCTACAACAGCAGCTGGCCGATCTTCACCTCCCACCCGCAGCTGCCGGGTGCGAAGTTCGTCGAGAACGCCCGCGCCTGCGACTCGATCGTCTGCTCCGGGTCGATCGTCTCCGGCGCCGTCCGTCGACGGGTCGGTGGTCGGCACCAACGTCTACGTCGCCGGCGGGGCCGACGTGGAGCGCTCGGTGATCATCGACAACGTCCGGGTCGGACGCGGGGCGGTGGTCAGGAACGCGATCCTCGACAAGAACGTCGTCGTCCCCGACGGCGCGGAGATCGGCGTGGACCAGGAGGCCGACCGCGCCCGCGGCTTCCACGGTCAGCGACGGCGGCGTCACCGTGCTCGGCAAGGGCCAGCACGTGCCCCGGTGACCGGAGCCGGTCAGGCGCCGGCGTCCCAGCGCTGCAGCGGCTGCGGGCGGTAGCCCACGTGCGGCCGCGCGGCGCCCCGACGCTGCCGCGACGGGAGCAGCACCACGGCCAGGAACACCGCGGCCGCGGCGAGGAACGCCTCCGGCACGCCCGCGAGGCCGACCAGCGCCAGCGCCAGGCCGGCGGCGAGCAGCAGCTGCGCGAGGATCCTCATGTCGGCAGCATGCGCCCGCGCCGGCCGCCGGCGCATCGGGGTTTTCCCCCGGTCCAGACCCCGGTCGCCCCCGGTGGTCCCCCTGGGTCAGGCGCGGTTGACCGCGGAGATGACCGCCTTGAGCGACGCGGTCACGATGTTCGGGTCCAGCCCCACGCCCCACAGCACCTTGCCGCCGACGGCGCACTCGACGTAGGCCGCGGCGATGGCGTCGCCGCCCGAGGACAGCGCGTGCTCGGCGTAGTCGAGGACCCGGACGTCGGTGCGGTCGGCGTAGGCCGGGTTGCCGGCCTCCTGCTCCGCGGCGACCAGCTCGTTGAGCGCGTTCACGAACGCCGCGATCGGGCCGTTGCCGGTCCCCTCGAGGGACCGCAGGTCGCCGTCGACGTACACGTTCACGCTCAGCGCGTCCTTCTCACCGGCCGCGGAGGAGGTGTGCACGGAGTTCAGCTTCAGCGGGGTGTCCCGCTCGAGGTACTCCGCCGAGAAGTCGCTCCAGATCGCCTCGGGCGACATCTCGCCACCCTCGCCGTCGGTGTGCTCCTGGACGACCCTGCTGAACTCGATCTGCAGCCGCCGCGGGAGCTCCAGCTTGTGCTCGGACTTCATGATGTAGGCGACGCCGCCCTTGCCCGACTGGCTGTTGACCCGGATCACGGCCTCGTAGGTGCGGCCGACGTCCTTGGGGTCGATGGGCAGGTACGGCACCGCCCACGGGTGCTCCTCCACCGGTACGCCGGTCGCTGCGGCGTCGCGCTCCAGGGCCTCGAGGCCCTTCTTGATCGCGTCCTGGTGCGAGCCGGAGAACGCCGTGTAGACCAGGTCGCCGCCGTAGGGGTGCCGCTCGTGCACCGGCAGCTGGTTGCAGTACTCGACCGTGCGGCGGATCTCGTCGATGCCCTTGCCGCCCAGCGCGAAGTCGATCTGCGGGTCCACGCCCTGGGTGAACAGGTTCAGGCCCAGGGTCACCAGGCACACGTTGCCCGTGCGCTCGCCGTTGCCGAACAGGCAGCCCTCGATCCGGTCGGCGCCGGCCAGGTAGCCCAGCTCGGCCGCAGCGACCGCCGTACCCCGGTCGTTGTGGGGGTGCAGCGACAGGACGACGCTCTCCCGGTTGTCCAGGTGCCGGTTCATCCACTCGATGGAGTCGGCGTAGACGTTGGGGCTGGCCATCTCGACGGTGGCCGGCAGGTTGACGATCACCGGCCTCTCCGGCGTGGGCCCGAAGACCTCGAGCACCTCGTTGCAGATCCGGGCGGCGAACTCGAGCTCGGTGCCGGTGTAGGACTCCGGGGAGTACTCGTAGAAGACCTCGGTCTCGGGGATGGTCTCCTCGAACTTCTTGCACAGCCGGGCGCCGGTGACCGCGATGTCGACGATGCCGTCCATGTCGAGGTCGAACACCACCCGCCGCTGCAGCGTGGAGGTGGAGTTGTACAGGTGCACGATCGCCTGCTTGGCGCCGCGCAGCGACTCGTAGGTGCGCTCGATCAGGTGCTCACGGGCCTGGGTGAGGACCTGGATCACCACGTCGTCGGGGATCAGGTCCTCCTCGATCAGCATCCGGACGAAGTCGAAGTCGGTCTGGGACGCCGCCGGGAAGCCGACCTCGATCTCCTTGTAGCCCATCTCGACGAGCAGCTGGAACATCTTCTTCTTGCGCGCCGGCGTCATCGGGTCGATCAGGGCCTGGTTGCCGTCGCGCAGGTCGACCGCACACCAGCGGGGTGCCTGGGTGATCTTCTTGCCCGGCCAGGTGCGGTCGGGGACGTCGACCGTCGGGAACGGCTCGTAGCGGCCGAAGGCCATGCCGCTGGTCTGCTGGGGGTTCTTCACGGGATTCGTCATCGAGGGTTCTCGCTTCGAGGCTTGTGTCGTGGTCCCGGAGTGCAACGACGAACTCCGCAGCGAGGGGGTCCGGTGGGTTAGCGAACCTCGCTGCGGCAGCCAAGGAGGAGAAGCTGACGCGACATGACGGTGTCCACAGTAGCCCCCCGTCGCGGCTCGCGCGAAAACCCTGTCCACATCGAGGACAGCCTTCGTGTTGGATGGACGGGTGCTGATCGAACGCGTCGACCCTCTCGAGCTGGACCTGCCCACCGCGGACGCGATGGCCGAGGCCGAGCGGGCCTGGCTCGACACCAGCGGGCTGCCGCTGCCACCGCAGCCCGGTCCGAGCAAGCTCAAGGCGCTCCAGCTCGGCTCCGACGGCCGGCCCGCCGCGGGCCTGTGGCTGGCCCGGGAGGACGGCATGGTGGCCGGCTACGCCGTCGCCCACCTGCCGGTCGAGGACAACACCGACTCGGCCCACCTGCGCGGGGTCGTGCACCCGGCCTGGCAGCGACGCGGCACCGGCCGGGCGCTGGCCGCGGCCGCCGTCGACCTCGTCCGGTCCCGGGCGAGGAGCAAGATCTACGTCGGCACCTTCCGCGGGGACGGCAGCGGCGCGGCCGTGCAGGCGTTGGGGTTCTCCGCCGAGGGGCTCGCCGTCAACGCGGTCCGGCGGGTCGACCTGCACGGGTCCGCTCCCGGGGCGTGGGACCGGCTGCACGACGACGCGGCGGGCCTGGCCCGCGACTACGAGCTGGTCCACCAGGTCGGGCCGACACCGGAGGACCTGGTCGAGGACATGGTCACCCTGCACGCGGCGATCAACGACGCCCCGCTCGACGACCCGGAGGCCGAGGTGGACCACTGGGACACCGCCCGGGTCCGGGCCTACGACCGGGCCATGGCCGGCCGTCGGCAGACCGTCCACCGGGTCCTGGCCCGGCACCGGCCGACCGGTGAGTGGGCGGGCCTGTCGATCCTGTGCGTGGACGAGTTCAACCCCACGGTCGCCTTCCAGGAGGACACCTCCGTGGTCCGGTCCCACCGCGGCCACCGGCTCGGCCTGCTGATGAAGGCGGACATGCTGCGCTGGATCGCCCACGAACGGCCGGAGGTCGCCGCGACCCACACCTGGAACGCCACCACGAACCACCACATGATCGCGGTCAACGAGCGGCTCGGGGCGCGGGTGGTCGCCGAGATCGACACCTACCGGCTGCGGGGACGGTGAGCATGGGCGCCACCCTGCTGCTCGTGCACCACTCCCCCACGCGGTCGGTCCGGGCGCTGACCGAGGCGGTCCTCGCCGGGGCGAACGACGACGCGGTCGAGGGCGTCGACGTGGTCGTCCGGCCGGCACTGGAGGCGACGGCGGACGACGTGCTCGCCGCCGACGGCTACCTCCTCGGGACGCCGGCGAACTTCGGCTACATGAGCGGTGCGCTCAAGCACTTCTTCGACTCCACCTTCCTCCAGGTCGGTGGTGCCCTATCGGGCACCGGAGCCGCGGACGAGTCCTCGGGACGCACGGCGGGACGTCCGTTCGGCCTCTACGTGCACGGCCGTTACGACACCGAGGGTGCGGTCCGGTCGGTCACCTCCATCGTCAGCGCCCTGAAGTGGCGGCAGGCCGCGGGCGTGCTCGAGGTCCTCGGCGACGTGGAGGACCGGCACCGGGACGCGGCCTACGAGCTCGGAGGGACCCTCGCGGCGCTGCTGATGGGGTGATCCGTCGCGCCACGGGGACCCGGGACCGGACGCAGGCGCCCGGTACCATCGCAGCACCCCGCCCCACCTGACAAGGAGCTTCGCCGTGCCCCGCCGCCTGGCCGCGCCCGCCACCGCGCTGCTCGTCCTGCTGAGCGGGTGTGCGGTGACCGGGGACTCGGCGGGGCAGGAGACGCAGCCGGTCGCCGTCGAGGCGCCACGGCTCGGCGCGTGCCGGGTGCTGACCCCGGACGACATCGCGCAGCCGGACGATGACACGGCGACGGTCGCCTGCGACGAGGAGCACACCGCGGAGACGTTCGCCGTGGGAACCTTCCCCCGCGCGGTGGCAGGCGGCGCCGGCGTCGACGCCCCCCGCCTGGGCGCCCACGTCTACCAGACCTGCTCGGACAGCTTCGAGAAGTTCCTGGGCGGCGACGAGAGCGCGGTGATGCGTTCGATGCTGACCTGGGCGTGGTTCCGCCCCTCGAAGCCGGCCTGGGACCAGGGCGCCCGGTGGTTCCGCTGCGACGTGGTCGCCGGCACCGAGGACTCGGCGGAGCTGCGGACGCTCCCGGAGACCGCCAAGGGGCTGCTCGTGCAGGCCGACGACGCGTGGATGATGTGCGCCAACGGCGAGACGGTGGCCGGTTCGCACAAGGTCCCGTGCTCGGAGCCGCACGAGTGGCGGGCGGTCACCACGATCATGGTGGGTCGCGACGACGACGAGTACCCCGGTGACCGGCTCGTCGAGGTACGCAGCCGCGACTTCTGCTCGGACTCGGTGGGCGCGTGGATGAACTACCCGGTCGACTACGAGTTCGGCTACACCTACTTCCGCGAGCCCGACTGGAAGGCCGGCAACCGGCGCTCGATCTGCTGGGCGCGCACGGACCGGTGAACCTCTCCCGGCGACTCCTCGGTACGGCGGGCGCGGCCGTCGCCGCGGCGCTCGTCGTGGCCTCGTGCACCTCCACCGGGGACGGCGGACGCCCGGCGGCGGAGCGTTCGCCCGCGGCGCCGCCCGCCACTGCTGCCACCGTGGCGCCCCCGGAGCCGTCGCCGACACCTCCTCCCACCCTCGGTCCGGCTGCCCGGCCCCCCGCCGAGGGTGCCTGCTACCGGCTCGGGTTCGAGGACGCCACCGAGCCGACCAGCGACAGGAGGCCGGTGCGCTGCACCGGCCGGCACACCGCACGCACCTACTTCGTGGGCCGCCTCGACACCGTCGTCGACGGGCACCTGCTCGCCGTGGACTCGCGCGCGGCGCAGGAGCAGGTGCGGGCCGCGTGCCCGCGCCGGCTGGCGTCGTTCCTCGGTGGCAGCCGCGAGGAGCGGCGGCTGTCCCGGCTCCGGCCGGTGTGGTTCAGCCCCACGATCGAGCAGGCCGACCTGGGCGCGTCGTGGTTCCGCTGCGACGTGGTGGCGCTGGGCCGCGGCCACACCCTGGCGCCGCTGCCGCCGCGTCCGCGCGGCATCCTGGACCGGCCCGCGGCCCTCGACGTGGTGGGCCTGTGCGGCACCGCGGCGCCGGGCGCCGCCGGCTTCGAGCGCACGATCTGCTCCCGCCGGCACTCCTGGCAGGCGCTCGCCACGATCGACATCGACGGGCCGGACCGCTATCCCGGCCGGGCCCGGGTCCGTCGGGCCGGGGAGGGGCGGTGCCGCGACCTGGTGCGCCGCGCCAGCGGGTCACCGGACCGGTTCCGGTACGGCTGGGAGTGGCCGACGCGGGAGCAGTGGCGCGAGGGGCAGCGCTTCGGCTACTGCTGGGCGCCCGACTGACCTGAGGCCTGCGTCCGGCGGGTCAGAACCCGAGCCGACGCAGCTGCTTGGGGTCGCGCTGCCAGTCCTTGGCGATCTTGACGTGCAGGTCGAGGTAGGCCGGGGTGCCGAGCATCGCCTCGATCTGCCTGCGGGCGTCGGTGCCGACCTCCTTGAGCCGGCTGCCGCGGTGGCCGATCACGATCCCCTTCTGCGACGAGCGCTCGACGAAGACGTTGGCGTGGATGTCGAGCAGCGGCTTGTCCGCGGGCCGTCCCTCGCGCAGCCCCATCTCCTCGACCACCACCGCGATCGAGTGCGGCAGCTCGTCGCGGACGCCCTCGAGGGCCGCTTCGCGGATCAGCTCCGCGACGATCATCTCCTCGGGCGAGTCGGTGAGCTCCCCGTCCGGGTAGAGCGGAGGCCCCTCGGGGAGCCGCGCCACCAACAGGTCGGCGAGCAGCTGCACCTGGTCGCCGCTCACCGCGGACACCGGCACGATCTCGGCCCAGTCGGTCCCGGTCTCCTCCCCCAGCCGGGCGATGGCGAGCAGGTGGTCGGCGAGCTGTTCGGGCGTGGCCAGGTCGGTCTTGGTGGCGACGGCGATCTTGGTGGTCCGCCGTACCTTCGCCAGCTCGTTGACGAGGAACCGGTCGCCCGGGCCGACCTTCTCGTCGGCCGGGAAGCACACCGCGACCACGTCGACCTCGGCCCAGGTGGTGGTCACCAGGTCGTTGAGCCGCTCACCGAGCAGGGTGCGGGGCCGGTGCAGGCCCGGGGTGTCGACCAGGACGAGCTGGGCGTCGGGTCGGTGCACGATGCCGCGCACGACGGTCCGGGTGGTCTGCGGCCGCGACGAGGTGATCGCGACCTTGCTGCCGACGAGCGCGTTCGTCAGCGTGGACTTCCCGGCGTTGGGCCGCCCCACGAAGGAGGCGAAACCGCTGCGGAAGCCGGCGGGGACGGAGGTCGGTGCAGGGGGGATCGTCGACACCCGCCGATTCTGCCACCCTTCAGTCGGCGTCGCTCCACACGGCCGTCGACGGCGAGCTGCTCGTCGACGGGCTGGAGGTGCCCGACTGCGACCCGGACGGCGACCCGGACGGCGACGCGGTCGGTGCGGTCGAGGGCGTCGGCGACGGCGAGTCCGTCACCTCGGTGCGCGTGTTGGCGGTCGGCGAGCCGCTGCCGGAGGGTTCGGACGCCGGCGCGGACGGCTCGGTCGTGGACGTCTGCTCCGGCTCCGGGGACGTGGTGGCCTCACCGCCGGCCTGCGGCGCACCGCTCTGCCCCGGCGCCTGGCCCGCCGACGGTGCGCTCGGCGAGGGGCTCGGCGAGGTGCCGGCGGAGGTCTCCCCCGCCTCGACGGACGGTGTGGCGGTGCCCGTGGGGCTCGGGGTGAACGACGGGTCCGCGGTGACGTCGCCGACGGGTGCGGTCGTCGTAGCGGCGTCGGGGACGGTCGCCGGTGCGTCGGCGTCGGTGGCCAGGCGCGGCGCGTTCGGCTGGTCCGGCGTCGTGGTCGGCTCGGTCTCTGCGGGCTCGAGCCGCCCGAAGCGGGGGTCGTCGGGGTGCGGGAGCGCGAACGGCAGGAACCGCTCCGAGAGCTCGGCGACGATCGACTGGGCGCCCGACGGCAGCTCGTTGGCCGCCGCGGCGATGCCCCCCGCGCCGACCACGCCGAACGCCGCCGCCCCGGCGACGAACAGGCGGGTCCGCCTGCGCGGGAAGCGCACGACCGTCCCGGCGCCCAGGGACGCCATCAGGTCGGCGAGCTCCGGGCTGGGCGAGGGAGGCACGTCGTCGACGTAGACCTCCAGCTCGGCAAGACAGGACACGAGCTCTTCGGAGCCGTCGCCGTCGATGCCCGACTCGGCGAGCATCTCCAGCACGCGCGCACGAGCTTCGCTCACGACGACCTCCTCTCCGTCACCACGTCCCGCAGCCGCAGCAGTCCCCGACGCTGCAGCTGCTTCACCGAGCCCACGGACCTGCCGAGGACGTTGGCGGTCTCCTCCAGCGAGAGACCCGACAGCACCCTGAGCATCACGACGGCCCTCTGATCCTCCCCGAGCTCCTCGAGGAGCTCGCCTACTTCGGCGGTGGTCACCCCGCCCATGACGACCGACTCCGCGGAGTCGGCCAGGCGGGGGTCGAGCTCGGGCTCGTACGAGGCGGGGATGCCCCATCGCGAGCGCCGTCGGTGCTCGTCGACGGCACGGGCGTGTGCCACCGAGAACACCAACGTGCGTAGGCCCGCCGCGCCACCACGAACCTTCTCCAGCCGCGGGATCACGGCGATGAAGACCTCGTTGGTCAGGCCCTCCGGATCCTCCGCCCCCCGGGCCCGGAGGTAACCGAGGACGCGTGGGGCCAAGGTCCGGTAGACGGTCTCGACGGCGTCCCGGTCGCCACGTCCGGCAGCGTCGACGACGGCGTCGGTGAGACCCGTCATCAAGCACCCCTTCCGTGGCGACGGCGGCCGGCCCCGATCCTGCAGGACGACCTACGCCGCGCGACCGCTCGAACCATTGTTGCTGCTGTATGACGGTTTGTGAGCGGTACGGCTGGTTTGATGCACGTGTATGTCATCGGAGGACCCGGCAGACAGCCCGTTTGTGGGAAACGGGCTCGCCGCCGGGTCCTCCTGGACGAGGTCGTGGGCACCTCGCCAGACATGCCGGTAATCGACGGGGCCCGGGAAAAGGTTACGGCAGCCCGTTGCGCTCCCGAGGCCGGGCCGTGCTCCGCACGATCACGACCAGGCCGAGCAGGATCAGCGCCGCACCCAGCAGGCCCTGGGCCCCGAGCCGCTCCCCCAGGAGCAGGAAGGCCAGGCTGGCGGCGACCACGGGCTCCACCAGGGCCAGGGTGGAGGCCGTGCTCGACCGCACGCCGCGCAGCCCGCGGTTGAACAGGCTGTAGGCGAGGATGGTCGGCACCAGGACCAGGTAGCCGAGCAGGCCCGCGCCACCCGGCGTGGCCACCCACCCGGTGTCCCCGAGCACCAGCCACGGCGCGGTGACCAGCGCGGAGACCGAGAACGCGGCGGCGAGGAAGGACTGGGTCTCCAGGCCGCGGGCCTCGGCGGCGTTCCCGGCGACGATGTAGGTCGCATAGCTGGTGGCCGCGCCCAGCGCCAGCCCGACGCCGAGCGGCGACGCCTGCACCGGCCCGTCCTGCTGGCCGGTGACCAGCAGGGCCAGCCCACCGACCGCGATGGCGGTGGCGACCACCCACAGCCCGGTGACGTGACGGGCGATGAGCCCCGTGACCACGGGGGTGGCGCCGATCGCGACCAGGGTGCCCACCGCGACCCCGTTCTCCACCATCGCGGCGAGGAAGAACAGGTTGAACGCCCCTTGGCCCAGGCCCGCGAACCACACCGACGGGTGCCGGCCGGCGCGGAGGACGGCGCCGCCCTTGCCCAGCGCCACCGCGACGGCGCCGAAGACCACCGCGGTGAGCAGCATCCGCGCCGCGGCCAGCGACGAGGACGGCACGTCCGGGCCCAGCGCCTGCGCGGTGCCGACCGTGCCGAACAGCGAGGCCCCGGCCAGGACGAGCAGCGCCGAGACGAACGGGTGGGACCTCAGCTCAGCCACGTCGGCCGCAGGGGGAACCCCGAGCGGCCGTCGCCCTCCGTCCTGGAGGCCAGCACCTGGTGCAGCTGGATCTCGTTGCGCTCGAAGGCGATCCGCGACCCCGCCATGTACAGACCCCACACCTTCGCGGTGCCGAGCCCTGCCTCCGCGACGCACTCGTCCCAGTTCTCCTTCAGGTTGTCGCACCAGCCCGCGAGGGTCAGTGCGTAGTGCTCACGGAGGTTCTCCTCGTGGCGTACCTCGAGCCCGTTGTCCTGCATCTCGGTGATGATCCGTCCGGAGCCGGTGAGCTCGCCGTCGGGGAACACGTAGCGGTCGATGAACGCCCCGGTCTCGGCCCGGGAGCTGTTGTCGGGACGGGTGATGCAGTGGTTGAGCACCCTGCCCCCGGGACGGAGCCGGGCCCGGATGAAGGCGAAGTACGCCGGGTAGTTGCGCACCCCGATGTGCTCGGTCAGGCCGATGGAGCTGACCGCGTCGAAGCCGGTCTCGGTGACGTCGCGGTAGTCCCCGAACCGCACCTCCGCCCGGTCCGCGAGCCCCTCCGCCTCGATCGCGGCCTGGGCGTAGTCGGCCTGGTTGCGGGACAGGGTCACCCCGACGGCGGTGACGCCGTACTCGCGGGCGGCGTGGCGGACCATGCCGCCCCAGCCGCTGCCGATGTCGAGCAGCCGCATCCCGGGCCGCAGACCGAGCTTGCGGCAGACCAGGTCGTACTTCTCGGCCTGCGCCTCGTCCAGGGAGGCGTCCACGGTCGGGAACACCGCGCAGGTGTAGGTCATCGACCGGCCCAGCACCATCTCGTAGAACCGGTTCGACACGTCGTAGTGGTGGTGGATCGCCACGGCGTCGCGTTCGCGGGAGTGCCGCAGGCCCTCCAGCAGCCGGCGCCAGCGCGGCAGGTGCTCCTCCGGCGGCGGCGGCGGTGGCTTGAGGTGGTTGATGCCCAGTGCACGGACGATGCGCACCAGCTCGGCCGGTGCCGGCAGCCTCGGCTTGAGCCGGTTCATCAGCACCAGCAGCGAGTCGTAGGGGTCGCCGGGGTGAGTCCCGGCCATGTCGAGGTCCCCGGCGACGTAGGCGCGGGCCAGACCGAGGTCGCCCGGTGCGGTGAGGAGGTAGGACAGGCCCCGCTCGTTGCGCAGGTGCAGGTGCACCGCGGCGTCCTCGGGGCCGGCGCTGCTGCCGTCGTAGGCGGTGAACCGGAACGGCAGGCCCGCGGGCAGGAGCCGGGTCACCGCCTCGCCGATGGTGATGGTCGGGTGGTTCAGGGTCGTCGTCATCGACGTCTCACCGCTTTCTCGTACAGTCCTGTGAGCCGGTCCTGCGGGTCGTAACGCTGCTTCACTCGGGCGAGGTTCGACCCGTCGTAGAGCCGGTCGAAGGTCTCCGGGTCGTAGTAGGCGTCGGAGTACAGCGACTTGTGCCCGCCCAGCGCCGTCACCTCCGCCTCGATCGCCCGGTTCAGGTCCCCGTCGGCCGCCCCCTCCGCGATCGGCACGGTGCCCCAGAAGCCGACGTTGACGTAGGTGGTGCGGGGTTCGAGCGGGTACGACGGCCAGCGGTGCGCGCTCTCCGGGCCCGACGGCTCGCGTAGCCGGAGCGGGCACAGCCACACCGGCCGCATCCCGACGCGGGAGTCGAACCAGCGCAGGAACTCCGCGGTCCTGGCGACGGGGACCTCCACGTCCTGGATGACGCGCTCGCGTGCGGGCAGACCGCGGCGGGCGTCGATCCGGCTCATCACCCGGTAGCGGTTCTCCAGGCCCACGAGACGGTGGTACACGTCGCTGCGGCGCCACCGTCGCGGCCACACCCGCCGCAGCAGCGGGTGCTGGGCGCCGAACGCCCGTGAGCACCAGAACCAGTCGGTGTCCCAGCGCCACAGGTAGTCGTGCATGGTCAGCACGTCGGTGTCGCGCTGCTGGACCGACCGGTAGTAGACCTGCTGGCCGGTGTAGTCCGAGGTCGGCCCGGTCGGCGGCTCCGTCCGCCAGGTCGCCAGGCTGAGGTAGGCCTCTCCCGGCCCGAACACCACCCCGTCGAGACCGTCGACCCGGGTGCCCTGCCAGGAACGCTTCTCGACGATGGCGTCGACCGCGGAGGCGAGCTCCTCCAGGCGGTCGAAGCGGACGTGGCGCAGGTCGACGTACCCGGGCACCGGCTCGAGCTCGATGCGGATGCGGGTGGCGTAGCCGAGGCTGCCGTAGGAGTTGGGGAAGGTGTCGAACAGGTCGGCGGTCGGCCCGTCCGGCCGGGCGGTCACCACCTCGCCGTCCCCGGTGAGCACGTCCATCTCGAGGACCGACTCGTGCGGCAGGCCGTTGCGGAACGACGTCGCCTCGATGCCGAGGCCGGTGACCGCACCGCCGAGGGTGATGGTGCGCAGCTGCGGCACCACCAGCGGGATCAGCCCGTGGGCCAGGGTGACGTCCACGAGGTCCTCGTAGGTGCACATCCCCTGCACGTCGGCGGTCCGGGCCCGCGGGTCCACCGACACCACCCCGTCGAGCCCGGAGACGTCCAGCCCGGGCACGTCGACCGACGACCGGGCCCGGAACAGGTTCGAGGTGCGCTTGGCGAGACGGACCGGGGCCCCGGACGGGATGGAGTCGTAGGACTCACGCAGCCGACGCACCGCGGCGACGTGCGCCTCCTCCCCGACCAGACCGCTCACGGGCCCCAACGGTAGCGACCGGACGCGTGCTCCGTGAAGGGGGTCAGGTGGTCAGCTGCTCGTGCACGCTGCCGTCGGGTTCGCCGAGCAGCACGCTCACCCCGGAACCGGCGAAGTCGCGGACCACCGCCAGGTCGTCCTCCGCGATCGCGGCGCCCTCGCTGAGCACCGCCACCGCCTCGAGCCCCTGGGAGCCGCTGGAGACCGCCATCGCCACGGCGACCTGGACCGCGGACAGCCGCAGGGACGGCAGGTCCACGCTGGCGGCGGCGTAGGTGCGCCCGTCGGTGTCGCGGACCGAGGCCCCCTCGGCGGCGCGGGTCCGGGCCCGGGTGGAACGGGCGAGGGTGAGGATCTTCTTGTCCTCGGGGTCGGTGACGTCGATCATCGTGGTCCCCCTCAGGAGGCTTGGGTGTCGCTGAGCTCGGTGTCGGCGGCCTCGACGGGCGGCTCGACGTGGCTGATGAGGACGGTGCCGATCCGGTTCCGCCGCCCGGTCGGGGCCTCGGCCTCGAAGCGCAGGCCCTCCACCTCGACCACCGATCCGGGGATCGGCACCCGGCCGAGGTACTTGGCCATCAGCCCGCCGACGGTGTCCACGTCGTCGTCCTCCACGGGCACCCCGCAGAGCTCCTCGAGGTCGTCGACGGGGAACCGGGAGCTGACCCGGGTGCTGCCGTTCGCGAGGCGTTCGACCTCTACCTCCGCCACGTCGTACTCGTCGGTGATCTCCCCGACGATCTCCTCGAGCACGTCCTCGATGGTGACCAGCCCGGCGGTGCCGCCGTACTCGTCGACCACCACGGCGACGTGCTTGCGCTTGGCCTGCATCTCGCGCAGCAGCTCGTCCACGGGCTTGGAGTCGGGCACGTAGAGGACCGGACGCATCACCGACTCCACGCGCTCGGTCTGCTCGGCCTCGTGCCGGTCGAAGACCCGCTTGGTGACGTCCTTGAGGTAGGTGAACCCGACGATGTCGTCGAGGCTCTCGCCGATCACGGGGATCCGGGAGTAGCCGCTGCGCAGCGCCAGCGACATCGCCTGCCGCAGCGTCTTGTGGCGCTCGATGAACACCACGTCGGTGCGCGGCACCATCACCTCGCGCACGATCGTGTCGCCGAGCTCGAAGACCGAGTGGATCATCTTCCGCTCGCCGGACTCGATCACGCTGCTGGCCTCGGCCAGGTCCACGAGCTCGCGCAGCTCGGCCTCGGAGGCGAACGGGCCCTCGCTGAAGCCCCGGCCGGGGGTGATCACGTTGCCGACGATGATCAGCATCTGCGCGACCGGGCCCACGACCTTGGTGAACACGGCCAGCGGGCCGGCGGAGAGCAGCGCGACGCGTTCGGAGTGCTGCCGGCCCACGGTGCGCGGGGCGACGCCCACCACCACGAACGAGACCGCCACCATGACCAGGACCGTGGCGACGACCGCCCACCATCGACCGACGACCGCCTCGGAGACCGGGTCGCGGCTGACCAGCAGGTTCGTCACCAGCACGGTGGCCAGGACGATCGCGCCGATCTCGCAGAGCAGCCGCAGGAAGAGGGCGGTGTTCATGAACCGCGCGGGGTCCTCGACGATGCGCAGCAGCCGCTTCGCCCCCGGCTTGGCGTCCTCGACGAGCTCCTCGGCACGCACCCGGGAGACCGAGGCGAACGCCGCCTCGGTGGCGCTGAACAGCCCGGCGAGCACGACCAGCAGGGCGGCCAGGACGAGCAGCCAGACGTCGACCGTGCTCACGCCTCCACGTCCTCCCCGGTGCGGGCGCCCTGCCACTCGGCGAGCAGCCGCGCCTGCAGCGCGAACATCTCGCGGTGCTCCTCCGGCTCGGCGTGGTCGTAGCCGAGCAGGTGGAGGATGCCGTGGACGGTCAGCAGGTTCGCCTCGTCGGCGGTGGTGTAGCCGGCCTGGCCGCGGTCACGGGCCTCCTCGGCCTGGCGTCGGGCCACCTCCGGGCAGAGGACCAGGTCGCCGAGCACGCCCTCCTCGGGCTCCTCGTCGACGAGCCCGGGACGCAGCTCGTCCATCGGGAAGGCCAGCACGTCGGTCGGCCCCGGCTTCTCCATCCACTGCTCGTTGAGCTCGGCGATGGTGGCCTCGTCGACGAGCTTGATGCACAGCTCGGCCTGCGGATGCACGCGCATCCGGTCCATGGTGAAACGGGCCAGACGCGACAGCTCGGTGACGTCGATGTCGCCGCCGGACTCGTCGAGCACCTCGATGCTCATCGTTTCGGTCCCCTCCGGGCCTGGGGGCGTCGCTGGCCCGGCTCGTCGTCGCCCGCCCCGGCGTCTCTGCGCGCCTCGAAGTCGTCGTAGGCGGCGACGATGTGGCCGACGAGGCGGTGGCGTACGACGTCGTGGGAGGTGAGCCGGTTGAAGTGCACGTCCTCGATGTCGGAGAGGATCTCCTCCACGACCCGCAGGCCGCTCCTCGTGCCACCCGGCAGGTCGACCTGGGTGACGTCGCCGGTGACGACCATCCTGGAGCCGAACCCGAGCCGGGTGAGGAACATCTTCATCTGCTCCGGTGAGGTGTTCTGCGCCTCGTCGAGGATGATGAAGGCATCGTTCAGGGTGTTGTGCGTGAGGATGAAGTCGTCGGTGACGTACAGCGAGTCCTCCGCGGCGACCTGGATGCAGAGCGTGTCGGTCTCCCCGACCGGCTCGATGCTGTCGACGTACCGCATCGGGCGCCCGCCACCCAGCTCGTCGTAGGCCCGCCTCTTGCGCTCGAGCCGGAACGGCGAGAGGCCCTCGGGCAGGCGGATGTCCAGGACGTAGGAGTCCGAGCGGTGCTCGATGCCGCGTCCCCGCGCCCGCCCGGAGCTGCCCTCGGCCGGCCGGGTGCGTGCGTAGGCGACTCCTCCGAGCGACCGGACGACGAAGGCCACGTCGTCCGCCAGCCGCCGCGAGGACGTGGAGTACTGCACGCGGCAGCCGGACCCCTCCTGGGCGACCGGACCACCGTCGGCGTCCAGCAGCCCCTGGAGGAGGTGGAGCCTCACCCACGCCGAGTTGCGCAGGTAGGCCTCCGGCACGAACCTCTCCGAGGATCGCTTGCCCGCCAGGCCGAGCTCTCGTACCGCCACCGTGACCTGGTTGGCGGTCCGCAACCCGCCACGCCCGCCGTCCACGTGACGCGGAACGTGGTCGTCGCCACCACGGGAGCCGACCTCGATACCGTCGAGCGCACCGTCCAGTGCCCTGGCGAGCTCGGGATCGGCCGTCGTGAAGGTCGGGGTCGCGCTTGTCGTCCTCGAGCCGTCACCGAGCAGCAGGCCCAGGGCGTACGGGTCGAGCGGGACTTCCCGCGGCTCCATCTCCGCCGGCTCGACCGTCGGGAGCTCGTAGCGGTGGACGTGCCCCCGCCTGAGGTCCTCGATCATGTCCCGGGTCTCGACGACCCGCCACTTCCCGGCCCGGACGTCCTCGCGCGTTCGGACCGTCCAGAGGTGCTCGCCACAGGCCAGCGTCGACGCGCCGTCCTGGGTGCCGACGCGGTAGACCTGCTTGCGCCCCTGCGGGTAGACGCCGAGCACCGGCGTGGGGAGTCCGTCGGAGCCGATCACCAGGTCTCCGACCTCCAGCGACCCGAGCGCTCGGAACCCGTCCGGCGTCAGCACCTGGGAGTCGTAGGGCTGGGCGCGGCCCCGCATGTACGCGAGCGGCGCCACCTCGATGGTGCCGGCCGCGAGCAGCTTGGGGATCGTCTCGGGGTCGAGCATGTCGTGCAGCGCGTCGTACAGCGGCCGCAGGTAGGGGTCGATCTTCTCGCTCAGCGTGCCCGGCAGGAAGCCGAGCCGCTCCCCCGCCTCGACCGCGGGCCGGGTCAGGATGATCCGGTTCACGTTCTTCGACTGCAGCGCCTGCACGGCCTTGGCCATCGCCAGGTACGTCTTGCCGGTGCCGGCGGGGCCGATCCCGAACACGATCGTGTGCTTGTCGATGGCCTCGACGTAGCGCTTCTGGTTCAGCGTCTTGGGCCGGATGGTCCGGCCCCGGTTGCTGAGGATGTTGAGGCTCAGCACGTCGGCCGGGCGCTCCTTGGTCTCGGCCCGGAGCATGGAGATGGCGCGCTCGACGGTCTCGGTGCTGAGTCCCTGGCCCGTCCGGATGATCGTGACCAGCTCGTCCATCAGCCGCTCGGCCAGGGCCACCTCGGCGGACTCGCCGCGCAGCGTGATCTCGTTGCCCCGGACGTGGACGTCGGCGTCGAACGCCTTCTCGATGAGCGCGAGGTGCTCGTCCCCGGGGCCGAGCAGGGCCACCATCGGGATGGACGCGGGCACCACGATCGTGTGCTGGGGTTGGTTGCTCTCTGTCATCGACTGGCCTTGCGGCCGACCTCCACGGGTGAGTCAGTAGGTGCTCCCATGCTACGGGAGCCCGGCGCGTTCCGTCGCTGCCGCCGAGGCGGGGGCGGCGTCGCGCGGAGCACGCGGTGATTTCTCGCCCTGATGGTTGTGTATGCCCAACGAAGTCGGGGTACGGACCGGTGACGAGACAGACCCGACCCTGGGAGTGGACGTGCCGAAGACAGAGGAAGTGCTGAAGACAGACATACCGGGGCGCATGGACCGGCTGCCGTGGTCACGGTGGCACTGGTTGATCATCGTCTCCCTCGGCACGGTCTGGATCCTGGACGGCCTGGAGGTCACGATCAAGGGCGCGGTCGGGGCCTCGCTGAAGGACTCGATCGGCTTCTCGACGGTGCAGGTCGCCGGCTCCGCGTCGATCTACATCCTCGGCGCCATCACCGGCGCCCTGGTGTGGGGCTACCTCACCGACCGGTTCGGCCGCAAGAAGCTCTTCATCCTCACCCTGGCGGTGTACCTGCTGGGAGTGTTCATCACCGCGACGGCCGGCCTGTGGGTGGCCGACGGGACCCCGACCTTCGTCTGGTTCGCGGTCGGCCGGCTGCTCACCGGTACCGGAATCGGTGGTGAGTACTCCGCCATCAACTCCGCGATCGACGAGCTCATTCCCGCCCGCGTACGCGGCACGGTCTCCCTCGCGGTCAACGGCTCCTACTGGCTCGGCGCGGCCGTGGCCGCCGCCCTGGGCTACTTCTACCTCACCGACCTGCCCTCCGGGCTGGGCTGGCGCATCGCCTTCGCCACCGGCGGCCTGGTCGCGATCGCCGTGCTGCTGCTGCGGTTCTTCGTCCCCGAGTCGCCGCGGTGGCTGATCATCCACGGCCGTGAGGAAGAGGCCGAGCGGGTCGTCGAGGGCATCGAGGAGAAGGTGCGCAAGCAGACCGGCGAGGAGCTGCCCGAGCCGGAGGGGGAGCCGCTGGAGATCCGGACGCGCAAGAGCACCGGCTTCATCGAGATCGGCCGCACCGTCTTCCGCGTCTACCCGAGCCGGACCCTGGTCGGGTTCTCGCTGATGACCTCGCAGGCCTTCCTCTACAACGCGCTGTTCTTCACCTACGGCCTGATGCTGACCACCTTCTACGACGTCGACCCGGCCACCGTCGGCCTGTTCATGCTCCCGTTCGCCGCGGGGAACTTCCTGGGTCCGATCGTGCTCGGCCCGCTGTTCGACCGGGTGGGCCGACGCCCGATGATCATCGCCACGTTCGTGCTCGGCGGCATCGCCACGGTCGGCGTCGGCTGGCTGTTCCAGGCCGGGCTGCTCGGCACCTGGACCCAGACCGGTGCCTGGATGTTCATCTTCTTCTTCGCCTCGGCCGGCGCGAGTGCCGGGTACCTCACCGTGAGCGAGACGTTCCCGCTGGAGATCCGGGCGATGGTGATCGCCTTCTTCTACGCGATCGGCACCGGCGTCAGCGGCATCCTGGGCCCGTGGCTGTTCGGCCAGCTGATCGCTTCCGAGGCCCGGATCAACGTGTTCTACGGCTACGCGGCCGCCGGAGTGATCATGATCGCGGCGGGCGCCATCCACTGGAAGTTCGGCGTCGCTGCCGAGCAGCGCGGCCTCGAGGACATCGCCGCCCCGCTGTCGGCAGAGGAGGCAGAGGAGAAGGAGGGCGGCCAGAAGGAGGGCGGCCAGAAGGAAGAGGAGCAGGAGCAGGAGCAGGAGCAGGAGCAGGAGCAGGAGGCTCGTCCGGAGCGCGAGCCGCAGCCGGCCGGCGCCCGCGCCGGCTCCGTGCACCGCCGCACCTCCGCCGGCGGCTGGCCGCGGGTCACCGACTACGAGGCCGAGGACCGAGAGCTGGAGAAGGAGGCCACGATCCTGGTCACCGCGCTGGAGAACGACGGCCCGGCCGAGCGGGACGAGCTGAGCCGCCGGGTGCGGGCCAGGTACTGGGGCCCGGGCCAGTACCGGCGCGCCCTGCGGTACGCCATGCGTCGCGGCGAGGTCGAGCAGCAGGGCTCGGTGCTGGTGAGCGCGAGGACGGAGTCCGCGGGCTCACGACGCTGACCGGAGGCTTCGGTCCGTGGCGGCCCACGATGGTGGGCCGCCACGGACCTCGCCGGAGGTCGGCGGAACGTCGCCGTCGTCGTCGGCGCTCGTCCGGTCCACCAGCTCCCTAGACCATCGTCAGGCCGCCGCTGACGCTGACGGTCTGGCCGGTGATGAACGCCGCCTCGTCGGAGGCGAAGAACGACACCGCGTTGGCGAGGTCGGCGGGCTGGGCGAGCCGGCGGAACGGGATCGCCTTGGTCAGCGCCTCGCGCAGCTTGGGGTTGTCGCCGCCCACCGAGGCGAACAGCGCCGTGTCGGTCGGGCCGGGCGAGACGCAGTTGACGTTGACCTGGTGGCGGGCCATCTCCCTGGCGCTGGCCTTGGTGAAGGCGATGACCCCGCCCTTGGCCGCGGAGTAGACCGCCTCCCCGGACGACCCGACCCGCCCGGCGTCGGAGGCGAGGTTCACCACGCGTGCCGTGGCCCTGCGCGGCCATGACCGGGAGCACCGCCTTGGAGGTGTTGAGGACGCCGTAGAGGTTGATCTGGATCACCCGGTCCCAGTCCGCCGGGTCGGAGTCCACGAAGGGGCCGGCCTTGTCCCAGCCTGCGTTGTTGACGAGCACGTCGATGCGGCCGAACCGGTGCCGCACCTGCTGCGACCATCGCGTTCACCGACTCGCGCGAGGTCACGTCGGTCGGCAGGCCGACCGCGTCGCCGCCGATCGCGTCAGCGGTCTCCTCGGCGGTCGACCCGTTGACGTCGGTGACCACCACCGTGGCCCCTTCGGCGGCGAGCTTCTCGGCGATCGCCCTGCCGATCCCCTGGCCGGCGCCGGTGACGATCGCGATCTTGTCGTCGAGCTTTCCCATGGTCCTGTCCCTTCGAGGATGTGGTGTCACGGCGCGTAGGCGCGGCCGAGGAGGCTTGCGGACGATGACCAGCTTGGAGACCTGCGCGGTCCCGTCACCGATCTCGAGGCCGATGACGTCACGCAGACGCTGGCCGAGCGGCGCTCTCGGTGGAGTAGCCCAGGTGACCGAAGGTGAGCAGGCACTGGTGGATCACCTCGGCGGACAGCTTGGGCGCCCAGAACTTCGCCATCGCCGCCTCGGCGCTGTGCTCGAGGTCGTTGTCCTTGCTCCACAGCGCCTCGTAGCAGACGTGGCGTGCGCCGCGGACGTAGGTCGCGTACTCCGCGAGCGGGAAGGAGACCCCCTGGAACTTGCCGATCGGCTGCCCGAACGCCTCCCGGTCGCGTGCCCAGCTGAAGCGCCTCCTCCAGCGAGATCTGGGCGGCACCCAGACAGGCCAGCCCGATGATCGCGCGCGAGTAGTCGAAGCCCTGCATGACCGAGACGAAGCCGCCGCCCTCGAGCTCGCCGATCAGGTCCGCCCGGGACACCGGCGCGCCGTCGAAGTGGAGCGACGCACGGCCGATCGCCCGGGCTCCGAGGTCGTCGAAGCCGGACCGGCTGACGTGCTCGGGTGTCCAGGTCGACCCAGAACGCACTCACGCCCCGGGCGCCGGGTCCGCCGGTCCGCGCGAGCACGACACCGCGGTCGGCCGCCATGCCGAGCGTGATCGAGGTCTTCTCGCCGTGCAGCCGCCAGCCGTCACCGTCCGGCACCGCCTTCAGCTCCAGGCTCGCGGCGTCCGTGCCGTGTCCGGGCTCGGTGATGCAGATGCACGGGACCGTGCTCCCGTCGGCGATGGCCGGGAGCCACGCCCGCTTCTGCTCGTCGGTGGCGTTGCGGACGATGATGTCGCTGATCAGCGCGGTGTTGATGATGAGGTAGGACGCGTTGAAGTCGGCCCGTCCCACCTCCTCGGCGGCAAGCCCGGCGACGACGGCGCTCGCGTCCTGCCCGCCGTACTCCTCGGGGATCCGAAGCCCGGTGAGCCCCATCCCTGCCATGTCCAGCGCGAGGTCGCGACGGAACACGGCCGCCTTGTCGTCGGACTGGTAGTGCGGCGCGAGGGCCTTGGTCGCGAAGCGACGAAGCTCCTGGCGGAAGGACTCCTCGTCCTCGTCGAAGCGGAAGTCCATGCCGGTCCTCTTCCCGTCGCTCTCGGTGCCTGCTGGGGTCAGTGCCAGTCGACGTGCTGGTTGAAGTCCGGCTTCCGCTTCTCCGCGAACGCGGCGGCGCCCTCCCGCCCCTCCGGCGAGGCGGCGAACAGGTCGAGCGCGGTCATCGCCATGTTGCTGAACCCGGCCTGGTGGTCGGTGTCGGCGTTGAAGGACTGCTTGAGGAAGCGGATCGCGGTCGGGCTCTTCTCGGCGACCTCGGCGGCCCATGACCTGGCCTCGTCGAGGAGCTCGTCGGCGGGCACGACCTTGTTGACGAGGTTCATCGCGAGGGCCTCCTGCGCGTCGTACATCCGGCACCAGAACCAGATCTCGCGGGCCTTCTTCTCCCCGACGACCCGAGCGAGGTACGCCGACCCGAAGCCGGCGTCGAAGGAGCCGACCTTGGGACCGGCCTGACCGAAGCGGGCCGTCTCGCTGGCGATCGACACGTCGCAGAGCACGTGCAGCACGTGGCCACCGCCGACCGCGACGCCGTTGACCGCGGCGATCACCGGCTTGGGGATGTCCCGGATGAGCTTGTGCAGGTAGCCGATCTCGAACATCCCGCTCTCGCTCGGGCCGTAGTCGCCGGTCTCCGCACGCTGCTTGACGTCGCCGCCGGTGCAGAACGCCTTCTCCCCCGCCCCGGTGAGGATCACCGACTGCACCCGCCGGTCCGCCCAGGCGAGCCGGAAGGCGTTGACCATCTCTTCCACGGTCTTCGCACGGAACGCGTTGTAGCGATCGGGACGGTTGATCGTGACGATCGCCGCGGAGCTCTCCACGACGTAGGTGATGTCCTCGAAGTCCGACATCGGCCACCTCTCCAGGGTCTGGGCGCGGATCCAAAGTGAATACATGTTCACTCTTCCTGAATCCTTGTTCACTTCTCTGGTGCGGTCAAGAGCTCCGGGCGAGCAGCCTGCGATAAAGTGAATCTCGGTTCATCCCCCCGGGCCCGACCCCTCTCCCGATCCTGGAGGAGCTCATGAGCACCGTCCGCCGGCTCAGCGAGCCGGACGCCGAGGAGCCGGCTCGGCTCACCCGCGCCGAGCGCCGGAGCCAGGAGCTGCTCCAGGCGGCCGCCCGGCTCATGGAGCGTGACGGGTCGCAGGCGGTGTCCATGCAGGCCGTCGCCGAGGAGGCCGGCGTCAGCGTCGGCCTCATCTACCGCTACTTCGGAGGCAAGGACGACCTGCTCCTCGCCGTGATCGTCGACGTCCTCGACGCCTTCGCGACTCGGGTGCCGACGGCGGTGGAGGCGGCCGGGGAGGACCCTGTCGAGAGGCTCGCCGCCGCCTTCCGCGCCTACTGCGAGGTCATCGACGAGCACCGGCACGCGGCGGTGCTCACCTATCGGGAGAGCAAGAGCCTGAGCGACGAGGGTCGCCGGCGGATCAAGGACCTCGAGATCGCGACCAGCGAGCCGCTCCGGGCCCTGCTCCGCGAAGGGGTCGCGAGCGGGGACCTGCTCGACCTCGACGTCGACCTGGTCACCTACAACCTGCTGCTGCTCGCGCACGGATGGGCGCTCAAGCACTGGTACCTCGAGCGCACGCTCGGCTTCGACGACTACGTGACGAAGCAGACCGCACTGGCGCTGAGCGCGGTCGTGGCGCCGCGGCGGCGCCGCCGTCACCGGCGGCTCCTGGGCCAGGGAGGGTGAGGGGATGCCAGAGCTGGATCCCGGCCGGCGGCCCGAAGCGTGGACCGCAGCGACCCTGTACGCCGACGACCTGAGCCCTGGCGACGCGTTCGACCTCGGCACCCACACCGTCTCGGTGACCGAGCTGACGCGGTTCGCCGAGGCGTGGGACCCGCAGTTCTTCCACGTCGACTCCGATGCCGCGGACCGCGGGATGTTCGGCGGGCTGATCGCCAGCGGCATCCACACCATGGCGGTGCTCCAGCGGCTCTCCGTGGCGGGTTTCTGGGGGCGCACCGCGACGATCGCCGCGCGCGGTATCCGTGACGTCCGGTTCGTGCGTCCGGTCCGCCCGGAGGCCTCGCTCACCGGCACTCTCGTCGTGGAGGAGGTCCGCCACCGTGACGGGCACCGCTCCCTGGTGACGGTGCACGGCTCGCTCCACGAGGAGTCCGGCGAGACCGTTCTCACCATGACCGTCGACGCCTACCTCGCGCGGAGACCCACGACCCCCTGACGCTCGGCCGTGCCCCCCAAGGTCCTAGTCCCAGGAGCGGGTGTCGAGGAGCACTCCGTCGTCGTCGAGCGCGTCCACGAGCACGACCTCGGGCCGGACCCGCAACACGTCCCGCGTCTGCTGCTCGGCCGACCCGGCCAGCGCGTCCCGGTCCGCCCCGCCGTCGGCGACGAGCTCGAGCCTGAGCACGTCCTTGTCCGCCGCCCGCCCGACCACGAAGCGTCCCGCCGTGGCTCCTGCCGACCGCAGCGCGGCGACCACCTGGCCGGCCTGGTGCGGGTGGACGAACATGCCGCGGACCTTCACCGCCGCCCCGACCCGCCCCAGCACGCCGGCGAGGCGGAGGTCGCCCTCGTGGCCGAGCACCCACCGCGACACGTCGCCGGTGCCGAACCGGAGCAGGGGGTACTCCTCGTGGAGCACCGAGACGACGACCTCGCCGAGCTCTCCGGGCTCGACCGGGCGGCCGGTGGCCGGGTCGCAGACCTGGACGTAGCTCTCGGCGGGGACGCGCAGCCCGGCACCCGGCTCGGTCTCGTAGCCGATCAGGCCGGCCTCGGCGGTCCCGTAGGCCATCAGCACCGTGTCGACCCGGCGGCGCAGCTGGTCGCGGAGGGGGTCGGGGAGGGGCTCGGCCGTCACGAGCGCCTTCTCGACCCGCCAGCGCTCCGCGTCGACACCGAGGGCGTCGAAGCGGTCGACCAGCGTGGCGAGGTAGCTGGGCAGGCCGATGTAGGCGGTGACCCCGAGGTCGGCGATCACCTGGGCCTGCAGCTCCGGGGCACCCACCCCGCCCGGCACGACCGTGGCGCCGACCGCCCGGCAGCCCTCGTCGAACATCGCGCCGGCCGGGGACAGGTGGTAGCTGAAGCAGTTGATCACGGCGTCGCCGCGGCCGATCCCGCACGCCTCCAGCGCGGGAGCCCAGTTCCACGGGTCCGCTCCGGACAGCTGCGGTTCGTAGATCGGCCCGGGTGACGCGAAGAGCCTGACCACGGTGGCCCCCTCCGCCAGCAGCCCGCCCAACGGCGGCCGCGCGCGCTGGAGGGCGGGCAGCGCGTCCTTGCTCAGCACCGGCAGCTCGTCGAGCCGGTCGAGGTCGGCGTCGCCGGCGGACAGCCCGGCCTCCGCCAGGCGCCGGTCCAGGCTGTCCGTGCGCCCGGCC
Organism: uncultured Actinomycetota bacterium; assembly: GCA_963747975.1. Taxonomy (GTDB): domain Bacteria; phylum Actinomycetota; class Actinomycetes; order Propionibacteriales; family Nocardioidaceae; genus Nocardioides_C. The sequence goes on from CAVVHI010000003.1 coordinate 222,596, forward strand.
GCCGACCGCAGTACCTCGAGCACCCGGGGACCGGTCCGCTGGCGGTACTCCGCGAGCGCTGCGTGCACTGTCATGGTGGGTTCCCCGTTCCTAGAGCCAGCGCTTGCGGCGCTTGTAGTGCTTGACGTCGCGGTAGCTCTTGCGGCCGCTCTCCCCGAGACCGAGGTAGAACTCCTTGACGTCGGGATTCTCGGTGAGCTCGGCCGCGGGCCCCTCGAGCACGATCCTGCCCTGCTCGAGGATGTAGCCGTGGTCGGCGATCTCGAGCGCCCGCCGGGCGTTCTGCTCGATCACGAGCACGGTGATGCCCTGCTGCTCGTTGAGGTCCTTGATGTAGCCGAAGATCTCCTCCACGAGCAGCGGAGCCAGCCCCAGCGACGGCTCGTCGAGCATGAGCAGCCGGGGCTTGGCCATCAGCGCACGTCCGATCGCCAGCATCTGCTGCTCACCGCCCGACAGGTAGCCGGCGATGCGGTTGCGCATGTCGGCCAGCTTCGGGAAGTAGGTGTAGACCAGCTCGTAGTCCGCGGAGTGGGCCCCGCCCCGCGAGTAGGCACCGGCGGTGAGGTTCTCGTGCACGGTGAGGTGCTCGAAGACGTGTCGCCCCTCCATGCACAGCGACAGCCCCGCCTTCACCCGGTCGGCGGCGTCCATCCCGGTGATGTCCTGGCCCGCGAAGGTGATGGACCCGTCGGTGATCTCGCCGCGCTCGCTGGGGAGCAGCCCGGAGACCGCCTTCAGCGTCGTGGACTTGCCGGCACCGTTGGAGCCGAGCAGCGCCACGATCTTGCCCTCCGGGACCTCGAGGGAGAGGCCACGGAGCACGAGGATCACCTCGTCGTAGATCACCTCGACGTTGTTCACGCTGAGCAGCGCCGAGCCGGTGGCGCCCGGAGTGGCTCCGGGCGCCCCCTGCTGGATCGGTGTCGAGGTCATTCGGGCGTGACGCCGGTCTCGATCGGGGCCATCTCGCCGCCCTCGGCGCGGTAGATGCCCGAGCCGGTGGACCCGCGGTGGGAGTCGGCCGAGAACTCGACCTCACCGGTACCCACGACACCACCGGTGTCGATGGCACCCATGGTCTCGAGCGCCTCCTTGATGGCCGGCCCGCTCAGCTCGTCGCCGTTGTCCAGCGCAGCCCGGATGCCCTCGGCCATCACGTGCATGGTGTACCAGCCCTGGGAGTAGTGCAGACCCTCGTCCTCCAGCGAGGAGCCCTTGCCCTCGAGGTAGTCCTGGATCTCCTGGTGGCCCGGCTCGTCGGCCGTGATGGGCGCGAACGGCTGCACCAGCACGTGGCCCTCCGCCGCGTCACCGGCGGTGTCGATGAACTGCTCGTCGGCGCACCAGTTCAGGCACACGATGGTCATGTCCAGCCCCTGCGCCTGGATGTCCTTGGCCACCTGGGCGGCAGGGCTCGAGACGTTCTGGATCACGATGTACTTCGCGCCCTGCTGCTTGGCCTGCGAGAGCAGACCCACGTAGTTCGCGCTGCCGGCGGGCATCGCGTAAGACTTCATCGACAGGGGCAGGCCCTGGTCGCTGATCCAGCTCTGGCCGTCCTCCAGGGGAGCCAGACCGAACGGCGAGTCGTTGTGGAAGAACGCGACCTGGGTGTCGCCGCCCTCCTCCTCGGCGATCCAGTTCAGACCGACCCGCATCTGGTCGGAGTAGGTCGGGGCGACCACGAAGTTGTACGGCGCCTCCTCGGGGTCGGTGAGGACCTCGGCGTACGAGGCCGACATGAACGGCAGCTCGTCGGCGGCGACCTTGTTCATCAGCGCCTCGGAGTCACCGGTGCCCCAGCCCTGGATCGCGACGGCGCCGTCGTTGATGTACTCCTTGTACAGCCGCTCGGCCGTGGGGACGTCGTACGCGTAGTCCTTCGAGGTCGCGTCGATCTCGCGACCGTCGATGCCACCGTCGCTGTTGATCCAGTCGATGTAGCCGAGCATGCCCTTGTTGTAGGGCGTGCCGACGTCGCCCGTCGCGCCGGTGAGGTCGGCGATGATGCCGACCTTGATCGGGCCCTCGCTGTCACCACCCTCGGAGCCACCACCCCCGCCCGGAGCACAGGCGGTGAGTCCGAGCGTGAGGGTCGCCAAGGCGGCGACCGTGAGGCGGGTTCTGGACATGGGTTCTCCTTTGGTTAGTAGCGGAAGGGCCAGAAACGGATGTAGTCCTTCATCCGCTGCCAGATCCGGTCGAGCCCACGCGGCTCGACCAGGAGGAAGAGAATGATGACCAGGCCGAAGACGGCGTTCTCGATCGCGGGCAGCCGGCTGACCAGCCACGGCACGCTGTCCCCGAGGGCACCGATCAGCTCGTTGAGGAGGACCGGCACGAGCATCATGAAGAAGGCGCCGTAGACGGATCCGGCGATGCTGCCGAGGCCTCCGACGATGATCATCGCCAGGTAGAGGATCGACACCTCGAGGGTGAACGACTCCCACGTGACGGTCTCGGTGTAGTGCGCCGAGAGGGCTCCGGCGAAACCGACGAAGCCGGAGGACAGCGCGAACGCGGTGACCTTCGTCCTGGTGAGGTTCACCCCGATCGCGCTGGCTGCGATGTCCTGGTCCCGCACCGCCATGAAGGAGCGGCCGAGGCCGGTGCGGAACAGGTTGCGTGCGGCGAGGACCGCGAGGATCGCGCAGGTGAGCAGGATCCAGTACCACTGCCACTCGAAGTACTCGCGGGTGATCTGGAAGCCGCCGACGTGGAGCCGGTCGACCGAGAGCGGCGCCGTGCCGTCGCGCAGGAAGTCCCAGCGCCGCGCGATGAAGACGATGATCTCCTGGCTGGCCAGGGTCGCGATCGCGAGGTAGAGCCCCTTGAGCCGGAGCGCGGGGAGGCCGAACAGGGCTCCGGCCCCGGCGGTGACGACCACCGCTGCCGCGATGCTCAGGGGCGCGGGCAGCTCGGCGCGCTGGTAGAGCAGCGCCGAGGTGAACGCCCCCACCGCCAGGAAGCCACCCTGGCCGAGCGAGATCTGGCCCGTGAAGCCGACCAGGATGTTCAGCCCCACCGCCCCGATCACTGCGATCAGGATGGTGTTCATGATCGACAGCCAGTAGTTGTCGATCATGTAGGGCACAGCGATCATGCCCACGACGACGAGGGCCAGCCGGAAGTACTCCGCGCGGGTGTGCCGCAGTGCGAGGTCCTTGGGGTAGCTGCGCTGGTAGATGCCGGTTGCCGTTGCCGCCATGGGTCAGACCCTCTCGATGCGGGTCTCGCCGAAGAGACCGTAGGGGCGGACGAGCAGGATCGCGATCAGCACCACGTACGGCGCGATCTGCGCCCACCCGGGGTTGGGTGCGTAGCCGCTGACGTACTGGTAGATCAAGCCGATGGTGAGCCCGCCGACGATGGTGCCGGGCACCGAGTCGAGGCCCCCGAGGATCACCACCGGGAAGACGAACAGGCCGAAGGTCGCCAGCCGTCCACTGACCTCGGTGACGTCGCCGAGCAGCACGCCGCCGACCAGGGCGCTGAGCGCCGCCAGCGCCCACGCCATCGCGAACACGCGACGCACCGAGATGCCCATCGTCAGGGCCGCCTGCTGGTCGTCCGCCACGGCCCGCATCGCGATCCCGTGCCGGCTGCGGCGGAAGAACACCGTGAAGGCGATGAGCACGGCCGCGGCGATCACGATCACCAGCAGCCGGTTCAACGGCACCGACGTGCCGGGCAGCAGCTCCACCGGGCTCCTCGGCAGCAGCGCCGGCTGCGGGACCGGACGGGTGCCGAAGACGAGCTGCACCACCGCCCGCAGCAGCGCGGCGAGGCCGATGGTCACCATGATCACGCTGATCGCGCTCTCGCCGACCAGCGGCCGCAGGACCAGCCGCTCGATCAGCACCCCGACGGCGATCGCGAACACCACACCGAAGAGCACGGAGACGACCATCGGCAGCCGGAACACCACGAAGGCGGCGTAGAGGCTGTAGGCGCCGATCAGCAGGAACTCGCCCTGGGCGAAGTTGATGACCCCGGTCGCCTTGTAGATGAGCACGAACCCGAGCGCCGCGAGGGCGAGGATCGCGCCGTCGGAGAGGCCGTAGACCGTGAGGTTCAAGAAGGTGTTCATCGACGACCACTCCAGACCGGACGCTGGTGCTTGTGCTTCGGCGGCTCGTAGCCCTCGAGGTCGCGGATCTTCAGCACGATCGTCCTGTCGACGGAGGTTCCGTCCTGGTAGGTGACCCGGTTGGTGATGCTCACCGAGTCGTCGCCGCGCTCGAGCGCGGCGATGAGGTCGGCGTAGCGCTCGGCGATCACGTTGCGGCGGACCTTCCTGGTGCGGGTGATCTCGTCGTCGTCGGGGTCGAGCTGCTTGAACAGCAGGAGGAACCGCCGCACCTTGATGCTGTCGGGCAGGTCCGTGTTGGCACGGTGGACCTCCTCGGTGACGAGGTCGTAGACCTCCGGCTTGGCAGCCAGGTCGGTGTAGGTGGTGTAGCTCAGGTGCTCGCTCTCGGCCCAGGAGCCCACCGTCATCGCGTCGATCGTGATCATCGCGGTGATCTCGTCGGTGCCGAAGACCACCGCCTCCTCGACGTACGGCGAGAACTTGAGCTTGTTCTCGATGAAGGCGCTGGAGAACCGGGTCCCGTCGGCGGAGGTGAGGACGTCCTTGGCGCGGTCGATCACGACCAGGTGGCCCTCGTCGACGTAGCCGGCGTCGCCGGTGTGCAGCCAGCCGTCGGCGTCGACGGCCTCGCGCGTGGCCTCCTCGTTGCCGACGTAGCCGACGAACACCGACGGGGAGCGGAGCAGGATCTCCCCGGAGTCGCTGATCTTCATCTCCGTCTGCGGGATCGGCACGCCCACGGTGTTGAACCGCACGTCGTCGTCGTGGTGGACCACCGCGATGCCGCAGACCTCGGTCTGCCCGTAGATCTGCTTGAGGTTGACGCCGATCGCGTGGAAGAACCGGAAGACGTCGGGCCCGAGCGGCGCGCCACCGGTGTAGCACCGCTGGATCCGGGTGAGACCGAGCTGGTCGCGGACCGGACGCAGCGCCGTCCAGTCGGCGATCCAGGCGAGCAGCCGGGACCCGAGGCCGACGCGCTCACCACGGACCCGCCGCTCCGCGACGCGGTCGCCGATGTCGTAGCCGATGCCGAAGACCTTGCGCTTGAGCCATCCGGACTCGTCGATGCGCACCTGGACCTCCGAGAGCATGGACTCCCAGATGCGCGGCGGGCTGAACATCACGTGCGGACCGATCTCGCGCATGTCGCTGCGCTGGGTGGAGGCGTCCTCCGGGAACGACAGCGTCATGCCGCGCGACAGGCCACACGCGACGGCGATCATCTGCTCGCCGATCCAGGCCAGCGGCAGGAAGGAGACGAACCGGTCCTTCTGGCCGAGCGGGTCGATCGAGGTGAGGTTGTCGGCCATGGACAGCAGGTTCCGGTGGGTCAGCTGCCCGAGCTTCGGCCGTGACGTGGTGCCGGACGTCGTGCACACCACGGCGATGTCGTCGGGCCGGCCCTGCCCGACCTGGTCCTCGAACCAGCCTGCCCGGTCCTTGCCCCACTCGCGGCCGCGCTGCTCGATGGCAGCGAACTCCTCGAGCCACGGCTCGTCGTAGGTCTCGAGGCCGTGCGGGTCGTAGAAGACCACGGTCTGCAGGTGGGGCACGGCGGGCTTGACCCGGATCAGCTTGTCGACCTGCTCCTGGTCCTCGGCGACGACCACCTTGGCGTCGGCGACGGTGAGGATGTGCACGATCTCCTCGTCGAGGCTGGTCGGGTAGATCCCCACGACCGCCGCGCCGATCGACTGGGCCGCGACCTCGGCGATCAGCCACTCCGGGCGGTTGTCCCCGAGGACCGCGACGATGTCACCGCGCCCGACGCCGAGGGAGGCCAGTCCGTGCCCGAAGTCGCGCACGCGGTCGGCGTACTGCTGCCAGGTGATCGGCTGCCAGATGCCGTAGAGCTTCTCCTGCAGCGCGACGTCCTCGGGCCGTTCCGCGGCTCGTTGCGCGAGCAGGCGGGGGAAGGTGGCGTCGGCGCTGTCGTGGCCGCTTGCCGAGCGGGGGCGCACCCCGGTCATCACGTCGCTCACTCGTCACCACCGAGGTAGGCCTCGATCACGGCGTCGTTGCGGCGCACCTCGTCGGGTGTGCCGTCGCCGATGACCTTCCCGAAGTCGAGCACGGTGACCCGGTTCGAGATGTCCATGACCACGCCCATGTCGTGCTCGATGAGCATCACCGTCACGCCCCGCAGCTCGTGCACGTCGAGGATGTAGCGGGCCATGTCCTCCTTCTCCTCGGCGTTCATGCCGGCCATCGGCTCGTCGAGGAGGAGCAGGGCGGGCCGGACGCACAGGGCACGACCGAGCTCCACCCGCTTCTGGATGCCGTAGGCGAGGGAGCCGACGTGGTGGTTGCGGTAGGCCTGCAGCTGCAGGAGGTCGATGACCTCCTCGACGAACTCCCGGTGCCGCACCTCCTGGCCGCGGGCCGGGCCGAACCACAGCATCGAGGGCAGCAGCCGGTGCTTCATGTGGACGTGCCGCCCGAGCATGAGGTTCTCCAGCACGGTGAGGTGTCCGAAGAGCTCGATGTTCTGGAACGACCGTGCCACGCCGAGACGGGCGATGCGGTGCGGTTTGGACCGGGCGAGGTCGTGGGTGGCGGCCGCCTCCTTCTCGTCCCGGGTGTGCAGCAGGATCTGCCCCTCCTGGGGCCGGTAGAGACCGCTGGCGCAGTTGAGCAGGCTGGACTTGCCCGCACCGTTCGGCCCGATGACCGCGTGCACGTGCCCCTGGGTGACGGTGAAGGAGACGTCGCTGAGCGCCTTGATACCGCCGAAGCGGAGGGAGACGTCGCGGACCTCCAGCAACGGCTCCCCCGGAGGGACGCGGCTGGAGTTGAGCGGGAAGCGGTAGGCCCGGGTCAGCACCCTGGGTTCCTCCTGGTGTGAGGCAGGACACAAGCGTGGTCTGCGCCGCACCCTACGTTTCCACTATTCGGAAACGCAAGCACCTATCTGAAATGTCTCTTCAGTGATAGGTTCCTGATCGGCTCCATGCGGAAGCCTCTTCTGCTCCTGACCCCAAGGTGGTTCCGTGCCCGAGTCCGGGGAAGCACGCGGCACGCTCGGCACCGTGCGCAACGCCGTGCTGCTGCTGGACCTGCTGACCGACGGGCCGGCCTTCCAGAACCTCACCGTCCTCGCGGAGCGCTCGGGCCTGTCCATCCCCACCGTGCACCGCCTGCTGCGCTCCCTGGTCCTCGCCGACCTCGTCGAGCAGGACCCGAAGACCTCCCGCTACAGCCTCGGGCCGGAGGTGGCCAGGCTCTCGCAGCGCTACCTCGGCAGGCTGCCGATCCTGGGGGCGCTCTCCCCCTACCTCGTCTCGCTCCGCGACGCGCTCGGCGCCACGATCCACGTGGCGGTCCTGGTCCGCGAGTCCGTGGTGTACGTCGACCGGGTGGACGGTGGGGACAGCAGCCCGTACCGGGACAGCCACCGGGTCGACCCGGCGCTGTCCACGCCGTCGGGCAGGTTGCTGGCGGCGCGGGCAGCCGACGACGTCTGGCAGCGGTGCCTCGACAGCCGCGATGAGCCCCTCCAGGGCGACGAGTCGCTGCTGCGCAAGCAGTGGCGGGCGGCGTCGCACCTGTCCTCCTCCGGAGACGGCCCTGGCACCACGGGGGAGGTCGCCGTCCCCGTCACCGACGCGGCCGGCACCCTTCTCGCCGCCCTCTGCGCCTCGGTGACCGCGGCGACCGACGCGGCCCGCACCGACGAGATCGCCGCACATCTGGGCCGGGCCGCCACCGCGGCGGGAAGGACCCTCGGCAATGGGTGACCGGCTCGAGGGCTACCTCGCGCGCTGGGACGAGATCGCCGGCACGCTGACCTGGGCCACGCCCTACACCGACGTGTTCGCCGCGGACCCGCCCTACGACCGCTGGTTCGTCGGCGGCCGGTTCAACCTCGCCACCAACTGCCTCGACCGGCACGTCGACCACGACCCGGAGCGGGTGGCCGTGCTCTGGGAGGGCGAGCCCGGCGACCGCCGGCGGCTGACGTACCGGGAGCTGCACGAGGAGGCGGTGCGGCTGGCGGCCGCCCTGCGGGGCCTGGGGGTCGGCCCCGGCGACCGTGTCGCCCTGCACCTGGGCTGGCTCCCCGAGACCGTGGCCGCGATGCTCGCCGCCGCCCGGGTCGGGGCGGAGTACACCGTCATCCCCATCACGCTGCCGGTGGAGGCGCTGGCGCTGCGCCTCGAGGACTTCGCGCCGCGGGTCCTGATGACCCAGGACGGCGGCTGGCGGCACGGGACGATCCTGCCGCTGAAGGCCCGGGCCGACGAGGCCCTCGAGGCCACCAGCGGGGTCGAGCACACCGTCGTCGTCCGCCGTACCGGGGTGCACGTCGAGTGGTTCGAGGGCGACCTCTGGTACGACGACGTGGTCGGTGCCGCGGACCCGGCGCACGGCGCGGCAGAACCGCTGCCCTCCGACCATCCCGTGGTCACCGTCCACCTCGCCAACCGTCGGGGCCGACCGGTCTCGGTCCGTCACGGCGCCGCCAACCTGGCGGTGGCCTCGCTCGCCGTGTTCGAGCACGGGCTGGACGACGGCGACGTGTTCTGGTGCGCCGGGGACCTCTCGTGGCTCGGCGCGCAGGCACACGGAGTGATCGGCCCGCTCCTCGCCGGCGCGAGCACGGTGATGTACGAAGGCACCCTCGACGTCCCCGACCCGGCCCGCACCTGGCGGGTGGTCGCGAGGTACCGCGTCTCGTCGTTGATGACCTCTCCCTCCATCGTGCGCGCCCTCCGCGGGTGGTCGCTGTCGGCGCCGTCGCGCAGCACCCGCTCGCTGCGCCGCGTGACCACGATCGGTGAGTCGCTGGACCCGGACCTGCGGTCGTGGCTCGACAACGCCCTGGGGCCGCGGGTGTCCGTGGCCGACGGCTGGGGGCAGCTCGAGCTCGGCGGGATCGTGGCACTGGACCGTCCCCCGCGGCCCGACCTGCTCCCCCAACCGGGGCTGACCATCGTCGACGACGCCGGGGCGGAGGTGCCCGACGGCACGCCCGGGCACTGGGTCATGCGGCAGCCCTGGCCGGGCACGATGAGGGCCGCGGACGTCTACGGCGACGACCCGACCGCCGGCCACTGGACCCGGATCCCCGGCGTCTACGACAGCGGCGACCTGGCCCGCCGCCTGCCCTCGGGCGCCGTGGAGTTCCTGGGCCGGCTCGACGAGGTGGTGTCGGTCTCCGGCCAGCTGGTCTCCCTCAACGAGATCCGCGACGCGCTCGTGGAGCAGCCCTTCGTCGACGACGCCGAGGTGTTCGAGCGGATCGACCCGGCCATGGGCCGCTCCGTGGCGGCGGCCGTGGTGCTCGCGCCCGACGCCCCGGACGACGACGCCAGCCTGCGGCAGCTCCAGGACGGGGTGCGCGACCTCGTCGGTGGGCTGAGCCGGCCCCGCACCCTGGTGGTGGTCGACCGCTTCGAGGCGGGCCTGACCGCCGAGGAGCGGCGACGGGGCCTGGCCACGCTGGCCGCCTCGGCGAGCACCCGGCCGCTGCACGTCACCTGGGAGCAGGTGCTCGCCGCCTCCGGTGCGTGAGCCAGGCCGGTCAGGCCCGGTCGCGGTGGCCGAGGTGGTACTCGCGGTTCGGCCGCATCCCGGTCGCCGAGGCGAGCCGGTTCGTGAAGGCGTACATGCTGGTCAGCTCGACGACGTCCCACACCTCCTCCTCGGTGAGGCCGACGGCAAGCAGGTGCTCGAGGTCGGCGCGGTCCACCTCGTTCGGGGTGACGGTCAGCTTGTCGGCGTAGGCGCAGATCGCGCGCTGCCGCTCGTCGAGGTCGGCGGTGCGCCAGTTGAAGGCGATGTGGTCGGCCAGCACCGGGTCACCGAGCTCCGCACGCAGGTCGTGCCCGTGCGAGACGAGGCAGTAGGTGCAGCGGTTCGCCTGCGACACCACGACGGCGACCATCTCGCGGTCGGCCTTGTCGAGGTTCGGAGTGGGCTCGTGCAACGGCAGGAAGTGGGCGAACCAGGCCGAGAAACGCTCGGGCCGGTAGGCGTACTGCCGGAACACGTTCGGGACGAACCCGAGGTTCTCCTTCGCCTTGCGGAACAGCGACTGCAGGTTCGACGGGAGGTCGCTGTCGCGCGGGACGGGGAAGAACGGCTCACGATCGCTCATCGCCGGCCCCCTCAGCCCGGGGGCCAGTTCATCGGGCGGCCGCCGAGCACGTGGAGGTGCACGTGGAACACCACCTGGCCGGCGGACGCCCCGGTGTTGAACACGAGCCGGTAGCCCTCGCCGATCCCCTCCTGGTCGGCCACCTCGCCCGCCGCGGCGAGCAGGTCGGCGGCCGTCCCCGGCTCGTCCCGCGCCAGGGCCGCGGCGTTCACGTGGTGGTTCCGCGGGATCACCAGCAGGTGCGTGGGGGCCTGCGGGTTGATGTCGCGGAAGGCCACCGTGGTGTCGGTCTCGTGCACGATCTCCGACGGGACCTCCCCGCCGATGATCTTGCAGAACAGGCAGTCTGCGTCTCGTTGTGCGCTCATTGGCCCACCCTATTCACGTCAGGGTCTGGGTCAGCGCGTTGCCACCGCCGTCGGGGGTCCAGGTGACCCGGCCCAGGGCACCGTTGACCAGGGGCAGGTACGGCGGGACGTGGCCGCACTCCACGTCGGCGACGATCGGCACGCCGAGCCCGCCCAGCGCGTCGAGGACCGCCTCCTTCTGGGTGAGTGAGCCGGCGTCGGGTGCGCCGGTCCGTCCGACGAGCACCGCGTTCGCCGATGCAGCCGCCGACCAGCCGGCCCTCCACCGTCACCGGGTCGTCGCCGTCGAGCCTGGTCCAGCGGCCCTCGCCGTCGAGGTTCAGCTCGCTGACCTCCGGGACCTCCGCGTAGTCGACCCATCCCGTGGACCGGTGCCGGTTCGGCGGGGTCTGGGTGAAGGACTCCCCCGGGCTCCTCGTCACGACGTCGAGCCAGCCGAGCAGACCGTCAGGGACCCGGTAGGGCGTGTCCATCAGGTTGTTGCCGTGCAGGGTCGCCGTGCCCGTGAGCAGGGTGAGCGGCGTGATCACCGTCGACAGGTCCGAGAACCCGACGACCCAGGTGGGCTCCGCGGAGCCGATCGCGTCCCAGTCCAGCAGCGGCAGCAGGTCGATCGCGGTCTCCCCTCCCCACGGCGGGACGACGGCCCGGATGGCGGGGTCGGTCAGCATCTCGGTGAGCTCGGCGGCCCGGTGCTCCGCCGGAGCGCTGACGTGGCTGCCGCCGTCCATGCAGTCACCGACCACGACGTCGTACCCGTGGTCGCTGACGGTGCGGACCGCGACGTCGAGGCGGGGACGCAGCGCGTCGTCGACGCCGCTGGACGGCGAGGTGACCCCGACGCGGTCACCGGGCTGCAACGGGCGTGGGTAGCGCACGGTCATGCGGGGGATCCTCGCACGAGCCGGTCGCGGGTCCCGAACGGTTTCGGGGCGACGGCGTGTAAACCGCCGGCCCGGGCCGGACGTGGAACTACCGTGACGACCCGGACGACCGCCCCTCTTCTCGGGAGGACCATGAGCGCCGCACCCCGGTGGGACGCCGACGCGGCGGTGGACGAGCTGTACGCCGCCCACTACCGCCAGCTGGTGCGCCTGTCCGTGCTGCTCGTGCGGGACGTGGAGACCGCCGAGGAGGTCGTCCAGGACTCGTTCGTGGCCATGCACGGCCGATGGCGCACCCTGCGCGACCCCGACAAGGGCCTGTCCTACCTCCGGCAGGCCGTCGTGAACAGGTCCCGGTCGGTGCTGCGCCACCGCGGCGTCCAGGCCCGGCACACCCCGCCCGTCGTGCCCGACCACCACGGGGCCGACGAGGACGCGCTGTCGGCGGACCGGCGCCGCCGGGTGCTCGACGCCCTGCGCGAGCTCCCCACGCGGCAGCGCGAGGTGCTCGCGCTCCGCTACTACCTCGACCTGTCCGAGGCCGAGATCGCCCATGCCCTCGGCATCAGCCGGGGCGCCGTGAAGAGCCATGCCTCCCGCGGAGCAGCGGCCCTACGCCCCCTCCTGGAGGACGCACGATGAACGATCCCCGCACGACGACCTGCGTCGGCTCCTCGAGCACGCCGTCGACGACGTCGAGCCCCGCGAGGCGCTCGACTCCATCCGAGCCCGGACCCGGGTGGTCCCGCTCACCTCCCGGCGCAACCGGCTGCTCGGCGCCGGCGCCGCGGTGGTCGCCACGGCCGCCACCGTGCTCGCCGTGGCGGTGCTCGGCGGGCAGGGAGGCACGACCGACGAGCCGGGCTTCGCCGGCCCCAGCACGGAGAGCGTGCCCACGCAGACGGCCCAGACGCCCACCCTGTCCCCCGGCCCGAGCGCCGGCGCGGAGTCCGGGACGAGCGCGGTCCCGGTGTACTACGTCGGCGACACCAGCCGTGGCCCGCGGCTGTACCGGGAGTTCCACCGGCTCGACACGGGCGGCGACCCCTTGGGCACGGCCCTGGAGGAGGCCGTCTCCAGCGCCCCCGACGACCCCGACTACCGCACCGGCTGGCCGCAGGGCACCACGGTGGACGCCTCGTTCGACGGCGCGGGCGCTGAGGGGGTCGTCGACATCGTGCTCCGCAACGACGAGGTGGACCTCCGCACGCGCCCGGACGGGATGAGCGAGGAGGAGGCCCGGATGGCGGTCGAGCAGCTGATCTACACGGCCCAGGCCGTGGTACAGGCGCGGTCGCCGGTGCAGCTCTTCGTGGAGCGGGCAGGGACCCCGCAGGACCGCACCGACGCGGTGCTCGGCGTCGCGGCGTCGGAGCCCCTCACACAGGTCGACGCCGCCGACGCCCTGGCGCAGGTGTGGATCATCGACCCGGCCGAGGGTGCGGAGGTGACCTCGCCGTTCGAGGTGAGCGGACTCGCCGCGGCCTTCGAGGCGACCGTGGTGTGGGAGCTCCGGTCGGGCGACACGGTCGTCGCGGACGGCTACACCACGGCCGAGCAGTGCTGCACGATGGAGCCCTACTCGTTCGAGGTGGAAGCACCACCCGGCGAGTACACCCTGGTGGTCCAGGACACCGACCCGTCCGGCGGCGAGGGGTTCGGGGTGTGGGAGGACACCAAGCAGGTGACCGTCCTCCCCTGACCCGACGACCGTGTCGGTCGCGGCGCCCGGTGGCCGCGACCGGCACGGTTGCTCGGTCCGGGGCGTCAGCGCCAGCGGGCGGTGCGTGACAGCAGCGCTGCCCCGGCGGCCACGCCGGCGGTGGAGGTGCGCAGCACCGACGTCCCCAGCCGCACCGGTCCGGCCCCGGCCTCGGCGAACGCCGCGAGCTCCTCCTCGTCGATCCCGCCCTCGGGCCCCACGACGACCACCACGTCGCCCTCGGCGGGAACGTCGAGGTCGGCCAGCGGCACGCGTGCCGCGCCTCGTGGAGAACGACGGCCAGCGCGGCGCCTCGCGCAGCGAGGTCCGCCACGTCCGGCCGTACCGGCCATCTCCTCGACGACCGGGAACCAGGCCCGGCGCGCCTGCTTCGCGGCCTCCCGCGCGGTGCTGCGCCACTTGGCCAGGGACTTCGCGGCCCGCTCGCCCCGCCACACCGCGACCGACCGGGAGGCGGCCCACGGCACGACCACGTCGGCGCCCACCTCGGTGAGCATCTCCACGGCCAGCTCGCCGCGGTCGCCCTTGGCGATGGCCTGTACGACGACGAGCCGGGGCATCCGGCGGGGCCCGGACGGACCGGTCGACCACGGTCGCCGGACAGCGACGTCTTGTCGGTGGCCGTCGACGGTCACCGACGACCGTCGTACCGGCGCCGTCGGTGAGCGCCACCCGCTCGCCCGGTGCGCGTGCCGGCGCACGACGACCGCGTGCCGGGCCTCGTCCCCCTCGAGCTGGACCGTGCCTCCGACCGCGGCGCCGGCGAGGTCCGGCGCGTGGAAGACCGGCAGGCTCATCGCGGGTTGAAGGCGTTCCGCAGCTTGTCGAACACCGACCGGTGCGTGGCCTGCACCTGGCCGTCCGGGGACTCCTCGCCACGGATCGCGGCGAGCTCGCGCAGCAGCTCCTGCTGCCGGTCGTCGAGCCGGGTCGGGGTCTCGACGATCGACCCTGATCGACGAGGTCGCCGCGGCCGACACCGCGCAGCGCCGGCACGCCACGGCCGTTGAGCACGATCTCGGAGCCGGACTGCGTGCCCGGCCGGAGGTCGATCTCCACGCTGGTCTCGAGCGTCGCTGTCCTCGCCGACGTCGGGCGAGGTCGGCCTCGAGGGTCGGCAGCTCGAGCGTGGTGCCGAGCGCGGCCGCGGTCATCGGCACCGTGACCGTGCACAGCAGGTCCGCTCCGTGCCGGGTGAACACCTGGTGCTCGGCGACGTGGATCTCGACGTAGAGGTCACCGGCGGGACCGCCACCGGGACCGACCTCGCCCTGCTCGGAGAGCTGGACCCGCGTGCCGGTGTCGACGCCGGCGGGGATCTTGACGTTCAGGGTGCGGCGGGAGCGGACCCGGCCGTCGCCGGAGCACTCCCGGCAGGGCTCGGGGATGATCGTGCCGAAGCCGCGGCAGGCCGGCACAGGGCCGCATCGTGCGGATCTCGCCGAGGAAGGACCGCTGCACCTGGTGCACCTCGCCCCGGCCGTGGCAGGTCTGGCAGGTGACCGGCGACGAGCCCGGCGCGGCGCCGTCGCCGTGAGCACAGCGTGCAGAGCACCGCGGTGTCGACCTTGAGCTCGCGGGTGGTGCCGAAGGCCGCCTCCGCGAGGTCGACCTCGAGCCGGATCAGCGCGTCCTGGCCACGGCGCACCCGAGGCCGCGGGCCGCGCGCCGCCGCCGGCCGCACCGCCTCCCGCGGCACCGCCGAAGAAGGCGTCCATGATGTCGGTGAAGGAGAAGCCGGCGCCCTGGCCGAAGCCGCCGGCATCGCCGCCGCCTCCGAACGGGTCGCCGCCGAGGTCGTACATGCGGCGCTTCTCGGGGTCGGAGAGCACCTCGTAGGCGCGGGTGACCTCCTTGAACCGCTCCTGGGTCTCCGGGTCGGGGTTCACGTCGGGGTGCAGCTGACGCGCCAGCCGCCGGTAGGCCTTCTTGATCGCGTCCTGGTCGGCGTCCCGGGAGACGCCGAGGGTCTCGTAGAGGTCCTGGCTCACAGTGCTCTCTCTGCTCATTCCTGCTCTCGGGGTCGGCTCGTCGGTTCGTGCCCGGCCGTGCTCATCCTTCGTCGAGGATCTTCGACACGTAGCGCGCCACCGCACGGACCGTGGCCATCGTGCCGGGGTAGTCCATGCGGGTCGGTCCCACGATGCCCAACGTCGCGAGCGCCTCCTCACCCGGCCCGTAGCCGGTCGCCACCACCGAGGTGGTCGAGAGCTCCTCGTAGGGCACCTCGTGGCCGATCCGCACGGTCAGGGTGGACGGTGAGGTCGGCCTCGCCGAGCAGCTTCAGGAGCACCACGTGCTCCTCCAGCGCCTCGAGCATCGGCTTGATGGAGGCGTCGAAGCCGTCGCCGAAGCGGGCGAGGTTCGCGGTCCCGCCGACCATGACGCGCTCGTCGGAACGGTGGTCCGACATCGCCTCCATCAGCGTGGCGACGACGATCTCGACCGGCGCGCGGTCCTCCTCGGCGTACCGGCCCGGGATCTCCGCGAGCCGGTAGGCCGCGTCGGCGAGCTTCTCCCCGGTCGCCTCCAGGTTCAGCGCCGACCGGACGCCCGCCACGGACTCCTCGTCGAGCGGCTCGGGCAGCTCGACGACCCGCTGCTCGATCCGGCCGGTGCTGAGGATCAGCACCAGCAGCAGCCGGGTGCTGGCCAGCGTGACCAGCTCGACGTGGCGCACCGTCGACCGCGAGAGGGTCGGGTACTGCACGATCGCGACCTGCCGGGTCAGCTGGGCGAGCAGCCGGACGCTGCGCTGGACCACGTCGTCGAGGTCGATCGGCTCCCTGCAGCAGCGTCGCGATGGCGCGCTTCTCGGCCACCGACAGCGGCTTGACGTGGCTGAGCCGGTCGACGAAGAGGCGGTAGCCCTTGTCGGTCGGGATCCGGCCGGCGCTGGTGTGCGGCTGGGTGATCAGGCCCTCGTCCTCGAGGGCGGCCATGTCGTTGCGGACCGTCGCCGGGGAGACCCCGAGCCGGTGCCGCTCGACCAGTGCCTTGGAGCCCACCGGCTCCTGGGTGGCCACGTAGTCCTCGACGATCGCACGGAGGACGGCGAGCTTGCGGTCCTCGACCATGTCTCGCCTCCTTCTGGCACTCGTGCGTTTCGAGTGCCAATGCTACTAGCCAGGGCCCCGGGAGCAGAATCTCCGCGACGTAGGCTGCGGCCATGGCCGCCTCCAGGTTCACCCTCCCCCACGACTCCGGCTTCGTCGAGGTCGGCGACCGCTGCTGGGTGGCCCGGCACACGACCACCGACGTCAACGTCGGGCTCGTCGGCGGCAGCCGGGGCCTGGTCGTGGTCGACACCCAGGCCTCCGCGGTCCTGGCCCGGCGCGTGGTCGACCGGGTCCGCGACCTCGGTGCCGGCGAGGTGGTGGCCGTGGTCAACACCCACGCCCACCGCGACCACGTCCTGGGCAACGGCGTCTTCGTCGAGGAGTACGGCGGACCTCCGGTCGTGGCCCACGAGGAGGCCGCGGCCGTCGTCCGCGAGCACGGCCAGGAGATGGTGGACTCGCTCGCCGGGCACCTCGACATGACGGGCACCACGCCCGTCGTACCGGACCAGACGTTCCTCTCCGCCAAGGTGCTCGACCTCGGCGACCGGATCGTCGAGCTGGTCCACCTGGGCCGGGGCCACACCGCCGGGGACGTCGTGGCCGTCGTCGCCGACGCGGACGTCACCTACGCCGGCGACCTCGTCGCGGAGTCGGGCACCCCCGGCTTCGGCCCGGACTGCTTCCCCCTGGAGTGGCCCGAGACGCTGGACCTGCTCGCCGGGATGCTGCGCCCCGGCGGCGTCGTCGTGCCCGGGCACGGCCGGCCGGTGGGCAAGGACTTCGTCGTGGAGCAGCGGGGCAGCATCGCCGCGGTCGCGGAGGGCATCCGCAGCCTCGCCGGCCGCCGCGTGCCCCTGGAGGACATGGGGCGCGAGCCGCACTGGCCCTACCCGGCCGAGGACCTGCAGCAGGCGTTCCGCCGCGGCCTGGCCCAGCTGCCGCGCGAGGCCCGCTCGCTCCCGCTGCAGTAGGTCAGCCGCGCGGGGTGGGCCGGCGCCACGGCTCCACCGACGCGCCACGCCATCCGCCGGTCTGCGCCTGGAACCACCGGCGCGCGCTCGCCAGCCCCATCCAGGTCCGCACCCACAGGTAGACCACGCCGAGGAGCACGAACGGCCACACCTCGAGCCCGGTGAGCGCGGCCACGACGATCACCAGCACCAGCACCAGGAGCACCGGCGGCCTCGGCCCGCCGGCGGGTCGGCCGGTGGATCGGCCCCGGTGCGGCGGTGGCTGCTGCTGCCGGCCCAGCGGGGGCAGGTCCACGAACAGCGGCCCGAGGTCGGACCGCGTCCGTGCGCGCCAGGCCACGTCCGCCCTGGCGTCGTACTCGTCCTTCGTGATGCGGCCGGCGGCGTAGTGGTCCCCGAGCGTCGAGATCGCGGCCTCCCGCTCGACGTCGCCGATCCTCAGCTCCGGGCGGTTCACTCGGGCTCTCCCTCCGCGAGGAGTCCGTACAGCCGTCGCCTCGTGTCGGCGAGGATCTCGGCTGCCTCCGCCTGCTGCTGCCGGTTGCCCGACATCACGATCTGCCAGACCGCGGCCATCGCCTGCCCGATCACCGGCTTGAGCTGGTGGGTCTCCCCCTCGCCGCCGTCGAAGGCGTGCCAGGTCTCCGCCAGGGTCTCGGGGTGCTCGGCGACGTAGGTCCGGCCCGCCTCGGTCAGCCGGAGGACGCGCCGGCCCTCGACCTCGGCGCCCTCGACCAGTCCCTCGTCCTCGAGCTGCTGGAGGGTCGGGTAGACCGACCCCGGGCTCGGCTTCCAGGCACCGCCGCTGCGCTCCGCGATCTGCTGGATGACCTGGTAGCCGTTCATCGGCGCCGTGGCCAGGACGTCGAGGACCGCGGCGCGCACGTCGCCGCGGCGCGCCCGCGGTGCCCGCGCCTGCTGGCCGGCGAGCCCGAACAGCCCGCTGATCCACGGCGGCGGCCCGGAGCCCCACGGACCTCCGGGCCAGTCCGTCCCGGGCCAGCCCTGACCCCATCCACGACCGTTCATCGCGCCCCGCCTCCCGTCGTCGGTGCGGGTGGCCCGCGACGCTCGCCGACCATCCCGACACGTCGACGATATATCGGCGACAGTCGCGACTCCAGGGGCGCCGGAGGCGGTCCGGACCGGCGGCGGTGCGACGTCGGCCACCTGCGGCGAGTCGCGCCCGACCGCCGGGCGAGCAGCCGTAGCGTGGGGGACCATGTCCTTCGACCGCTACGGCTCCGACGTCCTCAACACCGACTGGCGTGCGCCCCGGCGCGGCAGGTCGGTGGAGATCGAGGCCGACAAGGGCCTGGTGGTCGAGGAGGTCACCACCGACTGGTGCGGCGAGATCGTCGCGGTCGACCGGGACCTGATGACGGTCACGCTCGAGGACCGGCGCGCCAAGCGGCGTACCTTCCCGCTCGGGCCCGGATTCCTGCTCGAGGGCGTCCCGGTGATCCTCAAGCCGCCGGCGCGCAAGGGCCCCGCCCCGAAGACGCGCACCTCGTCGGGATCCGTCGCCGTCCCCGGCACCCAGGCCCGGGTCGCGCGGGCGAGCCGGATCTTCGTCGAGGGCCGCCACGACGCCGAGCTCGTGGAGAAGGTGTGGGGCGACGACCTGCGGGTCGAGGGCGTCGTGGTGGAGTACCTCGAGGGGGTCGACGACCTCGCCGAGCAGCTCCGTGACTTCCGGCCGGGCCCGGAGCGGCGGGTGGGGGTCCTCGTCGACCACCTCGTCGCCGGGTCCAAGGAGAGCCGGATCGCCGCCTCGATCGCGAAGAGCCCGGTCGGCCGCCACGTGCTGGTCGTGGGCCACCCGTTCGTCGACGTCTGGCAGGCCGTGAAGCCGGACCGGCTGGGCATGGAGCGGTGGCCGACGATCCCTCGCAACGTCGAGTGGAAGCACGGGGTGTGCCAGAGCCTCGGCTGGCCGCACCGGGACCAGGCCGACATCGCCCGCGCGTGGAAGCACATCCTGTCCAAGGTCGACTCGTACGCCGACCTGGAGCCGGCCCTGCTCGGTAGGGTCGAGGAGCTGATCGACTTCGTCACCGTCGAGTGAGGAGACCCCGATGACCATGCCGCCTCCGGGCCCGCCCGCCGTGCCGACCTCCGAGGAGCGCACCTGGGCCCTGGCCGCGCACATCGGCTCCCTGGTGGCGGCCTGGTTCGCGATGGGCTTCCTCGCACCCCTGCTCGTGCTCCTGGTCAAGGGCAACGACTCGCCGTTCGTCCGCCGGCACGCGGTGGAGTCGCTGAACTTCCAGATCTCGCTGCTGATCTACCTGGTCGCGACCGCGATCCTGTGGCTGATCGTGATCGGCATCGTCCTCACCGTGGCCCTGGGCATCTTCGCGCTGGTGGTGATCATCCTGGCCACGGTCGCGGCCTCGAACGGCCGCGACTACCGCTACCCGCTCACCATCCGGCTGATCCCCTGACCCGGCCCCTGACCCGGGTCAGGGAAGCAGCGCCCGGACCACCGCGTCGGCCAGCAGCCGCCCGCGGAGCGTGAGGACCACACGCCCCCGCTCCAGGGCCCCCGGGACGAGCAGGCCGTCGGCGACCTGGGCCGGCAGCGCAGCCCGGCCCGCGTCGTCGAGCAGCTCGACCGGCAGGCCGTCGCGCAGCCGGATCCGCAGCAGCACCTGCTCGACGCGCCGGGTCTCCGCGTCGAGCACCTCCCGGCCGTGGGCGGGGCTGACCCCGGCGCCGAGCCGGTCGGCGTACGCGGCGGGGTGCTTGACGTTCCACCACCGCACGCCACCGACGTGCGAGTGCGCTCCCGGGCCGGCGCCCCACCAGTCCGCCCCGGTCCAGTACAGCTCGTTGTGCCGACACCGGGTGCCCCGCGACCGCGACCAGTTGGAGACCTCGTACCACGTGAACCCGTGGCGCTCGAGCGCCTCGTCGGCGGCGAGGTACTTGTCGGCGAGGTCGTCGTCGTCGGGCATCGGCACCTCGCCCCGGCGGATCCGCCGGGCCAGGGCCGTGCCCTCCTCGACGATCAGCGCGTAGGCCGAGACGTGGTCGGGTCCGGCCGCGACGGTGGCCGCGAGGGAGTTCTGCCAGTCCTCGGCGCTCTCCCCCGGCGTGCCGTAGATCAGGTCCAGGCTGACCTCCTCGAAGCCGGCCGTCCGCGCCCACGCCACCGCCTGCGGCACCCGGGCCGGGTCGTGGGTGCGGTCGAGCACGGCGAGGACGTGCGGCACCGCGGACTGCATGCCCAGGGAGATCCGGTTGATCCCGCCCTCACGCAGCGCGGCCAGCGAGGCCGGGTCGACGCTGTCGGGGTTGGCCTCGGTGGTGACCTCGGCACCCGGCGCGAGGCCGAGCTCGCCGTCGATCGCGGCGAGGACCCGGACCAGGTCCTCCGGCGGCAGCAGGGTGGGGGTCCCGCCCCCGAAGAACACGGTGTCGACCCGCACGTCGCGGTCCCCGAGCACCTTCCTCGCCAGCCGGACCTCCTCCACCACCATGTCGGCGTACGACGTCCGCGAGACCCCGTGCCCGAGCTCGGCGGCGGTGTAGGTGTTGAAGTCGCAGTAGCCGCAGCGCACGGTGCAGAACGGCACGTGCACGTAGAAGCCGAACGGGCGTGAGCCCACGCCGTCCAGCGCGGACGCCGGAAGGGCGCCGTCGGGCGGAGCGGGGTCCCCGTCGGGGAGGGCGGAGGGCACCTGCCCATCCTAGGGAGGCACCCCGAGCGTCCCGGACGACGCAGGAGGCGCCGCCCCGCCGGGGCGACGCCTCTGCTCAGGTCCGAGCGCGGTCAGTCCTTGTACAGCGCGTCGATCTGCTCCTTGTAGTTGTCCTCCACGACCTTGCGCTTGACCTTCATCGACGGGGTCAGCTCACCGGACTCCACCGACAGGTCGTGGTCGAGCAGGATCCACTTCTTGATGGTCTCCCAGCGGTTGAGCCGCTTGTTCAGCGTGTCGACGTAGTCCGCGACCATGTCCCTGACCTGCTGCGACGACACGATGTCGGCGTAGGAGGCACCCTCCATGCCGTTGTGCGCGGCCCAGTCGGCCATCGCGTCCGGGTCGAGGGTGATCAGCGCGACGCAGTAGTTGCGGTCGTTGCCGTGCACCAGGAACTGGCTGGCGTAGGGGCAGATCGCCTTGAACTGCGACTCGATCGACGACGGCGCGATGTACTTGCCGCCCGAGGTCTTGAACAGGTCCTTCTTGCGGTCGGTGATCTTCAGGAAGCCGGCGGCGTCGAGCTCACCGATGTCGCCGGTGTGCAGCCAGCCGTCCTTGAGCGTGTCCGCGGTCTGCTCGGGGAGGTTGTGGTAGCCGTCCATGACACCGGGGCCCTTGATCAGGACCTCCCCGTCTTCGGCGATCTTCACGTCGCTGCCGTCGAAGACCAGCCCGACCGAGCCGAACTTGTAGTCGTGGGGGCGGTTGACGAAGGAGCCGGCGGAGGTCTCGGTGAGCCCGTAGCCCTCCAGGATCAGGATGCCCGCGACGTGGAACCACTCCGCGACCTCCTGGTTGAGCGCCGCGGCCCCGGAGATGAAGAAGCGGACCCGGCCGCCGAAGCGCTCCCGGATCTTGGCGAAGACCAGCTTGTCGAACAGCGCGTGCTGCTTGTCGAGCAGGAACGGGACCGGCCTGCCCTCCATCTTGAGCCGGCGGACCTCCGTGCCGACCTGGAACGCCTTGTTGAAGATCTTCTCCTTCAGGCCGCCCTCGGTCTGCTGCATGGTGATGATCCGGCCGTGGGCCTTCTCGAAGATGCGCGGAGCCGCGCCCATGAACGTGGGCTTGACCACGGCGAGGTTCTCGATGATCTTGTCGACCCGCCCGTCCACCGCGGTCGGGAAGCCGATGGCCAGCTGGGTGGAGAGCAGCACCTTGCCGAAGGAGTGCGCCATCGGCAGCCACAGGAACTGCAGGTCGTCCTCGCTCAGGATGCTCTGGGCCTCGATCGCGGCGCCCTCGTAGGTCCACGAGGAGTGGCGCAGCCGCACGCCCTTGGGCCGGCCGGTGGTGCCCGACGTGTAGATCAGCGTGGCGAGCGCGTCGGGCTTGGTCTCCGCGATCCGCTTCTCGACGACGTCGGCCTCCTCGGCGAGGAGCTCCTCGCCGAGACGCTCGAGCTCGGCCAGGTCGATCACCCAGTCACCGTCGACGGTGCCGTCGAAGGTGACCACCTTGGACAGGTGCGGCAGCTCGCCGCGGTGCTCGGTGAGCTTGGCGATCTGCTCGTCGTCCTCGGCGAAGACGACCCGGCACTCGGAGTCGGCGAGGATGTAGGCGACGTCCTCGTCGATGGTCGAGGGGTAGACGGTCGTGGTCGCCGCACCGGCGCACATGATCGAGAGGTCCGCCAGGATCCACTCGTAACGGGTGGCCGAGGCGATGCCCACACGCTGCTCGGGCTCCACGCCCAGCGCCACCAGACCCGCGGCGAGCCTGGTGACCCGGTCACCGGTCTCCTGCCACGTGACCGACTTCCAGCTGTCGCCCTCGGGGAACCGGTAGGCCTCGCGGTTCGGGCTCTTCCTGACGCGGTCGAAGAACTGCAGACCGACGTTGGCCGGGCGGTTCTCGATCCCGCTGAGGTCGCGGCTGACGGTGCTCTGAGACATCGCTCTCCCTGGTTCTGGACGTGATGCGACACAACGTAGATCACACGGCTACTTAGCGGTAGGTTTCGCGTCGGCAATGCGACCGTTTCGCAACGTATCCGCCGAGGCTTTACCTTCGGAGGCCCCCCCGGCGCCGATTCGTTTGGCAGGTGCAACGGGTAGGGGCCCGCCGCGCGGCCGCCTGCGGGGAGCTCGCAGCCCCCGACCCACGTCAGTCCTGCACCGCCTTCGCGACGCTGACCAACCTGGTGATCCGGGCCCGCTCGTCGCGGGTGAGGCCGCGGCCGAGCCGCCGCGCCTCCGCGACGCTCCACGAGGCGTCCAGCATCGTCCGGACGACGACCCAGTCCCGGGCCCGGTGCTCGTCGAGGCCGGCGGTGTCCACCACGGTGTGGAACCTGCGGCGGACCGCGTCCCGGACGCCACCCGAGGCGACCACCTCGTCCCAGCGGTTCCACAGCAGCGGGCCGACCTCGTAGTGCGGGTCCCCCGACACCGGCTTGGGGTCGATCGCCAGCCACGGCTCCCGGTCCCCCGCCAGCACGTTCCCGTAGTGCAGGTCGCCGTGCAGCAGCCGGCCGGTGCTCGCACCGTCGCCGACGAACTCCCGGGCCAGGCCGGTCGCCTGGTCCACCAGCCGGCGGGGCATCGGGGCGTCCTTGGCCATCGCCTCCAGCCCGGCGGTCCAGCGATCGACGTACGACGTGAGCGGACGCAGCTGCGGCGGAGCCGGCACGTGCAGCCGTCCGTAGAGACCGGCGACGACCTCGCAGGCCTCGGCGTCCCACAGGTCGGTGAGGTCCTCGGGGTGCAGCCGCTCGAGCAGCAGCGCCCGCCGGTGCGGGTCGGCACGCAGCAGCAGCACCGCACCGCGGCCCTGCCAGTGCCTCAGCGCCAGGTGCTCGTGCTCGCTCTCGTCGTCGGGCAGGCCCACCTTCAGTGCGGCCGGACGGCCACCCGCCGTGCGCACCGGCAGCACCAGGCTGCAGTGGCCGTGCACCGCCGCGCCGTCGACCCGCAGCTCCCACTCCTCGACCAGCCCGGCCGTCGTCGCCGGGAGCACGTCGAGCCACCGCGCCCACTCCTCGCCGAGCGCCGCCCGCGCCAGCAGCGCGTCGGGGATCTCCACCCGTGTCACCGCGCCGAGGGCTACTTCTTGCCCTTCTCACCGCTGTCGGAGGTGGAGAGCGCGGCGATGAAGGCCTCCTGGGGCACCTCGACCCGGCCGACCATCTTCATCCGCTTCTTGCCCTCCTTCTGCTTCTCCAGCAGCTTGCGCTTGCGGGTGATGTCGCCGCCGTAGCACTTGGCGAGCACGTCCTTGCGGATCGCGCGGATGGTCTCGCGGGCGATCACCCGGGAGCCGATCGCCGCCTGGATGGGCACCTCGTACTGCTGCCGCGGGATCAGGTCCCTGAGCTTGCCGGCGAGCGCGACGCCGTAGGCGTAGGCGTGGTCGCGGTGCACGATCGCGCTGAAGGCGTCGACCGGCTCGCCCTGCAGGAGGATGTCGACCTTGACCAGGTCCGACGGCTCCTCCCCGGTGGGCTCGTAGTCGAGGGAGGCGTAGCCCTTGGTGCGCGACTTCAGCTGGTCGAAGAAGTCGAACACGATCTCGGCGAGCGGCAGCGTGTAGCGCATCTCCACGCGGTCCTCGGAGAGGTAGTCCATGCCCTGCAGCTGCCCGCGCTTGCCCTGGCACAGCTCCATGATGGGGCCGATGAAGTCGCTGGGGCTGAGGATGGTGGCGCGGACGACGGGCTCGCGGACCTCGGCGATCTTGCCGCCGGGCCAGTCGCTGGGGTTGGTCACCTCCAGCTCGGTGCCGTCCTCCATGGTCACGTGGTAGACGACGTTGGGCGCGGTCGAGATCAGCTCGAGGTTGAACTCCCGCTCGAGCCGCTCGCGGACGATCTCCATGTGCAGCAGGCCCAGGAAGCCGCAGCGGAAGCCGAACCCGAGCGCACCGGAGGTCTCGGGCTCGTAGTTGAGCGCCGCGTCGTTGAGCTGCAGCTTGTCGAGGGCGTCACGCAGGGTCGGGTAGTCGTCGCCGTCGATCGGGTAGAGGCCCGCGAACACCATCGGGTTGGGGTGCTTGTAGCCGCCGAGCATCTGGCTCGCCGGCCGGGTGTTGGCCGTCACCGTGTCACCGACCCGGGACTGGCGCACGTCCTTCACCCCGGTGATGAGGTACCCGACCTCGCCGACGCCGAGGTCGCCGGCCTTCACCGGCTCCGGGGAGATCACGCCGACCTCGAGCATCTCGTGGACCGCCCCGGTCGACATCATCTTGATCTTGTCCCGGTGCGACAGCTTGCCGTCGATCACGCGGACGTAGGTGACCACGCCGCGATAGGTGTCGTAGACCGAGTCGAAGATGAGCGCGCGCGGGGGCGCCTCCGCGTCGCCGACGGGGGACGGCGTCTGGCGCACGATCTCGTTGAGCAGCGCCTCGACCCCCATCCCGGTCTTCGCCGAGACCTGGAGCACGTCGTCGGGGTCGCAGCCGATGATCCCGGCGAGCTCGGCGGCGTACTTCTCCGGCTGGGCCGAGGGCAGGTCGATCTTGTTGAGCACCGGGATGATCTGCAGGTCGGCGCCGAGCGCGAGGTAGAGGTTCGCCAGCGTCTGGGCCTCGATGCCCTGAGCGGCGTCGACGAGCAGGACGGCCGCCTCGCAGGCCTCCAGCGACCGGGACACCTCGTAGGTGAAGTCGACGTGGCCCGGGGTGTCGATCATGTTGAGGACGTAGGTCCCCGCCTCGACGCCGTCGACGTCCTCCCCCACGGTCCACGGCAGCCGGACCGCCTGGCTCTTGATCGTGATGCCCCGCTCGCGCTCGATGTCCATCCGGTCGAGGTACTGCGCCCGCGCGCTGCGGTCGTCGAGCACACCGGTCAGCTGCAGCATCCGGTCAGCGAGCGTCGACTTGCCGTGGTCGATGTGCGCGATGATGCTGAAGTTGCGGATCAGCGCCGGGTCGGTCTTGCCGGGCTGTGGGGCCGCGGCAGAAGGGCTCTTGGACACGAAGATCTTCCGGTCGATGGTGGGACGGGCGGAACCGCCATTGTTACAGAATGGGGCCCCATGAGCCCGATCACGTCGCGCACCCCCGACCGGGACGCAGCGATCCCGCACGGCCACACCGCCCGGCGCCTGGAGTGGGGGCTGCTGCCGCCGGCGACCAGGTCGCTGGTGGAGCGGCGGCTCGGCTCCCGGGTCGTCGCCGCCGACAGCGCGGGTGCCGGCTACACCCCCGGGCTGGCCTCGGTCCTCACCTGCGCGGACGGCACCCGGCACTTCGTCAAGGCGGCGAGCAAGAAGGCGCAGCGTCCCTTCGCCGACGCCTACCGCGAAGAGGTACGCAAGCTCCGGGTCCTGCCCGCCGACCTCCCGGTGCCGCGAGTGCTGTGGAACCACGAGGACGACCTGTGGGTGGTCCACGAGCTGGACCACGTCGACGGCACCATGCCCGTCCGGCCCTGGCGGCCCACCGAGCTCGACCTGGCGCTGGACACGCTGGAGGTCGTCGCGGAGCGGCTGACTCCCCCGCCGTTGCGGCTGCCGACCTTCGCCGCGGAGTTCGCGGGCTGCCTCGCCGGCTGGGACCACGTCCGACGGGTCGACCCAGGGCGGCCGCAGCTCGAGGCGGCGGCCGAGCTGGCGGGGCGGTTCGGGGAGGCGACCGCCGGGAGCACCCTGGTCCACACCGACATCCGCGGCGACAACCTGCTCCTGTCGGAGGGCCGGGCGGTGCTGTGCGACTGGAGCTGGCCCGCCGTCGGCGCCGCGTGGGTCGACACCGTGCTCCTGCTCATCTCGGTGCACGGCGACGGGCTCGACGCCGACGCGGTGCTGCGGCAGCGCAGGCTCACCCGGGACGTGCCGGCCGAGGACGTGGACTCGCTCCTCGCCCTGATGGCCGGGTTCTTCCTCGAGCGGCGCGACCAGCCGGTCCCGAACTCCTCGCCCTACCTCCGTGCCCACCAGTCCTGGTACGCCGAGGCGTGCTGGTCCTGGCTGTCCGGACGCCGCGGCTGGTCGTGACCGGCTCGATTTGAGGGGCACCTTCCGCCGCTGGTATCGTTGGCTCTCGCGTGTCTGGCCGGGATCGGCCGTCCGCACCTAGACCATCAGCACGCTCAGACCAGACGAGGCGCACACCAGTGGCGAACATCAAGTCCCAGATCAAGCGCAACCGGCAGAACCTGGCCGCGCACGAGCGCAACAAGGCCGTGAAGTCTGCGCTGCGGACGGCCATCCGCCGTTTCCGCGAGGCCGCCGACGCTGGTGAGGCCGAGCGGGCGCAGGAGCTGGCGCAGGTCGCCAACAAGAAGCTCGACAAGGCTGCGTCCAAGGGCGTCATCCACAAGAACCAGGCCGCGAACAAGAAGTCGGCGATCTCCAGGAAGGCCGCCGCTCTCTGAGGCACCCCTCCGACCGGACCCGGTCGACCAGGGCGCCGTTCCCTCCGGGGGCGGCGCCTTTTTCGTGCTCGCCGGGTGGATCGGGGACCGGCTCCAGCCATTGCCGGGGGCGTCACCGGCCGTCAGCGAGGAGAGCGGGCCCCGGCGACGGAGAGGACCATCCGCTCGAGGGCGTACGACGCGTCGCCGGCCGCTCCCTTGACGTCGGCATCGGCCTGGGCCACCGCGCGGATCGCATGCACCAGGCCCCGGTCCTCCCACCCGCGTGCCTGCTCCCGCAGCGTCCGCAGCTTCCAGGGCGGCACGCCGACCTCGCGCGCCAGGTCGGCCTCCCGCAGCCCCCGGGGGGCGCTCTTGAACCGGGCCAGGCCCCGCAGACCGCTGGCGAAGGCGCTGGTGACCAGCACCGGTGCGGTGCCGCTGTCGAGCGCCCACCGCAGCTCCTCGAGGGCGCGGGCGGTGCGGCCGTAGATGGCGGCGTCGGCGACCGCGAAGCCCTTCACCTCGGCCCGTCCGCCGAAGTAGCGGCGGACCACCTCGGCGGTGAGCGGCTCACCGGCGAAGTCGTTGGCCAGCTGGTGACAGGCCCCGGCCAGGGCACGGAGGTCCTGGCCGACGGACTGGACGAGCAGGTCGGCGGCGTCCTCGGCGATCCGGGCACCGTGCAGCCGGCACTCCGCGCCCACCCAGCGGGAGTACTCGCTGGGCTTGAGCGCCGCCGACTTCACCTCGGTGACCGGCCCGAGCTTACGCAGCTTGGTGAGCAGCCCGGACCCCTTCTGACCACCCGAGTGGACGAGCACCAGACCGACGTCCTCCGCGGGGCTCGCCGCGTAGCCGAGGAGGCCCTCGTGGCTCTCCTCGGGCAGGTCCTCCAGGCCCCGCACGACCACGCACCGGATCGCGGAGAACAGCGACGGCGCCGCCAGCTCGGCGAGCGTCCCCATGGTGAGCTGGTCGGCGGCCGTCTCGCTCACCTCGGACTCCTCGTCGGCGTGCCGCACCGCGTGCAGGGCGGCGGCGACTGCGCGCTCGTTGAGGAACTCCTCCGGGCCGGTCACGAGAGTGACATGGCCGAGGACGTCGGAAGCCTTCGGGGTCGCCATGGTGCAGTCAGCCTGCCACACGGCGGGGACGGTCCGGACGCGTACTCGGCCGCTGCGTGGGTAGATGACCCGGAGCGGCCGTGCCCGGCGAGCGACCCGATGGAAGGAGCACGATGGACCCGGACCTGATCGCAGGTCGCTACCGCGTCCAGCGGGCCGTGGGCCGCGGTGGCATGGGGACCGTATGGCTGTGCCGGGACGACGTCCTCGGCCGCGAGGTGGCGGTCAAGCAGATCGGCATGCTCCCGGGTGAGTCGGCCACCGACGCCGCTCGGGCGCTGCGCGAGGCCAGGTCGTCGGCAGCCCTCAACCACCGCAACGTGGTCTCGGTCTTCGACGTGGTCGACGACGAGCGCGGCCGTGCCTGGCTGGTGATGGAGTACGTCCCCTCCCGGACCCTGGGTGAGATCGTCCGCGACGACGGGCCGCTGGACCCACGGCGGGTGGCGTGGATCGGGGCGCAGGTGGCCGACGGCCTGGCGGCTGCGCACACCGCCGGCACCATCCACCGCGACGTCAAGCCGGGCAACATCCTCGTCGGGGACGACGACGTCGCGAAGATCACCGACTTCGGCATCGCGCGCCGCCACGACGACGACCAGCTGACCCGGACGGGCCTGGTCACCGGGACGCCGTCCTACTTCGCCCCCGAGCTCGCCCGTGGCGAGGACCCGGCCGCGGAGGCGGACGTGTACGCCCTCGGCGCCTCGCTGTACCTCGCGGTGGAGGGGCGGGCGCCGTACCCGGAGGAGCGCAACCCCATTGCGCTGCTGCAACGGATCGCCGCCGAGGAGCCGGCCCCACCGCAGCGCGCGGGGCCGCTGGCCGGTCCGATCAGCCGGATGATGGACCGTGACCCGCACGCACGGTGGTCGATGGCCGACGCGGCAGGGGCGCTGCGCCGCGTCGCCGAGCACGAGGACGACGGCGCCGTCGCGGCCGAACCGACGTCGGTGCTCGCGTCCCCGGCGACACCGGCAGCGCCCACCGGCGCCCACGACACCGCTCCCGACGACACCGCCGACCAGACCGCTGCCCACGACACCGCCGCCGACCAGACCGGCGCGAGCGAGGAACGGCGACGGTCCCCCGCGGTCTGGCTGGTCGCCGCGGCGGCGCTGCTGCTCGTGGTCCTGGCCGGCGGCTACCTGCTGACGGACGACGGTCCCGGGCCGGGCAGCGGCGAGGCAGCCCGCACCGCGGCCTCGCCGGCCGAGACCGACACAGGGGCCGCAGGCGCCCGGCCCGGCTCCGAGCAGACCGGGCCGAGCCCCGAGCCCGAGCGGTCCGAGCCGGAGCCAGAGCCGGAGCAGAGCGAACCGAGCCCGGAGCGGACCGAGCCCGAGCCCACCCCCTCCCCCGACGAGACCGACGCCGACCGCGCCGGCGACCCCGCCGAGGCGGTCGGCGACTACTTCTCCGTCGTGCCCGACGACACCGACGCGGGCTGGTCGCGCCTGGCGCCGAGCATGCAGGACGAGGTCGGCCGGGACGGCTACGAGGCATGGTGGGGCTCCGTCGACGCCGTCGAGGTGCACTCGACCGAGACCGTCGGCGACGGCCGGGTGAGGGTCGACCTCACCTACGCCATGGCGGACGGCAGCACCACCCGGGAGACCCAGCTGCTCACGCTCGAGCAGTCCGGCGGCGGGTGGCTGATCGCCGACGACGAGGTGCTCAGCTCCCGCTCGGCCTGACCCGCACCGACAGCACACCCTCCTGTACGACGACCGCCAGGTCGCCGTCCTCGTCGGTGCGTCTGACCAGCACGTGGTGGTCCTCGAGAAGGCCGAGCGTCTCCGACGCCGGATGGCCGTACTCGTTGTCCGCCCCCACCGACACCAGGGCCAGCCGTGGCCGCAGCCCGGTGAGGAACTGCGGGTCCTGGTAGCGGCTGCCGTGGTGCGGCACCTTCAGCACGTCGACGTGCAGCGCCGGCAGGGTGCGCCGCATCAGCTGCTGTGCCTCCGGCTCCATGTCGCCGGTCAGCAGGATCCGGATCCCGGCCGTCTCCACGAGCAGGGCCAGGCTGGCGTTGTTGGCGGCGGAGCCCGCGGAGAACGCCCGGCCGGTCGCGAACCGCTGCTCGGGACCGACGACCTGCCAGAGGAGCGGGCCGAGCCGACCCACCTCGCCGAGCTCGGGGACGGACACGGGGACCTTCGCGCGACGGGCCCACGCGAGCACGGCGTCGGCACCGTCGGCGGGGTCGGCGAGCCGGGTGACCAGGAGCCGTGCGGGACGGTGGCGTCCGGAGAGCCCCGGCAGCGCGCCGACGTGGTCGTCGTGGAAGTGGGTCAGCACGGCCACCGGGACGGCGCCGACGTCGAGCCGGTCGAGGCACCGGCGCAGCGGAGCGGGGTCGGAGCCGACGTCGACGAGGACGGCCGCACCGTCCCCGGCGTTGAGGACCAGGCCGTCGCCCTGACCGACGTCGCAGGCGACCATCACCCAGCCCGGCGGCGGCCAGCCGGGCGTGGGCGGAGGCAGCACGATCCCGGCCAGCACCACCGCGGCCAGCCCGGTCGCCGCCCACCGGCGAGCCAGCAGGGCCGTCATCACCGCGGACACCGCGAGGCACAGCACCGTGAGCAGCGCGAGGGACGACCAGCTCGCCGACCAGCCGACGGCCGCGGTCGGCAGGTCCGCGCT
Source organism: uncultured Actinomycetota bacterium (assembly GCA_963747975.1). Classification (GTDB taxonomy): domain Bacteria; phylum Actinomycetota; class Actinomycetes; order Propionibacteriales; family Nocardioidaceae; genus Nocardioides_C. The sequence goes on from CAVVHI010000003.1 coordinate 253,596, forward strand.
GCGCTCCGCGACCGCGGTGATCCACCACGCGGACCAGGCACCGGCGTGTCCGACCAGGACACCGACCGGCTCGGCGACCAGGACGAGCAGGCCTCCGGCGAGGCCGAGCACGGTAGCCGGGCCGACGGCCGGTGCGACCAGCATGTTCGCCACCACGGCCACCAGGCTGACCTGGTCGGAGATCGCAGCCACGACCGGCGTACAGGCGAGCTGGGCGGCCAGCGGCACCGCCACCGCCTCCGACAGCCACCGGGGCAGCCATCGGCACATCGCGTCGCGCCACGGAGGAGCCAGGAACAGGATCCCGGCCGTGGCCAGCGCGGAGAGCACGAAGCCGACCGAGAGCGCCAGCCACGGGTTCGCCAGCAGCAGGCACAGCACCGCGACCCCGAGCGCCCTGGCACCCCGCTCCCGGCCGTTGCTGCCCATCCCGATGAGCGCCACGGTGCCCATCGCGGCGGCGCGGACCACGCTCGGCTCCGTCCGTGCGAGCAGGATGAACCCGCAGACACCGAGGATGCCGACCAGCACGAGACCACGGGCGCGCACTCCTGCCCACCGCGCGAGCACCAGCCAGAAGCCGACCACGAGGGTGAGGTTGGTGCCCGACACCGCGAGCAGGTGCGTGAGACCGGCCACCTGGAAGTCGGTGCGCAGGTCGCCGGGAATGCCCTGCTCGTCGCCCATCACCAGGGCGGGCACCAGACCGCGCTCGGCCGGTCCCGCTCCGTTCACCGCGGTGTGGATCCCGGCCCTCACCGCGGCCGCGCCGCCCAGGAGCGGTCCCGCCTCCTGCACCACGGTCGGGGGCCGGCTCGTCGACAGCACCGCCGCGAGATCGTCGCCGTCCGAGGGCGACGCCAGCCCGGCAACGCGCACCACGGAGCCGAGCTCCACCTCCCGCCACGCCTCTTTGGCGATGACCAGCACCGGCACCCGCACGTCGACGGTGCGACCGCGACCGGTGACCCGCACCGTGGTGGCGCGGACCAGGACGTAGGGGGCGCGGGTGCCCTGCCGCAGCAAGGGGTCGGAGCTCACCCGCACCGTGGCGGTGACGAAGGCCCGCTCGTCGGCGAGGGCGGCGACGGGGCCCGCGCCGACCCCGTCGGCACGCAGCATGGCCGACGCCGCCACCGCGACGGCAGCCACCAGCCATGCCAGCGCCGCCACCGGAGCACGACCGCGGCGGGCACGCACCGCGAGCACCAGCCCCCACACCACGGCGGCCCCCAGCACCAGCCCTCGGGGCAGGAGGAAACCGGCCAGTCCCCCGGCCCACGCCATGCCCGCGAGCACCACCGCCCGCAGGTCCGGGGCCGGCGACGGACCGGAGGCCCTCACAGGGTCACGTGCGGCGCGATCTTCGCCAGCGTCGCCTCCCCGATCCCGGAGACCTCCATCAGCTCGTCCACCGCCGAGAACTGCCCGTGGTCGGCGCGCCACTGCAGGATCGCCTGCGCGGTGACCGGTCCCACCCCGGGCAGCTGTTCGAGCTCGACCTGGCCCGCGGTGTTGATGTTGACCAGCAGCCCGCTCCCCGCGGCGCTCGACGCACCGGGCACGGAGGCGGCCGGGGCTGCCACGCCGCCGGGTGGTGGGACGCCGACGACGACCTGCTCGCCGTCGACGAGGACCCGCGCCAGGTTCAGCGACGTCAGGTCCACGCCACGGCGGGGTCCCCCGGCGGCCTCGAGCGCGTCGACGACCCGGGAGCCGGCCGGCAGCGTGGCGATCCCGGGCCGACGGACCCGGCCGGCGACGTCCACCACGACCACCGCCGGGTCCGTGGGCTCGGCGGCCGCGAGGGCGGCGGCCGGAGTGGCGGCGGCCGGAGTGACCAGCGCGGCCGGAGCCGGCGGGCCGTCGACGCCCGAGCCGTCCGGGACGGAGACACCGGCGCCGGTCCTGGCCGAGGCCGGCACCACCGTGGCCCCGCGCGTGCCGAGCACCCACCACGACGTCAGGGCCAGCCCCGCGGCGACGAGGACGGCGACGACCGTCAGATGTGTGGTGCTGAGACGGACCCGTCCCTGCAGGGTGGGCGGCAGCCGGTCGTGGACCCAGCCGGCGAGACGGACCGGCCCGGCGACCGGTCGGCGCGCGTGGCGCCCCGGCGACCGGGCCTGCCGGCTTCCCTCCTCCTGCTCCCGCTGCTGCTCGGCATGCCGGTCCGGCGGCACCGCCGCGACGACCGGCGACACCGCCGCGACGACCGGCGACACCGCCGCGGCGTCCGGCGGCGTCGTCGCCGTGGCGTCCGGTGAGGTCGCCGTGGCGTCCGCCTGCGCCGCGGACGCGGCGGCCGGCGTGTGGGCTCGCAGGTCGGCCAGCTCGACGCTCAGCAGCTCCAGGCGGCGCTGAGCGATGGCTGCCAGCTCGTCGCGCTCGTGGCGGCGGGGGGTGCGCATACCGGGAACCTAGGAACCGCCGCCGCCGACGGGAAGCACCCGTCCGGAGCCTGTGGACGACGCCCGCGACGGGCCCGGCTGGTGAGGGCAACCGGCGACCGCGACCGCGACCGCGCTGCGCCGCAGCCACCTACCGCGGCGAGACCATCACCGCCACCATGCCCGGTCCGACATGCGCGCCGATGACCGCGCCGACCTCGCCCACGACCACGGTCCGGTCCTCGAGGTTCGTCGGCCAGCCGGTCCCGCAGGTGGTCGGCCAGGGTCTCGGCGCGCTCCGGGTTGGCCAGGTGCGCGACCGCGACGTCGACCGGCGAGCTCGTCTGCCGCGGCGGCGGCGAGCTCCTCCAGACGGTTGAGCGCACGGGCGGCGGTGCGGACCTTCTCCCGCATGCCGATCCTGCCGTTCTCCAGCGCCAGGAGCGGCTTGACCGACAGTGCGGAGCCGAGCAGCGCCGCCGCGGCACCGATCCGGCCACCGCGGCGCAGGTACTCCAGGGTGTCGACGTAGAACAGCGACGTGGTGGCCGCCGTACGCCTGCGCACCTCCTCGGCGGCCTCGGCCGCGTTCCCGCCCGCGGCGAGCACCTCGGCCGCCGCCACGACCGCGAAGCCGGTCGCCATGCCCAGCTGGCGGGAGTCGACCGCGGTGACCGGCACCGGGGACTGCCTGGCCGCCAGCTGCGCGGACTCGTAGGTGCCGCTGAGCTCGCTCGACAGGTGCACCGAGACGATCTCCTCGGCCCCCGCGGCCGCGGCCGCTCGTACACCTCGAGCATCGCGGCCGGTGTCGGCCGCGACGTGCTGACCGGGGTCCACGCCTTCAGCGCCGCGGCCACGGTTTCGGCGGTGGCGCCTCCCTCGACGCCCTCCTCGTAGGACCTGGCGCCGATCACCACCTGCAGGGGCACCACGATGACCCCGTGCTTCCCGGCGACCTCCTGCGGCAGCGAGGCCGTGGAGTCGGTGACGAGCGCGACGTGGGACATGGGCCGAAGGGTACCGGGCCGCCCGGCTGCAGCGGCGGCACTCGTCCGCGGTGAGGGACGTGTGGTACGGCGGACGCGGGTACTCCTCCGCCGGAGCACCACACAACATGCCCCGAGAAGAAGGAGAGCCATGCGCGTCGTCATCGCCGGAGGCCACGGCAAGATCGCCCTGCTGCTGGAGGAGGAGCTGAGCCGTCGCGGCGACGAGCCGGTCGGCATCGTCCGCAACCCCGACCACGTCCCCGACCTCGAGCAGCGCGGCGCCGAGGCCGTCGTGCTCGACCTCGAGCAGGCGTCGGTCGACGAGCTGGCCGAGGCGGTGCGCGGTGCCGACGCGGTCGTGTTCGCGGCCGGCGGCGGGCCCGGCTCCGGGGTGGAGCGCAAGGAGACCGTCGACAAGAACGCCGCCATCCTGCTCGCCGAGGCGGCCGAGCGGGCCGGGGTGCGGCGCTACCTCATGGTGTCGTCGATGGGCACCGACCAGGCCGACCCGCACAGCGACGACGTCTTCCAGATCTACCTGCGGGCCAAGGCCGCCGCGGACGAGGACCTGCGCCGCCGTGACCTCGACTGGACGATCGTGCAGCCGGGCGGGCTCACCGACGAGCCCGGCACCGGCAAGGTGACGCTCGACCCCGAGGCGCAGCCGCGCGAGATCCCGCGGGCGGACGTGGCGCATGCCCTCGCCGCGGCGCTGAACCGTCCGGCGACCGTCCGCAGGCAGTTCACCCTGCTCAGCGGGCCGGTGCCGCTGGAGGAGGCGTTCGTCGACCTGCCGTGACCGGGAGGCGGCCGGGGCGGGTCAGCGCACCCGCTCCGGCAGCTCACCGATGTCGTGGCGCCGCAGGAAGCGCTTCAGGTGCCCGGCCTCCATCGCCGCGAACAGCCGCCGGGTCTGGCGGACCTTCGGCAGCAGCACGCTCTGGCCGTCCCGGCGGGCCAGTCCCTTCGTCGGGGCGGTGAGGAACCGCACGCGGTCTGCGGACAGCCCCCGGGAGGAGATCGCCAGGTCGCGCAGCCCGGCGTCGGTGAGGCCGTCGTCGACGACGAGGTTGTCGCTGACCGCCTCGATCACGTTGGTGAGCCGGACCGGGTTCTGCAGAGTGCCGTCGTCGACCAGCTTCTCGAGCAGGGCGCGGAGGAAGTTCTGCTGTCGCCGCATGCGGCCCAGGTCGCCTCCGGGAAGGCCGTGCCGCTGACGGACGTACTGCAGCGCCCGTTGCCCCTTCAGGACGTGGGTCCCCGCCTTCCAGTGGACGTCCTGGGACGAGTCGTACACGTCGCGGGGGATCTGGACCTTCACCCCGCCCACCGCGGTGGTGAGCTTCCGGAACGCCCGCCAGTCCACGATCATCAGGTGGTCCAGGTCGGCCCCGGTGAGCTCGCGCACCGTGTCGGCGTAGAGCGACGGTCCGCCGAGGGAGAACGCGGCGTTGACCTTCTGCCGCCCGTAGCCGCGAACGGGCACCCACAGGTCACGAGGGATGGAGACCACGGTCGCCCGGCGGCGGTTCGCCGTCAGGTGGACGACCAGGATCGTGTCGGTGCGGTACCGCCCCCGGGGCCACTCCCCCTGGCGCATCGCCCTCGCGATCCGGCGACCGTCCCCCGCGTCGACCCCCGCGACGAGGATGGTGACCGGCTCACGCCCGTCGGCGCCGTCCGGCCGCCCGGAAGGCCCGTCGTCCGGCGCCGACGCCGACGCCGCGGACCCCCTCGGAGAGGTGCCGGAGCCGGAACCGCCGTCGTCGTCACCGCCGAGGTCGACCTCGACCCGGCGCACGTCGCCGACCTGCTGGTTGAGGTAGAACGCCCACCCGGCGCCCACGGTCAACCCCACCAGGGCGATGGCCGCGCCCAGCACGATCCACCACCGTCGTCCCCTCCGGTCGACGGCCACCACATGGCCTCCCTCCGGCACCGGACCTGCCCGGCGCCTCTCCCCGGGAGGTGGTTGCCAGATGCCGCCGAAGCAAACCTGCAGGTCAGCCCACGACGACGTTGACCAGCTTGGGCGCCTTCACGACCACCTTGCGCACCGTCTTGCCGGCCAGCGCCCGCTGGACGACGGGCTCGGCCAGCGCCATCGCCTCCAGGTCCGCCGCGGAGATGTCCGGGGTGACCTCCAGCCTGCCGCGGAGCTTGCCCTGCACCTGGACGATCGCGGTGACGGTCTCGAGCGCCAGCAGCGACTCCTCCACGGTCGGCCAGCCGGCCAGGGCCACGCTCGGCTCGTGCCCGAGCCGGGCCCACATCTCCTCGGCGGTGTAGGGCGCCACCAGCGACAGCATGACCGCCACCGCCTCGACCGCCTCACGCACCGCGGGGTCGGCCGGCCCGCAGCCGGAGTCGATGGCCTTGCGGGTGACGTTGACCAGCTCCATCACGCGGGCCACCACCACGTTGAACCGGTGGCCGTCGATCAGCTGCTCGGCCTCCCGCAGCGTGCGGTGGGTGGCCCGGCGCAGGTCGACGTCGCCGTCGCCGAACGGGACCCCCGGCTCCGAGGCCACGTCACCGCTCAGGCGCCACGCACGCTGCAGGAACTTCAGCGACCCCGCCGGTGACACGTCCGCCCAGTCGATGTCGTCCTCCGGCGGCCCGGCGAACACGAGGGTCAGGCGTACGGCGTCGACGCCGTACTCGTCGATCACCTCGCCCAGGTTCACGCCGTTGCCCAGGGACTTGCTCATCGCCTTGCCCTGGTTGATGACCTGGCCCTGGTTCAGCAGGGCGCGGAAGGGCTCGACGAAGTCGACCATCCCCATGTCGTGCAGCACCTTGGTGAAGAACCGGCTGTACAGCAGGTGCAGGATGGCGTGCTCGACGCCACCGACGTACTGGAACGCCGGCATCCAGCGGCGCACCGCCTCGGGGTCGAACGGGCCGTCCTCGTGGTGCGGTGAGCAGTAGCGGAAGAAGTACCACGACGAGTCCACGAAGGTGTCCATGGTGTCGCTGTCCCGCCGGGCGTGACCGCCGCACGAGGGACAGGTGGTGTTGACCCACTCCTCGGCGGCCGCCAGCGGCGAGGTGCCCTTCGGCTTAAGGTCGGTGCCGCGCAGGTCGGGCAGCTCGACGGGGAGCTGGTCGTCGGGCACCGGCACCTCCCCGCACGAGTCGCAGTGCACGATCGGGATCGGGCAGCCCCAGAACCGCTGCCGCGACAGCAGCCAGTCGCGCAGCCGGAAGTTCACCGCGCCGGTGCCCCGGGCCTCCGACTCCAGCCGCGTGACGATCTGGGCGATGCCCGACACCTTGTCGCTCAGGCCGTCCAGCTCCCCGGAGTTGACGTAGACCCCGTCGCCGGTGGTCGCCACGTAGGTCTCCTCCGGGTCCGGCTCCCCGGTGTCGACGACCCGGCGTACCGGCAGACCCATCGCCTTGGCGAAGTCCAGGTCGCGCTGGTCGTGCGCGGGCACCGCCATCACCGCGCCGGTGCCGTAGTCGGCCAGCACGTAGTCCGAAGCCCACACCGGGATCCGCTCGCCGTTGACCGGGTTCACCGCGTAGCGGCCGAGGAAGACACCCGTCTTCTCGCGCTCGGTGGACAGCCGGTCGATGTCGCTCTCCTTGCGCACCTGCTCCCGGTAGCGCTCGAACTCCTCGCGCTGCTCGGGCGCGCAGATCTCGTCGGCCAGGCCGGCGTCGGCGGCCACCACGAAGAAGGTGGCGCCGTACAGGGTGTCGGGGCGCGTGGTGAAGACCGTCACCGGCTCGTCGCGTCCTTCGACGTCGAAGTGCACGTGGGCGCCCTCGGACCGGCCGATCCAGTTGCGCTGCATCGCCAGCACGCGCTCGGGCCAGGTGTCCTGCAGCTGCTCCATGTCGTCGAGCAGGCGCTGGGCGTAGTCGGTCACCTTGAAGTACCACTGGGTCAGCTCGCGCTTGGTGACCTCGGCGCCACAGCGCTCGCACATGCCCTGGACGACCTGCTCGTTGGCCAGCACGGTCTGGTCGTTGGGACACCAGTTGACCGGGCTGGACTTCCGGTAGGCCAGGCCGCGCTCGCGGAAGCGCAGGAACAGCCACTGGGTCCACCGGTAGTACTCCGGGTCGCTCGTGTGCAGCCGGCGGGACCAGTCGAAGCTCACCGCGTAGCGGCGGAACGACTCCGCCTGCGTCTCGATGTTGGCGTAGGTGTAGGTCGCCGGGTGCTCGTCACGCTTGATCGCGGCGTTCTCGGCCGGCAGGCCGAAGGAGTCCCAGCCGATCGGGTTCATCACGTCGTACCCGCGCTGGCGCCAGTAGCGGGCGAGCACGTCGTGCAGCGCCATCACCTCGGCGTGGCCCATGTGCAGGTCCCCGCTCGGGTAGGGGAACATCGTCAGCGCGTAGCGGCGCTCCCGGGAGCCGTCGTCGGCTGCCTGGAAGGGGTTCAGGTCGTCCCACACCTTGCGCCAGCGTTCCTGCGCCGCGGCGACGTCGTACGTCGCCCGGTCCTCTGCCTGCTGCTCGCTCATCGTCTCGTCGTCTTCCTGTCGCGTGAGTCGGCTCGCGGCGCCTCGGGCACAAAAAAACCCCTCAGGCATGAGGGGTAGCCGCGCTGTCGTGGTGCGTGATCAGCGCGGCCGACCAAGAAGGAGGAACCTGCGCACCCCGCCATGCTACCGCAGGGACCGCCCGTCCTTCCTGCCGGACTCATCCGGCGGGCAGGACCACCGAAGGCGCGGTGCCGGGCTGCTCCGCCACAGCCGTGACGTCGCCTCACGATAGGGAGCGGGCGGCCGCTGCGGTCGGTGTTCGCGCCGTTCGGAGACTAGGGTCGGGCGCAGACATCGACTCAGGAAGAGGGCCGGATAGATGACGTGGCTGGTGACGGGCGGGGCGGGCTACATCGGGGCGCACGTGGTGCGCGCCTTCAGCGAGCAGGGCATCGCGTCGGTGGTGCTCGACGACCTGTCCACCGGCCACCTCAAGTTCGTGCCCGACGACGTCCCCTTCGTCGAGGGCAGCATCCTCGACACCGACCTGCTCCGCCGTACCCTGCGCGAGCACCGCGCCGTGGGGGTGATCCACATCGCCGGGTTCAAGTACGCCGGTGTCTCGGTGGATCGTCCGCTGCACACCTACGACCAGAACGTGACCGGCACCGTGCACCTGCTGCGGGCGATGCAGGAGGAGGGCGTGCAGAACATGGTGTTCTCCTCCAGCGCCTCGGTCTACGGCACCCCGGACGTCGACGTCGTCACCGAGGACACGCGCCTGGGCCCGGAGTCGCCGTACGGGCAGTCGAAGCTGATCGGCGAGTGGCTGCTCAAGGACCAGGAGGTGGCGGCCGGCCTGCGGCACACGTCGCTGCGCTACTTCAACGTGGTGGGCTCGGTCGACGACTCCGTCTACGACACCAGCCCGCACAACCTGTTCCCGATCGTCTTCGAGGCGCTGGTCCAGGGGCGCACGCCGCGCATCAACGGTGCCGACTACCCGACTCCCGACGGCACCTGCGTCCGCGACTACATCCACGTCGTCGACCTCGCCCACTCCCACGTGGTGGCGGCCCGCCGGCTCCAGTCCGGCGACCAGCTCGCCCCCGCCTACAACCTCGGCAGCGGCGACGGCAGCTCGGTGCGCGAGATCATGGCCTCCATCGCCACGGTGACCGGCATCGATTTCTCCCCCGAGGTCGCTCCGCGACGCCCCGGCGACCCCGCCCGGATCGTCGCCAACGGCGACCTGGCCGCTCGGGACCTCGAGTGGCAGATGCGGCACAGCCTCGAGCAGATGGTCGCCAGCGCCTGGTCGGCCCGCAAGAACGCCGGCTGATGGCGCTCGACCTGGTCACCTGCCCGGTCTGCGGCGTCGAGCAGCCGGCGCTCTCGCGCTACCCCGACTACCTGTGCCGCGACTGTGTCGCCCGCGCGTGCACCGCCGACGGCCGCCCGCTCCGGCTGGTGAACACCGAGGAGGACGGCACCGGGTTCGCCGCGCGCTACGCCGACACCGGGCAGCTGTGCGAGGAGGCCACGGTGACCCACGAGGTGTACGTCGACGGGGTGCGGTGCCGTGCCGACGAGGGCCGGCTCGGCGGCATCGTGGTCCAGGCTCAGCCGACGACCGGCAGCCGGCAGCCCACCTCGCACGGGGACCGGTAGACCTCCACGCACGGCCGCGCGGGGTCGTAGCGGCCGAGCCCCCGCAGCTCCTCGAAGGCCGGGCCGATGTCCCGGTGGACGGTGCGCGCGTCGCCGGTGAGGGTGAGCTCGAGGTAGGGGCCGCCCGGGAGGACACGCATGCTCAGGCCCACGGCGTCCGGGTCGTCCTCGTCGCGCATCGGCGTGGCCAGCCGGTAGATCTGCCGCTCGGGCAGCACCACGGCCACCAGCCGCCGGCCTCGCAGGGTGGAGAACCGGGACTCGAACTCCGGCCACCCGGCTGCGACCGCGTCCACGTCGAAGGCCACGTCGAGGTACATGATCGCGACGTCGGTCGCGTTGAGGGCCTGCACGTCTCCGAGCCCGCTCGCCGGCGGCTCTGTCCCGATCCCCGTCATGACCGCACGTTACGTCGGCTGCGTTCCAGGTGTCGAGGGGCCGGTCCCGGAGCGGGACGCGAAGAGTCCGTCCGTCTTGTCCGCCGTACCGTGTCGGGGAGAATGGACCCATGAGCAACCCCACCGGAATGCCCGGCTCCCGCGCGGCGCTGTCGCTGCAGTTCCCCCAGTCACTCGGCGTGTACGACGACTACGCGGACGCACAGAAGGCGGTCGACCACCTCGCCGACAGCGGGTTCCCCGTCGAGAACGTGCTCATCGTGGGGACCGACCTCAAGCAGGTGGAGCGGGTCACGGGCCGGCTGACCACCGGCCGGGTGGCGCTCGGCGGCGCGTTGTCGGGCGTGTGGCTCGGGCTCTTCGTCGGGCTGATCTTCTCCCTGTTCGGCACCGGCGACGCGTTGCCGGTGATCGCCTCCACGGCGCTGTTCGGTGCGTTGTTCGGACTGATCTGGGCGCTGACCGGTTATGCGATGACCCGGGGACGCCGCGACTTCACGTCGGTGCAGCAGGTGGTGGCGACCAAGTACGAGGTGCTCGTCGAGCACAAGTTCGCCGCCCAGGCCCGTGAGCTGCTCGCCGGGCTGCCCGGCGGACGGCCCGACCCGTTCGCCTGACAGGCGTCACTCGACGGGCGCTCCGGCGATCGCGAGCAGCCCGAACGCGCCCGCGTCCACGACCGTCTCGAAGCCTTCGGCCGCCATCCGGTCCGCCACACGATCCGCGTCGTCCCCGTTGCGGGAGTAGAGCAGGAACCCGGTGTCCCGGGGCAGCTCGCGCAGTCGTTGCGCGAAGTCGGGCGCCCGGACCGGAAGGTTGACCGCACCGCGCACGTGCCCGGCCCGGTAGGCGCGCCCGGAGCGCAGGTCGACCACGGTGTGCTGCCCGCTCGCGATCAGCGCCACCGCGTCGCGAGGCGCCAGCACGGACACCTCCCCGTCGGCCTGTGACGAGCCGCAGGAGCTGATCACCAGAGCCGGGACCGCGACGGTGCCCGCCAGCGCTGCCCGGAGGGTCACCGTGGTCGATGCCATGGCCGCAGGGTATCCGTTGGGCTCGGCAACCGAGTGGCTTTCGTCGCGACATCCGTCCGGGCCGCGCCGGAGGGCTCAGGTCAGCTGCAGGGTGGTGAGGCAGGTCGGCGCCTCGTCGTCGGTGGCGATCTCCGTCTCGCCGACCTTCCCGTCGAAGCTGACGCGCAGGGTGCCCTCGATGTCGCGGGGCAGCCACAGCCCCACGAAGCCGTTGTCGAAGGTGGTCAGGGTCTGCTCCACGAGCACCTCGTCGTTGGTCTGGTCGACCACCTGGACGTCCACCTCCTCCGAGGCCAGCTCACCCTTGCAGGTCGTCAGCGAGTGGTAAAAGCACTCGTGGGTCTGGTCGACGTAGGGCGCCACCGACAGGTAGAACCGGTCCTCGGGCACGTCGAGGACCACCTCCTGCTGCCCGTCGGAGACGATCAGCTCGTCGGGACGCACGGACGCCATCAGGTCATCGGGCCGCTCGTCCGGGGACAGCCGGTCGAGCCGGTCGATCACCGCGGTGGTGTCCATGCCGTCGAGCCCGTGCTCCGCCAGCAGCGGCTGCGGCTCGGGGGCGGCGGACGGCCCGGTGGTGTCGTTCGCGCAGCCGCCCAGGGTGAGCGCCGCAAGGGCGGCCGTGACGACGGCGGTCGTGAACGTCTTTTTCATCGGGGTTCCTTCGGTGGTGGGACTCGGACAGCGGCGACGTCTCCGGCCTCGGCGTCGACCATGCCACGGTCCCCGAAATGCGCCCCCCACGGGCCTGCCGAAGGTCCCTCACCAGCGGACCGTTGGCCCCGGACATCGATCGCGGCGAGCCGACACGCCTGTCGAGCGCTTGCAGGCCCCGCGCTCCCGGCCCTTGCAGCGCCCCTGAGTCAAGTCCTGCGCAGTCTGACACGAAGCGCCCCGACCGCACGGGTTTGTCCCTAGAGTCCCTCAGAACGGATTTGCGCGATGAGGACGAACGAAGGTGAATACATGAAGCGCATCGGGTCCAGGAGAGCCGTTGGAGTACTGGCGGCAGCTGGCTTGCTGGTCTCCGCCGGCGGTGTGGGCGGAGCGGCAGCAGAACGCATGATCGGATCGAAAGACATCCGGAACCACAGTATCCGCCAACTGGACTTGTATCGGGAGTCCGTCGGCAGCCTTCAGCTCAAGGACGGCACGGTCCGTAGGCATGACCTCGCCACCGGTGTACGCGACGCGTTGAGGACGTCCGGCGAACCCGGGCCGCAGGGTGAGCCCGGGGAACCTGGACCGCAGGGTGAGCAGGGTGGGCAGGGCAAACCGGGGCCACAGGGCCCAACCGGCGCACAGGGCCAAGCCGGACCACAGGGCGAGCCGGGCGAACCGGGGCCACAGGGCCCAAGCGGACCACAAGGCGAAAGCGGAGAGCCAGGCGCACAAGGCGTTCCAGGACCACAGGGCGAGCAAGGCCCGCCGGGCCCCGGCGCGGATCAGTTCGGCACCAGCACCATGAGCGCCGTGGCAGGGCGGGGCACCGAGTGCACGCTCGGCGAGGTCACGCTCACCGCTGGCATGGTTGCCAACGGGCTTCCCGCAGAGGGGCAGGTGCTGTCGATCAGCCAGAACGCGGCACTGTTTTCGCTGCTAGGCACGATGTACGGCGGAGACGGACGCACCACGTTCAAACTGCCCGACCTGACGGCGGCGGCCCCCAACGGACTGACCTACGCCATCTGCACCCAGGGCATCTTCCCGATGAAGAACTGAGCCGCGGACGCGCGCCAACCGGGGCCCCGCCACGTGGGGGTGGGGCCCCGCCCTCTCCGACAGCGCCGTGACTCGAGTGCCGCGACGTCTGCATGGGTGAAGCCTCCGGCCCGGTGGCCGACGAAATGTGCACCGCGCACGACGAGCGCCGCGACCTCATCGAGGAGCGCGCACATGCTGGCACGCGACGCCGTCGACACGCGAGCCACATGGGCTCGGCGAGTCGGAGACCCGCTGACCAGCCCGCCCGAGGGCCGCCAAGACGGCTCCAGACGTACGTTCGCCGCGTCGAGAGAGCAGATGAGTGTCCAACAAACGTCCCAGGGCCATGCCTGGCTCCTCTCTCGAGGACTCCGGCATGGCCCTGGCCAGCGTGTTCGGTGGAGCTGAGGGGACTCGAACCCCTGACCCCCTCCATGCCATGGAGGTGCGCTACCAGCTGCGCCACAGCCCCGCCGCTCGGACCGGTCCGGTCCGAAGCAACTCGCAGAATCTTAGCCAACGCCTCCCCCGGATGCGAAATCGGGGGCAGGCTCACGCCTCCCGCGGCGGGTGGCGCACGACGACGACCGGTCCGGAGCAGTGCCGGATGCACTGCTCGGCCACCGATCCGAGCACCAGCGAGCGGAAGCCACCGAGCCCGCGGGAGCCGACGACGACCACCTCCGCGGACTGCGGACGCCTCGATGAGAGCCGCAGCCGGCGTGCTGTGCACGCAGTGGACGTCCACGGGGATCCCGTGCGCGGTCCCGAGGAGGTGCTCGATGCGGGCGGACTCCTCGTCGGTGCACGCGGCTTCGTACTCGGGCATGGAGGCGGCGAACCCGGGCGGCACGTCGGCCGGGCGGGAGCTGCTCAGGATCGACCAGGCCCTCAACACGTGCAGCGTGCAGCCGCGGCGGCGGGCCTCCTCGAGCGCGTACCGGACCGCGTGAGCGGCGCCTTCGGACCCGTCGTCACCGACGACGACCCCGCCGTCGGGCCGGACGTACCTGGTGACCTCGGGGATGATCTCGTCCATGGCACCAGTGTCCCTCACCCGGCGCGTCCGCGCGGCGGCTTCTCGTTGTAGCCGGCCAGCCGCAGCCGTCCCCCGTGCTCGATCTCCTCGAGCGTGACCCAGCCGCAGTTGTCGACCGCCTTCAAGCGAGGCCGCGAGCGCCACCGGCCAGCCCAGCATCCCGGTGACCGCGACCTTCATGGCCGCGCCGTGCGTGACCACCAGGCCGCTCTGCCCGCGGTCGAGGGAGGCGAGGCAGTCCTGCAGGGCCGGCACCATGCGCGCCTCGACGTCCTCGCTCAGCTCGCCGCCCTTGACCGGGACCAGACCGGCACCGCGCTGCCACGCCGCGTACTCCTGCGGGAACCGCTCCGAGAACTCGGCCAGCGTCAGCCCCTGCCGCTGCCCCACGTCGAACTCGCGCAGCCGCGGGTCCTCCCCGACCGGCAGGCCGAGCCGGTCCGCGACGTAGCCGACGGTCTGGCGTGCGCGGGCGAGGTCGGAGGACCACAGCGCGGCGACGTCCGGCCGCGGCGAGGTGCCGCGCCGCGGCCTGAGCCTGCGCGTGCCCGGTGGGGTCGAGCTCGACGTCGGCGTGTCCCTGCGCACGGCCGGCGTCGTTCCAGGCGGTGCGGCCGTGGCGCAGCAGGATCAGCCGGCGGCTCACTCGCCGTGGCCGCTGCGGGACGGCCTCCGGCAGGTCGATCAGCGGGACAGTCGCGCCAGAGCCGCTCGAGGGCGTAGAAGGAGCGCTCCTCCTCGTGCTGGACGTGGACGACGATGTCGGCGTAGTCCAGCAGCACCCAGCGGCCGTCGCGCTCGCCCTCACGGCGCAGCGGCTTGGCGCCGATCTCGCGCAGCTTCTCCTCGACCTCGTCGACGATCGCCCGGACCTGGCGGTCGTTGGCGGCCGAGCAGAGCAGGAAGGCGTCGGTGATCACGAGCTGCTCGGAGACGTCGAAGGCGACGATGTTCTCCGCCTTCTTGTCGGCGGCGGCCAGGGCGGCCACGCGGATCATCTCGAGGGCACGGTCGGTGGCTGTCACGTGAGTCCTTGCTTGGGTCGAGGCAGGTCGGTCCGGTAGAGCGCATGCTTGCCGATGTACTGCACGACGCCGTCCGGGACGAGGTACCACACCGGTTCGCCGGCGACCACGCGCTGCCGGCAGTCGGTCGAGGAGATCGCCAGGGCCGGGATCTCCACGATCGTGACCTTGTCCAGCGGGATCCCCTCCAGCGTGGACAGGTCCATGTCGTACCCGGGGCGGGTGCACCCCACGAAGTGGGCGAGCTCGAACAGCTCCGAGGCATCGCGCCAGGTGAAGATCTCCATCAGCGCGTCCGCACCGGTGATGAAGTACAGGTCGGCGTCGTCGAGGGCGTCGGCGAGGTCGCGCAGGGTGTCGATGGTGTACGTCGGACCGCCCCGCTCGATGTCGACCCGCGACACCCAGAACCGAGGGTTCGAGGCCGTCGCGATCACCGACATCAGGTACCGGTCCTCGGGCGGGCTGACCTCGCGCTCGGTCTTCTGCCACGGCTCACCGGTCGGCACGAAGACGACCTCGTCGAGGTCGAACCAGGCGCGCACCTCGCTCGCCGCCACCAGGTGACCGTGGTGGATCGGGTCGAAGGTGCCGCCCATCACACCGACCCGCCGGCGCCGGCTCCCAGTCAACGCGTGCCCACCATGGAGTCCCCCACCCGGCTCAGGAGTGCTCGCGGCCCTTGCCGAAAGCGAGCAGGCCGACGAGCAGCACGAGGAGGAGGCCGAGCGCGATCGCGCCTACCAGGACCGGCGAGACCGCGGCCCCGCCGTGGGTCTCTTCGGCAGCCTTCATGAGGGACGTGAGCAGCATGGCCCCTACCTTACCGGGCGGGGACCGGCAGCCCGATCCCGACCAGCCTGGCCAGGGACACCGACTTGAGGACGAGCAGGGCCCCGGCCACCACGAGCCCCAGCAGGGCGCTGCCGGTGACCAGCAGCAGCACGGCGAAGAGCGCGGAGTTCGCCGCCTTGCCGGTCCGCGACCAGTTCCACAGCCACAGCGGCCGGTCGACGACGTAGAAGTAGTTCGGGCTCCGGATCGGCCAGGCCAGGAAGGCCAGCGACAAGAACGCGTCCACGACCATGAACTCCGCCAGGTACACCAGCACCGGCCAGACGAGCCCCGGGACGAGCCAGGCGAGACCGAGGTAGAACGCCGCGGCGCACAGCCGGTCGCTGAGGATGTCCAGGACGGCGCCGATGCGCGTCTCCCGGCGGGTGACGCGGGCGACCGCACCGTCGAGCACGTCCCCGACCCAGTACACCGCCAACGAGGCCACGAGCAGCGTCAGGCTGCCGCGCTGCACCGCGAGCCCGGCCAGGGCCACCGCGGCGACCGTGCGCAGGGCGGTGATGACGTTGGCCGAGGTGCGCAGCCGCTCGCTGGCGGGGTCGGTGTAGACGTCCGCCACCGGGTCAGCGAGTGTGACCATCACCGACGACGACGTACTTGGTGGAGGTCATCTCGGGCAGGCCCATCGGGCCGCGCGCGTGCAGCTTCTGGGTGGAGATCCCGATCTCGGCGCCGAAGCCGAACTCTCCCCCGTCGGTGAACCGGGTGGATGCGTTGACCAGCACGGCGGCGGAGTCCACCGCAGCGGTGAAGCGCCGGGCCGCCTGCTGGGAGCCGGTGACGATCGCGTCGCTGTGGCCCGAGGAGAAGCGCCGGATGTGTGCGATCGCCGCGTCGAGGTCGGGTACGACGGCCGCGGAGATGTCGAGGGAGAGGTACTCCTCGGCGTAGTCCTCCTCCGTGGCCGGGACCACGCCCTCGAGCCGGGCGAACGCCGGATCGCCGTGGACGGTCACCCCGGCGTCCTGGAGGGCGGCGACCACGCGCGGCAGGAACTCCGCGGCCACGTCGCCGTGGACGAGCAGCGACTCCGCCGCGTTGCACACCGAGGGGCGGTGGGTCTTGGCGTTCAGCACGATCGACAGCGCCATGTCGAGGTCGGCGGCGGCGTCGACGTACACGTGGCAGTTGCCGACGCCGGTCTCGATCACCGGCACCGTCGACTCCTCGACGACGGAGCGGATCAGCCCCGCCCCGCCACGCGGGATGAGCACGTCGACGAGCCCCCGGGCGCGCATCAGCGCCTTGGCCGGCTCGTGCCCCTCGCCCGGGACCAGCGCGACGGCGTCCTCGGGCAGACCCTGAGCGGCCGCGGCCCGGCGCAGCACGCGCACGATCGCGGTGTTCGAGCGCAGCGCGCTGGAGGAGCCGCGCAGCAGCACGGCGTTGCCCGCCTTGAGACAGATCCCGGTGGCGTCGGCGGTGACGTTCGGCCGCGCCTCGTAGATGAAGCCGATGACGCCGAAGGGGACCCGCACCTGCCGCAGCTCCAGCCCGTTGGCCAGCGTGGAGCCCCGGACCACCTCCCCGACCGGGTCGGGCAGTGCCGCCACGTCGCGCAGCCCCTGGGCCATCGCGGCGACCCGGGAGCCGTCCAGACGCAGCCGGTCGATGATCGCCGCCGGCGTGCCCGCGGCCTCCGCGGCGGCGACGTCCTCGGCGTTGCCGGCCAGGATCTCCGGGGTCGCGGCGACCAGCGCGTCGGCCATCGCCAGCAGTGCCGTGTCCTTGGCTCCGCGGGTGAGCAGGGCCAGCTCGGTGGCGGCCAGCGCGAGCGCGCTCGGCGACCTCGACGACGCCGGGTGCGGTGCTGTCGTCGGCGGGGCTCGTGGTCATGCTCCCAGCCTATTCCCGGCGGTCCTCAGAACGGCAGAGGTGTCACGTCTTCGAGGTCCACCACGACGGAGT
Source organism: uncultured Actinomycetota bacterium (assembly GCA_963747975.1). GTDB lineage: Bacteria > Actinomycetota > Actinomycetes > Propionibacteriales > Nocardioidaceae > Nocardioides_C. The sequence goes on from CAVVHI010000003.1 coordinate 271,057, forward strand.
ACTCCATCCCGCGGTCCTGGAAGACCTGCCGCTCGACGACCTCGAGGCCCACGACCTCCCACCGCGGCAGGCCGGCGGAGGTCGCGGTACTCGTTCCACACCCGCAGGGCGAGGGACGAGGCGTCGAGGAGCGACTCGGCCTCCTCCCAGTACTGGATCTCGGCCCGCGACCCGTCGTACTTCATCGAGTGCAGGAAGGGCCTCTGGTCGCTGAGCCGACGCAGGGCGTTACGGACGACGAGAGGCTCCATCGCATCGCCTGCGACCGTCACGGTCACGTGCCAGAGCCGAACGGGCTCGCCCACTTGCCACCTCTCCGTCAGGTCCCGATACCTAGGCCCCCAGTCTCGCGCCCGGCGCCTCCGGGAGCAGAGAAATCCCGAAAGTCGCCGCCCGTCGCACCGACCGCGCTAGACGCCCCGGAGGGGGTGGCGGAGCAGCACCAGGTCGTCGCGGTGCACCACCTCCCGCTCGTACGACGTCCCGAGCTCCCGGGCCAGGTCACGGGTGGACCGGCCGAGGAGTCCGGGGAGCTCGTCGGAGTCGTAGTTGACCAGCCCCCGGGCGACCGGGGTCCCCGCGGCGTCGACGAGGTCGACCGGGTCTCCCCCGGCGAACGTGCCGGCCACACCGGTGATGCCGGCGGGAAGCAGCGACGCGCGCCGGTCGAGGACCGCCTGGACCGCACCGTCGTCGAGGACCAGGCTGCCCTTGGGCTCGGTCGCGTGCGCCAGCCACAGCAGGCGGGTCGGCCGACGCCGGCCGGTGGGGTGGAACATCGTGCCGACCCGGGCCCCGTCGAGCGCGGCCGCGGCCTGCCCGGCCGAGGTGAGCACCACCGCGATCCCGGCCCCGGTCGCGATCCTGGCCGCCTCGACCTTGGTCTGCATGCCACCGGTGCCGATGCCCGCGGTGCCCGGCCGGCGCACGGAGACGCTCTCGAGGTCGTCGTCGGACGAGACCTCCGAGAGCAGCCGGGTGCCAGGCTCGTCGGGGTGGCCGTCGTACAGCCCGTCGACGTCGGAGAGCAGCAGCAACAGGTCGGCGTGCACGAGGTGCGCAACGAGGGCGGCGAGCCGGTCGTTGTCCCCGAACCGGATCTCGGAGGTCGCCACGGTGTCGTTCTCGTTGACGATCGGCACCGTGCCCATCTCCAACAGCTTGGCGAAGGTCCGGTAGGCGTTGCGGTAGTGGCTGCGGCGCGTGACGTCGTCGACGGTGAGCAGCACCTGGCCGACCGTCTGACCGTGCCGCGCGAACTCCTCGGTGTAGCGATGCACGAGGAGGCCCTGCCCGACCGAGGCGGCGGCCTGCTGGGTGGCCAGGTCGCGGGGACGACGGGGCAGGCCGAGCGGCGCGAGCCCGGCCGCGATGGCCCCGGAGGAGACCAGCACGACCTCCGCGCCACGTGCGCGGAGCCCGGCCAGGGTGTCCACCAGGGAGCGGACCCGGTCGGGGTCGATGCCGCCGGCGGCGGTGGTCAGCGACGAGGAGCCGACCTTGACCACGACGCGGCCGGCACGGGCCACGTCGGCACGCAGCGGGCTCACCGCCGCTCGCTCCCGGACCCGGGGTCGTCCTCGTCCCAGCCCAGGTCCAGCGCGGTGCCCTCCTCCGCGTCGAGCTCGATCTCGCCGGCCTCGGCGAGGCGACGTGCCACGTCGGCGCGCGTCTCGCCGGGGGCCCGGTGCTGGAACGCCTCGTCGATGGCGCGCCGGCGCTGCGCGGCCCGGCGCTGGTCGTCGAAGCGGTGGTCCTCGCCGCGCCTGCTCAGCAGCTCCGCGCCGGCCTCCATGGACGGCTTGAAGTCGAACACCACGGCGTTGTCGACGTCGCCGATGAGGACCGCGTCGCCCTCCTCGGCGCCGAGCTGGAGCAGCTTGTCCTCCACCCCGAGGCGGTTGAGCCGGTCGGCGAGGAAGCCGACCGCCTCGTCGTTGCCGAAGTCGGTCTGGCGGACCCAGCGCTCGGGCTTCTCACCGCGCACCCGCCACCCCTCACCGGTCTGCTTGACGGTGAACTCGGCGCCGCCGGCCGCCGTGGGCGGGCGGAGCACGATGCGGGTGGTCTCGGCGACCGGGCGGTTGCGGCGGGCCTCGGACACGATCTGGGCCATCGCGAAGGTCAGCTCCCGCAGCCCCTCGTGAGTGGCCGCCGAGACCTCGAAGACCCGCAGCCCCCGGGCGGCGAAGTCCTCGCGGACGATGTCGGCGAGGTCGCGGCCGTCGGGCACGTCGACCTTGTTCAGCACCACGAGCCGGGGACGGTCCCCGAGACCGCCGTACCCGCCCAGCTCGTGCTCGATGACGTCGAGGTCGCCGAGGGGCTCACGGCCCGGCTCCATCGTGGCCATGTCGATGACGTGGACCAGCGCCGCGCAGCGTTCGACGTGGCGCAGGAAGTCGTGCCCGAGGCCGCGGCCCTCGCTGGCGCCCTCGATGAGGCCGGGCACGTCGGCGACGGTGAACGTGGTGTCCCCGGCGGTCACCACGCCCAGGTTCGGCACCAGCGTGGTGAAGGGGTAGTCGGCGATCTTCGGCCGGGCCCGGGAGATCGCCGCGATCAGGCTGGACTTGCCGGCGCTGGGGAAGCCGACGAGGCCGATGTCGGCGACCACCTTCAGCTCGAGCACGATGGTCAGGTCGTCGCCGGGCTCGCCGAGCAGCGCGAACCCGGGGGCCTTGCGCTTGGCCGAGGCCAGCGCGGCGTTGCCGAGGCCGCCCTTGCCGCCCTGCGCGACGACCAGCTCCGTGCCCGGCCCGACCAGGTCGGCCAGGACGTTGCCGTGCCCGTCGCCGACCACCGTGCCGTCGGGGACGGGGAGCACGAGATCCTGCCCGTGCGCACCGTTGCGGTGCCCGCCGGCACCGTGACCGCCGTGCTCGGCCCTCCGGTGGGGGCTGTGGTGGTAGTCCACCAGCGTCGTCACGTCGGGGTCGACGCGCAGGATCACGCTGCCGCCGGGACCCCCGTTGCCACCGTCGGGGCCGCCGAGCGGCTTGAACTTCTCGCGGTGCACCGACGCCACACCGTTGCCGCCGCGGCCCGCGGTGACGTGCAGCACCACGCGGTCCACGAAGGTGGGTACGGCCATGGGTCGGTCCTCACTGTGTGCCAACGAACCAGGGGCGCCCCGCGGTGTCGCGGAGCGCCCCTGGTCTCAGATCGTGTTGCTCGGTGTCGCTGCCGTCACTCGACCGTCGGGACGATGTTCACGACGCGACGGCCGCGCTTGGTGCCGAACTCGACGTTGCCGCCGACGAGGGCGAACAGCGTGTCGTCGCCGCCCCGGCCCACACCGGTGCCCGGGTGGAAGTGGGTGCCGCGCTGCCGGACGAGGATCTCGCCGGCGTTGACGAGCTGGCCGCCGAAGCGCTTGACGCCGAGGTACTGCGGGTTGGAGTCGCGGCCGTTCTTGGTGGACGCCGCACCCTTCTTGTGTGCCATGAGTTCAGTCCTTGTGTTCCGAGGCTGGTCAGACTGCGCTGATCAAGCCGAGATGTCGGTGACCTTGACCTGGGTGTACTTCTGACGGTGCCCCTGGCGCTTCTTGTAGCCGGTCTTGTTCTTGTACTTCTGGATCACGATCTTGGGGCCCTTGGTGGCGCCGAGGACCTCAGCCGTCACGGTCGCCTTGCCGAGGGCGCCGGCGTCCGAGGTGACGTTGTCACCGTCGACGAGCAGCACCACGGGAAGCTTGACGGAGTCGCCGACCTCGCTGGCAACCTTGTCGATCTCGATGACGTCACCGACAGCAACCTTCTGCTGCTGGCCGCCACTGCGCACGATCGCGTACACCGCGGACTCACTCTCTTCGTCGGACTACAAGTACGTTCTCCCTGAGCACGGCACGCAGCCCGACTGGATCAGTGGGAGCGCGCGACCTGGCGCACAGGACGGGCGCGCGAGTCGCACGCCGAGGATCAAGTCTACGGACGATGCCCTGCCGGGTCAAAACGCCGGACTCACGTGTGCACGTGCAGCCAGGGGTTGGTCGGCAGCGGCGTGTGCACCGGGCGTACGACGATCCGCAGCCCGCTGCGACGAAGCCGGCCGGCCTCGTCCTCCGCGGCCTCACGGGAGTGGAAGGTTGCGTCGGGGCCCGAGGAACCCTCGACGTGGAGCCGGTACATGAGCACGTGCTCCGCGGTGACCCTCTTCAGTTGTCGCACGGCTCCAGGTTAGATCGATCCAACCGCGCCTTGAACGGGCGGAAGTCCCGTCTCGTCCGCGAATGTCCTGCCGGCTGCGGCCTCTCCTCGCCGCCTGCCGGGGCCGCGCGCAGGCGGCCCCCGGCAGGCAGTGCCCGCTCAGCGGCGGCGGGCCCCTCGGTTCTTCACCGGCACGTGCGGAGTCGCGGACGCCTCGACCTCGGCACCGTCGGCCCCGTCCGCGGAGGACCCGGCCCCGTCCGGTGCGACCTCCGAGTCCTCGACCACTGGGGCGATCGGGTCCACGTCACCCGGCTCGTCCACCTCCGCGTCGGCGGTGCGTCCCACGCCCACCGGCGGGGCCGCGGAGGTGTCGGCGGCCTCGCTGCTCGGGGGCCCCGCAGCCCGGCGTGCCCGGCGCCGCACGGTGGTGACCACCTTCGGTGCGGCGGGCTCGGCCGGGACCTCGGGCTCAGCAGGAGTCTCGGGCTGCGCCGGAGTCTCGGACTGAGCCGGAGTCTCGGGCTGCTGCTCGCGGCCCGCCTGCTCCCGCTGGGGCTCCTGCTCGGGAGCCGCCTCCGGTCCGCCGCCCCGGTCCGGGGCTCCTGCTCGGGAGCCGCCTGATCCGCCTGGGCCTCCCTGCCGCGACCGCGGCCACGGCCCCGGCCGCCCCGGGAGCGCGACGGCCTGCCCTCTTCCTCGGCCGGTGCCTCGTCAGCGCCGGGCCGCTCTCCGGCCTGCTGCCCGGTCTGCTGCCCGGTCTGCTGCTCGGTCGGCGCGGTCTCCGGGCCGACCTCGGCAGCACCTGTCTCGGGCCTGGACTCCACGGCACCCGGCTCGGTTCGCGCCATCGCGGCGACGTCCTTCGGCGAGGGGACGCCTCCGCCGCCGGACTCCTCCCGGCGCCGACCGCCCCCACGGCGGCCGCGACGAGAGTCGTCGTCGCCCTTCTTCTTCAGCTCGACCGGCTCGTGGTGGAGCATCAGGCCACGCCCCTGGCAGTGCTCACAGGTCTCCGAGAACGCCTCGAGCAGGCCGGTGCCGATCCGCTTGCGGGTCATCTGTACGAGCCCGAGGGAGGTCACCTCCGCCACCTGGTGGCGCGTGCGGTCCCTGCCGAGGCACTCGACGAGCCGCCGCAGCACGAGGTCGCGGTTGCTCTCGAGCACCATGTCGATGAAGTCCACGACGATGATGCCGCCGATGTCGCGGAGCCGGAGCTGGCGGACGATCTCCTCGGCCGACTCGAGGTTGTTCTTGGTGACGGTCTCCTCGAGGTTGCCCCCGGAGCCGGTGAACTTGCCGGTGTTGACGTCGACGACGGTCATCGCCTCGGTGCGGTCGATCACCAGCGACCCGCCCGAGGGCAGCCACACCTTCCGGTCGAGCGCCTTCTCGATCTGCTCGTCGATCCGGTACTCCGCGAACACGTCGCGCTCACCGTCGTACCGCTCGAGCCGCTCGTGGAGGTCGGGCGCGACATGCTCGACGTACCCCTCGACCATGTCCCAGGCGTCGTCGCCGGAGACGACCAGCTTGGTGAAGTCCTCGGTGAACAGGTCCCGGACGACCTTGAGGGTGAGGTCGGGCTCGCCGTACAGCAGCTGTGGCGCGTTCCCCGCCTTCACCTTGGCCTCGATGTCGGACCAGCGTGCCGTCAGCCGCTCGACGTCCCGGGTGAGCTCATCCTCGCTCGCGCCCTCGGCCGCGGTGCGCACGATGACGCCCGCGGAGTCCGGCACGATCTCCTTGAGCAGGGACTTCAGCCGGTTGCGCTCGGTGTCGGGCAGCTTGCGGGAGATGCCGCTGGTGGTGCCGTCGGGCACGTAGACCAGGAACCGGCCGGGCAGGCTGACCTGGCTGGTGAGCCGGGCGCCCTTGTGGCCGATCGGGTCCTTGGTGACCTGCACCAGGATCGGCTGCCCGGACTTGAGGACCTGCTCGATCTTGCGTGGCTGGCCGTTCTTGGCGCCCAGGGACTCCCAGTTCACCTCACCGGCGTAGAGCACGGCGTTGCGGCCCTTGCCGATGTCGATGAAGGCCGCCTCCATCGACGGCAGCACGTTCTGCACGCGGCCGAGGTAGACGTTGCCGATCAGCGACGTCTGCGACTCCCGGGAGACGTAGTGCTCGACGAGCACCTTGTCCTCGAGGACCGCGATCTGGGTGAGGTCCTGGCGCTGGCGGATCACCATGACCCGGTCGACGGACTCGCGGCGGGCGAGGAACTCGGCCTCGCTCACGATCGGGGCGCGGCGGCGGCCCGCCTCCCGGCCCTCCCGACGGCGCTGCTTCTTGGCCTCGAGCCGGGTGGACCCGCTGAGCGCGGTGATCTCGTCCTCGGCGTTGCGCGGCTTGCGGGCGCGGCTCGAGCCGGCCTCGCCCTCATCGCCCTCGCCCTCACCGGAGCGGCGGCGGCGCCGACGACGACGGCTGCCGGCGGACTCCTCGCCCTCCTCGGCCTTGCTCTCCCCCGCCTTGGCCTCTCCCTTGGCGTCCTGCTCGCCACCCTGGGCGGACTCGGAGGACTCGCCCTCCTCGCCTCCCCCGGACTTCCGGCGACGGCGACCGCCGCGGCGACGACGACGACGCTCGCCGCCCTGCTCCTCGTCGCGGCCCTCCTCGGCCTGGCCGGGGGTGACCTCCTCGGTCTGCTCGGACTCCGCGGACTCCTCGTCCTTGTTCGGCTGCGCCGCCTTCTTGGAGGTGCGCTTGGCCGCGGCCTTCTTGGCGGGGCGCTCCTCCGCGACCTCGGCGGGCTCGGCGACCTCTGCCTCGGCGGCCTTCTTGGAGGTACGCCGGCGCGGGGCCGCGACGGCCTTGGTCGGGTCCGGCGGCTGGAACAGCGGTACGGCGGCCGACGGCGGGCCGGCCTTCGTCCCTGGCTCGGCGGGGCCTCCGTGGCGGGGGCGGGGGCCTCCGTGACGGGGGCGGCTGCCTCGGCCGAGGCCGGTTCCGCAGCGGGGGCCGGCTCCTCGGTGGGAGCGGCCGCGGCCTTCTTGGTGGTGCGCTTCGCGGCGGTCTTCTTGGCCGCCGTCTTCTTGGCGGTGCGCTTCGCAGGGGCCGCGGGCTCAGCCTGGTCCGCCTGCTCCCCGCCGGGAGTCGCCTCGCCGGCGGCAGCCGGCCCGGGCTCCGCGGGGGTCTCGGCGGCGGGCGCGGCAGTGGGCTCGGGCTCTGCGGCGGCGGCCTTCTTCGAGGTCCGCTTGGCAACCGTCTTCTTGGCGGTCGTCTTCTTGGCGGTGGCCTTCTTGGTGGTGCGCTTGGCCGCTGTCGTCTCGGCCGGCGCCTCCGCCTCCGGGGCGGGTGCCGACTCTGTCGGCTCGTTGGGGTTCTCAGCGTCGAGCATGTGCTCTCCTATGGCTCCCGGGCCACGTCGAGGACGGGTCCACGCGGGAGCGTGTCAGTCGCCGTGCCGGACGGGCCGGCCCGACGGAAGCCTGCGGTCGGGGCTCGGGCCCGACACGACCGCGGTGGCGACGCAAGGGACGCGTCAGCGGTCGAGCTGAGCCCGGAGCACGACGGCGACCTCCGAAGTCACTCGTCGCCAGGGTCCCTGCTGCAACTGACCGCGGTCAGCAGGTCTTGCGACGACCGAACCTGTCACCTTCGGTCAACCTGCGTCGCGGTCGGGCTGCAACGGATCCCCTACCGTGCCGGTCCGTGGATCGAGCGGACCCTGCGCCAGCCGCTCGTGTCGAGGAGCGACGTCGGCGTCGAGCCCGGCGACCTCGCGAAGTCCGGCGAGGATGTCGTCGGGTCTCACGGACGGGGTTCCGTGCCGCAAGACCACGTCGAGTATCGCACACTCCTGGCCGGATACCTCGTCAACCTGTGACGCGAGCGACACGACCGCGGCGCGGCAGTCGAAGGTGCGCAGCCCCTTCTTCGTCATCCGCTGCACCGGGACCTCCTCGGCGGCCAGGAACCGGGCAACCGCTTCCTCGGCGACCCGGGCGTCCACGCCGGCGAGCGTCAGCCGCCAGTGGCTGGCCTCGAGCCGGTCGGCGAGCGCACCACCCTTGCTCTCCACCACCTCGAGCACGTCGAGCCCGTCGGGCAGCGCCTCGTCGAGCGCCCGGTGCACCGCGGCCGGGTCCACGACCTCGGCCAACGCGATCTCGAGGTACTCCGCCTCGCTCGCGGACCCGGTCGGTGCGGCTCCGGCGTAGGAGATGCGCGGATGGGGGTTGAAGCCCGAGGAGTAGGCCATCGGGATCCGTGCCCGGAACACCGCACGCTCGAAGGCCCGCGAGAAGTCACGGTGGCTGGTGAAGCGGAGCCGGCCACGCTTGGCGTAGCGGATCCGCAGACGCTGGACCGGAGGGGCTTGCTGCTCGGGCTGTTCAGGCACGCGCCCCACCCTACGGCCGCCCACCGCGGTGCCCGTAAGGTGAGCCGGTGACCGCCCTCGCACCCACCCCGAGCCACGAGGACACCCGTTGGGAGCGGGTGCTGGTCCTGGTCGGCATCGTCGTGCTCGCCTTCAACCTGCGCCCCGCCGCGGTCAGCGTCGGGCCGGTCCTGGACGAGATCCTTGCCGACCTGTCCATGTCCGGCCCGGTGGCCGGCCTGCTCACGACGCTGCCGGTGCTCGCGTTCGCGGCGTTCGGCGCCCTCGCCCCCGAGCTCGCCCGCCGCGTCGGCGTGCACCGGGTCACGCTCGCCGCGCTGGTCGCCGTGGTCGTCGGCCTGGCGGTGCGCGCGTACGTCGACCACGTCTGGCTGTTCCTGCTGATGTCGCTGGTGGCGCTGGCGGGCATGGCGACGGCGAACGTGCTGCTCCCCTCGCTGGTGCGGCTGCACTTCCCGCACCGGGCCGGGCTGCTCACCTCGCTGTACAGCACCTCGATGGCGCTCGGCCTGACCCTCGCCTCGGGCATCACCGTGCCGATCGCGGAGACGTTCGGGTCCTGGCGGTGGGGGCTGTTCACCTGGTCCCTGACCGCAGCGGTGGCCGCCCTCCCCTGGATCCTTCTCCTCCGTCACGACCGGTCCCTGGCGAAGGCGCCGCGCACGATCACGCTTCGGCAGATCGCCCGCACCCGGCTGGGCTGGGGCATGGCCGCCTTCTTCGGCCTCCAGTCGCTGCAGGCCTACTCGATCTTCGGCTGGTTCGCGCAGGTCTACCGGGACGCCGGCTTCTCTGCCACCACCGCCGGGCTGCTGCTCGGCGTGATCACCGGGATCAGCATCCCGCTGTCGTTCCTGCTCCCCTGGCTCGCCTCCCGGATGCACCACCAGACCTGGCTGATCGTCGGACTGAGCGCCTGCTACCCCGCCGGCTACCTCGGCCTGATGCTCGCCCCGGTCGCCGGGGCGTGGCTGTGGGCCCTGCTGATCGGCACAGCGGCGAGCGTGTTCCCGCTGGTGCTGATGCTGATCGGGCTGCGCGCCCGCACCCCCGCGGGCACCGCCGCCCTGTCGGGCTTCACCCAGTCGGTCGGGTATGTCATCGCGGCGATCGGGCCGTTCGGGGTCGGGGTGCTCTACGACGTGACCGGCGGCTGGACCGTTCCCCTCTCCGCGCTGCTCGTGCTCGTGGCGGCCCAGCTGGTGGCCGGGCTGACGGTCGCCCGCCCGTCGTACATCGAGGACGCGCTGGAGCGGGTCCCCGCGCGGAGCTGACGGGGCCGCCGGGCGAGCACCTCACACGACGGACAGCGGGAGCAGCTTCTGGCCCGTGGGGCCGATCTGGATCTCGGTGTCCATCTGGGGGCAGACGCCGCAGTCGTAGCACGGTGTCCAGCGGCAGTCCTCGACCTCGACGGTGGAGTCGGGGTCGATGGCGTCCTGCCAGTCCTCCCAGAGCCAGTCGCGGTCGAGGCCGGAGTCGAGGTGGTCCCAGGGCAGGACCTCGGAGTACTCCCGCTCGCGGATGGTGTACCAGTCGAGGTCGACCGGCGTGCCGGCCAGCGCACGCTTCGAGGCGTCCACCCAGCGCTCGTAGGAGAAGTGCTCGCTCCAGCCGTCGAAGCGGCCGCCGTCGCGCCAGGCCTCCTCGATGATCCCGCCCACGCGGCGGTCGCCGCGCGACAGCAGGCCCTCGATGATGCCGGGACGTCCGTCGTGGTAGCGGAACCCGATGGCACGGCCGTACTGCTTGTCCGCACGGACCATGTCGCGCAGCTTCTTCAGCCGCTCGTCGGTGGTCTCCCAGTCCAGCTGCGCGGCCCACTGGAACGGCGTGTGCGGCTTGGGCACGAACCCGCCGATCGAGACGGTGCACCGGATGTCCTTGCGACCGGAGACCTCACGGCCCTTGGCGATCACCTTCTTGGCGAGCTCGCCGATCTGGAGGACGTCGTCGTCGGTCTCGGTCGGGAGGCCGCACATGAAGTAGAGCTTCACCTGCCGCCAGCCGTGGGAGTAGGCCGTGGCGACGGTGCGGATCAGGTCCTCCTCGGTGACCATCTTGTTGATCACCTTGCGCATCCGCTCCGACCCGCCCTCCGGGGCGAAGGTGAGGCCGGAGCGCCGTCCGTTGCGGGAGAGCTCGTTGGCGAGCGTGATGTTGAAGGCGTCGACCCGGGTCGAGGGCAGCGACAGGGAGACGTTGGAGCCGTCGTAGCGGTCCGCGAGGCCCTGGGCGACCTCGCCGATCTCGGTGTGGTCGGCGCTCGACAGCGAGAGCAGCCCGACCTCCTCGAAGCCGGACTTGCGGATGCCGTTCTCGACCATGTCGCCGATCGTGTTGACCGAGCGCTCCCGGACGGGCCGGGTGATCATGCCCGCCTGGCAGAACCGGCAGCCGCGGGTGCAGCCGCGGAAGATCTCGACCGAGAAGCGCTCGTGCACGGTCTCGGCGAGCGGGACGAGCGGCTTCTTGGGGTACGGCCAGGCGTCGAGGTCCATCAGGGTGTGCTTGTGCACGCGCCACGGCACACCGGAGGTGTTGGGCGCGACCCGCTTGATGCGGCCGTCGGGGAGGTACTCGACGTCGTAGAACTTGGGCACGTAGACCCCGCCGGAGACGGCGAGACGGTAGAGCAGCTCGTCGCGAGGGGTCCGTCCGCCGATGCCCGGTCTTCCCTCGGCCTTCCACTCCCGGACGACCTCGGAGATCGCGAGGACGATCTCCTCGCCGTCGCCGAGGACCGCCGCGTCGACGAAGTCGGCGATCGGCTCGGGGTTGAACGCCGCGTGGCCGCCGGCGATCACGATCGGGTCGTCCTCACCACGGTCCACCGCGTGCAGCGGCATCCCGGCGAGGTCGATCGCGCTGAACAGGTTCGTGTAGCCGAGCTCGGTGGCGAAGGAGACGCCGAGCACGTCGAAGGCGCGTACGGGCCGGTGGTTCTCCAGCGTGAACTGCGGGATGCCGTTGTCGCGCATGACGCGCTCCATGTCGGGCCACACCGCGTAGGTGCGCTCGGCCATCACCCAGTCACGCTCGTTGAGCACCTCGTAGAGGATCTGCACGCCCTGGTTGGGCTGGCCGACCTCGTAGGCGTCGGGGTACATCAGCGCCCACCGGACCTCGGCACTGTCCCACTCCTTGAGGGTGGCGTTGAGCTCGCCGCCGACGTACTGGATCGGCTTCTGCACCGACGGCAGCAGCGGCTCGAGTCGCGGGAAGAGTGACTCGGCGTGTGGCGCGGGCATGCGAGAACCTCTCGAGGTCGGGTCGGGGGTCGCCACAAGGGTACGACGCCGCGCCCGGACGTTCTAACCGCTGCGAGCGGGCCCCGCGGCTGTCGCTGCGGACCGCGGTGAGAGAAGCGGTGGGCGTGGCCGCGTCAGCCCTTGACGTAGGACAGCTTCTCGGCGACCTTGCCGTCGCGGAACCGTACGACGTCCACCCCGCGGACATGTCCGGGGCTGCCGTCCGGCTCGCGCCACGAGTAGCGCCAGCGGACCACCCCGCGGTCCTGGCACACGAAGCTCTCCTCGGGCTCGAACGCAGCGCCGGTCGTGGCGGCGAAGAGCTCCGCCCAGGCCCCGCGGACCGCGCGCGCCCCCTCGACGCGGACCCCGTCGGGGGCGGGCTCGGTCGACTCGAAGACGCAGTCGTCGGTCATCAGCGCCATGATCGCGTCCACGTCCCCCCGGGCGAAGGCGTTGTTGAACCTGGCCAGGGCGGCGTGGTTGCGTCCCCATCCGGCGTCGCGGCCGGCGCGCGCGAGCAGGTCGTGCTGCGCCTGACCGGTCAGCGCGCCCTGCGCGCCGATCAGGCCGTAGGACCGCATGAGGTCCTCCTGGCCGTCGAACCAGGTGCTGACCGCGGAGACGGTCTGCGGGTCCAGCCGCGTGTCACCACCGGTGGCCGCGGCGAGGTCCCACGCATGGATCAGGTGGTCCGCGGTCAGCTGCCGGACGTACTCCGCGGCGTCCTCGTCACCGTAGGACAGGTGCACCCGCCCACCCTGTGGCAGCCGCTCCGCAACCACCGAGACGGCGTGCTTGGCCGCCTCGAGCGCGCTCGCGGCCGGGTCGTCGCCGAGCACGTCACCGTCGAGGCGGTCACCGACCTGCGCGATCGTGGCGCCCTCCATCAGCGCGACCGTCCACAGGTCCTCGCCCGTGACGTGGTTGACCAGGTCGCGGACGGTCCACTCGGTGCACGGTGTCGGGTCGTCCCACTGGTCGGTCCGCACGGAGTTGACCCGCTCGGCCCAGCACTCGACGGTCCGGTGGTAGAGCGTGTCGAGGTCCATCAGGCCCTCCTCTCTCCCCCACCGACCAGGCTGCCCCGGTCGCCGTACGGCGTCCAGAGGGAGATCGGTCGCACAGCCACCCATCCCGGGGCAAGGCGGGTGCCCGGAGGTCAGAAGCGGCTGCGCACCAGCCGGGAGCGTGCGACCCCCAGGCCCATGGACCGGTCGGTGCGCAGGTGGATGTTCTGCAGCAGTCCGATCGCCATCAGCCCGGCGAACATCGAGGAGCCGCCGTAGGAGACCAGCGGCAGGGGTACGCCGGTCACCGGCATGATGCCCAGGCACATGCCGATGTTCTGGAAGGCCTGGAAGCCGAACCAGATGCCGATCCCGCCCGCGGCGAGCCGGCCGAAGAGGTCGTCGGCCCGCATCGCGATGGTCAGCGCGCGCCACAGGATGACGCCGAGCAGGGCGATCAGCAGCCCGGAGCCGAGCAGCCCGAGCTCCTCGCCCGCCACGGTGAAGATGAAGTCGGTGTGCTGCTCGGGGACGAAGCCGGACTTCGTCTGCGAGCCGTCGAAGAGTCCCTGGCCGAACACGCCGCCGTTGCCGATCGCGATCCGTGCCTGCTCGGTGTTGTAACCGGCACCGCGGGGGTCGAGACCGGGGTTGGTGAACGCCATGAACCGGTCGACCTGGTAGTCCTTGAGCACGCCCGCCTGCACCGCGACGAACGCCGCGGCGACGGCTCCGCCGGCCAGGCCGACCAGCCAGCGCCGCGGCGCCCCGGAGATCGCCACCACGCCGAAGACCGTCGCGGACAGCACCAGCATGGTGCCCAGGTCGGGCTGGAGCAGGATGAGCAGCGCCGGCACCGCGGCGATCCCCAGCATCCCCAGCACGTCGACGTGGCGCACCTGGCGCTGCTTCCAGGAGCCCTCGGTGCGTTCGGCCACCCACAGCGCCATCCCGACCACGACCGCGAGCTTGGCGAACTCGGCCGGCTGGACCGACATCCCGCCCAGCATCAGCCACGACCGCGAGCCGTTGATGGTCGTGCCCATCGCGAGCACGAGCGCCAGGCCGACCACCGAGCCGACGTACACGAGCGGGGTGAGGATCCGCACCCAGCGGTGGTCGGTCGCCAGGATCATCACGGCGAGCACGACTCCGATCGCGATGTTGACCAGCTGCCGCTTCAGGTAGGCGTCGGGGTCGCCCCCGGTGAGCGTGTCCCGGCTGGCCGTGGCGGACCACACCAGCACGGTGCCGATGACCAGCAGCCCGGCCACGGCGAGCACCAGCACCCAGTCGAGGCGGGGCGCCTTCGTGCGACCGGCGACGTCCACGCGCGCATGCCGGGTGCGGCCGGGGGCCGTCATCGTCATCGACGCGTCCTCCTCGTCCGGGCGGGAGGCAGGATCTCGCCGTCCTCGGCGAAGACCGGAAGACCCTCCGGCGGGGTCGCGTCCGGAATCGCCGCCTTCGCCGGGAGTACCCGGTCACCGCGCACGCCGTACAAGGTCTCCCAGATCCTGCGGACGGCCGGACCTGAGGTGCCGGAGCCGGTGCCGCCCTGGGAGACCATCATCACCACGGCGTAGCGGTCGTCGTACGACGCGACCCAGGAGGTGCTCTGCTTGCCGTAGACCTCGGCCGACCCGGTCTTGGACCGGATCTTGACCTTGTCGAGCGGGAAACCGATCAGCCGCCAGGACATCGTGCCTCGGGCCGAGACCCCGCCCAGCGCCTGGTCGATGTAGCGCAGGTGCCGCTTGGCGACCTTGACCGAGCCGGCCTTCTTGGGCTCGATCTCCTCGATCACGTTGCCGTGCGGGCCCACCACGGCCTTGCCGACCCGCGGCTCCCACAGCGTGCCGCCGTTGGCGATGGCGGCGTAGCCGCGGGCCAGCTGCAGCGGCGTGACGATGGTGTCGCCCTGCCCGATGGAGAAGTTGACGGCGTCGCCGGCGCGGTAGGCGAAGCCCTCCACGCAGAACTCGCGTGCGAACCGGTGCAGGAAGTCGTTGCCGTCCTGCTTGCCGATCCGGCAGTAGTAGTCCTTGTTGGCCTCGTAGTAGTCGCGCTTCCACTGCCGGTCGGCGATCCGGCCGCCGGCCTCGCCGGGGATGTCGATGCCGGTCTCGGCGCCGAACCCGAACAGCTTGGCCATGCTCACCAGCGGGTCGCGCGCCTCGACGTCGTCGACGTCGGTGCCGAACTTCTGCCAGAAGCCGTAACCGATCCGGTAGAAGAAGGTGTTGCAGGACACCTCCAGGGCCCGGTCGAAGCCGATGTTGCCGTAGGCGCCGGACTCGTAGTTCTTGAACGCCCGGTTCCCGACGGTGAACGACGACGAGCAGGCCAGTTGGGTGTCCTGGCTGTAGCCGTTCTCCAGCGCGCCGGCGGTCATGAACGGCTTCCAGGTCGAGCCGGGGGCGAACTGCCCCTGGGTCGCCCGGAACAGCAGCGGCGTGCCGGCCTCGTCGGAGTAGAGCCGGGCGAGCTGCTTGTTGCTGATCCCGCCGACCCACACTCCCGGGTCGTAGGTGGGGTATCCGGCCATCGCGACGACCCGGCCGTTGGTGACGTCGAGGACCACCGCGGCGCCGGAGTCGGCGACGTACTTGCGGCCGGTGACCGGGTCGGTGGTCTGCCGGGCGGTCGTGATGGTCTGCTCGAGCTGCTGCTCGACGACCGCCTGCACGCGGGCGTCGATCGAGGTCACCAGGGTGTCGCCGGCGCGTCCCTCGACCTCTCCGGAGTCACCGAGCACACGGCCCATGCTGTCCACGGCGACCCGCTTGTAGCCGGGGAACCCCCGCAGGTACTCGTCGTACTGCTTCTCCACCCCCGCGCGGCCGACGACCGAAGCGCCGTGGACGGAGGCGTCTCCCTCCTCCTCCGCCTCGTCGAGCTCGTCCTCGGTGATCGGGCTGAGGTAGCCGAGCAGGTGCGCGGCGTTGATGCCGTACGGCGAGGGGTAGGCCCGGACGCTGACCGACTCCGCGAGCACGGCCGGGAAGTCCTCGCTCTGCTCGAGGATGGACACCGCCGTCTCCTGCGGGACGTCCTCGGCGACGGGCACCGGCTGGTACGGCGAGCCGTTCCAGCACAGCCCGCTCACCGAGTCGGGCTCCCCGCACAGCAGGGTGCGCGCCGCGACGTCCTGGTACGACGACCCGACGGTGCGTGCCACCCGCCGCAGCAACGCCTCCTGCTGGTCGGCGTCCATCTTCCGCAGCAGGGTCCGGTCCACCGACACCACCCAGGAGGTGCGGTTGGCCACGAGCGGGCGGCCCATGTCGTCCACGATCAGGCCCCGCGCGGGCTGGACGACGATCTCTCGGACCGACTGCTCCGCGGCCTGGGCCTGGTAGGCCTCGCCGCCGAGGACCTGGAGGTACCACAGCCGTGCGAACAGCGTCACGAACAGGGAGAGCACGACCGCCTGCACCACGACCAGACGCAGGGTGCTCCGCCGCCGTGACGTCGCCCGGACCCGGCCGGGCATCAGTAGGCCACCTGGTGGGGCTGGAGCCGCCGGAACAGCCGCATCATCAACGGCAGCACGAACGGCGTCAGGAGGACGTCGTACCCGACGGCTGCGGGGATGACCGCGAGCGCCTCGGTCGCGGTCATGGCCGGGTCGGCGAGGACCATCCCGCTCAGCGCGAAGATCGAGGTGCCGACGAACGACGACGCGGCGACGGTGACCACGGCAGCGAGCGTGGAGGTCCGGGCGTCCTGGCGGACCCGGCCGGCGAGGTAGCCGACCACGACGAGTGCGAGCGCCCACCGTCCGGCGACGTGGTCGGCCGGCGGCGCGAGGTCGATCGCCAACCCGGAGAGGAAGCCGATGACGGCGGCGAACTCGGGACCGCGGACCAGCGCGGCGGCGACCACGACCAGCAGCGCGAGGTTGGGCACCACGCCCGCGTAGGCGACGTAGGGGAACAGTGCGACCTGGAGCGTCACGGCGAGGGTGACGACCAGGGCCAGCACGAGCGCGCGGGAGGCGGCCATCAGCGGCCCTCCTCCGCCTTGAGCACGGTCCGGTCGCCCTGCGTGTCGGCGCGGACGACGACGCCGACCAGGTCGAGCGCGGAGAAGTCCACGAACGGCGCGATCACCGCACGCTTGGAGAGCTCACGGGGGCTGCTGTAGACCGACATGACCCGGCCGATCGGGATGCCGGCGACGTACGGCGCACCGTTCTGCGACCCCCAGGTCACGACCACGTCGTCCCGTCCCGGGGTGACCGCGTTGTCGACCAGGTCGAGGTCGAGGCGCCCCTGGTCGCCGACCTGGCCGCGTCCGCGGAGGAAGCCGACCTCCATGTTGGAGCCCAGGCGGCCGCCCACCACGGAGTCGCGGTCGACGATCAGGAGCACGGTGGCCGTCGAGCGGTCGGCGCGGACCACGCGTCCGACGAGCCCGTCGTTGTTGAGCACGGTCATGTCGGCCTGGACGCCCGAGGAGGTGCCGGCGTCGATGGTCACGGTCCTGGAGAACGACTGCGCGGGACCGTGGGCGACGACCTGGGCCGGGACGAGCGCGTAGCCGGTGTCGCCGGCGCTCTGCAGCAGCCCGTCGAGCTCCGCGGCCCGCTGCCGGGCCACCTCGGAGGTAGCGAGCCGGCTGCGCAGGTTGGCGTTCTCCGCCTCGAGCCGGCGCATCTCGTCGCGCAGCGAACCCGTGGTGGTGAAGAACTCCGGCACCGCCTGGAAGGGACGTGCCACGGTAGCGGTCATCTCCTCCACCGGGCCGAAGACGTTCCCGGCGGCGGCGCGCAGCGGGCCGACCGGGGAGTCGTCCCCACCGCGCGCGTCGAGGGTGATCAGGGTGAAGCTCGCGAGCAGCAGGAGCACGAGCACGCCGCGGGAGGGCCGCTGATGCTTGTCACGCATCGCCATGTCAGCGGGCCCCTACCGTCGCCGGGGCTCGGAGACGAGGACCTGCTGGAGCGCCTCGAACTCCTCGACGCACTTCCCGGCGCCCATGGCGACCGAGTGCAGCGGGTCCTCGGCCACGTGGACGGGCATGCCGGTCTCGTGGCGCATCCGCTCGTCGAGGCCGCGCAGCAGCGCGCCGCCGCCGGTGAGCACCAGCCCGCGGTCCATGATGTCGCCGGCCAGCTCGGGCGGGGTCTGGTCGAGGGTGGCCCGCACCGCGTCGACGATGTCGTTCAGCGGCTCCTCGAGGGCGTGGCGGACCTCGGCGCTGGAGACCACGACGGTCTTCGGCAGCCCGGAGACCATGTCCCGGCCGCGGACCTCGGCCTCGGGCTCCTGCGGCAGCGGGAACGCCGACCCGAGGCTCATCTTGATCTCCTCGGCGGTGCGCTCCCCCAGCATCAGGGAGTACTCCTTCTTCATCCACGCGATGATCGCCTGGTCGAGGTCGTCCCCCGCGGTGCGGATCGACAGGCTGGTCACGATGCCCCCGAGCGAGATGACCGCGACCTCCGTCGTACCCCCGCCGATGTCGACGACCATGTTCCCGGTCGCCTCGTGCACCGGCAGGCTCGCGCCGATCGCGGCCGCCATCGGCTCCTCGATGATGTAGACCCGCCGGGCGCCGGCCTGGTAGCCGGCCTCCTTCACTGCCCGCTGCTCAACGGCCGTGATGCCGCTCGGCACGCAGATCACCAGGCGGGGCTTGGCGAAGTAGCGGCGGCGGTGCACCTGCTGGATGAAGAACCGCAGCATCTGCTCGGTGGAGTCGAAGTCGGCGATCACGCCGTCCTGCAGCGGCCGGATCGCGGTGATGTTGTCGGGAGTGCGGCCGATCATCCGCTTCGCCTCGTGGCCGACGGCGAGGATCTCGCCGGTCGTGGCGTTCAGCGCGACGACGCTCGGCTCGTCGAGGAGGACGCCCCTGCCTCGGACGTACACCAGGGTGTTGGCGGTGCCGAGGTCGACAGCCATGTCCCTGCCGATGAAGCTGTTCGACATCGTGTCCCGCCCTCTGGTCTCCCGCACACAGGGGTACGACGAACCCTCGCGTCGACCCGTGCGCAAAGCCTAAGAGCGGAGGCGTTTGGAACCCGGCAGGACACGCGGCGTGGGCGCGGCGGGCCACAGGCAGCCAAGCGGAGTGGGCGCAAACTGCACATTCTGCGGTCAAAAATTGCAGTTGGTGACCACTCTGCGTCGGCGGGGTGCAGTTGATGACCACTCTGCGTCGCAGCCGCGCGCCGGCAGTCAGAGGCTCAGAGGCCGGGGAACCAGATCTCGATCTCGCGCTCGGCGGACTCCGGCGAGTCGGAGCCGTGGACGAGGTTCTCCCGGTTCGACAGCGAGAGGTCGCCCCGGATGGTGCCGGGGGCGGCCTTCCGGCCGTCGGTGGCGCCGTTGATCGCGCGGACCACGTCCACGGCCTCGTCGCCCTCGAGCACGGCGGCCACCAGCGGGCCGGAGGTCACGAACTCCCGCAGCGGCGGGTAGAAGTCGCGCTCCACGTGCTCGGCGTAGTGCTCGTCCGCCTTCGCGGCGTCGATGGTGCGCAGCTCCATGGCCACGAGCGAGAGCCCCTTGGCCTCGAACCGGCCGAGGATGTCGCCGACCAGCCCGCGGCGGACGGCGTCGGGCTTGAGCAGGACCAGAGTGCGCTGAGACATGGGGGCACCCTATCGAGGGCGGTAACGGCGACCGATGCCGCCGTCCGTCTCACCCCTCGGACAGACGCCGCTCATCGGTCGCGGGTGACGCCTCGTCCGACGCGGGATCCGCCGAACCGGATCCCGGTCCGGCGGACCCGTGCTCGGCCGCCCACTCCCGCTCGAGCACCTCCCGCTCGGCGCGCTCGCGGTCGATCTTCGCCCCGACGAAGTACGCGCCGGCCCACAGCGCGAGGAAGACCGCGCCGAGCACGAACATGATGGGTACGACGACGCCCAGGACGACCGAGGCCACCTGGATGAGCCAGCCCAGGTAGTAGGCCCAGGACCGGCGGAGCATCCCCGCCACGACGACACAGGCGACGGCGAGCCCCAGACCGACCCCGAGCGCCGCGGCGACGGGGACCTCGGCGACGCTGATCATCACGGGCGTGGTGAGACCGAGGACGACCGCCTGCAGGGCCAGCATCGTCGCCGACAGCTGGCGCTGCGCCGACCTCACGACAGGTCCTCGCGGGCCTGCGCGGCACGGGAGGCGACGTCCCGCGGCTTCAGCATGGTGCGCGCCTCCCCCGCGGTGATCACCGAGCCGGTCACCAGCACGCCGCCGGAACCGTAGACGCCCTGGGTCTCCGCGAGCGTCGCGGCCTGCTCGATCGCGTCGTCGAGGCGGCGGGCCACGTGCACCCGGTCGGGGCCGAAGATGCCGCGGGCCACCTCGGCGAGCTCCTCGGCGGGCATCGCCCGCGGCGTGGAGTTCTGGGTGCACACGACCTCGGCGAAGCTGCCCTCGAGCTCGATGAGCAGCCCCTCGGCGTCCTTGTCGGCCATGACCCCGACGACACCGACCAGCGGGTTGAACGTGAAGGAGTCCTCCAGCGCTGCGGCGGCCGCCCGGGCGCCGTGCGGGTTGTGGGCCGCGTCCAGCAGCACGGTGGGGCTGCGGCGGATGATCTCCAGCCGGCCCGGTGAGGTGACCTGCCCGAAGGCCTCGTGGACGATCTCCGCGTCGAGCGCCTCCGAGCCGCCGGCGAACGCCTCGACCGTGGCGAGGGCCAGGGCTGCGTTCTGGCCCTGGTGGGCGCCGTAGAGCGGGAGGAAGACCTCGTCGTACTCGGCGCGGAGCCCCTGCAGCCGCAGCATCTGTCCGCCGACCGCGGGCACCCGGTGCACGACACCGAAGTCGACGCCCTCGCGCAGCACCGTGGCGCCGACCTCCGCGGCCCGCTCGAGCAGCACCTCCATCACCGGCGGCAGCTGCTCGGCGACCACCGCGACGGAGCCCGGCTTGATGATCCCGGCCTTCTCCAGCGCGATGTCCTCGGGCCGCTCGCCGAGGTACTTCGCGTGGTCGACGCTGATCGGCGTGATCACCGCGACCTTCGCGTCCACCACGTTGGTGGCGTCCCAGGTGCCGCCCATGCCGACCTCGACGACCGCGGCGTCGACCGGGGCGTCGGCGAACGCGGCGTAGGCCAGGCCGACCACGGTCTCGAAGAACGACAGCGGGTGCTCGCCCTCGGCGTCGACCAGCGCGGCGTACGGCGCGACCTCCTGGTAGGCCTCGACGAACACCTGCTCGGTCACCGGCTCGCCGTCCAGCGAGACCCGCTCCGTCATCGACTCCACGTGCGGGCTGGTGAACCGCCCGGTGCGCAGCCCCAACGCACGCAGCAGCGCGTCGACCATCCGGGCGGTGCTGGTCTTGCCGTTCGTCCCGGTCAGGTGCACGACCGGGTACGTGTGCTGCGGGTCGCCGAGCAGGTGCATCAACGACTCGACGCGCTCCAGCGTCGGGTCGAGCCTGCTCTCGGGCCACCGGGCGAGCAGCGCGCGCTCGACGTCGGGGTAGGTCTCGGGGGCGGCGGGGGTCTCGGACATCGCCCTGCGAGTCTACGCAGGGTACGTCGACCCGCGGTCCGTCGCAGGGCGCCGGCCACCCCCTCCCGCCACGTCCATCACCGCGTCCACCAGGTCGCTCGCACGGCGTCCACCACGCCCGTCGTACGCCTCGGAAGCCGTTCGCCCCGCGCGGAGGCGCACCCGTAAGATCTCGGACCATGGACAACAACCCCACGCCCCCGCAGACCGGAGAGACCACCGACGCGACCAGCGGCCGCTCGGTCGTCGTACCCGACCGGCCTGCGCTCGAGGGCCTGGAGGACAAGTGGGTCCAGCGGTGGGAGGCCGACGGCACCTACCGCTTCGACCGGTCCCGGAGCCGGGAGGAGATCTACTCGATCGACACTCCCCCGCCGACGGTGTCGGGTTCCCTGCACGTCGGGCACGTCTTCTCCTACACCCACACCGACCTCGTCGCGCGGTTCCAGCGGATGCGCGGCAAGGAGGTCTTCTACCCGATGGGCTGGGACGACAACGGCCTGCCCACCGAGCGCCGGGTGCAGAACTACTTCGGCGTCCGCTGCGACCCGTCGCTCCCGCACGACGACGACTTCACTCCTCCGGAGAAGCCGGACCCGAAGAAGCAGGTCCCGGTCAGCCGGCAGAACTTCATCGACCTGTGCGAGCAGCTCGTCGTCGAGGACGAGCAGACCTTCGAGGCGCTGTGGCGCAAGGTCGGCCTGTCCGTGGACTGGACCCAGACCTACACCACCATCGGCGAGGAGTCGCGGGTCGCGAGCCAGCGCGCGTTCCTGCGCAACTACGCCCGGGGCGAGGCCTACTCCACCGACGCCCCGACGCTGTGGGACGTCACGTTCCAGACCGCGGTGGCACAGGCCGAGCTCGAGGCGCGGGAGTACCCCGGCGCCTACCACCGCGTCGCGTTCCACCGGCCCGACGGCGAGCCGGTCCACATCGAGACCACCCGCCCCGAGCTGATCCCGGCGTGCGTGGCGCTGATCGCGCACCCCGACGACGAGCGGTACCGCGACCTGTTCGGCAGCACGGTCACCTCGCCGGTCTTCGGCGTCGAGCTGCCGGTGCTCTCCCACGAGGCCGCCGAGCCCGACAAGGGCGCCGGCATCGCGATGTGCTGCACCTTCGGCGACCTGACCGACGTGCAGTGGTGGCGCGAGCTGCAGCTGCCGGTCCGCACGGTGATCGGCCGCGACGGCCGGCTGCACCGCGACACCCCGCCGTGGCTGGAGCAGGCGGCCGACGCCTACGCCGACCTGGCCGGCAAGACCACCTTCAGCGCCCGCGAGGCCATGGTGGAGAAGCTGCGCGAGTCCGGTGACCTCGAGGGCGAGCCCAAGCCGACCCAGCGGATGGCGAACTTCTACGAGAAGGGTGACAAGCCGCTCGAGATCGTCTCCACGCGCCAGTGGTACATCCGCAACGGCGGCCGCGACCTCGAGCTCCGGCAGGAGCTGATCGAGCGGGCCGACGAGATCACCTGGCACCCCGACTACATGAAGCACCGCTACACCAACTGGGTCGAGGGCCTCAACGGGGACTGGCTGGTCTCCCGGCAGCGGTTCTTCGGGATCCCCTTCCCGGTGTGGTACCCGCTCGACGAGGACGGTGAGCCCGACTACGACCACCCGTTGATGCCCTCGGAGGCCGAGCTGCCGGTCGACCCGTCCGCCGAGGCCCCGCGCGGCTACGACGAGGACCAGCGCGGCAAGCCCGGCGGCTTCCTCGGCGACCCCGACGTCATGGACACCTGGGCCACCTCGTCGCTGTCGCCGCAGATCGTCACCGGCTGGGAGCGCGACAAGGACCTGTTCGAGCGCACCTTCCCGATGGACCTGCGGCCGCAGGCGCACGACATCATCCGCACCTGGCTGTTCGCCACGGTGGTCCGGGCCCACCACGAGAACGGCATGGTGCCGTGGCGGAACACCGCGATCTCCGGCTTCGTGGTCGACCCCGACCGCAAGAAGATGAGCAAGTCCAAGGGCAACGTGGTCGTTCCCACCGACATCCTCGACAAGTACGGCGCCGACGCGGTCCGCTGGCGGGCCGCGCTGGCCCGGCCGGGGGCCGACTCCCCCTTCGACGAGACCCAGATGAAGGTCGGCCGCCGGCTGGCGATGAAGGTGCTCAACGCGTCGAAGTTCGTCCTCGGCCTCGGGGCGGTCGACCTCACGCCGGCGGCGGTGAGCGCTCCCGTGGACGCCGCGATGCTCGGCGGCCTCTCCCTCGTCGTCGCCCGGACCACCGAGGCGCTGGAGGCCTACGACTACAGCACCGCGCTGGAGGTCACGGAGAAGTTCTTCTGGGAGTTCTGCGACGACTACCTCGAGCTGGTCAAGGAGCGGGCGTACGGCGGACGCGGGGACGAGCCCGCGGCCTCCGCCAAGGCCGCCCTCGCCCTCGCCCTGGACGTCCAGCTCCGCCTGCTGGCGCCGTTCCTGCCCTACGTGACCGAGGAGGTCTGGTCGTGGTGGCGGGAGGGTTCCATCCACCGGTCCTCCTGGCCCACCGCCGCCGACCTGGGTGCGGCCTCCGCCAGCAGCCCGGCGATGCTCTCCGCCGTGGCCACGGTGCTCACCGGCATCCGCGGCGCGAAGTCGCAGGCGAAGGTGAAGATGCGTGCCGAGCTCTCCTCGGTCACGGTCACCGGCCCGGCCGAGGACATCGCGCTGGCCCAGCAGGCCGCGGACGACCTGCGCGCCGCCGGGAACGTCACCGGGGACATGACCTTCACCGCCGGCGGTGGGGAGATCGCCGTGGACGCCGTCGTCGCGCCGCAGCCGGAGGCCTGAGCGACCTCAGCCCCCGGTCAACGAGGCGCAGTGGTCGGGCACGTACGTCGCGTGCTCGCGTGGCGGCCGCTCGTAGCCCTTCGGCCGCGGCCGTGCCGGGAGCGCGAGAGCCGGCGGCGGCACCTCGACGTACGGGATCGTCGAGAGCAGGTGCGCCATCATGTTGAGCCGGGCGCGCTTCTTCGCGTCGCTCTCCACGACGTACCACGGCGCCTCGGGGATGTCGGTGTGGACCATCATCTCGTCCTTGGCCCGGGAGTAGTCCTCCCAGCGGGTGATCGACTCGAGGTCCATCGGCGAGAGCTTCCACTGCCGCATCGGGTCCTCCAGTCGTGACCGGAACCGCCGCTGCTGCTCCTGGTCGCTCACCGAGAACCAGTACTTCCGCAGCAGGACCCCGTCCTCGACGAGGAGCCGCTCGAAGATCGGGCACTGGTGCAGGAAGCGGCGGTACTCCGTCGGGGTGCAGAAGCCCATCACCTTCTCCACGCCCGCGCGGTTGTACCAGGACCGGTCGAACAGCACGAGCTCACCGGCGCTGGGCAGCTGCTCGATGTAGCGCTGGAAGTACCACTGCCCCCGCTCGCGCTCCGTGGGCGCCGGCAGCGCGACGATCCGGGCGACGCGGGGGCTGAGGTACTGGGTGATCCGCTTGATCGTTCCGCCCTTGCCCGCGGCGTCCCTGCCCTCGAAGACCACGACGACGCGCTGGCGCTCGGCCTTGACCCACTCCTGCATCCTCACCAGCTCGGACTGCAGCCGGTACAGCTCCGCGTCGTAGACCCGCCGGGGCAGCCCCTGGTCGGCGCCGTCGGGGTGGGTCTCGCGCGACTTGGCCATGCTCAGCAGCGTAGCCGCGCGGCGCGCCCCGGCCGGGTGGTTCGCCGCAGCCGGTCAGGTCCTGTTCAGCCAGGCCTCGAAGGCGTCGAAGGTGTAGGGACGGCCGAGGAAGTCCTCGACCAGGCCGGCGGCGTCCTTCGAGCCGCCGGCGGCGAGGATCCGGTCGCGGTACCGGTGGGCCACCTCCGGGTCGAACAGGTTGGCCTCGTCGAACGCGGAGAACAGGTCCTTGGCGATGACCAGGCTCCACATGTAGGTGTAGTAGCCCGAGGTGTAGCCGCTGAGGTGCCCGAAGGACGCCTGGAAGTGCGTGTCGGACACGTAGCCGAAGAGGTCGTACCTGTCCTGCACCTCCCGCACGAGGGCGGTGCTGTCCTCGGGGACGCGGTGGTGGGCGTGGTAGGACAGCGCGGCGTAGAACATCTGGGTCCGCGCGTCGAACCCCTTCCCGAACTCCTCGGCCCGGCGCATCTTCTCCACCAGCCCGGCCGGGATCGGCTCCCCGGCGGCGTTCGTGGCGAAGGTCTGCAGCACGTCGGCGTCCCAGGCCCACTCCTCCAGCATCTGGGAGGGAGCCTCGACGAAGTCCCACTCGGTGGCGACACCGGAGAACCGGGCCCAGGCGTGCCGGCCCGCGAGCACGTGGTGCACGAGGTGGCCGAACTCGTGGAACAGCGTCACCACCTCGTCGTGCTCCATCAGTCCCCGGGAGAAGTTGCACACCAGCACCCCCTCGGCGAGCTGGCGCTCCCGGATGCCGGGGACCAGGTCGAACTGGGCGGCGTGCTTGTACTTGCCCGCCCGGGGGTGCAGGTCGAGGTAGATCCGGCCCAGCTTCGCCCCGTCGAGCGCGACGTCGTACACCGCGACGTCGTCGTGCCAGCGCGGCGCGTCGGGCACCTCGGAGTACTCCAGGCCGAACAGCCGTCCGGTCGCCTCGAGAAGTCCGGCGCGCACCTTCGCGAAGTCGAAGTACTCCCGCACGTGCTGGGCGTCGACGTCGAACCGCTCCTTGCGGATCGCCTCGCGGTAGAACGCCTTGTCGGTGCTGTCGACCGACGTGGCGTCGGGGTGGTCCTGGCGCAGGCGTGCCAGGAGCACGTCGTAGTCGCGGCGGGCGGACCTCTCGGAGACCTCGGCGATCCGGTCGATGAACTCCGGGATCGCGTCGCCCTTGCCGATCATCTTGACCTCGGCGTCGAAGCTCGGCCAGTCCGGGTAGCCGAGCAGCCGGGCCTGCTCGTCGCGGAGCCGGAGCATCTCGTGCAGCAGCGGCTCGTTCTGCGGCCACGCCCGGTTCAGGAAGGCCCCGATCAGCGCGGCCCGTGCCTGCCGGTCGCGGCCGAACGTCATGAAGGGCAGGTAGTCCGGGTAGTCGGTGGTGATCCGTACCAGCCCGTCCGGGTCCGCGGCGTGCTTCTCGACGTAGTCCGCCGGCAGGCCGGCCAGCCGTTCGGGCGCGAGGGCGATGCTGCGCACGTCGTCGCGGATGTTCTTGGAGAACTCCTGGGAGATCTCGGTCTGCCGCTCGGCGAGGGCGCGGATCCGCTCGCGGACGTCGTCGTCCTGGTCGACGCCGGCCCGGCGGAAGTCGCGCAGCGACAGGTCGAGGACACGGTTGCCCTGCTCGTCGAGCACGCGCGGGTCGACCGCGGCCAGGACGTCGTACAGCCTGCGGTCCAGCCCGATCTCGGTGAGCAGCCGGTGTGCCTCCTGCTCCCCTCGCTCGGCGCGGGTCCGCACCGCCTCGTCGGGGTGCACCTGCGCCATCAGGGAGGACACCGCGAACGCGTTGCCCAGGGCGAGGTTGACCTCGTTCCACAGCGCGAGAGCCGCGCGCGCGTCGTCGGGTGCGGTCGCCTTCAGCCGCCCCACGTGGTCGCGGGCGCGGTCCAGCTCACCGTCGCAACGCGCGGCGAACCAGCCCTCCCAGTCGGCGTCGCGGTCGGGCAGGTGCAGGGGCGTCAGCGGCGGCGGCGAGGTCACCCGGCGACTCTAACGACGCCCCGTCGTGCGCGAACGACCGTTATCCAAGCGCAACCGGCGACCGTGCGGCCAAGGCCGGTGCCGTCGGTGCCGTCGGTGCCGTCAGTGCCGGCCGCGACCTCCGCGGTGGCCCCGCGTCGAGGGGCGTACGCCGGTGGCTCGCGGCGCCGCGGCCGCACGGCCCCGGGACGTCGCCGGCCGGGAGGGTCGCTGGGGCGCGGCGGACCGGCCAGGTCCTCCCCGCTGCCCGGCCCACGCCGGCCGGTGTGCCCGCGACTTCGGGTGCGTCGGCCCGGACCGCCCCGCCGTCCGCGGGCCGGCCTTCGAAGACGTCGCCGAGCGTCCCGGTGTTACGGCCGGCCGGCCCGACACCGGTGCGCTGCGGGTCGCTGCGCCGGCACGAGCGGTCCTCGCCCGGGTCGACTGCGTGCCCGAGGCGGCCACCGTCCGGGTGCCTGCGGGCCGTGCCTCACGGGCCTCGCGCTGCGCCTCGGCAGCCACCGTCCGGGTGCCCGCGTGCCCGGCCTTCTCCCGCACGGAGACGAACGCGGGAGCGAGGTCGGCGAGACGTTGGGATTCACGCGCGTCCAGTGTCGGCTCGGGCGTGGACAGGGTGCCCTGGACGTGGACCCCTGCACCGGTCGTGCCGGCGAGGAGACGCCCACCCCGGGCGTCGGCCTGCTGCGCCCCGATGACCAGGACCGCGGCGAGCGCGAGCACCACGAAGGCAAGCACAGGCTTGCGGTGTTGGGTGCTCACGGCCGGCATCTCCCGAGACGAGACAGGAGGCACGTGGACACGATGCCTCGGTACTGACCCGTCCATGGTGACTGCTGCGCACCCGCGCGTCCCGAAAACCGCGGAACCGGGACATAACCTCCGTCACAGCAGCCGCCATCGACCGGCCGAGGCCGGTCCCTGGCCCCGCAGCGGCGGGGCCTGGCTCAGGCGGACTTCTTCTTCTTCGACTCCGGCTGCCGCGGGATCAAGGTGGGGTTGACGTTGTCGCTCACGACCTCGCCGGTGACGACGACCTTGGCCACGTCCTCCCGCGAGGGCACGTCGTACATGACGTGCATGAGGACCTCCTCGATGATCGCCCGCAGACCGCGCGCACCGGTGCCGCGCACCATCGCCAGGTCCGCGACCGCGTCGACCGCGTCCGCGCTGAACTCGAGCTCCACGCCGTCGAGCTCGAAGAGCTTCTGGTACTGCTTCACCAGGGCGTTGCGGGGCTGCGTCAGGATCGCCACGAGTGCCTCGCGGTTGAGCTTCTCCACCGTCGCGATGACCGGGAGCCGGCCGATGAACTCCGGGATCAGCCCGAACTTCATCAGGTCCTCGGGCATCACCTCGGAGAAGATCTGCTCCATGTCGCGCTCCTCCTTGGACAGGAGGTTCGCGCCGAAGCCGAGCGTCTTCTTGCCGATGCGCTGCTCGATGATGTGCTCCAGGCCCGCGAAGGCGCCACCGACGATGAACAGGATGTTCGTCGTGTCGATCTGGATGAACTCCTGGTGCGGGTGCTTGCGGCCGCCCTGCGGCGGGACCGAGGCGGTCGTGCCCTCGAGGATCTTCAGCAGCGCCTGCTGGACGCCCTCACCGGAGACGTCGCGGGTGATCGACGGGTTCTCCGCCTTGCGCGCGACCTTGTCGATCTCGTCGATGTAGATGATGCCGGTCTCGGCCTTCTTGACGTCGTAGTCGGCGGCCTGGATCAGCTTGAGCAGGATGTTCTCGACGTCCTCACCGACGTAGCCGGCCTCGGTCAGCGCGGTGGCGTCGGCGATGGCGAACGGCACGTTGAGCATCCGGGCCAGCGTCTGGGCGAGGTAGGTCTTGCCGCAGCCGGTGGGGCCGATGACCAGGATGTTGGACTTCGCCAGCTCGACGGCGTCCTCCTTGGCGTGGCGCCCCGTGGCGACCCCGGCCTGGACCCGCTTGTAGTGGTTGTAGACGGCCACCGCGAGGGCCTTCTTGGCACCCTCCTGGCCGATCACGTAGGAGTTGAGGAACTCGAAGATCTCCCGCGGCTTGGGGAGCTCCTCGAGACCGACCTCGGAGCCCTCGCTGAGCTCCTCCTCGATGATCTCGTTGCACAGGTCGATGCACTCGTCGCAGATGTAGACGCCAGGTCCTGCTATCAGCTTCTTGACCTGCTTCTGGCTCTTCCCGCAGAACGAGCACTTCAGCAGGTCTCCGCCGTCACCGATGCGTGCCACAGGCGACGTCTCCTCACGGTTCGAGCCGGCGGATCCTGCTGCACCGGCTGGTTCTTCACGCTTCTGCTACTGCCTCGACGGTACCCCGTCGCGCCCCCGAATGGGACAGGGACACGAGGATCGGCGCCGATGGTCGGACGGCCGACGAGCCGTGGCCGCCCGACCGGTGCGACTAGCGCCCCGCGCCGTGGCCGACGCCGAGCGCGGCCTTGCGGGACTCGAGGATCGAGTCGATGAGGCCGTAGTCGATCGCGGCCTCCGCGGTCAGGATCTTGTCGCGGTCGATGTCGCGGCTGACCATGTCCTTGTCCTTGCCGGTGTGCTCGGCGATCATCGACTCGAGCAGGTCGCGCATGCGCAGGATCTCGTTGGCCTGGATCTCGATGTCGGAGGTCTGGCCGTAGGTGCCCTCGGTGTAGGGCTGGTGGATGAGGATCCGGCTGTTCGGCAGCGCGAGCCGCTTGCCCGGCGCGCCGGCGGCGAGCAGGATCGCGGCGGCCGAGGCGGCCTGCCCCAGGCACACCGTCTGGATGTCGGGCTTGACGAACCGCATCGTGTCGTAGATCGCGGTCAGGGCCGTGAACGAGCCGCCGGGTGAGTTGATGTAGATCTGGATGTCGCGGTCGGGGTCCATCGACTCCAGCACGAGCAGCTGCGACATCACGGCGTTGGCGATGTCGTCGGAGATCGGCACCCCGAGGAAGATGATCCGGTCCTCGAACAGCTTGGTGTAGGGGTCGATCCGGCGGACGCCGTACGACGTCCGCTCCTCCCACTGCGGGATGTAGTAGTTCATCTTCGGTGAGACGAGGTCGTCGGCGCGACCCTCGAGACCGGGGACGTGGCTGCTGGTCATGTGTCCGCTCCTGCTCCTGGTCAGTTCTTGGCCGCGGGACGGCCCTGCTCGGCGACCTGGCCGGCGCTGGCGACGACCTTGTCGATGAAGCCGTAGTCGCGCGCCTGCTCCGCGGTGAACCAGCGGTCGCGGTCGGCGTCCTTCTCGACCTGCTCGAGCGGCTGGCCGGTGTGCTCGCTGATGAGCTTGAACAGCACTTCCTTGATGTACATCGACTGCTGCGCCTGGATCTTGATGTCCGCGGCCGAGCCGCCCATGCCGCCGGACGGCTGGTGCATCATGATCCGCGCGTGCGGCAGGGCGTAGCGCTTGCCCTGGGCGCCGGCGCAGAGCAGGAACTGCCCCATCGACGCGGCCAGGCCCATGCCGACGGTGGCCACGTCGTTGGAGATGTAGTTCATCGTGTCGTAGATCGCCATGCCGGCGTCCACCGAGCCACCCGGGCTGTTGATGTAGAGGAAGATGTCCGCCTCGGGGTCCTCGGCGTTGAGCAGGAGCATCTGCGCGCAGATCGCGTTGGCGTTCTGGTCGCGCACCTCCGAGCCGAGGAAGACGATCCGCTCACGGAGCAGACGCTGGTAGATGTGGTCGTCGAGCCCGTACGACGCGGCGCCACCGTTCGACTGGGGACCTGGGGTCAGGCTGGGAGTCTCGTTCACGTCCCCGACCCTAGCCGGAAGGCCGGACAGTTCCACGGGGAATCCCCCGGTGTTCGCCGAGAGCAGACTGCGCAGGCGCGGCGACGGTGGCTACGGCCTGGCGGCCACACGCTCGACCGTGGCGCGGATCCGTTCCAGCGTCGTCCGGATCCCGTCGGCCAGCTCCTCGTCGTGGCCGTGCGCGCCCCCGATCAGCGGCGCCATCACCCTGGTGCCGAGCGTGTACGCCGGTAGCTCGCGACGCCCCGTCAACCTGGTCCCGGACGCCGTGGGGGCCAGCTCGTAGGTCCACGTGGCCCCGCTCTCCCGGGTCCGCCACGCCACCGCCCGACCAGGCTCGTGACGGACCACCCGGGACGTGGTCGGCCACGCCGCCCAGCCGCGCCGGTTGATGCCGACGAACGTCGTACCGACGCCCTCCTTCGGCGACCCCACGACCACGATCCTTCGGCACTCGGGGCTCCACTCGCCCATCCGGCGCACGTCGGAGACCACCTCCCAGACCGCGTCGGGAGCGGCGGCGACGTCGACGGAGGCGGAGATGGGCAGGGGTCGGTTCATGAGGACCTCTCTAATGGCGCGGGTGGCGGTGCGTCCAACGAGCGTTCCCCGCGCGGAGTCACGCGAGCCACCGAAGAAGCGCCTGGTGGACGTGGGGGTGGTTGAGCAGGCCGAAGTGGTCGGTGCCCGGGACGTGGAGCACGTCGGCGCCGGGGAACATCGCGCTGCCGCGCCGGGGACGGGCGACCGCCGACGGGTACCTCACCAGCAGGTCGCCGAGCACCTCGCTCACCGGGTGCCGGGGTGAGCCGGCGAGGGTGGCGGCGACGAGGTGGTAGCGGGCGTGCGGGAGCTGCCGGACGTCGGCGGCGAGCCCGCGGCGCAGGTCGAGGATGCCCACGCTGCGGTACTCCAGGATCCGGCCGAACGGCGCGGACTCCGGCAGCAGACCCAGGGACCGGGAGCCGGCGTGCACCACGCGTTCCAGCGGCGCGCCGAGGTGGGGGGTGCCGAGGGTCACCACGTCGGTCACCCGGTCGGTCCAGTGCGACGCGCCCTCGCTCCGGTCGGCCAGCGCACAGGCCGCCCGCATGACCAGGCCACCCATCGAGTGCCCTACCAGGGCGATCCGGCGGACCGGCCGCGGCCACTCCTCGACCAGCTGCTGGAGGAGGGCGGCCAGCGTGCGGCCGTTCTCGGCGATCGGCAGGCCGGTGTTCGCGCGGAGGTAGACCGGTGTCCAGCCGACCTCGGAGAGCCGGGAGCCGTAGGTGCCGCCGCGCCGGTCACCACGACGGAGGTTCCAGGCGTCGTCGCCCTCGCCGAGGCCGTGGAGGAACACCACCAGGTCGCCGTTCCCGGCGGGGAACACCTCGCGCAGGTGGGAACGTCGCGGCGGGACGTCGTACCCCCGGTGGCGCACGGCCATCTCGATGGCGAGCTGCGGGCGCTCGTCGCGGAGGCGGTCGCCGATCAGGCCGTTGACCGCGCAGAGCACCTGCCGGCCGGCCGGGCGAGCCTGCAGACGCGGGCCGAGACCCCGTCGTTCGGCCGCCCGGAGACCGGCGGTCGCGGCCCCGAGCCCGAGCCCGAGCCCCGCGTAGACGCCGCCGGAGATGCCGTCGTGCACGAGCTGGGAGACCCTCGACGCCCCCGCCGTCGTGCGGTGCGTGACCCCGAAGACCCGCCCGGACACGGCACGGTGGACGTCTCGGACCGTGCCGAGGAGCAGGCGCTCGGCATACTCCCCCGCCAGCGCGGCCGCGGCGAGCACACCGACGTCGTGCCGCTCGCGCGGATCACGGACGGTGGGCCGGGGCACGGGCATGGGCGCCAGTCTCCGGGGCGTACCGGGAGTACGTCAACGCCCGAGCCGCCTCGCGGGTCGTCCCTCACAGAGCTGCGCCTGCCGGACGAGGTCCCGGGGCAGGCGCGCTGCCTATGCCCTGGTCGACGCTCAGGCGTCGGCGGACTGCTCCTCGGCGTCGTCCTCGGTGTCGCCCTCGGCGGCCGGCTCCTCGGTCTCGGGCTCGCCGATGCTGCCGTCGGGGCGGAGGTTCTTCAGCTCGACGTGCTCACCCTTGTCGTCGACGACCTTCGCGCCCTCGACGATCAGGGCCAGCGCCTTGCCGCGCACGACCTCGGAGACCATCTCCGGGATGTGGTTGTGCTCGACCATGTGCTTGGCGAACTCGTTCGGGTCCTGGCCGGACTGCTGCGCGCGGCGGAAGATGTGGTCGGACAGCTCCTGCTGGTCGACGCCGATGTTCCCCTTCTTCGCCACCTCGTCGAGGACGAACTGCGCGGCGATGGCGTCACGGGTGCGCTCGGTGAGGTCGGCCTCGAACTCCTCGAGGGTCTGGCCCTCGGACTCGAGGTAGGAGTCCATGGTCATGCCGGCGTACGTCAGCTGCTGCTGGACGTTCTCGCGCCGGGCCTCGAGCTCCTGGTCGACGAGCCCGTCCGGCAGCGGGATCTCCACCATGTCCAGGATCTTCTCCAGGACGGCGTCCCGGGCGGCGGAGGCCTGCTCCAGGCGCTTGCCGCGCTCGAGCCGGGTGCGCACGTCGGCGACCAGCTCGTCCACGGTGTCGAACTCCGAGGCGGTCTGGGCGAACTCGTCGTCGAGCTCGGGCAGCTCCTGCTCCTTGACCGCGCCGATCTTGACCTCCACCTCGACCGGCATCCCGGCGACCTCGCCGCCGACGAGCTCGGAGGAGAAGGTCTTCTCGTCGCCGGCCTTCATCCCGGTCAGGGCCTCGTCGAGCCCGTCGAGCATGCCCCCGCGCCCGACCTGGTAGCTCATCCCGCTGACCTCGGCGCCCTCGACGACCTCGCCGTCCTTCATCGCCTTCAGGTCCATGACCACGAAGTCGCCCTCGGCGGCCTCGCGGTCCACCTCGTTGAGGGTGGCGAACCGCTCACGGAGCGTCCCGACCTGGGTGTCGACGTCCTCGTCGCTGAGCTCGAAGGAGTCCACCTCGACCTCGAGGGCCTCCAGGTCCGGGAGCGTGATCTCCGGCTTGACGTCGACCTCGGCGGTGAACTCGAGGACCTCATTGTCCTCGAGCTTGGTGATGTCGATCTCCGGCTGGGCCAGTGGCTCGATGTCGTTGTCCTGGAGCGCCTGGACGTAGAGCTTCGGGAGCGCCTCGTTGATCGCCTCGTCGAGGATCGGACCGCGACCGATCTGCCGGTCGATGACCATCGGGGGCACCTTGCCCTTGCGGAACCCCGGCACGTTGATCTGCTGGGCGATCTTCTTGTACGCCGCGTCGAGGCTCGGCTTGAGCTCCTCGAAGGGCACCTCGACGGTGAGCTTCGTCCGGGTCGGGCTCAGAGTCTCGACGGCGCTCTTCACAGGTCTTTCTCCTCAGGTGTGTGACAGTTTGTTGCCAGGTGGCGGACACGCTCGTCGCGAGGTCGCTGAGCATGGTCGGGGCGACAGGACTCGAACCTGCGATCTCCTGCTCCCAAAGCAGGCGCGCTAGCCACTACGCTACGCCCCGGTGGTGAACCCACCGGAGTCTAGTGGACCACCC
Source organism: uncultured Actinomycetota bacterium (assembly GCA_963747975.1). Taxonomy (GTDB): domain Bacteria; phylum Actinomycetota; class Actinomycetes; order Propionibacteriales; family Nocardioidaceae; genus Nocardioides_C. The sequence goes on from CAVVHI010000003.1 coordinate 305,202, forward strand.
GCGGCACGCCCCAATCGCGTCCTGCCGGCGCAGACCGCCGAGGCGCATGAGCCGATTGGGACCAGAGGTTCGTCCTGTGGCACCATGGGTGCGCCCTGCGGATGTAGCTCAATGGTAGAGCCCCAGTCTTCCAAACTGGCTACGCGGGTTCGATTCCCGTCATCCGCTCCGTGTGGTGTCCCAGGACATCGGACAGCCCGAACCCTCGCCCGGGGTTCGGGCTGGTTCTCTCTCGGGGCGCCCTACGACCGGTCGGCCGGCCGCGGCCCGCGCCTCACCGCCGGTGCAGCAGGAACAGTGCCCGGTCGTCGTTCAGCGACTCCATCTCGTCGATCAGCCGGTGGGCGCCGTTCTCGAAGCCGGCCCGCAGCAGCCGCTCCCCCTGCCCGAGCATCTTGTCGATGCCCTGGGCGAGGTCGCGCTGGGGGGTCTCCACCAGCCCGTCGGTGTACATCAGCAGCGCGTCGCCGTGGCCGAGCCGGCCCTGGGACACGGTGAACGTCGCCTGCGGCATCAGCCCCAGCACCGGCCCCTCGGTGTCGTGGACCGTCCAGCGCCCGGACCCCGCGAGGAGCTGCACCGCGGGCGGGTGCCCCGCGGAGCGCAGCTCGAAGTCGCCCGTCTCCAGGTCGAGGGAGAGATGGACCGCGGTGGCGAAGCCCTCGCTCCAGTCCTGTCGCAGCAGGTAGTCGTTGGCGGCGGGCAGGAAGTTGTCCGGGGGCAGCGCACCGAGCAGGCCGCCGAAGGAGCCGGAGAGCAGCAGCGACCGGGTCCCGGCCTGCTCGCCCTTCCCCGACACGTCCACGACCGCCACCTCCAGCTGGCGCCGGTCCGGTGACGTGGCGGCCACGATGAAGTCCCCGGCGAACGACGAGCCGCCCGCGGAGCGCATCACCGCCTCGGCGTACCAGCCCGCGGGCAGCACCGGGATCTGGCTCTGTCGCGCGATCCGTTCCCGCAGGTCCACCAGCATCGACTCGCCCCGGGACCCGGCCACCCCGAGGCGGGAGCGCCGGAACGAGGACACCAGGATGATCAGCCCGACCAGGAAGTCCACCACGATGCCGCCGATGCGCCGGCCGTCGAGGGCCCCCTCGCTGCTGGCGACACCCACCACCAGCACGCCCAGGGTGAAGACCACCACCCACGGCAGCGTCCGGGGGCCCAGCACCTGGTTGCCGAGCACCATCGGGAGCAGCAGCGCGGTGACCGGGAAGACCCCGTCCCACAGCACGAACCCGACCCCGAGGACGACGGCGAACAGGCCGATCAGGAGCACCCAGGACGACTCCGACTGCTTCAGCCGCACCCAGCCGCGGGTCCAACGCCGGCTCAACTGGCCCGGGTTCACGCGGGTCAGCCTGTCCAGGTGCGAAGTCGCGGCCACAGGAGGCACCTTAGTGTCGGTCCGCGCGCGGGCGCGGGGAATCGGCTGACGGGAGGGGGTTCAGGGTCGGGCCGCGGCCGCACGAGACCGGAACGCCGGCTGACACCGGGGGCACCAGAAGGAGTTCCTCGCCGCGAGCACCTCGGTGCGGACCTCGGCGCCGCAGACGTGGCACGGCTGCTGCTGCCGACGGTACACGTACACCTCACCGCCGTGGTCGTCGCGGCGCGGTTCCCGCCCCATGGCCTCGGGTGTGTGTTCGGGGCGCACGGTGTCGATCCGGCCCAGCCGGACGCCGTCTGCCATCAGCTCCACGAGGTCGGCCCAGATCGCCTCCCACTGGCCGCGGCGCAAGGTGCGTCCCGGGCGGAGCGGGTGGATCCGGTGCCGGAAGAGCACCTCCGCGCGGTAGACGTTGCCGACTCCGGCCACGACGCCCTGGTCCATCAGCAGGGCCCCGATCGCGGTGCGGCTGCGGCGGACCCGGGTCCAGGCGGCGTCGGGGTCGGCGTCCGCGCGCAGCGGGTCGGGTCCGAGCCGCTCCACGACCGCCTTCCGCTCGACGTCGGTGACCAGCGCGCACCTGGTCGCACCCCGCAGGTCGGCGTACGACGACCGCTCCGGCGGGTCCTGCGCGACGAGCCGCATCCGGACCTGGCCGACGGGTGCGGGCGCCGGGCCGTCGTGGACGTCGAGCCGGCCGTAGAGCCCCAGGTGGACGTGGACGAACCGCTCCCCCTCGAAGCCGACGAAGAGGTGCTTGCCCCAGGCCTCCGCACCCTCGAGGAGGCCGCCGTCGAGCGCGGCGGCCTCCGCGGCGAAGCGTCCCTGGGGGCTGGAGACCGCCACCTGCCGGCCGGCGAAGTGGTCGCTGAGCGTGGCGGCGAGCCGGTGGAGGGTGTGCCCCTCAGGCATGCCGGCCGCTCACGGCGTCGACTTCAGCGCCGACTCCGGGAGCGGCGGGAGGTTGCCGGTCTTCTCGTAGTCCGCGATCTGGCCGAGCCGGCGGTCGTGGCGGTCGCCGTTGCTGTACGGCGTGTGCAGGAACACGTCGACGAACCGGGTGAGGTCGTCGACGGTGTGCATGCGGCCGCCCACGGAGATCACGTTGGCGTCGTTGTGGTCGCGGGCGAGCACCGCCGTCTCCTCGCTCCAGACCAGCGCGGCCCGGACCCCCTGGACCTTGTTCGCGGCGATCTGCTCGCCGTTGCCCGAGCCACCGATCACGATGCCGAGGCTGTCGCGTCCCTCCTCACGGTCGGCGACCACGCCCTCGGCGGCCCGGAGGCAGAAGGGCGGGTAGTCGTCGACGGGGTCGAAGACGAACGGGCCGTGGTCGACCGGGTGGTGGCCCTTCTTGGCCAGCCAGCTCAGCAGGTGCTCCTTGAGCTCGAGACCGGCGTGGTCGGATCCGAGGTGAACGCGCATGCCGCAAGGTTACCGAGGAGCCCGACGGCACCGTCCTCGGACTTCGCGGCCGCACTCCTCACCGGCTCCGCGGGCAGCGCCGTGAATTGCCCGGAACGTCACCCGCAACTTGGGGAAGTGCCCGGGATACCGACGCTTCCAGGGCTGCGCCCGGATTGGATCGTCTTCTGTCCCGGAGGCATGCCTCGGCCATCGGACGTGCCGAGACCCGGGACCGGCCTTGGGGGGTCACATGACCGACAGGCGCGCGATCCATGGATCGACGTACACATCGCTGCGGCGACTGAGGCTGCTGCTGCTCGCCGCGGCGATGGTTCTCGTCGGGCTCGTGGTGCCGCCGCCCCCTCCCGCGTCCGCCGCTCCCTGCGACGTGCCGGTCGCCAACCCGGTCGCGTGCGAGAACAGCAAGCCCGGCAACCCGGAGAGCGAGTGGGGCATCTCCGGGTCGGGGAGCTCCTCGATCCAGGGATTCGCCACCGACATCAGCGTCGACCAGGGCGGCACGGTCGGGTTCAAGGTCGACACCGCGGCGTCGTCGTACCGGCTCGACATCTACCGCATGGGCTACTACGCGGGAGCCGGAGCCCGCAGGATCGCCACCGTCACCCCGACGGTGCTCAACAACCAGCCTGCCTGCCTGACCGACTCCACGACGGGCCTCGTCGACTGCGGCAACTGGACGCAGAACGCGTCCTGGACCGTCCCCGCCGACGCCGTCTCCGGGGTCTACTTCGCCAAGCTGGTCCGCACCGACAACACCAGCGGCTCCAGCCACGTCTACTTCGTCGTCCGGGACGACGACGGCGGCTCGGACCTGCTGTTCCAGACCTCCGACACCACGTGGCAGGCCTACAACCGGTACGGCGGCAACAGCCTCTACACCGGTTCCCCCGCGGGCCGGGCGTACAAGGTCAGCTACAACCGGCCGTTCACCACCCGCGACTACGCCCCCGAGGACTTCGTCTTCAACAGCGAGTACCCGATGGTGCGCTTCCTGGAGCGCAACGGGTACGACGTCAGCTACACCACCGGGGTCGACACCGACCGCCGTGGGGCCGAGCTGCTCGAGCACCAGGCGTTCCTGTCCGTCGGCCACGACGAGTACTGGTCGGGCGACCAGCGCACTAACGTGGAGGCGGCCCGGGCCGCAGGGGTGCACCTGGCGTTCTTCAGCGGCAACGAGGTGTTCTGGAAGACCCGGTGGGAGAAGAGCATCGACGCCTCCGGCACGCCGCACCGGACGCTGGTCAGCTACAAGGAGACCCATGCCGACGCGGTGATCGACCCGGCGGCGCCCACCTGGACCGGCACCTGGCGCGACCCGCGGTTCAGCCCTCCCGGCGACGGCGGACGGCCCGAGAACGCCCTCACGGGGACGATCTTCGAGGTCAACTGCTGCGCGATCGACATGCGGGTCGCCGCAGCCGACGGCAAGATGCGGTTCTGGCGCAACACCCGTGTCGCGAACCTCGCACCGGGCGCCTCGACGACGATCGGCACGGACGTCATCGGCTACGAGTGGGACAAGGACGCCGACAACGGCCACCGCCCACCGGGGCTCGTCCGCCTGTCGGAGACCACCGGCTCGGGCGACGTCCTCCAGGACTACGGCAGCAGCTACGGCTCGGGGTCGGCGACCCACGCAATGACGTTGTACAAGCACGACAGCGGCGCCCTGGTGTTCGGAGCCGGCACCATCCAGTGGCCCTGGGCCCTGGACGGCAACCACGACCGCGGGTCGGCCGCGCCGGACACCGCGGCCCAGCAGGCCACGGTCAACCTCTTCGCGGACATGGGCGTCCAGCCCGACGCCCTGCAGTCGGGGCTCACCGCCGCCACCACCTCGACCGACACCACCGCACCGGCCTCGACGATCACCTCACCTGCCGGCGGCGCCACCGTGCCCGTCGGAGAGCAGGTGACGGTCACCGGCACCGCCACCGACGCCGGCGGCGGGAACGTCGGCGGCGTCGAGGTCTCCACCGACGGCGGGCAGACCTGGCGCCGCGCCACCGGACGCGAGTCGTGGACCTACACGTTCACACCGGGTGCCGCAGGCACCCTCCAGGTCCGCAGCCGCGCCACCGACGACAGCGCGAACATCGAGACCCCGGGCGTCGGCGTCACGCTCACCGCGGGGAGCGGAACCGGCGGCGACAGCTGCCCGTGCTCGATCTGGCCCGCCTCGGCCACCCCCGACCGCACGGACCCGGACCGCAGCGCGGTCGAGGTCGGCGTGAAGTTCCGTGCCTCCGCCGCCGGCTACGTCACCGGCATCCGCTTCTACAAGCCCGCCGAGTCCACCGGCACCCACGTCGGCAGCCTGTGGACCCGCACCGGCACCCGCCTGGCCAACGTCACCTTCACCAACGAGACCACCAGCGGCTGGCAGCAGGCACTGTTCAGCCAACCGGTCCCGGTCACCGCCAACACCACCTACGTCGCGTCGTACCACACCCCCTCCAGGTACGCCACGACCTCCGGCTACTTCACCACGCCCACCACCCGCGGCCCGCTGACCGCCCTGCAGGACGGCACCGACGGCGGCAACGGCGTCTACCGCTACACCGCCACCCCCGGCGCGTTCCCCGACCAGACCTTCAAGGGCGAGAACTACTGGGTCGACGTCGTCTTCGAGAACACGCCGGCCAACGACACCACGAAGCCGACGCTCACCGCACGCACGCCCGCCCCCGGCGCCACCGGGGTCGCGGTGAACGCGACGCCGAGCGCGACGTTCAGCGAGCCCGTCCAGCAGTCCACGGTCAGCTTCACGGTGAGCGGCCCCGACGGCGCGGTGCAGGCGACCACGGCGTACGACGCCGCCACCAGGACCGCCACCCGGACGCCGAGCAGCGCCCTGCAACCGGGCACCGCCTACACCGCGGCCGTCTCCGGCGCCAAGGACACCGCCGGCAACCTCATGGACCCGGTCACCTGGACCTTCACCACCGCAGCGGCCGACACCACGAAGCCTGCGGTGACCGCGCGGGTGCCGGCACCGGACGCCACCAACGTCGCCACCGGCAGCACGGTCTCGGCGACCTTCGACGAGCCGGTGCAGGCCGGCACCATCTCCTTCACCCTGCGGGACGCCGGTGGCGGGCCGGTCACCGCGACCACGGCCTACGACGCCGCCACCAGGACCGTCCGGCTCACGCCCGGCACGGCGCTCGCCGGTGGGACGACGTACACCGCGTCGCTGTCCGGAGCCACGGACCCGAGCGGCAACACCATGGAGCCGGTGACCTGGAGCTTCACGACCGCCACGTCCGCCTTCTCCTGCCCGTGCTCGATCTGGCCGGGCACCGCCACCCCGCAGCGCACCGACCCCGACCGCGACGCCGTGGAGCTCGGCGTGAAGTTCCGCGCCTCCACCGACGGCTACGTCACCGGCATCCGCTACTACAAGCCCGCCGAGTCCACCGGCACCCACGTCGGATCCCTGTGGACCCGCACCGGCACCCGCCTGGCCAACGTCACCTTCACCAACGAGACCACCAGCGGCTGGCAGCAGGCCCTCTTCAGCCAACCGGTCCCGGTCACCGCCAACACCACCTACGTCGCCAGCTACCACACGCCCTCCCGCTACGCCAGCGACAGCAACTACCTCACCACCGCCACCACCCGCGGCCCCCTGACCGCACTCGCCGACGGCACCGACGGCGGCAACGGCCTCTACCGCTACAGCAGCACCCCCGGTGCCTTCCCCGACCAGAGCTTCCGCAGCGAGAACTACTGGGTCGACGTCGTCTTCGAGGACACCGACACCACGAAGCCGACCGTGACCACACGCGTCCCGGCCCCGGGCGCCACCAACGTGGCCACCGGTACGGCGGTCTCTGCGACGTTCGGCGAGCCGGTCCAGGCCGCGAGCATCCTCGTCGAGCTGCGGAACGCCGCCGGGGTGACCGTGCCGGCGACCACGGCCTACGACGCCGCCACCAGGACCGCCACCCTGACGCCGAGCAGCGCCCTGCAACCGGGCACCGCCTACACCGCGGCCGTCTCCGGCGCCAAGGACACCGCCGGCAACCTCATGGACCCGGTCACCTGGACCTTCACCACCGCAGCCCTCGACGTCACCAAGCCGACGGTCACCGCGCGCACGCCGGCGACCGGAGCGGTCGACGTGTCGACGGCGACCACGGTCACGGCCACGTTCGACGAAGCCGTCGACGGCGGCAGCGTCGTGCTCGAGCTGCGCAACCCCGCAGGCACCGTCGTCGCCGCCACCACGACCTACGACGCCCCCACCCGCACCGCCAGGCTGACCCCGAACGCCGCCCTGCAGCCCAGCACGGCCTACACCGCGGCCGTCTCCGGCGCCAAGGACACTGCCGGCAACGTCATGGACCCGGTCACCTGGTCCTTCACCACCGCGGCTGCGGACACCACGAAGCCGTCCGTCACCAGCCGCGTCCCGGCGCCGAGTGCGATCAACGTGGCCACCAACGCGACCGTGTCCGCGACGTTCGACGAGGCTGTCGACGGCGCCACGGTCACGTTCACGCTGACCGGTCCGGCAGGTACCGCCCTCGCCGCGACCACGGCCTACGACGGCACCACCCGCACCGCCAGGCTGACCCCGAACGCCGCCCTGCAGCCGGGCACCACCTACACCGCCGACCTGAGCGGCGCCAGGGACACCTCCGGCAACGTCATGGACCCGGTCAGCTGGACGTTCACCACGGCCACCAGCGTCTACGGCTGCCCGTGCTCGATCTGGCCGAGCACCGCCACCCCTCCCGCGGCCGACGCGGACCCGAGCCCGGTGGAGCTCGGCGTGAAGTTCCGGGTCGCGCAGGACGGCTTCATCACCGCCGTCCGCTACTACAAGCCGGCCGAGTCCACCGGCACCCACGTCGGGACGCTGTGGACGGCGAGCGGCACGAAGCTGGCCACGGTGACCTTCCCGGGCGGGACGGCGAGCGGGTGGCAGGAAGCCGCCCTCGACGGCCCGGTCCCCGTGACAGCGGGCGCGACGTACGTCGCGTCGTACCACACGCCGTCCCGTTACGTGGCCAGCGGCGGCTACTTCGCCGGCTCCCCCACCACCCGCGGACCGCTGACCGCGCTGCAGGACGGCACCGCAGGTGGCAACGGCGTCTACGCCTACAGCGCGACCCCGGGCACCTTCCCCACCAACACCTACAACAGCGCCAACTACTGGGTGGACGTGGTGTTCTCCGAGAACGCGACCGACACGACGGCGCCCACGGTCACGACCTTCACACCGGGCGACGGCGCCACGGGGGTGCCCGCGACGACGATCCCCACGGCACGGTTCAGCGAGAGCCTGGACGCCTCCGCGCTGAGCATGCAGCTGAAGTCCGGCTCGGGCGCCACGGTCGCCGGCACGGTGGCCTACGACGACACGACCCGCACCGTCAGCCTCACGCCGGCCTCGCCACTCGCGTACTCGACGTCGTACACCGTGAGCGTGTCCGGAGCCCGCGACCTGTCCGGCAACACCATGGCGCCGGTCAGCTGGTCCTTCACCACCTCCGCGGCGCCACCGCCACCCCCGGACCAGGGCCCTGGCGGGGCGATCGCCGTCGTCACCAGCGACGCCGCCAGCTCGTCGACGTACCTCGTCGAGATCATGCGGGCCGAGGGGCTGAACCACTTCTCCACGATCAAGAACACCGCCATCTCCGGCACGACCCTCGCGGAGTACGACGTCGTGGTGCTCGGGAACGTCGCGGTCACCGACGCGCAGGTCACCGCGCTCACGGCCTGGGTGAACGGCGGCGGCAACCTCGTGATGATGCGACCCGACAGCCGGCTCCTCGGCCTCGCCGGGCTCACCCCCCGGGCCGGCACCGTCAGCGAGGGCTACCTGGCGGTGAACCCAGCCACGGAGCCCGGCGCCGGGATCACGACGGCCACGATGCAGTTCCACGGCACCGCCGACCGGTACGCGCTCGACGGGGCGACCGCCGTCGCCGACCTGTACGCCTCGGCGTCGACCCCGGCCGGGAACCCGGCCGTGACGTGGCGTGACGTGGGCACCAGCGGCGGACAGGTCGCCGTCTTCGCCTACGACCTCGCCCGTTCTGTGATCCAGACCAGGCAGGGCAACCCCGCCTGGGCGGGCCAGAACCGCGACGGGCAGACCCCCAACCGGTCCAACGACCAGTTCTACGGGGGTTCGACGACGGACTGGGTGGACCTGGACAGGGTGCCGGTCCCACAGGCCGACGAGCAGCAACGCCTGCTGGCCAACCTCATCACGGTGATGAACCGGGACAAGATGCCGGTCCCGCGGTTCTGGTACTTCCCCGACGAGCACAAGGCGGTCGTCGTGGCCACCGGCGACGACCACGGCAACAACGGGACCGCGGGCCGGTTCGCCACCTACGTCGCGGCGAGTCCCGCGGGATGCTCGCCGGCCGCCTGGGACTGCTTCCGGTTCTCCTCCTACATGTACTCGTGGACGGGGCTGTCCACCACGGACGCGGTCGACTACAACGCTCGGGGCTTCGAGGTCGGGGTGCACACCGAGAACGGCTGCTCCAACTACGGGTCGCTCGCGGAGCTGTCGACGACCTACACCGAGCAGCTCGGGCAGTTCGCCGACCGGTACCCCACGTTGCCCGACCCCACGACGAGCCGCTACCACTGCATCGTCTGGAGCGACTGGGCCTCGCAGCCGAAGGCGGAGCTGGCCCACGGCATCCGGCTCGACACGAACTACTACTACTACCCGGGCTCCTGGGTCGCGGACCGACCCGGCTTCATGAACGGCTCCGGCATCCCGATGCGCTTCACCGACACCGACGGGTCCCTGATCGACGTATTCCAAGCGCACACGGCGATGACCGACGAGTCGGGCCAGAGCTACCCGTTCACGCCGAACACGCTGCTGGACCGGGCACTCGGGCCCGACGGCTACTACGGCGCCTTCACCGCGAACCTGCACACCGACAACGCCACCACGTTCGAGGACACCCAGGTGCTGGCCTCGGCCCAGGAGCGCGACGTCCCGGTCGTGACCGCCCGCCAGCTGCTCACCTGGCTGGACGGCCGGCAGGGATCCTCCTTCTCGAACCTCCAGTGGGACGCCGGCACGATGACCTTCGACCTGGCGGTGGGTGCGGGCGCCAACCGGTTGACGGGGATGCTGCCCACCACCGGTCCGGAGGGCCGCACGCTCGCCTCGCTCAGCCGCGCCGGGAGCCCGGTCGCCTTCACCACGTCGACGGTCAAGGGGCAGGAGTACGCGTTCTTCCCCGCCGCCGGTGGCTCCTACACCGCGACCTACACGGCACCGGCGGCGCTGCGCATCGCCTCGGCCGACATCGCGTCCGTCGAGCAGGACGCTGCGACGTTCACCTGGTCGACCGACGAGCCGGCGACGACCACGGTGTCCCTCGGGACGAGCGCCGAGGGGCTGGCCACGACCCGCACCGTCGCGGACCGGACGACGACCCACCGCGTCGCCGTCAAGGGGCTCGCGCCGGGCCGGACCTACTACTACCGGGTCTCCTCCAGCGACGCGACCGGCACCGAGCGGGTGTGGCCCGCGGCCGGCCAGGCACCCGCCACGTTCCGCACTCCGCCGGCGGACAGCAAGCCACCGGTGCTGACGGACTTCGAGGCGTTCTCGCTGCCGGACGGCACGATGCAGGTGCGCTGGCGGACCGACGAGCCCTCGACCTCCCGGGTCCTGTTCGGTACCGCTCCTAACGCACTCTCCGAGAGCCGGGTCGCGAGCGACCTGACGACCGACCACCTCGTGGTGCTGACCGGGCTGGAGGCGCGGACGTCGTACTGGGTCCGCGTCGGCTCCACCGACGCAGTAGGCAACCGCGGGGACGCCGGTCGGGTCACGAACGTCACCACGGTCGGCGCCGGCGTGGCGGTGCAGACGGTCGAGGAGTTCCGGGTCGGGCAGACCGACGGCAGGCTGACCGTCGACGACCGAGGGCTCGGGGCGCTGACGCTCGCAGGACCGGGCACCGGGACCTACGAGTCACCGGTCATCGACCCGGGCGTGCGCGTCGACTGGACCGGCCTCGTCCTGCGCGCCTCGGTCCCGGCCGGCGCCCGTGTCGAGGTGTCGGTGCGCACCGGGCTGGCCGAGTCCCCGGACGAGACGTGGACGGACTGGACGGACGTGGGGACCTCCGACACGCTCGACCTGCCGGGGCGCTTCCTGCAGTACCGGGTCCGGCTGACCGCTGCTTCGGCCGCGCTGCCCTCGGTCACGGCGATCGGCTTCACCCACGACGGCGAGCTGCCGGAGCCGCACCGGGAGGTGCCCGCCCCGGCACGCCCGTGATCCCTGCGGACTAGAGCACCCCGCGCAGGAAGTCGGCGATCTCCTGCAGGGACCGCTCCGCGGCGTCGAACTGCTCGGGGCGGCGCCAGAAGCCGTGGATCATGCCCGGGTACGTCGACAGCGTCGTGGGCACCCCGGCGGCCGCGAGACGGCGGGCGAGCTCGACGTCCTCGTCGACCAGCGGGTCGTGCTCGGCGGCGACCACCAGGGTCGGCGGCACGGTCGGCAGCCGCGGCGAGTCGATCGGGGCCAGGTCGGGGTCGGCGTGCTGCGCCGGGTCGGCGTACTGCTGCCAGTACCACCTCGACTCGTCCGCGCCCAGGCCGCCGGCCTCACGCCGGTAGGACTCGAACCGCAGCGTCGGGTCGACGAACGGGTAGACCAGCACGGCCGCGGCGAAGACGTGCGGGTTGCGCAGCGCGGCGACCAGCGCGAGGTTGCCGCCGGCGCTGTCCCCGAGGGTCACCAGCCGGGAGACGTCGATCCCGAGCGCCGGCGTCGCGCCGACGAGCCAGGCGACCGCGGTGTCCACGTCCTCCACCGCGGCGGGGAACCTGTGCTCCGGGGGCCGCCGGTAGTCCACCGACAGCACCGCGAGCCCGGTCCGGTTGGCCGTCCGCCGGGCCTGCGCGTCATGGGTGTCGAGGTCACCGAAGACGAACCCGCCGCCGTGCACGAACACGATCGCCCCTCCGGCGGCGGACCCGCCCGGCGCGGAGGACGTGGGCCAGTAGAGCCGGCACGGCACGCCCGCGGCGTCGACGTCCTCGACACGGCCGACCTCCTCGCGGGGCTCGGTCGCGGCCTGCTCTCGGGCGAGCCGTCGCTGCTCGTCGACGTCGAAGTCGGGGTCGGTCACCCGCGGGCCCCGCGCCCACTGCTCCATGGCCGCGGCGGCCTGCGGGTCGAGCACCACCCTCAGGCCTCGTCCTGGTCGTCGACGCGGTCGTCGGCCTCGTTCTCGAGGCGCTCGAGCTCCTCGTCGACGACCGCGGCGTCGAGCTTGGTGAACACCGGCGTCGGCTTCGCGATCGTGGTGCCCGCAACGATCGGCCGGCGCTGCCACCGTGGGGTCTCGGAGTACTCCCCCGTGATGACCGGATAGGCCGGACCGCCGTCGAGGTCGTCCACCTCCTCGATCCGGGGCATCGGAGCCACCCGTCCGGACCCGCCGAGGATGAGGTCGACGGCGTTGGCGCTGTGCGGCAGGAACGGCGCCAGGATGAGGTTGCAGTCCGACACCGTCTGGGCCGTCACGTGCAGGATCGTGGCGAGTCTCGACCGGTCCTCCTCCGCAGTGCTCTTCGCGAGCTTCCACGGGGCCATGTCGGAGACGTACTTGTTCACCTCGCCGACGATCCGCATGGCCTCACCGATGCCGTTCTTGAACCGGTGCTGCTCGAGCAGCGAGCCGACGGTGCCGAAGGCGGCCTCGACGGCGTCGAGGAGGGCCTTGTCCTCCGCGGTGAGCTCCCCGGCCTCCGGCACCTGGCCGAAGTTCTTCGCGATCATGGTCGCGGTGCGGTTGACCAGGTTCCCCCAGCCGGCGACGAGCTCGTCGTTCGTCCGCCGTACGAACTCGGCCCAGGTGAAGTCGCTGTCCTGGTTCTCCGGGCCGGCCGCGCAGATGAAGTAGCGCAACGCGTCGGCCTGGTAGCGCTCGAGCATGTCGCGGACGTAGATGACGACCTTCTTCGACGAGGAGAACTTCCGGCCCTCCATCGTCAGGAACTCGCTGGAGACCACCTCGGTCGGCAGGTTGAGGACGCCGTACTCCCCCGGCTCACCGCCGCGTGAGCCCTGCCCGTTGTAGCCGAGCAGCTCAGCGGGCCAGATCTGGCTGTGGAAGGTGATGTTGTCCTTGCCCATGAAGTAGTAGGACCGGGCATCGGGGTCGTTCCACCAGTCGCGCCACCGGTCCGGCTCGCCGAGGCGGCGGGCCCACTCGACCGAGGCGGACAGGTAGCCGATGACCGCGTCGAACCACACGTAGAGCCGCTTGCTCGGCTGGTCCTCCCAGCCCTCGAGGGGGACCGGGATGCCCCAGTCGATGTCCCGGGTCATCGCCCGCGGACGGATGTCGTCGAGGATGTTCTTGCTGAACCGGATCACGTTGGGCCGCCACGTCCCGGACGCCTCCCGCTCGTCGAGCCAGGTGCCCAGCGCGTCCGCGAGCGCGGGCAGGTCGAGGAAGAAGTGCTTGGTCTCGACGAACTCCGGCACCTCGCCGTTGATCCGGCTGACCGGGTTGATCAGGTCGGTGGGGTCCAGCTGGTTGCCGCAGCTGTCGCACTGGTCGCCGCGGGCACCGTCGGCGCCGCAGATCGGACAGGTGCCCTCGATGTAGCGGTCGGGCAGGGTGCGCCCGGTCGACGGGGAGATCGCGCCCTTCGTGGTCCGCTCGACCATGTAGCCGTTGCGGTGCACGGTGCGGAACATCTCCTGGGCGACCGCGTAGTGGTTGCCCGTGGTGGTGCGCGTGAACAGGTCGTAGGCCAGGCCGAGGCCGACGAGGTCCTCGACGATCAGCCGGTTGTTGCGGTCGGCGAGCTCGCGCGGGGTGACGCCCTCCTCGTCGGCGGCGACCAGGATCGGGGTGCCGTGCTCGTCGGTGCCCGAGACCATGAGCACGTCGTGCCCGGCCATCCGCATGTAGCGGCTGAACACGTCCGAGGGCACCCCGAATCCGGCGACGTGACCGATGTGTCGGGGTCCGTTGGCGTAGGGCCAGGCGACGGCGGACAGCACTTTGCTCATGCCGGTGATCCTATTGATCCCCCCAACGCCCCCACACGCCGAGTCGGCTTGAACCCACGCCCCCACACCGCCGAGTCGGCTTGAACCTGTGCTCGCCACCGGGACGCCGGCCACCTCGGTCGATGGCCGGCGTGGCACCAGCTCCTCGGAACGCGCCAAGGTCTCGGCCCCGGTCGTCGCAGACAGCAGCCGATCGCCCTCGACGCGGTGAAGTGGCTCGACCCCATCCGGTCCGGGTTCACGCCGACTCGACCCCGCCCGCGCCCAGGTTCACGCCGACTCGACCCCGTCCGCGCCCAGGTTCACGCCGACTCGACCCCGTCCCGGCACGATTCACGCCGACTCGACGGGTCAGGAGAAGTCGGGGCCCTTCTCGCGGGAACGCTTGAGCTCGTAGAACCCGGGGGTGCCGGCGACGAGCAGCACGCCGTCCCACAGCCTCCCGGCGGCCTCACCCTTCGGCGCGGGCGTCACCACCGGGCCGAAGAAGGCCACCCCGTCGACGCTGATGACCGGGGTGCCGACCTCCTGGCCGACCTGGTCCATCCCGGCGTGGTGGGACTTGATGACGGCCTCGTCGTACGACGAGTCCTCCATCGCGTCGGCCAGCGACTCGGGCAGCCCCACCTCCGCCAGCGACTCCTCCACCAGACGCCGGTCGATGGACCGCCCCTCGAGGTGGATCCGGTTGCCCATCGCGGTGTACAGCGGCAGTACGACGTCCTGCCCCTCGGCCTGCTCCGCCGCGACGACCACGCGCACGGGACCCCAGGCCGGCTCCAGCAGCTCGCGGTAGTCGTCGGGGATGTCCTTGTCCTGGTTCAGGTACGCCAGGCTCATGACGCGGAAGGTGGGGTTGACCCGGCGTACCTTCTCCACCTCGAGCACCCAGCGCGAGGCCAGCCAGGCCCACGGGCACAGCGGGTCGAACCAGAAGTCGACAGGGGTGCGATCGGTCGTCTCGGCGGTCTCCGCGGCCACAGCTCTCCTCGAAAAATAGTTGAAGGTTCCTCTACTCGAGCAACGTTCTATTCGGTTGCTGTGTTCCCCGGAGCGGGTGCAAGGATGCCTGCATGCCTGGAACCAACCTGACCCGGGACGAGGCGCGCGCCCGCGCCGAGATCCTCGACGTCGAGTCCTACACCGTGGACCTCGACCTGACGACGTCCGACACCACCTTCGGCTCCACGACCGTGATCCGGTTCTCGTGCTCGCAGCCGGGGGCCTCCACCTTCGCCGACCTGGTCGGCGCCACGATCCACGAGCTGACGCTCAACGGCCGGCCGCTGGACCCCGCTGCGGCCTACCGCGACAACCGCATCGCGCTCGACGGGCTGGAGGCGGACAACGAGCTTCGCGTCGTGGCCGACTGCACCTACAGCCGCACCGGCGAGGGCCTGCACCGCTTCGTCGACCCCGCCGACGGCCGGGTGTACACCTACACGCAGTTCGAGGTCCCCGACGCACGGCGCGTGTACACCACCTTCGAGCAGCCCGACCTCAAGGCCACCTTCACCTTCACCGTCACCGCACCGGAGGGCTGGAAGGTCGTCTCCAACGCCACGACGCCCGCGCCCTCCCCTGTGGGCGACGGCAAGGCCACCTGGAGCTTCCCCACCACCGAGCGGATCTCGACCTACATCACCGCCATCGTCGCCGGTGAGTACCACGAGGTCCTCGACAGCTACCAGGGCAGGCACGGCGAGATTCCGCTGGGCCACTACTGCCGGCAGTCGATGAAGGACCACCTCGACCTCGAGGAGCTCCTCGAGGTCACCAAGCAGGGCTTCGCCTTTTTCGAGGACGCCTTCGACTACCCCTACCCGTTCGGCAAGTACGACCAGCTCTACGTGCCGGAGTACAACATGGGCGCGATGGAGAACGCCGGCTGCGTCACCTTCCGGGACGAGTACCTGCCTCGCAGCCGCCAGGTCCGCTCCTTCTACGAGCAGCGCGCCAACACGATCCTGCACGAGATGGCGCACATGTGGTTCGGCGACCTCGTCACCATGCGGTGGTGGGACGACCTCTGGCTCAACGAGTCCTTCGCCGAGTGGGCCTCCCACCACGCCTCGGTCAAGGCCACCAAGTACGCCGAGGCCTGGACCGGCTTCACCAACGCCCGCAAGAACTGGGCCTACCGGCAGGACCAGCTCCCCTCCACCCACCCGATCGCCGCGGACAACTACGACCTCGAGGCCGTCGAGGTGAACTTCGACGGCATCACCTACGCCAAGGGCGCCTCGTCCCTGAAGCAGCTGGTGGCCTGGGTCGGCGAGGACGAGTTCCTCACCGGCCTGCGGGCCTACTTCAAGGCCCATGCCTTCGGCAACAGCGAGCTGGCCGACCTGCTCGGCGCCCTCGAGAAGGCCTCCGGCCGTGACCTGCACGCGTGGGCGCAGGAGTGGCTGCAGACCCCCGGGGTCAACACGCTCTCACCGTCCTTCGAGGTCGACGACGACGGGCGCTTCACCTCCTTCGCCGTGGTCCAGTCGGCGCACCCGGACTTCCCGACCCTGCGTCGGCACCGGATCGGCATCGGGCTCTACGACTCCCGGGGCGGCCGCCTGGTCCGCCGTACGTCGATGGAGACCGACGTCTCGGGCGAGCGGACCGCGATCGCCGCCCTCGTCGGGGAGAAGCAGCCCGACCTGCTGCTGCTCAACGAGGGAGACCTGACCTACGCCAAGATCCGGCTCGACGAGCGTTCGCTGGCGACCGTGGTCGACGGCATCGCGACCCTGGACGACTCCCTCGCGCGGGCGCTGTGCTGGGGCGCCGCGTGGGACATGACCCGGGACGCGGAGACGTCGGCCAGCGACTTCGTCCGGCTGGTCCTCAGCGGTATCGGAAGCGAGTCCGACGTGATGGCGGTGAGCCGACTGCCCCTGTCCGCGCAGCAGGCGGTCGACCACTACTCCGACCCGGCGAAGCGGGACCGGCTCGTCGCCACCTGGGAGCGCGGCCTGCTCGGGCTGCTGGAGAAGGCGGAGCCGGGCAGCGACCACCAGCTGGCGTTCATGCGCGCCTACGCCGCCGCCGCACGCAGCGACGAGGCGCTCGACCGCCTGGCCGGCCTGCTGGAGGGCAGCGTCGGCTACGACGGCCTCGCCGTCGACACCGACCTGCGCTGGACGCTGCTCAAGGCCCTCGCCGCCCGCGGCCGAGCCGACGCCGACCGCATCGGCGAGGAGCTCTCGCGGGACAACACCATCTCCGGCCAGGAGCGTGCCGCGGCCACCCTGACGGTGCGGCCGACCCAGGAGGCCAAGGAGCAGGCGTGGACCGACGCGGTCGTGCGCGACGACGTGCCGAACGAGACGCAGCGCAGCATCGCGCTGGCGTTCAACGTGGCCGGCCAGGACGACGTGCTGCGCCCCTTCCTGGCCCGCTACCTCGACGTGGCCACCACGATCTGGGAGGAGAAGGGCGTCCAGCGCGCCTCCACGGTCCTGGAGTACATGTTCCCGCGGACGCTGGTCAGCGCCGACACCCTCGACACCGTCGACGCGTGGCTGGAGTCGTCGCAGGCCAACCCGGCCGCCAAGCGCTACGTCCGTGAGGGACGCGCCGACATCGCGCGGGCCCTGGCGGCCCAGGCACGGGACGCGGGATGACCGGCTGACCCGGCCCGGCACCACGGACGAAGGGCCGCCACCCGGTGCCGGGTGGCGGCCCTTCGCGCGTGCCGACGAGGTCAGTACGTGTCGGCGTGC
Source organism: uncultured Actinomycetota bacterium (assembly GCA_963747975.1). Classification (GTDB taxonomy): domain Bacteria; phylum Actinomycetota; class Actinomycetes; order Propionibacteriales; family Nocardioidaceae; genus Nocardioides_C. The sequence goes on from CAVVHI010000003.1 coordinate 322,777, forward strand.
AGGGTCCGCGGTCGGCGCGCGTGCTCGGCGAGCATCATCAGCCCGCGCACGATGCCGCCGACGAGGTCACCGGCCGTGAACGCGCTCTGCATCTCCAGCGCGGCCAGCCGGACCTCCGCGTCGCCGAGCTGGCGGCGGACCTCCGCCCCGGTGACGATCTCGAGGATCCGCGCCGACGGGTCGACCACGACCAGCACGGACCGGTCCGGAGCGGTCAGCGTCGCGTGCAGTCGCTCGGCGAACGGTCGGGCCTCCTCCTCGGCGGCACCGACGAAGACCGAGAACTCGAAGCGCGACAGGGTCTCGGCGTCTCGGATGGCGCGGTCGATCTCGTAGCGCTGCTCCGGGCTGAAGGCGTCACCAGCGTGCACTCGACCCACCTCGTTCGCTCTCGATCTCCGGACGGGTCTCGGCCCGGTCGGCGGCCTCGAGGCCGTCCTTGGGGCCGCCGAACCACTCGTTCTCGTTGCGCCACGCCCGACCGGGGGTGTAGCGCTCGCCCTTCACCATCACCGGGACGTAGGTGAGGACGGTGATCAGCGCCGCGAGCCCGAGCGGGATCACGAGCAGGACCAGCAGGTACGCCAGGGGGCCCACCGGCTCCGGGTCGGACCAGGTGCTCGGCGGGGCCGCGACAGCCGGGGCGGCGACCAGGGGAAGCAGCAGGGCAGGAGCCAGGACGAGGGCGCGGAGGGAGCGGCGGCGGGCGCGCACGAACTTGGTTGACTTCACAGCAGCAGGGTACCGAACCGCCTTCGGGGCGCCGACGCCGATCTCGTAGCCTGGCGCGGCATGAACCCCTTCGACAACACGGCCGTCTGCGCCGAAGTCGACAGCAACTGGTGCGACCTGGTCATGAACGCGACCGGGAACGAGACGCTCGCGGTCGCGTCCGCCTGGCTGATCGGCATCCCCGCCGCGATCCTGGGCATCCTGCTGTTCGCAGCACTGCTCCGTTGGGTCCTGCACAAGGTGATCGACCGCCTCGCGATACAGGCCGCGGGCGGCGTGGTGCCGAAGTTCTTCAGCCGCCGGCGCCGGGAGGCGGACTCCGGAGCCGTGCAGCGCTCCCCGTCGGCCGCCCGCCGCGAGCAGCGCGCGAAGGCGATGGCGTCGCTGCTGAAGAGCGTGGTCACCGGCGTGGTGTTCGCGATGGCGGCGATGATGGCGCTGTCGGAGGTGGGCCTCGACGTCGCGCCGCTCATCGCCAGCGCCGGGATCGTCGGTGTGGCCCTCGGTTTCGGCGCGCAGAGCCTGGTGAAGGACTTCCTGTCCGGCATCTTCATGATCTTCGAGGACCAGTACGGCGTCGGCGACGTGATCGACGCCGGGGAGGCCATGGGCACCGTCGAGGCCGTCGGTCTGCGCGTGACCCGGATCCGCGACATCAACGGCACGGTCTGGTACGTCCGCAACGGTGAGGTCCTGCGGATCGGGAACATGAGCCAGAACTGGGCGCAGACGGTGCTCGACATCCCTGTCGCCTACGACGAGGACCTGCGCCGGGTGCGCCAGGTGCTCGAGGACGTGGCGCACGACCTGTGGGACGACGAGGATTTCACCGGCAAGATCCTCGAGGCCCCCTCCGTGTGGGGCGTGCAGGACCTCGCCGCCGACGCGGTCCTGGTCCGGGTGGTGCTGAAGACCGCCCCGCTGGAGCAGTGGGAGGTCGCGCGCACCATGCGGGAGCGGGTCAAGGCCCGCTTCGACCTCGAGGGCATCGAGATCCCGCTGCCCCAGCGCGTGGTCTGGCACCGCGACGCCCCGGGTGACGAGGCCGACGGGACGGCGACCCCCGGCTCCCGGGACGGCCAGACCGCCCCGCAGTAGCCGGGGCCGGCACCGCGACGACCGAGGGTGGCCCCGCGGTGGCCGGCCCACGGGCTCAGGCCAGCGAGGCGTCCAGGGTGATCGTGGTGCCCTTCAGCGCCTGGGAGACCGGGCAGTTCTCCTTCGCGCCCTCGGCCGCGGCACGGAACCCGTCGGCGTCGAGCCCGTCGACGCTTCCGACGACCGTGATGTGGATGCCGGTGATGCCCTCGCCCGGCTGGAAGGTGACGTCGGCCTTGGTGTCGAGCGACGACGGCGGGTTGCCCTGCTTGGCCAGGGCGGCCGAGAGCGCCATCGAGAAGCACGCCGAGTGCGCGCCCGCGATGAGCTCCTCGGGGCTGGTCTTGCCGCCCGGCTCCTCGGCGCGGGCGGGCCACGACACGTCGTAGGTGCCGATGCCGGAGGACTCCATGGTGACCTTGCCGGCCCCCTCCATGAGCGAGCCTTCCCAGCGGGTGGTGGCGGTGCGGGTCGTTGCCATGCGATCTCCTCGGTCTCTCTCGGTGTCGTCGGACGTGCGGGGCCTCCGGCCCGCGGAACCCGACTCTTGTCCCATCGGCGACAATAGGCAAGTGACCACCCACGACGAGAGCCCGGCAGCGACCTTCTACGAGGAGATCGGCGGCATGCCGACGATCGCCAAGATCGTCGACCGGTTCTACGAGGGTGTGGCCGCCGACCCTCTGCTCCGGCCGATGTACCCCGAGGAGGACCTCGCGGGCGCCAGGGAGCGGCTCACCCTGTTCCTCACGCAGTACTGGGGCGGGCCGACGACGTACTCCGAGAACCGCGGCCACCCGCGCCTGCGGATGCGGCACGCGCCGTTCAAGGTCAACCCGGCCGCGCGCGACGCCTGGCTGAAGCACTTCCGTGAAGGGCTGGACGCGGTGGACCTGACCCCGGAGCAGCAGCAGCGCTTCTGGGAGTACGTCACCCACGCCGCGCAGTTCATGGTGAACTCCTTCGAGGAGTGAGCCGGCACCTCGCGGGCCCTTCGGCCCTGTCCGCCTGCGTGCGGCCCGCCGCACGATGGTGGCGTGAACACGCCCTTCCTGGAGGAGCTGCGCCGGCGTCGCGGTGAGATGCGGGGCTCGCTCAGCGCCCTCGAGCTCGCCCTGAGCGCTCCGGCCGCCGCAGACCGCACCCGATGGACCCAACGGGTGCACGCCGCCCTGGCGGAGCTGTCCGCCGACCTCCGCCGGCACGTCAGCATGACCGAGGGCCCCGACGGCTTGTACGGGGAGGTGCTCGATGTGTCTCCGCGGCTGGGCAAGGCCGTCAGCCGGCTGGCCGAGGAGCACGCGCAGATGCGCGAGGAGATCGACCTGCTCGCCGTGCGCGCCGACAAGGCACAGTCGCTGGAGGACGCGACGGTCGTCCGTGACCTGGGCATGGCGCTGCTCGGCACCTTCATGCGGCACCGGCAGCACGGGTCCGACCTGGTCTACGAGGCGTACGCCTTCGACCTGGGCTCCGGGGAGGACTGAGCCCCGGTCGGTCCCGCGCCGGTGCCACCGGTACGGCGGACGCCCGACCGGTGGCACCTGCCGGTGGTGCTCCTGGACGACCTCCACCGCCGTACCGGACCCGACACAGCAGGGAGACAGCCCGCATGACGACCTCGGAGCGGGCGCTGAAGGCCGCCGGCTTCGCGCTGGACCGGTGGTGGACCGACGCCGAGGGACGGTTCGGGCTGTCGCTCGCGCGCGTGGTGTAGCGGCTCAGGCCTCGTGCTCGGCGAGCAGCCGGGCCCGCTCCTCCTCGCGCAACGGCCGCGAGCCCTGCGTGCTCAGGTCGAAGCCGACCAGCACCGCGCGGGCCCGGGAGAGCAGCGTGTCCCCGTCGCGGATCCGTGAGACCAGGTCGAACGACGACGTCCCCACACGGCTCACCGCGGTGTCGATCTGGTACGGCTCGGTGCGGAACAGGATCGGCCGCTTGTAGTCGACGTCCATCCGCGCCAGCACGATCGTGAAGTCGTCGTCCTGGTCGCCGAACAGGGAGGAGATGTAGGCCAGCCGCGCCTCCTGGTAGTACTCGAAGTACTTGACGTTGTTGACGTGCCCGTAGACGTCGACGTCGGAGAACCGGACGTGGCACTGGTAGAGGTGGCTCACCGGTCCCCTCCCTGCGCCACGGGCTCGAGGAAGCGTCCGAGCACCTCGCGCTCCTCGGGACGGATCCGTCGCGGCCGCTCCTCGGCGAAGACGTACGGCGTCAGCACGGACGTCGCACGCGCGTAGACCCTCCGCGAGCCGTCCGGGAGCTCGTCGAGGATCTCGTAGGCCATCGTGAACGAGGCTGCCCTGACCTCGGTGATCCAGGTCTCGATCCGCACCGGGTCGAACCGGAACACCAGCGGCGCGGCGTACTCGACCTCGTGGCGCACCACGACGACGCCCTCGGCGAGGTCCTCGCCGCGCGTGTCCGGGGCGTGCACGGCGAACATGTCGACGCGTGCCTCCTGCAGGTAGTCCACGTAGGTCACGTTGTTCACGTGGCCCAACGAGTCCATGTCGGCCCAACGCAGCGGGCAGTGGTAGACGTGGCGCACCCGGTCGATCCTGCCAGAGGGTGTGTGGCGCCGCGCACATGGCCGGGTCCTGGGATCCGTTCTAGGGTGGGTGGGTCCGTCCGGGCACCGACCCGAGACCACACGACGAAGATCGGAGTTCCTCCATGCCCGAGGCAGTGATCGTTTCCGCCACCCGCTCCCCCATCGGTCGCGCGAACAAGGGCTCGCTGAAGGACATGCGTCCTGACGACCTGTCGGCGGCGATGATCCGTGCGGCGCTCGACAAGATCCCCGAGCTCGACCCGCGCGACATCGACGACCTCTACCTCGGATGCGGCCTGCCGGGCGGCGAGAGCGGCTTCAACATGGGGCGGATCGTGGCGATCATGCTCGGCTACGACCACCTTCCCGGCGCCACCATCACCCGGTACTGCTCCTCCAGCGTCCAGACGAGCCGGATGGCCTACCACGCGATCAAGGCCGGCGAGGGCGACGTGTTCCTCTCCGCGGGCGTCGAGACGGTCTCCCGGTTCCGCAAGGGGACCTCCGACCACCTCCCCGACACGCAGAACCCGATCTTCGACGGCGCGAAGGCACGCACCGACGAGATGGCCGAGGGCGGCCAGGACTGGCGCGACCCGCGCGAGGACGGCAAGGTCCCGGACGCCTACATCGCCATGGGCCAGACCGCGGAGAACGTCGCCAACCTGCGGGGCATCACCCGGCAGGAGCAGGACGAGTTCGGCGTCCGCAGCCAGAACCTCGCCGAGAAGGCCATGGCGGACGGCTTCTGGGACAACGAGATCACCCCGGTCACGCTGCCGGACGGGACCGTGGTCACCAAGGACGACGGGCCCCGCGCCGGCGTGACGCTCGAGGGCGTCTCGCAGCTCGACCCGGTGTTCCGGCCGGACGGCACGGTGACCGCGGGCAACTGCACCGCCCTGAACGACGGCGCCGCGGCCCTGGTCGTCATGTCCGACACCAAGGCCGAGCAGCTCGGCCTGACGCCGCTGGCCCGGATCGTGTCGACCGGTGTCACCGGCCTGTCGCCGGAGATCATGGGCCTAGGGCCCGTGGAGGCCAGCAAGCAGGCCCTCGGCCGGGCGAACATGACCATCGACGACATCGACCTCGTCGAGATCAACGAGGCCTTCGCCGCGCAGGTGATCCCCTCCTACCGCGACCTGGGCATCGACATCGACAAGCTGAACGTCAACGGTGGCGCGATCGCGGTGGGCCACCCCTTCGGGATGACCGGGGCCCGGCTCCAGGCGACGATGATCAACTCGTTGAAGACCCACGACAAGCAGACCGGTCTGATCACCATGTGCGTCGGCGGCGGCCAGGGCATGGCGCTGGTGCTCGAGCGGATGAGCTGACCCAGGTCGAGCGAAGGCCCCCGGTCCACACAGGACCGGGGGCCTTCGCCGCGCTCAGGGCACGTCGATCCAGTACCGCCGCTTGGCGGCCGTGCCGTCGACCGCGGGCGCGACCCGCTCGAACCGCCCGCCACCGGCCTCGATGACCGCCGCCGAGGCGAGGTTGTCCACGTCGCAGGTGACGAGTGCCCGGTCGACCCCGACCCGGCGCAGCACGTCGAGCGACTGCCGCAGGATCTCGCCGCCGAACCCGCGCCGGCGGAAGGCCGGCCGGACCGCGTAGCCGATGTGGCCGCCGCGCTCTGCGAGGTAGTCGTTCAGCTCGTGGCGGACGGAGGCACGACCGACCAGGTCTCCGGCGACGTCCGCGACGAGGAACGTGGCCGGAACCATCCCGCCCGGCAGGTCGGCCCCACAGCGTTGCGCCGCCATGCGTTCGACGTACGCCTGCCACGGCTCGTCCGCCCGCAGCCCGAGCAGGAACGAGAAGCCCTCCCGCGCGAGCTCGTCGTGGGCGCGTCGTGCCTCGGCCTCGTCGGCGGCGGCAAGCGGGCGCAGCACGAGCTGCTGGGCGGTGGTCATGGACCCATCGTGGCGTCAGCGGCGCGGCGGTGTCACTGGTCCTGCTGGAGGACGCCCTGGACGGCCACGGTGATATCGATCCGGTCACCGACGAGCAGCCTGCCACCGTCCATCGGGACGTTGAAGTCCACGCCCCACTCCTTGCGGGAGAGCTGCGTCGTTCCCTCGAAGCCGATGCGGGTGCCGCCCCACGGGTCGCTGTCGGTGCCGAGGTACTCGACGTCGAGGGTGACCGGCTTGGTCACGCCCTTGATGGTCAGGTCCCCGGTGACGAGGAGGCCCTTGCCGCCCTCCTCCACCTTCGTGCTGCGGAAGGTCATCGGACCGGTGTTCTCGGTGTCGAAGAAGTCCTTCGACCGCAGGTGGGCGTCCCGGTTGGCGTCCCGGGTGTCGATCGAGCTCAGGTCGATCGAGGCCGTGGCCGACGGCTCGGCACCGGTGACGATCCGGCCCTCGAAGGACTCGACGAGCCCACGGACCTTGCTCATCAGGTGACGCGCGACGAAGCTCACCTCCGAGTGGCTCGGGTCGATGGCCCACGTGCCGGCCTGGATACCGAGGGTGCTCTGGACGTCGATGGTCATGTTCGCCTCCACAAGTAGTTTCGTTTTCAACGACTACTCCACCGTAGCACCAGTTCGTTGAACCTTCAACTTAGCCCCGGGTAGACTGGTCCGCATGAGTGCCCAGGGGACCGACGCGACCACCCAGACCCGCTGGCTCGACGCCGGACAGCAGCGGACCTGGCGTGCCTACCTCGTGGGCACGACGCTGCTGATGGACCGCCTCGACCGGGAGCTGCGCGAGCGGCACGACCTGTCGCTGCCCGAGTACGAGATCCTGGTGCGACTGTCCGAGGCTCCGGGCCGCCGGATGCGGATGGCCGAGCTCGCCGGGGCGATCAGCCACTCGCGCAGCCGCGTCACGCACACCGTGGCCCGCATGGAGAAGGACGGCCTCGTCGTCCGCTCCGCCTGCGAGTCCGACGGCCGGGGGGTCGAGGCGGTGCTCACCGACGAGGGCCTCGCCCATCTCGAGCAGGCCTCGCACACCCACGTCGAGGGCGTGCGCCGGCTGCTGGTGGACCTGGTCTCGGAGGAGGACTTCGCCGCGGTGGGACGGGTCTTCGACGCGGTCGCCGACAAGCTCGTCGACACCAACCCGTCGGCCGACATCCGCTGACCGGCGTCCGCTGAACGCCGTCTGCCCGACCGGCATGCCCGGCGCCGGGCCGGGTACCGTCCGAGCATGGGACTGATGAGCAAAGTCGTGAAGCTGGGCGTCGCGAAGAAGATCTACGACGAGGCCCGTAAGCCGCAGAACCAGCAGAAGGCGCGCGACGCCTACGCGAGGTTCCAGGCGAACCGCCAGAAGAAGGGCTGACCCGCCCCCTCCGCCAGCAGACGACGAGGTCCCCGGCCGCCGTGGCCGGGGACCTCGTCGTCTCTGCCGCTAGTCGCGGGTGAGCTTGCGGTGGGTGACCCGGTGCGGGCGGGCTGCCTCGGCACCGAGCCGCTCGAGCTTGTTCGCCTCGTAGGACTCGAAGTTGCCCTCGAACCAGAACCACTTGGCCGGGTCCTCCTCGTCGCCCTCCCAGGCCAGGATGTGGGTGGCGACGCGGTCGAGGAACCACCGGTCGTGGGAGGTCACCACGACGCAGCCGGGGAACTCCAGCAGCGCGTCCTCGAGCGACTGGAGGGTCTCCACGTCGAGGTCGTTGGTCGGCTCGTCGAGGAGGAGCATGTTGCCACCCATCTTCAGGGTGAGGGCCAGGTTCAGCCGGTTCCGCTCGCCGCCGGAGAGGACGCCGGCCTTCTTCTGCTGGTCGGGGCCCTTGAACCCGAAGGAGGCGATGTAGGCCCGGCTGGGCATCTCGAAGTTCGCGACCTTGATGTAGTCCAGTCCGTCGGAGACGACCTCCCAGACGTTCTTGTTGGGGTCGATACCTCCCCGGCTCTGGTCGACGTAGGAGATCTTTACCGTCTGGCCGACGTCGAGGTCACCGCGGTCGGGCTCGTCCTGCCCGACGATCATCCGGAACAGGGTGGTCTTGCCGACGCCGTTGGGCCCGATCACGCCGACGATGCCGGCGCGCGGCAGCGTGAACGACAGGTCGTGCATCAGGGTCCGGTCCTCGAACCCCTTGGTGATGTCCTCCGCCTCCAGGACGACGTCACCGAGTCGCGGGCCGGCCGGGATGTTGATCTCGGCCAGGTCGACCTTGCGGTTGCGCTCCGCCTCCGCGGCGAGCTCCTCGTAGCGCGCGAGACGGGACTTGCTCTTGGCCTGGCGGGCCTTCGGGTTCGAGCGGACCCACTCCAGCTCCCGCTCGAGCATCTTGGCGCGCTTGGCGTCCTTCTGGCCCTCGATCTGCAGGCGCGACTTCTTGGTCTCGAGGTACGTCGAGTAGTTGCCCTCGTAGGGGTGCAGGCGGCCGCGGTCGATCTCCAGGATCCACGAGGCGACGTTGTCGAGGAAGTAGCGGTCGTGGGTGACCGCGAGGACCGCACCGGGGTAGGACGCCAGGTGCCCCTCGAGCCACTGCACCGACTCCGCGTCGAGGTGGTTGGTGGGCTCGTCGAGGAGCAGCAGGTCGGGCTGCTCGAGCAGGAGCTTGCACAGCGCGACGCGGCGACGCTCGCCACCGGACAGGTTGTCGACGAGCATGTCCGGCGGCGGGGTGCGCAGCGCGTCCATCGCCTGCTCCAGCCGACTGTCGAGGTCCCACGCGTTGGCGTGGTCGAGGTCGGTCTGCAGGTCACCCATCTCCGCGAGGAGCTTGTCGTAGTCCGCGTCGGGGTCGGCGAGCTCCTCGGAGATCTTGTTGAAGCGGTCCAGCTTGGTCTTGATGTCGTGGACCGCCTCCTCGACGTTCTCCAGGACGGTCCTGCCCTCGGTGAGCGGCGGCTCCTGCTGGAGCATGCCGACGGTCGCCTCCGAGTCGAGGAACGCGTCGCCGTTCGAGGGCTGGTCGAGACCGGCCATGATCTTCAGCAAGGAGGACTTGCCGGCGCCGTTGGGGCCGACGACGCCGATCTTGGCCCCGTGCAGGAACGAGAGCGTGACGTTGTCCAGGACGACCTTGTCGCCGTGGGCCTTGCGCACGTTGCGCAGCGTGTAGATGAACTCAGCCATGGTCCGCCCAGCCTACGGCGGGTGGGGGCCCTTCCTCCAACCGGGCCGACCGGCGGCGCCCGCCGGGCGGCCGGCCCGCCGGCCCGGGTCACGCGGCCCGGCTCACGCGGCCCGGTTCACGCAGCGGGCTCGTCGCGGCCGTCGTCGTACCCGCCGAAGGGCTGCTCGCCCGGCTCGGGGACCGGGTTGCCCCAGCTGTCCATCCGGGTCATCAGGTCGGCGTCCTGGCGGATCATCTCGGCGAGCTCCTCGTGCACGTCCCGCTCGACCCGGTCCTGGCGGGTGGCGCGCTCGAACCTGCTGGTGCCGCGGCAGAGGTCGTGGCCCACGAAGCTGGCCTCGACGGTCAGCGTCGTGCCGGTGCCGCCGTCCTCGCGTCGCCACACCTCGCTGCGCAGCCGGCCGTGCACGATGACGGCGTCACCCTTGCGCACCGAGTCGCTGACGTTGTCGGCGAGCGCCCGCCAGGTGGACACGGCGTACCACGTGGTGTCGCCGTCGACCCACTCCCCCTTGCGCTTCAACCGTGGTGTCGTGGCCACCCGGAAGTTCGCCACGCTGACGTCGCCGACCTTCTTGTGGGTCACGTCGTTGCCGACCCAACCCTGGAAGGTCACGTAGGTCTCGGGCATGTCGCTGCTCCTTCGCATCGAGTCCGTAGCTTCGGTCGATGCCAGGCTGCCCGGGACCGGCCGGGTGCGGCAGGGGCCGGCGCGAGCGCTGTGGACGGCGCCTGCGGGGGCGCCGGTTGTGGACGCCTCCCGGCCGGCCGGCTCAGCGGAGCGCGGCGGCCAGCCCGTCGCGGACGCGGCCGTAGGCGGCGATCTCGACCTCGATCGGCTCGACGACCAGCTCCTCGGTCACCTCGCTGATCGCGGCACGCAGCCGCCGGTCGGCGTTGCGGGCCCGTCGTCGGGCGCCGAGGGTGGAGAACAGGCGGGCCAGCACCGCGACCACCACGCCCGCGGCGACACCTCCGAGGAGCATGAGCGTCGGCACCGGGAAGCCCTGGTAGTCCGGCGTCTGCGGGGCCGGCATCTGCAGGTAGCCCATCACGGCCAGGCCGGCCAGCCAGAGCGCACCGGCCACGGCGGCGAAGAACAGCAGCCACTGCAGCACGCGCACGACCTGCCACCAGACCGGCGTACGGCCCACGCCGAGGTCGGTGCCGCTGACGGCGCGGTCCAGGGAGTCGTTGAGGTCGTCGAAGCGGGACACCGACGCACGTCGTACGGCAGTCTGCCAGGGCGGGGTCAGGTCCGCGGCGGCGTCGTCGGCGACCGCCCGGACCGTCGTGTCCACCCGCGCACGCTGCACCTGCGACGCCTCGGGGACGTTGGCGCGTGCCCCGGCGACGAGCTCCTTGCCGCGGACACCGAGGTCGAGGTGCAGCCGCCGGAGCGGGTCGGGGCGGAACCGGGACAGCCACTTCGTCACCGGCCACCCGGTCGCCTGGCGCGCCCGCACGCGGGTGGCCTTGTCCACCGCGTGCACCACGGTGGGCACTCCGGCGGCGTCGGCGAAGGCGTCGACGAGCTCGGCCTTCCGGGCGCGGGCGACGTCGGGCGGCTTGGCCGTGCCGTTCTGCTCCTGCATCCGCTGGGCGACGCCGTTGACGTCGGCCAGCAGCCGGGTCCGCGTCGCCTTCTTGGCCGCGACCTTCTCGGCCAGCGCCTTCTTCAGCTGCGGCATGCCCTCGCCGTGGCGGGCCGAGGTGGTGAACACCGGCACGCCGTCCAGGCCGTCGTCCTTCAGCAGCCGCTCGAGGTCGGCCACCATCGATGCGCGTCGGTCCTCGGGCACCTCGTCGATGTGGTTGAGGACGACGAGCATGACGTCGCGGTAGCCGGCGAGCGGCCGCAGGTAGCGGTCGTGGACGGCAGCGTCGGCGTACTTCTGCGGGTCGAGCACCCAGACGAGGACGTCGACGAGCTTCACGAGCCGGTCCACCTCGACGTGGTGGGCGACCTCGGTCGAGTCGTGGTCGGGGAGGTCGAGCAGGACCAGCCCGTGCAGGTCGCGGTCCTCGCTGACCGACTCGTCGAGCATGCTGTTGCGGGTCACCTGGTGCCGCTTGGGCACCCCGAGCCAGTCGAGCAGCTCCGCGGAGCCCTCGGCGCCCCAGGTGCAGGCCATCGTCCACGAGGTCGTCGGGCGCCGGACCCCCACCGCGGCCAGGTCCAGGCCGACCAGGGCGTTGAACGTCGACGACTTGCCCGACCCGGTGGCACCCGCCAGGCCGACGACGGTGTGCTCGGCGGAGAGCTTCAGCCGCGCCGCCGCCCGCTCGACGACCCCGGCGGCGTCGTCGACCAGCTCGTCGTCGAGCCGCCCCCGGGCGTCCTCCGTGGCCTGCTCGAGGCCCTCGACGCGGGCACCGACGTCCGACGACCCGCGGCCGACGAGCCGCTTCGCGCCCTCCACGAGCGCGGTCATGGCTGCCCTCCTGTCCTCTTCGGGGCCTCCAGGGCCGCCGGGGTGTGCTTCTGTGCGGAGTCGACCGCCGCGGGTTGCTCACCGGGGCCGAGGGCCGCGGGAGGCTCGGGGACGTACTGCGCGGCGAAGCGCACGTCGTCGATGCGGCGGGCGGCGTGGCGCAGGTTCTCGGCGACCTCCGGGTCGACGTCCAGCGCGTCGAGCACGTCGAGGTAGCGCTGCCGCTCGGCGTCGAGCAGCCCGCCGACGCGACGGTTGAGGTCCTTGCGGGCGTTCGCGGCCAGACGTCGTACCGCCTGGTCGCCGAAGACCGCCTCGAGGATCTTCTGCCCGATCACCGCGGTGCCTCCGGCGATACCGACCTCACCGCCGGTGAGCCCGGCCGTGGAGGCGAACACCACGACCATCAGCGCGACGCCGAGACCGTTCACCCCGAAGGCGAGGAAGCGCGCGGTGGAGCGCTTGTCCGCCCCCTCGGTGCGCACCATCTCCATGACCGCCTGCTGCCAGTCGCGCACGATCCGCTCGGTGCGGCCCCGGAAGTCACGGGACGCGCGGCCCAGGTCACGCCCGGAGTCCTCGACGAGGCGGTGCCCGGCCTGCACCGACCTCCAGGACGCCTCGGCCCGTTCTGCAGCCTCCTCGGCGTTCTCCAGGATCAGCGTCTCCAGCCCGGACTCCACCGCCACGGCGACCTTCTCGACCTGCTGCGGCCGCCCCTTGACGAAGCTCACCACCCGGTCGCGCAGCCAGCCGACCCGGCTCTCGAGCGAGCGGAACAGCTCGCCGGTGCCGACGAACTCCTGCCAGCGGGCGAGCACCTCGCCACGCAGCAGGCTGCCGTCGGCGGAAGCCTCGTCGATCCGCCTCAGGGCCTCGTCGTAGGCGCGGTCGACGTCCTCGCGCAGCCGCCTGGCCATCGCGGCCTGGTCGTCGGCCGCGTCGGCGACCTCGTGCGCGTGACGGGCGAGGGTCCGGATCGCCCCCTCGAGGGTCTGGCGTACGACGGCCGCACGGGCGGTGGAGTCCGCCGCCAGGGCGTGCAGCCAGCCGCGGATCTCGGCGACCGCGTCCACCGGGAGCAGGCCCTCGGCGTCCACGTGTCCTTCCTCGACCGCGAACAGCGGCGAGTCCTTCAGCCCGCGGATGGTGAGCATCCTGGCCAGGTGCGCGCTGACCTCGGGAACCGCCTCGGCCGGGGTGCGGTCGAGCACGATCGCGACCGCCGTGCTCCGCTCCGCGGCCGCCTTCAGGTAGTCCCACGGCACCTGGTCGGCGTAGCGGGCGGCCGACGTCACGAAGAGCCAGAGGTCGGCAGCGGCGAGCAGCTGTGCTGCGAGCACCCGGTTGCGCTCCTCGACCGAGTCGACGTCGGGTGCGTCGAGGACGGCCAGCCCGGGTGGGACGCTGTCGGAGGCCACCAGCTGGAGCGCGCCCGGGTCGCCGGTCGCGCCGGTGGTGCGGGCCAGGTCGGGCAGGATCCGGTCCTTGTCGAACCAGTCCGCGTCCGCGGGGTTGTGCACCAGCACCGGGGACCGCGTCGTCGGACGCAGCACACCCGGCTCCGTTACGCGCCTGCCGACGAGGGAGTTGACCAGCGTCGACTTGCCGGCGCCGGTGGAGCCGCCCACCACGGCGAGCAGGGGGGCGTCGATCTGGAGCAGACGAGGCAGCGCGTAGTCCTCGATCTGGTCCATCATCTCGCGGCTGTCCTTGCGGCGCTCCTCCACGCCGGGCAGGTCCAGGGGCAGCGTCGCCGCATGGAGTGCCTCACGAAGACGCACCAGCGCCGTGATCATGTCCGTCGGCGTCGCGGGCGTCACCGTCCACCTTCCAGCCAGGGTTGGGTCAGGGCAGTTGTACCAGGGGCCTGCGGGAACACCACGTACGGCCGGAGCTCGGCCAGCCGGTCGACCATGACCTGGCCGCGCGGGACCGCGTCGGCAGGGGCGGTGCCGCGCAGCAGCCGGTCGTGGAGGAACCCGAGCTCGATCGCCTGCTCCTGGTACTCCTGCATCGCCTGCAGTGCCGGCTCACCCCCGACTGTCCTGGCATGGGAACGTGCGGCACGCCGTCCCGCGATCCTGGCCAGCCACGGCACCTCGTAGGGCTGGAGGAAGCCCCGCTCGGCGGCGTCGGTCAGCGCCCGCGCGAGCATCTGACCCTCCCGCCAGCGCGCCCACGCCGCGAAGCCGGCCATCAGCAGGAACGCCGGAACCATCAGGAACAGGTAGGTGCCCAGGAAGTACTGCCCGCCTGCGTAGTAGGCGGCACCGTTCCAGAAGGCATGACCGAGCACGGCGACGGCGTACCCCAGGAGCGGCGCCGCCACACGCCAGAACCGGCTCCGGGTCACGACGGCGTACCCGACACCCACACCGATGGCCGCGGTGAACAGGGGGTGCGCGAAGGGGCTGAAGATGCCGCGTACGACGAACGTGCCGGTCGCCGCTCCGAGGCCGCCGGGGCCCATCCCGTCCCCGCCGGTGTAGGCGGCCGCCAGGTAGAGGATGTTCTCGACGAACGCGAAACCGATCCCGACCATCCCGGCGTAGATGATGCCGTCGAGCACCCCGTCGACGACCCGCCGGCGGGCGAGCACCAGGAGCAGGACGAAGATCCCCTTCATCGCCTCCTCGGTGACGGGCGCGACGACGGCGGCACTCAGGGACTCCGGCCGGTCGAACGCGAACTGGTCGGCGGCCTGCAGCACCAGCGCCGCGGTCGTCGACACGAACGCCCCCCACCCCAGGGCCATCAGCAGCAGGCCGCGCGGCTCGGGCTCGTACCTGTCGAGCCACAGGTAGACCGCCACCAGAGGACCGAGCGGCAGCGCGGCGAGGAGTGCGCCGACGGCGAGCGCACCGGGAGCACCGGCGCTGAGGAGCACCAGGGCCATCACCCCCGCGCCGGCGAGCATCGCCAGCGTGACCACGACGGTGAACACCACGTTGCCGTGGTGGCGTCTCGTGGCGCTGCTCATGGCCCGAGCCTATCGGGGCTCGGGGCGCCGGCTTCGGGCTCGCAGGGTGGCGACCGCGCGACGTAGAGTGCTCGGGTGAGCGACGACACCCGCACCGAGAACGGACTGCCTGCCGACGCACCGACCCCGGCCGAGGGCACCGACAACGACCGGCCGAGGACCGAGAGCCACGACCCGAAGGTGCCGGAGGCCTACGCCGCCTTCATGCGCACCGGCTGGGGGGACCGGGAGCTCGACCTCCCACCGCACCCGGTGGCGCCCTGGGCCGAGCAGCGTCGCACCCGCCTCGCCGAGACGTTCCCCGGCGAGCGACTCGTGGTCCCGGCCGGCACGTTCAAGGTGCGGGCGAACGACACCGACTACCGGTTCCGTCCCGAGACCGCGCACACCTACCTGTCGGGGAACCAGACGACCGACGCCGTACTCGTCATCGAGGACGGGCAGGCGACCCTGTTCGCCCGCCCCCGGTCCTCGCGGCAGACCGACGAGTTCTTCCGGGACCGGCAGTACGGCGAGCTGTGGGCCGGGCGCCGGCCCTCGCTGCACGAGATGCAGTCGTCGCTGGGCCTGCCGTGCCGCCACATCGACGACCTCCCGTCCGCGCTGGGGACCGCGGGCAAGACCCGGGTGCTCCGCGGTGTCGACGGGTCCGTGGACCGGCTGGTGGCCGCCGACGACGGCCGCGACACCGAGCTGGCGCGGGTGCTGAGCGAGATGCGCCTGGTCAAGGACTCCTGGGAGCTCGAGCAGCTGCAGGAAGCCTGTGACATCACCACGCTGGGCTTCGCCGACAGCGTCCGCGAGTGGGACAACGTCCTGAAGTACGGCGAGCGGTGGATCGAGGGCACCTTCTTCCGCCGTGCGCGGGCGATGGGCAACGACATCGGCTACGACTCGATCGTGGGCGGCGGGCGCCACGCGACCACGCTGCACTGGATCGACAACAGCGGCCCGATCACGCCGGGCGACCTCGTGCTGCTCGACATGGGCGCGGAGGGCACCAACCTCTACACCGCCGACGTGACCCGCACCCTCCCCGTCGACGGCACCTTCACGCCGCTGCAGCGCGACCTCTACACGCTGGTGCTGACCGCCCAGAAGGCGGGGATCGACGCCGTACGCCCGGGGGCGACGTTCCTCGCCGCGCACGAGGCCGCGATGACCGTGCTCGCCCACGGCCTCGAGGACCTGGGGCTGCTGCCGGTGTCGGCCGAAGAGGCCCTCTCCCCCGACAGCAAGGTCTACGCGCGCTGGACGTTGCACGGCACCAGCCACATGCTCGGCATGGACGTGCACGACTGCGCGAAGTCCTCGCCGGACGTCTACCCGAAGGGCGACCTCGAGGCCGGCATGGTGCTCACCGTCGAGCCTGGGCTGTACTTCCAGGAGGACGACCTGCTCGTGCCCGAGGAGCTGCGCGGGATCGGGATCCGGATCGAGGACGACATCGTGGTCACCGACGGCGGCAACCGCAACCTCTCCGAGGCGCTGCCCCGGGAGATCGACGCCATCGAGGAGTGGATGGGCGCCCTTCGCGCCTGAGCCCGTACGACGCCGGGGCTCGCCTAGTGACCGACGGCCCGGGCGACGTCCGGCTCCCGCGACGGTGCGGCGGGGCCGTGCTCGAGCTCGCGGCGCAGCCGACGCAGGATCCGGGCCAGCAGCCGGGACACCTGCATCTGGGACACCCCGATGCGGTCGCCGATCTCCTGCTGGGTGAGCCCGTGGAAGAACCTCAGCTCGAGGATCTTGCGGTCGCGTTCCGAGAGAGCCCGCAGGACGGGCGCGAGCACGATCCGCGCCTCCGTGCGCGCGTAGTCGACGTCGATCTCCGGGAGCCTCTCGCCGAGCGTCTCCGGGCCGTCCTCGATGACGGCTGCATCGAGCGAGAGGGGGGTGAAGCAACCCCCCGCACCGAGCACCTCGATCACCCGCTCCACGTCCACGCCGAGGTGCTCGGCCACCTCCTCCGACCGCGGTGACCCCCCGAGCCGCTGCGTCAGCGTGGCCCGCGCCCGGGACACCTCACCACGAAGCTCCTGGATCCCCCGGGGAGGGCGCACCGTCCACCCGTAGTCACGGAAGTAGCGCTTGATCTCACCGGCGATGGTGGGTACGGCGAACGCGAGGAAGTCGTGGTCGAGCGCGGGGTCGTAGCGGCGAACGGCCTTCACGAGACCCAGGCACGCGACCTGCACGAGGTCCTCCGACGCCAGGCCTCGGTCGCGGTACCGGCCGGCGATGGCCCGGGCGACCGGCATGCTGCGGCGGACCGCCTCGTCCTGGAGCCGCTGTCGTGCGAGCTCGTCGGTCGTCGCGGCCGCCTGCGTCAGCAGCCGTCGCGTCTCCGTCTCCAGGCCCGTGTCGCCACCGGGGTCCTCCACGGTCGGCCCCGTGACGACAGAGGCAGGTGGCGCGTTGTCCGACGAAGCACCCATGCGCATGTCCTCCGATCCCCGTGCTGGAGTTCGTGCGGCAACTGGCTCGACCGCGGTGACACTGTTCCCCAGAGTGCCCCGATCTCTTGGATAGCGCAAGGGACGGATCGCTGCGCGCGCCGGCCAGGGAAGGGGCTCCCCGTCGAGTCGGCGTCGCGGTGCGCGCCGGCGGCTGAGCCTCCCGCGCGGCGGGCCTAGAAGTTCGCGGGTCTGTAGCCGGCGGCCTGCGCACCGGCCTCGGTGGCGAAGCACTGCTCCGGCGTGGTGGCGTCGTACCAGGGCGAGGCCGGCACGTGGTAGATCATCGAGGACTCGTTGCCCTTGATGGGGGCCTTGGCGGGACAGTCGTAGGTGCTGGCCGGGGCGTACGCCTCCAGGTTCTGGTCCGTGCTGGTGCCACCCCCGGCCCGGCGCAGCACGACCTTCGCGGGCCGGACCCGGACAACCGTGTTGCGGCATCCGCGCGCAGTACGCAGCAGGACCCGCTTCTCGCGCCGGTCCACGGTGAGCCTCCACCGCTTCTTCACGGCCACGTACTCACGCGCGTACCGGCAGCGTGCCGCCTTGCGGGGCAGCCACTCGCGGGGGTCACCGTCGGACTTGCTGCGGTTCGACGACGCGGTGACGGCCACCAGCGAACGCCGGTCGCCCAGGTCGTTGGCGAAGCGCTTCCGGGTGCCGGCGTTCCACCGGCGTGCACCGGAGTCCCACGCCTCCGCCAGCGGCACCATGTGGTCGACGTCGAACGACGACGGGTCGGTGGTGCGCCCGCCGTCGTAGTAGGAGAACCAGCGCCCTCCGCGCAGGTCGCAGTCCCCGGTCACCGTGGGCTCGACCCTGGCCTCCTGGACCAGGACCCGGTCGCGGGTGTCGCAGCCGGCGCCGCGGTAGCTCCAGTGCGAGAACTTGTCGCGGTCGTACCCGCGACGTACCTCGCGGGCCACCTTGAGCGACTTGGTCATCTTCACCAGGCGCATCTTCACCACGGCAGCCTCCGCGGGCGGTGTCACCGCGACGTCGGTCACGACCGACATCCCGGTGGCGGCTACAAGTGTGGTGAGTACTGCCGCGACGACGCGACGCAGAGACATCTCTCTTCTCCCCCGAAGACCATAGGTTGCACGTGACAACCACCCTCACACGCCGCGGCGCTTCTCCGTGCCACTTCGGGAAAGAAGGGACCGGCCTCATCCCAACCGGAGGACGAACACCGCGTAGCGCAGGCGCGAGCGCGCGGGGCGGAGGTCGTAACCGTCGGAGACGAACAGCCGCCGACCGATCCTGGTGACCCCGCGCGCATCACGTACTCCGATCGGCGACAGGTCGGCGCTCCACCGCAGCGTGCGTGCCGGCCAGCTCAGCCGACTGACCCGGGCGCTCTCCCCGTGGGTCACGAACAGCGCCCTGCCGTTCCTGGTGAAGGTCGCCCCGGAGACCGGGTAGGGACCGGGCAGGTCCAGCGCGGCACCGAAGGTGTTGCGCGGGTAGCGGTACTCACGCATCGTCGACCCGTTCACGACGAACATCCCGCGGCCGCCCGGGCGCCATACCGCGCCGGTGGTCTGGGTCCCCGGCGGCAGCGGCTGGAACGAGGTCGGACGAAGTCGGCCGCCGACGCGCGTGAGCCGGAACACCGTGGGCCGCGAGCGCCAACGGCAGGTGGCCGTCGACGGCTTGCAGTCCGAGCCGTTGAACACGTAGAGCCGGTCGGTCTCGGCGTCGTACGCGAGGCTCTCGAGGTCGCGGGTCCGCGCCCTGCCCGCGGTGCCCTCGCCGCGGAACCGTGCGATGGCGGCCAGGCGCCTGGCCGTGACCGTGCGCTTGAGTGCGCCGGTCCGGGCGTTCACCTCGTAGAGACGGCCGGCTTCGTCGTCGGAGAGCCACAGCGAGTTGTCCCGAGGCACGTGCACCACGGCCTCCAGGTCCTTCATCGACACCCGCGATCCCTGGAACGGCGTGGTCCGGACGGTCCGGAGGTGCGTGACGGAGGGGCCGGTGGCCGCGGCCGTCTGGCCGGCCTCACCCGGTGCGGCGGCCCCGGACGCGGCGGCACCCGTGCCCAGCGTGACCAGGACGGACAGCGCGACCACGGCCGCTCTCGAGGCGGTTCGTGAGCTGAAGAGGTCCATGCCTGCTCCTCGTCGGTCGGATGCGACCTGCCCAGTCAAGGTCTCCCCGCCCGCGCAGCACTTCCGCCCGTCGACGTACGCCGGCTACGTCCCCTGGACCAGACGCCGAGGGCCGTAGGATCCGGGTGTGATGCCCCCGGTCCGGGAGCTGCGGCGCAGCCGAAGCCACTGCGGCTGCATCCGCGACATCGGCCAGTCCAGCCCGGCCGTCTCGGCGTCCTCGACGTCGAGGATCTCCCACCCCGGAAAGACGGCCTCGACCTCCCCGGGGGTGACACCGCCTGCGAAGCGGCGGATCGGCGTGGGGCGGGAGAACTCCATCATCAGCAGCGTGGCTCCCGGGTCGGCGAGCGTGGTGATGCCGCGTCCGGCGGCGAGCCGCTGACCGGCCTCGAGGTGCTGGAAGCAGCCGATGTCGAGGAAGAAGTCGAAGGTGCCGAGCTCGTCCACGGGCAGGTCGCTGACGTCGCCGATCACGAAGGTGGCGCCGGGGATGTTCTTGCGTCGTGCCGCCTCGATCGCCCGGGGGACGTAGTCGACCCCGACGACCTCCCACCCACGCCGGACCAGCTCGCGCGTGTACTGCCCGCGGCCACAGCCCAGGTCGAGGGCGCGCCCGAGCGGCCTGGACCGTTCCGCCTCCTCGCGGTCCAGCCGCTGCGCGATGCCCGACGCCGCGGCCGCGCCGTAGCGCTCCCACGGCGTGTAGCCCAGGCGGTACATCGCGGCGTACATCCCCACCGTTCCAGGGAAGCACCTCTCACGGCAGGGCGCCAGACCCGCACCGGCGGGCGACAGCGACAGGGGCACAGCGCGCACAACCACGGGGGCTCTCTACTAGGCTGTGCCGCGGGTCGGAGAGTCGCGTCGAGCTGCGAGGAGCTGCCCTCGAGGGTTCTCCCGGAGCCGATGCCGACCCACTGCCCCCGTAGCTCAGCTGGATAGAGCGGCAGACT
Organism: uncultured Actinomycetota bacterium; assembly: GCA_963747975.1. Taxonomy (GTDB): domain Bacteria; phylum Actinomycetota; class Actinomycetes; order Propionibacteriales; family Nocardioidaceae; genus Nocardioides_C. The sequence goes on from CAVVHI010000003.1 coordinate 343,163, forward strand.
TCTAATCTGATGGCCGCAGGTTCGAGTCCTGCCGGGGGCGCTTTTCGTGCCGGACGGGCGACCCACGCCGCGTCACCGGCCTCGCGGAAGCAGTTCCACGCCGACACAACCTCCCGACCACCTGGCGGAGTCAGACCAGGAGAAGGGGGTGGTGTCGAATTGGACACCGTGACCAGGAGCGCGGAGAGGCCGACGTTCGAGGAGTACGCCGGTGTCGGCTGGCCGGCGCTGTACCGCTACGCGTACCTGCTCGTCGGCAACCACGCCGACGCGGAGGACCTTGCCCAGCAGACCCTGGTGAAGGCATACCGGTCCTGGTCGCGCATCGCCAAGGCCGGCTCACCGATCGCCTACCTGCGCCGGATGCTGACCAACACCTACCTGTCGCAACGACGTCCGAAGAAGCACCGGCTCGAGGTGCTCACGGACACCCCACCGGACGTCGAGCACACCCCCGGCACCGGGTCCGAGGACCGGATGGCGCTGTGGCCGCACGTCAAGTCGCTCCCGCCTCGGCAGCGTGCCGTCGTCGTGCTCCGCTACTACGAGGACCTCAGCGAGCAGGAGATCGCCGACGTCCTCGGCTGCTCCCGCGGCAACGTGAAGTCCACCGCGCACCACGCGCTCAAGTCACTCCGTCGCGCGCTCGACGCCGAGCGCACAGACGTGGCGGACCGGAGGGAGGGCTGACATGGTCCCCGACATCGAGAAGGCCCTGAGCCGAGAGCTGCGCGAGGTGGCCGGCAGGGTCCGCGTCCCCCCGGTGCCGCGCCTGCCCGACGAGGCCCCGCGACCCGCACGACGCCGGGCTCCGTTGCTGGCCGCCGCCGCGGTGCTGGCGGTCGTCACCGCTGCGACGGGGGTGATGGCGTCGCTGCCTGACGGCGCGGACACCGGACCGGCACAGCCCTCGCCGGCACCGTCGCCCTCCTCGCCCACCCCGACACCGACCCGATCTGCCGAACCCGCCGCGACGATCCCCACCGACGCTCCGGCGGTCCCCTACGTGCTCGACCGAGAGCTCTACGTCGACGGCGAGCATCTGGGCGGGTCGTGGTGGTCGGTGCAGCCCGCAGGTGAGGCCTGGATCGCGGTCCGCGGAATGCCGCTCACCTGGTGGTGGGGCCGGGGCGCCGAGCAGCACGAGCTGTCGAGCGGTGAGGACGTCAGCCCCAAGATCTCGCCGAACGGCAGGTACGTCGCCGTGGTCCGGGTCGAGAACGGGGAGGGGATCCTCACGGTCGTCGACACGCAGAGCGGCCAGAACCTCGAGGGCACGCCCACGAACTTCGGGCAGGTGCGTCCGGCGGAGGGCGCCTACGTCACGGCCGTCACGAACGACGGCACGGTGGTCATCCGGCGGGGAAGCAGCTACGCCACCTGGTCCGCGGACCTGATGGCCAGCACGCTGTCGGGGCAGATGGTGCTCGACTCGACCTCCGCGGGTGTGGTCGCCGGCGACGTCGACGGAGCGCGGCCCTACCTCGCGGAGATCTCCACCAACGGCACGCTCACCCGACTCGGAGACCTCCCCGAGCACGACGACCTGGTCGCCAGCCCGGGCGGCGAGTGGCTGGCCTGGACCCCGGCCGGGACGACCGGCGGCGAGGTCACCTCGGTCCCCTCGCTGCAGCTCGGCGCGGTCGCGGGCGGCGACGCCGTCACGCTCACCGCGCCCGAAGGCTGGGAGTTCGTGGTCCGGACCTACGCCTGGGAGGACGACACCTACTTGGTGTCGGCGGTGTCCTCACCCGAGCACCGGCGCCAGCGGATGGCGCGGTGCAGTGCGGTGCAGGTGCGCTGCACGCTGGTGCAGACGGACTGAGCGGACCGTCTGCGGCGGCGGGCGGGACGCTCCCGACGCACCGAGGGCCCTCGACCGGGCGGTCGAGGGCCCTCGCGTGGTCATGTCTGCCCCGGTCAGGCGATCGAGGCGGGGAACCGCTCCCAGACCCGGTGGCTCGCCATCAGCCCCTGCACGTCGGAGAACACGCCGGCCGCACTGTCGCCGGTCACGACGCCGGCCGTCCCGGCGACACCGGCCTGCTCCAGCACCGCCGTACCGCTGCCCCAGGCACCGATCGCCTTCGCGTGCCGCCAGCACTCGTCGACGAGCAGCATGACGCGCGGGTCGACGGCGACCGTGTCGGCGCCGCCCGCCTTCGCGTCCCGGGCCGGCATGGCATCCGGCGCCGGAGCCGGCGCGCCGGCGAGCAGCAGCACGTCGAACTCGATGGACCGCCCGGTCGCGAAGGTGCGCTGCACCGGCATCTCGTCGACCATCCCGCCGTGCGGGGCGACCAGCAGCGGCACCATGCCCGCTGCGAAGACCGCCTGCCGGAGCTCGCGGACGCCGCCGAGGTCCTCCTCCGGGTCCACCACGATGCCGACCATCCGACCCTCGGCCGGCCACTCGCCGGTGACCTGGGACAGCGCGGGGCTGGGCTGTACGTCGGCGGGCGGCTGCGTCGGCTGCGGAACCGGCAGACCGAGCCCCGTGGCGACCTCCGTGCACAGCACCGGGTCGATGGCGGCCAGGCACTGCAGCTGCCGCTCCTTGACCGCCTGCTCGTAGCACTTGCCGAGCTCGAAGGTGTAGGCGCGGACGATGTGCTCCTTCTCGACCGGCGACATGCTGGCCCAGAAAAGCCGGGCCTGGCTGAAGTGGTCGTCGAAGGTCACCGGGTTCGCCCGCACCTTGGTCGACTCCGCCACCTTGACCGCGACGTCGACGAACGCGTTCTCGTCGTTGCCGGCGAAGAACGGACAACCACCGTCGAGCGAGTTCGGCTTGTACGGCGCCGCGCCGGCGTGGACCGCGTCCTGGTGGAACCCGTCGCGGAGCATGTCGTTGACCGGCGCGTGCGGCCGGTTGACCGGGATCTGGGAGAAGTTCGGGCCGCCGAGCCGGGTGAGCTGCGTGTCGAGGTAGGAGAACAGCCGCACCTGCAGCAGCGGGTCGTTCGTCACGTCGATGCCCGGCACCAGGTGCCCGGGGTGGAAGGCGACCTGCTCGGTCTCGGCGAAGAAGTTCGTCGGAGTCCGGTTCAGCGTCATCTTCCCGATGGGCTGCACCGGGGCGAGCTCCTCGGGCACGATCTTGGTCGGGTCGAGCAGGTCGATGCCCTCGAAGGTCTCGTCGGGGCTGTCGGGCATGACCTGGATGCCGAGCTCCCACTCCGGGAAGGCGCCCGCCTCGATCGCGTCGTACAGGTCCCGGCGGTGGAAGTCGGGGTCCATCCCGGCCAGCATCTGCGCCTCCTCCCAGGTCAGGGAGTGCACGCCGAGCTTGGGCTTCCAGTGGAACTTGACCAGCACCGTCTCGTCCTGGTCGTCGACGAGCCGGAAGGTGTGGATCCCGAAGCCCTCCATCATCCGGTAGGAGCGCGGGATCGCCCGGTCGGACATGTTCCACATCGTGTGGTGCTGTGCCTCGGTGTGCAGGGAGACGAAGTCCCAGAAGGTGTCGTGCGCGCTCTGCGCCTGCGGGATCTCCCGGTCCGGGTGCGGCTTGCCGGCGTGGATCACGTCGGGGAACTTGATGCCGTCCTGGATGAAGAAGACCGGGATGTTGTTGCCGACGAGGTCGAAGGTGCCCTCCTCGGTGTAGAACTTCGTCGCGAACCCGCGGGTGTCGCGGACGGTGTCGGCCGAGCCGCGGGAGCCCAGCACGGTGGAGAACCGGACGAAGACGTCGGTCTTCTGGCCCTTCTTCAAGAACCCGGCACGGGTCACGTTCTCCGCGGTGCCGTAGGCCTCGAACACACCGTGGGCGCCGGCACCGCGGGCGTGGACCACCCGCTCCGGGATCCGCTCGTGGTCGAAGTGGGTGATCTTCTCGCGCAGGTGGTGGTCCTGCATCAGGATCGGTCCGCGCTCCCCCGCCTTCAGCGAGTGGTCGGTGTCGCGGAGCCGGGCGCCCTGCTGGGTGGTCAGGTAGCCGCCCTGCTGGCCCAGGTCGGTGGCCGCGGCGCCGGTCTCCGCACCCGTGGGCGTCCGGGTGTCCGGCGCCCCCTGCTCCTGCTTCGGCGGCAGCGGCTCGTGCGGCTGCGTCGGCTCCTCGACCGTCGCGGGGGCGCTCCCGGGCGCTCCGGGCACGTGTGGCGTCAGCAGGTCGGCGGCCTTCTCGGCGGTGGCCTCCACCGCCTCCTTCACCTTCTGTGCGGGCTTGCTCGGATCCATGAGCTGTCCCTCCCTGAGGGGTGTACGGCACTGAACACGGCTCGTACCCGAGCCCGCGGACGTCACACCGAATCGTCGGCGACCGGTTCCAGCGCGCCGCCCTGGCACACGCATCGTGCGGCGGGAGCGAGCCCGGGACCTCACCGTCGTCACCGCACCCGGCGCGGACGGCTTTCGCCGACCGTGACGGGACCATCGGCTCTAGGGCGGCCCTCCGGGCTCGGCTGGACTGGGACCATGGGCACCACGGCGCCTCTCCTCGAAGGACGGCTGCACCACGAGCTGGCGGGGCACGAGGTGATCCTGCTGCTGGAGACCGACCGCCACGGCGGTCTCGACGAGAAGGAGGCACATCAGCGGCTCGAGCGCTACGGGCGCAACGAGCTGCCACGGGCCGCCTCGGTCAGCCCGCTGGTGCGGCTGCTGCGGCAGATGCAGAACCCGCTGATCTACGTGCTGCTGGCCGCCGGCGCGGTCACGATCTTCCTCGGCGAGTACGTCGACGCCACGGTGATCCTCGGCGTGGTCGCGGTGAACACCCTCGTCGGGTTCGTCCAGGAGTCGAAGGCGGAGTCCGCCCTGGAGTCACTGCGCTCGATGGTGCACACCGAGGCGCGCGTGGTGCGCGGCGGCCACCAGCAGAAGGTCGACTCCGAGGAGCTGGTGCCCGGCGACCTCGTGCTCGTCGAGGCCGGGGACAAGGTGCCGGCCGACCTGCGGGTGGTCGGCCAGGCCGAGCTGCAGGTCGACGAGTCCGCCCTCACCGGCGAGTCGCTGCCGGTCGCCAAGGACGAGGTGGTCCTGCCGGAGGCCACGCCGGTCGCGGACCGGAACAACATGGTCTACTCCGGCACCTTCGTCACGGCCGGCACCGGGTCCGGCATCGTGGTCGCGACCGGCGGGGACACCGAGCTCGGTGAGATCCACCGCCTGGTGGGTGCCGCCAAGGACCTGGCCACTCCGCTGACCCGCAAGCTCGCCCGGTTCAGCACCTACCTGACCGTGGTGATCCTCGGCCTGGCCGCGGTCACCTTCGCCATCGGCGTGGCCCGCGGCGAGCGGGCGGTCGAGATGTTCACCGCCGCGGTCGCCCTCGCCGTCGGTGCGATCCCGGAGGGCCTTCCCGCGGCGGTCACCATCACGCTGGCGATCGGCGTCTCCCGGATGGCGAGGCGTCGTGCGGTGATCCGTCGGCTGCCGGCCGTCGAGACGCTCGGCAGCGCGACGGTGGTCTGCTCGGACAAGACCGGCACCCTCACCGAGAACCGGATGACCGTCCGGGTCCTGTGGTCGCCGGGGCGCGAGGTCGTCGTACCCCCGGACCCGGAGGCGCCGGTCGACCCCGACCAGCTCGACGAGGCGCTGCGCTGGTGCCTGGTCGCGGGCGCGAGCTGCAACGACTCCCGGCTCACCCGCGACGGTGGCGTCGTCGGCGACCCGACCGAGGCGGCGATGCTCACCGTCGCCAAACGGTACGACGTCGACCCGCACGCCCTGCCCCGGCTGGACACGGTTCCGTTCAGCTCCGAGCGGAAGTACATGGCGACCACGCACCACGACCCGGACAGCGGCGACGACGTGGTGCTGGTCAAGGGTGCGGTCGAGAGGGTCCTCGAGCTGTGCACCCGTCAGATGGAGCCCGACGGCTCCCCGGCGCCGGTCGACCCGGACGCCGTGCACGCCGAGGCGGCTCGGCTCGCCGCGCAGGGGATGCGGGTCCTCGCCACCGCGACGGGGTCGGCCGCCGACGGCGTGCGCCTCGAGGAGGTCGCGACCCGTGGCGGCCTGGTCCTCACCGGCCTGCAGGCGATGCTCGACCCGCCCCGGGCGACGGCCGCCGACGCGGTCCGCACCTGCCGCACCGCCGGGCTGGCGGTGAAGATGATCACCGGGGACCACGCCGCGACCGCCGAGGCGATCGCGCAGCAGATCGGGCTGCTCGACGAGGGCGAGGGCGGCCGGGTGCTCACCGGCACCGAGCTCGCGAAGATCGACGCCGAGCACCTGCCGGACGCGGTCGAGCGCGCGGCGGTGTTCGCGCGGGTGAGCCCGGAGCAGAAGCTGCGGCTGGTCGAGGCGCTGCAGAGCCGGCACCACGTGGTGGCGATGACCGGCGACGGCGTCAACGACGCACCCGCCCTGAAGCAGGCCGACATCGGCGTCGCGATGGGCCTCAGCGGCACCGAGGTCGCCAAGGAGGCCGGCGACATGGTGCTGACCGACGACGACTTCGCCACCATCGAGGCCGCCGTCGAGGAGGGCCGCGGCGTCTTCGACAACCTCACCAAGTTCATCGTGTGGACCCTGCCGACGAACATGGGCGAGGGCCTGGTCATCCTGGCCGCCATCCTGGCCGGCGCGACCCTGCCGATCCTGCCCACCCAGATCCTGTGGATCAACATGACCACCGCGGTGCTCCTCGGCCTGATGCTGGCCTGGGAGCCGAAGGAGAAGGGGATCATGGAGCGCCCGCCGCGCGACCCGCAACGGTCCCTGCTCACCGGCCCGGTGGTGTTTCGCACGTTCCTGGTCTCGGCGCTGCTGACCGTCAGCGCATGGTGGCTGTTCCAGTACGAGCTGTCGCTCGGCGCGTCGGTCGAGGTGGGGCGTACCGCGGCGGTCAACCTGTTCGTCGTCGTCCAGGTGGTCTACCTGTTCAGCACGCGGTCGCTGACCGAGCCGGTGTGGCGGGTCGGGTTCTTCAGCAACCGGTGGCTGCTCGCCGGGGTGACCGTGCAGGTGCTCGGTCAGCTGGCACTGACCTACCTGCCGGTGATGAACCGGCTGTTCCAGACCGCGCCGATCGGCGGGGACGTGTGGCTGCGGATCGTGGTCATCGCCGCGATAGCGGGGCTGGTGGTCGCCCTGGACAAGCGCCGGCTGCGCTCGCGCCGGCTGTAGCGCGGTCGGTTCAGCGCAGCGGCGCGGGCGCTCCTCCGAGCAGCACCGGCAGCACCGACCGGCGCACGACGTAGTCCGCGACGCTGCCGAGGATCCGCTCGGAGAACCCGTGGCCGCGGCGGCCCATCACCACGACGTCGGCGCCGCAGGCCACGGCGCGGTCGAGGATGGACTGCCCCGGCTCCCCCATGGTCACCTCGAAGGTGGGCGGCAGGCAGCCCTCGGGCAGACTCGCCGCGCGTGACTCGAGCAGCGACCGCGCCCGCTGCCGGGCCTCCGGGTCGTTGCCGCCGACGTCCGGGTCCAGAACGGCGAGCAGCACGAACCGAGCTCCCCGGGGGGCCAGCACCCGGGCGGCGTCGAGGAGCGCCTCGTCGGACTCCCCGGAGCCGTCGACGGCCGCCAGCACCGTCATGCTCGGCTGCTCCTCCGACTCCGGCTCGGCGCGGGCGAGCAACACCCCGTCCCGCTGCCCGAGCTCGAGGGCGATCGGCAGCAGGATCGGGCCGAGCACCGCGCCGATGACGTACCACGCGGGGCTGCGGCGGCCGCGTCGGCCGAGGAAGATGACCGAGGCGAGACCGACCGCCACCCAGGTGACGAGGACCAGGACCGGGAACAGCACACCCATCGCGGCACCTCCGGTGCGTCAGGGACACCTACGGCTCGTCCTCAGCCTGACGGCCGGCCGGCGGGCCGGCCAGGGTCGGAGGCTGGGCACGGAGGGGACGAAGGGCCCGGGTCACGATCCGGTACAGACCGGCGCGTTCCTGCTGTTTCGCCCCGGTGTCGCGGGGTAGACGTTGCGAGGCCCCGCAAAGTACGAGTTTGCGGGGCCCCGACTTCCTACTGCGGTCACGTGACGGTGACCGCTCGCGAACGACCCCGGTGCTCCCCGGCCGCGCCAACGGCCGCAGGTACGCGTAGTCCCTGTCCGGGAGCCCGGATCTCGTCCGGTCACGCCGACGGGCGGTCCTCCGGCGGCGTGATCCCAGTCTCACCCGGGCTTGTGCGATTGCGCAAGAGGACCTTGGTCCCTCCCGCGCACCCGTGTCCCCCGGGATGGCAAGCCCGAGGGGACTACTGCCCGAGCGCGTCGGCGATCGCCTTCTCGGTGTTCTCGAGCAGGTTCTGGGCGTCGGTGAACTCCACCTTCTCGCCGTTCACCGCGACCGCCGGGGTGCCGGTGAAGCCGCGCTCGGACCACTCGCTGGTCGAGTTGACCACGAACTGCTCGTACTTCAGGTCCTCGATCGGCCCGCGGACCGCCTCCTCCGAGGCGCCCGCGTCGACGGCCATCTGGATCAGCTCCTCGTCGGGGATGCCGGCGCCGCCCTCCTCGGGCTGGTTGGCGTAGACCGCGTCGTGGAACGCGACGGCCGCCTCCGGCCCTGCCTCGTCGAGGACCACGTAGAGGGCGTTGGCGGCGCGGGTGGAGAACCGGTCCGACGAGGCCCGGTCGAGGAACGAGACCACGTGGTAGCGGACCTGGACGTCCCCGCTGTCGGCGTACTCCTTCAGCCGCTCGGAGCTGACCTGCTCGAAGAGGCCGCAGTAGGGGCACATGAAGTCCTCGTAGACGGTCACGTTCACCGGTGCGTCGTCGGGGCCCATCGGCACCGAGTAGCCGTCGACGACCCCCTCCGGCGGGGTGGTCACCTGCCCGGAGGTGTCGCCGCGGGACATCACGTAGGTGAGCGCGACCACGATGAGCAGCATCGCGACGACCACCGAGCCGATCACGATCATCCGGGTCCGGCGCTCCCTGCGCTCGTGCTCGGCACGGATCGCGGCGGCGCGCTCGGCGGCGGCGGTCAGGTTGGCCTGCTTGGCGGCCTTGGACTGCTTCTTGCTCATCGGGTGGTTTCTCCGGTCAGGGTGCGGTCGGCTCGTCGGTCGTCGTACAGCAGTCGATTGTCCACCGCCCACGGCGAGCGGGGCTGCCAAACCAGCCAGGCAGAGGCCAAGAGGAGACCAACGTCCCGGGCGATCTCCCAGGGGTACTTCTCGGTGGCGTTCGCGTCGTAGCCGCCGCCGCCGAAGCAGCCGCAGTCGATCTGCAGCCCCCTGGCCCAGGCAGCGGAGATGCCGACGATGAAGGCGACGAAGAGTACGGCGGACAGCACCCCGCCGAGGCGGACCAGCAGGCCGACGATGAGGCTGAGACCGACGAGCACCTCGATCACCGGCAGGGCGTAGCCGACCACGGGCACCACGGCCTCGGGCAGCAGCTGGTAGGCGCGGACGGCCCGGACGCTCCCCGCGGGGTCGGGCAGCTTGAGCAGACCCGCAACGAGCCAGACGCCGCCGACCAGCAGCCGCGCTGCCAAGGTGACCCACCCCATGACGACCATGCTAGGCGGCCGACCCCACAGGACGGTGAGTAGGGTGCTGTGCGTGAATGACCGTCTGGTGTGGATCGACTGCGAGATGACGGGGCTGGACCTGGGTGCGGACGCACTCATCGAGGTCGCGGCCCTGGTCACCGACTTCGAGCTCAACGTCCTCGGCGAGGGCGTCGACGTCGTGATCAAGCCTCCGCAGGAGGCGCTGGACCAGATGGACGATTTCGTCCGGAACATGCACACCGTGTCGGGCCTGCTCACCGAGCTCGACCACGGGCTCACCCTCCGCGAGGCGGAGGAGCAGGTGCTCGGCTACATCAAGGAGCACTGCCCCGACGGCAGCCGGCCGCCGCTGGCGGGCAACACGGTCGCCACCGACCGGGCGTTCCTCCAGCGGGACATGGCCGACCTCGAGTCGTTCCTGCACTACCGGATCGTCGACGTCTCCTCGATCAAGGAGCTGGCGCGCCGCTGGTACCCGCGGGCCTACTTCAACTCCCCGCCGAAGACCGGGAACCACCGGGCGCTCGCCGACATCCAGGAGAGCATCGAGGAGCTGCGCTACTACCGGGCCGCGGTGTTCGTGCCCACGCCCGGGCCGGCCTCCTCGGCAGCGAAGGCGCTGGCCGCCGAGCACGGCGGCTCGCTGACCGGCGTGAACGGCGAGGACACCGCCGAGGGGGCCGCGGACGTGGCCGACGACACGGCCGCCGGGGAACAGAACCCCGGTCCGAACGGTTCTCGCTAGCAGGTACACTTCTCATCGCTCGGCTTCTCATGGCGACCGCCAGGAGGAGCCGACATGCCTGAAGAGTCACCGGCATGGTGGGCGTAGCTCAGTTGGTAGAGCACCTGGTTGTGGTCCAGGATGTCGCGGGTTCGAGTCCCGTCGTTCACCCCAGTCAGCAGCAGGGCCCCCGTCGACGACGGGGGCCCTGTCGCGTTGTCGGCGCCGGCCGGAGCCGGTCGTCGGCGCCGTGGCGGGCCGGTCAGGCCTCGCGGACGCCGGGGCCCAGGCCGTGCACGGCCGGGATCGTGCCGAGCCGGCCCTTCTGGAAGTCCTCGTAGGCGGCCATCACCTCGGCCTTGGTGTTCATCACGAACGGCCCGGCCCAGGCGATGGACTCGCGGATCGGCCGCCCGCCGAGGACCAGCACGTCGAGGGCGGGCGAGCGGCCGTCCTGGGAGCGGTCGGCGGCGAGGGTGACGAAGTCGCCGGCGCCCAGGACGGCGAGGTTCCCGGTGCGGACCGGCCGGCGTTCCATGCCGACGGTGCCCGCACCGCTGAGCACGTAGACCAGGGCGTTGAAGTCCGGGTCCCAGGGCAGGTCGAGCGTCGCGGTCGGCTGGACGGTGGCGTGCAGCATCGTCATCGGGGTGTACGTCGCGCCGGGGCCCCGCTGCCCACCCAGGTCGCCGGCGATGATCCGGACCAGGGCACCGGCGTCGGCGCTGGTCACCAGGCCCACCTCCGTGGCGCGGAGGTCCTGGTAGCGCGGCGCGGCCATCTTCTGCGCCCGGGGCAGGTTCACCCACAGCTGCACGCCGTGGAACAGCCCGCCCTTCTGCACCAGCCACTCCGGGGGCGCCTCGATGTGCAGCAGGCCGGACCCGGCGGTCATCCACTGCGTGTCGCCGTCGGTGATCGACCCGCCGCCGCCGTTGGAGTCCTGGTGGTCGAGCAGGCCGTCGAGCATGTACGTCACGGTCTCGAAGCCGCGGTGCGGGTGCCAGGCGGTGCCCTTCGGCTCGCCGGGGGCGTACTCCACCTCGCCCATCTGGTCCATGTGGATGAACGGGTCGAGCAGCTGCAGGTCCACGCCCGCGAACGCCCGTCGTACCGGGAAGCCCTCACCCTCGTACCCCTGCGGGGCGTCGGTCACCTGGAGCACGGGTCGCACGGTGTCGCCGAGACCGGGGGTGGCCAGGCGGGGCAGGACGGTCAGGTTGTCAACGGTGAGTGCCGGCATGGCTCCATGGTAGTTCAACATTCAACGAATCACCAGCGCGGTGAGGGCCGGTACGAACCGGGTAGCGTGCACCCGTGACTTCCGCCAGCAAGCAGCACGCGTACGACGTCGTCATCGTCGGCGGCGGCCACAACGGCCTCGTCTCGGCGGCCTACCTGGCGAAGGCGGGGATGTCGGTCCTGGTGCTCGAGCGGCTGCCGCACACCGGCGGTGCCGCGGTCAGCACGCAGGCGTTCGAGGGGCTCGACGCCCGCCTGTCCCGCTACTCCTACCTGGTCAGCGTGCTGCCCGACCAGATCATCAAGGACCTCGAGCTCGACCTGGACCTGCGGTCGCGGCGGACGGCGTCGTACACCCCCGTGATCCGGGACGGCCGGCACAGCGGGCTGCTGGTGGAGCGCCCCGAGGGGACGCTGACCGCCGAGTCCTTCCGCGCGCTCACCGGCTCCGACGAGGAGTACGACGGCTGGAGCGCGTTCTACGCCGAGGTCAGCGACCTCGCCCAGGCCGTCGCCCCGACCCTGCTGGAGCCGTTGCGCACCGAGAAGCAGATGCGCGAGCTGGTGGAGGCCGACAGCTGGGACGCCTTCGTCGCCCACCCGCTGGGCAAGGTGGTCGAGGAGCGGTTCCGCGACGACACGGTGCGCGGCGTGGTGGCGACCGACGCGCTGATCGGCACGTTCGCCGGGATGAACGACGAGTCGCTGGCACAGAACCGCTGCTTCCTCTACCACGTGGTCGGCAACGGCACCGGGGAGTGGCGGGTCCCGGTCGGCGGGATGGGGGCGGTGACCGACGCGCTGGCCGACGCCGCACGGCGCGCGGGTGCGGAGATCGTCACCGACGCGGGGGTCAGCCGCATCGAGACCGACGGCACGACCGCCGACATCCGGTGGCACGACGGCCACCTCACCCACACCGTCGAGGCCCGCTGGGTCCTGGCCAACGTGGCGCCCTGGGTGCTGCAGGTCCTGCTCGGCGAGGAGCCGGGCGAGCCGCCGACGGGGTCGCAGCTGAAGGTGAACTTCCTCCTCGACCGGCTGCCGCGGCTGAGGTCGGGCGCCGACCCGGAGGTCGCCTTCGCCGGCACCTTCCACGTCGCCGAGGACTACAGCCAGCTGCAGACCGCCTACGAGCAGGCGTCCGCCGGCACCATCCCCACCACTCCCCCGGGCGAGCTGTACTGCCACTCCCTGACCGACCCGTCGATCCTGGGCAGCCTTGCCGGCTCCGGGAAGCAGACGCTGACGTACTTCGGCGTGCACATGCCCGCCCACCTGTTCGCCGACGACCACGACGCACGCCGCGACGAGGCGGTCGAGCGGGTCCTCGACGCCATCAACGAGCACCTCGAGGAGCCGATCGAGTCCTGCCTGGCGCTCGACGGCAACGGCAGGCCGTGCCTGGAGGCGAAGTCCCCGCAGGACGTCGACCACGCGCTGGCCATGCCCGGCGGCCACATCTTCCACGGCCACCTCTCGTGGCCGTGGGCGCCGAACCGGGCCCGGCTGGACACCCCCGCCCAGCGCTGGGGCGTGGCCACCGACGTCGCGAACGTGCTGCTGTGCGGCTCCGGCGCCCGGCGTGGCGGCGCGGTCAGCGGCATCGGCGGCCACAACGCGGCGATGGCCGTCCTCGAGGCCCGCGACTCCTCCTGACCCCCATGTAGCGCGGGGTCATGGCCGCAGAACACGGGCCACACCCCTCGTGAAGCGTCCACAACCCCCGGGAAGGCGAGGCGGGGCCGCCGGGGCCCCGCCCGTCAGATCTCGTTCGGGTTCACCCGCATGATCGGGTCGGTGGTCGGTTGCACGGAGCCACCGACAGGCTCGACGCTGATCGCCACCTCGGTGTCGGCCGCGGGCATCTCCATGAAGGCGCCCTTCTCCCGGTCGAGGACCGTGACCGGGACCATGTCCTCGCCCTGCACCGCCCACAGCTGGTACACGTGCTCGCCGTCGAGCGGCGGCAGCTCGTCGGTGTCGACGGCCATCTCGTTCAGCCCCGGGGAGGTGGCCACCCTGATCCGGCCCTCGCGACCGGCTGCCTCCACCGGCATCTCCGCAGTGTGCGCGTCCTCCGCCTGGAAGACCCGGACCACACCCTCGGCCAGCAGGCCCTGCTGCGCCTCGGGCTCGTTGCCGAGCTGGGTGATGCCGACACCGGCGGCGACGACCAGGACGACCGCCGCGGCGGCGAGCATCAGCCGCCGGCCCCACCGGTGCGGCGGCACCTCGACCACCGTTCCCCCGCCACTGGTGCGTGGGGGCATCTGTGGGGTCCGGTCCGCGGCGGCGAGCACACGGGCCTTCAGGTACGCCGGTGGCGGGGCCGCCTCGCCGGCGCCCATGGTCGCGGCGGCCTGCTGGAGCTCCCGGACCTCCTGCCGGCACACCGCGCAGGCCTCCAGGTGCCGACGGAACTCCTCGGCCTCCTCCGCGCTCAGCGCGTTGAGGGCGAAGGCGCCCGAGAGCGTGTGCAGATCGGTGCTCATCGTGCCCCCTCCAGGCAGTCGCGGAGACGGATCAGACCGTCCCTCATCCTCGTCTTGATCGTCGGGAGTGGCTTGTCGAGCAAGGTCGCCACCTCCCCGTAGGTGTACCCGTTGAAGTACGCCAGCCGAACCGACTCCAGCTGCAGGTCCGTCAGCGTGTCCAGACAGTCGCGCACCGCGCTGTGCTCATCGGCGGTGATCACCGCGTCCGCCGGCTCGTCGTGCGAGACCTCGTCCGGTGCGCCGTGGTGGTCCTGCCGCTTCTGCGCCTCACTGCGGCGTACGGCGTCCACGGCACGCCGGTGCGCGATGGTCATCACCCAGGTTCTGGCCTTCCCGAGGCCCTGGTCGAACCGCGTGGCCTTGCGCCACACCTCCAGGAACACCTCCTGCGTGACGTCCTCGGCACGGGCCGGGTCCCGGACGACCCGTCGCGCGAGGCCGTGCACGGCGGCCGAGAGCTCGTCGTACAGGTCCTCGAAGGCCCCCGAGTCACCCCTGGCGACACGGCGCACGAGGTCATCGACGTCGGCCGGTCCCCGGGGGGACACCAGCCTCAGGTCCGGCTCTGGCATCAGGCCTCCTGGGCGACATGGGCGCGCACCGCCGCGCATTGCGACACTAGTTCGCGCCGGGCCGCCGTGTGGATTGGTCGGGGAATCTCCTCACATCCCGCGGTGCGGTGCGGCCCGTCACACCGGCACGATTTCGTGCAGCACCCGCGGTGTTGCTACAGTTCACTCGCTTCACGCGCGCCATTAGCTCAATTGGCAGAGCAGCTGACTCTTAATCAGCGGGTTCGGGGTTCGAGTCCCTGATGGCGCACAAAACACCAGGTCAGCGGCCGTCACCGCGTGATGGCGCCGTACCGGACGGTCAGCCCCATCACGCCGGAGATGACGCTTCGGCAGCTCGTCGCCGCGCTCACGTCGGTCTCGATCCCACCAACAACCTTGTCGGCCACGTCCCCGATCCGAGCCTGGGACCGGTCCCGCTCGGTGGTTTCGCCGAAGCAAGGTCAGGCGACTTGCGGTCGGCTAGGAAGGAGGGGTGGCCAGCACTCATCTCGAAGTCGAGCGCAAGTACGACCCTGGGCCTGACGCGGCGCTGCCCGACCTGACCGGGCTACCCGGTGTCGCGCGGGTGGCCGAACCGGAGCGCCACGAGCTGGAGGCCGTCTACTACGACACGGACGCTCTCGCACTCGCCGCAGGGGGGATCACGTTGCGGCGGCGCACCGGAGGAGACGACGCAGGCTGGCACCTGAAGCTTCCGGCCGGCTCCGGTGAGCGTCAGGAGGTCCGGCTCCCCCTCGGGCGGGCCACCCGCACCCCGCCGAAGGCGCTGCGTGCGGCGGCTCTCGCCTTCACCCGCGGTGAGCCGCTCGCGCCGGTGGCGACGCTTCGCACGTCCCGCACGGTGCACCGCCTGCTGGGCGAGGACGGCTCGTGCCTTGCCGAGGTGTGCGAGGACGACGTCACGGCGTACGGCGGAGGAGCCGGCCACACCTTGCTCTCCTGGCGGGAGTGGGAGGTGGAGCTGGTCGACGGCAACAAGCCGCTCCTTGTCCGGGTGGATGCGCTGATGAGCTCGGTCGGGGTCGTGCCCGCCCAGGCCGCGTCGAAGCTCGCCCGGGTTCTCGGTGACCAGGTGACGCCGCCACCGGTCCCGACCCGGCCCACACGGAAGGGGCCGGTCGGCGCGGTGCTTCAGGCACGTCTCGCCGAGCAGGTGGAGGTCCTCAAGCGCCGCGACGTCGACGTACGCCGAGACACCCACGAGGGTGTCCACCAGCTGCGAGTTGCCATGCGCCGGCTCCGCAGCGCCTTGGCGACCTTCCGACCGCTCGTGGACCGCGACCTCACCGACCCGCTACGAGAGGAGCTCCAGTGGATCGCCGGCCTGCTGGGAGAGTCGCGGGACGCCGAGGTGATGGCCCAGCGGCTGGGCCAGATGGTGGCGGCACAACCCGTCGAGCTCGTCCTGGGCGGGGTGAGCGCACGCATCCAGCACACGCTCGACACCCGCTACCGGGAGGGCCTCGTCGCGGCAGTCGAGGCGATGGAGTCGACCCGGTACCTGGACCTTCTCGAAAGCCTGGACCGGCTCGTCGCCAACCCACCCTGGACTCCCCTGGCCCAGGAGCCGGCCAAGGATGTGCTGCCCGGACTGCTCCGCAGGGACTGGAAGCGGCTCCGGCGGGCGGTCGCGGCCGTGGACGCCGCCACGGACCAGCAGGGCAGGGACGTGGCGCTGCACGAGTCGCGGAAGGCCGCCAAGCGCCTGCGCTATGCCGCGGAGGCGGCGCGGCCCGTGCTCGGCAAGGACGCGCAACGCGTGGCTGCGGCGGCGGAGGCCGCACAGACCGTGCTGGGCGAGCACCACGACAGCGTGGTCACCCGGTCCGTGCTCCGCGAGCTCGGCGTTCAGGCCCAGCTCGACGGCGACAGTGCCTTCACCTTCGGCCTGCTCTACGGACTGGAGCAGTGGCACGCGGCCGCACTCGAAGATGAGTTCCGGCAGCTTTCGAACGCCAAGGAGCAGAGGCTGCGCCGCTCGATCGGCTGAGCTCAGTGACGTCCCCGCCTTCCGTAGCGATCCGTGAACCTTGAAGCTCATCAACGCTGGCCTCGCGCAAGGAAAGGGGCGAAGCGGACTCGGATGGTTCCTCGCCTCCTTGCTGCTCGGCCCTGTGGCGACGTTCTTCGTCGTCGTGCTTCCGGCCATCGAGTCGAGAGTCGATCCCATGCCGGGCGAGGGGTGGGCACTGCC
This sequence comes from uncultured Actinomycetota bacterium, assembly GCA_963747975.1. Taxonomy (GTDB): domain Bacteria; phylum Actinomycetota; class Actinomycetes; order Propionibacteriales; family Nocardioidaceae; genus Nocardioides_C. Next base: position 359,827 of record CAVVHI010000003.1, read on the forward strand.
GCCGAGCCGCACCGACGCCTCGTAGGCCACACACGGCAGCTGCTCACTCCAGGGACCGGGCCGTGCTGGCGTAGGCCTCCCGCACCGCGTCCTCGACCGGTCGCCGCCGGTAGGTCTCGCTCAGGATCTCGACCCCCCAGGGCCCGTCCCAGCCCATCGAGCGCAGCGTGCTGACGAACTCGGCCACCGGGAAGGCCCCGTCTCCGCAGAGCGCACGGCGCAGCACCGTGTCTTCGTAACCGTCACCCTCCTGCCGCGGCGGGCCGTCGCAGAGCTCCACGGCGGTGACGTGGCGTGGCGGGACCTGGGCGACCTCCGCCATCGGAGTCGAGCTCCGGACCAGGTGCCACAGGTCCAGCATCAGCCCGACGTTGGGATGGTCGGCACGCCGCACGAGGTCCAGCGCTGCGGCGAGCGTGGAGATGTTCGCGAACGGCATGAACTCCAGGCTCACGACCGTGTTGGTGTCGGCGAAGGCTGCCGCGACCTGGTGCAGCCGTTCGGCGTACCGGTCCACGTCGTACGGCGACGCGTCCAGTGCCGGACCGATCTTCAGCTCGTAGGCGCCGAGCCGTTCGGCGGCGTGGAGCAGCAGCTGCATCGTCGCGTCGGACTCCGCGCGCTCGTCGTCGGGCAGCCACCAGCCGGTGAGGAACTCGAGCTCCACGTAGCGGAGTCCCTCGTCCTCGACGACCTGGCGCAGCGTGGCGAGGTCACCACCGTCGGCCAGGAAGGGCATCAGGTCGTGGTGCACCAGCCCCACGCCCGCGAACCCTGCCCGGGCTGCGATACGGATGCGCTCCTCGAGCGGTACCGGGCTGACCTCCAGGCCTGGCAGCGGTGCGGCGTCCCCTGCGGTCGTCCAGCAGGCGGCGACGAGCTCGGGCACGTCAGCTCAGCTCGAATCCGCCGTCGACGTTCAGCGACTGCCCGGTGATGTTGCCTGCCAGCGACGAGGCCAGGAACGCGACCGCCTGGCCGATGTCACCAGGCGTCTGCGGCCGGTTGAGCGGGATCCCGGCGAGCGTCTCGCTCCACGCCTGCTCGACGGAGATGTTGCGGGCCTCGGAGATCTCGCCCAGCTCGGCCTCCCACATGGCGGTGCGGACGATGCCGGGGCACACGGCGTTGACGCGGACGCCGGTGCGGGCCAGCTCGAGCGCCAGGGACTGGGTGAAGCCGATGACACCGAACTTGCTGGAGCAGTAGTGCGTCATGTTCGCCTTGCCCGACCGGCCGGCGACCGAGGAGATGTTGACGATGTTCCCGCCGCCCTGCCCGGTCATCACCGGTACGACGGCGCGGGAGGTGCGTGCGACGCCGGTCAGGTTCACGCCGATCATGGCGTCCCAGGTCCGGTCGTCCATCTCGGCCAGCGGCACCCGGCCGGAGACACCGGCGTTGTTGACCAAGAGATCGATCCGCCCCAGCTCGCGGACGACCCGGTCGGCCAGCGCCGCTCCGGACTCCCCGCTGGTCACGTCGTGGGCGACGCCGATCGCCCTGACGCCCGTGTCCGTCAGCGCCGCGGCCCGGGCGTCGGCGTTGTCACCGTCGAGGTCGGCGATGACGACGGTCGCGCCGAAGCCGCCGAGAGTCTCGGCGATCCCGGCACCGATCCCCTGGGCCGAGCCGGTGACGATCGCGACCTGCCCCTGCAGCAGCGGGAGGTGGTGGAGCTCGGTGGTCATGTTCGTCCTCGCGTTCGTAGCTGTTGTTGTCGGTCGGGAGAGGTCAGACGGTGGTGCAGCCGCCGTCTGACCAGCGGCCGGACGCCGGTGACCAAGGAGGCGGGGAGCAAGATCGCGGAGGCGTGGTCATCATGGTCACCGCGTGATGGGCTCGTAGGCACCGACCGTGCCGGTCACCACGCAGGTCCGGCCCTCGCACCTCGTCGCACCCATCAGTCCTGCTCTCGGCCGCGCAGATACTGCGCGACCGCGCTCTCGTCGTGGTCGGCGAACCCGGCGTCGACGGCCTGCTGAAGCACGGTGAGCGAGCGTTCGGACTGCGGCAGTCCCGCGCCGACCTCGCCGGCGAGGTCGAGGGCGTAGCGCAGGTCCTTGACGGCGAGCTCGAGGCGGAACGCGACCGGCACGTCGTCGGGGCGCTCGAAGGCAGCCCGGCGGTAGTGCACGAACGGCGCCGCCACGGCGCTGCGGCTGAAGACCTCATAGGCCAGCGCCCGGTCGATGCCGCTGCGCTCGGCGAGCACGAGCGCTTCGCTGAGGGCGCCGTTGAGCCCGTGGACCACGGCGTTCACGGCCAGCTTCATTGCTGCACCCGCACCGTGGTCGCCCAGGTGGACCGGCGTACCGATGGCTTCGAGCACGGGGCGGGCGGTCTCGAACACCGCGGCGGGGCCGCCGACCATGACGGTCAGCGCGGCGTCGGTTGCCGTGGCCACGCTGCCCGAGACCGGGGCGTCGAGGAAGGCGGCCCCCGCCGCGGTGGTGGCTGCGGCGAGCCGGGCGGCGGTTGCCGTGGTCACGGTGCTCATGTCGGCCACCACGGCCCCCGGACGGACGGCGGTGAGGGTCCCCTCGGGCCCGGTGTGCACGGTGGTCACGACGTTGTCGTCGGCCAGCATCGACAGCACGAGGTCGACGCCCTCCGCGGCCTCGGCAGGACTGGCCGCGAGCCGTCCGCCGTGCTCCTCGACGAAGGACTCGGCGACGCCGCCGGAGCGGTTCCACACGGTCAGGTCGTGCCCCGCCGCAGCCAGGTTCGCTGCCATGGGCCGCCCCATCCGGCCCAGTCCGAGGAAGGCGACCGAGCTCACAGGTCGACCGCCATGTACTTCGTCTCGAGGAACTCGTGGATCCCTGCGAAGCCGCCCTCGCGACCCAGGCCGGACTCCTTCATGCCGCCGAACGGCGCTGCCGGGTCGGAGGCAACGCCCCGGTTGATGGCGACCATCCCCGAGTCCATCCGGCGTGCGACACGGATGCCCTCCCCCGCGTCGGCGGCGAAGACGTAGGAGATCAGTCCGTACTCGGTGTCGTTGGCCAGCTCCACGGCCTCGTCCGTGCCCTGGACCGTGACGATGGGCGCGACCGGACCGAAGATCTCCTCGCGGGTCAGCGTCTGCCCATGGGTCACCCCGCGTACGACGTACGGCGGGAGGAACGCACCCTCGCCAGGAGCCGCGGCGACCGGGGACGCGGTCCCGCCCTCTTCCTGGCCCTTGTGGACCAGGGCGAGCACCTTGTCCCGCTCCTTGACACTGACCAGCGCCCCGAGATCGTGGGCCGGGTCGAGCCCACTGCCGACCTTGAGGGCGCCGAGTGCCCGCTCCAGCGTGTCGGTGAACTCGGTCGCCAGAGACTCGTGCACGTAGAAGCGGTTGGCCGCCGTGCACGCCGAGCCGCCGTTGCGCATCTTGGCGACCATCGCGCCCTCGACCGCCTGCTCCACGTCGGCACCTTCGAGGACCAGCAGCGGCGCGTTGCCACCCAGCTCCATCGAGGACGGCAGAGCCCGCCGGGCGGTCTGCTCGAGGAGCAGCTTGCCGACGAAGGTCGAGCCGGTGAACGACAGGGTCGCGGTACGGCGGTCCGCGAGCACGGACTCGGAGACCGGACCCGGCTCGGAGGTCGTGATCACGTTGACCACACCCGCGGGCGCTCCGGCCCGGCGCAGGACCTCGGCCACCCACAGTGCGGTGAGCGGGGTCTCCGCCGCCGGCTTGAGGACCGCGGTGCAGCCCGCCGCCAGAGCAGGGGCGAGCTTCCGGGTGGCCATCGCGGCCGGGTAGTTCCACGGCGTGACCATGTAGGCCACGCCCATGGGCTGGTGGTCGACGATGATCGTCTTGTCCCCGTTGGGCGCGAGCCGGAAGTCGCCGGGCACGCGGGACGCCTCCTCGCTGAACCAGCGGAAGAACTCCGCGGCGTAGGCCGCCTCCCCCATCGCGTCGCTCCACGCCTTGCCGTTCTCGAGCACGATCAGGCGGGCACAGTGCTCGAGCTCGGCGGACATGATCTCGTAGGCCCGACGCAGCACCTCGGCCCGCACCCGTGGCGCCGTGGCAGCCCACCCGCCGAAGGCCTCGTGGGCGGCGCCGACGGCGTCGAGCGCCTCGGCGACGCCGGCGTCGGCGACGTCCGCGAGCACCTGTCCGGAGGCGGGGTCGGTGACCTCGAAGGTCGCGGCCGTGCCGACCCAGTCGGTGCCGATGAGGAGCCCGCGAGGCACCGCTGCCAGGGTCTCGTCGAGGAGCTGGGTCACTGGATCACCATGCCGCCGTCGATCATGATCAGCTGACCGGTCATGTAGTCGCTGTCCGCGCTGGCGAGGAAGGATGCGGTGCCCACGACGTCCTCGGGGTAGGAGTAGCGCTTCATCAGGATCATGTTCTCGGCCAGGGAGTCCATCGACTCCCCCGCCTTGTCGAACTTGCCGATCTCGACGAGGTCCTTGTCGAGCTGCTCCCAGAGCTCGGTGCGGACGACACCGGGGCCATAGCCGTTGACGGTGATGTTGTGCTCGATGAGCGCCTTGGCGCCGCCCTTGATCAGGGCGAGCACGGCATGCTTGGAGGCGGAGTAGACGACCACGTCGTCGAAGGCCTCCCGAGAGAGGATCGAGCCGACGTTGATGATCTTGTAGGGGTAGGACTGCTTGCCCTGGGCCTTCATCTGCCGGGCGGCGGCCTGCATGCAGTTCAGCGTGCCCCAGGCGTTGACGTCCATGATCTTCTGCCAGTTCTCCCGGGTGATGTCGAGGAAGAACAACGGCTTGTTGATTCCGGCGTTGTTGAGCAGCACGTTGATGCTGCCGAACGCCTCGACGGTGTGGGCCACGGCAGCCTCGGCGTCCTCCTGGCTGCTGACGTCGAGCTTGACGTGCGTGGCCTGCCCGCCCTTGCTGCGGATCTCTTCGGCGACCTGGGCGGCCCCCTCGACGTTGACGTCGCCGAGGCACACGTTGGCGCCCTGCGCGGCGTAGTCGTGGGCGACGGCGGCGCCCATGCCCTGGGCGGCACCGGTGATCAGGACGTTCTTGCCGACAAGGCGGGTGGTGTCCATGGGAGGTCCTCTCGGTTGAGTGGTGTGCTGACCAGCGCAGTGCTGGGTCGGGATGTCAGTAGGGGTTGGTGACGAACAGGTCCTGGGCGGGGAAGAGGGTCAGCACCACCGGTCCGTCCTCGGTGATGACGATCTCCTCCTCGATACGGGCAGCGGAGAAGCCGTCGGAGGCCGGGCAGTAGGTCTCGAGGGCGAACACCATGCCGACCTGAAGCTCGACGGGCTCCTTCATCGAGTTGAGGCGGGAGATGATGGGCCGCTCGTGCAGGCCCAGGCCCAGGCCATGCGCGAACTGCAGGCCGAAGGCCTCCATCTCGCTGTCGAACCCGAACTCCTCGGCCTCGGGAAGCAGCGCGGCCACCTCATCGGTGCCCACACCTGCCTTGATGCCTTCGATCCCGCGGTCCATCCACTCCCGGGCCCGGTCGTAGGCATCGCGCTGGGCCGGCGTGGAGCTGCCCACGGCAAAGGTCCGGTAGTAGCAGGTCCGGTAGCCGTTGTAGGAGTGGATGATGTCGAAGAAGGCCTGGTCGCCGGGGCGGATGATCTTGTCGGTGAAGTTGTGCGGGTGCGGGTTGCACCGCTCGCCGGAGATGGCGTTGACCGCCTCGACCTGGTCGGAGCCGAGCTCGTAGAGCCGCCGGTTCGCCAGCGCCACGATCTCGTTCTCGCGGACTCCGGGCTTGAGGGCCTCGGCGATGTCCTGGTAGACGCCGTCGACCATCGCGGCCGCCTGGTTGAGCAGCAGGATCTCGTCGTAGGACTTGATGCACCGCGCGTCGAGCATGGACTGCTGGGCGTCCGCCACGCGCAGCCCCTGGCGCTCCATCTCGAACAGGAACGGCGGCTCGACGATGTCGACACCCACGGGCAGGTCGGCGACGCCGGCCTCGACGAGGAGCGACTTGATCTCGGCCACCGCCGACTCCATGAGGCCCACCGAGGGGGCCACGGCGCCCCGGAAGCCGAGGAACCCGGCACGGTAGTTCTCCTGGGGCGTCCACTGCGAGTGCAGCTTGTGGTGCTTGACCGCCGAGCCGAAGTCCCAGAGCACCGGCTCCTGCCCACGGGTCAGGAGCGCGTAGCGGATCATCTTGTCGCCGAGCGCTCCGCCGATCCAGGTCTGGGTGGTGTAGCGGATGTTGTAGAAGTCGAACAGCAGGAAGGCACCGCACTCGCTGGCCTCGAGCGCGGCCTGCGCTCGTCCGATGCGGTAGCGGCGCAGACGGTCGAAGTCGACCCGGGACTCGTAGTCGACTCCCATGTGGCCGGGCGCCGGGATGGGCCGGCCGGCGAAGTCGAGCGCCGGGGTCTCGACGGGAGTGGAACGGGTGATGGTCACGATGAACTCTCCGAGCTTGGTGGGACACGAGGGGCCGGGGACGGTCAGGGGTCGATCCCGGCCCCTCGTGGGCTGTGTCAGCGGTACGCCGGTACTCGCTGGAGGACGATCACCAGTTCGGTGCCACCGACGGGTCGGTGGCGTTCTCGGCCGTGACCTTCACCGACGGCATGAACTGGTCGCCGTCGATCTCCTTGCCTTCGAGCACGTCGTTGGCCAGGACCACGGCGTGTTCGCCGTCCCACGCCGAGGACTGGAACACGGTGCCGTCGAGCTCGCCGCCGGCCACCAGCGGGTTGCCCAGCTTGGTGTTGCCGATCGAGGTGATCAGGAGCGGCTCCGGGTCGACGCCTCGCGCCTTGAGCGCGTCGATCGCCCCGGCGACCATGGTGTCGTCCGCGGCGTAGATGCCCTGGACGTTCTTGGCGCCCGCCGCGGTCAGCATCTCGGAGGTGACCGTCTGCGAGTCGTCCTTGTTCCAGTCACCCGGCTGGGACGCCAGGATCTTCACGTTCGGGCACTCCTTGGCGACCGTCTCCTCGAAGCCGGCCTTGCGGTTGATCGCGGTGGTGTTCCCGGTGAGTCCCTCGACCTGGAGGATGTTCGTCGGCTTGCCCGCAGCCAGCTCGCACATGATCTCCGCGGACGCAGCGCCCTGTCCGTACGTGTCGGGGCCGGAGTAGCCGGCGGTGAGGCTCTTGTCCTCCTCCTTCACGTCGGAGTTGGTGATCGTCACCGGGATGTCGGCCGCCTTGGCGCGTTCCAGGCAGGGACGGACGGTGTCGGCGACGGCGGGCCAGAGGATGATCAGGTCCGGCCTGGCGGCGACCGCGACCTGGCAGTCACTGGCCTGCTTGTCCGCGTCGTACTGCGAGTTGGTGATCGTGAGGTCGATCCCGTCCTTCTTCGCCTGGGCCTTCATGGCCTTCAGGTACTCGGTGCCGTAGGGCTGGTCGTTGCCCTGCGGGAGGAGGGCGTAGACGTTCTTGCCCTCGGCACTGGTGGTCCCGTCGGCGGAGCCACAGCCGGTGAGGGCCGCGGCGGCTGCCAGGGTCACGAAGGCGGCCGCGGTTCGAGTGCTGCGCATGGTCATGTTCCTTTCGTCGATCACGAGGGCATCGTGTTCGGTGGGGTGAGCTCGCGGTTGGTCGACCGCGCTCGCAGGGCCTGCATGAAGGTGCGGATCGAGGAGCCGGCGGCCCTGAGACTCGCGGGGTCGGTCATGACCGCGAGGAGCAGGACGCCACCGATGAAGATCTGCTGGATGTCGACCTGGACGCCGGTGAGCGTGAGGGCGACCTCCAAGGTCCCTAGGGACAGCGCCCCGATGAGGGTGCCGAAGACGGAACCGCGTCCGCCGGTCAGGGCAACGCCGCCGATGATGGCCGCGGCGAAACTGGAGAGGAGCACGGTGGAGCCGGAAGTGGGGTCGGCGGCGGTGCGCTCCAGGGTGTCGATGACGCCGGCGCCGGCGGCGATGACGCCGGCCAGGACGAATCCGGTCACCAGGCGGCGGTCGACGGGGATGCCCGCGTCTCGAGCGGCCTGGCGGTTGCCTCCCACCGCGAAGGCTTCGCGACCGGCCCGGACCCGGGTGAGGAAGATGTGCAGGAGGACGAACACCAGCGCGAAGATCAGGATGCGCGGGGTCAGCGCGCCGACGAGCGGCATCCCGAACTCGATCGCGAAGGTGATGTTGTCCAGCGGGATCGGCTTGGAGTCGGAGATGACGACCGCCAGCCCACGCAGCACGAACAGCATGCCCAGGGTCGCGATGAACGAGTTGATCCCGATCTTGACCACGAAGAAGGCGTTGACCAGGCCCACCAGGACACCGGTTGCCAGGGCGGCGAGGATGCCGAGCGGGATGTTCGGCATCTGCGCCATCACGACGCCGGCGAGGACCACCGTGCTGGCGACGCTCAGGTCGAGCTCGCCCATCAGGATGACGACGGTCAGCCCCAGGGCGACCAGCCCGACGAGCGCGACCCGGCTCAGGGTCACCGGGTAGGCGGTGAACACCAGCGGCTCGAGTACGAGGGCGGCGACCACGACGACACCCAGGAGCGCGACGGCACGCCCTTCGGTGCGGCGACGCAGCGCCTTGAGCAGGCGGTGGGCCTTGGTGTGTCCGGGGGCATCCCCCAGGTTCATGCTCTGTGCGGAAGTCACTTCTTGCTCATCCTCCGGGCCAGCGCGTCGACGGAAACTGCGAGAACGATGAGTGACCCGATCGCGACCTGCTGCCACCCGTAGCCGACACCCGAGAGCACGAGGACGTTGGTCAGGACACTGACGAAGACGACACCGAGCACGGTGCGCAGAACGCTGCCCCTTCCGCCGAAGACGCTGGTGCCTCCGAGGATGATCGCTGCGAGCGCGCGGAAGTCGTAGCCGTCGGACATCGAGGAGACCGCGGTGTTGGAGAAGGCGGCCAGCACGAAACCGGCGACCATCGCCGCGAACGCGGTGATGAGGAAGGCGCCCAGCACCACGTGCGGCGTGTTGACACCGCTGAGCCGGGTCGACTCGTTGTTGGCTCCGAACGCACGCACCAGGAAGCCGAAGTTGGTCCGGCTGAGGACGAACCCGAGCACGATCGCCATGACGATCAGGACGATCGCCGAGATGGGCACGGGTCCGAACTTGATGTCGCCGAAGCTCTCGATCGGGCCGTTGCTCGGGCCGAAGTAGATGCTTCCGCCCGAGAGCCAGCGAAGCATGCCGAGCCCGACGTAGGTGGTGGACAGGGTGACGATGACGGCGTTCGCCTTGAAGTAGCCGACAGCGACGCCGTTGACCAGCCCGTAGAGGCAGGCGACGACGAGGGCGGCCAGGATGGCCAGCGGGAGCCCGTGGGTGTTGCTGACCCCGATCAGGATCACCGCACCGGTGGCGACCTGGGCCACGACCGACAGGTCGAGGTAGTTCCCGCTGATGACCACGAAGGTCATCCCCACGGCGACGATCCCGATGGGGGCCGCGCGGTGGAAGACGTCACTGATGTTCACCGCTGAGGCGAAACCGTCGACGAGGACGACGGAGGCAAGGATCAGCAGGAGCGTGAAGACGACGATCCCTCGCTCGGCACTCCAGAGCAGGATGCGCGCCCCGGCCGAAGGCTTGTGCGACTCGGTCTGGCCGGGTGTCAGCGACACCGCGGCCGCGGGCGTCTCGGCGATTCTGGTCATGAGCTGGCCACCATGCTTTCTCCGGCTGCAAGTGACATGACGGTTCGTTCGTCGGCCTCGTTGCGTGCGAGAGTGCCGGCGACCTTGCCGTCGCGGATGACGTGGATGACGTCCGAGAGGTCGAGCAGCTCCGGAAGGTCGGAGCTGATGACGAGCACCGCGGTGCCCTGGTCGGCGAGCTCACGGACGAGCCGGTGGATCTCTGCCTTGGCGCCGACGTCGACACCGCGAGTCGGCTCGTCGAGCACGATCACGCGGGGCCGTCGGCCCAGCCACTTGGCGATGACGATCTTCTGCTGGTTGCCGCCGCTGTAGTCGCCGGCGTCGCGCTTGACGTTGGGCGGCCGCAGCCCGACGGTGTCGGCCAGCTCCGTCGCGAAGGCTGCCTGCTTGCTCCGGTTGATGACGCCGGCGGTGGCGAGCTCCCCCCGGTTCGGCAGCGCGATGTTGTCGCTGACCGACATCGACAGCGCCAGGCCGTCGTGGCGGCGCTCCTCCGGCACGAACCCGATTCCATGGCGTACGGCGGACTGGTAGCTGCCGACCCGGCGGAGCCGGCCGTCGACGCTGACCGTCACCTCGCCACCGGTGCGGACGTCGACGCCCAGCATGGCTCGCACGAACTCGCTCCGACCGGCACCGACCAGTCCGCCGAGGCCCACGATCTCACCGGCCCGGACGTCGACGTCGATGCCCTCGACCTTGGGGGCCCTGATGCCGCGCGCCGAGAGGATGACCTCGCCCGGCTGGCTCTCCCGCACGATCTCGAGGTCGCGCCTGAGCTCCCGACCGACCATCTTGTCGACCAGGGCGTCCGGCGTGGTGTCGGCGATGTCCATGGTGTCGACCAGGCTTCCGTCGCGCAGGACCGTGACCCGGTCGCAGATGGCGAAGATCTCGGGCAGGCGGTGCGAGATGTAGACGATCGCCAGTCCGCCCTCGGACAGCCGCTGCAGCATCTGCAGCAGGTAGTCGGTCTCGGCCGGCGTCAGGGTGGCCGTCGGCTCGTCGAGGATGAGCACCCGCGGCTTGCGGGCGACGGCACGGGCGATCTCGATGAACTGACGCAGCGACACCGAGAGCCGGGACACCGGCTCGTTGAGGTCGATGGACACACCGATCTCTTGCAGCGCCTCGCCGGCGCGCCGCCGGAGCTCCTGGGAGCTGATGACCCCCGACCTGGTCGGGAAGGTGCCGAGCATGATGTTCTCGGCCACCGTCATCTCGGGCACCAGGCTGAGCTCTTGGTGGACCAGGGCGATCCCGGCGTCGAGCGCGGCGCGGGTGCCGCCCTCGATGGGGTGGCCGTCGATCTTGACGGTGCCCTCGTCGGGCGTGAGGACGCCCGCCAGGATCCGCATCAGCGTGGACTTCCCGGCACCGTTCTCGCCGACGAGGGCGTAGATCTCCCCGGCCCGCACCGAGACGCTCACGCCGTCGACGGCCACGGCGCCGCCGAAACGCTTGGTGATCGACTCTGCTTCGATCACCACCTGCTTGGCGGTTGCGGTTGGCGCTCCAGACACGAGGCGCTCTCCCTTCGGATGGGAACAATCTGTGTGACGGCCGACTCATGTGGGCCGCGTCACACGGACTGTACACTGGGAGTGCACACTCGGGAAGTGCTCGCACTGAAATGTCCAGTCCGGGCGAACGCACTCGTCGCGTTCGGCGTCTCCGGACCGGACGAGGCGCCTAGGTGCCGCTGACGGGCTCCTCCTGCGCGTGGTGGCTGACGCGGCGCCCGTCGTCGCGCCCCGACTGCGGGGAGTCCCGGATGAACCAGACGCAGCGCACCTCGTCGGCGGTCTGGTTCCAGAACCGGTGGGGAATCATCGAGTCGAAGGCGATCGAGTCTCCCGGGCCCAGCTCAGCCCGGTCGAACCCGACCTGGACGGTGAGCGTGCCGCTGACCACGATGCCGTACTCACGACTCGAGTGCTGGGCGAAGGAGACCGCCCCCAGGTCCGCCTCCTGCAGCGGGGGGTACACGACCTCGATGAACTCGGCACCGGACTCTGGGCGGGGAGTCAGCCGCTCCCACCGGGTTCCACTGGCCAGGGGGATCGTCGGCCGGTTCTGCGCCCTCAGGACGATGCCGTCGCGCTCGAGGGAGTCGTCGTGCGCGGCCGAGGCGGCGCCTGCCGCCGGGCCCTGCACCGGCGCCACCGCGGGGGCGTCGTCGAAGAGGCTGTCCATGGAGACGCCGAGCTCGTTCACCACGCTGTACAGGGCGCGGACGCTGAACTTCGTCAGTCCGCGCTCCACCTGCGAGACGTGGCTGGGCGAGACGGCGACCCGCCTCGCAAGCTCGCGCACGCTCATGCCGGCCTTCTCCCGCGCCGTCCGAATGCGGTCGCCGATAGCGACCCACTCGGACTCGGCCGGCTCGTTCACAGTCACCCTCAGGACCCCCTCAGTGTTCACTGCGGCTGATCACCGCTGGTGAACACTGTACGCCGCCGGCTGTCGAGCTGAACAGCCTTCCGCGCACGTCAGGCGCGGCGCGGCGGACTCCGTCGCGGGTCCCGTGGGCCGTGCCCGGCAACCGCACCACCATCCGCGCCGGGTGTGCAACCGGCTCAGCCGTGTGCGTGCAGAGGCTTCCCGGCCAGCGCGAGCGCCGCCTCGCCGAGGGCCTCGTTCTGTGTCGGATGCGCGTGGACGAAGCGGGCCACGTCGTCGGGAAGAGCCTCCCAGCCGACCCACAGGGCGGCCTCACCGACCTGCTCGCCCACGCGGGCGCCGATCATGTGGACGCCGACCACCGGCCCGTCTGCCTCGCGGACGACCTTGACGAACCCGGCGGTACCGAGGATCCGGCTCCTGCCGTTGCCGGCCAGGTCGTACTCGTAGGTGGTCACGTCGCCGTACTCCTCGCGGGCCTGCGGCTCGGTGAGGCCGACCGAGGCGATCTCGGGTTCGCAGTAGGTGACCCGCGGGATGGCGCAGTCCTCGACGACCGGCGGCGCGAGGCCGGCGATCTCCTCGGCCACGAACATGCCGTGCGCGAACCCGCGGTGAGCCAGCTGCAGCCCGGGCACCAGGTCACCGACGGCGTAGACGCCAGGCACCGACGTCCGCAGCCTGTCGTCGGTGACGACCCAGCCGCGGTCCAGAGCGACGCCCTGCTCCTCGTACCCCAGCCCCGCGGAGGCCGGGCCGCGACCGACCGCGACCAGAAGGAGGTCGGCGGCGATGGTGTCGCCATCTTCGAGGGTCAGCCTCACGCCGTCGGACAGCTCCTCGACGCCCTGGAACCGGGTGCCCGTGCGCACCCCGATCCCCCGCTTGCGGAAGGCCCGCTGCAGTTGCCTGCCGAGCGCGGGATCCTCCTGCGGGACCAGGCCGGGCAACGCCTCGACGACGGTGACGTCGGCGCCGAAGGAGCGCCATACCGAGGCGAACTCGACGCCGATCACGCTCCCGCCGACGATCACCGCACGCTCGGGCACCTCGACGAGGTCGAGCGCCTCCGCGCTGGTGACGACCCGGGGGCCGAGCTCGAGACCGGGAAGCGTGCGGGCGAACGAGCCTGTGGCCAGCACCAGGGAGCGTCCCTGGTAGTCGTCGTCGCCGACGCGGACGGTGCGCGGACCGACGAGGCGACCCTCCCCCGTGACCAGGGTGACGCCGGCGGCGGACACCAGGCCTTGCAGTCCCTTGTACAGGCGGCCCACCACATCGTCCTTGTAGGCGTGGACACCGGCCAGGTCGACGCCCTCGAACGTCGAGCGGATGCCGTACGACGAGCCCTCGCGGGCCGCGTCCGCGAGCTCTGCGGCGTGCAGCAGGGCCTTGGTCGGCACGCACCCCTGGTGCAGACAGGTACCGCCGAGGCGGTCACGCTCGACCAGCGCGACACTCAGGCCGAGCTGGGCCGCGCGCAGGGCGGTGGCGTAGCCACCGCTGCCGCCGCCGAGGATGACGACATCGAAGTCGTGGTTCATGCAGGGTCCTCCTTCAGACCAGGAGCCGGAGCGGCTCGTGGACGGCGTCGACGAGCGCGGACATCCACTGGGCCGCGAGCGCGCCGTCGATCGCACGGTGGTCGACGGAGAGCACCAGCTCTGCGGCGGTGCGGATCTTGACCTCGTCGCCCACTGCGACGGGGACGGGGCGACCCGCGCCGACGGCGAGGATCGCCGACTGGGGCGGGTTGATGATCGCGGAGAAGTCGTCGACCCCGTACATCCCGAGGTTGGAGATGCTGATGGAGCCGCCCTCGAGGTCCGACTGCTGCAGCCTGCCATCGTCGGCCTGGGCCACGAATGCCTTCACCTGCGTGGAGATCGCCGAGAGCGAGCTCTTCTCCACACTCCGCAGGACCGGGGTCACCAGGCCCCGCTCGGAGGCGATCGCCACCGAGATGTCGACGCTGTCGAACTGCCGCACCGCCTCGTCGGTCCAGATCACGTTGGCTTCAGGAACCTGCGTGTGGGCGACGGCCATGGCGCGGATCAGGAAGTCGTTGACCGAGAGCCTGGTCGGCGAGGCCTCGTTGAGCCGGGTACGCAGCTCGAGCAGGTCGTCGAGGACGACGGTGCGCCGCACGTAGAAGTGCGGTACCTGCTGCTTGCTCTCGGTGAGCCGGCGAGCGACTGCCCGGCGCAGCCGCGAGTGAGGCACCTCGGTCCAGCCGGCTCCCGCGCTCGCCGCGGCCTCGGCGGGCACCGGCGCAGGCGTCCTCTCGGGCTCCCGGGATGCCGGTACGGCGGACGGGGCGTCCGCCGCGGCGGCGATGACCGGCTCGACGTCGCGGCGCCGGATGCGACCGTTCGGGCCGGACCCCTCGATCCCGTCCGGAGACAGACCGGCGTCCTTGAGCAGCTTGCGCGCGATCGGGCTGACGAAGAGCCGCCCTCCACCGCTCACCGCAGCCGGCGGGGCGGCCGGCGCCACCGGTCGCTGTGGCGGCGTGGACTGCTGCTCGGGGGCCGGGGACTCCGTCCGGCGGTCGGCGACGTCGCTGGGCGGCGTGGCGGCCTCGCCCCCGGCGTGGCCGCCCACCCCCAGGTCGGCGAGGAGCGCGTCGAGGTCGCCACCAGCCTCCTCGTCGGAGCCGATCAGCGCCATCGGGGCACCGACCTCGGCGGTCTTGCCGGCCTCGACGAGCGCGCGGAGCAGGGTCGCGTCCGCCTCGGCCTCCACCTCGACGACGGCCTTCTCGGTCTCGATGATGGCGATCGGGTCTCCGGCCTTGAACGCGGCACCGGGCGCGACCAGCCAGTCGGAGACGACGATCTCGGTCGTGCCCGCGGCGATCTCGGGAACGGGGAAGAGCTCAGCCATGACGTGTTCCTCTCGTCCTGTTCGACATGCGCGGGATGGTCACTCGGCGGCGATCGCGCGCAGGGCGGCGACCACCTCGTCGGTCTTCGCGATGGCGGCACGCTCGAGCACCTTGCTGATGCTCGGCGAGGCCTCAGCGCCGGTGACCCGTCCGATCGGCGCGTCGAGGAAGTCGAAGAGCCGCCGCTGGATCTCGTCGGCCAACCACCCGCCGTACGACGTACCGGTGGCACCCTGCTCGACGATGAGCACCCGGTTGGTCTTCTTCACACTCGCCTCGATGGCCTCCCAGTCGAGTGAGGCGCGGTCCAGCCAGCGCAGGTCGAGGAGGTCCGCGGAGATGTCGGGGACCTGGTCGAGCGCCTCGAGGCAGTGGCCGACCATGCTCAGGTAGCTGATCACCGTGAGGTCGTCGCCGGTCCGGCGGACCGCGGCCTTCCCGACCGGCAGGTGGTAGTCGAGGTCGTCGACCGGCCCGGTCCCGGTGCTGGTGTAGAGGTCCACGTGCTCGAGCACGACGACGGGGTCGTCGCACGCCAGCGCGGTGTTCATCAGGCCGACGTAGTCGAAGGGGGTCGAGGGCGCCACCACGCGGAGCCCGGGGGCGGTGGCCAGGATGCCCGCGGGGTCCATCGAGTGCTGGGAGCCATAGCCGGTGCCGGCGGCGAGCTTGCTGCGCAGCACGAACGGCACCGCGCTGTGGCCGCCGAACATGTGACGGGCCTTGGCGATCTGGTTGAACAGCTGGTCGGCGGCGACCCACATGAAGTCGGCGTACATGAACTCCGCCACGGGACGGAACCGGCCGTCGAGGGCCATGCCGCCGCCGAGGCCGGCGAACGCGTTCTCGCTGATCGGCGTCCCGAGCACCCGGTCCGGCGCGACCTCGAGGGCCTTGCGCGTGGCGCCGTTGGTGCCGCCCTTGAGACCGTCGACGTCCTCGCCCATGACCACGACGCGTTGGTCGGTCTCCATCCGCCGCCCCATCACGTCGCTGACGCAGTCGATGAACTTGCGCTCGGCCAGCTCGCCGGAGAAGGTGCCCTCCTCCTCGTAACGGACGCCGTCGAGCTCGGAGAGGTCGCCGCGGATGCCGACGTCGACGAAGCCAGGCTCGGGCCACAGCGAGCCGATGATCCGACGCTGGCCGGGCTTGCCCCCCGGCTCCGGCTCGAGGAGGCCGTCCCCGATCTCCGTCATGACGGCGTCGATCTCGGCCTTGACGTCGTCGACCTGGTCCTGCGTGGCCAGCTTGCGGGCCACCACCTCGCGGGACAGCTGGGCGATCGGGTCCCGCTCTCGCCAGGCCTTCTCCTCGGCCTTGTCGCGATAGCCGAAGGCGGAGCCCGGGTAGGGGCCGTTCTGGTGGAAGTAGCGGTAGAGGTCGGCCTCGACGATGGTCGGGCCGTTGCCGGCGCGCATGTGCTCCACGGCCTCCGACATCGCGCTGTGCACGGCCAGTGCGTCCATGCCGTCGACACGCCAGCTGGGGATGCCGAAGCCGAGTCCGCGCGCGGAGAGCCGGGGCTCGGCCGTCGACCTGGAGACCGGCGTCGAGACGGCGTACTGGTTGTTCTCGATGAAGAAGCAGATGGGCAGCTTCCAGGCGGCGGCGAGGTTGAACGTCTCCAGGACGGAGCCGATGTTGACCGCACCGTCACCGAAGTAGGTCACCGACACGGCGTCGGTGCCGGCGTGCAGCATGTTCCAGGCGAAGCCCGCGGCCTGCGGCACGCCCCCGCCGACGATTGCGTTGGTGCCCATCGCGCCGGCCTCCTGCCACTGCAGGTGCATCGAGCCCCCGCGTCCACGGCAGTAGCCGTCGGCCAGCCCGCAGATCTCGGTCAGCGTCTTGCGGAGTACCGCGTGGACCTCGGAG
Organism: uncultured Actinomycetota bacterium; assembly: GCA_963747975.1. Lineage (GTDB taxonomy): Bacteria > Actinomycetota > Actinomycetes > Propionibacteriales > Nocardioidaceae > Nocardioides_C. The sequence continues at coordinate 376,561 of CAVVHI010000003.1, forward strand.
GTGACGCCGGGCAGCTCGCCGGGCGTCGCCTCCAGGACATGACCGAAGGCCTTGGCCAGGAACTGGTGGTGGCCGCGGTGGGAGCCGGTGACGAAGTCGTCGGAGCGCAGCGGCAGCACCGACCCGACGGCTCCACCTTCCTGTCCGACGCTCGAGTGGGCCGGCCCGTGGATCAGGCCCTGCCCGGCGAGCTCGAGGACGTACTCCTCGAACGAGCGGATCCACTGGGCGCGACCGAGGAGCTGGAGCAGGACGTCGGGGTCCGCTGCCGCCCAGTCCTTCTGCTCGGTGGTCAGCTCGATCCACGGTGCGGCCGCCTCCAAGGCGTGACGCTTCGACATCCGATCCTCCCGGGTTGGCGACCCGCCAATGAATCCATTTTGATGCGGCAGGCCTGCGATGACTTCGCTTCTGAGCGCGATACGGCGTAGCCTAGGCCTCGGAATGGATCCATTGCAACCAGGGAGTGAGATGTCTACCACCCGCATCCCAGGGGTACGGCAGGTCGACCACATCGGCATCACGGTGCCGGACCTCACCGAGGCGCACGTGTTCTTCACCGAGGTGCTCGGCGCGGAGTACCTGTACCGGCTCGGGCCGTACCAGCACGACGACGACTGGATGAGCCGGCACCTCAACGTCGACGACCGGGCGGTGATGGAGCGGCTGCACTTCTACCGGTTGGGCGGCCAGGCGATCTTCGAGGTCTTCCAGTACGCGGCTCCGTCGCAGGCGGCCACCCCGCCCCGCAACAGCGACGTCGGCGGTCATCACGTCGCCCTCTACGTCGACGACCTCGACGCCGCGGTCGAGGCGCTGCACGCCAACGGCCTCACCGTGCTCGGCGACCCGGTGACCAGCTCGAGCGCCAGCGCCGGACAGCGTTGGATCTACTTCCTCAGCCCATGGGGCATGCAGTTCGAGCTAGTCTCCTACCCGGGCGGCAAGGCCTTCGACCACCACCCTGAGGACTTCGAGTAGCCCGACACGGCAACTGTCGAGCAGAGGACACATGGTCACCACTCCCCACGGCAGCCCGGTCGCCAGTCACCGGGTGGCGGAGGTCATCGCCGCACGCATCCTGAGCGGAGAGCTCGCGCCCGGGACCCGGATCAAGCAGGAAGAGCTGGCGGCGGAGCTCGGCGCCAGCCGGGTGCCGGTGCGCGAGGCACTGCGGATCCTGGAGTCGCGGGGGCTCGTGGGACTGCGCGCCAACAGCGGCGCCTGGGTCGCCGAGATGACGCCGGGTGACCTGAACCTCAGCTACCAGATCCGCGAGCGGGTCGAACCGCTCCTGCTCCTCGACTCCATGCCGGCTCTGACCGAGGGCGACGTCGCCGAGCTTCGCGAGATCCAGGACACGATCGAGGCGACCGACGACATCGAGGAGTTCCTGGTCCTCGACCGCAGGCTTCACTGGGCCACCTACCGCCGGCACCAGACAAGTCTCCTGGCCACCATGGTGGAACGCCTCTGGGACACGACCCAGCACTACCGGCGCGAGTTCATGCGGATCTCGGGTGGTCCGCGCTCCTGGGTGACGAACTCCGAGCACAGGCTCCTCATCGAGGCCATCGAACGTCGCGACGGCTCTGCAGCAGAGGACGTGCTCACCCTCCACATCCGGCGCACCAGGATCGAGCTCGGCAAGCACCCCGAGCTGTTCGCCGGCTCCTAGTGTCCTGAGTCATAAATAGACCTACAGCGCTCTAGACTGAGGTATGCCGTCCTCGAAGTTGCCTCCCCTGGAGTTGACCGCCGAAGAAGTCACGACGTTGAAGCAGTGGGCGCGTCGGCCGAAGACCGCACAGGCCTTGGCGTTGCGATCTCGAATCGTGTTGCGGTGCGCTGAGGGTGAAGGCATTTCGTCGAACACCGTGGTCGCCGATGAGCTGGGTGTGCAACGAGCCACGGTGGCCAAGTGGCGCTCACGATTCGTCACCGATCGCCTTGACGGGTTGCTGGACGAGCCGCGTCCGGGCCGGCCCCGCACGATCAGTGACGACCAGGTCGAGGCCGTTGTCGTCAAGACCTTGGAGTCGGCCCCGAAGGACGCCACGCACTGGTCGACCAGGTCGATGGCCGCCGAAGTTGGCATGACCCAGTCCGCGGTCTCGCGGATCTGGCGGGCCTTCGGCCTGCAGCCCCACCGCCAGGACTCCTGGAAGCTGTCGAAGGATCCGCAGTTCGTCGACAAGGTCAAGGACGTCGTCGGCCTCTACCTCAACCCGCCCGAGCGAGCGGTGGTGCTGTGTGTGGACGAGAAGTCACAGATCCAGGCACTGGACCGCACCGCGCCGATCCTGCCGATGCTTCCCGGCACGCCCGAGCGCGCCACCCACGACTACAAGCGCCACGGCACCTCCAGCCTCTACGCCGCCTTGGACATCACCACCGGCAAGGTCATCGGATCCCTACACTCGCGGCACCGCGCGATCGAGTTCAAGAAGTTCCTCGTCACCATCGACAAGGAAGTCCCCGACCACCTCGCCGTCCACCTGGTCCTCGACAACGCCTCGACACACAAGACCCCAGCGATCCAGAAGTGGCTGCTGGCCCACCCGAGATTCGTCGTCCACTTCACCCCGACATCAAGCTCATGGCTCAACCTGGTCGAACGCTGGTTCGGCGAGCTCACCACCAAGAAGCTCCAGCGAGGCGCGCACACCAGCGTCCGCGCACTCAACGCCGACATCCGGGCCTGGATCAAGACCTGGAACGACAACCCCCGCCCCTACGTCTGGACCAAGACCGCCGACCAGATTCTCGACTCCATCGCCCGCTACTGCACACGAATCAACGACTCAGGACACTAGGAGCACCTTCCTCGGGCCCGTCATCAGGCCTGTTCTCTCGTGCCCGGCGTGCATGCCGCCGGCGACCACGGGTATGCGCAGGCGTGCATTGCAACTTTCCTGACCGCCTGCCGGCGACGACGGCACCGTCCACGCGAGAGAGACCGCATCCATGGTGACGACCGCACTGCTGTACGCCGTTCTGCCCACACTCGCGATTCCGGCCGGCGCCGGGCTCATCGCCTGGCGGCCGCCCTCGGCCATGTGGCGCAGCGTGCTGCTGCACATCGCCGCCGGCGGCCTGATCGCCGTGATCGCCGTCGAGCTGCTCGGCGAGCTGAAGGACAGGTCGCCGTGGCCGGTGATCGGCGGGGTGCTGACCGGGACCCTGTTCATGGCCGCCGTCGAGACCGCCGCCAAGCGCGCGGAGCAGTCGAGCAGGTCCGGCTTCCCCGCAGGCTTCGTCGCCGTCGTCGCGGTCGACTTCCTGATCGACGGCCTGCTGCTCGGCCTGGCGCTGCAGCACGACTCCGCGTTCGGCCTGGTGCTCGCCGTGGCGCTGACCCTGGAGGACCTGGTGACCGGTCTGTCGGTCTCCTCGGCACTGATGGAGAGCACCACTCGCAAGGTGATGCTCACGACGATGGGTCTGGTGGCCCTCGGCTTCCCGCTCGGTGCCCTGACAGGCGCGTTGATGGGTGGCGTGGTGACCGGTGGCTGGTACGTCGCCGTACTGGCCTTCGCGGCGGTCGCCCTGCTGTTCCTGGCCCTGGAGGAGCTGCTGACCGAGGCGCACGAGAGGTCCGAGACCCCGCTGGTCACCTCCACGCTGTTCCTCGGCATGCTCGCGTTCCTGCTCCTGGAGATGGCGGTCACGCCCTGACCCGCTGCCCCCTGTCGATCCGGGCGAGCCGAGCTGTCGGCGCCGCGGAGCCGAGTGCGTCGGCCCGTGCCGAAGGCACAATGGGCGACATGACCACCACGGCCTTCGCCTTCAGCCGGCTTCACCACGTCCAGCCCGGTCCTGGCTGCGCGCGGCGGGTGCTGGTTCCGGGGCGGACGTGCGGGACGGATCAGAACGTGAGGACCTCGTCGGCCTCCACGGTCCAGGCCGCCAGCTCCTCCATGGTCGAGCGCGGCGCACCCTCGATCAGGTTCTCCTCGGTGAGCCCGCGGGCGTCCAGGCACGTGCCGCAGCAGGCGATCCTCCCGCCGTGGCGCAGGAAGCCCTTGAGCATCCGGTCCAGCGCGTAGTAGCCGTTGGGGGTCTTCTGGCCGTCGACCGCACAGGTCACGCCGTCGCCCATGAGAAACACCTTCACCTCGGCGTCGTCACGTTTGCTGAGCGCGACCGCGAGCCGCACGGCGTTGAAGGTCTCGTCCATGCCGTAGGCGGGCCCGTTGACGATGAGCAGGATCCTCTTCATGGCTCGATGCTCCCTGCCGGTCCCCCGCGACCCCAGGGACGAAGGGCCCAAACCCGGGGGATCGTCGTTCACGGCGTACGGCGGAGCCACCGCAGATGCTCGTGGTCGCCGAGCAGCTCGAGCCGACGCCACAGGACGCTGCCCGGGACGGCCTGGCTGGGGTGGCACTCGACAGCCTTGAGCTGCAGGGCCCGGTCGACAGCGACGACGAGGTCGACGTCGGCGGCGACATGGCCGTCGAAGGGTGCGCCGTGCTCGTCGCGCAGCTGCTCGGCGACGGTGTCGGGGACGGTCCAGCCGAGGACCGGCACGTCCAGCGAGTCGGCGGCCCGGAGCGCGGCAGCTGTCGCCCGGGCGTGGTCGGGATGCCCGGTGACGCCGGTGAGGTCGAAGCCGACGATGCCGTCCGCTGCGTGGTCGCGCGCGACCGTGACCACCTCCGTGGCCAGCAGGGCGAGGTCCACCTCGGCGAGACGGCCGTCGGGATAGGCCAGGAGCGTCACGTCCTCGACCCCCAGGGCGTCTGCGGCAGCGGCGAGCTCCTCGGCCCGCAGCTCGGTGAGGTCACCCTCGACGCCGTGCACGGTGGAGGCCTCTCCGCGGGTGAGGCACAGGACCGACACCCGGGCGCCGGCCTCGGCGAAGGCGGCGAGGACGCCTCCGAGCGCGAACGACTCGTCGTCGGGGTGGGCGACGACCGCCAGCACCGACCGCCACGGGGGAACGTCCGTCCGGTCCACGGGGCTTCTCCTCTCCATCGGTGGAAGGGGCTCAGGCCGCACCGATCTCGACCGGCAGGCCGGCCAGGCGCCACTCGAGGACGCCGTCGGTGGCGCGGCTCGCGTGTAGCCCGCTGGCGTTGAGCAGCCGGACCGCCTCGTGGGCGAGGACGCAGTACTGCCCGCGGCAGTAGGCGACGATCTCGCGGTCCCGGGGCAGCTCGGCCAACCGGTCGGCCAGCTCCTCGAGCGGGATGTGGACCGCGCCGGGGAGGTGGCCACCGGCGTACTCCGCGTCCGGGCGGACGTCGAGGAACACCGCGTCGCCACGCGCGAGGCGTCGCAGCAGCTCGTCGGTGTCGACGGCGTCGGTGTCGTCGGGGCCGAGGTAGGCACGCCGGGCAAGCTCGGTGTGCGGCCGGTGTGCCTGGGCGACTCGTCGGAGGTGCTCCCACAGTCCCGCGACGTCATCACCGGTCAGCGAGTAGTAGACGCGCTTGCCCTCGCGGCGGGTCTCCACCAGGCCGGCCTCCCGGAGGGTCTGCAGGTGTGCCGAGCAGGTGCTCATGCCGAGCGCGGCGGCGGCCGCGAGCTCCTCCACGCTCCGCGGCCCCTGGGCGAGCAGGTCGAGCAGCTCGAGCCGTTTCGGGTTGCCGAGCACCTTGCCCACCGCGGCGAACTCGGCGAACAGCGCGTCCTTGCCGGACCGGTCACCCATGGTCTGCTCCCTCCGGGACGGGCTCTGTGGGCCGATGGTGCGTCTCGTACATCCGCAGGGCGACGACCAGCGCCGAGACCACGCTGACCGCCGCTGCGACCCATACTGCCGTCCGGAGGCTCCACAGGTCGGCGACGACGCCGCCCATCAGAGCACCGACCGCGTACCCCAGGTCGCGCCAGACCCGGTAGACACCGACCGCGCGCCCCCTCCAGGTCGGATGGGCGACGTCCCCGATCGCGGCGAGCAGGGTCGGGTACACCATCGCCGTACCGGCACCGAGGAGCATGGTCCCGACGGCCCAGAGTCCGAAGCTGTCGGCGACGGCGATCAGGGCCAGCGCGGTCGCCTGGGTGAACATCCCCGTGGTGATCAGGTGCTTGCGGCCCCACCGGTCCGACAGCGCGCCGGTGAAGAGCTGGCCGACGCCCCACACCGCCGGGTACAACGCGAAGAGCACACCGATCCGACCCACCGGCAGGCCGGAGCCGGCGAAGAGCAGCGGAAAGAGCCCCCAGGACAGGCCGAAGTTCAGGTTGTTGACCAGGCCGGCCTGGCTGGCCGAGGACAGCGCCGGCTCCCGGAAGCTGGTCTGGGTGAACACCTCCCGGGTGCTCAGCTCCCCGTGCAGGTGGTCGTGCCTGCCGTCGGCGCGCGCCACGTGGCCTGCTGCCTCGACCTTGGCGTGGTGGTGGGTCTCGCGGACCACCAGCGTCGACAGGCCCAGCGCGAGCGCCGTGTAGGTCAGGCCGAGCAGGAAGGGCGCCGGTCGCAGGCCGTACTCGGCTGCGAGGTAGCCGGCCGCCATCGAGGTGACTGCCACGGCCCCGTAGCCGGCGGCCTCGTTCAGCCCCATCGCCAGACCACGCTGCTTCGGCCCGACCAGGTCGATCTTCATGATCACCGTGGTCGACCAGGTGAGTCCCTGGTTGACGCCCAGCAGCACGTTGGCGGCCACCACCCAGCCCCAGCTCGGAGCCCAGATCAGCATCAGCGGCACCGGGATCGCGAACAGCCAGCCCGCGATGAGCACCGGCTTGCGGCCGTACCGGTCCGACCAGGTGCCGGCGAAGTAGTTCGCGGTCGCCTTGGTGATCCCGAACGCGACCACGTAGGTGAACATGAACGTGTAGCCGGTGAGCCCGAACTCGTCCTCGGCGAGCAGCGGCAGCACCGTCTGCTGCTGGCCGACCATGCCCCCGACGAGGGCGTTGATGGCCACCAGGATCGTGAACTGGGCCGCGTTGGCCCGCAGACCCAGCCTGACCTCCGGCTCGCCGGCCCCTCCGGCTCCGGTCCGGCTCACGCTCCCACCTCCGGCGTCGAGGACCGCATCTCCGGCGAGAATACATCAATCCACGAAACTATGGAATGAATGCCGGGCGCCCCGCCCGGGTCAGAGGTCGCGCCGCCGGAACAGCAGGCCGGCGACTCCGAGCATGGCGAGCACCCAGACCCCGACCCAGCCGAGGTAGGCCGAGGTCAGCCCGGCGCTGCCCAGGAACGGGTGGGGTCCCTGGGCGAGGCCGTACGCCGCCAGGGCGGCGGGGTCCTGGAAGGCGTACATCGCTCCGCGCCACAGGCCGTCGGTGGGCAGCAGCATGCGCGAGACCGTGCCGATCCGCGCCACGCCGTCGTTGTCGAGCAGCTCGCCGATGGTGCCGATGATCCCGGCGATCCAGGTGGCGCCGAACAGCCCGACCGCGACGATGCCCGAGGCCATCGGGGAGATCAGCGCCGAGAGCATCAGGCCCAGGGTGAGCAGCACCGTGGTCTGGGCGGCGAGCAGCGCCAGCCCGCCGACGGGGTCCGGCGGCCAGTAGCCGACGGTGGCCCAGACGACCAGGAACTGGGTCGTCCCGGCGACGACCACGAAGCCGCTGCCGAAGGTGACCAGCCCCAGCCACTTGCCCACCAGCACCGCCGACCGGCGGACCGGCCGGGCCAGCACCGAGAGGGCCATCCCGGACTCGATCTCCCCCGCCACGGTGGGACCGGCGAGGAACGCGGTGCCGAGCGCGGCGATCAGGCTCAGGCCGAACATCACCAGGTTCAGCACCAGGGACGCGACCAGCCGGGCCTCGCCGCTGGTGAGGCCGGAGAACTCCGCGTCGATGCGGGAGAAGCCGAACGCGCTGAGCCCGAGCAGGACGAGCGTCATCGCCACGAGCGCACGCAGGACCCGCCGTCGGGAAGACTCCCGGATGGTGAGCGCTGCGATGGTGAAGACGGTGCGGGCCGTCATCCTCGCTCCCCTGCCGAACCGGCGCGCAGGATGTCGAGCAGTCGCTCCTCGAGGCTGATCCGCCCCGGCTCGACGGCGTGCACCCGGACGCCGAGCGCCACCAGGTCCGCCACCAGGTCCGGGACCACCGAGGCGGTCTCCTCGGCGGGCAGGGCGACGGTGAACCAGTCGCCGCTGCGGCCGTGCGGTCCGGCCGCTGCCAGCCGCCGCTCCGCCTCGACGCCGGCGCCCTCCAGCCTGAGCCGGACCTCCCGCTGCCCGAGCAGCTCGGCCAGGCTGCCGGAGGCGGCGACGCGGCCCTTGTCCAAGATGACCACCCGGTCGCAGACCCGCTCCACCTCGCCGATGAGGTGGGAGTTGAGCAGCACCGAGACCCCCTTCTCCTTCAGCGACAGGAGCAGGTCCCGGACGTCTGCTCGGCCGACCGGATCCAGCGCGCTGGTCGGCTCGTCCAGCACGACGAGCTCGGGGCGGGCGACCAGCGCGACGGCCAGCCCCAGCCGCTGCTGCATGCCCTTGGAGAACCCACCGACCCGGTCGTCGGCGCGGTCGGCCAGACCGACCAGGCCCAGCGCCTGCCGCTGCTCCTCCTCGACCACCTCGGCGCCCGAGAGCCGCCCGTGCAGGCGGAGCACCTCGGTGGCGGTGAGCCACGGCTGGTAGCGGAACAGCTCGGGCAGGTAGCCGACCCGGACGCGGGACGCGGGGTCGTGCGCGGGTCGGCCGAGGAGCAGCACCTCCCCGGCGTCGGGCCGCACCAGGCCGAGCAGGATCTTGATGACGCTGGTCTTGCCGGCGCCGTTCGGGCCGAGCAGCCCGACCAGCTCGCCGCGGCCCACGGTGAACCCGACGCCGTCGACCGCGGTCCGGCGCCCGTACCTCTTGCGCAGCCCGGAGCACCACACGGCCGGGGAGGCCGGCAGCTCCTCCAGCAGCCGTGACGCGGCGTCGAGCGAGGCCGTCACGCGAGCCCCCGGGCCACCGCCAGCAGCTCGTCCTCGGTCACCGACCCGGCCACGACGGTGGCCACCCCCTGCTCGACCCAGACGACCGCGGCCATCGTGCCGTCGCGGGTCTCGAGGACGGTGGCCTCCGCCCCGCCGACGTCGGCCGACGAGCTCGTCACCAGGTCCTCCGGGACGGGGACGGGCAGCGTCGTGCCGTCTGCGGAGAGTCCCCGCAGCTGCTTCGCGACGTCCTCGGGCAGGCCGGGCAGGGACAGCAGGTAGTCACGGGCGGTCTCGAACGGGACGCCGGAGGAGTACGCCGTCGGCGCCACCGCCCGCGCCACGACCAGCGCCGGCAGACCGCGCTCCTCGGACCAGACCGCGGCGAGCCCGGGCCCCGCCTCCAGCCGGAACCGGCTGCCGTCCAGACCCGCCGGTGGGGTCGGCAGCTGCTCCCCCCGCGCCGTGACGGCCTGCTCGGCCCGGTCGGTGGAGAAGGTGAAGAGGCCGCTCACCTTCCCCATCACGTTGTAGCGGGGCGTCCCCGTGACGCCGCGCGGAAGGTCGTCCAACCGCGGCGCCGCCAAGCCGGTCGCCCTCTCCGCGGCGGACGCGGAGGCCACCTGGCGGACGTTGACCTCCTCGACGACCTCCACCTCGCCGAACGCAGACAGGTCCGGCAGGGTGACGAGGTCCTGCTCGTCGACGGCGACCGGCGCGACCCGCTCGGTCCGGAAGACCTGCAACCAGTCGCCTGCCCCCGCCGCGCCGCCGCCAGCCAGCAGGGCGAGGACGCCGACCCCGGCGACCAGCGGGCTGCGCAGCCGCCACCGGCGGCGAGGCGCGGCAGACCTGCGGCTGTGGTCGGCCCCGCCGGCCGCCGCGTGGGACAGACGCTGCCAGCCCTGTTCGACGTCGGTGGGCGCCGAGACGTCCAGGGCCGCCGCGGTGAGCGCGGCGTCCGCCTGGGCGGCGGCCACCCCGGCCAGGCACTGCCGACAGTCGGAGACGTGCCCGCGATCGGCATCGGCGACACCGGCCGGCTCGTCGACGAGACGGCGCAGCGTGCCCTCAGTCGGATGACGCATGACGGTTCAGCTCCTTGCGTAGGGCGGACTCGGCACGTCGCACCGTGGTGCCGACGCTGCCGGGCGAGAGGTCGAGTGCGGCGGCGACCTCGGCGTAGCTGAGGCCGCTGTGCCGCAGGACGAGGGCGACGGCCTGCCGCCGGGGCAGCCGGCCGAGCGCGGCCCGCACGCGGCGGCGCTCGTCGCGGGTGACGATCGTGTCGGCCACGTCGGGGGCGACGGGGCCGTCGCCGCCCGCCGCCTCCTCGCGGGAGGTCCGGCGTCGTCCCGAGCGGAGGTGGTTGAGCGCGGTGTGCGCCGCTGCGGCCGAGAGCCACCCCGGTGCGGCACCGGCCGGCACCTCGGAGCGGGCGAACTTCAAGAAGACCTCCTGAGCGACGTCCTCGGCGCCGTCGCGTGAGCCGAGGACGCGGGCGGCGACGCCGACGACCCGCGGGTAGGCGACGCGGAAGACGTGCTCGAGGTCGGCGCGGACGGCACCTGGCCCCGGACGAGTCACCACGTCCTCACCGCCCTTCCCCCTGGTCCGCCGTACCGCCTCCTGCCCGCCTCCCGGTACGACGAGCGCCCCGTCGGCGAGCGGCGGGGCCGCACCGCTGTGCATCACGTTCATACCCCTAGAGCACCGCCGACGTCCCGAATGTGACAGCACAGGCGGTTCGCGGCGTCCGGGACCCGGGGCCGGGAGGCGCGCATCCGCGGGCCGCCGACCGGCGCCGGAGCCTTCGGGCACCACGGCGGGGCCGTTCGGCCCTGTCGTGACGAGCCGGGTCACGCCTATACGTGGAGGGACCGGCCCGGCCGACCGGCCCGCGCCGACGCCCCGCACGCAGGAGGGCTCCATGGTGGACCGCACGGCGATGACCCGCACCGCACAGGCACTGGTCGCACGAGGCAAGGGCATCCTCGCCGCGGACGAGAGCAACCCCACGATGGCCAAGCGGCTGGCCGCCATCGACCTCGAGTCCACGGACGCGCGCCGACGCGGCTACCGCGACATCCTGTTCACGACCGACGGCCTCGACGAGCACATCAGCGGTGTCATCCTCTTCGACGAGACGATCCGGCAGCGGTCGGCGGACGGCACCCCCTTCCCCGAGCTGCTGCGGGCACAGGGGATCATCCCCGGCATCAAGGTCGACGCCGGCACCAGACCGCTGGCCGGGTTCCCCGAGGAGGTCGTCACCGAGGGCCTGGACCGGCTGCGCGACCGGTTCGCGGAGTACGTCGATCTCGGGGCGCGGTTCGCGAAGTGGCGGGCGGTCATCCACATCGGCGAGGGCCGGCCCACCGACACCTGCCTCGAGGCCAACGCGCACGCCCTGGCCCGCTACGCCGCGCTCGCCCAGGAGGCGGGCCTGGTCCCGATCGTGGAGCCGGAGGTCCTCATGGACGGCGACCACACCCTGGCCCGCTGCGGCGAGGTCACCGTCGCCACGCTGCGGGCGGTCTACACGCAGCTGGCGCGGCACCGGGTCGACCTGGAGGCCACCCTGCTGAAGCCGAACATGGTGGTGCCCGGCAAGGACTGCCCCGACCAGGTCGACGCGGCCGCCGTCGCCGAGGCGACCGTGGCGGCGTTGCGGCAGGCGGTCCCGGCCGCGGTGCCCGGCATCGTGTTCCTCTCCGGTGGGATGACGGACGAGGAGGCCACCGCCCGTCTCGACGCGCTCAACCGCACCGGCCCCCAGCCGTGGCAGCTGAGCTTCTCCTACGGGCGCGCCCTCCAGGCGCCGGTGCTGCGGGCGTGGCGCGGGGAGGAGGGCAACCGCGACGCGGCACAGCGCGCGCTCCTGCACCGGGCGCGCATGAACTCGCTCGCCCGGGTCGGCGAGTACACCCCGGACCTGGAGGCCGCGGCCGCGGTGTGAGCGCCGCCCGCCTCAGACGGGGAGGCCGGCGCCCGGGGCCGGCTGCTCCACGACGGCTGCGCGCGCGTGTTCCGCAGCGCCCCTTTCCCGGTCACGAGGTTGGTTGGGCTGCTCGCGGGCGGGTAACGGCTCTGTACCGGCGTGCCCTACGAGACCGGGCACACCGGGTGAGGCGCTCTGGACCCCGCTGGACCGTGCTGACGCCGACCGCGCCTTCCGGTACGACCGACCTCGTCTCGTTCCCGCACGGGAGGACCCCATGACCACCTACGACCACGACGACGACCGGACGACCGTCCGCGACGACCCGGAGCACACCCGGCCCATCGCCTTCCCGGCCCAGCGGAGGCACGAGGACCGCGAGGACCCCGCCCCCGGGCAGCCGCTGTTCAGCCAGGAGCTGCAGTACGACCGCTACGGCGGCACCAGCTGGGGTGCCGGCTTCTTCGGTGCGGTCGTCAGCGTCTGCGTCGCCGCGGCCCTCGCCGGGAGCGTCGCCGGTGCGTCGGTGCTCCTCGGCGCGGACCCGGACCTCGCGCTGACGACCCCGGTGGGCTCCCGGCGCGCGGTGCTGCTGGGGTCGGCCGCCGTGCTGCTCGGCGTGCTCGTGGTCGCCTGCTACGCCGGCGGGTACGTCGCCGGACGGATGTCCCGCTTCGACGGCGGCCGTCAGGGGCTCGCGGCCTGGGTGCTGGCCCTGCTGATCGGCGGGGTCACCGGCGGCTCGGTGCTCCTCGCCCCGGCCCGCGCCGGCCTGGTCGACCTGCCTGGCCTCGACGGCATGCCGCGACCCGGCGACCCCGCGCTGTGGTGGGTGGTGGGGTCGGCCACGGTGCTGCTGCTCGGGTCGCTGCTGGCGGCCGTGGCCGGCGGCAGGCTGGGCCGGCAGTACCACCAGCGGGTGGACGAGGCCGGCTACGCCTGACCACGGGCACGGCGTGGCCGGAATGTCGCGAAGAGGGCGGCGGTTGAGGCGAACATGACGCACCTGTTCTCCCCCCTGCCGCTGCGCGGCGTCACCGTCCGCAACCGGGTCTGGGTCTCCCCGATGTGCCAGTACTCAGCCGACGAGGGCGTGCCCAACGACTGGCACCTGGTCCATCTCGGCTCCTTCGCGCGCGGCGGAGCCGGGCTGGTGATGACCGAGGCGACCGCGGTGTCGCCGGAGGGCCGGATCTCCCCTGCCGACACCGGCATCTGGAACGACGAGCAGCAGCACGCGTGGGCGCGGGTCGTGGAGTTCGTCCGCGGCCAGGGTGCGACGGCCGCGATCCAGCTCGCCCACGCCGGTCGCAAGGCGTCGACGCGGCCGCCCTTCGAGGGCCGCGGCTGGGTGCCGTTCGAGGAGGGCGGCTGGGAGCCGGTCGGCCCCTCCCCCGTCGGCTCCCCCGGTCTCGTCACGCCCCGCGAGCTCACCGGGTCCGACCTCGACCGGGTCGTCGAGGACTTCGCACGCGCGGCCGGCCGCTCGGTCGCCGCCGGCTTCGACGCGGTCGAGGTCCACGCGGCCCACGGGTACCTGCTGCACGAGTTCCTCTCCCCGTTGTCGAACCTCCGCGAGGACGAGTACGGCGGCTCCTTCGACAACCGGGTGCGCCTCCTGCTGCGGGTGGTCGGTGCCGTGCGGGACGTCGTACCGGAGCGGATGCCGGTCGTCGTACGCATCTCCGCGACCGACTGGGTCGACGACGGTTGGTCCGTGGACGACTCGGTGGCGCTGGGCCGCGCGCTGAGGAACGCGGGAGTGGACCTCGTGGACGTGTCCTCGGGAGGGAACGCCCCCGCACAGATCCCCGTCGGGCCGGGGTACCAGGTGCCGTTCGCCCGGCGGATCCGTGAGGAGGCGGACATCGCGGCGGGCGGCGGTCGGCATGATCACGGACCCGAAGCAGGCCGAGGACGTCCTGGCGGACGGCTCCGCCGACGTCGTGCTGCTCGCCCGGGAGATGCTGCGCGACCCGCACTGGGCGCTGCGTGCCGCCCACGAGCTCGGGGTGCGCCCCGGGGAGGGCGTCGACTGGCCGCCGCAGTACCTCCGCGCGGTCCAGGGCTGAACCGGGCCGCCCGCACATGACCAGGAGGTTCGTGGGTACGAGGCCCCCATGAGGGAGGCTCTGACACCACCGCACCGCGCCCGCCCGCGACCCGCCGACGCCCGCTGACGTGGGGCGCCGACCGCACGACAGGCGCCTGGGACCCGTCGGGGTCCTGGGCCATCTGCTGGTGATGGTGGCGGTCTCCGTCGCGATGGGCGTCCTCGTCGCCGGCTTCGCCATCCCGTTCGCCGGCGTCGCCGGGATCGGCAGCCGCGCGGTGGCCGAGGGGGTGCACCAGCTGCCCGAGGAGCTGACCACCGAGCCGCTTCCCCAGCGCACCCGCGTCCTGGACCGCAAGGGGAACCTGCTGGCCACCTTCTACGACGAGTACCGCGTCAACGTCGAGCTGGACCAGGTCGCCCCGATCATGCGGAAGGCGATCGTCGCCATCGAGGACGCGCGGTTCTACCAGCACGGCGCCCTCGACCTCAAGGGCACGCTGCGCGCCTTCGTCACCAACCAGACCCAGGGCGCCACCGTCCAGGGCGGCTCCTCGATCACCCAGCAGATGGTCAAGATGACCCTCCTCGCCCAGGCGGACACCGAGGAGGAGGCCCTCGCCGCCACCGAGGAGACCTACCGGCGCAAGCTCAACGAGCTGCGCTACGCGATCGCGTTCGAGGAGGAGTACGACAAGAACTGGATCCTCGAGCGCTACCTCAACCTGGCCTACTTCGGGGACGGCGCCTACGGCATCGAGGCCGCGGCCCGGCACTACTTCTCCACCACCGCCGCCGACCTCAAGCCGCACCAGGCGGCCCTCCTGGCCGGGCTGGTGAAGAACCCCACCGGCTACGACCCGACCAACGACCCCGGCCGCGCACGGATCCGCCGCAACGTGGTCCTCAACCGGATGGCCGAGCTCAAGGTGATCCCGCGCGAGCGCGCCGAGAAGCTCAAGGCGCGGCAGCTGGGCCTGAAGGTCTCCCCCGCCCGCAACGGCTGCGTCTCCTCCAAGGCACCCTTCTTCTGCGACTACGTCGTGCAGTACCTCCTCGACGACCCGTCGCTCGGCGACACCCCCCAGGAGCGCCGGACCCTGCTGAACACCGGGGGGCTGACCGTCCGGACGACGATCGACATGCGGATGCAGCGCGCCGCCGACCGGGCCGTGCGCCGGCACGTGAACAAGAAGGACCGGGCGGTCGGCGCCCTCGCCATGGTCGAGCCGGGCACCGGTGCCGTGCGCGCCATCGCACAGTCCCGCCCGATGGGCCGCAAGAAGCGACAGGGCGAGACCTTCCTCAACTACGTGGTGCCGCGCGAGTACGGCGACGCCAACGGCTTCCAGGCCGGGTCCACCTTCAAGGCGTTCGTGCTGGCCGCGGCCATCGACAAGGGGATCTCCCTGCGCACGCAGATCGAGGCGCCCCCGAAGGTGTCGATCCCGGTCAACCGGTACCGCGGCTGCAAGGGCCGGCTCAGGAGCTCCGACCGGTGGGAGCCGGAGAACTCGACCGGCTCAGGCACGTTCAACCTGTACTCCGGCACCCAGCAGTCGGTGAACACCTTCTTCGCCAAGCTCGAGCTCCGCACCGGCCTGTGCAAGCCCTACCGGTTCGCCAAGCGCATGGGGATCGAGCTGACCGACCCCGACAACCAGCAGGTGCCGGCGTTCACCCTCGGCGTGGTGGACACCAGCCCGCTGGCCATGGCCGAGGCGTACGCGACCTTCGCCGCCCGCGGCCGGCACTGTGAGAGCCGGCCCGTGCGGGCGGTCGTCGGCAAGGACGGCAAGATGCTCAAGAAGTACCGGCACCAGTGCGAGCGGGTGCTGACGAAGCCGGTCGCGGACGCGGTCAACGACGTGCTCCGGGGCGTGCAGGAGCCCGGCGGCTTCGGGTACAACGCCGGTCTCGCGCTGAACCAGCCGTCGGCGGCCAAGACCGGGACGACCAACCGCAACATGGCGGTCTGGTACGTCGGCTACACCCCGAACATGGCGACGGCGTCGATGATCGCGGGGGCCAAGCCGAACGGTCACTGGGTCACCCTCAACGGGCAGACCGTGGGTGGAGAACCGATCTACCGCGCGGCGGGCAGCACGAACGCCGGTCCGATGTGGGGCGACGCCATGAAGCGGGCGCAGCGCTGGCTGCCCGACCGCGACTTCCGCTCGCCCAACCCCCGCAAGATCAAGGGCAAGCTCGTCCGGGTGCCCGACGTCGCCGGCGACACCCCGCAGACCGCGCGGCGCAAGCTGCGGCAGCGAGGGCTCCAGGGGCGCGTCGGGCCGATGGTCGACTCGGGTCGCCCGCGAGGCGTCGTGTCCTACACCTCACCGGGGACCGGTCAGCAGATCGGCTCGGGCCGGACCGTGACCCTGTACATCTCCGACGGCACGCCGTACGTCCCGCCGGCACCCCCGCCGGCACCCGCCCCGGCACCCGCCCCGCCGACCGACTCCGGGTCGTCCGGCGGCGGTGGCGGCGGCAACGGCGGCAACGGCGGCAACGGCGGCGGCGGCAACGGCGGCGGCGGCGGTGGCGGCGGCAACGACACGGGTCCGGGCAACAGCGGCAACAGCGGCAACAACGGCAACGGACGCGGGCGCGGCGGCGGCAACTGAGCCCCCGTCCGACACCTACCTACCTGGAGGGCGTCGGTGGACCGGGACCCGTGGGGCTTCCGGTCCTCGTCTACGACGACTGGAGCTCGTGGCGCACTGGAGGGCGTTCCTCGACCAGCTGATGCGCTCCCTGCGCCACGTCCTCTGACCCGTCACCGGGTGGCCCGAAGCGTCACCCTTGGCCCGGTTCCCGCGGAGCGGGGTGCGTCTGTCCGTTCCCCGACCTTGGGCCCGATTCACCTGGCCCGAACAACCAGCTGCAAGGGGCCCGTTCGGGCGCCCCGGTTGCAGCGCTCCGCGGCGCACACTGGAGTCGAGGCCGGGACCTCTCCGGTCCCGTGCGAGAAAGGAGCGAGCCATGTCGGAGTCTTTGCTCGAGAGGTCGCACACCGGCTGGGACATCGCGCTCGGCGCTCTGCTGACCCTCGGCGGGCTGGTCGTGCTGGGTCACGCCGTCCTGGCCACCACGGTCTCGGTGCTGTTCATCGCCTGGGTGGCGCTGCTGTTCGGCGTGGTGGGGCTGATCGGCTCACTGTTCCGGATCGGCAAGGAGGGCTTCTGGCAAGCGGTGCTCACCGGTGGTCTGCTCACCGTCCTCGGTGTGGTGATGCTGCGCAACCCGTCCGCCGCGGCCCTGACCTTGACCCTGGTGGCCGGTGCCATGTTCCTGACCGGCGGCATCGTCCGGCTCGTCATGGCGGGGGCGCTGCCGGAGCAACGGCTGACGCTCGCCCTGTCCGGAGTGGTGTCGACCGCGCTCGGTGTGATCGTGCTGTTCAACCTGGTGGGCGCCTCGTACACGCTGCTCGGGGTGCTGCTCGGGGTGGAGATCCTGGTGGACGGCCTCACGATCATGCTCGTCGGCCGGCTCCGGTTCACTACCCACGTGGACACGCCGGGTCCTCGCGTCGCGACCCCGTGAGCCGTGCGAGCTCCCGGGGCCGGTTGGTGATCACTCCGTCCACCCCCAGCCGGAGCGCACGGCGCATGGCTGGGGCACGGTCGACGGTCCACACCAGGCAGCGCAGACCGAGGTCGTGCACCGCACCGACGTAGGACCGGTTCACCGAGAGGTGGGCGGGGTTCACCTGGTCCGCCCAGGCGGCGAGCTCCGGCAAGGCACCCTGCGGTTGGACGCCCAGCACTCCCACGGGCAGCGACGGCTCCAGCTCCTTGACGCGGCGAGCCGTGGCTACGTCGAAGGACTGGACCACCAGGCGACCGTCGGCGGAGGCATCGTGGATGAAGCCGGTCCCGCGGAGCACGGCCGCGACGTCGTCGGCGATCCCGGGGTACAGCCCGGGCTGCTTCACCTCCACGAGCAGGCCCGCGGACGTGTGCCGGACCACGTCCACGGCCTCCTCCAGGGTCGGCACCTGCTGCCCCGCGAAGTCCGGGGACCTCCAGCGACCCGCGTCGAGCCGACCGATCTCGGCTGCGGTGAGGTCGCCGACCCGCCACGGCGCGCGGTGGGGGTAGACCTGCCGGACGTTCGTGGTGCGCGCGAGGGTCGTGTCGTGCATCAGCACCAGGGCGCCGTCGCGGGTGCGCTGCACGTCCACCTCGACCAGGTCGACGTCGTGGGCGACGGCACGGCGGATCGCCGCCAGGGTGTTCTCGGCGAACTCGTCGCTGGCGCCGCGGTGGGCGACGTTGAGGACCCGCCCGGTGCGGACTGGAGGATGGCTGGGGCTGCGCAGCCGAAGGCGCACGGTCGGTCCTCTCGGTGGGAGTGCGGACACCCCGAGGCTGGCCCGACCGGGTGAACGCACGCCGACATCCCCACGACGTGCGCGCGAACGCCGTACGACGCTCGCCCGCCCCGGTCAGCAGGTCAGCTGTCGTCCTCGAGCCAGCCGGCCAGCCGTCCGCGCCGGCTGACCTGCCGGAGCCGACGCTCGGCCGCTTCCTGGCACTCGGTGGTGCTCACCACGAGCAGGTGGTCCCCGGCGGAGAAGGTCGTCGTCGCCTCGGGCACCATCGTCCGTCCCTCGCGCAGGATCAGCGTGACCGCGGCCCCGGCGGGCAGCCGGAGCTCCTCGACGGTGACGTTCGCCAGACGCGACTTCGGCGGCACGGTGAACTGCAGGAGCGAGCCGCCGATGTCCTCCAGGGGTGAGGACTCGATGTGCACGCCGCGCGGGTCCAGCGGCCGGGTCACCCCCAACCGCCTGGCCAGCCAGGGCAGCGCCGGCGCCTGCACCAGCGTGAACAGCACCACGAGCAGGAACACGACGTCGAAGATCCGGGTCGCCCCGGGCAGGCCCTCGCTGCGCGGGATCGTGGCGAGCACGATGGGGACCGCGCCCCGCAGGCCGGCCCACGACATGAACGCCTGCTCCCGCCACGGCACCCGGAACGGTGCGGCGCAGACGACCACGGACAGCGGCCGGGCCACGAGCAGCAGTCCGCCGCCCACCACCAGGGCGGGGAGCAGCGCGTCGGGCAGGCGGGAGGGGCTGGCGAGCAGGCCGAGCAGCACGAACAGCCCGATCTGCGCGAGCCAGGCCATGCCCTCGGCGAACCCGAGCGTGACGCCGCGGTGGGGCAGGGCGGCGTTGCCGAGCCAGAGGCCGGTCAGGTACACCGCGAGGAACCCGGAGCCGCCCACCATGCCGGCCACCGCGAACGACAGCAGGGCGATCGACAGCGTGGCGAGGGGGTAGAGCCCCGAGGCGGGAAGCGCGACGCGGGACAGCGCCCCGGCGCCGAGCCAGGCGATGCCGAGGCCGACCGCTGCGCCGATCAGGAACTGCTGGAGCATCATGCCGACGCCCTCGAGCACCGAGGCGCTCCCCCAGGCGTCCGACGCGACGATCGTGACCAGGATGATCACCGGCGGGTCGTTGAAGCCCGACTCCGCCTCCAGCCGTGCGGTGAGGTCCCGGGGCACCGGCACGGGAAGCCGGCGGAGCACGGCGAACACCGCCGCGGCGTCGGTCGAGGAGACCGCGGCGCCCATGAGCAGGGCCGTCCGGAGCTCGACCCCGAGCGCCAGGTGCGCGATCCCCGCGGTGACGACGACGCTGATCCCCACCCCCAGCGTCGCGAGCAGCGCAGCCGAGGGCAGCACCGGTCTCGTGGCGCGCCACGGAGTGGTCAGGCCACCTTCGGCGAGGATGACCGCGAGGGCGACGCTGCCGAGGACCATGGTCAGGTCGGCGTCCTCGAACTGCAGGCCGATCCCCGACTCTCCGAGGGCGAGCCCGATCGCGAGGTAGAGCAGCAGGGTCGGCAGCCCGAGCCGGGCGGAGAACCGTGCCGCCACCGCGGCCGCGAGCACGACCAGCGTCCCGGCGACCAGGACGACGTACAGGTCGGGCAGGGTCAACGAGGCCTCCGGTCGTCCGGGTGACCGGACGGTGGTGCACGGGCGGTGCGGTCACCCTATCGAGCCCGGGGCCGGCCCCCGGGCGACGGAGACGACGTCAGCCGGCCGCCCGCAGGAACTCCTCCAGCAGCGGGCCGGCGGTCCGCGACCCCGACTCTCCTCGCTCCACGAAGACGGCCACCGCCAGGTCGTCCTGGGCGGCGACCATCCAGGCATGGGTCTCGGGCGGGCGTCGGTCGCCGAACTCGGCGGTCCCGGTCTTCGCCAGCACCCGGGGTCCGGGCACGTCGGCGAGCCCGGCGCCGCTCCCGCCGTCCACCACGGCGGCCATCAGGGCGCGCAGCTGCTCGGCCTCCCCCTCGGTGAGCGGGGCGGAAGGATCCGGCTGCGCCTGCTGCTCGACGAGCAGGTGCGGTACGACGGTCGCTCCCGACGCGACCGAGCCGGCCACGGCGGCCATGGCCATCGGCGAGGCCAGCACCCGGCCCTGGCCGATCAGGGTCGCGGCCCGCTCGGTCGCCGTCCCACCGTCGGGGACGGCGCCGAAGAACGAGGGGAACCCGACGTCGTAGTCGGTGCCGAGCCCGAGGGCCTCCGCCGCGGCCACGACGTCGGCCGGCTGCACCCGCTGGTGCGCCCCGACGAAGGCGGTGTTGCACGACCGGGCGACGGCTTCGCGCAGCGTGATCTCCCCGAGGGACCCCGACGGGTAGTCGGAGTAGTTGGTGAACTGCTTGCCGTCGACCACGACCGAGGCCGGACAGGAGAGGCGGTCGTCCGGTCCCGTGCCCGTGCGCAGGAGGGCGAGGCCGGAGACGACCTTGAAGGTGGAGCCGGGGGCGTACTGGCCGACGGTCGCCGTCGAGTAGCCCTGCGACCCCGGTCCGCTGGCCACCGCGAGCAGCTCACCGGTCGAGGGGCGCAGCGCCACGAGCGCGCTGGCC
This sequence comes from uncultured Actinomycetota bacterium, assembly GCA_963747975.1. GTDB lineage: Bacteria > Actinomycetota > Actinomycetes > Propionibacteriales > Nocardioidaceae > Nocardioides_C. The sequence continues at coordinate 397,311 of CAVVHI010000003.1, forward strand.
GGTCCCACCCGGGACAGGATCCGCTCCGCGCGCTGCTGCATCCGCGGGTCCAGGGTGGTCCGCAGCGGGCGGCCGTCCTGCGGGTCCGCGCGGTACAGCTCGCGGGTCACGCCGTCGTGGGCGCGCACCGCCGCCACGACCGTGCCGGGGACGCCGTGCAGCCGGTCGTCGTACCTCGCCTGCAGCCCGCTGAGGCCGGCGACGTCGCCGGCCCGGTAGGCGCCGTCGGACTCCTCGACGATCTCCGCGGTCACCGGACCGACCGTGCCGAGGACAGGCCGCGCGAACTCGCGGGTGGGGGCCAGCGGGATGTCGTCGCCGATGCCGCCGGCGCCGGGGATCGAGTCGAGACCGTCGCTCACCGCCGGTGGCACCTCGTCCCTGCGCAGCACCAGGGCCTCGACCCAGGCCCGGTCGCCTGCGCCGCGGACCCGTTCGGCGAAGGCCGCCGCGTCGACGTCGAGCAGCCGGGCCAGGGCCCGCGCCGACGGGACCGCCTGGTCGGGTTCGACGCGGGTCTTGTCGATGCCGATCCGGACGACCGGGCGGTCGGTCACCAGCGGCCGACCGCCGGCCCCGAGGATGTCGCCACGGTCGGGGGCGAGGGTCGACAGGTCGAGCCGCTCCCCGTCCTGCAGACCGTCGACGACCGCACCGGCGGAGAGCGCCACCGTCCAGCCCTCCTCGCCGTGCACCATCGGCACCGAGGTCTCGTAGGACCACGTCGGCTCGTCGGCGGTGTCGAGGGCCCACGTGTGGCCGAGGGTGAGCGTCGCCCGTTGCGGGCCCTCCGCCACGTCGACCTCCTCCACGGACGCGACCTCCACGGTGAGGTCGGAGTCGCCCATGCCCTCCCGGATCCGCTGCCACCAGGCGGTCGGGCGGGGTGGGCTGTCGCCGGTCACCGCCACACCGGCGAGGTCCCCGGACGCCAGCGCCCGTGCGAACGCCTCGGCGCCGTCCTGCGGGTCGTCCCGGTCGTCCGCGCCGGTGCACCCCGCCGCCACCACGGCGAGCACCGCCACCACGGCGACCCGGCCTGTCCTCATGGCCGGCTCACCAGGGCATCGTGACCGGCAGCCGGCCCAGGAGCAGCACCACGGCGGCGGCTCCTGCCGCGGCGCCGGCGAGCAGACCGGCGCGCCGCGCCCGCCCGCGCGCCGGCCGGTCGAGAGGGCACGCAGCGGCGACGAGCCCGGCCTCCAGGCGGAGGGTCACCTCGCGTGCCTCGGAGGTGGAGAGCACCACGGGTGAGGAGCCGACGATGTGCTCGAGGGTCTCGGCGGTCGTGACCAGCACGCCGTCGACGAGGTGGGCGATCGGCTCGGCCACGGTCACGCACAGCACCGGCCGCACCCGGTCCCGGTAGCGGGGCGGAAGCAGCGAGCGGACCACGTCGGCGGCCGTGTGCCCGGCGGCGACGAGCACCGCGTCGGGCCCCCCGGCGTCGGCCGGTCGGACGGTCGTGACCACGTGCACGCCGCTGGGGCAGACCACGACCCGGTCGATCCTCGGGCCCTCGTGCAGCCGGTGCCGCACGTCGGTGCGCTCCCAGCGGCTGCGGGGAGGGCGACCGGGGCGGCGAGGTGCGGGGAGGGGTTGCCGGACGGCGTCCAGGGACATGGTCGGCCTCCTTCGTGCGGCGTGGCAGACACCAGGCTAGGAACCGGCGTACCCACGCGGAGCCAGTTCACCGAATCGCAACATCGGCCACACCGGCCACAGCGGCCACAGCCCGCGTCAGAGCTGCGGCATGACCTTCTCGGCGACGAGCTCGAGGTGGTCGAGGTCCGCGAGGTCCAGGACCTGCAGGTAGACCCGCTGCGTGCCGACCTCGGCGTACCGGCCGATCTTGTCCACCACCTCCGCGGGCGTCCCGGCCAGCCCGTTCGCACGGAGCTCGTCGACGTCACGGCCGATGGCGGCGGCCCGGCGGGCGATCTCGGCCTCGTCGTCGCCGACGCAGAGCACCAGAGCGTTGGACCAGGTCAACGACGCCGGGTCGCGGCCCTCCACGGAACAGGCCTCGCGGACCCGGCCGAAGATCGTGGCGGTCTCCTCGACGCCCACGAAGGGGATGTTGAACTCGTCGGCGTACCGCGCGGCCAGCGCCGGGGTGCGGCGCTTGCCCTTGCCGCCGACGAGCACCGGTGGCCGCGGCGACTGCACCGGCTTGGGCAGGGCGGGCGAGTCGGTGAGCCGGTAGTGGCGCCCGTCGTGGTCGAACCGCTCCCCCTCCGGGGTCGCCCACAGGCCGGTGACCACCGCGAGCTGCTCCTCGAACCGGTCGAAGCGCTCCCGGGTGTCGGGGAACGGGATGCCGTAGGCGGTGTGCTCGGCCTCGAACCAGCCGGCGCCGAGACCGAGCTCGACCCGCCCGCCGCTCATCCGGTCGACCTGGGCCACAGAGATGGCCAGCGGTCCGGGGTGGCGGAAGGTCGCCGAGGTCATCAGCGTTCCCAGCCGGAGGGTGCTGGTGTCCCGGGCGAGGCCGGCCAGGGTGATCCACGCGTCGGTCGGGCCCGGTAGCCCGTCGGTGCCCATCCCGAGGTAGTGGTCGGAGCGGAAGAACGCCCCGAAGCCGAGGTCCTCGGCGGCCCTGGCGACGGCGAGGAGGTCGTCGTAGGTCGCGCCCTGCTGGGGTTCGGTGAAGATGCGCAGCTCCATGGGCTCACCCTGCCACGCCGGCGATGCCGAACCGGTCGAGGACCCAGGCGTAGATCTCGGCCTCGTAGCGCAGGTGCGCCGAGCGGCCCGACGGGCCGACGTGGGCCCCGGCGCCCGTCTCGCAGCGGAACACGCAGCGGGGCGCCCACTCCGGGTCGCTCGCCCGCAGCGCGGCCACCCACTTCGCGGGCTCCCACACCATCACCCGCGGGTCGTGCAGCGCACCGGTGACCAGCAGCGGTGGCCGCCCGCCCGCGGGCGGGATGTTGTCGTAGGGCGAGTACGCCAGCATCCAGGCCACCTCCTCGGGCCTCGCCGGGTCGCCCCACTCGTCCCACTCGTTGACGGTCAGCGGGATCGAGGCGTCCCGCATGGTGTTCACGACGTCGACGAACGGCACCTCGGCGACCACGCCGGCCCACAGCCGCGGCTCCTGCGTGAACACCGCGCCCTGGAGGAGGCCTCCGGCCGAGAGGCCGCGGGTGACGATGCGGTCGGGGTCCACCAGGCCGCCACCCAGCCCGCGGGCCGCGGCGACGTGGTCGTCGAAGGTGTGCTGCTTGGCGCCGAGGCGGCCGTCCTCCCACCAGGCGCGACCGCCCTCCCCTCCGCCGCGCACGTGCGCGTGGGCGAAGACCACCCCGCGGTCGAGGAGCACGGTCAGGGCGGGGTCGAACTCCGGCTCGAAGACCGCCTCGTAGGCGCCGTAGCCGTAGAGCAGGCACGGCGCGGTGCCGTCCAGCGCCACGTCCCGGCGCCGGACCACGGTCACCGGCACGTCGACGCCGCCGGTCGACGGGAAGGACCGCCGCTCCGAGACGTAGTCGCCCGGGTCGTAGGCCGGCACCTCGCGCCGCAGGATCCGCCGCCGTCGGCCGGTCGCCAGGTCGAGCAGGTGCCAGGCGACGGGATCGACGTAGGACTCCTCCGCGACGGTGACGGTCGCGGTGTCGTAGAGCTCGTTGCGGTCCAGCCGCACGGTGCCGTGGGCCACGGCGGGCCGGACGTCGTACGCATACTTGCCGTTGAGCGGCAGGACGGTCAGCACCGTCGACTCCAGGTCGCGGTAGCCGAGGACCAGGTGGCCGACGAACGCGTCGACGGTGTGCAGGCGCCGGTCGGCACGCTCCGCGGCGAGCTCACGCCAGTGGTCGCGGCCGGGCGTGGCCAGCGGCGCGGACACGAGCCGGAACTCCGGGGCGCCGTCGTTGGTCACCGTGAGCAGCACGTCGCCGTCGGCGGTGCGGGCGTGCTCGCAGGTGTGGACGACGCCCGTGCGTCGTCCCGTGACGCTGCGCGCCGGGGCCTCGGGGTCGTGTGCGTCGACCACCCACACCTCGGAGGTGTCGCGGCTCTCCGCCCGGATCATCACCACGTCGCCGGACCGGGTCAGCCGCGCCTGCAGCTCGAACCGCTCGTCGGGCTCCTCCACCACGAGCACGTCGGAGCCGGACGGAGAGCCGATCCGGTGCCGCCAGACCTGGCAGGGGCGGTACTTCTCGTCGTGGACGGTGTAGAAGAAGTGCCTCGAGTCGGCGCTCCAGGCCCCTCCGTAGTAGGTCCGCGGGAGCCGGTCGACGAGGTCCTCGCCGGTGTCGAGGTCGCGGAAGCGCAGCTCGTAGACCTCGTCCCCCGTCCGGTCCACCGAGTAGGCCAGGATGCGCTCGCCCGGGCTGACCAGCGTGAGCCCGAGCTCGACGTACGACGAGCCGCCGGCCAGCTCCCCCGGATCGAGGACCTTCGTGCCCCAGGTCATGAATCGGTGTACATATCCCTCGAAATCTTCGGAATCCGTCGCATCAGTCGGCTCGAACGTGGCAAAAGTTCGGAACAACTGAGCGTACTCACGTCCCGTCGGTGTGACCATGTAGTAGGAAGTGGCACCAAGCCGCCAGGGAGCCGACGTCGTCTCCACGGGCGGCAGTCGGACCGACATCTCGCTCGCGAGTGTCTCGACCAGAGGACGCAGATGACCCGTCGACGCGTCGTAGAACGCGCGCTCGGCCTCCAGGTGAGCGAGGACCTCCGGCCGGTCGAGGTCGCGCAGCCAGGCGTACTCGTCGCCCCGGCCGGCCACGTCGTGTCCCGGTGCGGGGCGGACCCGTCGCGCCTCGGGCCAGCCGTTGCTCCCCAGCTCCGTCATGGCGGACAACCTATCCCTCGCCCCACGTCCCGGAGGCAGCCTTGACCACGTCCCCCCGCCGCGGGCGCGCGCCGCTTCGCACCGTCGCCGCGCTCGGCGCCTCAGTCCTCGTCGCGGGTTCGGTGCTGCTCGGTGCCTCCGTCGCCTCCGGCGCGGACGAGTCCCCCTCCCCCGGTGACCAGAAGCTCGTCTTCACCGTCGGGATGACCAACCAGCCGGACTCGTTCAACCCCTTCCTCGGGATCGAGGTGGAGTCCTACGAGATGTGGGCGCTGACCTACGACTACCTGGTCTCGGTCAGCCCGCAGGACCTCAGCCCGCAGCCGGGTCTCGCCACCGACTGGCAGACCTCCGACGACGGTCTGACGTGGACCTTCACCATCCGTGAGGGCGTGACCTGGTCCGACGGCGAGCCGCTGACGGCTGCGGACATCGCGTTCACCTACAACCGGATCATCGACGGCGGTCCCGAGGCGGCCACCTGGGACCCGTGGCTGCGGTCGGTCGAGACGGTGACCGCACCCGACGACACCACCCTGGTCCTGGAGCTGTCCGAGCCCAACGCGGCCTTCCCGATGATCCCGGTCCCGATCGTCCCCGAGCACGTGTGGTCGACGCTGTCGGAGAAGGACGTCAAGAGCTTCGCCAACGAGCCTCCGGGCGTGGTCGGCTCCGGGCCGTTCCGGCTCGTCGAGGGCAGCGCGGGCGGGTCGACCATCCGCTTCGAGAAGAACCCGGACTACTGGCGGGGCACGCCCGCGATCGACGAGCTGGTCTTCCGGGTGTTCAACGCCGCCGACCCTGCCGTCCAGGCACTCCGCAAGGGCGAGATCGACTTCGTCTCCGGCATCTCCCCCACCCAGGTGAACGCCCTCCAGGGCGTCGAGGGGATCACCGCGAGCAACAGCGACTACCCCGGCTTCGACGAGATCGCCTTCAACGCCGGGTCGGTCGACCTGGAGAGCGGCGAGCCGATCGGCGACCCGAACCCCGCCGTGCTCGACCCGAGGTTCCGCTACGCCCTCGGCTTCGCGATCGACCGGGAGGCGATCCGGGACCGGGTCTACGAAGGGGCCGGCGACGTCGGCTCCTCGATCATCCCGCCGTTCTACCCGCGCTTCCACTGGGAGCCGCCGGAGGACGTCGCCTTCTCCTTCGACCTCGAGCGGGCCGGTCAGCTGCTCGACGAGGCGGGCTACGAGATGGGCCCCGACGGCAAGCGCACCCTCCCCGACGGCGAGCCGATCGGCACGCTCCGGCTGATCGCCCGCGCCGACTCCGAGACCTCCGTGAAGGTCATGCAGTACTTCCAGGAGTGGCTGACCGAGATCGGCGTCGACGCCGAGGTGCAGTCGATGGAGAGCAGCCGGCTGACGAACGTGATCCTCGACGGCGACTTCGACGTCTTCGAGTGGGGCTGGTACGTCGACCCCGATCCCGGGTCGATGCTCAGCTACCTGACCTGTGACCAGCGGGAGGCGTGGTCGGACACCTGGTACTGCAACGAGGAGTACGACGACCTCTACGAGAAGCAGCAGGCGTCCCTCGACGAGGAGGAGCGCGCCGCGATGATCGACCGGATGCAGGAGATCGTCTACCTCGACGCGCCGTACCTGGTCACGGTCTACAACACCACCGGCGAGGCGTGGCGCAGCGACCGCTGGGAGGGCTTCGTGCCGATCCCCGACCCGGGAGGCATGAACACCTTCACCCTGGACGTGCACAACTACATCGACATCCGGCCGGTCTCCGAGGACACCGCCGGCGACGAGGGCGGCGGGCTGAGCGGCGCGGCGATCGGCGGCATCGTGGTGGGCGGCGTGGCCGTGGCGGGTCTGGCCGGTGCTCTGCTGTTCCGCGGGCGCGACCGGGCGACGGCGGAAGACCGGGAGTGAGCCGTCTCGGGGGGAGGTACGTCCTCGGCAAGGTGGCCGGGGCGCTTGGCAGCCTCCTGTTCGTGCTCGTCTTCAACTTCTTCCTGTTCCGGGTGCTGCCCGGCGACCCGGTGCGGACGCTGGCGCGCAACCGGCTGGTCAGCCAGGAGCAGATGGACGAGCTGACCCGGACGCTCGGCCTGGACCAGCCGCTGCCGCTGCAGTTCCTCACCTACCTGCAGAACACCTTCACCGGGGAGTTCGGGCTGTCCTTCAAGTACCGCACCCCGGTCGGCGAGCTGATCCTCGACCGGCTGTGGCCCACCCTCCTGCTGGTCGGGGTGGGCACGCTGCTGGCCACGGCGATCGGGCTGTGGATGGGGATCCGGTCGGCGTGGAACCGGGGCTCGCGGTTCGACAAGGCCTCCACCGGCACCTCGCTGACGCTCTACGCCATGCCGGAGTGGTGGCTGGGGCTCCTCCTGCTCTCGGTGTTCGCGGTGGGCGTGGGGCCGATCCCCGGGCTGTTCCCCACCGGAGGGCTGATCTCCCCCGGCGTCGACCCCACGTCGTGGGAGGGCGTGCTGGACATGGCCTGGCACCTCACCCTGCCCATCCTCACGCTGACGGCTGCCTACCTGGCGGAGTACGCCTTGATCATGCGCTCCTCTCTCCTTGACGAGATCGGCGAGGACTACCTGACCACGGCCCGCGCCAAGGGCCTGCGTGACGTGATGGTCCGGCGCCGCCACGCCGTGCCCAACGCGCTGCTGCCGGCCACCACGCTCGTCGCGCTGAACCTCGGCTTCGTGGTGGCGGGCGCGATCACCATCGAGACGGTGTTCTCCATCCCCGGCCTCGGGCTGCTGACCTACGAGGCGCTCGGGGTGCCGGACTTCCCGCTGCTCCAGGGCACCTTCCTGGTCTTCTCCGCCGCGGTGGTCTTCGCCAACCTCGGCGCCAACCTCCTCTACGCCTGGCTCGACCCCCGGGTGCGCGCATGAGTGCCGACACGACCGCTCCCACCCTGACCGCACGCCAGGTCACCTGGCGACGGCGCCGCGACTCAGCCCGCCGCACCTGGCGGGAGTTCCGGCGGCACCGCAGCGGCGTCGTCGGCCTGGGCATCCTCGCGGTGTTCACCACGCTCGCCCTCGCCGCTCCCCTGCTCGCCGACGAGAGCGGGCTGCGCGTCACCCAGGCCACCGGCGCCGTGCTCGCCGCACCCTCGGCCGAGTTCTGGATGGGCACCGACGACAGCGGACGGTCCGTGCTGACCCTGCTCATCTGGGGAGCGCGGGTGTCGCTGTTCGTCGGCCTGCTCGCCACCGCGATCTCCATGGTGATCGGCACGCTCATCGGGCTGACCTCCGGCCACTTCACGGGCTGGGTGAGCGCGGTGCTCTACCGGTTCACCGAGTGGTTCCTGGTCATCCCGTTCCTGCCGCTCGCGATCGTGCTCGCCACGGTCCTCGGGCGCGGCCTGGTCACCATCGCGCTGGTCATCGGGGTGAGCACCTGGTCGGGCACCGCGATGCTGATCCGGTCGCAGACGCTCTCGATCGAGGCCCGCCCCTACCTGGAGCGGGCCCGGGTGCTCGGCGCCGGGCACTGGCACCAGATGACCCGGCACGTGCTGCCGAACGTGATGCCCATGGTCTTCGCCAACACCACGCTCACCGTGGCGGTCGCGATCCTCACCGAGACCACCCTGTCCTTCCTCGGGCTCGGCGACCCGCTGCGCGTCTCGTGGGGGTCGATGCTCGAGGCGGCCTTCGCCGCGGGCGCGATGACGACCGGCGCCTGGTGGTACATCATCCCGCCCGGGGTCTGCGTCATCCTCGTGGTGCTGTCCTTCACGCTCATCGGGCGGGCGCTGGAGGAGATCTTCAACCCACGTCTCCGGGAGCGCGCATGACGGCCCTGCTGGAGCTCCGCGACCTGCACGTGGTCTACCGGACCGCGTCCGGTCCGCTGCCGGCCGTGCGCGGCGTGGACCTCGAGGTGGCGGCCGGCGAGAGCGTCGGCGTCGCCGGCGAGTCCGGCTGTGGCAAGTCGTCGCTGGCCTCCACCGTGCTGCGCCTCCAGCCGAGCAACGCCGACGTCACCGGGCAGGTGCTCGTCGAGGGCCACGACGTGCTCGAGATGCGCTGGGGGGACCTGCGCACCCTGCGCTGGGCCGGTGCCTCGATGGTCTTCCAGGGCGCGATGCACTCCCTCAACCCGGTCCGCCGCGTCGGCACCCAGATCGCCGAGCCGATCCAGCTCCACAACGCGTCGGTCTCCCCGGCGCAGGTCGAGGACCGGGTGGGCGAGCTCCTCGAGCAGGTCGGCCTCCCCGCGTCCCGCGCAGGCGCCTACCCCCACGAGCTCTCCGGCGGGCAGCGGCAGCGGGTGATGATCGCGATGGCCCTGGCCTGCCGCCCCCGGCTGCTGATCGCCGACGAGCCCACGACCGGCCTCGACGTGATGGTCCAGGCGCAGGTGCTCGACCTGCTCACCGACCTGGTCCGCCGGCTCGACCTGGGCCTGCTGATGATCAGCCACGACCTGTCGGCCCTGAGCAGCACCTGCGACCGGGTGGTGGTGATGTACGGCGGCCGGGTGGTCGAGGAGGGCACCGCCACCGAGGTCTTCGACGACCCCCGGCACCCCTACTCCACCGCGCTGGCCGGCTCCTTCCCGCGGGTCGGCGACCCGGCCGCCCGGTTCGCCCCGGCCGGCCTTCCCGGCGACCCGCCCGACCCCCGGGACCTCCCGGCCGGGTGCTCGTTCGCCCCCCGCTGCCCCCACGTGGTCGACCGCTGCCGCACCGTGGACCCGCCGCTCGTCCCGTTCGCCCCGGGCCGGTCGGCCGCCTGCATCCGGCTCGACGAGATCGGGCCCGCCGCTGCCGCACCCGACCGGAGGCAGACCGCATGAGCTCGCCCCTGCTCGAGGCCCGCGACCTGCACGTCCACTTCGCCACCGCCCGTCATCGTCCCCCGGCGCGGGCCGTCGACGGGGTGGACCTGACGGTGGCACCCGGCGAGATCGTCGCGCTCGTCGGCGAGTCCGGCTGCGGCAAGACCACGCTCGTGCGCACGCTGCTCGGCCTGGAGCGCCCCCGGCACGGGACGGTGCTGTTCCAGGGGTCGCCGCTGGAGTACCGCACCGGGCCGCTGCGCCGCTACCGGCGCCGGGTGCAGCTGGTGCTGCAGGACCCCACCGGTGCGCTGAACCCCCGCCAGACCGTCTACGAGTCGGTCGCCGAGGGGCTCCGGATCCACAAGGTCGTGGCCGCGAAGCGTGCCGAGGGCGTCGCCACCACCGAGGCGGAGCTGGTCGCGCAGGCGCTGGCCAAGGCCGGGCTGCGTCCGCCCGAGAGCGTCTTCATGTCCTACCCCCACGAGCTCTCGGGCGGCCAGCGGCAGCGCGTGGTGATCGCGGGGGCCCTCGCGCTCGAACCGGACGTGCTGGTCGCCGACGAGCCGGTCTCCGCCCTCGACGCCTCCATCCGCGGCGAGATCCTCGCGTTGCTGCTCCGCCTCCGCGACGAGCACGGGCTCACCGTGCTCGTGGTCACCCACGACCTCGGACTCGCCTGGAACATCGCCGACCGGGTCGCGGTGATGTACCTCGGCCGGCTCGTGGAGGTGGGAGCGACCGAGGACGTGCTCCTGTCAGCACAGCACCCCTACACCCAGGCGCTGCTGTCGGTGGTCCCCGAGGTCGGCCACCTCGAGCAGGTGGTGCTCACCGGCGAGACGCCCGACCCCATGGCCGTGCCCGCGGGGTGCCGCTTCCACCCTCGGTGCCAGGCGCTCCGGAGCGGTGCGGCGCGGGAGGCCGGTGTCGCGGACCTGTGCACCGGAAGGGCGCTGCCCGTGCTCGCCCCCGAGGGTGGGCATCGGGCGGCGTGCTGGATCCCGCTCGGGCGCCCGGCCGACACCACGGCGCCGGCCCGCTGACCCGGGACAGGCGGCCTCCGGTCAGCGGCGACCGTGCTCGTGCAGCAGCCGGACGACGGTGTCCGGGTCGAGCCCCTCGCGGGTGTTGCCGGCACGACCGACCGTGGTCGGTGAGCACAGCAGCGAGTTGAGCACCGCCTCCTCGGTGGCCTCCACCACCGCGGCGAACATCGGGTCCAGCGCCCGGCCCGAGACGCTCGCGCGGTCGTCGTACCGACCCTCACGGTCCAGCCGCAGCCCGGTGGAGCAGGCCAGGAAGATCTCGCCGCTGCCGTGCTCGGCCACCGAGCCGGTCCGGGCCAGCCCGAGCCCGACCCGGCGGGCGAGGCGGCCGCACGCGGCCCCGTCGACCGGGGCGTCGGTGACCACGAGACCGACGCACGACCCCGCCGGCCCGGCGCTGCCGGGGACCTCCGCGGGGCCGAGCAGGCGACCGACCGGGACCCCGTCGACGACCAGCTGCTCCCGGGTGCCGTAGTTGGTCAGCAGCAGCACGGCGACCGTGTGGCCGGCGGGCGTGACCCGGGAGGCGGTGCCGATGCCGCCCTTGAAGCCCAGGCACGACATGCCGGCGCCGGCACCGACGCTGCCCTCCGCCGGCGGGGCGCCGGCCCCCCGGGAGGCGAGCGCCGCGTCCCACGCCGACCGCACGTCCTCGCGGGTCACCTGCATCCGGCGGTTGTCGTTGAGGAAGGAGTCGTCGCACTCGGCGACCACGGGGATCAGCACGTCGTCGGCGACCCGTTCGTCGCGCTCGACGGAGATCTCGCAGGCGGCGTCGTAGACCCGGCCGAGCTGCAGCGTCGAGGTCAGGAAGACCGGGCTCTCGAGCGTGCCCCACTCCCCGGCGGACAGGAACCCCGTGCACTCCCCCGCGCCGTTGAGCACCGCCCCGCCCGCGGGAAGCATCCGGTCGTAGGCGTCCGCGGCCGGCACCAGCACGGTCACCCCGGTGCGCGCGACCCCGCGGCCGTCGGGCGGAGCCGGCTCGTCGCGGGCCACGGTCGCGTGCCCGAGCCCGACCCCGGCGACGTCGAGGACCGAGGAGGTCGGCCCGGTCGGCATCGAGCCGATGCGGATCCCCAGGTCGGCAGCACGTGGCATGTGCTGATCCTGCCCTATCGCCTGGCATGCTGATCGCCATGCCAGCGATCGAGGCCGTCTGGTCTCCCGGCACGCGCGAGCACGTGCCGGGCGCCGAGGTCTGGGTGGGGGTCACCACTCCCGGCACCGAGGTCCCCGAGCGGGTCGACGTGCTCCTCGACGCGCTCGCCTCGGCGGGGCACCCGCTGGTGGAGGCGCGCCCGCACGGCGAGGAGGCGCTGGCCGCGGTGCACGACCGTGCCCTGCTCGACCACCTCGCGACGGTCCACGCACGCTGGCTCGAGTCGGGGATCGTCGAGGAGGTCGGCCAGGACCGGGTGGTCCCCTACGTCTTCCCGACCGCCGCGATGCTCGGCGGCATCCCGCGGACGGACGCGACGGCGGTGCACGGCCTGGCCGGCGCCTACTGCTACGACACCATGACGCTGGTCGGGCCCGGCACCTGGGCCGCGGCCCGGGCAGCCGCGGACTGCGCCCTCACCGCGGTCGACCTCGTCACCGCCGGTGCGCGGGCGGCGTACGCGCTGAGCCGCCCGCCGGGGCACCACGTCACCGCGGGGGCCTACGGCGGCTCCTGCTACCTCAACAACGCCGCGCTGGCCGCCGAGGCCCTGCTCCGCGCGCGGCACGAGCGGGTGGCGGTCCTCGACGTCGACGCCCACCACGGCAACGGCACCTCGGCGATCTTCTACGACCGCGCCGACGTCCTCTACGGCTCCGTGCACGTCGACCCGGCGGCGGGCTGGTTCCCGCACTACGTCGGTCACGCGGCCGAGCGCGGGGCCGGCGACGGGCTCGGCGCGAACCTCAACGTCCCGCTCGCCCCCGGGACCGGCGACCTCGGGTTCCTCGCCGGGGTGGACCGGCTCGCCGATGCGGCGGTCGCCCGGGACTCCGCGGCCCTCGTGGTCTCCCTCGGCGTGGACGCGGCCGCCGACGACCCGGAGAGCCCGCTGCAGGTCTCGCTCGAGGGGTACCACCGCGCCGGCGAGCGGATCGCCGCCCTCGGCCTGCCCACGGTGCTCGTGCAGGAGGGCGGCTACCACCTGCCGTCGCTGGGGCCGCTCGTGACGGCGTTCCTGTCCGCGTTCGCCACCTGATCTCGGGACCTCGGTCCCGTCGAGGTCGGGACCTCCGTCCGGAACACCGGCAAGCGGTCCGAGGTTGGACACAGTGGACGCACGAGGAGGAGGCAGCAGATGACCGTGAGGCGCACCGTCCCGGACGCCCAGTGCCCGATCCGGCCCGGTGACGCGTGCACGCTGTGCCAGCCCGGCGCGACCGGACCCGCGGACTGCGGCCTGGTCTACCTGGTGATGTCCGACCCCGACCTGCGCGAGGAGCTCAGCCGCGTGCGCCGCGACCACCAGGCAGAGGTACGGCGGACGCACCGGGCCGGCCAGGAGGCCGAGCCCGCCTGCTGCTGAGCCGCGAGAGGCCCAAGGTCCCGGCCGGACAGGACGCCTCGCGCATCCGCGTGGGCCACGTGCCGCGGTTCAATGGCGGTGTGACCACCCCCGGGACCGGGCACGTGGACGACCCTCGGTGCCCGATCCGGATCGGCGACCCGTGCTCCCTGTGCCACCCCGGCGCGAGCGGGCCGGACACCTGCGGCCTGGTCTACCTCGTGATGTCCGACCCCGAACTGCGCGAAGAGCTGCTGCGCCGCTGGGAGGAGTGGCTGCGGGTCAGGCCCGACCGCTGACCCGGTAGCTGCGGACCAGGTCGCGGCGCACCTGCCTCGGCGTGAACGCGAAGTCCACCCATCGCTCCCGGCCGAACAGCCGGGTCTGGTCCTCGGCGTGGACCGAACGCCGGTTCTCCGACTGCCCGTAGGTGAGGATCGTGTGCGCCCTCACGGCGGCGGCTCGCGCGGACCCCGTGAGTTTGCCGTGGGTACGACGGGGTACCGCGCCGGCGGACCGAGAAGGAGGACCCCGATGGAAACCTCGACGATCATCTGGATCGTCGTCGTCGCCCTCGCGGTGATCGCGCTGATCGCCGTGGTCGCGAAGATGGCGAGCAACAAGAAGGCCGAGCGGAACCGCAGCAAGGCCGCCGACCTGCGGCAGAAGGCCCAGGCCGAGGCGACCGACCTGCAGCGCAAGGAGGCCACGGCGAAGGAGAGCGAGGCCAAGGCGGCCTCGGCGCGCGCCGAGGCGGACCGGAAGTCTGCCGAGGCCGAGCGTCTCGAGGCGGAGGCGCGCGGTCGGCTGGGCACCGCTTCGGAGCAGCGCCGCGAGCACGAGGAGCACCTGCGCAAGGCCGATGAGCTCGACCCGGACGCCAAGCACGGTGCTCCCACGACCGACAGCCGGCACACCGAGGGACACGGCACGGACGACCGGACCGGCGACGGCCAGTACGCCCAGGGCCAGCACGGCGACGACCGGAACGGCGACGACCGGAACGGGTACGACACGGGCACGACCGACGACGCCCAGTCCGGCGGCAGCCACCGCCGGAGCTGAGTCACACCCGGCAGGCGAAGGCCGGGTCGCACGGGTCACCGGCACCTGTGCGGCCCGGCCTTCGCGCGTGCGGAGGCGCGAGCGGTCAGAGGTAGAGCCCGGTCTGGCTGTCGCCGAGACGCTCGGCGGCCACGGCATGGATGTCGCGCTCGCGCATGACGACGTACAGCTCGCCCTGGACCTCGACCTCGGACTTGTCCTCGGGGTCGAACAGCACCCGGTCGTCGACCTCGACGCTGCGCACGTGCGCGCCCACGGCGACCACCCGGCACCAGGACAGCCGGCGCGCACCCATCGCGGCCGTCGCCGGGATCACGATGCCACCGCTGGAACGGCGCTCCCCCGCGTCCTGGTCGAGCTCGACGAGGACGCGGTCGTGCAGCATCCGGATCGGGAGCTTCTCCGCGGTCACGGTGGCTACTTCGCAACCTTCCGGACCACGACCATGAGTGCGACGAACCCGCCGACGCCCGCGGCGGCCTTGAGGATGTTGTCGGTCCGGGGCTCACCGGTCACCGGGTCCACGAAGAACGCCTTGATGCCGTTCATCTCACGCTTGGCGATCGTCTTCGGGCTGGACCGGTAGAGGAGCTGGTCGATGGTGTGGGCGAGACGATCACGGGTCGCCTCGATCTCGTTCTCGATGGTCTCGGGTGCACGAGTGTCAGCCGGCTTGTCGGCGTCGCCCACGTCAGTCTCCTCGTCTCGGGGTCGGCCCGTGCCCGCCCGGGGCGGACACGGTCAGTCCGAAGGTTACCCGGGAGTCCGGTTCCCAATCAGCCGGGGATCGAAGCCGAACGGCAGCTCGAGCCGGTGGGCGGCCATGAGGTCGTCGTCGGTCAGGACGTCGTACGTCGCCCCGTCCGCCACCATCACGCCCCCGGACAGCACCACCGACCTCGGACAGAGCTCGTAGGCGTAGGGCAGGTCGTGGGTGACCATCAGCACCGTCACGTCCAGCGAGCGGAGGATGTCGGCGAGCTCCCGGCGCGAGGCCGGGTCGAGGTTGGACGACGGCTCGTCGAGGACGAGGATCTCCGGCTCCATGGCCAGGACGGTGGCGACCGCGACCCGCCGGCGCTGCCCGAAGCTCAGGTGGTGCGGCGGCCGGTCGGCGAACTCGGCCATGCCCACCTTCTCCAGGGCGTCCATCACCCGCCGGTCGAGGTCCGCACCCTTCACGCCGAGGTTGCGCGGCCCGAACGCCACGTCGTCACGGACGCTGGGCATGAACAGCTGGTCGTCGGGGTCCTGGAAGACCACCCCGACGCGCCGCCGGATCTCCTGGAGGTTCTCCTTGGTCACCGGCAGACCGGACACGGAGACCGAGCCGGCGCCTGCGGCGAGGATGCCGTTGAGGTGCAGCACCAGCGTGGTCTTGCCGGCGCCGTTGGGACCGAGCAGCGCCACCCGCTCCCCCCGGTGCACGTGCAGGTCGACGCCGTACAGCGCCTGGTGCCCGTCGGGGTAGGCGTAGGCGAGCCCGCTGACGTCGAGGACGGGGTCGCTCATCGGATGCTCCCGTCGTAGCCACGGGACAGCATCGCCAGGTGCACCCGCTCCCCCCGCTCGTAGGAGCGGATGAACAGCGCACCGGCCGCCCGGGCGTACACCGGCCAGGCGCGCAGCCCGCGCACGGTGAACCCGCGGGACTCGCGGGCGATCCGCATCCGCCGCATCTCCTCCGTGACCACGTCGAGGTAGCGGATCATGAACCCGACGATCTGCACGAGCTGGGCGGGCACGCGAAGCCGTTCGAGGCCGCGCAGCAGGTCGCGTGGCTCGGTGGTGGCCGCCAGCGTGAGGCTGGCCATCACCCCGAGCGTGCCCTTGGCCAGCAGCGCCCAGCCGGCGAGCAGGCCGGGCTCGGAGACGGTGACACCGAGCACGTCGACCCGGGGACCGGTCGAGACGAACGGCATCAGCACCGCGAACAGCACGAACGG
Source organism: uncultured Actinomycetota bacterium (assembly GCA_963747975.1). Lineage (GTDB taxonomy): Bacteria > Actinomycetota > Actinomycetes > Propionibacteriales > Nocardioidaceae > Nocardioides_C. Next base: position 413,466 of record CAVVHI010000003.1, read on the forward strand.
CACCTCGACCACCATCCGCTTGGCGATGTAGCCGAACGGCACCCCGGAGACGGCGATCGCACCGAGGACGGCGGCGAGGTAGACGCCGAAGACCCAGAACCGGTCCCGTGGCGTGGCCACCACCGTGAGCATGAAGGCCAGCAGCGTGACGATCTTCAGGTGCGCCGGGGCGCGGTGCAGCCGTGAGTGGCCGTGGTAGTGGAGCTTGTGGCCATGTCCCGCGCCCATCTCAGGCCCGGCCCCGTCCCGCGGGCTGCTCCCCGTCCGCCCGCGCGGTGGTGGCGTCCGGCTCCGCGGCCTCGACGGTGTTGTCGGCCTCCGGGTCCGCGGAGGACCCGGTGCCACGACGCCGTACGACGTAGGCCAGGCCGCCCGCGACGACCAGCACGACCAGCGCGCCGACGACACCGGCGAGGCCACCGGACAGTGCGTCGTTCTCGACGCCGCGGACCTGGTAGTCCGACAGCGGCGAGCCGGTGGCGGCGGAGTCCTCGGCGGCGTGGTCGAAGCCGACCTTCTCGGCCACGAACTCCAGGCCGTCGGGGTTTGTGGAGGCGAAGTAGCTCACGCCGCCGGCCACCAGCAGGCTGGCCAGCAGCGCGACCACGAAGAAGGTGCGGGTCCTCACGCGACCACCCCCCGCTCGGTCGACGTGGTGGACCGGATCTCGAGCTGCTTGGCGCGCAGCGCCGGCCGGGCTCCGTGGACGAGGTCGGGACGCACGGCCACGACGCTGGCGACGACCAGGCCGGTGATCACCGCCTCGCCGAGACCGATCGCCGTGTGCCAGCCGAGCATCGCGACGGTCAGCCCGTCGAGCGGGACCGGCGCGGTGCCGCCGACCGCGTACAGGCCCACGAACAGCAGGGCGGCGGCGGGCACCGAGACGAACGCGGCGACCGCGGCGAAGACCGGCACCAGCCCGACCCGCTTGGGAGCGACCTTCTGCAGGCCGCGGAAGACCAGCCAGCCGACGACCACGCCGGCGACGGCGAGCAGCGTGATATTCGTGCCGAGCGCGGTGACCCCGCCGTCGGCGAGCAGCAGCGCCTGGACCACCAGCACCACGCTGACCGCGAGCAGGCCGGTCCACGGTCCGACCAGGACCGCGGCGAGCGCCCCGCCGAGGAGGTGCCCGCTGGTGCCCAGGCCCACGGGGAAGTTCACCATCTGTGCGGCGAAGACGAACGTGGCCACCAGCCCGGCCATCGGCGCGGTCCGGTCGTCGAGCTCGTGTCGTGCCTTGCGCAGGGCCACCCCGATCGCCGCGGCGGCGGCGACCCCCGTCGCGACGGACGTCGGCGCGTCCAGGAACCCGTCGGGCACGTGCATCGGCCGGTCCTCCTGTGACCTACGTTGGAGCGGTGGTCCTCATGTAACGCGGGGTTATGGACGCAGAACACGCGGTGGGCCCCTCGTCAAGCGTCCACAGCACGTGCAGAGTCGCGCACCCATGACGCTACTGAGGACTGTACGTTATTGCGAACGGTTCGCAATAAGGACCTATTCCCCGCCGGTCCACCCCGGCCGTGCACGAGCCAGAGGAGCACAGATGACCGAGAACCGCCTGTCGGCCGGCGACGCCGCCCCGGACTTCGCCCTTTCCACCGACGACGGCGCGACGGTGACGTTGTCGGGCCTGCGCGGCCGCAAGGTGATCGTCTACTTCTACCCCGCCGCGATGACCCCCGGCTGCACCAAGCAGGCCTGCGACTTCACCGACTCGCTGGACTCCTTGAAGGCCGCCGGGTACGACGTCCTCGGGATCTCCCCCGACAAGCCGGAGAAGCTCGCGAGGTTCCGGGAGCGGGATGCGCTGTCCATCACCCTGCTGTCGGACCCGGACAAGTCGGTGATGACCGAGTGGGGCGCGTTCGGGGAGAAGAAGATGTACGGCAAGGTCGTGCAGGGCGTCATCCGGTCCACCTTCGTGGTCGACGAGGAGGGCCGCATCGAGGTGGCGCAGTACAACGTCAAGGCGACCGGCCACGTCGCCAAGCTGCGCCGGGACCTCGGACTGGCCGGCTGAGGCAGCCGCTGCACCTAGACTGTGCGGCGCGCGCCCGTAGCCCAACAGGTAGGAGGCGGCAGGTTTAGGTCCTGCACAGTGCGAGTTCGAATCTCGCCGGGCGCACTGCTGCTCCCCGGGTGCCCCTCAGGCGTCCACCGGCAGGCAGCCACAGCCCAGTCCGCCCTGCACCTGCCTGGCGGCGCAGGGCTCAGGTCACGGCACCAGGATGCCGCGGCCCCGCAGCCGGCCGGCGTCGAGGTCGTCCATCGCCTCGTCGACGGCGTCGAGAGGGTACGTCTGCGTGAGCATCTCGACACGGCCCGCCGCGGCGAGCGCCATCAGCTCCACCAGGTCGTTGTAGGTGCCGACCAGGTTGCCGACCACGTTCCGCTCGGTCGAGATCACGTCGATGGTCGGGACGTCGACGGTGCCGCCGTAGCCGATCACGAAGTCGCTGCCGGCGCGCCGGGTCATCGCCCAGCTGTCGTGCTCGGCGCCCTGCTCACCGACGAAGTCGAGGACCACCTCGGCGCCGTGGCCGCCGGTGAGCTCGAGGACCCGGTCGACGTGTGAGCCGTCCACGAGCACGGTCTCGTCGGCTCCCCAGTCGCGGGTCAGCGCGAGCGCCTCCTCGTTGCGGTCGAGTACGACGATCCGGGTGGCGCTCGTCGCGCGCAGGCACTGCACCCCGATGTGCCCGAGGCCGCCGGCGCCCATGACGACGCAGGTGCTGCCCGGGAACAGCAGCGGCACCGCCTTCTTCACCGCGTGGTAGGCGGTCAGCCCCGCGTCGGCCAACGCGGCGACGGAGGCCGGCTCCACGCCCTCGGGCAGCTTCACCACCGACCGCGCCGTGGTCCTGATCAGCTCGGCCATGCCGCCGTCGGCGTCGATGCCCGGGAACGCGCTGGCCTCGCAGTGCACGTCGTCCCCCGCCCGGCACGCGCGGCAGAAGCCGCACGTCATGAGCGGGTGCAGGATCACCGCGTCGCCGGGGGCCAGGTGCTCCACCGCCGAGCCCACCTCGTGCACCCAGCCGGCGTTCTCGTGGCCGAGGGTGTAGGGCAGCGCCACGTTGCTCTTGTCGGCCCACTGGCCCTCGACGATGTGGAGGTCGGTCCGGCACAGGCCGGCGCCGCCGACCCGGACCACGACGTCGAGGGGCCCGGTGGCTGCCGGCTCCGGCACCTCCTCCACCACGGGCCGCTTGTGGTACTCGTGCAGCCGAACCGCCTTCATCACGCCTCCCGATGTCGTGCCGGTCTCCTGCTTCGGACTGTACTCAAGCGAGCCCGTCCGCGCCGCCTACCGAGAAAGGTGGAGGCCGGTCGTCCCCGGGGCCGGTTCCGTGGACAGGGGCCTCTCCGCGGGCGACACTGGAAGAAGCCGCTCGGGTCGGCGGATCCCGCACCGGGCAAAGGAGGGACACGATGGCGAGCAGGACTCCCGAAGAGGTGTTCGCGCACCACGGCCAGGCGCTCGGCGCCGAGAACCTCGAGGAGATCGTCGCCGACTACGCCGACGACGCGGTCCTCGTCGTCAACAAGAAGGTGTACCGCGGCAAGGACGGCGCCCGGCAGGTCTTCACCCAGCTCCTCGGCGACGTGCCGCAGGCGAAGTGGGAGCTGGACACGGTCTTCGCCGAGGACGTCCTCTACCTCGAGTGGAAGGCGGCCGGCGGTGGCCGCAAGGCCGAGGACGGCGTCGACACGTTCGTCTTCGCCGACGGCCTGATCACGGTGCAGACCGTCGTCTACACCGTCCAGGAGGCGTGAGCCGGCACGTAGGCTCGGCGGCATGAGCGTGGTGGACGTGGTGCCGTTCGAGGACGGTCACGCCGACGGGGTCGCCCGTCTCGCCACGACGGTCCAGTGGCCCTCGCTCACCGACCCCGGCGTCGTACGACGGGTCTTCACCGCGCCCGGGTCGTCGGCGTACGCCGCGCTCGTCGACGGGGAGGTGGTGGGCTTCGCGCAGGCGCTCGGCGACGGCCTGCTCCAGTCGCACCTGAGCTTCCTCGCCGTGCACCCCGACCACCGGCGCCGCGGCATCGCGCGCCTGCTCACCGTGGCGACGTTCCAGGCGACCGGCACCAAGCGCATGGACCTGATCACGCCCGAGGACGCCGGCGGGTTCTACGAGTCCTTCCCGCACACGCGCATGGCCGGCTACCGGCTCTACCCGGGCGCCTGACGTTTGCCCTCCCCCGGTCCCGGTCACTGTCCCTGACGGCAGCGACCAGAGGGAGGAACCGTGAGAGCAGCCGTCTACGAGGAGTACGGCGACGCCGACGTCATCGCCGTGACCGAGCACGCCGACCCGCCCGTGGGGCCGGACACCGTCCTGGTCCGGGCACGGGCCACCAGCGTCAACCCGGTGGACTGGAAGATCCGGGGTGGCTTCCTCCAGGGCGCCTACCCGCACCACCTGCCGATCATCCCCGGCTGGGACGTCGCCGGCGTGGTGGAGGCGGTGGGACCCGCGGTGGTCACCGGGCTCGAGGTCGGTGACGAGGTGTGGGGCTACGTCCGCCGTGACGACGTGCAGTGGGGCACGGCCGCCGAGCTGGTGCCCGCACCGGAGCGCACCGTGGCCCGCAAGCCGGCGTCGCTGAGCTTCGAGGAGGCCGGCTCCGTGCCGCTGGCCGGCCTCACGGCGTACCAGGCGCTCGTCGAGGCGCTCGGCATCCGCGACGGGGAGCGGGTGCTGGTCCACGCCGCCGCCGGCGGGGTGGGGCACCTCGCGGTGCAGATCGCGCGTGCGCACGGGTGCGAGGTGGTCGGCACGGCCAGCCCCCGGCACCACGCGCACCTCCGCGAGCTCGGGGTCACCGAGCCCATCGACTACCACGCCGGTCCGGTCGGCGAGCAGCTCTCCGCTCCGGTCGACGCGGTGCTGGACCTCGTCGGCGGACCCGCCCTCGAGGACGCCGGCAACCAGGTGAAGGACGTCTCCCGGGTGGCCTCGGTCGTCGACGCGCAGACCGTGCTGGAGATGGGCGGGCGCTACGTCTTCGTCCGGCCCGAGCGTGGCCACCTCGACGCCCTGGCCGGGCTGGTCGAGGACGGCAGGCTCCGTGTCGACCTCACCGAGACGCTCGCACTCGACGACATCGCGCAGGCGCACCGGCTGTCGGAGTCGGGGCACACCCGCGGGAAGATCGCCGTGCGCATCTGACGAGCCGTGACAGTGTCGGCGCGCGGTGGTTTGCTGTCGACATGGCACTGGACTACCTGGCACACCTGCGCGCGGACTCGGCGCGCTTCGCCGCGGTGCTCGAGCACGCACCGGCCGACGGGCAGGTGCCGTCGTGCCCCGAGTGGCGCGCGGACGACCTGCTCTGGCACCTCGCCGAGGTGCAGTGGTTCTGGGGGACGGTCGTCCGGGAGGCGGTCACCGATCCCGGTGAGCTCCGCCACCCGGACCGTCCTGCCGACCGCGGGGCCCTGCTCGCGTTCTTCGGGGACGCGACCGCGGCGCTGCAGGCGGCCCTGGCGGAGGTGGACCCGGCCACGCCCCGCTGGACCTGGCACGAGCCCGACCGCACGGCGGGGTTCATCCGCCGGCGACAGGCCCACGAGGCGCTGATCCACCGGGTCGACGCCGAGCTCACCGGCGACGTGGCGCGGGCGCCCCTCGACCCGGCGCTGGCCACCGACGGCGTCGACGAGGCGCTGCGCGTGATGTTCGGCGGGGCGCCGTCCTGGGCGCGGGTGGAGCTCGACCGCGAGGCGACGCTGCTGGTGAGTACGACGGACACCGGGCGGTCCTGGCTGGTCACGCTCGGCCGGTGCAGCGGGACCGACCCGGGCTCGGGGACGACCTACACCGACGAGCCGCTCGTCGAGGCCGCGGACGCCGACGGGTCGACACCGGCAGCGGCGCGCGTCGCAGGGCCCGCCGCCGAGCTCGACTGCTGGCTGTGGGGCCGGCCGACCATCGGCCGGCTGGACCGGTCCGGCGACGAGCAGGTGCTCGCGCGGTTCCAGGAGGTGGTGTCCGAGGGGATCCAGTGACCCGCGGCGGCGGACGGGGAGGGACGTGCCTGCGGTGCCCGACAGCGCCGACCGGTCACCGCTCGACCGGCACCAGCACCTCGTTGCGGCGCAGGAACCACGGCGTCCACGGCGGGTCGTAGCGGGCGTAGCGCGCAGGTCCCGCCACCCGGAGGCCCGCCTGGGTCACCACGTCGAGCAGCTGCCGCTCGTGCTTCTCGTACGACGACCGCGACCACCGTCCCGAGAAGCGCAGCGCGGCCGCCGTCTGGGCGGGCACCACGCGGGTCCGCACCGCCGGGTCGCTCGGCGCGGGGAGCTCGTCGACGGGGATGTCCGCCGGCATCACGAAGCCGACCACGAACCGGCGCCCCGCCTCGCCCGGCTCCTGCAGCACCGGGGCGGTCATCGCCACCTTCCGGGAGGCGCGGTTGTGGCCGCCGATGTAGCGGGCGAGCCGGGGAAAGGCGAGGTTCCCGGCAAGCTCGAACGGCGCCCCGACATCGGTCTCGGCGACGAGGTGCTCGGGGTAGCGGCGAAGCTCGAAGCCAGGATGCACCTCGAGCACGTCGTAGGGCTGCTGCTCGGTCATGTCGACCACCACCTGCGTCCACGCTACTGCGGCGCTGGGCGGTCGCTGGCGGCTACGCCCCGGCGAGGGCCTCGGCCACCACCGGGGCGATCCGGCGCAGCGCCTGGCCGCGGTGCGAGATCGCGTCCTTGTCGGCCGGTGCGAGCTCCGCGGAGGTGAGGTCGTGTGCGTCGGGCACGAAGAGGACGTCGTACCCGAAGCCGCCGGTCCCCCGCAGCTCCCGGATCACCCGGCCCGGCATCTCCCCGAGCTCCACGTGCTCGACCACCTGGCCGGTGGCGTCACGGTGCACGAACGCGACCGCGGCCCGGAACCGGGCACCTCGCCGCTCCTCGGGGACGTCGGCGAGCTGGGCGAGCAGCAGCTCGTTGTTGGCGCGGTCCACGTCATGGGCGCCGTCCTTGGCGACCCCGCTCCACCGGGCGGACAGCACCCCGGGCATCCCGTTGAGCGCGTCGACGCACAGGCCGCTGTCGTCGGCGAGGGCGGGCAGGCCGGTGGCCTCGAAGCCGGCGCGGGCCTTGATCAGGGCGTTGCCCTCGAAGGTCGGCTCCGTCTCCGCGGGCTCGTCGTAGTGCTCGACGTCGTCGAGACCGAGCACGTGGACCTGCGGCACGAACCCCTGGAGGATCCGCTGCATCTCGCCGAGCTTCTTGGGGTTGCGGGAGGCCAGGAAGACCCGCGCCTCAGCCACGGAGCGCCTCCTGCTGGATGCGGGTCAGGTCGGCGCAGCCCTTCTCCGCCATCGACAGCAGCCCGTCGAGGTGGCGCCGGTCGAACGGCTCACCCTCCGCGGTGCCCTGCACCTCGACGAACTTCCCGTCGCCGGTCATCACCACGTTCATGTCCGTCTCGGCGCGCACGTCCTCCTCGTAGGGCAGGTCGAGCCGGATGTCGCCGTCGACGATCCCCACCGACACCGCGGACACCGAGCCGGTCAGCGGCTCGCCCTTCAGCGCCCCCTTCACCCGAAGGTGCGCACAGGCGTCGGCGAGCGCGACGTAGGCCCCGGTGATGGCCGCGGTGCGGGTGCCGCCGTCTGCCTGGAGCACGTCGCAGTCGAGCACGACCGTGTTCTCCCCCAGCGCCTTGTAGTCGACGACCGCACGCAGCGACCGGCCGATCAGCCGGGAGATCTCGTGGGTGCGGCCGCCGATGCGCCCCTTGACCGACTCGCGGTCGGAGCGGGTGTGCGTGGCGGCCGGCAGCATGGCGTACTCCGCGGTGACCCAGCCGAGTCCCGAGTCCTTGCGCCACCGTGGGACGCCCACCGTGGCGGAGGCGGCACAGAGCACGCGGGTCCGGCCGAACTCGACGAGCACCGATCCGGCGGCGTGGTCGAGCCAGTTGCGGGTGATCGAGACGGGCCGGAGCTCGTCGTTGTCGCGTCCGTCAGGTCGGGAAGTCATGAACGCGACCCTACCGAGGGCGCGCCGAGCGCCGTCGGGCGGCGGTGCGGCCGGGCGGCGGTCAGAGGTCGTACGACGCGCCGCAGTGCGCGAGCTCGGTCGGGCCGCCGAATACCGGACGGGCCTCCGCCAGTGCCGACTCGCCGTCGTACCACGGCGGGATGTGCGTGAGGACCAGCCGGCCGACACCTGCGTGCGCCGCGGCCTCGGCGGCCTCCCGACCGGTCATGTGCAGGTCCTTGGGGTTGTCCTCGCCCTCCCGGAACGCCGCCTCGGCCAGCAGCAGGTCGGTGCCCTCGGCCAGCTCGACGAGGGAACGGCACGGGCCGGTGTCCCCGCTGTAGACCAGGGACCTGTCCCCGTGCGACACCTTGATCGCGTAGGACTCGACCGGGTGCGCGACGCGGGTCACCTCGAACGACATCGGGCCGACCTGGTAGGTCCCCTGGTCGTCGTACTCCCGGAAGTCGAACTCCTGGCTCATCCCCGGCTTCTCCGCCAGGCCGTAGGCGTTCGCCAGGCGCTTGGCGACGCCGCGGGGTCCGAGGACCGGGATCCGCGGCTGGTGGCCGGAGGGGTGGTACCTGCGCAGCACGTAGTAGCCGCTGAGGTCGAAGAAGTGGTCGGGGTGCAGGTGGCTGAGGAAGACCGCGTCGATGGTCAGCGGGTCGACGTGTCGCTGCAGCCGTCCGAGGGCGCCGTTGCCGAGGTCGAGGAGCACCCGCCAGGTGCGCTCGCCGTCGGCGGCCTCGACGAGGTAGCTGCTCGCCGGCGAGTCCGGGCCCGGATAGGAGCCGGAGCAGCCGATCACCGTGAGCCTCATCCGGCACCTCCGCCGACGGTCTGGGTCCATACGGTCTGCTGGGCGAGCTGGCTCGCGGTCTGCAGCTCGGGGCCCAGGAACCGGCCACCGATGCGGGCGAACTCCTCGGGGCTGCCGGTGGTGAGGAAGCGGTGCTCCGGGGCGCCGAGGAAGGGGTCGCGCTCGAGGCCGTGCCGGACCAGCAGCCGGTAGACGTCCTTGGCGGTCTCCTCCGCGCTCGACACCAGCGTGACCTGGTCACCCATCACGTAGGACAGCACCCCGGTCAGCAGCGGGTAGTGGGTGCAGCCGAGGACCAGGGTGTCGATGCCGCCGGAGATGAGCGGGTCGAGGTACTCGTGGGCGGCCTCGAGCAGCTCCGGTCCGCTGGTGACCCCGGCCTCGACGAACTCCACGAACCGGGGGCAGGCCTGGGTGTGCAGGTCGACGTGCGGCGCGGCGGCGAAGGCGTCGTCGTAGGCCATCGACTCCGCGGTCGCCCGCGTGCAGATCACCCCGATCCGGCCGGTGCGGCTGGCCGCCACCGCGCGGCGGGTGGCGGGGAAGATCACCTCCACGACCGGGACCGGGTACCTCTCACGCGCGTCGCGCAGGACGGCGGCGGAGGCGGAGTTGCAGGCGATGACCAGCGCCTTCACGCCCTGGTCGACGAGGTGGTCGAGGCACTCGAGGGCGTACTCCCGGACCTCACCGATCGGCTTGGGGCCGTAGGGCTGCCGGGCGGTGTCGCCGAGGTAGAGGATCGGCTCGTGGGGCAGCTGGTCGATCACCGCCCGGGCCACGGTGAGTCCACCGAAGCCCGAGTCGAAGATGCCGATTGGTGCGTCCGCCACCCGGCCAAGGCTAGTGTGCGGCGGCCTCGAGGTGGCCGGTGAGCGACCCATGTCACGCTGCGACCGTCGTCACGTCGCCGGCAGCGGCCCGCAGCCCACGGCCCGCAGCCCACGGCCCACGGCCCGGGGACCTTCGGCTCTGACCCAGGTCGGGCCGATCGGCGGACACTGGTCCCATGAGGTACGAGACGCAGTTCGTGGACCTCCAGAGCCAGCATGTCGCGGTCGTCCGCGGCCACGTGGACCCCGCCGGGATCAAGGACTTCCTCGGCGGCGCCTTCGAAGAGGTGATCTCGGTGCTCGACGAGCAGGGCCTGCACCCCACCGGCTCGCCGTTCGGCCGCTACCGGATGGCCGAGGAGGGCGGCTTCGACGCCGAGGTGGGCTTCCCGTGCAGCGACGTGGTCAAGCCCCAGGGCCGGGTGGAGGCGGCCGAGCTCCCCGGCGGGCGGGTGGCGCGCACCCTGCACGTGGGGCCCTACGGCGACGTCGGGGCGGCCTACCAGGCGGCCGTGGCGTGGCTGACCGACGAGGGCTACGTCACCGTCGGCGCCCCGTGGGAGTGCTACCTCGACGGCCCGGAGGTGCCCGAGCCGCGGACCGAGGTGTTCGTGCCCTGCGAGCACGCGCACCCGGTGCACCGGGAGCCGTGACCGCTCAGGCCCAGAGCTGGCCCTCCAGCCGGGCCTCGGCCTCCTCCAGGGTGCCCTCGTAGGCGCCGGTGGAGAGGTACTTCCAGCCGCCGTCGGCGACGATGAACACGATGTCGGCGCGGTCCCCGGCCTTCACCGACTTCCGGGCCTGGGCCATCGCGGCGTGCAGGATGGCGCCGGTCGAGATGCCGGCGAAGATGCCCTCCTGCTCGAGCAGCTCCCGGACCCGTCGTACCGCGTCGCGGGGCCCGACGGAGAACCGGGCGTCGATCAGGGACGGGTCGTACAGCTCGGGCACGAACCCCTCGTCCATGTTGCGCAGGCCGTAGACGAGCTCGCCGTACCGCGGCTCGGCCGCCACCACCCGGACCTGCGAGGCCTGCTCCTTGAAGAACCGGCCGGCGCCCATCAGCGTGCCGGTGGTCCCGAGCCCGGCGACGAAGTGGGTCACGCTCGGCAGGTCGGCCAGGATCTCCGGGCCGGTGCCCTCGTAGTGGGCGAGTGCGTTGGCCGGGTTGCCGTACTGGTAGAGCATCACCCAGTCGGGGTTCTCCCGCGCCAGGACCTTCGCGACCCGGACCGCCTCGTTGGACCCTCCGGCGGCCGGCGAGGAGACGATCTCCGCGCCCCACATCGCCAGCAGCTGGCGGCGCTCCTCGGAGGTGTTCTCGGGCATCACGCACACCATCCGGTAGCCGCGGAGCTTGGCGACCATCGCCAGCGAGATGCCGGTGTTGCCCGAGGTCGGCTCGAGGATCGTGCAGCCGGGCGTCAGCGTGCCGTTCTTCTCGGCCTGCTCGAACATCCTGAGCGCGGCCCGGTCCTTGATCGACCCGGTCGGGTTGCGGTCCTCGAGCTTGGCCCACAGCCGCACCTCGGGGGACGGCGAGAGCCGGGGCAGGCCCACCAGCGGCGTGCCTCCCACCGAGTCGAGGAGGGAGCTGAACAGCATCTAGACGGCGCCGCCGGCCACCGCGGGAAGGACGACGACCTCGTCGCCGTCGTCGAGCTTGGTGTCGAGGCCACCGGTGAAGCGGACGTCCTCGTCGTTGACGTAGACGTTGACGAAGCGGCGCAGGTCGCTGCCGTCGACCAGGCGCTCCTTGATGCCGGGGTGGTTGGCCTCGAGGTTCTCGATCAGCTCCCCGAGCGTGCCGCCCTCGCCCTTCACCGCCTTCTCGCCGTCGGTGTAGGTGCGGAGGATGGTGGGGATGCGTACGTCGATCGCCATGCTCTGGCTCCTTGAACTCTCGTCAGCGTGCTGGGTACGTCGATGCAGCCTCATGATGCCCGCGAGGGCGGCGGCTCACTCGTCGAGCGACTCCACGACCGAGACGTCCTCCTCGGTCACCTCGCCGTCGACGATCCTGAAAGACCTGAACTCCACAGGGCCGTCGCTATTCCCGTGCTCGCGTGTGCTGACCAGCACATAGTGCGCGTTCGGCTCCGACGCCAGCCCGATGTCGGTGCGCGACGGGTAGGCCTCGGTGGCCGTGTGCGAGTGGTAGACCACCACCGGCTCCTCGTCCCGGCTGTCCATCTCCTTGTACAGCGCGAGCAGCTCCTGGGAGTCGAACTCGTAGAACGTGGTCGACATCGCCGCGTTGACCATCGGCACGAACCGGGTCGGCCGGTCCGCGCCCTCGGGTCCCGCGACGACCCCGCAGGCCTCGTCGGGATGGTCCTTCTTGGCGTGGGCCACGATGGCGTCGAAGGTGGCACGGTCGATCTTCAGCACGACACCGAGCGTATCGGGGGGCCCCAGGGCGCCCACCCCGCCCGTCGTACGTCCGGATCCTGAGACCCCGCCCGGGCGGCACCTGCCGACGGCGGGTCAGCGGCCGCGGGCCAGGGCGGAGACCAGCGTCTCCTGGAGGTAGCCGATCCACTCGTAGATGTCGTGGACCTGGGTGCGCGGGTCGTCGTCGGGCAGGCTCGCCCAGTACCCCTCGTCGCCCTCCTCGACGCCCAGCCTGGTCGCGAGTGCGAGCCGGATGTCGGTGAACGAGCGCAGCCACCCCTCGGCCCCGGCGGGCCCGAGCTCGACGTCGATCCACAGTCCGTCCTCGTCGAGCTCCGGGGGCAGGCCGGCCTCCTCGAGGGTGTCGATGAGCAGCACGGCGGTGCGCGCCTTGCCGTCGCGCAACGCGCCCTCGGTGAACCTGCGGAACTCGCCCGCCGCCTCCTCGTCGTCGGGGTAGGCGGTGGGGAACAGCCGCGCGAGGACCGGGTCCTCGGGCTCGGTGGTCGGGCCGGTGAAGTCGAGCATCGCCTCGAGCGGGTCCTCGGAGGCCGAGGCTCCCGGCGCCGCCTCCTCGTTGCGGAGCAGCTCGACGAGCTGGGAGGCGAGCGACCGCAGCAGATCGGCCTCGAACCCCGAGAAGGTGGCCATCACGCCGGCTCCGCGCTGGACGAATCCGCTCAACTGTCCGCCTTCTCCATCGTCGCCCACAGGCCGTACTCGTGCATCGCCTGCACGTCGCGCTCCATCTCCTCGCGGGAGCCGGTCGAGACCGCCGACTTCCCGTCGTTGTGCACCTCCCACATCAGCTTCTCCGCCTTCTTGCGCGGGTAGCCGAAGTAGGTCTGGAACACGTAGGTGACGTACGACATCAGGTTCACCGGGTCGTTCCAGACGATGGTCACCCACGGCCGGGAGAGCTGCGTCGTCTCGTCTGTCTCCGGCTGCTCGGTCTCGACGGGCATGGGGGCGGACACGGTCCACATACTAGGTTGTGCGAGGTGACCACCTCGACCGCGCTGCTCACCGACCACTACGAGCTGACCATGGTCCAGGCCGCCCTGCGCGCCGGGACGGCGTCACGCCGGTCGGTGTTCGAGCTGTTCCCGCGGCGCCTGCCCGAGGGGCGCAGGTACGGCGTCGTGGCCGGTGTGGGACGGGCGCTCGACGCCTTCGAGCGGTTCCGGTTCGACGACGACGTGCTCGAGGTCCTGCGCGAGGGACAGGTCGTCGACGACATCACGCTGGAGTGGCTCGCGGACTACCGGTTCGGCGGCGACATCTGGGGCTACCCCGAGGGCGAGGTGTACTTCCCGTACTCCCCGCTGATGGTCGTGGAGTCCACCTTCGCCGAGGCGGTGATGCTGGAGACGCTGTTGCTGTCGATCCTGAACCACGACTCCGCGATCGCCTCCGCGGCCTCACGGATGACCTGGGTCTCCTGTGAGCGGCCCTGCATCGAGATGGGCTCGCGGCGCACCCACGAGGAGGCTGCGGTCGCGGCCGCGCGCGCCGCCTACGTCGCCGGCTTCTCCTCGACCTCGAACCTCGCCGCCCGACAGCGCTACGGCATCCCCACCTCCGGCACCAGCGCGCACAGCTTCACCCTCCTGCACGACAGCGAGCGCGAAGCCTTCACCGCCCAGGTGGAGTCGCTCGGCAAGGGCACCACGCTGCTCGTCGACACCTACGACGTCAAGAAGGCCGTCGGGCTCGCGGTCGAGATCGCCGGACCCGAGCTCGGCGCGGTGCGCATCGACTCCGGCGACCTCGGCATGCTGGCCGAGGAGGTCCGCACCCAGCTCGACGCGGCCGGGGCGACGGGGACCCGGATCATCGTCACCTCCGACCTCGACGAGCACTCGATCGCCGCCCTCGCCGCGGCGCCGGTGGACGGGTACGGCGTCGGCACCTCGCTCGTCACCGGGAGCGGCCATCCGACGTCCGGCTTCGTGTACAAGCTCGTCGCCCGCGAGGACGACAGCGGCCGGCTGGTGTCGGTGGCGAAGAAGAGCAAGGACAAGGCCTCGATCGGGGGCCGCAAGCACGCGCTGCGACGCCACGACGCCGCAGGGGTCGCCGAGGCCGAGGTGATCGGCGTCGGCGAGCCGGCGAGCGGGCACGTGACCTCGTCGGCGGAGCACGGGGCGAACGCCCGGGAGCTGCTCGTCCCCCTGGTCCGCGACGGCGAGGTGGTGGGTCGGGAGCCATTGACCGCGGCCCGCGAGCGACACCTGCGGGTCCGTGAGGACCTCCCCCTGCCGGCCCGGATGATGTCGCGCGGGGAGCCGGTGATCCCGACGGTGCACGTCGACGAGTAGCGCTCCCCGACCGGGTCTTTCGGCCCGGTGACCGAGGCGGGAGGAGCGGCTAGCGTGGCTGCATGAAGCGCGCACTCATCGTGGTGGACGTCCAGAACGACTTCTGCGAGGGCGGCAGCGAGCCGGTCCCCGGCGGTGCCGAGGTGGCGTACCGGATCGGTGAGCTGCTCCGCCACTGGACCGAGCAGGGTCCCAAGGCGCCCCAGTACGACGTCGCGGTCGCCACCCGCGACCACCACCTCGACGCCCACAGCACGCACTGTGTCGCCGGGACCGACGGGGAGGCGCTGCACCCGAACCTCGACCCCCAGCCGTTCCACGCGGTGTTCTTCAAGGGCGAGCGGGCACCGGCCCCGTCCGGGTTCGAGGGCCACACCACCGACGGCGTGCTGCTCGCCGACTGGCTGCGCCGCCGCCGGGTCACCGACGTCGACGTGTGCGGGGTGCCGACCGACTGCGTGCGGGCCACCGCCCTCGACGCGGTCGCCCAGGGGTTCCGCGTCCGGGTGCTGACCGACCTCGTCGCCGGGGTCAGCGAGCCATCGGACGCGCTCGACGAGGTCCGCTCCGCCGGCGCCGTCCTCGCCGAGTCGGCGTGAACCTCGTCACCATCCCGCCGAGTCGGCGTGAACCTACGGTCTACCTTGCCGAGTCGGCGTGAACCGTGTCCGAAGAGTCTGGGCAAGCCCACCGCCTACCGCCGAGGTTCGCGCCGACTCGGCGGCCTGCCGCCCAGGTTAGCGCCGACTCGGCGGTCACTCGCCGCGGAAGAGGGGGCGGCGCTTCTGGGCGAAGGCCCGCATGCCCTCGGCCGCGTCCTCGGTCCGCAGCAGCACCGTCTGCCCGTGCCGTTCGCGGGACAGCGCGTCCTCGAGCCGGGGCAGGGTCGCCCCGTTGATCGCCTTCTTCGTCGCCGCGAACGCGAGCGGCGGCCCCGCGGCAAGACGTGTCGTCAGCGCGTCCACCGCGTCCCCGAGCTCGTCATCTCCGACGAGGTGCGTAACGAGGCCAGCTTCGTGGGCCTCCGGCGCCGACAGCGGCTCGGCGAGCAGAGCCATCCGCATCGCGCGGGCCCGGCCGACGGAGGCGGCCACGGTGGCCGTCGCACCGCCGTCCGGCATGAGGCCGATCCTCGAGAAGGCCAGCAGGAAGCTCGCCGACTCCGCCGCCACGACGAGGTCGCAGGCCAGTGCCATCGAGCACCCCACGCCGGCGGCGACGCCGTTCACCGCGGCCACGACGGGCGTGGGCGAGCCCGTGATGGCGCGGACGATGCGGTTCGCCCGGTCCAGTGCGGTGACGTCGAGGCGCTCGAGCGGGTCCTCACCGCTCAGGTCGGCCCCGGCACAGAAGGCCGGGCCGGTGCCCGCGAGCACGACCACCCGCACCTGCTCGCTCACGCTTCCGCGCTCGATCTGCTCCGCGAGCCGGTCGGCCATCTCGCCGGTCAGCGCGTTCATGTGGCCGGGACGGTCCAGCGTGATCCGCTCGACGCCGCCGGAGGTCTCGACGTGCAGGCCTTCTGTCATGCCGCCAAACTAGAGCAGTCCCGGGCCGGGACCGGAACCCGTGCTCAGGCGCCCCAGCGCCGAGCGAGCGTGGAGACCACCTTCAGGTCGCGCGTCGTGGCCACCCCGAGCCGCCGCTCGAGGAGCGCGTTGGCGAGCCGCGCGTTCTGGTACCCGTCTCGCACCCACACGTGCACGGCCCTGCCCACCGCGCGAGCGGCCTCCCCCTCGACGTCGATCGCCTCGATCTCCGCAGCGGCCTCGGGGGTCACCGGCTGCTTCACGAAGGTGACGTAGCGCCGGACCTCCCCGGCCACCGGCGCCTCGAGGGCAAGCGCATCGGCGTGCACCCCGGCGAGCTCGCGCGGGGTGAGCACGACGGTGGGTACGGCGAAGCCGCGGTCGTCCTCGAAGACCTGCTCGAGCGCCGCGGCGACCCGGTCCACGGACCGCATCGACGTACTCACCCGCACGTTGCCGGTCTGGATGTAGGTCTCCACGTCGCGGAAGCCGGCACGGTGGAGGCAGTCACGCAGGTCGGCCATCGGGAACTTCCTGATCCGGCCCAGGTTGATGGCGCGCAGCAGGGCGACGTAGTGGGGCACGCGGCCAGCGAAGCACAGGTCAGCTGTTGGAGTACACCGCCGACCCGCCGTCGTCGCCGGCCGAGTCCGGGCCGCGGCCCGCCCAGCTCCAGGCGTAGGCCGGGTCCTCGACCGCGACCCCACCCTCGCCGAGGTCGAGCGGGCGGAAGGTGTCGACCATGACCGCGAGCTCGTCGAACGCCTCCGCGCCCAGGGACGCCTCGATCGCCGAGGGCTGCGGCCCGTGGGCGTAGCCGCCGGGGTGGAGCGAGATCGAGCCGACGTTGATCCCCGACCCCTTGCGCGCCTCGTAGTCGCCGCCGACGTAGAACATCACCTCGTCGCTGTCGACGTTGGAGTGGTAGTACGGCACGGGCACCGCCAGCGGGTGGTAGTCGACCTTGCGCGGCACGAAGTTGCACACCACGAAGTTGTGGCCCTCGAAGACCTGGTGCACCGGCGGCGGCTGGTGGATCCGGCCGGTGATCGGCTCGAAGTCCTCGACATTGAACGTGTACGGGTACAGGCAGCCGTCCCAGCCGACCACGTCGAAGGGGTGGGTGGCGTAGGTCATCCGGGTGCCGACGATGCCGCTCACCGAGGACCCCCGGTGCTTCACCAGCACCTCCACGTCCGTGCCCTCGACGAGCAGCGGCCGGTCGGGGCCGTGCAGGTCGCGCTCGCAGTACGGCGCGTGCTCGAGGAGCTGCCCGTAGCGGGAGAGGTAGCGCCTCGGCGGCGCGAGGTGGCTGTTCGCCTCGATCACGTAGAGCCGGTCGGGCGGACCGTCGCCGGCGGGCACCCAGCGGTGCGTCGTGGCGCGCGGGATGACGACGTAGTCGCCGGTCCGGTAGGCGAGCTCGCCGAACACCGTCTCCAGGACACCGTGCCCGGCCTCGACGTACACGCACTCGTCGCCGACCGCGTTGCGGTAGTACGGCGACACGCCGCCCGCCACCACGTAGGAGATCCGCACGTCCGCGTTGCCGAGCACCAGCCGGCGGTCCTGCACCGCGTCGCGCTCCTCCGCGGCCGCGTCCTCGAACAGTGAGTGCAGCCTCAGGTGCCTCGGCTTGAGGGGGTGGTTCGCCGTCGTGGCCAGGTCCGGGAGCTCCCACACCCGGCTGTCGACGATCGCCGAGGGCACGCCCCGGTGGTAGAGCAGCGAGGAGTCGGAGGAGAAGCCCTCCTCCCCCATCAGCTCCTCGTAGCGCAGGGCACCCTCGTCGGAGCGGAACTGCGTGTGCCGTTTCGGGGGCACCGTCCCCACCTGCCGGTAGTACGCCACGAAAGCCGCCTCACTGTTCGATAAACGGACTCGTCCGTCCGCTCAGGACCACCATGCGTTAGTGTCGGGAGCGTGTCAACCATCCCGGAGCCGTACCGTTGCCTCGTGGACGACGCCGCCGTCTTCCCGCCCGGCAACGCGCCGCTGGAGGACGCCGTCGACGCGCACCACCGCCACCGCCGGACCGCCTGGGCGGACCTGCTCGGAGCGTTCGTGGTCACCGACGTCGCCCTGCCCGACCTGATCGCCGCCCTGCGGTCGGCCAACGCCGCCGAGCCGCTCCCGGTGTCGGTGGTGGTGACCGGGGGTGCCGGCGCCGTCGAGCCGGCCGTCCGCTGGGCCGGTCGCGCCGAGGAGCTCCACCTCGCCGCCGTCGAGGTCGCCCTGCGCGACGAGGAGGACCTTCCCCGCAACGCCCGGCGGGTCACCACCGTCGTCGACCAGCTGCGCGCCTCCGCGGACCTCGACGACGAGACCGCGGTGTACGTCGAACCGCCCCGGCCGCAGGCTCCCGAGCCCACCACGTCGTGGCTGACCGCGCTCGACGAGGTCGCCGCCCTCGACCTGCGGCTGAAGTTCCGCACCGGCGGCGTCGCCGAGGACGCGTTCCCCTCCCCGGCGGAGCTCGCGGCGGCCATCGACGCGGCCCTGGACCGGGAGCTGGCCTTCAAGTGCACCGCGGGCCTCCACCGCGCGGTGCGCCACGGGGTGACGGAGGGATCCGACCGCCCCGTCGACCACCACGGCTTCCTCAACGTCCTGCTCGCCACCCGCACCGCCCTGGACGGAGGCAGCGGCGACGAGGTGGCGCAGACGCTGGCGGACGACGACGCCGAGTCGGTCCTCGCCCGGATCGACGCCGCCGGCCCGGACGGCCTGGTGTCCGCGCGACGGTGGTTCCGGTCGTTCGGCTCCTGCAGCGTGCTGGAGCCGCTGGCGGACCTGGTCGCCCTCGGCCTGGTCGACGCCGCAGCCGTGGGGGGCGACACGTGAGCGTGCCGGACACCTGGGTCGACGGCGCCGCCGGGTCGCCGTACGACGTCGACAACCTCCCGTACGGCGTCTTCTCCCACGGCGACGACGCACCGCGCGTCGGCGTGCGCATCGGCGACCACGTCCTCGACCTGGCCCCCGCGGCGGCCATCGACCTGCTCGACGTCGCGCACGCCCTCGAGGCACCGTCGCTGAACCCGTTGATGAGCCTGGGCCGGCCCACCTGGGAGTCGGTCCGCCGCTGGATCACCACACTGCTCACCGACCCGGCCCACCGCGACCTCGCCGAGCCGCTCCTCGTCCCGGTCTCCGAGGTCTCCGTGCACCTGCCGGCGACGGTCCCCGACTACGTCGACTTCTACTGCTCCGAGGACCACGCCGGCAACGTCGGCCGGATCTTCCGCCCCGACGCCGAGCCCTTGCTGCCGAACTGGCGGCACCTGCCGGTCGGCTACCACGGCCGCAGCGGCACCGTCGTCGTCTCCGGCACGCCGGTACGACGTCCACAGGGCCAGCTGAGGCCGCCGGGCGCGGAGTCGCCGGTCTACGGGCCGTCCCGGCGGCTGGACATCGAGGCCGAGCTCGGCTTCCTCGTCGGCACCCCGAGCCGCCTCGGCGACCGGGTCGGCGTGGACGCGTTCGCCGACCACGTCTTCGGCGTCCTGCCGGTCAACGACTGGTCCGCCCGCGACATCCAGGCCTGGGAGTACGTCCCGCTCGGGCCGTTCCTCGGCAAGTCCTTCGCCACCTCGGTCAGCGGCTGGGTCACCCCGCTGGCCGCGCTCGAGGCGGCCCGGGTCGATCTGCCGGGCCAGGACCCCGAGCCGCTGGCGTACCTCCGGGTCGGCCCCGGCGCCGGCTACGACATCACCTTCGAGGTGCTGCTGAACGGTGAGACGGTGGCGCGACCGCCGTACTCCTCGATGTACTGGTCGCCGGCGCAGATGCTGGCCCACATGACCGTCAACGGCGCCTCGCTGCGGGTCGGCGACCTGTTCGCCTCCGGGACCATCAGCGGTCCCGAGCGTGACCAGCGCGGGTCCCTGCTCGAGCTGAGCTGGGGCGGGAGCGAGCCGTTCGTCGTGGCCGGGCGGGAGCGCACCTTCCTCGAGGACGGCGACGAGGTCACCCTCCGGGCCACGGCACCGGGGGCGCGTGGCGGCCGCATCGCGCTCGGCGAGGTCAGTGGGGAGATCCTGCCGGCGCTCTGACCCGCCGCGAGGCCAGCTGGGTGCCCGCCCTATATTTGGTTGAGTGCAGCAACCAAAAGCAGACGTCCATCTCCACCCCTCCGGCGCCGGGACGGCGAGCCACGCCGGGGACACTCCCCGGCCCACCGGCGGCACGATGCTCAAGCAGCCCCGCGCCGTCTGGGCCGTCGCGTTCGCGTGCGTCATCGCGTTCATGGGCATCGGGCTGGTCGACCCGATCCTCAAGCCGATCGCCGACGAGCTCGGGGCGACGCCGAGCCAGGTGTCGCTGTTGTTCACCAGCTACATGGGGATCATGGGCGTGGCGATGCTGGTGACCGGCTTCGTGTCGAGCCGGATCGGCGCCAAGCGGACCCTGCTGGCCGGGCTGGCCCTCGTGGTCGTCTTCTCCGCGCTGGCCGGCTCCTCCGACACCGTCGGCGCCGTCGTGGGCTTCCGGGCGGGCTGGGGCCTGGGCAACGCGCTGTTCGTGGCCACCGCGCTGGCCACGATCGTCTCCGCGGCCAGCGGCTCGGTCGCGCAGGCGATCATCCTCTACGAGGCCGCCCTGGGTCTCGGGATCGCCGCAGGGCCGGTCGTCGGTGGACAGCTCGGCTCGATCACCTGGCGGGCTCCCTTCTACGGCGTGGCGGCGCTGATGCTGGTGGCCCTCGTGGCGACGGCGTTCCTGCTGCCGCGGACGCCGCCCGCACCGCGCAAGACCTCCCTCGCCGAGCCGTTCCGCGCGCTGCGCTTCACCGGGCTGCGCATCGTCGCCCTGACCGCGCTCTTCTACAACGTGGGGTTCTTCACGCTGCTGGCGTTCACCCCGTTCCCCCTGGACATGAACGCCTCCCAGGTGGGCTGGGTCTTCTTCGGCTGGGGTCTGCTCCTCGCGTTCACCTCGGTGGTCGTGGCGCCCGTGCTGCAGCGCCGCTTCGGCACCGTGCCGACCGTCGTCGCGGCGTTGGTGCTCTTCGCCGCCGACCTGGCCGCGATGGCGCTGTGGACCGAGAGCAAGCCGGTGCTCGTCGTCGGGGTGGTCGTCGCCGGCGCCTTCCTCGGCGTGAACAACACCCTGATCACCGAGGCGGTGATGGGCGCCGCCCCCGTCGAGCGCGCGGTCGCCTCCTCGGCGTACTCCTTCGTCCGCTTCTCCGGCGGCGCGCTCGCCCCCTGGGTCGCGGCCCGGCTGGGCGAGGACCTCAGCGTGCACGCACCCTTCTGGATGGGTACGGGAGCGGTGCTGGTCGGCGCCGGAATCCTCGCCGCCGGGCGAGGTGCGCTGGCCGGCGACGGCGCGGCCGGGCACGCACCCGCCCGCGGTGGCGCGGAGGAGGCCGAGGACATCACCCTGGGCGACCTCGACTGACTGACGAGTGCCCGCGACCCCTGGTCAGCCGGCGAGCGCGGTCAGTCGGCGACCCCGGTCAGTCGGCGAGCCAGGCGAAGAGCCGCACGACGGTCCCGGCCTCGCCGGACCGGACCTGCACCAGGTCGCACAGCTGGTTGGCCATCCAGATGCCGCGGCCGCTCTCCGACAGCTCGTCGAGGAGGTCCCGTCCGACCAGCGGGTCCTCGATCAGCCCCCGGTCGCTGACCTCGACCACGAACGCGTCGGGCTCCGTCCAGGCCCGGAGCGTCCCGCCGCCGCCCCCGTGGACGACGCTGTTGGCGGCCAGCTCGTGGGCGGAGAGGACGAGGTCGTCGGCCAGCCCGGTGCGGAGTCCGGCGCCCTCGGCGAGCCGGCCGACCACCGCGCGCAGGCCTGCGAGGTCCTCCCGGCCGAACGACACCGTGTCCGCGGCCGCCGGAGCCGGCGGCAGTCGGCTGCCGAACAGTCGCAGGGCCCGCTCGGGATCGGCGCAGTCGGCCGGCGCGGACACGCCGCGAGCGGTCTGGTGCACGCACGCCACCTGCTCCACCACGTCGGCGGCGAGCGCGGTGAGGTCGAAGGCGCACAGCATCCGGGACGGTGCCGCGTCAGCGAAGGCCAGGCCCAGCAGCTCCTCGTGCAGCAGCACCTCCTGGACCTCGACCTCGCGCCGGCCCGCCCACAGCGGCTCGCCGACGCCCCGCACCGGTCCCTCGCCGGCGGTGTCGTCCAGGAAGCGTCGCCACTCCGGGATGATGCAGGCAGGGTTCGCCCCGAGCTCGCCCATGTCTACGAAGTCCACCCGGGTGGCGTCGGCGCCGAGCGCTCGGTCGACCGCCTCGAGTCCCGGGGCGCGCAGCGCGACGAGGACCGGCTCCCCGCGCTCCACCCCGTCGCGGATGTAGGGCACCACCGTCCGGACCAGGCCGTCGAGACCCTCGTAGAACACTGCATCGTGCTCGAACGCCGTGTGCCGAGATTCGGACTCACGGCAGGCTTCTGGCATGTCGATCGACTCCCCACTGCAGCCACGGAGGATCTTCCGCGGCCGCGTCGCACCTCCAGCATGCAACCACATCGGCCGTATGCCCAGCCTCCTGCCGCCGTTTTCTTCAGCGATCCCGCGCTCGCGCGCCGGATACCGGTGCGCCGACGGGTCAGTTGTCGCCAGTTCGCGCCACGATCGGCGCGAGACCGGCGTCATCCACGCCGGGAGTCGGGCATTGCGTACTGCCCGATATGCGGTGGCTTAGTCTTCAGTCCATGAACTTCCGAGCGATCCAGGCCCTCGCCCTGGCCGGCGCCGCCACCCTCGCCCTGGCCGGCTGCGCGTCCGACAACGAGACCACCACCACCGACAGCGGTGCCAAGCTCATCGAGGCAGGCACCCTCACCGTCTGCACCCACCTCCCCTACGAGCCCTTCCAGTTCAGCCAGGGCGACGAGGTCGTCGGCTTCGACGTGGACATGATGGACCTGGTCGCCGAGGAGCTCGGGGTCGAGCAGAAGATCTTCGACACGCCGTTCGAGGGGATCCAGTCCGGACAGGCGCTCAACACCGGCAAGTGCGACGTCGCCGCGGCCGGCATGACGATCACCGACGAGCGCGCCCGCGTCATCGACTTCTCCGACCCCTACTTCAACGCCACGCAGGCGCTGCTGGTCAAGAAGGACTCCGGCGTCTCCTCCCTCGAGGACCTCTCCGGCAAGTCCCTCGGCGTCCAGGAGGGGACCACCGGCGCCATCTACGCGCAGGAGAACGCACCCGACGACGTGGAGACGCGCTCCTTCGAGGACCTCGCCCTGCTGCAGACCGCGGTCAAGACCGGCCAGGTCGACGCCGGGATCAACGACAACGGCGTGCTGTTCGACTACGTGCAGGACAACCCGGAGCTCGAGGTCTCGACCGAGTTCGACACCGGCGAGCAGTACGGCTTCGCGGTCAAGAAGGACGGCAACGACGAGCTGCTGAAGATCGTCAACGACGCGATCGCCACCGCGCAGGAGGACGGCACGTACGACGAGATCTACAAGAGGTGGTTCGGCGAGACCCCGGCCGCCGGCTGACCGACGTCCACTCCCCCGGGAGCTGACCCGAAAGGTGGAGCCGCGATGGCGATGAGCCCGCGCAAGCGTGCCCAGGTCAGCCGCATGGTGCAGTACGCCGTGCTGCTGATGCTGCTGGTGGCCTTCGCACTGGTGGCGGACTGGGCGACGCTGCGTCAGGTGTTCCTCGACACCGGGATCATCAGCGAGATGTTCCCGGCCGTGATCACCACGGCGCTGAAGAACACCGTGCTCTACACCCTCAGCGGCTTCTCCTTCGGTCTGGCGCTGGGCCTCGTGCTGGCTCTCATGCGGCTGTCCTCCGTGGGCCCGTACCGCTGGATGGCCACGGCCGTGATCGAGTTCTTCCGTGGCGTGCCGGCGCTGGTGGTGTTCATCGCCCTGGCCTACGGCGTCCCCCTCGCCTTCCCGGGCCGGGAGATCCCCGGGGGGATGTTCGGCACGGTCACCGTCGCCCTCGGCCTGGTCGGCGGGGCCTACATGGCCGAGACCATCCGCGCCGGGATCCAGGCGGTGCCCAAGGGCCAGATGGAGGCCGCCCGCTCGCTCGGCATGCCGCACACCCGCGCGATGACGTCGATCGTGGTCCCCCAGGCGTTCCGGATCATCCTGCCGCCGCTGACCAACGAGCTGATCCTGCTGACCAAGGACTCCTCCCTGGTCTACGTGCTCGGCCTGGGACTGAGCAGCTACGAGCTGACGAAGTTCGGCCGGGAGACCATGAACCAGACCAACAGCCTGACGCCGCTGGTGACCGTCGCGCTCTGCTACCTGCTGATCACGGTGCCCCTGGCGATCGTCGTACGACGGATGGAAGCCCGGGCGGAGAGGGCACGATGATGACCGAGCCGCAGCCGAAGCCGGACGCTCCGGCCATCGACGTCGAGGACCTGCACAAGTACTTCGGCGAGAACGAGGTGCTCAAGGGGATCGACTTCCACGTGGACCACGGCGACGTGGTCTGCATCATCGGGCCGTCCGGGTCGGGGAAGTCCACGCTGCTGCGCTGCGTCAACCTGCTCGAGCAGCCCACCTCGGGCAAGATCTTCGTCGAGGGCGTGGAGATCACCGACCCCGACATCGACGTCGACAAGTTCCGCAGCCGGATCGGCATGGTCTTCCAGCAGTTCAACCTCTTCCCGCACCTCACCGTGCTGCGCAACCTCACGATCGCCCAGCAGCGGGTCAAGAAGCGCAGCAGGGCCGAGGCCGTCGAGGTCGCCCGGCGCAACCTCGAGAAGGTCGGCCTCGCCGACCGCGAGGACGCCTACCCCGCGCACCTCTCCGGCGGTCAGCAGCAGCGCGTGGCGATCGCCCGGGCCCTGTCCATGGACCCGGACATGATGCTCTTCGACGAGCCCACCAGCGCGCTCGACCCGGAGCTGGTCGGCGACGTGCTGGAGGTGATGAAGGACCTCGCCCACGAGGGCATGACGATGATGGTGGTGACCCACGAGATGGGGTTCGCCCGGGAGGTCGGGGACAAGCTGGTCTTCATGGACGACGGGGTCATCGTCGAGGAGGGCGACCCCGCCGAGGTGCTGGCCAACCCCCGGCACCAGCGCACGCGGGCGTTCCTCTCGAAGGTGCTGTGAGCCCTACCATCGTGCGGTGAAGCCGTTCCTGCTGCTGTCCTCGCGGCCCGAGGACCTCGCCGCCGACGAGGAGTACCTCGCCTTCGTGCGCGAGACCGGGCTGCCGCCGGAGCGGATCGAGCGGGTCCGGCTGGAGGCCGGGCCGCTGCCGCGCCTCGACCTCGACCGCTACGCCGGCATCCTCCTCGGCGGCGGCCCGTTCAACTCCAGCGACCCGGAGGAGTCGAAGTCCGCCGTACAGCTGCGGGTGGAGGCCGAGCTCTCCGCGCTCCTCGACGAGGTCGTCGCGCGTGACTTCCCGTTCCTCGGCGCCTGCTACGGCGTCGGCACGCTCGGCGTGCACCAGGGCGGGGTCGTCGACCGGGAGTACGCCGAGCCGGTCGGCGCGGTGACGGTCACGTTGACCGCCCAGGGCCGCGCCGACCCCCTGCTCGCGGGCCTGCCGGAGAGCTTCGACGCCTACGTCGGGCACAAGGAGGCCTGCCGCGTGCCGCCCCCGCACGCCACCCTGCTCGCCGGCTCGGCGACGTGCCCGGTGCAGATGTTCCGGGTCGGGCGCAACCTCTACGCCACCCAGTTCCATCCCGAGCTCGACCGGCGGGGCATCATCACCCGGGTCCACGTCTACGAGAACGCCGGCTACTTCCACCCGCACGAGAAGGACGCCCTGATCGAGCGGCTCAACGGCACCCGGGTCACCGCGCCGCCGCGGATCCTGGCCAACTTCGCCGCCCGCTACGGGTGAGCCGGGGTACTACAGGTTGCCGCGGGCGTCCTGCTCGCGCTCGATCGCCTCGAAGAGTGCCTTGAAGTTGCCCTTGCCGAAGCCGAGGGAGCCGTGCCGCTCGATGAACTCGTAGAACACCGTCGGCCGGTCCCCGATCGGCTTGGTGAAGATCTGCAGCAGGTAGCCGTCCTCGTCGCGGTCGACGAGGATCCGGCGCTTCTTCAGCTCCTCGATCGGCACCCGCACGTTGCCGATCCGCTCCCGGAGCCCGGCGTCGTCGTAGTAGGAGTCGGGGGTGGCGAGGAACTCGACGCCGTTCTCCCGCAGGATGTCGACCGTGCGCAGGATGTCGTTGGTGGCCAGGGCGATGTGCTGGCAGCCGGCGCCGTCGTAGAACTCGAGGTACTCGTCGATCTGGGACTTCTTCTTCGCGAGCGCCGGCTCGTTGAGGGGGAACTTCACCCGGTGGTTGCCGCTGGCCACGACCTTCGACATCAGCGCGGAGTAGTCGGTGGCGATGTCGTCGCCGATGAACTCCGCCATGTTCGTGAACCCCATGACCTTGTTGTAGAACTCCACCCACTCGTCCATCCGGCCGAGCTCGACGTTGCCGACGCAGTGGTCGACGGCCTGGAAGAGCCGGCGCGGGTGGCCCTCACGGCGGGCGACCCTGGTCTCCGCGGCGACGTAGCCGGGCAGGTAGGCGCCGTCGTACCGGGAGCGGTCGACCAGGGTGTGGCGGGTCTCGCCGTAGGTCGCGATCGCGGCGGTGCGGACGGTGCCGTGCTCGTCGCCGACGTCGTGCGGCTCCTCGAGGATCGTGGCGCCCTGCGCCCGCGCGTGCTCGATGCACTTGTCGACGTCGGGCACCTCGAGCGCGAGGTCGACGACCCCGTCACCGTGCTTGCGGTGGTGGTCGAGCAGCGGGCTGCCGGGGGTCACCCCGCCGGTGAACACGAAGCGCGCGGACCCGGCACGCAGCACGTAGCTCTTGGCGTCACGCTGCCCGGTCTCCGGGCCTCGGTAGGCCTCGAGGTCCATGCCGAAGGCGAGCTGGTAGAACTGCGCGGTCTGCGTGGCGTTCCCGACGACGAACACCACCGCGTCCATCGCGGTGACCGGGAACGGGTCCGTGCTTGCGTCGTACTCCACGAGACCCACGAGCTGCTTGAGCTGGTCGAGGGTCAGGTCGGCCCGGAGCTCGTCCGGGGTGAGGGCGGTCGAGGCGTTCGGGGCGGCAGTCATGCCCCGCAGAATGGTGGGGCCTGTCAGAGTGTGCAAGGGTACGTCGAAACACTGTGCAACCTGTCCAACGAAGGGCCCGACGTGGACGCTCTCGATGCCACTTTGCTGCACCTGTTCTCCGAGCAGCCGCGGATCGGCGTGCTCGAGGCGTCACGGCGGCTCGGCGTGGCCCGCGGGACCGTCCAGGCCCGTCTCGACAAGCTCGCCCGCGGGGGTGTCATCGCCGGCTGGGGACCGGTGCTGGACCCGGAGGCCCTCGGTTACCCTGTCACCGCCTTCCTCACCCTCGAGATCCGGCAGGGCTCGGGACACGAGACGATCGCCCGGCACCTCGCGACCATCCCGGAGGTGCTCGAGGCCTACACCATCACCGGGGCCGGGGACATGTGGGCGCGCGTGGTGGCCCGCTCCAACGCCGACCTGCAGCGGGTGATCGACGCGGTGCTGTCCGACCCCGGCATCGTCCGGTCCTCCACGGTCATCGCGCTCGCCACCCAGATCCCGCACCGGGTGCTGCCCCTGGTCGGGCAGGCCGCCGCGGACTGAGCAGCGGCCCCTCAGGACAGCCGGCGGGCCACCTCGGCCGCGGCCAGGGCGACACGCGGGCCGGCCTCCTCGGCGTCGAGGTCGCCCACCGTGACCACGCCGACCGACGCCTCGAGCCCCTCCACCCCGAGCACGGGCGAGGCCAGCCCGCGCGCACCCGGCTGGAGCTCCCCGGAGCTCTGGACGTAGTGCCGCTGCGGCTCGGCGCCGGACTCGATGTCCCGGCCGAGCAGGATCGCCCGGCCGGCGGCACCCCGGTCCAGCGGGTGGCGGACGCCGACCCGGTAGGCGACGTGGAAGTCGGTCCAGGTGGGCTCCACGACCCCGATGGCCAGGGCCTCTCCCCCGTCGGTGACGGTCAGGTGGGCGGTCGCGCCGAGGTCCTCGGCCAGTGCCCGCAGCACCGGCGTCGCCAGCTCGCGCAGCACCGGCTGCAGCCCCCGCGCCAGTGCCAGCACCCCGAGCCCGACGTGCAGCCGGCCCGCCGGGTCCCGCCGGGCGAACCCGTGCTGCTCGAGCGTGGTGACGAGGCGGTAGACCACCGTCCGGTTGACCCCCACCACGCCGGCGAGCTCGGTGACGGTCAGGCCGTCGGGGTGGGCCACCAGCGCATGGAGGACCCGTAGCCCCCGGTCGAGGGTCTGCGACGTCTCGGCTGCCATGGGCAGCACACTAAGGGACCATGGACGGTTTCCGGCTGTCCGCGACCACCCCAGGGCTCGGTCACCGGTTCTCCGCGCCCGTCGTACTCGCTCAGGACGTCTTGCGTGCCGCCCACTCCCGGATCCGGTCGATCCGCTGCATCAGCTGGTCTCCGGTGGCCACCGCGGCGGCCGGGCCACCGCACTCGCGACGCAGCGCGGCATGGGTCACCCCGTGCGGCTGGCCGGTCCGGTGGTACCACGCCGCCACGAGGCCGTTGAGCTCGCGGCGGAGCACGGCGAGCTGCTCGTGCGTGGCGACGTCGCGGGTGACGTCCTCGGGCGTGGACGAGGTGCTGCGCTGCCGCTTGGCCCGCTCGCTCTGCCGCTGGTGGAGCAGGTCACGCACCTGGTCGGGCTCGAGCAGACCGGGGATGCCGAGGAAGTCCATCTCCTCCTCCGACCCGACGTGCACCTCGCCGGAGTGGCCGAACTCGCCGCCGTCGTAGAGGACCCGGTCGAACGTCGCCTGGGACCCCACCGCCTCGAACGTGCCGAGCTCCTCGGCACTGGCGGCCTCCGACGCCTGCGCCTGGGCGAGCAGCTCGTCCTCCGCGGCGAAGATGTCGCCCTCGTCGGTGACCTTGCGCTGCAGCACGTGGTCGCGCTGGACCTCCATCTCGGAGGCGAAGCCGAGCAGGTTCGGCACCGACGGCAGGAACACCGAGGCGGTCTCCCCGCGCTTGCGGGCACGCACGAACCGGCCGACCGCCTGGGCGAAGAACAGCGGCGTCGAGACCGTGGTGGCGTAGACCCCGACCGCGAGCCGGGGCACGTCCACGCCCTCGGAGACCATCCGGACCGCGACCATCCAGCGGTCGTCGCTCTCGGAGAACGCGGCGATCCGCTTCGAGGCGGCCTTCTCGTCCGAGAGCACCACGACCGGACGGGTCCCGGTGAGGTCCTTGAGCAGGGCGGCGTAGGCCCGGGCGCTGTCCTGGTCGGAGGCGATCACCAGCCCGGCCGCGTCGGGGACGTGGCGGCGCACCTCGGAGAGCCGCCTCTCGGCGGCCTGGAGCACCGACGGCATCCACGAGCCGTTGGGGTCCAGCGCGGTGCGCAGGGCCTGCGCGGTCAGGTCCTTGGTGAGCGGCTCCCCGAGCCGCGCGGCGACCTCGTCGCCGGCGCGGGTGCGCCACTGCATCTCCCCGCTGTAGGCCATGAACAGCACCGGACGCACCACGTGGTCGGCGAGCGCGTGGGCGTAGCCGTAGGTGTAGTCGGCCACGCTCTTGGCGACCCCGTCGGTGTCGGGGGCGTAGGTGACGAACGGGATCGGGTTGATGTCGGAGCGGAACGGGGTGCCGGTCAGCGACAGCCGGCGCGCGGCCGGGTCGAACGCCTCCCGGATCGCCTCTCCCCAGGAGAGCGCGTCCCCGGCGTGGTGCACCTCGTCGAGGATCACCAGCGTCTTGAACCGCTCGGTCCGGATCCGGTGCGCGAGAGGGTTGGTCGCCACGCCGGCATAGGTGACCGCGACGCCGACGAAGTCCCTGCTCGTCGGCCCCTTCTTCCCGGAGTACGCCGGGTCGATGGGGATGCCCACGCGCGCCGCGGCCTCGGCCCACTGCGTCTTCAGGTGCTCGGTCGGCGCGACCACGGTGACCCGCTCCACGACGCGGCGGGACAGCAGCTCGGCGGCCACGGTCAGCGCGAAGGTGGTCTTCCCGGCGCCGGGCGTCGCCACGGCCAGGAAGTCGCGGGGGCTGCTGGTGAAGTACTGCTCGATCGCGGCCTGCTGCCAGGCGCGGAGCTTGGTGGCGGTGCCCCAGGCGGCGCGGTCGGGGTACGCCGGGGGCAGGTCCGGCAGCGGAGCCGGGATGTCGGCCTGGGTGGTGCGGGAGTGGGCGGGCGCCACGAACTGCCTCTCGGTCGGGTGCGAACGGGGGTCGGGCGTCAGCCGGTCACTCCTCGCTCAGCGACTCCCAGATCTCCTTGCACTCGGGGCAGACCGGGTACTTCTCCGGGTCGCGGCTGGGCACCCACACCTTGCCGCACAGGGCCACGACGGGAGTGCCCATCACCATCGCCTCGGTGAGCTTGTCCTTGGGCACGTAGTGCGAGAACCGCTCGTGGTCACCGTCCTCGGTGGGGACGGTCTGCTGCTGCTCGATGGTCTCGGCGCCGGGGGTCATCTGCGTACTCACCCGAACGAGTCTAACCCCGGGTCCTCAGTTCATCGTAGGATCCGCCGGGCGGGTCGACACCCACGCCAGCTCGCCCGGCTGACGGCGCAGCACCCGGGCCCACAGGCTGCCGGGGTCGCCGGCGAAGAGGTCGCCGTGCTCGAGCGGCAGGACGTACCACGAGCCCTCCTCGATCTCCGCGGCGAGCTGGTCCACCCCCCAGCCGGCGTACCCTGCGAAGATCCGCAGCTGCTGGATCGCACCGCCGAGCAGCTCGGTGGGGGTGTCGAGGTCGATGATCCCGGTCTCGTCGAAGAGCCGTCGGAAGCCCACCGGGTCACCCTCGGGGTCCTGCCCGGAGGGGATGCTGGCCACGGCGAGCGCGGAGTCGGTCGCCACCGGGCCACCGTGGAAGAGCACGTCGGGACCCGTCACCAGCTCGTCCCAGCTCTCGAGGACGTCGCCGACCGGGACCGGCGAGGGGCGGTTGAGCACCACCCCGAGGGACCCGTTCTCGTCGTGGTCGAGCAGGAGTACGACGGTCCGCTCGAAGTTCGGGTCGGCGAGCCGGGGCGTGGCCACCAGCAGCCGGCCGGCACGGAGCGTGGTCCGGCCGCCCTCAGCCATCGACGCCCTCCGCCGGCACCGGAGGCAGCTGCGCTCCGCCGGCCGGTGCCTCGGCCGCCGGGCCGGCGACCGCCGTACGGCCGCGCGCGATGGCGTCCTCCGCGGCGTGGCGCACCGCGGCGGCCACCGACTTGTGCACCTCGGGGTGGAACACGCTCGGGATGATGTAGTCGGCGTTGAGCTCATCGTCGGTCACCGAGCCGGCGATGGCCTCGGCGGCGGCCACGAGCAGGGACTCGTCGATCCCGTGGGCGGCGGCGTCGAGAAGCCCGCGGAAGACGCCGGGGAAGGCGAGCACGTTGTTGATCTGGTTCGGGTAGTCCGAGCGCCCGGTGGCCACCACCGCGGCGTGGCGGCGGGCGGCGGCGGGGTCCACCTCCGGCACCGGGTTGGCGAGCGCGAAGACGATGGCGTCGTCGGCCATGCGCCCGACGTCCTCGCCGGTGAGGATGTTCGGCGCCGACACGCCGATGAACACGTCGGCGTCGCTCAGCGCGTCGCGCAGGCTTCCGGTGAGCCCGGCCTGGTTGGTCGCCTCCGCCAGCCAGCGCAGCGAGCCGTGCAGCCCCGGCCGGTCCCGGTGGATGACGCCGTCGATGTCGGCCACGACCACGTCGTTGACGCCGGCCTCGAGGAGCACCCGCAGGATCGCGCTGCCCGCGGCGCCGGCACCGGACATCACCACGCGCACCTGCGACATCTTCTTCTCCACCACCCGCAGCGCGTTGGTCAGCGCGGCGAGCACCACGATCGCGGTGCCGTGCTGGTCGTCGTGGAAGACCGGGATGTCCAGGCTCTCCCGCAGCCGCGCCTCGATCTCGAAGCAGCGCGGCGCCGAGATGTCCTCGAGGTTGATGCCGGCGAACCCCGGCGCGATCGCCTGGACGATCTCCACGATCCGGTCGGTGTCCTGGGTGTCGAGGCACAGCGGCCAGGCGTCGATCTGGCCGAACCGCTTGAACAGCGCCGACTTGCCCTCCATGACGGGGAGTGCGGCCGCCGGGCCGATGTTGCCGAGGCCGAGCACCGCGGACCCGTCGGTGACCACGGCGACCGCGTTGCGCTTGACCGTGAGCCGCCGGGCGTCCTCCGGCTTCGCGACGATCGCCTCGCAGACGCGGGCGACGCCGGGGGTGTAGACCATGGACAGGTCGTCGCGGTTGCGGATCGGGTGCTTGGGCGCCATCTCGATCGTGCCGCCCAGGTGCATCAGGAAGGTCCGGTCGGAGACCTTGTGGACCACCACGCCCTCGACCGCCTCGAGCGCCTCGACGATGCGCTCGGAGTGGGCGGTGTCGGCGGCGGCGCAGGTGACGTCGATGGTGAGCCGGTCGTGGCCGGACGCGGTCACGTCGAGGGCGGTGACCATCCCCCCGGTGCGTTCGACGGCCGCGGTCAGCTCGCTGGTCGCCGTGCCCCCCGCCGGCAGCTCGAGTCGGACGGTGATCGAGTAGGAGATGCTCGGTGTCGATGCCACCCCCTCATGGTGTCACGACGCCGTGGTCAGGCGGCCAGCCGCGCCTTGACGCGACTGAGCAGGGAGCGCTCGACGGAGCCGGCGAGGCGCGTGTGCCAGCGCAGCTGGGGTGCGCCGAGCAGACGACCGGTCCAGATGGCGTGTCGCCGGCCACACGCCCTCCCCCGGCCCGACCGTCCACGGACATATGCTCGGCCCCATGACCAGCAAAGCCCTGCGAAAGGCTCCCGGCTCCTCGCGCCGACAGCAGTACTCCGCCTCCACCAAGCGGGCCCTGGTCGACGTCGCGGCGGAGCTGTTCACCGAGCAGGGCTATGCCAGCACCAGCCTGGACGCGATCGTCGCCGGAGCCCGGGTGACGAAGGGGGCGCTCTACCACCACTTCAGCGGGAAGCAGGCGCTGTTCGAGGCGGTGTTCGAGAAGGTCGAGGCCGACGCCAGCGCACGGATCCGCAGGGCGGTGCGCAAGACCCGGGACCCGTGGGAGAAGGCGACCCTGGGCCTGCGGGAGTTCCTCGACGTGGTGCAGCAGCCGGACTACAGCCGGATCGTGGTGCAGGAGGGGCCGGCCGTGCTCGGCTACGAGCGCTACCGGGAGCAGGAGGAGCGTTCCACCTTCGGCATCGTCCAGGAGATCGTCTCCGCGGTGCTCGAGACCTACGACCTCGAGCACAGCATGGTGGAGACCTTCAGCCGGGTCTTCTTCGGC
This sequence comes from uncultured Actinomycetota bacterium, assembly GCA_963747975.1. Lineage (GTDB taxonomy): Bacteria > Actinomycetota > Actinomycetes > Propionibacteriales > Nocardioidaceae > Nocardioides_C. The sequence continues at coordinate 446,602 of CAVVHI010000003.1, forward strand.
GCCATGTCGGCGGCCGGGGCCGCGGTGTCCTCCGCGGACGACCCCCGACGAGCCGGCGACGAGGTCGAGGCGGCCATCGCCTTCATCCTCGAGGGGATCCGGCAGCAGGCCGAGTCCGGCCGCCGGCTCCCCGGCCCCGACGAGCTCGGCTCACCGGCCGGGCAGAACGAGCAGGCCTAGCCGACCGGCCCCGGCTCACCTGCCGAAGCCGACGCTGCCTCCGTTCGCCGGCACCAGCTCGATCCACACCTTGCCCGGCGGGAGCGCGAGCTCGGCGCCCCGGGACCGCAGCGTCAACGGCGCCGCCAGGCCCCGCTTGCGCCACGACCCCCGCACCACGCGGCCGTCGTGGAAGACGAGCGCCTCCCCCGAGCCGTTCAGCTTCGTCTCCGGGACGGGGTTGCCGGCGGGGTCCTTGTAGCCGGCGTCCCCGACGGGCACGCGCAGCACGAGGAGCGTGGCGGGCCGGAACTCGTCCCCGGTGGCGGCGTAGGAGCTCTGGTTGGCGTAGGTCCCGTCGCGGAACTGCCAGCTCGTGGTGTGCCCGCCTGAGAACGTGGCGGCGACGGTCCGCGCCCGCTTGCCCTTCGGGAAGTCGGCGGCGTCGCCCCAGGTGAGGTAGGCCTCCGGCGGCTCCGGCGCCTTCAGCGACCTGGCGAGCGCCGGGAGGTCCATGAACAGGTTGTACGGCGCGCTCCGGCTGCTGTCACGCGAGTAGCCGACGCCACCCTCGCTGACCACCTTGATCCCGGCGGCCTGCACCCGGCGCACCGTGGGGGGCGCTCCCCCAGAGGCGACCAGGACCGCCTCGGCCGGCTTCACGATGCCGATGTCGGTGGCGCGCATCGACCGGACCGGACCGACCCGGTCGGGGATCTGCGAGTAGTAGAAGACCGCGAGCCGGGTGGAGCCGCCCTCGACGAGCTCCTCGGTGACCAGGTCGGCCGCACCGAGCCCGACCTGTGGGTTGCTCGACGCGGAGTTGTCGATCTTGACCACGAGCACCGGATGTCTGGGCGCCGGGCCCTCGGCGGGCAGACCGGTCAAGGGCCACTGCCCCGACAGCGTCGCGGCGGTCGCGGTGCTCTGCGTCTCCGGGGAGCTGTCCGGCTCCGGCACGCTCGACGGCTCCTCGCTGCCGCAGCCGGCGATCGCCACCGCCGCGACGAGCACGAACGAGACCAGGGAGAGGCGGCGGATGCGAGACATGGGGGTAAGTGTGACGCAGGGCCGCCCCCGGAGCGGGAGCGACCCTGCGTTCGGTCGTTGTGACGCCGGTCTCGGTGCCAACGGACCTCAGGTCAGCGCAGCGTGCCGGCGAACCACTTGTTCGTCCACGGGGTGGCGCGGTGCACCCGGGTGCCCGGCCGCGGCGCGTGGATCATCTGGCGGCGACGGTTGTTCCACCCGGCGAAGACGGCCACGTGGTAGACGCCACCGGAGTTGTAGAAGAACATCAGGTCGCCCTTGCGCATGTTCTTGCGCTTGATCCGGTCGGCGAAGCGGGCCTGCTGGCTCGACGTACGCGGCATGTTGGTGAAGCCGGCCTTGCGGAAGCTGAAGTAGGTCAGCCCCGAGCAGTCGAACCGGCTCGGACCGGTGGCGCCGTACTGGTACGGGTCGCCCTTCTGGTGGCGCACCACCTCGAGCGCGTGCATGACGCGCTTGCCGCGGCTGGCGGCGTCGGCGGGCGGGGCGAAGGCGAACATGCTGGCGACGAGGACCGCGGCGAGCATGAATGGGAGCACGGTGAGCGTGCGGGCGCGAAGGATCGCAGACATGCAGAAGTTCCCTTCCCACGCCTGTGAGGTGAGCTGTCGGGTTAGAGCCGGAAAGGTGCTCTGCCACCGAGAAGGTGGCTTCACCCCGAGCGTCCGCGAGGGACGCATGGTGATGTGGTTCCCCCACTCCTACCCATGAGTGGTCGGTATCGGGACAGTGGTGGCCAGACGGTGGGCGGGTAGGACTCGGCGTAACCCTGCCTGGCTGTGGAGTTGTGGCCTGCCCTGCGCCACCCCGTCGGGGCAGGCCTGAACGCCGTCGACCCCCATCGACGATGCCCGGTGAGCAAGCGCCCGAAGGTTAGGCATATCGGGCCCGCGATTTCCAGTCCACACGACGCGAAGACGTCCCGTGGATCAGACCACGGGACGTCTTCACGCTCAGCGAGCGGCGGGAGAAGCGAGGCAGATCACAGGCCGGTAACGGCGGCCCCGCCGGCCGTGCGGGGGGCTCAGAGCTTGGCGCCGCCGTCGACGTAGAGGGTCTGCCCGGTCACGAACGAAGCCTCGTCGCTGCACAGGAACGCGGCGGCCGCGGCGATGTCCTCGGGGTAGCCGACCCGGCGGACCGGGTTCAGCTCGGCGGCGGCCTTGCGCCACTCCTCGGGGTCCACGCCCACGCGGCGCGCGGTCTCGTCGGTCATGTCGGTGACGATGAAGCCGGGCGCGATCGCGTTGACGTTGATCCCGAAGGGCCCGAGCTCGATGGCGAGCGTGCGGGTGAAGCCCTGAAGCCCCATCTTCGCCGCCGAGTAGTTGGCCTGCCCCCGGTTGCCGAGCGCCGAGGTGCTCGAGAGGTTGACGATCTTGCCGTACTTCTGCGGGACCATGTGCTTCTGGCACTCGCGGCTCATCAGGAACGAGCCGCGCAGGTGCACGCTCATCACCGCGTCCCAGTCGTCCTCGGACATCTTGAACAGCAGGTTGTCGCGGGTGATCCCGGCGTTGTTGACCAGGACGTCGACCTTGCCGAGCTCCTCGACGACCCTGCCGACCGCCGACTCGACGGATGCGGCGTCGGCGACGTTGCACCCGACGCCGATCGCCTTCTCCGCACCCAGGCCTTCCGCGGAGGCCGAGGCGGCGTCCTGGTCGAGGTCGAGGACGGCCACGGCGGCGCCCTCCTGGGCGAACCGCTTCGCCGTGGCGGCCCCGATGCCGCGGGCGGCTCCGGTGACGATGACGACGCGACCGGCGTAACGACTCATGGGGTCTCCTCTGTGCGCCGGCGTCCGGCGCGGACGTGGTGGTCTTGGAAGTGGGGTCACTGTAGCCAGCGCGGGCTCAGCGCTTCACCGCGCGTCCCAGGTAGAGGTGGGCGGCCACCTTGGTGACGGGCAGGCCGCCGCCGAGGTAGAAGGTGTCGAGGTCCTCGACCACCAGGCCACTGGCCCGCACCAGGTCGCCTACCGGCCGGTCGAGGTGGCAGCCGCCGGCCACGCGGCGCTGGACCGGGGTGAGCCGGCGCTGCCAGGTGGCGACGCTGCGGTCCGGCGCGAGCCCGTGCTCGACGAAGTGGAGCTCGCCGCCGGGCCGGAGCACCCGGCGCACCTCGCGCAGCGCGACCTCGACGTGCGGGATGGTGCACAGCGTGAAGGCCGAGACGGCCGCGTCCACGGACCCGTCGGGCAGGTCGACCACCTCGCCGTCCAGGCCCGCGCGTACGACGGGCGGACGGCCGCCCCCCGTGTGCTTGTCCATCGCGATGCGCCAGGCGACGTCGGAGGGCTCCACGGCGTAGACCTTGGTCACCGCCGGCGGGTAGTGCTCCATGTTCAGGCCCGAGCCGAACCCGATCTCGAGCACCTCGCCCCCCAGCCCGGCGCACACCCGCGCCCGGAGCTTGTGGATCTCCCCCGCCCCCAGCAGCAGGTCGGTCGCCCGTGGGAGGACCTGCTCGTTCCAGAAGCCCATCCGTCTCACCCCTCCTCCTCCGCGTCGGGCTCCGCGGGCAGCGCGGCGACGACCCGACCGGCGTACTCGGCCATCTCCTCGTCGGAGTCGTACTTCGTCCTGGGCCAGAAGAACCCCCGCAGCCCGTCGCCCTTCGTGCGCGGCACGACGTGCAGGTGCAGGTGCGGGACGCTCTGGCTGACGGTGTTGTTGACCGCGACGAAGCTGCCCTGGGCACCCAGGCCCTCGACCATCGCCGTCGCGAGCCGCTGACCGGCGGCCAGGAACGGGTCGCGCAGGTCGGCCGGCAGGTCGGGCAGGGTGACCACGTGCTCGCGCGGCACCACCAGGACGTGCCCCTTGAACACCGGCCGGTGGTCGAGGAAGCCGACGAGCCGCTCGGTCTCCAGCACCGTGTGCGCGCGGATCTCCCCGGCGACGATGCGGCAGAACAGGCAGTCGGGCACGCTCCGACCCTAGTGCCTGATTTTCGAGCCCGGGGCGCCGATCGAGGCATGGATTTGCATCACGCGGGAATACCCCAGAGGGTATCCGCATTGACGCACAACGTAGGCCGATACCCCGAGGGGTATCCCGACGTCTTCAGGAGGCAGCCAGCACATGATTTCCGTGAACCCCATCGACACCCCCGGTCTCGGGGACCGCACCTACCTGGCCCACGACGGCACGGTGGCGCTGGTCGTCGACCCGCAGCGCGACTACGACCGAGTGCTCGCGGTCGCGCGGGAGGCCGGTGTGCAGATCACGCATGTGTTCGAGACCCACATCCACAACGACTACGTGACCGGCGGCCTGGCACTGGCCCGGGAGGTCGGCGCGGCGTACCACGTCAACGCCGACGACCCGGTCGACTTCGACCGCGTGGGAGTCCGCGACGGCGACGTCGTCGAGGTCGGCGACACGATGCGTGTCCGCGTCGTGCACACGCCCGGCCACACCCACACCCACGTGTCCTTCGCGCTGAGCGACGGCGAGGAGCCCGTCGGGGTCTTCACCGGCGGTTCGCTGCTGTACGGCTCGACCGGGCGTCCCGACCTGCTCGGCCCCGACCACACCGACACGCTCGTCCGCGCCCAGTGGCGCTCGGCCCACCGGCTCGCCGAGGAGCTCCCGGACGAGACCGAGGTCTTCCCGACGCACGGCTTCGGCAGCTTCTGCTCCGCCACGCAGAGCGAGGCGGCCGCCAGCACGATCGGCCAGGAGAAGGTCGCCAACCCGGCTCTCACCCAGGACGAGGAGGAGTACGTCGAGCAGCTGCTCGCCGGCCTCGAGGAGTACCCCGCCTACTACGCCCACATGGGTCCGGCGAACTCCGCCGGTCCGGCCGCCCCGGACCTGTCCGAGCCGACCGTGGCCGACCCCGCCGAGCTGCGCCGCCGCATCGAGGCCGGCGAGTGGGTCGTCGACCTGCGCACGCGCGAGGCGTTCGCGGCCGGCCACCTCATGGGCACGGTGAACTTCGGCGTCGACGGCCAGTTCATCACCTACCTCGGCTGGATCATGCCGTACGACGCCACCGTGACCCTCATCGGCGAGACGCCGGAGCAGGTCGCCGAGGCGCAGCGCGACATGGCCCGGATCGGCCTGGAGAAGCCCGCCGCGATGGCCACCGGCAAGCCCGAGCAGTGGGCCGGGGACGAGGAGCTGCGCACCTTCCCGCTCGCCACGTTCGAGAGCCTCAGGGCCGCGCTCGACGAGGGCGAGGACCTGGTGATCCTCGACGTGCGCCGCGGCGCCGAGTTCGACGAGCGCCACATCGAGGGCGCGGTCAACGTGCCGATCCACGCGATCCTGGCGCACCTCGACTCGATCCCGCGCAAGAAGCTGTGGGTGCACTGCGCCGGGGGCTACCGCGCGAGCGTCGTCGCCTCGATCCTCGACGCCCGCGGCTTCGACGTGGTCTCGGTGGACGACTCCTTCGACGAGTCCGCCGAGAAGGCCGGCCTCCCGGTCGTCGCCTGACCCCCACCCCCATGTAACGCGGGTTGTGGCCGCAGAACACGCGGCACACCCCTCGCCAAGCGTCCACAACACCGCACCGGTCGTCGGCGGGGCCGGGCCTTCCCGGCTCCGCCGACCCCAACCCAGGAGACATCACGTACATGACCACCGCTACCGACGTCCGCCGCTGTGACGTGGCGACCCTGCAGGGGCGCCTCGACAGCGACAACCCGCCCCGCATCCTCGACGTCCGCACGCCCGCGGAGTTCGAGAGCGCGCACATCGCCGGCTCGTACAACGTGCCGCTGGACAACCTCAAGGAGCACCGCGGCGAGCTGCTCCGCCACCTCGACGAGACGGTCGTGCTGGTCTGCCTCTCCGGGGGCCGCGCCGAGCAGGCCGAGAAGGCGCTCGCCGAGGCCGGCCTGCCCGGCGTCCGGGTCCTGGCGGGCGGCATGGCCGCCTGGCAGGCGGCCGGGGCGCCGGTCACCCGTGGCCGGCAGACCTGGGAGCTCGAGCGTCAGGTCCGCCTCGGCGCGGGCGGCCTGGTGCTCGCGAGCATCCTGGCCAGCACCGTCTCGCCGCGGCTGAAGTGGCTCGCCGCCGGCGTCGGCACGGGCCTGGTCGGCGCGGCGGTCACCAACACCTGCGCCATGGGGATGCTGCTGTCCAAGGCGCCGTGGAACCAGCGCGGGGACAGCTGTGACATCGACAAGGTGATCGGCTCCCTGGCGGAGGCCGCCTGATGGACCTCTCGGTGACACTCGCAGTGACCCTGGCCCTGTCCCTGCTGATCGGGGTCTCCCTCGGCGTGCTGGGCGGCGGAGGGTCGATCCTCACCGTGCCGATCCTGGTCTACGTGGCCGGCATGGACCCCAAGGAGGCGATCGCCGCCTCGCTGTTCGTGGTCGGCGTGACCTCCGCGGCGGGCGCGATCAGCCACGCCCGCGCTGGACGCGTGCGGTGGCGGACCGGTCTGATCTTCGGAGCCGCGGGCGTCACCGGCGCCTTCCTCGGCGGCCTCCTCGGCGGCCACCTCCCGGGCACGCTGCTGCTGGTGCTGTTCGCGCTGATGATGATCGCCACCTCGATCGCCATGATCCGCGGGCGCAAGAACGTCGACCCCAAGCAGAAGCACGAGGAGCTCCCGGTGCTCCGCGTGGTCCTCGACGGCCTCGTGGTCGGGCTCGTGACCGGGCTCGTCGGCGCCGGTGGCGGGTTCCTCGTGGTCCCGGCCCTGGCCCTGCTCGGCGGCCTGCCGATGGGGGTGGCCGTGGGCACCTCCCTGCTCGTGATCGCGATGAAGTCGCTCGGCGGCCTGGCCGGCTACCTGAGCGCGGTGTCGCTGGACTGGGGGCTGGTTCTGGCCGTGACCGTCGCCGCCGTGCTCGGCAGCCTCGTCGGCGGTCGCGTGGCGGGCCGCATCCCGGAGCAGGCGCTGCGCAAGGGGTTCGGCTGGTTCGTGCTCGTGATGGGCGGCTTCGTGCTCGCGCAGCAGGCGCCGGACGGCTGGCTGCTGCCGATCCTCGGGGTCCTCGGCGCCCTCGGTGCGGGAGCCCTCGGCTGCACCCGCTTCGTGCCGTCGTGCCCGCTGCGCAGCAACGAGCCGGTGGAGAGCCGGCAGACCGCCTGACAGACCACAGACACAGACCACCCCCGGGCCGCCTCCCCATCGGCCCGGGGGTGTCCCGCGTCCGGAGCACCCGCGAGCTCGACCTTGTGGTCCAGACCACAAGGGAATATACCCCCCTGGGTATGCATTGAATGCACTACAAGCGTTGAGCAGCCAGCAAGGAGCCCCTATGTACTTCGCGCAGTACTACCTCGACTGCCTCTCCCAGGCGTCCTACATCGTCGGCGACGAGAAGACCGGCCAGGCCGTGGTCGTCGACCCGCGCCGCGACGTGGAGGAGTACCTCACCGAGGCCAAGGCGCACGGCCTCGAGATCGTCGGCGTGATCAACACCCACTTCCACGCCGACTTCGTCTCCGGCCACATCGAGCTGGCCAAGGAGACCGGTGCCTGGATCGGCTACGGCAAGGCCGCGCAGGCCGACTTCGAGGTGCGTTCCCTGTCCGACGGCGAGCGGATCGAGCTCGGCGACGTCGTACTCGAGATCATGGAGACCCCCGGCCACACGCCCGAGTCGGTCAGCGTCCTGGTCTACGAGCACAAGGACGACACCGTGCCGTACGGCGTCCTCACCGGCGACGCGCTGTTCATCGGCGACGTCGGCCGCCCTGACCTGCTGGCCTCGATCGGCGTGACCGCGGACGAGCTCGGCAAGATGCTCTACGACTCGGTGCAGAACAAGCTCATGGGCCTGCCCGACGAGACCCGTGTCTTCCCCGCGCACGGCGCCGGCTCGGCCTGCGGCAAGAACCTCTCCACCGAGACCCAGTCGACGATCGGCGAGCAGCGGAAGTTCAACTACGCCTGCCAGCCGATGACCGAGGAGCAGTTCGTCGCCGTGGTGACCGCCGGGCAGCCACCGGCCCCGGAGTACTTCCTCTACAACGCCGTGCTCAACCGCCAGGAGCGCGAGCTCCACGAGGTCGGCAAGACCCTTCCCGCCCTCTCCCCCGAGCAGGTGCACCAGGCCCTCGCCGACGGGGCGAAGGTGATCGACGCCCGCGACCACACCGAGTTCGCGGCCGGCCACCTCGAGGGTGCGATCAACGTCCCGGTCGACGGCCGCATGGCCGAGACCGTCGGCATGGTCGTCAAGCCCGAGGACAAGGTCGTCCTGATGGCCCCCGAGGGTGAGGAGCAGGAGGCCGCGATCCGTCTCGTGCGGATCGGCTACGACAACGCGATCGGTTTCGTCCCGCGCCCCGAGGCGTACCTGATCGACCACTGCATGGAGGACCAGGTCGTCCACGCCAGCCGGCTCACCCCGCACCAGGTCGAGGAGGCCGAGGGCAAGGGCGACGTGCAGGTCGTCGACATCCGCAACGCCGGCGAGGTCGAGGGCACGGGCATGCTCCCGGGCGCGGTGAACATCCCGCTCGCCCAGCTCGGCCGCCGCGTGGACGAGCTCGACCCGAACAGGCCCACCGTGCTCTACTGCGCCGGCGGCTGGCGCTCCAGCGTCGGCGGCAGCCTGCTGCGCCACCTCGGCTTCAAGGACGTCTCCGACATCCTCGGCGGGTACGGCGCCTGGGAGGCGACCCACGCCGCCACTGCCTGACCCAGCACCCGTCCCGAGGGCCCCGACCGACCGGTCGGGGCCCTCGGCGCGTCAGAGATCCCGCGCGGGCCGGACCGCGGCGTGCCGCGGCGGTGGTGGCGCCACGACGAACCCTTCCTCCACGGAGCCGTAGACGTGCAGCTCCTCCCGACGGTGGTGCCAGAGCCAGGCGAGGTGGGCACACACGACGGCGTCGATCTCGTCCTCGATCCGGTCCAGGTCGCCCGACTTCGGGTCCGCGGCCGTGGCGGCGAGCCGCCTCCAGCGCGCGTTCTCCGCGAGGCCCAGCTCCGGGACCGCCTCGAGGCACCCGACCAGCTGCGCGAAGCCGGCCAGCCGCTGCGCGGCCCCACCCTTCTTGTAGCCGAGCCGGTAGCCGAGCCCGAACAGCCCGACCATCGCCGCGTGCGGGTAGACCTCGACGCACACCGGCGGGTCGCCTCCGGTCTCCCGGCCGGGGTCGACGTCCCAGCCGAACCTGCGGGCCAGCCTCGAGGCTCGTGGCTCACCGCCGAGTCGCCGCCGGTTCGCCACGTGAGCCGAGGCACCGAACGCCCCGTAGGCACGACCGAGCAGCCGCTCCGCGAGCCGGTGACCCTCCTCGTTCGGTACGACGACCGGGGCGTCGACCGCGACCACGAGCAGACGGCCTTCGAGGCGGCCGACCCAGTCGGCGATCTCGTCGTCGGTGCGCGCCCTGCCGGAGGTGAGGAGCCGACCGGCGTCGTCGACGACGGCGAGCCCGGTCGGGCCGGTGGTCCAGCCCAGGTCCAGGCCGAGGAACAGCGGCTCCGTGGCTCGGGACGTCGCTGCGGACGTCGTACCGGAGTGGGGCACGGGCGCACCATAGCCACCGGGCGGCTTCACCGCCTGACCTAGCCTGGAGGCGAGGCGGCAGGGAGGCAGCAGATGGCCTGGGTGATCATGATCGTGGTGACGGTCGCGGTGGTGTTCGTGGTGGCGAACGCCGTGGCCGGGAGCCGGAGCCCGCTCGACGCCCGTGAGCGCGACGAGCTGCAGCGCCTGCGGCTGCTGGTCGACGATCTCAAGGAGACCGCCTGGGACCACCGCGAGCTCGACTCGCCACTGTCGACGATCATCATCGACAAGATCCGCACCCACGAGCGCCGCGGGCGTCCCGAGCTCGGCGACTGAGCCTCGGGCAGGCGGGGTTTCGCGGCCTGCCCCGCGGGCTAGGGTCGAAGGCATGACGAGCCTGCCCACCTTTGTCCTCAACGACGGCAACGAGCTCCCGGCGGTCGGCCTGGGCACCTACCAGCTGAAGGGGCCCGAAGGCGAGGACGCCGTCGTGCACGGTCTGGAGGTCGGCTACCGGTTGCTCGACACCGCCGTGAACTACGGGAACGAGCCGGAGGTCGGCGCGGCGGTACGCCGCAGCGGGGTCGCCCGCGAGGACGTGACCATCACGACGAAGATCCCGGGCCGGCACCACGGGTACGACGACGCACTCGCCTCCGCCCGGGAGTCGCTGGGCCGGCTCGGCATGGACTACCTGGACCTGCTGCTCATCCACTGGCCGAACCCGTCGGTCGGCAAGTACGTCGAGGCGTGGCGCGCGCTCGTCGAGCTGCGCGACCAGGGAGTGGCGAGGTCGATCGGGGTCTCGAACTTCACCGCCGAGCACCTGCAGCGGATCATCGACGAGACCGGAGTGGTGCCGGCGGTGAACCAGGTCGAGCTCCACCCCTACTTCCCCCAGCCGGAGATGCGCCGCACCCACGAGGAGCTGGGTATCCTCACCGAGTCGTGGAGTCCGCTGGGCAAGCGGAGTGAGCCCTACCGGGAGAAGGTGGTCTCCGACGCGGCAGACCGGCACGGGGTGACGCCGGCACAGGTGGTGCTGCGCTGGCACCACCAGCTCGGCGCGCTCCCGATCCCGAAGTCCGGTGACCGGTCGCGGCAGGCGGAGAACCTCGACATCTTCGGCTTCGAGCTCACCGAGGACGAGGTCACCGCGATCACGGCACTGGGCAGGCCGGACGGGCGCCTCTTCGGCGGTGACCCGGACGTGCACGAGGAGATGTAGCAGCACGACCGGAGCGGCCGGGCCGGTCCGGGACCGACGCGCGTCGGTCGGGACCGAGTCCCGGCTCAGCCGTGCCGGGCGGTCCACCAGGCGGCGACCTGGGCGCGGGAACGCGCACCGAGGCGCAGCCGGATCCGTTCGACGTGGCCCTCGGCCGAGCGCTCGCCGATCCCGAGCCGCTCGCCGATCTCGCGGTTGGTGAGTCCCAGGCTGACCAGCGCAGCGACTTCACGCTGCCGTGGGGTCAGCTCGGGAGCCGTCGTCCCGGATGTCGCAGGAAGGCCGAGGAAGCGACGCACCGCGGTGACCAACGACCGCACGTCACCGGTGTAGGGCAGGTGCGAGCTGCCCGGGACGGTCTCCAGCCGCGCCCCCGGGATCCCCGCGGCAAGCCTGCGGCCCTGTGCCAGCGGGGCTGCACGGTCGCCCTTCCGGTGCAGCACCAGGGTGGGTGCGTCGATGTCGCCGAGGACGTCGCTGACATCGACGCGGTAGCACAGCCGCAGGAGCTGGGCTGCGGTGAGCGCGGACGACGAGCGACGCTGGTAGGCGGCGAACGCGGCGCGGGTGCTCGCGGTCGCCTCTGGCGCGAAGATGTCGGTGAGCACGTCGGCCCCCAGACCCCAGTGCCCCGCGACGATCCCGACCAGGTGCTCCTGCACGTCCTCCGGTGCTATCTCCTGCCCACGGACCCAGCCGCCGTACAGCACGAGGCGGCGGAGGCGGTCCGACTGCCGGGCCGCCCACGCGACGGCCACGGGCGCACCGAGGGAGCAGCCCATCACGTCCGCGGGGTCGGAGCAGGTCACGTCCAGCACCGCGGCCACGGTCTCCAGCTCGCGGTCCAACGAGAAGTCGCCGGAGCTCCCGTGCCCCGACAGTCCGCAGCCCGGCCGGTCGTACCGGATGAGGCGTCGACCGCCCCCGAGCGCCTCGAACATCTCGCGCTCGGCCGGCAGAGCCCAGCTCGCCTCGAGATGGCTCAGCCAGCCGCCGATGAACAGCAGCGGTCGTCCTTCACCGGCCGTCGCGTACGCGACGGCGGTGCCGTCGGCCAGCCGGGTGGAGTCGATTCGCTGCTCCATGCGCTCCCCTCCTCCGGGAAACCTACGCCTGGCCTTGCCAACTGGGGTAGTTCCACGCCTGACGCGGCGGTCGATCCCGGCCACGATGGAACCGCTCGTCCCAGCACCGATCACCGTCGGAAAGGTTCTGGCATGGACATCTTCCCGAAGCAGGCGCCCACCGAGACGGGCGCAGCCTCGCCCATCAGCGTCGGTCGCATGCTGTCCGCCGGCTACGCAGCGGTCGTCTACCTCGCGTTCCTCGCCGTCGTCGTCTACTCGGTCGCATTCCTCGCCGATATCGCGGTTCCGCGGACCGTCGACCATGGCCCGCAGGCCGCAACGCTCACAGCGCTCGTCGTCGATGCGCTGCTGCTCGGCCTCTTCGCCGTCCAGCACACGGTGATGGCCCGCCCGACGTTCAAGGCGCGGTGGACCGCAGTGCTGCCGGCACACCTCGAGCGGTCGACCTTCGTGCTCGCCGCGACCGCCGTGCTGGCCCTGACGTACGCCCAGTGGCGGCCGCTGCCCACGGTCGTCTGGGACGTCGAGCCGCAGCCTGCGCGCGTGGCGATCTGGGTGCTCTACGCGGTCGGCTGGGCACTCGTCATCGCCATGACGTTCGCCATCGACCACTTCGACATGTTCGGTCTGCGTCAGGTGGCCCGGCACCTGCGCGGAGCGCCGTCTGACTCACCCGGGTTCGCCTGCCCGCTGCCCTACCGCCTGGTGCGGCACCCGATGATGACCGGGTTCATCCTCGCGTTCTTCGCCGCTCCCACCATGACAGTCGGCCACCTGCTGTTCGCCGTGCTTGCGTCCGGCTACATCCTCGTCGGCGTGCGTCTGGAGGAGCGCGACCTGCGCCGGGCGCTGCCGGAGTACGCCGGGTACGCCGCCTCCACCCCGCGCTTCGTCCCGCGTCCGCGCCGGGCCGGATGAGGTGCCGGCCGACCTCTGGCCCGGCCGAGCGTCCGGTCGTAGGGTCGGCACATGGACATCGGGATCCTGGGCAGCGGCGTCGTCGGCCAGGCACTGGCCCGCGGCCTGGCTCGCCACGGCCACGAGGTGCGCATCGGCACCCGCAAGGCCGCGGTGGAGGACCTGCCCGTCGGGCCTCCTCAGGACGTGGCCGAGAACGCGGAGATGGTGTTCCTGTCGGTTCTCGGCACTGCCGCCGTCGAGGTCGCCGAGGACGTCCGCGAGCAGCTCCGGGGCAAGATCCTCGTCGACACCACCAACCCGCTCGACCTCTCCACGGGCCGTCCCGGCCTGTTCGTCGGGCACACCGACTCCCTCGGGGAGCAGGTGCAGCGGGCGGTCCCGGAGGCACACGTGGTGAAGGCCTACAACACCGTGGGCAACGCCCTGATGGTGGACCCGGACCTGCCCGGCGGTCCGCCGTCGATGTTCATCGGGGGCGACTCCGACGAAGCCAAGCTCGCCGTGAGCGCGCTGCTCGAGAGCACCGGATGGGACGTCGTCGACCTCGGCGGCATCGAGGCCAGCCGCTACCTCGAGCCGATGTGCATCGCGTGGGTCCTGCACGGTGCCCGCACCGGGACGTGGAACCACGCGTTCCGGCTGCTGCGGGGCTGAGCCGGGCCAGCCGTCAGGCGCCGACCGCCGGGTCCCAGTCCTCGTCACGGGTGCGCAGCACGACACCCGCCAGGGCGGCGAAGCCGACGGCCTGCAGCACCGCACCCGTGACCTCGAACCACGCGCTGCCCGCGATCAGCCCGGTGACGTGCAGCACCGGCCACATCGCGATGAGCACGGCTGCCCAGGCAGGCACCACCCCGCGGCTGCGGAAGACCGCGATCGCCAGCAGCAGCGTGCCGATGAGGTTGCCGAACGCGAAGAGAATGAACATGAACGCCGCGGACCCGTAGCTGGAGGAGGCGTCGATCACGGCGGCGTAGTCCTTCATGGGGCCGCCGTGCGCCGCCATGGCCAGCGTCGTGAAGTTCGGCGTCAGCACACCGAAGTAGCACATGTAGCCGAGGATCATCGACGCCCCAGCGAACAGCGACAGCCTGGGCGCGCTGTCACGCAGCAGCCGCATCGCCGCGAGCAGCGCCGGCACGACGAGCAGGCAGCCGATCATCGCGGACAAGACCGCCACCTCGAGGCTCGAGGCGTGCTTCTCGGTCAGGGCGAGGGCGTGGGCGCCGGAGAAGTCGTCGCCCCCGTTGCGCGTCGCCCAGGCGTACGCCGAGTTCGCCGCCACGAACCCCCAGGGCGCGACGACCAGCGCCACCGCGCCGGCCACCCTGCGAAATCCGGCCGTGGGGCGGGGGCGGGCCGCGCGGCCGCCGGAAGCGTGGGACCCGACCCGGTCGAGGGAGAAGGAGGTGCTCGTCATGACTCGGACCTTTCATCGGAGAGCCGGCCGACTCTCGGTCGACGACCCCACGCTGCTCCTCCCTCGGCGTGGTGGACATCGTGGCGGACGCTGGCCCTGACCTCCGTGCCAGCACGGAGCCGCGGCGGATCGTCCCGCCGTATGGTGGTGAGGTGCGTTGGCCTCGTGTGGTCACCAGGGCCGCTGTGGTGCCGGCCGTACTGTTGGCGGGCTCGGGAGCCGTTGCGCTGGTCGTGTCGCCGACGGCGGCCGACGTGGCGTACTTCCTGGCGGTGCTTGCGCCCGTCACGCTGTCGTTCGTGCTCGCGTTCGCCGTGAACCGGCGCGTGCCCGAGAGCCCCGTCGGGCCGCTGATCGCCGCGAACGGCGTGACGGGGCTGATCCTGGTCGTCGACGTGTACGCCGCAGCCGCCGCCCGTCGCCCCGATCTCCTCCCTGGCGGAGGCGACGCCTTCCACGGGGCGACCTCCGGCACCTGGATGTTCCTGTACCTGCCGCTGGCCATGCTGCTGCTGGTCTTCCCCGACGGACACCTGCCGGGACGCCGGTGGCGTGTCGTGGCCTACGGCCTGCCGGCGGTGGCCGTGGTCGTCAACGGCGCGGTCGCCCTCGGCACACTGTGGCCCGCGTCGTACGACGTGTCACTGGTGGTGGCCTGGACCGCGCTGCCCCTGTTCATGGTGGGGCTCGTCGCGGCCGGCGTGTCGGTCCGGTTGCGGTACCGGCGGGCCGACCCGATGACACGGATGCGGCTGCGGTGGATCCTGCTGGCAGGAACCAGTGTGCCGCTGATGTTGCTGCTGTGCTGGTTCAGCTATCTGGTCGTGGGCGGCCCCGCCCTCACGCTGCTCGGGCTGCTCGTGATGTACCTCGCGGTCCCCGCCGCCGCGGCCACGGCCTTGCTGCGCGGTGACCGGGTGGACGTGGACAGCGTCATCGTGTCCACCGCGTCCTACGCCCTCCTCGGCGGGCTGCTGCTCGCGGTGCTCTCGGCGACGAGCGCCGCCGCCGGACTGGTCGTCGCCCAGAGCTCGACGACGGCCGCGGTCGTCGTCACGGTGCTCTGCACCCTCGCCGTTCCGCCCGCCCGCCGCCGACTCTCCGCGCGGCTGGGGCGGCGGCTGTACCCGGCACGGGAACGGGCCGTCGAGGCGTTGCAACGGCTTCAGCAGAGTGTGCACCGGGGGGTCGCCCGCCCGGAGGCGATCGAGGTCGCCCTGCGGCAGGCGCTGCGTGATCCCGACCTGCGTGTGGGCTACCAGCCGCTCGACGGTGGCGCGCTGCTCGGGCTCGACGGCACGGCACTCGACGCGCTCGAGCGCAGCACGCCGGTCCGGCTCGGTGGCGAGGCGATCGGCGTGCTCGTCGCCGGCCCGCAGCAGCCGAAGCCGCCGCCGCGCGAGGTGGGCGACGCCGCCGGGCTCCTGCTCGAGATGGTCCGGCTCCAGACGGCCCTCGAGCGCGCGCTGGCGGAGGTGGAGGCGAGCCGGGCCCGGATGCTGCGGGCCGGGTACGACGAGCGCCGGCGGCTGGAACGCGATCTGCACGACGGCGCCCAGCAGCGGCTGGTCTCCCTCGGCATGGGTCTGCGGGTTCTCCAGCGCACCGACCCCAAGGCGGCCGGCCTCACCGACGCCCTGGACCAAGCGGTGACCGAGATCGGCACCGCCGTCGCCGAGCTGCGCCAGATCGCCCACGGACTGCGCCTGAGCAGCCTCGACGACGGGCTCGGCCCCGCGCTGGCGCACCTGATCCGGCTCTCACCGACTCCCGTCGAGCTGCAGGTCGCGCCGCTCGAGCTGCCCGAGGAGCTCTCCACGACCGTCTACTACGTGGCCAGCGAGGCGGTGACCAACGCGGTGCGGTACGCCGAGGCCAGCCGGATCCACGTCGACGTCGCGCAGGTGGACGGGCACGTGCGGGTGCGGATCCACGACGACGGGCGCGGCGGTGCCGTGGTGCGTCCCGGTGCTGGGCTCGCCGGCCTCCGCGATCGGGTCACGGCGCTCGGCGGCCGGCTCGAGGTGGCCACGGCCCAGCAGCGCGGAACGCTCGTGGAGGCGGTGCTGCCGTGCATGTCGTGATCGGCGAGGACTCGGCGCTGTTCCGCGAAGGGCTCGCCGCGCTGCTGGAGAGCGCCGGCCACGAGATCGTCGGGCGTGCCGTCGACGCCGATGCCGCCGTGGAACAGGTGCTCGCGCTGCGCCCTGACATCGCGGTGCTCGACGTACGCATGCCGCCGGCACACACCGACGACGGCGCCCGGGCCGCGGTCGCGGTGCGGTCGGTGTGTCCCGAGCAGCCGGTGCTGCTGCTCTCCCAGCACGTGGAGACCCGGCACGCGGTCACCCTGGTGGGCCAGGGCCGGTTCGGCTACCTGCTCAAGGACCGGGTCCTCGACGTCGACGACTTCCTGTCGGCGCTCGAGCGGGTAGCGGCCGGAGGCACCGCGCTCGACCCCGAGGTGGTACGCCGGCTCGTGACGACCGCGCAGGCGTCCTCCGCGCTCGACGCCCTGACTCCGCGTGAGTTGGACGTGCTCGAGCTGATGGCGGAGGGCCGCTCGAACAAGGCGGTCGCGAAGCGGCTCTGGCTCACCGACCGCACCGTCGAGACGCACGTGAGCAGCATCCTGAGCAAGATGAACCTCCCCGCGACCGCCGACGACCATCGCCGGGTGCGAGCGGTGCTGGCCTACCTCGCGGCGACGGGCAGGGGTGCGTGAGCGGCGACGGGTGCGTCCGCAGGTCGGCACCTCGGACAAGCCGAAGGTC
This sequence comes from uncultured Actinomycetota bacterium, assembly GCA_963747975.1. GTDB lineage: Bacteria > Actinomycetota > Actinomycetes > Propionibacteriales > Nocardioidaceae > Nocardioides_C. The sequence continues at coordinate 463,679 of CAVVHI010000003.1, forward strand.
CGCGGCATGCCAGAGCCCCGGCGGAGGACCGCCGGGGCTCTGTGCATTCTGCGAATGGATCAGTGGAGCTGGCGGGAATCGAACCCGCGTCCTTCGGCGCCGATCCAGGGCTTCTCCGGGTGCAGTCTGTGATGACGTGTTCTCAGTCCCGGCACTCGCACAGACACGTTGCCGACGGACTCAGCCACTTAAACTGTCCCGATGACCCCTAGTGGCCGGAGATCACCGGTGAGCCTCCTTGATGAGGCCAGGATCTGAGCCGGAGGCGGCGCTCAGTCTGACCCTTCACGAATCGCTGTCAGGCAGCGATGGTGAAGTCAGTGCGCTTAGAGTCGGCACTTATTGGTTTCCAAGGAACGTTTACGAGATGACCTTGGCTTCTCGACCCGCTTCCCCTGGAACTAGCGTCCCAAGTCGAAACCGATCAGCCCCTCTTGAGTTGTCAATCTGGTGACACTGTACCCGCTTCAACCGACAGACTCACCCGACTATTCCCTCCCGTCGCCGGGCCCCGCCAAACCCCCGTTGACAGCGGCCGACAACCCTGGAAGTATTCGAACTAGTGTTCGACTCTAGGGCTCCTGGGGGCGCCATGAACGACACGAGGTCGGAGACGATGCCGACCGTGGCCGAGCTGACCCGGCTGTGCGCGCGCCTGTCAGGCACCGAGACCGCCGGCGCCGACACCGAGCGGGTCGACCTGCTCGCCACCTTGGAGACCCTGAAGTGTGCCTGCGCCGCCGCGCAGGCACGGGTCACGGTGTCCTTCGAGGCGTCCCAGCGCCGGGAGCAGGCGGCCAAGGGGCTCCCCGCGCGCAAGCAGGGAAAGGGCGTCGCCAGCCAGGTGGCGCTCGCCCGGCACGAGTCCCCGGTCAAGGGGAACCGCTTCCTCGGCCTGTCCCGGGCACTGGTCACCGAGATGCCGCAGACCCTCGCTGCGCTCGCCGCCGGGCGCATCAACGAGTGGCGGGCGACGATCATCGTCCGCGAGACCGCAACCCTGAGCGCCGTGCACCGGGCCCGTGTGGACGCGGAGCTCGCCGGCCGCCTCGACACGCTCGGCGACCGCGGCGTCGAGCGGGAGGCACGCAAGATCGCCTACCGGCTCGACCCGGCCTCGGCGCTCCGCCGGGCCCGCACGGCTCGCTCCGACCGCAGGGTCACGGTCCGGCCGGCGCCGGACACGATGAGCTATCTCACCGGCTTCCTGCCGGCCGAGCAGGGCATCGCCGTCCACACGGCACTCACGCGGCACGCCGACTCCCTGCGCGCCCGCGGAGACACCCGCAGCCGCGGGCAGATCATGGCCGACACGCTCGTCGAGCGGGTCACCGGGCAGACTCGGGCGACCGGGAGCCCGGCGGAGATACAGCTGGTGATGACCGACGGCGCGCTGCTGGGGCAGGACTCCACACCGGCCCGCCTCGCCGGCTACGGCCCGCTCCCCGCCGCGGTGGCCCGAGCCGTCCTGAGGGCGTCCGCGGACGCCACCAAGGGAGCGCAGGTCTGGGTGCGCCGCCTCTACACCTCCCCCACCGACGGCGAGCTCGTGGCGATGGACTCCCGCCGGCGCTTCTTCCCCGCCGGGATCCGCCGGTTCCTGGTGGTGCGCGACGAGGTCTGCCGAAACGCCTGGTGCGACGCCCCGATCCGGCATGTCGACCACCCGGTGCCTGTCGCCGACGGCGGAGAGACCTCCGTGGACAACGGCCAGGGCCTGTGCGAGCTGTGCAACCAGGCCAAGGAGGCGCCCGGCTGGTCGGCGACCCCGACGCGTGCCGGGCGCAGGACAGCCCAGACCGTCACGGTCACCACTCCCACGGGGCACAGCTACACCACCCGCGCGCCCGACCCACCCGGCAACCGTCGCAGCCTGCTCGCCGAGCTCAGGTCCGTCGGCCCGCCGCGACCCAGCGCCGCCGAACGACACCTGGCCACCGTCCTCCAGCCGTACGACGACCCGCACGCCCGCGCCGGCTGAACCCAGCAGCGGGACGACCCTCAGCCGACCAGCCGCAGCGGGTTCTCCCAGCACACCTTCCGCAGCCACTCCTCCCCCAGCCCGAGCCGTTCCAGGGAGTCGAGCTGGTGGGCGTACGGGTAGGGGATGTTCGGGAAGTCCGAGCCGAGCAGGATCTTGTCGCCGAGGTCGCGCACCCGCGGCAGCAGGTCGGCGGGGAAGTCCGCCATCTCCTCGAAGAAGTCGGTGAACGCCATCGTGGTGTCCAGGTGGACGCGGTCGAAGTCCTCGGCGAGCTCGAGGAACTCCTCGTACTCCGGGGCACCCATGTGCGCGATCACGGCGGTCAGCCTCGGATGCCGCGACAGCACCTCACGCACCGGCGCCGGGCCGGTGTGGTCGTTGGGGACCGGTCCGGAGCCGGCGTGCACCACGACCGGAGTCCCTGCCTCGGCCAGCAGCCCCCAAACCTTGTCGAGGTGCGGGTCGCGGACGTCGAAGTTGCCGACCTGCACGTGGACCTTGAAGATCTCGACGCCGTCCTCGATGCCCCGTGTGACGTAGTCCGCGGCCGACGGCTCGGGGTAGAACGTCGCGGACCACAGACACTCCGGCACCGTCGCGGCGAAGTCCCGGGCCCAGTCGTTGAAGAAGCCGGCGACCCCGGGCCGGTGGGCGTAGGGCAGCGCGGAGAACCGGCGTACCCCCAGGGCGCGCAGCTGCTCCACCCGCTCCTGGTCGGTGCCGCGGTAGGCGATCGGCCACGGACGCCCGATCAGGGGCCCGGCGCTGTCGAACTGCGCCCACACCTTGGCCATGATGTTCGGCGGCAGGAAGTGCACGTGCACGTCGTAGAGCCCGGGGATCCCGAGTCGCTCCGCCCAGCCGGGCACCTCGGCATCGGTGAGCGCCACTACATCCCCTTCAGCCGGCGACCGACCACCTGCTCGGCCTCGCGCCGGGCCTGGCGCTCGGCGATCGCGTGCCGCTTGTCGTACTGCTTCTTGCCGCGGGCCAGGGCGATCTCCACCTTGGCCCGGCCGTCCCTGAAGTAGAGCGCGAGCGGAACGAGCGTGAGCCCCTTCTCGTTGACGCGTGCCTCGATCTTGTCGATCTCGTGGCGGTTGAGCAGCAGCTTGCGCTTGCGGCGCGCGGAGTGGTTGGTCCAGGTGCCCTGGGCGTACTCCGGGATGTGCACCGCGTGCAGCCACACCTCCCCCTCGTGCACCTCGGCGAACCCGTCGACGAGGGAGGCCCGGCCCTGGCGCAGCGACTTCACCTCGGTGCCGGTGAGCACGATGCCCGCTTCGTAGGTGTCCTCGATGTGGTAGTCGTGACGCGCCTTGCGGTTCTGCGCGATCAGCTTGCGCCCCTGCTCCTTGGCCATGCCCCGATTGTGTCAGGCAGCGACAATCGGGTTTCGCCGACGGGGGCTCGGTTCACTCGGCGCGCTTGTCGGCTGCGGTGGGCTGACCGAGCCAGGCCATCGGGTCCACGGTGGCGCCGTTCTCGAAGACCATGAAGTGCAGGTGGCAGCCGGTGGAGAACCCGGTGTTTCCGACGTAGCCGACCACGTCCCCGCGGCCGACCTTGTCGCCGGGTTCCACCGCCCAGTCGCTGAGGTGGTTGTACGCCGTTCCGAGGCCGACGCCCTCGTGCCACCCGTTGTCGACGATCACCCGGTTGCCGTAGCCCCCGTTGAAGTAGGTCGCGAGCACCGTGCCCTTCGCGGCGGCGTACACCGGCGTACCACAGGCCGCGCCGAAGTCGGTGCCGTCGTGGAGGTTCCACCGCTTGTAGACCGGGTGCAGGCGCATGCCGTACGGCGAGGTGATGTACCCGTCCACCGGGTAGTCCAGGAAGCCGTTCGACGCGATGGGCCCGGTCGAGCCCGCCATCGCGTCGGCGGCCATCTTCGCCGCCTCCGCACGCAGCCGCGCCTCCTCGGCCCGCTGGGCGAGCATGTCGGAGATCCGGTCCCGCTCGACCTGCAGGCCGCGCAGCATCTCCAGGTCCGCCCGACGGGCCTCCGCGGCGGCGCTGTGCGCCCTGCTCCGCGCCTCCACGAGCTGGGAGACCGCCCGCGCCGCCTCCTCCGCCCGCTGCTCGAGGACCTTCTTGCGCTCGAGGTTGGCCGCGGCCTCCCGGCGCTTCTCGGCGACCTCCTGCTTCGCGGCGGCGAACTCCTGCTCCTTGACCTGCAGGATCACGCGGGACGCATCGAGCCGGGCGAGCGTCACCGCCTCCTTGTCGATCATGTTCTGCACGGAGTTCAGCTGGCCGGTCAGCTCGGTGGCGTCCTGGGAGGTGAGCACCATGGACAGCCCGAGCAGGCTCGGGTCGCCCTGCTGGTAGTTCTGCACCGCGATCTGGCCGAGCACCGCCTCCTGCACGGCCACCTCGGCCCTGCCCCGCACCAGCTGCTCCCGGGCCACGCGCAGGTCGGCTACCGCACGGCGCAGCGCCTTCTGCATCCTCCGGTCCAGGACCACCGCCGCCGCCAGCTCACCGCGGGTCCGCGCGAGGTCGCCCTCGGCCACCGCCAGCTTCGCCTGCGCGGCCTGCAGCGCCTGCGTCGCAGCCATCAGCTCGGAACCGGACTGGTCGAGGTGCTCGAGGGTGTCGGCGATGTTGCCGTCGACCGTCTGCTTGCGGTCGTCGAGCTCGTCGGCCCAGGCAGCCGGCGAGGCGACAGCACCCAGCAACAGGCCGACGGAGGCCAGCACAGCGGCCAACCGCCGCCGGGCGGTGCTGGGGAAGCTGGGTAGCACGGGTCTGCCTTCGACGAACGGACCCCGAGACGGGACGACTCGAAGGTAACTGGCTTTACTAGACCTTGAGGTACTTTCGCGTCAACGCAAGGGTGGGCACCAGGGTGAGGGCGAGGCCGATCGCGGCGATCCAGCCGATCGCCCACAGTCCGTCGGACCAGTCGATCCACGCGACGATGTTCGAGGTCGGCCGCAGCATCTGGTAGATCACGAAGTACATGAACGCCCCGATCGCGGCCCCGGACAGCGCCACCCCGATGGCCGCCGCGACCACCGCCTCCATGAGGAACGGCAGCTGGATGTAGAGGCTCGACGCGCCGACCAGCCGCATGATCCCGATCTCGCGGCGCCGGGCGAACGCCGCGAGCCGGATGGTGTTGCCGACCTGCAGCACGGCGGCGAAGATCAGGAACCCGGCGACGCCGATCGCCCCCCACTTCATGACGTTCATCCAGAAGTAGATCGGCTTCAGCACCTCACGCAGGTCACGGACGGTGTTGACGCCCGCCAGCCCCGAGACCTGGCTCTTGATCCCCATGAACTCCTCGGGGTTCTTCAGCTGGACCCAGTAGGACTCCTGCATGTCGGAGGGGCGGATCGAGTCGTAGACCCGCTGCTCGGTCTCGTCGCCCGAGACGTAGGCGCTGCGCCACTTGTCGTAGGCCTCCTGCTTGCTCTGCAGGCGCCACGAGGCGACCTCGGGGTGGTCGTCGAGGACCTCCTCGATGGCGTCCTTCTGAGCGGCCGTGACCTCGCCGTCGACGCAGTTGGCGGTGGTGGAGTTGTCGTTGCACAAGAAGACGGTGATCTGCAGCTTGCTGCCCCAGTACTCCTCGGCCTTGTCTGCCTGGGCGTTGAGCAGCAGGCCCATGCCGACCAGGGTCAGGGAGACGAAGATCGTCACGATGACGGCGATCGTCATCGAGACGTTGCGCTTGAGCCCGTTGCCGAGCTCGGAGAAGACGTAGGTCAGCTGCATCGAGTGGGGTCCTCGGTCCTTGTCAGTGCTGGTAGCCGTACACGCCGCGGGACTGGTCACGCACGACATGGCCGTCGGCGAGCTCGATCACGCGCTTGCGCATCTGGTCCACGATCCCCGCGTCGTGGGTGGCCATCACCACGGTGGTGCCGGTGCGGTTGATCCGGTCGAGCAGCTTCATGATGCCGACCGAGGTGTTCGGGTCCAGGTTGCCGGTGGGCTCGTCGGCGATCAGGATCATCGGCCGGTTCACGAACGCCCGCGCCACCGCGACCCGCTGCTGCTCACCGCCCGACAGCTCGTCGGGCATCCGGCCGCCCTTGCCCTCGAGGCCGACGAGCTCGAGGGTCTCGGGGACCACCTTGTTGACGTGCGAGCGAGGCTTGCCGATGACCTGCAGCGCGAACGCGACGTTCTCGGTGACGGTCTTGTTCGGCAGCAGCCGGAAGTCCTGGAACACGGTGCCGATCTGGCGGCGCAGGCCCGGCACCTTCCAGCCGGCGAGCCGGTTGATCTCCTTGCCCGCGACGTAGACCTTGCCGTGGGTGGGCCGGGTCTCGCGCAGCACCAGGCGCAGGAAGGTGGACTTGCCGGAGCCGGAGGCGCCGACCAGGAACACGAACTCCCCCTTGCCGACCTCGACGCTGACGTCGTCGAGCGCCGCACGGCTCTGGCCGGCATAGGTCTTGGAGACACTCTCGAACCGAATCACGGGCGTGGGGTGGCCGGTCTCGGGGACAGGGAGGCTTCACGCGCGTCCCGCACGGGGCGGGGGCGGCGCATCCGACCAACAGTGCAGTCTAGGTGACCGCCCCCAACCAACGGCGCGGCACGCCGGTCGGGTGTGTTTCCCCGGCTCGCTAGCGTGGGGGCATGCTCACCGCCCCGCGCGCCGTCGCCGCCGTGGTCGTCGCGGGGCTGCTGGCATCGGCGTGCACCTCGACGGGTGCCGGCCCGGACGGCGCCACGACCGGGTCCGCCTCGCCGACGGTGTCAACCGGCCCCCAGGAGGCACACCTCGACCTCAGCGCGCTGGCCGTCCCCCGCGCCGACGTCTGCGGGCTCCTGGCCGCCGACGACGTCGAGCAGGCCCTCGGCGGACCGCTGGCCGGGACCGACCACTACGGCAACGGCGACACGGCAGAGGTGGCGCCGGGCCGGGTGGACGTCGTGCACGAGTTCGGCTGCGTCTACCTCGGCAAGGACGGGACCGCGGCACGGACCTGGATCTTCGCCCGCCCGGTCCTGCCGCAGGAGGCCCGGGAGCTGGTACGACGGGCGCGCCGCGGGCGCGACTGCGCCTTCCCGGCCTCCGTCCGGTTCGGCACACCCAGCCTGACCTCGGTGTGCGAGGTCGAAGGCGCGCCCACGGAAGGGCCACTGGTCCGGGCCCGGCTGGAGGGGCTCTACGGCGACGCGTGGATGGGCTGCGAGGTCTCGGAGCCGACGGCCGAGCCGACGGCCCAGCCGACGGCCCAGGACGGCCGAGCCGACGTCGTACAGCGGGCCGAGCAGTGGTGCACCGAGGTGGTCACCGCGATCAGCACCTCGGCGTGACCGCGCCGGGAGGCACCGGGACGGTCAGTTCTGCGCGGCCTTGTCGGCGCCGCGGCGCCACCGGATCCCGGCCTCGAGGAACGCGTCGATCTCGCCGTCGAACACCGCCTGCGGGTTGCCGACCTCGTACTCGGTGCGCAGGTCCTTGACCAGCTGGTAGGGGTGCAGCACGTAGTTGCGCATCTGGTCGCCCCAGGAACCCTGGACGTCTCCGCGCAGCTCGTCGAGCTGGGCTCGCTCCTCGGCCTTCTTCAGGGCGAGCAGCTTGGCCTTGAGGATCACCATCGCGGAGGCCTTGTTCTGCAGCTGGCTCTTCTCGTTCTGGCAGCTGACCACCGTGCCGGTCGGGACGTGGGTCAGCCGGACCGCGGAGTCGGTCGTGTTGACCGACTGGCCGCCGGGCCCGGAGGAACGGTAGACGTCGACGCGGATCTCGTCCTCGGGGATCTCGATCTCGTCGGTCTGCTCCAGCACCGGCACCACCTCGACGGCGGCGAAGGAGGTCTGCCGCCGGCCCTGGTTGTCGAACGGGCTGATTCGCACCAGGCGGTGGGTGCCGGCCTCGACCGACAGCGTGCCGTAGGCGTAGGGGGCGTGGATCGCGAACGTGGCGGACTTGAGGCCGGCCTCCTCCGCGTAGGAGGTGTCGAACACCTCCACGGGGTACTTGTTGCGCTCGGCCCACCGGGTGTACATCCGCATCAGCATCTCGGCGAAGTCGGCCGCGTCCACGCCGCCGGCACCGGCGCGGATGGTCACCAGCGCCTCGCGGGCGTCGAACTCCCCCGACAGCAGGGTGCGGACCTCCATCAGCTCGACGAGCTTGTGGATCCGGTGCAGCTCGGCCTCGGCCTCCGACAGCGACTCGGCGTCGTGCTCCTCACGGGCCAGCTCGAGCAGCACCGAGAGGTCGTCGATGCGGTTCTGCAGGGACGTGAACCGGTCCAGCTCGCCCTGCAGGGTCGAGAGCCGTCCGGTGATCTTCTGAGCGTTGGCCTGGTCGTCCCACAGGTCCGGGGCCGCCACCTGCTCGCCGAGCTCGGCGATCTCCTTGCGCATGTCCTCGACGTCGAGCACCTGCTCGATGGTCTGCATGGTCGCCTGGAGCTGCTTGATCTGGGTTTCGAAGTCGGGGCCTGCCACGTCGCCAGACTACGCGACGCGGTGCAGGGCGGCCCAGCCGAGGCGGCGGCCACCCTGCACCCCGTGCTGCGGTGCGGCAGGCTGTCAGGTGCCCTCGTTGCCCACGCCGAACGACCGTGGCCCCGTGGCGCCCGTCGGCGTCGACGTCGCCGCCGGCTGGGTGCCGGCAGGCGTCGAGGCGTCGCCGCTGCCGGCCTTCTCCTTGGCCTTGTCGACCGCGGTGTCGGCGGCGTCGTGGGCCCGGGTCTTCGCCTCGTCGACCTTCTGCTGGACCGTGGGGTTCTGGCGCAGCTTCTGCGCCTGCGCGGCGATCTGCTCGTAGCGCTCGCGACCGGCCTTGGCCCCGAGCACGTACCCGACCGCGCCGGCGCCGAGGAACATCAGCTTCTTCATCATCGTGGTCTTCCTTCCGTCTGGCTGCTTCCGGTCTGATACCCGGCAACGCGGCGCTCAATCGGGCGGTGCGTCCCACGACGCGCCGGTGCATGCGCGCCCCGACCGGGGGTACGTCGACGTCGTACCGGTCCTCCCCGGCACCGGCGCCATCTCCCATGGCCACGACCCGGCCGACCGTGCGACCCTGCCAGATGAACCGAGGAAAGGTCCGACGCGGATGCTGGAGAACCTCACGTCCTACTGGATGGTCTCTGCCGAGACGCCCGACCATCCTCCGCTGACCGACGACATCACCGTGGACGTGGCCGTGGTCGGCGGCGGGATCGCCGGCCTGAGCATCGCCTCCGAGATGGTGCGCACCGGTCGCTCGGTCGCCGTCCTCGAGGCAGGGGCGATCGCCGCCGGCGTGACCGCCGGCACCACGGCGAAGGTGTCGGTGCTGCACGGCGCGGTCTACGACCGCCTGGCCGACAAGCTCGGCGCGGAGACCGCGGAGGCCTATGCCACCAGCCAGACGCTGGCCATGGAGCACGTGGCGGCCATGACCGACCGGCTCGGCGTCGACTGTGAGCTGGAACGACAGCCCGCCTACGTCTACAGCGAGTCCGCCGACGAGGTGGACATGCTGCGCCGGGAGGCCGACGCCGCCCGACGGGCCGGTCTCGCGGCGAGCTTCACCCAGGACACCGGCCTGCCCTTCCCCGTCGCCGGGGCGGTGCGGGTCGAGGACCAGCTGGTGTTCCACCCGCGCAAGTACCTGCGCGCCGTCGCCGAGGAGTACGTCGCCGAGGGCGGCCTGATCTTCGAGAACACCCGGGTGACCGGGCTCCACGAGGGCGACCCGAACGTGCTCACCACGCAGGCCGGCGACCGGGTCACCGCCCGGGAGGTCGTCGTCGCGACGCACTACCCGATCTTCGACCGGTCGCTGCTGTTCAGCCGGCTCACCCCGAAGCGTGAGTTCGCCGTCGCCGGGGTCGTCCCGGACTCGGCCGACCCGAGGGCGATGTACGTCTCGACGAGCAAGGACACCCGGTCGCTGCGCGGTGCGCCCCACGCGGACGGCCGGCTGCTCATCGCCACCGGCTCACCGTTCACCCCCGGAGACCCCAGCGCCCCCCGGCACCTCGAGGAGCTCGAGACGTGGCTCACCGACCGGTTCCCCGTCGACGGCGTCCGGTTCGCGTGGGCGGCCCAGGACAACATGAGCGGTGACCAGGTCCCGTTCATCGGCTCGCTGCACCCCGGCGCCAAGCGGGTCTGGGTCGCGACCGGGTTCAACGCCTGGGGCATGACCAGCGGGGTGCTGGCCGGGCTGCTGCTGCGCGACGTGATCGAGGGCCGGCCCCAGCCCTGGGCGCGGATCTACGACCCCGTCCGGCTGCACCCGACCCTCGAGGCGAAGACCGTGGTCTCCTCCGGTGCCCGCTCCGTGGCCGGCCTGGCGGCGAACGCCGGGGCGCGGGTCAAGGGCAGGCTGGGCAGGACCCGGTCGGCCGAGGACCTGGCCCCGGGCGAGGCGGGCATCGTGAGCGACGCGGACGGCGAGTGGGCCACCTACGTCGACGAGGACGGGCACCGCCACGCGGTCTCGCCCACGTGCACGCACCTGGGCTGCCTGGTCGCCTTCAACGGCGCCGAGAAGGCCTGGGAGTGCCCCTGTCACGGCTCACGGTTCGGTGTCGACGGCGCGGTCCTCCAGGGCCCTGCCACCAAGCCCCTCGAGCGACGCCGCGATGGCCAGTGACCCCGGTCTTCCCCCGGGCATGTCCACCGACGAGCAGGACCCGCCGGGCGAGCCGGACGAGGACCTGCACACTCGCCTGACCCGGAACCTCAACGAGCTCCTCCAGGAGCTGCGCGTCATGCAGACCGGCGTACAGATCCTCACCGGTTTCCTGCTCACCGTCCCCTTCACCGGCCGGTTCCACGAGATCGACGCCTCGGAGAAGTACGTCTACCTGGCCACGCTGAGCGCCTCTGTGGTCACCACCGCGCTGGTCGTGGCGCCGGTGGCCTTCCACCGGACGCTGTTCCGCAGGGGCGAGCGCCGGTGGATCGTGGAGTCCGCCAACCGGTCCGCGCGCTACGGGCTCAGCGGCCTCGCGCTGACCATGACCGGAGTGGTGTGGCTGGTCTTCGACGTCGTGCTCGGCTCGCCCGTCTCCCACGTCGCGGCCGCGGTCACGGCGGCGGCCTTCGCGCTGCTGTGGGGCGTGCTCCCGGCTGTCCGCCGACGCGGCATGGTCTGAGCGGCCGCGCGGTCGCTCAGCCGCGACGGGGGCCGCGGGAACGACACGAACGGGCGGTGACCTCCGAAGAGGTCACCGCCCGTCTGCGTCGAACGCGTCCGCTCGGTCAGGAGAGCTCCGCGCGCAGGTCGGCGAGGATCCGCGAGAGCAGGCGGGACACCTGCATCTGCGTCACCCCGATGTCCTGGGCGATCTGCTCCTGGGTCCAGCCGTGGAAGAACCGCAGCTCGATGATCCTGCGGTCGCGCTCCTTGAGCTTGCGCACCGCCGGGCCGAGCAGGATCCGTGCCTCGGCGCGGCCGAGGTCGGCGTCCTCACCACCGAGCAGCTCGACGAGCGAGCCGCTGCCGTCCTCCCCGACGGGGACGTCGAGCGAGGCCGGGGTGAAGCAGCCGTCCGCGGCGAGCGCCTCGATCACGGCGTCCTCGTCGATGTTGAGGAACTCCGCGACCTCGCGGGGCTTCGGGGAGCGGCTCAGGGTCTGCGACAGCTCGTTGGAGGCGCGGGAGATCTGCGCCTGCAGCTCCTGGATGCGACGCGGAGGACGCACGGTCCAGCCGAAGTCGCGGAAGTAGCGCTTGACCTCACCGGTGACGGTGGGGACTGCGTAGCTGAGGAAGTCCCTCTCGAAGGTCGGGTCGAAGCCCTGGACGGCCTTGACGAGGCCGACGTACGCGGCCTGCAGGAGGTCCTCACGCGAGATGCCACGGTCGCGGTAGCGGGAGGCGATCGCACGGGCGACCCCCATGTTCAGCACCACGATCTCGTCGCGGAGGCGCTTCTGCTCCAGCTCGTCGGTGGTTCCCGCGATCTGCTCCAGCAGTCGGGCCGTGATCTCGCTGCGGTCGGCTTCGCTCACCGGCTCGGTGCCGGCGGCGGTGGCCGGGGAGATGTCCAGGTCCTGCTCGTGTAGCTCAGGCGAAGCGGTCATGTGCTTACTACCTACTCTGCGTCGATCTGTTCGTGGCACGTTGGCTTGACCACGTCAGTCGCGCGCTCCGGCCGGTCTCGTGGAGCGGCCGATCGCACACCGGGCATCCTGTCCGGCTCCCCGGTGGTCCAAACATTTGGGGACGGATTCTTTTTCCGACCTGTCGGGAGCCCTCAGTTCCCCACCGTGAACACGGCGGCCGCGGTGGCCCGGACGTGGGCGGTGTCACCCACTCCGGGGAAGGGCAACGGCAGGTCCAGCGGCGCGGAGAGGTGTACGACGACGCGCGGACCGTCCGTCTCCACCCGCTGCCGCAGCCCTGGGTACCGGTGTCCGGCGCCCACCTGCGCGAGGTAGCCCTCCGCCAGGGCGCGAGCCGCACCAGGATCGACCGCGGCGGCGTCGCCGAGACCCCCGAGGTACACCTCCTCCCCCGCGATCCCGTCGGCCGCCGCCAGCGCCGCCCCGTCGGCCAGGGTGAGCAGGGACTGCCGTCGCAGGTAGGCCGCCGTGGCGTCGACGACCACGGCCACCATCAGGGCCAGCACCAGGGCGAACCCGATGATGAGCACCGCGGTCTGGCCGCGCTCGTTCCGCCGCGGCGTTCCCTCCCGCGGAGACCCGGTCACGGCAGGTCCTCGCGGTAGGTGCCGTAGGGCACGGTGTGCTCGGCCTGCACCCGGACACTGGGCCGCTGTCCGCCGAGCGCGGCCGGCAGCAGCGGCAGCGGCACCTGGTAGCCGACCGCGACCTGGACCGTCGACCCCGGCGCGAGACAGTTCCCCGGCTGCGGCGTGCAGTGCAGCGCGACCGACTCGCGCCCCGTGTCCAGCCCCTGGTCGGAGAGCGCGAGAACGACCGCCTGCCGCGCGCGGTCGTGCGCGCCGGCCTCGTCGGGCGACAGCACGAACGCCCGAGCGGCCGACCGGGCCGCCGTGCTCACCCCGAAGGCCGCCCGCTGCACCTCGAAGACCGTGAGGACGACGTAGAGCAGCGGCACGAGCAGCAGGATCGCCAGCCAGGTGAACTCGACCAGGCCGCTTCCCCGGTCGGTGCGCGACCGGGCGGCGTGCTGCCTCACGGCGCCGGCTCCTCGACGGCGTGCCCGGCGACCGCGACCTCCACGGCCGGTCCCCAGATGCCCAGCGGGGGCACCTCGGCCACCACGTCGACGCGGACGACCGGCACACCGTCACGCACGGACCGGGTGGCGGTGACCCGCTCCGCGAAGCGGCCTGCCACGGCGCTCGCGACCTGGCTCCTGGTGCGCTCGACCCCCGCCTCGAGGGACCGGTCCACGGTGGCGGCGTACCGCGCACCCTCTGAGGCGGCCGAGGTGAGGGTGTTGCGGACATGCAGCACCAGGGCGACCTGGAGGATGCCCAGGAACAGCGGCACCAGCACGAGGAGCACGAGCACGAAGTCGACCACGGCCGACCCGTGCTCCCTGCCGCGGTGCGGCGGCACGGTCAGCTGGTGACCGACCGGAGGGCGTCGGTGAGCATCTGCGAGAGCGCGTCGCCTGCCACGGCCCACAGCACGGTCACCAGCCCGGCGGTCATCACCGTGATCAGCACCCAGCCGGGCACGTCACCACGTTCGTCGCGTCCGGGCAGCGACACGGCCCACAGCCAGCGTCGGAACAGCTCTGTCATGCGATCTTCCCCTGTCTCTCTCGGCCTCACGGCGACACCAGCCGCAGGCCCACGACTCCTGGCCAGAACGCGAACATGACGGTCACCGGGAGGACCAGGAAGACCACCGGAACCATCATCAGCACCTCCTTGCGGGCACCCGTCTCGATCAAGGCCCGGCGGCCGGCCTCGCGCACGTCGGCCGCCTGGGCGTGCATCACCTCCGTCAACGGCGTCCCCCGCTCCAGGGCTACGGCGACGGCCTCGGCGAACCGGGCGACCACCGGCAGGCCGGTGCGGGCGGCCAGGTCGTCCAGCGCCCGGGTGACCGGCGTACCGGTGCGCACCTCGGCGAGCACCCGGCCCAGCTCGCCCGCGAGCTCCCCGCGGCTGCGGCTGACCACGCGGTCCAGGGCGGACACCGGCCCCTCCCCGGCCGCCACCGCGAGCGCGAGCAGCTCGGCGACGGTCGGGAACTCGGCGAGCATCCGACGCTCGCGCTCCTTGACCTGAGCGGTCAGCCGGTTCTCCCGGAGCAGCGCTCCGGTGGCGAACGCGACCAGGCAGAGAACGAGCAGGGGCACGGCCCGGCCGGGGCTCCGGAGCGCCACGAGCAGCGAGCCCGCCGCCGTGGCGGAGAAGGCGACCATTCCCCACACCACCTGTTCCACGCGGAACTCGTGCACGCTGATCGACAGCCCGGCCCGCTGCAGCCTCCGGTGCACCGACGCGGTGCCCCCCAGGACCCGGTCGACGAGGTCGGCCGCGGCCCGCAGCCAGGGGCCGAAGACCACGGCGAACGCCGAGCCCGACCCGTCACCGGGCGCCGGCAGCCGACGGGCCACCGGCGGCAGGTCGCGGAGGTACGGCAGCACCCGCTGCTCCAGCGAGGGTCGCCTGCCGGCCGCGGCTACCTGCACGACGAGCAGGACCCCGACCGCCGCGGCGCCACCGAGCACCGCGCCCCACGCCGCCGGCGTCACGAGAGGATCCGCCTCTCCTGCGGGAGCCGGCCCAGCCGCACCATGAGCCGGTAGGCGACCAGGCAGCAGGCGCCACCGACGACGAGCACCACCACACCGGCCGGCGAGGAGTAGCGCCCGATCACCTCCCGTTGGAAGGAGAGCATCAGCAGCACCAGCCACGGAGCCGCGACCGCCAGCCGGGCTCCGTTGACCGCCCACGCCTGCCGCGACTCCAGCTCCGAGCGGGTGCGGGCGTCCTCACGCAGATAGCCGGAGAGGCTGCGCAACAGCTTGCCCAGCTCGCCGCCGCCCACCTCCCGGGCGATCCGGAGTCCCTCGACCACCCGGTCACCGACCGGGTCCGCGAGGCGGTCCTTGAGCCGGTCGAGCGCCTCGGCGAACCGGCCGGTGACCTGGTAGTCGACGGCGAACGCCGCGAAGGCCGGGCGCAACGGCTCGGGCCCCCGGACCGCGAGCTGCGCGAGCGCCTCCGGGAGGGAGAGCCCGGCACGGACGGCGGACGCGAGGTTGTCCACCGCCTCCGGCCAGACGTCGGCGAGCTCCCGCTGACGTCTCCGGGCCCGGCCCTGGAGAACCGCGATCGGGAGGTAGCCGGCGAGCAGCGCGAACGCCGCGCTGACCGGCCACGTGCCCGAGACCACCTGGACCACGAGCCCCGACAGCAGCGCCGAGGAGAGGCACAGTGCGACCACGGCGGCCGGCGAGGCACCAGGCGCCCCGGCGGCCAGGAGCAGCGGGCGCAGGCGCGAGCGACGGGGTCCGCGTGGACGCGGCGGCGCCACGAAGGAGCGGTGGATCAGCAGCAGCCCGACTCCGAGCACCAGTCCGAGAAGAGCGCCCACGTCAGTCAGCCTCACCCAGCAGCGCGTGGACGTCGATGCCGTGGCGTTCGTAGCGCTCGGGCCGCGGCGGCATGCCCGTCGCCCTCACCAAGGTCTCGCCTCGCCGGGTGAACATCGTCTCGGTCTCGATCGTGTCCTGCTCCGCCCGCCCGGGGACAGCGACGATCTCGTTGACCCGGCGGGTGCCCCACCGGTCCAGTCCCAGGTGCACGACGAGGTCGACCGAGGCGGCCACCGTGGGGACGACGAAGCGGGCACCGATGTTCTCCCCCGCCAGCAGGGGAAGCGTGCACATCTTGACCAGTGCCTCCCGGGCGCTGTTGGCGTGCAGGGAGGCCATCCCGGGCAGGCCCGGCGTTGAGGGCGAGCAGCAGGTCGAGGCACTCCTCGGCGCGGACCTCCCCGACGATGATCCGCGAGGGCCGCATCCGCAGCGCCTCCTTGACCAGGTCGCGCAGCCGGACCTCGCCGGTGCCCTCCAGCCCGAGCTGGCGGGTCTGCAGCGCGACCCAGTCCGGGTGGTTGAACCGCAGCTCGTAGACCTCCTCCGCGGAGACGACCCGGTCCTCGCCGGGGATGCTGGCGGCGAGGCAGTTGAGGAACGTGGTCTTGCCCGGCCTGGGTGCCGCCGGCGACCACGACGTTCAGGCCGGCGCGCACGGACGCGTCGAGGAAGCGCGCCGCCTGGTCGGTCAGGCTGCCGAGCTCGACCAGGTCGGAGAGCCGTGCGGCCCGCACCACGAACTTGCGGATGTTGACTGCGCTGAAGCCCCGGGAGATGCCCTCGAGCACGACGTGCAGGCGGTGCCCGTCGGGAAGCATCGCGTCGACGAACGGCTGGGAGACGTCGATCCGTCGGCCGCTGGTCTTGAGCATCCGCTCGACCAGCTCGGCGACCTGGCGCGCGGTCCAGGATGGTGCTGGTGAGCTCGTGGCGGCCGCGCGCGGGCGACGAAGACCCGGCTCGGGTCGTTGATCCAGATCTCCTCGACCTCCGGGTCGTCGAGGTAGCGCTGCAGCGGACCGAAGCCGGCGACCCGGGCGACGAGCTCCTCGACCACGTCGTTCTGGTCGGCGACCGGGGCGACGGCGCCGGTCAGGCTGCGCTGGTCGTGCTCGGCGACCAGATGCGACCGCGAGGCTCCGGACGAGCGCCACCTCGCGCTGCGGGTCCACGCCGTCCGCGTCGGACCGCCTCGCGCAGCCGGGCGTCCAGACCCTCCACGACGTCGTCGTAGGCGGCAAGCGTCAGGCTCATGGTCCCCGCTCCCTCACGTCACCGGCTCGGTCGACACGGAGTCTGGACCACGGACTGGTCCTCGGACCAGACCCCTGGAAGAAATCTGTGGAAACGTGCGAACGCCGGGGCGCGCGTGCGCTGCAGGGGCTGGAGTGACGGCGGCCCGATGGCCCGACGCTGAGGCATGCGTCCGCGAGCCTACGGGGGTAGATGACCGCACGGCCCGCACGGGGGCCCCGCCGTGTCTCGGGAGCGGCGGGGCGCCTCGCGGCCGGCCGGACGGGCCGGCTCAGCCCTGGTGCAGCAGGTCCCCGAAGACGTCACCCGTCTCCTCGACGCGGGACAGCACCTCCGCCATCGCCAGGTGCTGGAGGGCGCCGGGCTTCTCCGCGCCCTCCTCGACCTCGTCCCAGGTGCGGGGCGCGGCGACGTACGGCGCCGCGCGCCCCCGGAGCGAGTACGGGCTGATCGTGGTCTTGCGTCCGGGTGTTCTGGCTCCAGTCGAGGAAGACCTTGCCGCGCCCGCATCGCCTTGGTCATCTGCCACAGCACCAGGTCGCGGGTGGGTCCTGGGCAGCTCCTGGGCCACCTTCTTCGCCAGGTCGCGGACCTCGTCGGCGTTCAGCCGCGCCGGGAGGGCGGCGTAGAGGTGCAGCCCCTTGCTGCCGCTGGTGACCGGAGCCGTCGCCAGGCCCGTCTGCGCCAGCCGGTCGCGCACGAGCAGCGCCACCTGGCGCGCACTCGTGCGAGGCCGGCGGGAGGGCCCGGGTCGAGGTCGACCACCAGGCGGTCGGGGTTCCGCGGCTGGTTGTTGCGGCCGAACCGCCACTGGTGGACGTGCAGCTCCAGCGAGGCGAGGTTGGCCAGGTAGGTGAGGCCGGCGACGTCCTCGACGACCGGGTAGCTCGATGGTGTCGCCGCCCCCGCGGGAACCCGTCGAGGACACGGTCACCGAGCGCAGCCAGTCCGGCGCCCCGACCGGCAGGTTCTTCTCGAAGAACTTCTCCTCCGCCGTGCCGTTGGGCCAGCGGATCCGGGTCACCGCCCGGTCGGCGAGGTGCGGCAGCAGCACGGGGGCGACCTGGGCGTAGTAGTGGAGCACCTCGCCCTTCGTGGTGCCGGTCGCCGGGTAGAGCACCTTGTCGAGGTTGCTGAGCCGCAGCCGTCGGCCCTCGACCTCGACGGTCACGCTCTGCTCGGCCACGCTCACTCCTCGACGTCGACCGGGGCCAGGTCGAACCGGACCCCCTGGTAGCTCGGCTGCCGCAGCCGGCCGCCGTCGGTCACCCCCAGCGCGGCGATCTCGACGACCACCTCCGGCCGCACCCAGACCGTACCCGTGGCGTCGACCCGCGGCACCTCGTCGCAGAACGGCGAGCGTTCCGAGGCGCAGCGGCTCGAGGACGTCGAGGAGCCCTCGGCGACCTTGCCGGTGATCCCGCTGCCGACCCTCCCGCGGTAGCTGAGCCCGTCACGGGTCGGGGACCCGACCAGCACCGCGCCCAGCCGGCTGTCGCTGCCGGTCTCCCGGCGCCAGCCGCCGACGACGTAGGACAGCGTCGGCCGGTGCGGGAACTTCAGCCAGTCCTTGCTCCGGCGTCCGGGCCGGTAGGGCGAGGAGCGCCGCTTGCTGATGATCCCTTCGAGGCCCTGCTGCCCGGTGACCTCGAGCAGCATCTGCCCGTCGTCGTACACCGGGGGCACCTGCCAGTGCGCGCTTCCGATGCCCAGCCCCTCGAGCGCCGTACGACGCCTGTCCCACGGGTCCGACACCAGGTCGCGGCCGTCGAGGCGGAGCACGTCGAAGACCACGAGCGTCACGGGGTTGGCCGCGGCGAGCCGACGGGCCCGCGCGGCGTTGCCCACGTGCATCCGGTCCCCGAGCGCCGCGAACGTCGGGATCCCGCCCGACATCGCGACGATCTCCCCGTCGAGGAGGACGTCGTGCGCCTCCAGCACCCCGACGTCGGCCAGCTCCGGGAAGCTCACGGTGACGTCGTTCTCGTTGCGCGACCACAGGGTGAGGACGCCGTCGCGGACCTCGGCGAGCACCCGCATCCCGTCCCACTTCACCTCGTGAATCCATTCACCCGCCTGGGGTACCGAGGTGCCTCGACTAGCCAGCATCGGTCGCATGGGTCCATCCTGACTTACGAGATCCGCCGTGTCGCACCGCTGGACGAGAGGAGCTGCCGTGCGCGCCATCTGGAAGGGTGCCGTGTCCTTCGGCCTGGTCAGCGTCCCGGTGAAGCTGTACGCCGCCACGGAGAACCACGACATCTCGTTCCGGCAGGTGCACGCGAAGGACGGCGGCCGGATCAAGTACAAGCGGGTGTGCAGCATCGACGGCGAGGAGGTCGAGTACGCCGACATCGCCAAGGGCTACGAGACCGAGGACGGGCAGATGGTCGTCCTCGACGACGAGGACCTGGCCGAGCTGCCCTCGGAGAGCAGCCGCGAGATCTCGGTCGAGAAGTTCGTCCCGAGCGACCAGATCGACCCGATCCTGTTCGAGAAGTCCTACTACCTCGAGCCTGACAAGGCCGCCGCCAAGCCCTACGCGCTGCTGCGCGAGGCCATCCGCGAGGCCGACCGGATGGCCGTGGTCACCGTGTCGCTGCGCAACCGGATGACCACCGCCGTCCTCCGGGTCCGCGACGACGTCCTGGTGCTGCAGACCATGATGTGGCCCGACGAGGTCCGTCAGCCCGACTTCGGCACCCTCGGCGCCACCGAGGACGCCGCGAAGCCGCAGGAGCTGAAGATGGCGCGGATGCTCGTGGAGACGCTCGCCGGGGACTACGACCCGAGTGAGTACGAGGACGACTACGCCGCAGCCGTCGAGGCGCTCGTCCGGGCCAAGCTGGCCGGCGGTGAGGTCACGCACGTGGAGAAGGAGGAGCCGAAGAAGGGCGAGGTCGTCGACCTGCTCGCCGCCCTCCAGCGCAGCGTCGACGCCGCACGCTCCTCGCGCGGTGAGGCGGCTTCCCCGGAGGAGTCGGAGCCGGCGGAGGAGCCCGCGGCCGGGAAGAAGCCTCCCGCCGCGAAGAAGCCGGCGAAGAAGACCGCGTCGAAGTCGGCGTCGAAGTCGGCGTCGAAGTCGACGGAGAAGAAGGGGCCGGCCAAGAAGAAGGCACCGGCGAAGAAGCCCGCGAAGAAGGCCGCGAAGAAGGCCAGCTGAGTCGCCCGCTCCGTCCCGGAGGATGGTCAGGGAGTGGCGGGCCGGCCGGTCCGGTCCGAGGTCCCGGGGCGCAGGTGCTGCACGGCCGCGGGTGAGTCGGGGAACCGGTTCGCCGCGGTGTGGCTGACCAGGTCCGAGAGCCGCGGGAGGAGCAGGTTGAGCACCTCCGAGACCGAGCCGACGAGCGTGTCGACGGTCAGCGGCCGGTCCTCCAGGGCGCGCACCACCTTCGCCGCCGCCTGCTCCGGGCTCATCGCCGGGGAGCGCCGGTAGGCGTCGGTGGGCCCGATCATGTCGGTGCGGACCAGCGACAACCGGATGTTGGTGAACGTGATGCCGTCGCCGTACAGCTCCCGGCCGGCGATCCGGCTGAACACGTCGAGTGCCGCCTTGGAGGCGATGTACGGCGCGAACTTCGGGGCCTTGACCTGCACCCCCCAGGTGAGCACGTTCACCACGTGGCCGTCGCCGCGCTCGACCATCTGCGGCAGCAGGCCGAGGATCAGCCGCACCGGTGCCACGTAGTTGACCGCGATGGTGCGCTCGACGTCGTGCACCCGGTCGTAGGACAGCTTCAGTGAGCGGCGGATCGACCGGCCGGCGTTGTTGACGAGCATGTCGACGCCGCCATGCTCGAGCAGCACCTGCGCGACCATCCGGTCGACGGCCTCGGCGTCGGTGAGGTCGCACGGGTACACGTAGGCGCTCCCGCCGGCCTCCGCGATCCCGGCCGCGACCCGGGCCAGCTGGTCGGCCCGCCGGGCGACGAGCAGCACGCGACCTCCGCGCGCGGCGACCGCCCGGGCGGTGGCCTCGCCGATGCCCGAGGAGGCGCCGGTGACGAGCACCGTCCGGCCGGCGAGCGGGCTGGGCAGCGCCACCCCCGGGAGCAGCCCGACGGCCCGGCGCACCACCGCCCTGGGAGTGGTCAGCAGGCCGGTCACAGCGCGGGCCTTCGGTCGGCCCACGGCCGGGCACGCTCGAGCTGGGCCGCGACGGTGAGGATCGTCGGCTCGTCGTGCGACCGGCCGACGAGCTGTACGGCGAGGGGCAGCCCGTCGCTCCCGAAGCCGGCGGGGACCGACGCGGCGGGGTACCCGGTGACGTTCCACAACGCGGTGTAGGCGATCATCGGCATCGCCAGCAGCGACGCCTTCAGCGCACCGGCGCGGTCGAGGATCCCCACCTCCGGCAGCCGGTGGGCGATGGCCGGGGTCAGCAGGAGGTCGTGCCGCTCGAAGACCGCCTGGGCCTTCCGGGCGACCTTCTCCCCCTGCCTCATCGCCCACTCCACGACACGGGGACGCACCCACGCCCCGAGACGGAGCGTCTCGCGGGTGCGGCGCTCGAGCCGTTCGGGGTGCTCGACGACCTGCGCCTCCGACGCGACGCCTGCGAAGAACTGCGGGACGAAGGCGGCGGTCGGGTCCGGGTAGCCGGGATCGACCTCGACGACGTGGTGCCCGAGGCCCGCGAGCAGCTCGGCGGTGTCCCGGACGGCCTGCACGTGCTCGGGGTGGGGCCGCACCCCGACCGTCACCGGTTTCGTCGACCACGCGATCCGGAGGGGCCGCATCGGGGCGCGGGCGGCCTCGACGAAGGACATGGCCGGTCCCTCGGCGTGGAACCGGTCGGTGGGCAGGGCGCCGTGGATGACGTCGTACACCAGCGCACTGTCGAGGACGCTGCGCGTCAGCGGGCCGGCTGTGCCCAGCGCCCACCACAGGTGCTCGTGGGGGTCGCTGCTGACCCGCCCGCGCTGCGGCTTGAGGCCGAAGAGGCCGCACGCCGCCGCGGGGATCCGGATCGACCCACCGCCGTCCCCGCCCAGGCCGAACGGCACGAGCCCGGCGGCGACCGCGGCCGCGGTGCCGCCGCTGGAGCCTCCGGTGGACCGGGTGGTGTCCCACGGGTTCCGGGTCAGGCCGAAGGCGACCGACTCGGTGTAGGGCCACTGGCCGAACTCCGGCATCGCGGTCTTGCCGACCACCACCGCGCCGGCCTCGCGGAGCCGGCGCACGGCCTCGGAGTCGCGAGGAGCAGGGTGGCTGTTGCCCCGTCCCCCGAACGTCGTCACCTGCCCGGCGACGTCGAGCTCGTCCTTGACGGCGACCGGCACCCCGTGCAGCGGCCCGAGGTCCTCGCCGCCGCGGCGCACACCGTCGCGGACGCCGGCCTCGGCGAGCGCCTCCTCGCGCATCACCGTGGTGAACGCGTTCAGCCGGCCGTCCACGGCGTCGATCCGCGCCAGGAACGCCCGCGTCAGCTCCGTGGCGGAGATGTCCCCGGCCCTGGTGCGGTCGGCCAGCGCCGCGACCCCCGCGAACAGCACGTCGTCGTCCATGGCCGACACCGTAGCGGCACCGGCGGGCGGGCTCCGCCGTACTGTGACGCAGGCCACCCCGGGCTCACGCGCGGACGCCGCACCGGCGCAGCGCGAGGACGACCAGCGCACGGGTCACCTGGGCCAGCTCCTCGAGGTCGACGTTCTCCTGCGGACCGTGGGCGACCCGGATGTCGCCCGGACCGTAGTGCAGCGTGGGGATCCCGCCGATGCCGGCGTACAGCCGCAGGTCGCTGCCGTAGACCTCACCGCCGAGCTCCGGCAGCGGACCGCCGGTGTCGCGGACCGCGCCCACCACCTCGTCGACGAGCGGGTGGTCGGAGTCGATCCGGCCGCTGGCGAACTGGCCGCCGGGCCAGGTGACCACCGGCCGGTTCTCGCGCAGCCACGGGTCCTTGGCGCTCACCTCGGCCACGGCGTCCTCGAGCGCCAGTCGCGCCTGGCGGGGGTCCTCGTCGAGCTGCACACCGAGCCGACCCTCGGCGGTCAGCTTGTCGGGGACGTTGCTCGCCCAGTCGCCGGCCTGCACCATGCCCACAGAGAGCGCGTAGGGCAGGTCGCTTCCGAACACCGGGTCCGGGTCGACGTTGCGCTGCCGCTCGAGCTCGCGCAGGGCCTCGTAGACCGGCAGGAACGCCTCCAGGGCGCTGACGCCCTCGCGGCGCATGCTGCCGTGCGCCGAGCGGCCGGCCACCTCGACCCGGAACGTCAGCGCCCCGGCCGTCGCGGTGACGATCCGGGCGCTGGTGGGCTCGGTGATCACGGCCGCGTCGCCACGGTGGCCCCGGCGCAGCGTCGCGAACGCCCCGAGCCCGCCGTCCTCCTCCCCCACGACGCAGTGCACCGCGAGCGGCCGCTCGAGCTGGACGCCGGACGCGCGCAGCGTCCGCAGCACCGCGAGGTTCGCCGCCACCCCGGCCTTCATGTCGCAGGCCCCGCGCCCGTGCAGCGCGCCGTCGCGGATCTCGGCGGAGAAGGGGTCCATCCCCTGCCAGGTCTCCGGGTCACCCGGGGGCACGACGTCGAGGTGACCCTGCAGCACCAGGGCCGGGGACGGGTCGCCCGGGGTGACGCCCACCACGCCGACCGCGCGGTCACGGTGCGCCTCGGAGCCGGGGAACCAGGGGTCCTCCTGGAGCTCTGCCAGGTCGATCTCCCACCGGTCGACGGCCGCGGCCTGGCTGCGCAGGATCTCGGCGCACACGTCCTGCACCTGCACCTCCGCCTCCGACCCGGCGAGGCTCGGCAGGCGGACCAGCGTGGCGAGGTCCTCGACCAGCGCTTCCTCGTCGAGGTGGTCCAGAACGAAGGACTCCATGTCGGTGCGACCCTGAGACGTCATGCGACCACCTTCTAGGGTTGGGTCCCGAGGAGGCAAACATGGCTGAGGAAAGCACCGCGGGCTCCGTCCTGGGCATCGACATCGGCGGCACCGGGGTGAAGGGCGCACCCGTCGACCTCACCACGGGCGAGCTCGCCGCCGACCGGCTCAAGATCGCGACCCCGCGGCCGGCCACCCCGGAGGCGGTCGCCGTGGTCGTCGAGGAGATCGCGCACCACTTCGCCGGCTCGGCGAGCAGCGACAGCCCGATCGGGATCACGATGCCCGCGGTGTGCCAGCACGGTGTCGCGCGGTCCGCGGCCAACATCGACCCGTCCTGGGTGGACACCGACGTCGACCTGCTCTTCACCGAGCGTCTCGGCCGGCCCGTGCACGTGGTCAACGACGCCGACGCCGCCGGGGTCGCGGAGGTGCGGTACGGCGTCGCCAAGGACGTCCCGGGCCTGGTCATCCTCACCACCCTCGGCACCGGGATCGGGTCGGCGTTCATCCACGACGGCGTCCTCGTCCCCAACAGCGAGCTCGGGCACCTCGAGATCGACGGCCACGACGCCGAGGACCGGGCGGCGCAGTCGGCCAAGGAACGCGAGGGGCTCTCCTACAAGCAGTGGGCGGTCCGGCTGCAGCGCTACTACAGCCACCTGGAGAACATCTTCTGGCCGGACCTGTTCGTGGTCGGCGGCGGGATCAGCAAGAGCTCGGACAAGTTCCTTCCCCTGCTCGACCTGCGGACGCCGATCGTGCCGGCGAAGCTGCGGAACTTCGCCGGCATCGTCGGTGCCGCCTGGCTGGCCCGCGAGTACGGCGGCTGACCCGGCCCGCTCAGGGCGTGGTGAGCAGGGTGCGGACGACGCGGAGTCCGACGGAGAGCCGGGCAAGGTCGGCCTTGTCGTCGGCGCAGATCTCGTCGAGCGTGGTCACCGCCCTGTGCACGCCGTTGCTCTCCTCCTCCTCCCACTGCGCCACCCGGTCGGAGACCGGGTCGTCGGCGGAGGTCGCGGCCAGCACCTGACCGGTGAGCTGCACGTGCACCGACTGCAGCTCGTCGCGCAGTGCGGCCCGGGCCATGGTCTGCCACCGGTCCTTGCGCGGCAGGCCGAGGATCCGGACCGCGAGCGCGGGGAGGTTGAGCTTCTCGCCCAGCGCGAAGTGCAGCTCGGTGACCTCCACCGGGTCGAGCCCCTCGCGGTGGGCGGTGTCGACGATGCCGAGGACGGCGTACGCCGGTGGCAGGACCGCCACCCGACGGGCCAGGTCGTCGGGGACACCGGCCTCGACCAGGCCCTCGCGTCGCCGTTCGTAGGCGTCGAGCTCGCGTCCGGTGAGCAGGTCGGGCAGCCGGCCCACCACCCGCTGCACGACGACCTCGAAGAAGTCCACGACGGCGTCGGAGTCCACCGGCGGGCGCCGGTTGGTGATCAGCCACCGTGAGGCACGCTCGACGAGGGTGCGCAGCTCCAGCCGCATCCGGGTCAGCACCGCGGCGTCGATCCTGTTGTCGTAGGAGGCGATCTCCTCCAGCAGCGCCTTGGACCCGAAGATCTCGCGGGCGATGAAGTTCGCGCGCGTGAGCTCCGCGGGCCGGGCCCCGGTCTCGCCCGACAGCCGGTGGTAGTAGGTCATCCCGGCGCCGTTGACGAGGTCGTTGACGACCTGGGTGACGACGATCTCGCGGCGCAGCGGGTGCTGCCTCCATCTGCTGCCGGTAGTGCTGGCGCATCTTGCTCGGGAAGTAGCTGAACAGGTCGCTGCGCAGGAACGGGTCGTCGGGCAGCTCGGTGTCGATCAGCTCGTCGGCGAGCACGATCTTCGTGTAGGACAGCAGCACCGCCAGCTCGGGCGCGGTGAGCCCCTCGCCCCCGCTCCAGCCGCTCGGCGACCTGCTTGCGCGCGGCAGGAACTCCAGCTGGCGGTTGAGCAGCCCCGCCTTCTCCAGGCGGCGCATCCAGTCCTCGTGGACGTGCAGCAGGCCGGACGAGTTGCCTCGGCGTTGGCGAGCGCGAGGTTCTGGTCGTAGTTGTCGTCGAGCACCAGGTCGGCGACCTCGTCGGTCATCGACGCGAGCAGGTCGTTGCGCTGCTTGCCGGTCAGGTCGCCGTGCGCGACCACCCGGTCGAGCAGGATCTTGATGTTCACCTCGTGGTCGGAGGTGTCCACGCCCGCGGAGTTGTCGATGAAGTCGGTGTTGATCCGGCCACCGTTGCTGGGCGTACTCCACCCGGCCGGCCTGGGTGAAGCCGAGGTTGCCGCCCTCGCCGACGCAGCGGCAGCGCAGCTCGGCGCCGTCGACCCGGATCGGGTCGTTGGCCTTGTCACCGACGTCGGCGTTGGTCTCCAGCGTGCCTTGACGTAGGTGCCGATCCCGCCGTTCCAGAGCAGGTCCACGTCGGCGACGAGGATCGCGCGGATCAGCTCGGCCGGCGTCATGAGGTCTTGCCGTCGGCGATGCCGAGCGCCCGTCGTACCTGCTTGGAGACGTTGACCGACTTCAGGTTGCGCGAGTAGACGCCGCCGCCCTCGCTGATGACGGAGGTGTCGTAGTCCTTCCACGTCGACCGCGGCAGGTCGAACAGCCGCCGGCGCTCGGTCCACGAGGCCTCCGGGTCCGGGTCGGGGTCGAGGAAGATGTCGCGGTGGTCGAAGGCGGCCACGAGCTTGGTGTGCCGTGACAGCAGCATGCCGTTGCCGAACACGTCCCCGGACATGTCGCCGATGCCCACCGCGGTGAAGTCCTCGTTCTGGCAGTCGACGCCCATCTCCCGGAAGTGCCGCTGCACCGAGACCCAGGCACCACGCGCGGTGATCCCCATGACCTTGTGGTCGTAGCCCGCGGAACCGCCGGAGGCGAAGGCGTCGCCGAGCCAGAACCCGTAGTCCTCGGCGATCTGGTTGGCGATGTCGGAGAAGCTGGCCGTGCCCTTGTCGGCGGCCACCACGAGGTAGGAGTCGTCGCCGTCGTGGCGTACGACGCGCTCGGGCGGGACGGTCTCGCCCTTGACCAGGTTGTCGGTGACGTCGAGCAGCCCGCAGATGAAGGTCTTGTAGCAGGCCACGCCCTCGGCCATCCAGGCGTCCCGGTCGGCCGGGTCGGGCAGCTGCTTGGGGTAGAACCCGCCCTTGGCGCCCACCGGGACGATGACGGAGTTCTTCACCATCTGCGCCTTGACGAGCCCGAGCACCTCGGTGCGGAAGTCGTCGCGGCGGTCCGACCAGCGCAGGCCGCCCCGGGCGACGGCGCCGAAGCGCAGGTGCACGCCCTCGACGCGCGGTGAGTAGACGAAGATCTCGAAGGCCGGTCGCGGCTCGGGCAGGTCGGGGATCGCACTCGGGTCCAGCTTCAGCGAGAGGTGGCTCTTCGGCGCGCCGCCGTCGCCGTGCTGGTAGAAGTTCGTGCGCAGCGTCGCCTTGATCACCGCGAGGTAGGAGCGCAGGATCCGGTCGTGGTCGAGGCTGGCCACCTCCTCGAGCGCGGAGTCGATGCGTTCCTCGAGCTCGGTGAGCGTGGCGACGCGGCTCTCGCTGTCCGCGGACAGGTCCCCGTCGCGACCGGGGTCGAACCGGGTCTCGAAGAGCCTGACCAGCAGCCGGGTGATGTCGACGTTGCCGCGCAGCGCGTCCTCGATCGAGTCCTGCGCGAAGGGCGTGCCGCCCTGGCGCATGTACTTGGCGTACGCGCGCAGCACGACCACCTGCCGCCAGGTCAGCCCGGCGGCGAGCACGAGGGCGTTGAAGCCGTCGGTCTCGTTCTTGCCCTCCCACACCGCCGCGACGGTGTCCTGGAACAGCTCCCGTGCGTTGGCCGGCATCTTCCGCAGGTAGCGCATGCCGAAGTCGTAGACGTGCGACTCGCGCACGAGGCCCTCGAGCTCGTAGGGACGCTCGTCGACGACCTCCACGCCCATGGCCGAGAGGACCGGGAGCACCTGGCTCAGCGACAGCGGCGACCCGATCCGGAAGATCTTGAGGCGGGCCTCCCCCGGCGCGGCGTCCATCGACTCGTAGAGCGACAGGGACAGGCCCTCCTCGCCGTCGATCGCCTCCAGCCGGCCGAGGTCGACCGCGCCGGCGCGCGGCGGGAAGTCCTCCTTGTAGGCCTCGGGGAAGGCGTCGGCGTAGACCCTGCCCAGCCGCGACCCCTGCTCCTCGCCGTACTGGGTGTGGACGGCGTTGAGGAAGTCGTCGCGCCAGGACCGGGCGGCCTCGGCGAGCCGGCGCTCGAGGTCCTCCTGGTCGAAGTCCCCGGCGAGCTCGCCGCGCGGCGGGCGCACCACGAAGTGCAGCCGGGCGAGCATGGACTCGGTGATCCGGGCGGTGAACTCGACGGACTCCCCGCCCAGCTGGCCCCTGAGGATCGCGGAGATCCGCTCCCGGACGGCGGTGTTGTACCGGTCCCGCGGCAGGTACACCAGGCAGGAGAGGAACCGGCCGTACACGTCGCGACGGACGAACAGGCGCAGCTGGCGGCGGTCGCGGGTGTGCAGCACCGCCTCCGCGATCGGCACCAGCTCCTCGACCGGGGTCTGGAACAGCTCGTCGCGGGGGTAGGTCTCGAGCACGTCCATCAGCGCCTTGCCGGTGTGGCTCATCGGGTCGAACCCGGCCTGGTCCACGACCTGGTGCGCCTTGTCCCGCAGCACGGGGATGCGGGTGAGGGACTCGGTATAGGCCGCCGAGGAGTACAGCCCGACGAAGCGGCGCTCCCCCACGACCTCGCCGTCCTCGAACGTCTTCACCCCGATGTAGTCCAGGTGCACCGCGCGGTGGACCGTGGCCTTGGAGTTGGCCTTCGCCAGCACCAGCAGGGTCTTCTCCCGGGCCTTCGCGGCCACCAGGGGCGGCAGCTTCCCCGCGTGCGGGGACATGTCCTGGTCGGCGCGCAGGATCCCGAAGCCGGTGCCGGGCACCGCACGCAGCACGTCGTCCTCGCCGTCCGTGTCGAGGCGGTACTCGCGGTAGCCGAGGAACGTGAAGTGGTCGTCGGCCAGCCACTCGAGCAGTGCCTTGCCCTCGGCGATCTCGTTCTCCGGCAGCGGCGGCGGGTCCTTCTCGAGGTCATCGACGATCTGCCGGGCCTGGGCGTGCATCCGCTCCCAGTCCTCGACGGCCTCGCGGACGTCCCGGAGCACCTTGGCCAGCTCCTGCTCGATCCGGGCGAGGTCCTCGGGGTCGGTCTCCCGGTCGATCTCGATGTGCATCCACGACTCGCGGAACACGTCGTGCTGCATGTCCTTGCCCGGGCCGTCGACGGCCTCGGAGGTGTAGACCTCCTCCAGCTCGCCGGTGACGTCACGACGCACGAGCAGCTGCGGGTGGACGACGAGGTGGACGGAGTGGTGCGACTCGTTGAGCAGCATGGTGACCGAGTCGACGAGGAAGGGCATGTCGTCGGTGACCACCTCGACGACCGTGTGGCTCTCGGCCGCCCAGCCCTGGTCGGCCACGGTCGGGGTGTGCACCCGGATGTTGGCCGTGCCCTGCGGTCGGTGCGTCGCCATCCGGTACTGGCTCATCGCCGCGCCGTAGAGGTCGTCCTCGCTCCGGTCGAGGACGTCCTCGGGGGCCACGTGGCGGTAGTAGCACCTCAGGAAGCCGTCGACGCCGGCGCCGGGCGGGGCGCTGGCGCCCTTCCGGTTCGCACCGGACCTCGCCGCCTTGGCGAGCAGTTCGTCCTTGCTGTCGTCCAGCATCGTGCGCACGAGGCATCAACCTTTGGGTCGCTCCGGGCGGCACGCCGTTGTACCGCCTGTCCCGACCTTACTGAGTGTGTCCGGTGGGCCGCCAAACGACGCCGCGCCTCGCGTGTCCACCGGTCACAGGTGCGAGCGCAGCTCCCACAGCAGCGGGTAGTACTGCAGCGGCAGCCGGGACCTCAGGTAGCCGGCTCCCGAGGAGCCCCCGGTGCCGGTCTTCGTGCCGATCATCCGCTCCACCATCACCACGTGGCGCGCCCGCCACGCCGCGGCGAGCTCGTCGTGCTGCAGCAGCGCCTCGGCGAGGGCCCAGACGTCGGAGTACGTCGCCCGGTCGTGCGCGGCCCGTCGTACCGACTCGGTCACCTCCTCGTCGGTGTCCGCGGCGAGCCCCCGCTCCCGCAGCACGTGGAGGAACGCGTCCCACAGGGTCGGCTCCTCCAGCCGGCGGCGCAGCCGGTCCCGCTCGCCGTCGGTGAGCCCCTTGAACCGCTGCACGAAGGTGGGGTCCTTGGCTCCGGAGAGGAACTCCAGCTCGCGGTACTGCACCGACTGGAACCCGCTCGCCGGGGCCAGCGCCTGCCGGAACTGCAGGAAGTCCTGCGGGGTCATCGTCTCCAGCACGTCGACCTGCTCGACGAGGATCCGCTCGACGGCGTGCATCCGGCCGAGCAGGTGCTGGGCCCACCACAGCCGCTGCGGACCCGCCGCGGACGCCGGCTCCGCGCCGGTGTCGCGCCCGAGCATGGCGTCGCGCGCGGCGGTCGCCTCGTGGAGCAGCTGCTTGAACCACAGCTCGTAGACCTGGTGGACGGTGATGAACAGCAGCTCGTCGTGCGCGGGCGGATCGGACTCGAACCGCTGTGCGGTGAGCAGCTGCTCGAGCGCCAGGTAGCTGCCGTAGGTCAGGCGCGCACCGTGCTCGCCGAAGGCGATGTCGGTGCCGCCCCAGTCGCCGACGGCGGCGCGGCCCGGCACGGAGGACGGGTTGGAAGTCACACGGCGGAGCGTAGTCATGGCCGGGCCGGTACGTCATGATGGGGCGCCATGAAGATCCGCCACCAGCTGACCTATGCCGCGCCTCCGTCCGAGGTGTACCTGATGCGGGCAGACCCCACGTTCCGGGCGAAGGTGTGCGAGGCGATGGACACCCTCTCGCACGACGTCACCGTCGACGAGGCCGACGGGGAGCTCGTCGTCGCGGTGGACATGCTGCAGCAGACCCAGGGGGTCCCGGGCTTCGCCAAGAAGGTCGTCGGCAACGAGACCCGGGTCGTCCAGACCGAGCGTTGGCCGCGGCAGGAGGCCGGGCACATCGCGGTGGAGATCCCGGGCAAGCCCGGCCACATCCAGGGCACGCTCTCCCTCGCCGAGCACCGCTCCGGGTCCGTCTACGTCTTCGACGGGACGGCCCGGATCGGCATCCCGCTGATCGGCGGCAGGCTCGAGGGGCTCATCGAGCAGCTGTTCATCGAGGGCATGGACACCGAGCAGCGGGTCGCCGCCGCGTGGCTGGAGGGCGACCGATGAGGTTCGAGCACACGCTCCGGTACGACGCCGCGCCCGGCGACGTCTTCGCCATGCTCGGTGACCCGGGCTTTCGCGAGCAGGTCTGCGAGGCCCAGCACGCCACCGACTGCACGGTGGCCGTCGACGGGGTCGACGACACGATGTCGGTGCGGGTGGAGCAGCAGCGGCCCGCGGAGGGGATCCCCTCCTTCGCCCGCAAGTTCGTCGGCGACATGATCCACATCGTCCAGACCGAGGAGTGGTCGAGCGCCACGGACGCCGGCCTCGACGTGACCGTCCCCGGCAGGCCGGCCCACATGAGAGGCGCGGTCTCGCTGCGCTCCGAAGGGGCCGGGACGCTCGAGACCGTCACCGGGGACATCAAGGTCTCGATCCCGCTCGTCGGCAGCAAGATCGAGGTGCTCATCGGCGAGCTGCTCGAGCACGCCCTGCAGGCCGAGCACCGCGTGGGCGCGGCCTGGCTCGCCGGTCGCTAGGGCGCGCTACTGCTCCTGCTCGTCGGCCTCGGCGTCGCGGCGCCGCAGCACGACCACCACGACGGCGAGCACCACGAACGGGCCGAACGCCAGCAGGGCGAGCAGCGCCGTCTCGTAGGCGTGCAGCGAGCCGAAGTGCAGCGGGGCGAGCGTCAAGGGGCTCATACCGCCATTGTGCGCGACCGCCGAAGCCGTGGGACAGCCCGGGTGCGCCGTGCCACCTCGGCGGCATCGCTGTGCCTCGACGTGGACATCGGCATCGACGGTGAGGATCAGGCGCGGGAGGCCTTCCTGCCCCGAGGCGGTCGCACGGACCCCGTCCCACCGGACGGGGTCCGCGCACGTGTCCTCAGCCCATGTGGGGGTAGCGGTAGTCCTTCGGCGGGTCGAAGGTCTCCTTGATCGAGCGCGGCGAGGTCCACCGCATCAGGTTCGAGGCCGCTCCGGCCTTGTCGTTGGTGCCCGAGGCCCGGGCGCCGCCGAACGGCTGCTGCCCCACGACCGCGCCGGTCGGCTTGTCGTTGACGTAGAAGTTGCCCGCGGCGAACCGGAGCCTCTCGGCCGCCCAGGCGACCGCACGGCGGTCCTGGGCGATGACCGCCCCGGTCAGGGCGTAGGGCGCGAACGACTCCATCTGGTCCACGACCTGCTCGAACTCCGCGTCGTCGTACACGTGCACCGACAGGATCGGGCCGAAGTACTCGGTAGCGAACATCTCGTCGGTGGGGTCCCCGCCCTCGATCACCGTGGGCCGGACGAACCAGCCCTTGGAGTCGTCGAGCTGGCCGCCGGCGACGATCTCCAGCGAGGGGGACTCCTTGGCCCGCTCGATCGCGGCCTTGTGCTTGGCGAAGGCGCGCTCGTCGATCACCGCGCCCATGAAGTTCGACAGGTCGGTGACGTCCCCCGCGGGGATCGACTCGACCTCGGCGAGGAAGTCTTCGCGCATCCGGGCCCACAGCGACCGGGGGACGTAGGCACGGGAGGCGGCCGAGCACTTCTGGCCCTGGTACTCGAACGCGCCCCGCAGCATCGCCACCCGCAGCACGTCGGCGTCGGCCGAGGGGTGCGCGACCACGAAGTCCTTGCCGCCGGTCTCCCCCACCAGCCGCGGGTAGGCACGGTACTTCTTCAGGTTCTGCCCCACCGTCTGCCACAGGTACTGGAAGGTCGGCGTGGAGCCGGTGAAGTGGATCCCGGCCAGGTCCGGGTGCTCGAGCGCCACCTCCGAGACCGCGATCCCGTCACCGGGGAGCATGTTGATCACCCCCGGAGGCATCCCGGCCTCCTCCAGCAGCTCCATCAGCAGGTGCGCCGCGACCTGCTGGGTCGGCGACGGCTTCCACAGCACCGTGTTGCCCATCAGCGCCGGAGCCGTCGGCAGGTTCCCCGCGATCGCGGTGAAGTTGAAGGGCGTGATCGCGTAGACGAACCCCTCCAGCGGACGGTGGTCGGTGCGGTTCCACACCCCGCGGGCGTTCGCGATCGGCTGCTCGGCCGCGATCTGCTTGGCGTAGTGGGCGTTGAACCGCCAGAAGTCGATCAGCTCGCACGCCGAGTCGATCTCGGCCTGCCACGCGGTCTTGGACTGGCCCAGCATCGTCGCCGCGTTGAGCCGCTGCCGCCACGGACCGGCCAGCAGGTCCGCCGCCTTGAGCAGGACCGCCGCCCGGTCGTCCAGCGACATCGCCTGCCAGCCCGGTGCCGCCTCCTGCGCGGCCGCGACCGCGGCCTCCGCGTCGGCGTGCGTGGCGCTCCGCATCACGCCCAGCACGTGCTGGTGGTCGTGCGGCTGGACCACGGAGATCTCCGCGCCGCCGCCCATCCTCTTCTCACCGCCGATCGTGGCGGTCAGCTCGAGCTCGCGGGCCTCCTGCCGCTGCAGCTCGGCCTCCAGCTCGGCACGCTCGGGACTCCCCGGCGCGTAGCTGAGGTTCGGCTCGTTGACCGGCGCAGGTGTCTGGGTGATCGCGTCCATGGACCGATCGTGTCAGACCCTCTGGGTTACTCCCAAGTCATCGAGGGAACCGGTTCAGCCCTCGACGAGGTTCGCGACCTCCTGGGTGGCGTACCAGCCGAGCTCGTGGTCCAGGCACGCGTCGACGACCTCCTGCGCGTCCGCGTCACCGTCCTGGGCGGCCGCCCAGGCGTCGCGGGCGGCCGCCACCGTCCCGGCCGCGTCCGGCGAGTCCACGTGCACCGCGGCGACCTTGGCGAGCGGGATGGCGGTGTCGACCTCCACGAGGCTCTCCTCGCCCTCCTCGAGCCGGGTCACCGCCTGCGCCTCGCCGACGACGACCACGCGGAGGGGACGGTCGCCCTGGTCGATCAGCCCCAGCGAGTCCTGGGCGGCCGACATGAGCGCGTCGTACTCCCACTCCTCCTCGCCGACCTCCCGGAGCGCCGCCTGGAGCTCCTCGGTGACCGCGTGGGCACGCAGCGGGGCCGGGCCGAGGCCGCCGGCGACGAGCAGCTCACGCAGCCGCCCGGTGGTCGAGGGGACGTAGACGCGGATGCTCATGACCTGTCCTTCCTGCCGCCGCGTGGCCGCGCCGGTCGGGGCTGGGGGGAGGCACCCGACGTGCGCCCACGGGGTGCCCGGGGCCGGGCGTCGCTGGCGCTGTCGACCAGCTCGGCGAGGGCCTCCTCCACGCACTGGCCGAGGACCTCGACGTCGGGAAGCGCGTCCCGGTCGGCGGTGATGCCGTAGTGGACGCCCCCGTCGTAGGAGGTCACCCCGATCGCGAGGGCGTGCCCGGGGAGCAGCGGCTGGACCGGGTAGCTCTCCAGCATCTGGGCGCCGGCGGCGTACAACGGGAACTGCGGCCCGGGCACGTTGGTGACCACCAGGTCGAAGGACCGCCGCGCCTGGCTCGCCGCCACGCGCGACCCCAGGGCATGGAACGTGGTGGGCGCGAAGCCCGCGACGTCGGCGAGGCGGTCCGCCGCCACCGCCATCCCGGTCTCCTTGTGCGCCTTGAAGGCGTAGGACACCTGGTGCAGCCGCACCACCGGGCTGGTCTCGCCGATCGGGAGGCCGACCAGGTGGCCGGTCACCTGGCTGCCGAGCGAGGTCGGCTCGAGCTCGTGGTCGATCACGCTCATCGGCACGAGGGCACGCAGGCTGCGGCTGCCGTGGACCGGCTCGGCCCGCGTCATCAACCAGGCGCGCATGGCACCGGCCACGGTGGCCATGATGACGTCGTTGACGGTCCCGCCGTGGACCCGCCGGACCGTGCGGTAGTCCTGGAGGTCGGTGCGCACGGTGACGAACCGGCGCTGCTCCGACAGCCTTGCGTGCAGCGGGGTCTCGGGGGTGTGGCGCCGGTTGGACAGCACCCCGGCGGTCTCGACCGCGGCCCGCCCGAGCGCACCCGCGACCCGGCCGCCCGCGCCGACGTTGGCGCGCAGGGTCTCGGCCACCCGCACCGGGTGCCGGACCGCCTCGGTCACCGCCTCCGCGAGCAGGGCCGGGGGGCCCGGCTCGCGGGCCGGGCGCCAGTGGTCGTGCACGACGTCCTTGGGCCGGGGGTCGACGTCGAGGAGCACCTGTCCGAGGTCCACGGTGGAGACCCCGTCGACGAGGATCTGGTGGGACTTGGCGAGGATCGCGAAACGCCCGCCCTCGAGCCCCTCGACCAGGTAGACCTCCCACAGCGGGCGGTTGCGGTCCAGCCGGCGCGACATCAGCCGGGCCACCAGCTCGCGCAGCTGTTCCATCGACCCCGGCCGCGGCAGCGCGGAGCGGCGGACGTGGTAGGTCAGGTCGAAGTCGTCGTCGTCCACCCAGACCGGGTTCGCGAGCCTGCCCGGCACGGTCCGGATCCGCTGGCGGTACCTCGGCACGAACGCGATCCGGTCGGCGATGACGGCGAGCAGCTTCTCGTAGTCGAACCCGTCGGTGGAGGGTTCGAACACCTCCAGCGTGGCGTTGTGCATCGGCGAGCTGGCGCTCTCGTCGGCCAGGAACGCCAGGTCCGCGGGGCGGAGCCGCTCGCTCATCGGTATCCCTTCCTCTGCACGGCCGCAGGCTTCGGCCTGCCCAGGCTATCGGTCGTCGCTCGGGCGCTCCGGGCCCGTGCCGGACCGGGTCCGGCCACGTGGGACCCTGGTGGCCAGTTCGTCCGACCCTGTTCTCCCCAAGGAGGCCGTGCATGCGCCGGGCCCTCGCTGTCCTCGCCGTCGTCGCCACCACCGTCCTGGCCGGATGTGCCGGCGGCGACGAGACCCCCACCGCGGAGACCTCGGTGACCGTTCCGGCGACAGCCGATCCGGCCACCGGCGAGTCGACCGGCGCGGCGACACCCTCGTCCGGTTCCGCGACACCGGACGACTCCCCCGAGGCGATCGACATCGAGATCGAGGGTGACCGGATCGAGCCGAACGGGATGCGCGTGAAGGTCCAGGCGGGCGAGGACGCTCACCCTCGACGTCGAGTCGGACCGCGCCGCCCAGCTGCACGTGCACTCCTCCCCGGAGCAGGTGCTCGACATCGCGAAGGGCGAGTCGACGCTGACCCTGGTCATCGACCGACCGGGCCTGGTCGACGTCGAGGAGCACGACACCGGCCTGGTGGTGCTCCAGCTCGAGGTCCGATGAGCCTGGTCCTCGCGCACGGGGTCGGCGGGGCCCAGGACCTGCCCGTCCCGGCGGAGTTCGCGATCGCCGGCGCGAGCGCCGCACTCGCGGTCTCGTTCGTCGTGCTGGCGGTGGCCTGGCGAGAGCCGCGCTTCGACGCGGAGACCTCCGGCCGCCCGGCTCCGGACCGGTTGGCCCGGCTGGTCGACTCCGCGGCCTTCGCCTGGACCCTCCGTGCGGCAGGCCTCGTGTTCTTCCTCTACGTCGCCTGGGCCGCCCTCGCTCGGTCCGGACCTGCTCGTCAACCCCACGTTCGGCGTCGTCTACGTGCTGCTGTGGGTCGGGCTGGTCCCCGCCTCGCTGCTCTTCGGCGCCTTCTACAAGGCGGTCAGCCCGGTCCGCACGCTGCACCTGCTGTTCAGCAAGGTGGTCGGCGGCGACCCGGACCGCGGGATGTACGACCTGCCGCGGTGGGTGGGCTACTGGCCGGCCGCCGCCGGGCTGCTCGCCTTCGTCTGGCTGGAGCTGGTCTACCCCGGCTCGACGTACCTCACACCCGTCCGTCTCTGGTTCGCCGTCTACCTCGCGGTCCTCCTCGTCGGCGGTGCCCTCTTCGGCGGCCGATGGCTCGAGCGGGCCGACCCGTTCGAGGCGTACTCGACGCTCGTCGGACACCTGTCGGTCTTCGGCCGCCGGGACGACGGCACGCTGGTCCTCCGCAGCCCGTTGGCCAACCTCGACGCGGTCGTGCCGGCCCCCGGACTCGTCGCCGCGGTAGCGGTGCTCTTCGGCAGCACCGCCTTCGACAGCTTCAGCGACTTCAACGTGTGGCTGCGGTTCACGCAGAGCACCACGCTGAACGTCACCTTCCTGAACACGCTGGTGCTGCTGTCGTTCACCGCAGTGGTGTGGGTGAGCTTCGTGGTCTCCACCGCGGCGGCCAGGCCCCGTGAGGGAGTGCGCCGCCGTGACCTCCCGGCGCTGTTCGCGCACTCGATCGTGCCGATCATCGTCGGCTACATGGTCGCCCACTACCTGACCTACTTCGTGGAGTCGGGCCAGCAGACCCTCATCCAGCTCAGCGACCCGATGGGCACCGGCGCCGACCTCCTCGGCACCGCCGACCTGCAGATCGACTACTGGCTGTCGTCGCACCCGACGTTCCTGGCGGTGACCAAGGTCCTCGCCGTCGTGACCGGACACGTGCTGGGCGTCATCGCGGCCCACGACCGGGCGGTGCGGCTGCTGCCCAGACGCAGCCAGCTGACCGGTCAGCTGCCGCTGCTCGTGGTGATGGTGTTCTACACGGTCACCGGTCTCTACCTGCTCTTCGGCGCCTGAGCCGCAGCGGACCGCGCGGCGGCACCCCTGCCGGGCCGGCCCCGACGCCCTCCTGGGTGAGCGTGTCGGCGAGCCTGCCGAGCGCCCGGGCGAGCGGTGACTGACCGACCTCACGCACCGGCCTGCCGGCCACCAGGGCGCGGTCCGCGGCCGCCGGGTCGTCGGGCAGGAAGTGCATGCTGGCCGGAACGACGAACCCCTCCACCATCGCCCGGACCTCCTGCTCGCCCCAGCCGAGGGACGACCGGACCCGGTTCACCGCGACCCGTGTGGTCGCCGCGGGCACCACGTCCGGCAGCTCCACCAGGCCCCGTGCCAGGCGTGCCAGACCGACCGGGTCGGCGCCCCCGACGACCAGCACCTCGTCGGCGTGGTCGAGCCCGGCGACCGTCATGTGGTTGCGCTGCGGTCCCGGGCTGCCGTAGGCGGCCGGCTCCTGCTCCAGGCTGAAGCCGAGGTCGAGGACGACGTACGACGTCAGGGTGCGCGCCGTGGCCAGCAGCGTGTCGAACGGGGCCGGCCGCACCTCCACCCACCGGTCGGCACGGGGCAGACCGGTCAGGACCCGCAGCCCCGGCCCGACCTGACGTGCCACCGAGGCGAGCCGGGGCGCGTCGAGCCGTCCCGCGTTGGCGAGCCGGACGGCGCTGAGCAGCCCGGAGACCTCGTCGAGGACGCCGAGGTGCTGACCCACCGCGCCGCCGTACCCGTCGGCGTCCACGAGCAGGGTGTCGAGCCCACGCGCCGCGAGCTCGGCGGCGAGGCCGACCGCGACGGTGGTGCGTCCCGGCGCACCCACGGGCCCCCACACGGCGACC
Organism: uncultured Actinomycetota bacterium; assembly: GCA_963747975.1. GTDB lineage: Bacteria > Actinomycetota > Actinomycetes > Propionibacteriales > Nocardioidaceae > Nocardioides_C. Next base: position 501,670 of record CAVVHI010000003.1, read on the forward strand.
ACCCTGCCGGGGGCGGACGGCTCTGCGGGGAAGGCCTCCGGCACCGCGGCGGCAGCCGGTCCGGGCGCGGTGTCGACCTCTGCGTCCGCCACCGCGGCCGCGACGGTCCGGGCCAGTCCCCCGACGTCCGCCTCGGCCAGGGTCGCGTGCACACCGGGGACCGTCCGGGTCCAGGGGTCCCTCGGCCCGGTGACCACGACGACCGCGACCCCGTCACCGCGCAGCGCGGCCACCGAGTCGACGTCCAGCCCGGGCAGCCCCGCCGCGACCACGGCCACGCGGGCCTGGCCCGTGGCGGCCGTCGCCAGCAGGTCGGGCAGGTCGACGCACCGCTTCAGCACCACCGCTGCGGACGTCGGAGCGGCCAGCGTCCGCAGCGCCTCGACCTCCCAGTCCGCCCCGGCGGCGGCGACCAGGACCCCGGCCCGCTCCCCCAGCACGGTCAGCCCCGCCTGACCAGGACCGCACCGCCGTCGGCGAGCCCGGCGAGCGCCTCGGCGAGGAGCTGGTCGTCGGCAGGCACCCCGACGACCACCTGGCGGGTCGACGCCGGACCGAGCGTGGTGGAGCTGTCCGGCGCGGCCACGACCCGGACCTGCTCGAGGACGCGGACCGCTCGCCGCTGCTCCGTGCCCTGGGCCGCGGGCGTGACCCAGACGTCGACGAGCTCCCCGGCGCGCAGGCCCGCAGGCACCGCGTCGGAGGCCACCGACACCGGGAGCTCCGCGAGCCGCTCCCGGGAGCCGCTGCCCACGGCAGCGCGGGGCAGCAGCTCTCCGGCGCTCACGTCCCGGAGCACGACCATCCCCTCGGGCACCGCGTCGGCCGGAAGGTACCGACCGGCCAGCCGGGTGGTGGCGAACCGCACCTGCGCCGGCTCGAGGTCGGCGACGGTGACCGGCGTACCCTCGGCCAGGTCGGCGCGCAGCGACCACACCGAGACGGTGTCGTCCGCGCCGCCGAGGATCCGGGCACCGAGCAGCACCGACCCGGCCACCAGCACCAGCCCGACCAGGAGCCGCGGGTCGCGCCAGGAGGGGCGGGCCACCCGGCGTGCCGCCGGGCTCGGCGGGACTCCGCCAGCGGCAGGGTCGGTGACACGGTCCGCGGCACCGGCGGTCACCCCCGGCGGCGGTGCCGAGTGCCTGGCTGCGTTCACGGGGCCATCATGGCGGTACCGACACCCTCCCGGCCAGACTCCGTCCACAGGCAAACGGCAGCAACCGTGCGGGAACGCACGCCGACGGTGGCACAATCGGCACCATGAGCCCCGGACCCGCCACTCCGCGCTTCCTGCAGCTCGCCGACGTCGCAGAGATCCTCAACACCTCCACGGCGCAGGTCTACGCGCTGGTCCGGCGTGGGGAGCTGCCGGCCATCAAGATCGGCGGCCGCGGCCAGTGGCGGGTCGAGGCCAGCGAGCTCGAGGCGTTCATCCAGCGCTCCTACGAGGAGACCCGGTCGTTCGTGCGCCAGCACCCGTTCACCGAGGCCGACGTCGAGGAGCCACGCGGCTGACCCGCCTGATCGGTACGACGGCCCGCACCTGCGGCTCATCCGTGCACCACCGCACGGATCGCCCCGAACGGCACCACCGCCACGGGTTCACCGCCACCGGGGTCGAGCTCGACGAAGTCCGCCCCGATCCGGACCGCTGAGGCGGGCCCGAACGGTCCCGACGTGAGGTGGAGGCGCAGCCCCGTCCCCTGCTCGGCCATCCGGTGCAGCGCGGCACCGAACCCGAGCCGCGCCGTGACCGGCCGCGCCGGCTCGGGCAGGGACCGGAACGAGAGTCCGCGAGCCACCACGACCGCCGCCAGGCGGACCAGCACGGTGGCTGCCGTCTGGTGCCGGGCGACCAGGACCCAGTCGCGTCCCGCCTCCAGCACCGCGCCCTCGACCACCTCGCTGCCCTCGAGTGCCAGCCGGACACTGTGGCCGACGCTCGCGTGCACCCGGTCGGCCAGCGCCACGGCGGCGTACTCGCCGCGCGCCCGGTCCACCAGCTCGGCGTCGCGCTCCGCGAGCTCGATCCCGGCCGCCTGCTGCTCGAGGTCCTCGAAGAGCGAGGAGAGCTCGTCACGGTCCCCGTGGTCCATGCAGGCACCTTCGGAGGGCGCGAGGCCCCTGTCAACCCTGTGGACGACCTGTTGACGCGTCCGGGCGTGTGGACTAGAACAAAGCAAACACAAGCAAACGCATTGATCAGGGGTCTAACACATGGCAACAGCACGATGCGTGGCGGGCAGCGCCGCCACCACCGCGCTCGGCGCCGGCACCGTGGCGGCGACCATCTGGCTGTGCCGCGACGCGGCCCACGACCTCGCGCACGCCGTCGCCACGGACGGCTGGGCCGGGGTGGGGTTCGAGGTCCTGCTCGCCGCCCTGGCGGCCGTCGTCGTCGCCACAGGGGCCGCCTGGCTCGCCCTCGCCACCACTCTCACGGCGCTGGAGCTGGTGACCGGCCTCGGTCACGTCGCAGCCGCACGGATCACCCCGGCGTTCCTTCGCCGGGCCGTCGCCGCCGCCTGCGGCGCCGCCCTGGCCGGGTCGACGGCCCTGGCCGCCCATGCCGCCGACGCGCCGGGCGCGGCAACCCCGGCGCAGGCGGCCTGGCGTCCGGTGGCGGCCGGCAACGTCCTCACCGGGCTGTCCCTGCCCGACCGCACCACCGGGGAGGGCCCCGCCCCGCTCGAGCCCCGACGGCCCCCCTCGTCCCCGCACCGGTTCCACACGGTCCGCCCGGGCGACTCGCTGTGGAGCATCACCGCCGAGGCACTCGGAGCGCGGGCACGAGCCGCCGAGCTCTCCGCCGGGTGGCAGCGGCTCTACCGCGCCAACCGACGCCTGGTGGGCGAGGACCCCGACCTGCTCCTGCCCGGCACGATCCTGCGGCTCCCCGCCACCTGGGCGGCCGACCGCGCTGAAGGCACACCCACACGAGAGGACCGACCATGACCGAGCACGACGACGACCTCGTGGCCACGGCGCTGCACCGCCCGCCCGGCGCACCGACGCGGTGGGCGACGGTGACGCCCATCCGGGCGCCCCGGCCGGCCGACGAGCGGACGCCCGCACCCTCCCCCGTCGACGGGAGCCTCGCCCTCGAGGCGGCGCCGCCACGGACCCAGCGGCCGCCCGAGCGGCCCGACCTGCGCCTGGTCGCCCCACCGGCGAGGAGGGACGACGAGGTGCACCAGTGGGCCGGGCGCTTCGCGCAGGCGGTGGTGGAGGTCCTCGGCGGCGACCGGCCGCTCCAGCAGATGCTGCGCTGGACCTCCCAGCGGGTCTACGAAGAGCTCGAGCGTCGGCTCGCCATCCTCAGCCGCACCCACGACGCAGGCCGCCGGATGCGCACGGTCCGCGCGCAGGTGCGCAGCGTCCACGTGTGCCACCCCACGCCCGTGGTCGCGGAGGTCAGCGTGCACGTGCGGCACGGGAACCGCTCCCGCGCGATCGCCGCGCGCCTCGAGCACTGCGGCGGGCGGTGGCAGTGCACCGCGCTGCAGCTGGGTTGAGCCGCTCCTCCGCTCAGCCGTTCACGCGCTGCGACTGGCCGGTGGGGCCTCCCGGGGCGCCGTGGCACTTCTTGTACTTCTTGCCCGAGCCGCACGGACACTCCGCGTTGCGTCCGACCCCGGCGAACTCGTCGGCCTCCTGCTCGGGTGCCGCGGCGCTGACCTCGGCCTCGCCGCCCTCGTCGGGGGCGGTGTAGGCGAGGTTCTGCGGGGCCTTGGGCCGCTCGAGGCCCTTGGCCACGATGTTCGGTGCCGCGAGATGGCCGGCGGCCGCAGCCTGCGCGATCGCGGAGCCCTCCCCGAGCGCGGCGACCTCCGTCGCCGCCTCCTCGGACGGCTCCTCCTCCACCTGGACCTCCAGGTTGAACAGGTAGCCGACGGACTCCTCCTTGATGCCGTCCATCATCGCCGCGAACATGTCGTAGCCCTCGCGCTGGTACTCCACGAGCGGGTCGCGCTGGGAGTAGGCACGCAGGCCGATGCCCTCGCGCAGGTAGTCCATCTCGTAGAGGTGTTCGCGCCACTTCCGGTCGAGGACCGAGAGCACGACCCGGCGCTCGAGCTCGCGCATGACCTCCTCGCCGAACTGCTCCTCCCGGTCGGCGTAGGCCTTCTGCGCGTCAGCCTTGAGCTGCTCGAGCAGGTGCTCGCGCGACATGGTCTCGCGCCCGCCGGCCTCCTCCTCGAAGTCCGCGGCGTCCACCGAGACCGGGTAGAGCGTCTTCAGCGCCGCCCACAGCGCGTCGAGGTCCCACTCCGTGGGGACGCCTTCGGTGGCGCCGAGGACGTAGCCGGTGACGACGTCGTCGATCATGCCCCGGACCTGGTCGCGCAGGTCCGCGCCCTCGAGGACCGCACGACGCTCGGCGTAGATGACCTTGCGCTGGTTGTTCATGACGTCGTCGTACTTGAGGACGTTCTTGCGGGAGTCGAAGTTCTGCGCCTCCACCTGCGCCTGCGCCGACGCGATGGCGCCGGTGACCCGCTTGTTCTCGATCGGGACGTCGTCGGGGACCTTGAGCGTGGTGAGCACCCAGTCCACCCAGTCGGACTTGAACAGCCGCATGAGGTCGTCCTCGAGGGAGAGGTAGAACCGCGACTCCCCCGGGTCACCCTGCCGGCCGGACCGTCCGCGCAGCTGGTTGTCGATGCGCCGGGACTCGTGCCGCTCGGTGCCGATGACGTACAGCCCGCCGACCTCCTTGACCTCCTCGTGCTCGGTCGCCACCTGCCCCTTGATCTTCTCGACCATGGCGGGCCAGGCCGCTTCGTACTCCTCGCTGTTCTCCAGCGGGTCGAGGCCCTGGCCGCGCAGCTCGAGGTCGGCGAGGAACTCCACCGAGCCGCCGAGCATGATGTCGGTGCCTCGACCGGCCATGTTCGTGGCCACGGTGACCGCACCCTTGTGGCCGGCCTGGGCGACGATCTTCGCCTCGTCGGCGTGCTGCTTGGCGTTGAGGACGTTGTGGGCGACGCCGCGCTTGCGCAGCATCTGCGAGAGCCGCTCGGACTTCTCCACCGACGTGGTGCCGACGAGGACCGGCTGCCCCTCCCGGGTCCGCTCGGCGATGTCGTCGACCACGGCGTTGAACTTCGCCTCCTCGGTGCGGTACACGAGGTCGGCCTGGTCGGCGCGCGCCATCGGCTTGTTCGTCGGGATGGGCACGACGCCGAGGCCGTAGATCTTGTCGAACTCCGAGGCCTCGGTCATCGCGGTACCCGTCATGCCGCCGAGCTTCTCGTAGAGCCGGAAGTAGTTCTGCAGGGTGATCGTGGCGAGGGTCTGGTACTCCTCGCGGATCTGCACACCCTCCTTGGCCTCGATCGCCTGGTGCAGGCCCTCGTTGTAGCGCCGCCCGGCGAGCATGCGGCCGGTGTGCTCGTCCACGATGAGGACCTCGCCGTTCATGACGACGTACTCCTTGTCGTTGCGGAACAGCTCCTTGGCCTTGATCGCGTTGTTCATGAAGGAGATCAGCGGCGTGTTGACCGAGTCGTAGAGGTTGTCGATGCCGAGGTAGTCCTCGACCTTGGTGATGCCCGGCTCGAGGACCGAGATCGTGCGCTTCTTCTCGTCCACCTCGTAGTCGACGTCCTTGACCATGCGCCCGGCGATCTCGGCGAACTCGGTGTACCACTTCACCTCCTCCTGGGTCGGGCCGGAGATGATCAGCGGGGTGCGTGCCTCGTCGATGAGGATGGAGTCGACCTCGTCGACGATCGCGTAGTGGTGGCCGCGCTGGACGCAGTCCTCGATGGAGGTGGCCATGTTGTCGCGCAGGTAGTCGAACCCGAGCTCGTTGTTGGTGCCGTAGGTGACGTCGGCGGCGTACGCGGCGCGGCGCTGCTCGGGCCGCATCTCGGGCAGGATGACGTCGATCGTCAGGCCGAGGAAGTGGTAGACACGCCCCATCCACTCGGCCTGGTACTTCGCCAGGTAGTCGTTGACCGTGACCACGTGCACGCCCTTGCCGGTGAGCGCGTTGAGGTACACCGGCAGGGTCGCGACGAGCGTCTTGCCCTCACCGGTCTTCATCTCGGCGATGTTGCCCATGTGCAGCGCGGCACCGCCCATGATCTGCACGTCGTAGTGCCGCTGGCCCAGGACCCGCTTCGCGGCCTCCCGCACGGTGGCGAACGCCTCCGGCATGAGGTCGTCGAGGGTCTCGCCGTCCTCCAGGCGCTGCCTGAACTGCGCGGTCTGCCCGCGCAGCTCCTCATCGGTCATCGCGACGAAGTCATCCTCGATCGCGTTCACCGCACGCGTGATCGACTCCAGCTGGCGGATGATCTTGCCCTCGCCGATGCGCAGGATCTTGTCGAGAATGGCAGGCACGTGAGTCGGCTCCAGGGTCGGTGGTGTTCGGCGGTGCGTGTCCGGTCACCCGGTGGCGGCGCTGCGCCCGGTGTCGGGCGACGGCCCCGCCTCGGCGGCCACCCGGCCCATGCTACCGGCGGCACCGAACCGACCTCAGCACGCCGCGTCGGCCGCGGCTCGCAGGCCCGCGGCGAGGTCGCCACGCGGCTCCACGACGACCCCTCCCAGGTCCAGCCACCGCGCTGCCTCCGCGAGCTCGGCGGCGAGCTCCGCGGCGGTCTCGGGGGGCGCGTCGGCCTCCGCGTGCGCGGACCGGACGAGCAGGGCGTCCTGCTGCCGGTCGGCCTTCAGGTCGACGCGGGCCACCAGGCGGTCGCCCAGCAGGAACGGGAGGACGTAGTAGCCGTGCACCCGCTGCGGCTCGGGCACGTAGATCTCGATCCGGTAGCGGAAGTCGAACAGCCGCTCGGTCCGCTCCCGCCGCCACACCACCGGGTCGAACGGGCTCAGCAACGCGCGGGCGTCCAGCCGGCGTGGCACCCGTGCTTCGCGGTGGAGGTACGCCGGGCGGTCCCAGCCCTCGACCCGCACCGGGGTCAGCTCTCCCCGCTCGACCAGCGTGCGCACCGCCGTACGGGTGCGGTCCACCCGCATCCGGAAGTAGTCGGCCAGGCAGGCCGGGGTCGCCACGCCGTGGCTCGCTGCCGCGCGCCGGACGAGCTCCACGTCCGCCTCCGCCGGCGACGGGGTCGGTGCGTCGAGGACCCGACGTGGCAGCACCCGCTCGGGGAGGTCGTAGAGACGCTCGAACTGTGCCGTGCGCCCGGCGACCGCGACCTCGCCGGCGAGGAAGAGGTACTCCAGCACGCGCTTGGTCTCCGACCAGTTCCACCCCCAGTGCTCCCGTCGTCGCGGCAGCCCGTCGTCGAGGTCCCGCGAGGTCGAGGCCCCGCGCTCGCGGATCTCGGCGAGCAGCGACGCGACCAGCTCGCGGCGCTCCGGCAGCCCGACCCAGGCGTGTCCGTCCTCCCGGTAGAAGCGCATCCGGTGGCGCATGTGGGGCCACAGGTCGACGGGCATGAAGGCCGCCACGTGCGCCCAGTACTCCACGATCCGGCGAGGGCGGCGCTCGGCGGCCCGCGTGAGGAGCGCGGTGTCGTAGCGCCCCATCCTGCTGAACAGCGGAACGTAGTGGGCGCGCTGGAAGACGTTCACCGAGTCGATCTGGAGCACGCCCGTGCGCGCCAGCGTGCGGTCGAAGGTGCGCATGGTGGGCACCGTGTGCCGTGGGTCCCGGAACCCCTGCGCGGCCAGGGCCACCCGGCGCGCCTGGCTACGGCCGAGCGTCGCGGCGGGTGGGGGGCTGGGCGACCTCACCGGGTCACGGGATGTCGAGCAGCTTCTCCCGCACGGCGTACATGACCGCCTCCATCCGGGAGTGCAGCTGGAGCTTCTCGAGGATGTTGCGCACGTGGTTCTTGACGGTGTTCTCGCTGATGAACAGCCGCTTGGCGATCTCGCGGTTGTTCAGGCCCTGGGCGACGAGCCTGAGGACCTCGAGCTCCCGGTCGGTCAGCCGCGGCGTCGGCACCTGCTGTCGGTCCGAGCGGGTCATCTGCTTGAACTCGTCGAGCAGCTTCACGGCCATCGAGGGGCTGATCAGGGACTGCCCGTCCGCCACCACCCGGATCGCCTGGGCCACCTCGTCGATCGAGGAGTCCTTGAGGAGGTAGCCCGACGCGCCGTTCTTGACGGCGTCGTACAGGTCGGCCTCCTCGTCGCTGACGGTCAGCATGATGATCTTCGCCGACGGCGCCACGTCCTTGATCGACACGCACGCCTCGATGCCCGAGCGCTTGGGCATCCGGACGTCCATGAGCACCACGTCCGGCACGGTCGTGGCCGCGAGCTCGGTCGCGGCCACGCCGTCACCGGCCTCGCCCACGACCTCGATGTCCTCCTCCACCCCGAGCAGCATGGTCAGACCGCGACGGAACAGCTCCTGGTCGTCGACGACGGCGACACGGATGGGCTCGCCCGGCTTGGCGCGCTGCAGTGGTTCGGACACGCCCCGATCATGTCATGAGGCGGAGGCCGGTGCGACGGAAACCACCAAGCGTCGGGCCGGGGTCACCCCTGGTCGACGTCGAGGGAGATCACGCCGTAGTCGTAGCCGCGGCGCCGGTACACCACGGAGGGACGCTCGCTCTCCTTGTCGACGAACAGGTAGAAGTCGTGCCCGACGAGCTCCATCTCGTACAGCGCCTGGTCGAGGGTCATCGGGTCGGCGGTGTGGGCCTTCTCCCGCACCACGAGGGGCCCCTCCCCCATCACCGCGATCGGTCCGACGCGACGCTCGGTCGCCTCCTCGGACTCCTGGGGACCGGTGCCGTCGGGGGCGGGCTCGACACCGGCGAGCGCCTCACCCACCGACACCGGACGGTGGTTGCCCCGGTGCACGCGACGGCGGTCGGCGGCCCGGCGCATCTGCGCGGCCATCTTGTCCATCGCGAGGTCGAGCGCGGCCATCTTGTCCTCCGCCGCGGCCTCGGCCCGGACCACCGGTCCCCGGGAGAAGGCGGTCAGCTCCACACGCACGGCACGGTCCTGCTGGCGCGGGTTGCGCTCCTTGTCGACCGCCACCTCGACCCGCATGATCCGATGGTCGTGCTTCTCCAGCCGGGCCAGCTTCTCGTGTGCGTGACTGCGGAACCGGTCCGACACGTCGATGTGCCGGCTCTTGACCACGATCTCCACCGTTGACCTCCCGATCTTCTCGGTGAACACATCACCGGGGGTTGAGTCGACCGCCGACGGTCTCGACGGCCTTGCGACATGGCGTCCGCTCGGCGACGCGGGCCTCTCCCGCGGCCGTTCCGGGGGGTTCCCGGAGTCCTCGGCGGCGCCTCCTGCGAAGTCGGCCGCGCGGCCGTGGAACGGCGGCCGGCCGACGAGGTGTGCACGAGTCGCGGTCGCACGGGCTGCGCTCACCCGGACCCTTCTGCTGAGACCACGGACCCGGACGGACTCCATGACTAGACGCTAGTCGGCCCGGCTGCAAAAAGGTAGTGACCCGGCCCGTCCGGCGGGTCACGTCCGGTCCGGTCCACCGCGCGGACGCTCGGGGGACGGCAAGGCGGTGCGCCGAGTGGCTGCGACGGCTGCGACGCCGTGCACCCGGAAGCCCGCCTGCTCGAGCGCGCGCTGCGCCTCGCGGACCGTGGAACCTGTCGTGACCACGTCGTCGACGACGACGAGCCGGGCGGCCTCGGGGAGCCCGCCCGGCGGCCGGCGCCGGCACGTGGTGCTGCCCCGCAGGTTGGCTGCGCGCTCGGCGGCCCCGAGCCCCGCCTGGTCCCGGGTGGCCCGGACGGTGCCGAGCATCCGGGCCACCCGCGCGTCCGTCCCCCCGGCACGCAGCTCGGCCGCGGCACGCCGGGCGATCCGCAGCAGCGGGTCGTGTCCGCGGCGGCGCACCACCGCGCCCCGCGACGGCACCGGCACCAGCGCCACGGGCCCGGTGCCCGGGTGACCGAGGACGGCCGCGGCCAGCAGACCGCCCAGCGGGCCGGCGAGGGCGAAGCGCCGGTCCTCCTTGTGCGCGTTGACCAGGGCCTTGAGGGCACCGGCGTACTCCCCGACCGCGACCGGGCGAGCCAGGCCGGGAGGCGCCGGGGACGGCCAGCACTCCTGCGGCTCCCGCGGCAGCGTGGCCAGGCAGTCGGGGCACAGCACCCGACCCGGCCGCAGGCACACCGCGCAGCTGCTGCCGAGCATCAGGTCCAGCAGGGCGTCGCGCACCAGGCCAGGATGGGCGCCGCCGTCGCGGCCCACCAGGCCCGGGCCGGTGGCTGTGGACGCGGGTCGGGTCAGCCGGCGAAGGTGGGGGCCACCACCGGGACACCCCCCGCGGGCTCCACCTCGCTCCAGCCACCGTCGCTGCCGAGCACGAAGAACCCGCCGTCGTCGGTGGTGAGGTAGACCGGCGCGCCGGCCGCCGGTGAGGACACGATGCGCACCGCCCGCCGGCGCAGGATCTCCGCGGTGGTGTCGGTGTCCTCGAGCCGGGTGGAGCCGTCGACCAGCGCGAGGAGTACCTGGGACGACGCGGGCGTCGGCCCGGTCAGCACGGCCAGGCTGCCGGGCGAACGCCACGCGAGGTCGCGGATCTCGTCGACCCCACCCTGCGCGAGCGGCAGGTCCACGGCGCGGGTGAGGCCCCGGACCGCACCGTTGGGGGTGCGAACCACGCGTGCGACGACGAGGCGGTCGCCGCTGCGTCCGGACACCGCCGCCACCAGCCGGGAGCCGTCACGGGAGACCACGAAGGCGGTGACGTCGGCACCGGTGAGGCCCGGTGCCTCCAGCGGCACCGGTTCCCCGGGGGCATCGCCGTCCTCCTCGCCGTCCGCCGCGACGAGGACGCGGGCGCCGTCCGAGGTCCGGTCGACCAGCCACAGGCCGTCGAACACGTCCCACGCCGGCTGCAGCACGTCTTCGCCGGTGTACACCCGCTCGGTCTGCTCGGGCGGGGGCGCCTCCCCACCGGGCCTCGCCCGCGGCGCGCGGACCACGGTGGTGCCGTCCTCGGTCACCGCGGCCAGCTCCTCGCCGGTGAGGGCCACGGCCAGGTCGCGCAGCGCGAACTCCTCGGCGCCGAACACCCCGAGGAGCTCGCCGGCGTCGGAGCTCAGCGCCACCGGGCTGCCGTCGCGGAGGGCGAACAGCTCCTGCGACGCCCAGTGCACGGCCGGGTCGTACTCCGCCCACGACGTGACGCTCTGCGGGCTGCTCGCCCCCGGTACGTCGACGGGGGCACCGTCGACGACCACCCTCATCGACTCGACTCCGGAGACCTGGCCCAACGTCCAGCCGAGCTGGGCCAGCGCCCGCTCCCGTTCCACCTCGCCGAGCCCGAGCAGCCGCTCGGTCAGCTGGACGTCGGCGACTCCCTCCAGCGACACCGGCACCGAGAGCACATAGTCGGTGCCTCCCGGGATGTAGCTGCGCAGCACGCCGTCGAGCCGCGGGTCGGGGCCGGCGAGCAGCCGGCGGACCAGCAGGGTGGCCGCCTGGTCGCCGTGGGGCTGGTAGGTCGGCTGCGGGACCAGCACCTCGCCACTGGGGTCGAAGTAGTAGACGAAGTACTGCTGGTAGCGGCTCTCGAAGTACTGGCGAGGGATGATCAGCGCGTCCGGCGGGTTGGCGATGCGCCACTCGCCGCGCTCCCGGACCAGCTCGAGCTCGTACTCCACGCCGCGCTTACCGCCGACCCGGCCCAGCCAGGTGCCGAGGGCGTCGAGCTGCACGGTCTGGCTCAGCGTGACCGTCCACGTCCGCTTGTCCCCGGAGACCACCTTGGCCCCGTGGACCAGCGTCGCCTTCTGGGGGAACCAGTCGGCGCGGGCCTCGTCGGTGAGGTACCGGCTGGCCACCGCGGTGGTCTGCGGCGAGGCCTGCATGGCCAGCAGGAAGTCCTCCACGATGGTCAGCGGCGTCGCGCCGCGCCGCGGGCCCGAAGGCGTGTAGTCGTAGGACCCGGCACCGTCCTCGACCGAGCCCTGGCCCGGCTCCGTGGTCACCCCACCGGTCTCGGGCAGGCTCACGCACCCGCCGAGGAGCGTGAGCGTGGCGAGCAGCAGGGCCAGCGTCCGGCGTCTCACGGCGTGCCCGCCGGCGCGTCGAAAGCCTGGGAGCGCTGCCGGCGGCGCGCGTCGGGGGGCACCAGCGGGAGGGGACTGGAGGTGACCGGGTCGCCGGCCCTGCGCGGCAACGTGAGCCGGAACTGGGCGCCAGCACCGGGCTCGCCCCAGGCCTGCAGCCACCCGCCGTGCAGGTGCGCGTCCTCGCGGGAGATCGACAGCCCCAGTCCCGTACCCCCGGTGCTGCGGGCCCGGGCCGGGTCGGCCCGCCAGAACCGGTTGAACACCATCCGCGCCTGGGCCTCGGTCAGCCCGACGCCGTGATCTCGGACGGCGAGCGCGGCGGCCTGCTCGTCCGCCGCCACCGTGATCTCCACGTCGCTGCCCTCGGCGTGGTCGATGGCGTTGTTCACGAGGTTGCGCACGATGCGCTCCACCCGGCGCGCGTCCACCTCCGCCACGCACGGCCGGTCGGGGTCGCGTACGACCAGCGAGACGCCACGCGCCTGCGCCAGCGCCATGGTGGTGTCCGCGACGCGGCGGGCGAGGTCGACGAGGTTCACGTCCTCGAGGTCCAGCGCTGCGGCCCCGGCGTCGAAGCGGCTGATCTCCAGCAGGTCGGTGAGCAGCAGCTCGAACCGGTCGAGCTCCTTCTGCAGCAGCTCCGCCGCCCGCGCCGTCGCCGGGTCGAACCGGTCCCGGGCGTCGTGGAGCACGTCGCCGGCCATCCGGACCGTGGTCAGCGGGGTGCGCAGCTCGTGGGAGACGTCGGAGACGAACCGGCGCTGGACCCGCGAGAGCTCCTCCAGCTGGCGGATCTGCTTCTGCAGGCTCGCGGCCATCTGGTTGAACGACGTGCCGAGACGGGCGATGTCGTCGTCGCCCCGGACCTGCATCCGCTCCTCCAGGCGTCCCGAGGAGAGCCGCTCCGCCACCCGCCGCGCCAGCCGGACGGGGGTCACCACCTGGCGGGTGACCAGCCAGGCCACGCCGCCGACGAGCAGGAGCAGGAGCGCCCCGCCGCTGAGCAGGGCGCCCCGGACCAGCGAGAGCGTCTGCACCTCCTCGGTCAGCGGGAACAGGTAGTACAGCGTGTAGGTGCCGCCGTCGCTCGGCACGTCGACCTGCGCACCGGTGACGATCCCCGGCACCGGTTCGAGGCCGGTCCCGGGCTCGTAGGAGACCGAGGAGTAGGTCCACGAGGTGCCGGGGCTGGCCGCGACCACCTCGCGCAGCCGCTCGGGGATGCTCTGCGTCATCACGTCCGGCGACTTGAACGTGCCGCCGGTGGTGGTCGACCCGGCGTCCACCGTCCCGGGAAGGGGACCGTCGAGCACGACGTGGTACCCCTGCATCTCGCCGCGGACCACCATGCCGGCGACGAGCTGGGCGAGCTGGGTGCCGGAGTCGAGCTCGGTGCCGGGGACACCGTCGAGGGTGCGCTGCGCGTCGTAGGCGCCACGGGTGGCCTCGGCGACGGCGGCGTTGGTCCGGCTGGCGACGAGGCCGTCGGTGATCTGGCGCATCAGCATCCAGCCGACCAGGGTGACCACGACGGCCGACAGGACCAGGGTGCTGACCACGACCCTGGCCTGGATCGAGCGCTGCCAGAAGGTGACGGCCCGGCGCAGGGGCCCCACGAGCTTCATGTGCCTAGGCGGTGCCGGCCTTGTACCCGACACCCCTCACCGTGACGACGACCTGGGGGTTCTCCGGGTCGTGCTCGACCTTGGAGCGCAGCCGCTGGACGTGGACGTTGACCAGGCGGGTGTCGGCCGCGTGGCGGTAGCCCCACACCTGCTCGAGCAGGACCTCGCGGGTGAACACCTGCCAGGGCTTGCGGGCCAGGCACACCAGCAGGTCGAACTCCAGGGGCGTCAGCGCGATCTGCGTGCCGTCACGCTTCACCTGGTGGCCGGCGACGTCGATGTCGAGGTCGCCGATGGTGAGCTTCTCCGGCCCCGCGTCGTCGTGGCGACGGACGCGGGCCCGGATCCGCGCGACGAGCTCCTTGGGCTTGAACGGCTTGACCACGTAGTCGTCGGCACCCGACTCGAGGCCGACCACGACGTCGACGGTGTCGCTCTTCGCGGTCAGCATCACGATCGGCACCCCCGACTCCGCCCGGATCTCCCGGCAGACGTCGATACCGTCCTTGCCCGGGAGCATGAGGTCGAGCAGCACCACGTCGGGCCGGAACTCGCGGAACTCCGCCAGCGCCCGGTCCCCCGTCGCGCACACCAGCGGCTCGAACCCCTCGTTGCGGAGCACGATCGTGAGCATCTCCGCGAGCGCCGGGTCGTCGTCGACGACGAGGACCCGTCCCCGGCTCCCCGGCTCAGGCATCGGCTCTTCCTCCCCGGCCGGTCAGTACCGGTAGTGGTCGGACTTGTAGGGGCCGGTCACCGGGACGCCGAGGTAGGCGGACTGGTCGGCGGTGAGCTCGGTCAGCCGGACGCCGAGCGACCCGAGGTGCAGCCGGGCGACCTCCTCGTCGAGGTGCTTGGGCAGCGTGTACACCCCGACCGGGTACTCGTCGGTCTTGGTGAAGAGCTCGATCTGGGCGAGCACCTGGTTGGTGAAGGAGTTCGACATCACGAACGACGGGTGGCCGGTCGCGTTCCCGAGGTTCATCAGCCGGCCCTCGGACAGCATGATCACCGCGTTGCCCTCCGGGAAGGTGAACACGTCCACCTGCGGCTTGACCGTCTTGCGCTCGATGCCGGGGTACCGCTCGAGGCCGGCCATGTCGATCTCGTTGTCGAAGTGGCCGATGTTGCCCACGATCGCCTGGTGCTTCATCCGCCGCATGTGGTCGACGGTGACGACGTCCTTGTTGCCGGTGGCCGTGATGACGATGTCGGCCTCGGGGAGCGCGTCCTCGAGCGTGGTCACCTGGTAGCCGTCCATGGCCGCCTGCAGCGCACAGATGGGGTCGATCTCGGTGACGACGACACGGGCGCCCTGGCCGCGCAGCGACTCGGCGCAGCCCTTGCCCACGTCGCCGTAGCCACAGACCACGGCCACCTTGCCGCCGATCAGCACGTCGGTGGCCCGGTTGATGCCGTCGACGAGCGAGTGGCGGCAGCCGTACTTGTTGTCGAACTTGCTCTTGGTGACCGAGTCGTTGACGTTGATGGCGGGGAAGAGCAGCGAGCCCTCCTTCATCATGTCGTAGAGCCGGTGCACCCCGGTGGTGGTCTCCTCGGTGACGCCCTGCAGGTGGTTGGCGATCGCGGTCCAGCGGCCGGTGTCCTCGGCCAGCGAGTCCGCGAGTGCCTTGAGGATGACCTTCTTCTCCGCGTTGTCGGTGGAGTCCGGGGAGTCGACGTGGCCGGTCTTCTCCGCCTCGACGCCCATGTGGACCAGCAGCGTGGCGTCCCCGCCGTCGTCGAGGATCATGTTGGCGAACTCGCCGTCGGGCCAGCGCAGGATCTGCTGGGTGCACCACCAGTACTCCTCCAGCGTCTCGCCCTTCCAGGCGAACACCGGGAGGCCTCGCGGCTCGTCCGGGGTGCCGTCCGGGCCGACGACGATCGCCGCGGCGGCGTGGTCCTGGGTGGAGAAGATGTTGCAGGACGCCCAGCGCACCTCGGCACCGAGCGCGGTGAGCGTCTCGATGAGCACCGCCGTCTGGATCGTCATGTGCAGCGAGCCGGCGATCTTCGCGCCCGCGAGCGGCTTCGCCTCGGCGTACCGCTCGCGCATCGCCATCAGCCCGGGCATCTCGTGCTCGGCCAGGGTGATCTCGGTCCGGCCGTAGTCGGCCAGCGACAGGTCGGCAACCTTGAAGTCCATGAACATCCTCATCGTCGGGAACAACCAGGCCAGACTACCCGCCGGATGGTGGGGAGCCGCGCGGTCGGTGGCAGCGGCGTTCAGTGCGCTGCGGCGTCCCCACGCCAGCGTCGCGGGACCAGGTGCCACACGCCCACGGCCACCGCGCCGACGACCAGCCCCACGACCGCCGAGGCCAGGGTGTTGACCACCCACCCGAGCAGCCCGCCCACCGCCTCCGCCGCGTGGGCGACCGCCTCCTCCACGTGGTGGACGAGGTCGTACGGCGCGTGCCAGCCGAGCTCGTCGGCGCCGACGAGCAGGATGTGGCCGCCGACCCAGAGCATGGCGGCGACGCCCACCACCGAGAGGACGCGCAGCAGCACGGGCATGGCCCGGACCAGGCCGCGGCCCAGCCGCCGCGGGGCGTCGGAGGACCGCTGGCTGAGCAGCAGGCCCACGTCGTCCATCTTCACGATCAGCCCGACGACGCCGTACACCAGCAGCGTGATCCCGATCGCCACCACCACCAGGATCGCCGCGCGCGCCAGGAACGGCTCCTCGGTGACCTCGTTGAGCGCGATCACCATGATCTCGGTGGAGAGGATGAAGTCGGTGCGCACGGCGCTGGAGACCACCGTCTTCTCCGCCTCGGGTCCCCGGACCGCCGCCGGCGCGTCCTCGTGGTGCCCGCGCACCGCCGCCCAGATCTTCTCGGCGCCCTCGAAGCACAGGTAGGTCGCCCCCACCATCAGCAGCGGGGTGATCAGCACGGGCAGGAACTGGCTGAGCAGGAGGACGGCGGGCAGGATGACCAGCAGCTTGTTCCGCAGCGAGCCGAGCGCGATCTTGCGGATGATCGGCAGCTCACGCTCCGCGGTGACGCCGTGCACGTACTGAGGGGTGACCGCGGTGTCGTCGACGACCACGCCGGCGGACTTGACGCCTGCCCGCGTCGCGGCCGCACCGATGTCGTCGACCGAGGCTGCGGCGAGCTTCGCGAGCGCCGCGATGTCGTCGAGCAGTCCGAAGAGCCCGGCAGCCATGCGCGCTCCTTCCTCTCGGGCCGGCCACGACGGCCCGCGCTCGGCCGCACGTTACCCGCGACGGCGCCGCTCACGCCTCCCGCGCGCAGCCGCCACGCGGCTCACCCGTGGACGTGACCGAGCCCCACGCCGAGGTAGGCCGCGGCGAAGGTGCCGGTGGCCAGCAGCGCGGCATAGCGGGCGACCTCGTTGCCGGCGTCGGTCTCGACCGTCTCCACGCGGACGTCGCGCTCGTGCGCGGCCGCGACGAGCCGGCCGCGCTGCTCCCGGACCGAGGGTTCGTCGGACCCGTCCTCGAGGATGAGCAGGATCGGTCGCCGGTCCGGCGCGCCCGGGTCGGAGAGGTCGTCGTAGGGGGCCGCGTAGGGGTCGGCGAACACGTCGCGCCGCTGTGCGGCCGCGAGCACCGGGAGCAGGTGCTCGGCGTCCGCGGCCAGCGCGGCCCGGCCGCTGGTACGTCGGATGGACTCCGCGACCCGGCGCGCGGCCCGGGCGGCGAGCACCGAACCGCCCCACACGAGCGGCAGCGAGTCGGCCATGGTGATCGCGAGCATCTTCGCCGGGTTCACCGCGAGGTCCTTGTAGGGCGAGCAGCGCACCGCGACGTCGTCGAGGGCGGCGGCGACGGCCTCGGGCTCGGTGTCCGGCCCCAGGTCCAGCCGGTCCAGCAGCTCCAGCATGACCACGGCCGTCGCGAGCTGGTCACGGGTGCCGACCGGCAGCACCGTGCTGTGCCGTCCCGCGGCGTGGTCGGCGACGAGGCTGTCCGGGGGACAGGCGACGACGAGCTGGCAGCCGCGGCGGACCGCCTCGGCCACCGCGGAGGCGCTGCCGGAGTCGCTGCCCTCGGGGGCGAGGACGACCACCAGGTCCAGGGAGCCCGCCCACCCCGGCAGGCTGGGGCCCGGCCAGGCCACGAACGGCACCGGGCACCACGGCTCGAGGACCGCGCGCAGCAGCCGGGAGTCGGGACCGGCGGCGACGACCGCGCGGGGACGCGCGTCGCGGTCCGCCGCGCCGGTCGCCTCGGCGATGGCCTCGGCGGCGGCGTCGGCCTCGCGGCGAACCCGCGCGCCGGCCTCGGCGAGCGGACGCAGCACCGGGTCGGCCTGCTCGAGGGCGACCGGGTCGTCGAGCAGCGACTCGTCGAACGGGACGGCCATCACGGCTGTTCCGGACGGCGGGCCTCGTCGACGAGGAGCACGGGGATGTCGTCGCGGACCGGGTAGGCCAGGCCGCAGGAGGTGCACACGAGCTCCTGGGCCGCGTCGTCGGCAGCCAGCTTCCCGTGGCAGTCCGGACAGACGACGATCTCGAGCAGTGCGGGGTTGAGGTTCATGCCTCTCTCCTGATCATGGCCAGGACGGTGTCCCGGACCTGGGTCATCGTGGGCTCGTCCCTGCCCTCGGCGTTGAGCCGGAGCAGCGGCTCGGTGTTGGAGGGCCGCACGTTGAACCACCAGTCGGCGTGGCTCACGGTCAGCCCGTCGAGGTGGTCCACGGTCACTTCCGGGCGACCGGCGTACTCCGCCTCGATCCGGTGGAGGACGGCGGCCTGGTCCTCGACGGTGGAGTTGATCTCCCCGGAGGCGGAGTAGCGGGAGTACTCGGCGAGCAGCCCCGACAGCGTCCCGTCGTGCTCGGCCAGCGCGGCGAGCAGGTGCAGCGCGGCCAGCAGGCCGGAGTCGGCCCGCCAGAACTCCCGGAAGTAGAAGTGCCCCGAGTGCTCTCCGCCGAAGACCGCGCCGGTCTCGGCCATGGTCGCCTTGATGAAGGAGTGCCCGACCCGGGTGCACACCGGCACGCCGCCCCGCTCGGTGATGACCTCGGGCACGGCGCGCGAGGTGATCAGGTTGTGGATCACCGTGGCGCCGGGGTGCTTGGCCAGCTCGCGGGAGGCGATCAGCGCGGTGAGCGTCGAGGGGCTGACCAGCTCCCCGCGCTCGTCGACGAGGAAGCACCGGTCGGCGTCGCCGTCGAAGGCGAGCCCCACGTCGGCACCGACCTCGCGCACGCGGGCGACGAGGTCGGTCAGCGTGCTGGGGTCGATCGGGTTGGCCTCGTGGTTGGGGAAGGTCCCGTCGAGGTCGAAGTACATCGGCACCAGGTCGACGTCGAGACGACCGAGGACACCCGGCACGGTGTGGCCCGCCATGCCGTTGCCGGCGTCGACGACCACCGTCAGCCGGCGCCCCCGCACGGGCGCGAGGGAGAGCAGGTGGTCGGCGTACTCGCCGAGCACGTCGCGCCGGGACACCGACCCCGTACCGGTGGCCCGCGGCGGCTCCCCGCCGGCGACGAGGTCCCGGATCTGCGCCAGCCCGCTCTCCGCCCCGAGGGGGACCGCCTGCGCGCGGCACAGCTTGATGCCGTTGTACTGCGCGGGGTTGTGGCTGGCGGTGAACATCGCCCCGGGCAGGTCGAGGTGTCCGGAGGCGAAGTAGAGCTCGTCGGTGGACGCGAGCCCGATCAGCACCACGTCGGCTCCCGCACCGGTGGCGCCGGCGGCGAAGGCCTCGGCCAGCGACGGCGACGACGGGCGCATGTCGTGGCCGACCACGACGGCACCCCCGGCAGCGCCGGTGACCTGCACGAAGGCCGCCCCGGTGGCGCAGGCCAGCTCCTCGTCGATCTGGTCGGGGACCGTTCCCCGGACGTCGTAGGCCTTGAAGACGGTGGACAGGTTGGAGGCGTCCGTGGTGCCGGGCATGGCTCCGACCCTACTCCCCGCGTCTCACTCGTCCGGGGATCGCAGGACCCGCAGGTGCCCGCGGCGGCCGACCTCGCGGCCGGTCTCCTGCGCCAGGCCGACGGCCCGCTCCACGGCGGGCGCGGGGCGTGCCGCCTCGCGGACCGCGTCGGCGAGCGCGAGGAGGTCATCGCTGGAGGGTCCGAGCGCGTCGGGGTCGGGGGCGAGGCGCATGACCTCCCAGCCGCGGGGTGCGCTCAGCCGCTCGCTGTGCGCCTCGCACAGGTCGTAGGCATGGGGCTCGGCGTAGGTGGCGAGCGGTCCCAGGACGGCGGTCTGGTCGGAGTAGACGTAGGTCAAGGTGGCCACCGCCGGCCGCCCGCAGGCGGCGCGCGAACAGCGACGGGCAGAACTCACGACGGAGACGGTACCTCCTCCACTGGCCGGCGACGACTAGGCTCGCGGCGTGGACCCGAGCCGAACCGACCGCGCCTCCGGCGGGTTCGCGCCCGTGCCCCGGCGCACCGGGAACCGGCGTGACCGGCGCGGACGGGGCATGCGGGGGCCCGCGGTGCTGCCGGGCCCGCTCTCGCCCCGTGGCGTGCCACTCACCCGGACTCCGCGGGAGCTGTTCGACGCCGTCGTCCTCGCCGTCGTCCGACGGCTGGAGGAGCGCTGGCACGACCAGCTCGGCCTCCTCGAGTTCGCCGTCGAGGAGACCCCGCTGGTCCCCGACGACTGGGACGCCCCGGACGTGCCGCTGGCCTCGCTGGTCCCCGGCCACGGCGCGGCGCCGACCCGGCTGGTGCTGTTCCGCCGGCCGATCGAGCTCCGCTCGGAGACCAGGACCGACCTCGAGGCGATGGTGCACACGGTGCTCGTCGAGCAGGTGTCGGAGGTGCTCGGCATCCCGCCGGAGGACGTCGACCCCGACTACGAGCCGGAGTGACCCCTCTCAGCCCGGGACCGGCACGACCACCGGGCGGCGGAGCGTGACCGGAAGCGGCCGCAGCGTCACCGCGGCGAGACCTGCGCGCCCGGACAGGGACACCCCACCGGACATCCGCCCCTCCCCCGGCGTGACGACCAGGTAGGCACCGCCCTCGGGCCGCCAGGTCGCCGTGCTCCCCGCCGGAGCCTCCAGCCGTGCGGAGTCGACCTCCTCGCCGTCGGCGGAGTAGGCGACCGCGCGGGCGGCCGCGTCGTCGGCGGCGGTCAGCTGGAGCGTCGCGCGGAACCCGTCGGGCAGCGGCGCCGCGGCAGGCTCGCCGAGCAGCGGTGCGGCGGTGGCGTAGGAGACGTCGTCGCCGTAGCCGGACCGGACCGTGGCGGTCAGCCGGACACCGGAGCGGAGCACCACCGCGGCCACTCCTGCGGAGACCACGTCATCGAGGTCGGCGGTCACCACGCCGCCCGGCGGCACGCGCAGCTGCGCGAGCCCGGTGGGCACGAACGAACCGGACGCGCCGGCCACCTCCACCTCGGCGAGCGCCTCCCGGTCGCCGGGGTTGGCGACGACGAGCGTACGGCGGTCGGCCCGCTGCGGCAGGGGGCCCAGGCGCAGCACCCGGCCGGGGCCGCTCTGGGCCGGGAGCCACGCCCGTCCCGGTTCCGCGCCGGGACGGGTGGCGAAGCTGTCCGCGACGGCCGCGAGCACCCGGCCGCGCGAGGCCTCGACGTGGACAGCGAGCTCGTCGGACTGCGGCGCGACGTCGACCAGGTCGAGGCTGCGGACCTCTCCGGGAGCGAGGGCGATGCCGCGGGTCCCCACGGCATCGACCGGGCCGTCCGGACCGAGCACCAGGACGTCCACCACGGACGGCCCGGGATCGGGGTTGGCGAGCACGAGCGTCGAGGTGTGGTCGAGGCTCGCGGCGGCCCCGGTGAACCACCACCGCGCGTGGGGAGCGAGGCACTCCTGCACCGCCGCGGTGCCGGCACGCCGGTCGGCCGAGAAGGTCGCCCGGCCCACGGCTGCACCGTCGGAGGCCGACACCGACAGGGCGGCCCCGCCGGTGGGCGGCTCCAGCCCGGTCAGTCGCCCACGGCCGTCCGCGCCCACCGGCGTCAGCTGCCCGCCGACCGGCCCGGCCACCAGCGCACCGTCCCCGGCGGCCGGCAGCGGTGCGGACAAGGTCCGGGCCCGGCTCTCGCCACGGCCGGGGAAGGCGGCACAGACGTTGGTCACCTCCTCCACCGGCACCGCCGTCGGACGAGGGGCCGAGACCGGGGCCGGCTCGACCGCTCCGGCGGTGACGAGCAGGCCGCTCGCCGCCACGAGGAGGGCGACGGCGACCACGGCGAGCCGGTCCGGCCCACGGCGTACGCGCCGCGCGATGCGCCGGCCGCTCAGGGGAGTGCTCATCTGCGGACCCTTCGGGTTGGGGCGGCCAGGACGGCGACGACCGCGAGCGCCAGCGCCTGCACCGCCAGCAGCCACGGCCGCACGGAGTCCTGCGGCGGCGTGGGCAACGCCTCCCGCCCGGGCTCGGCCTCGACCTGCCAGGCGCGGGCCCCGGGCCGGAGCGCGCTCGCCGAGCTCAGGCCGCTGACCGAGTCCAGGTTGCCCACGAGCCCGGGGTCCCCGGGCGGTGGCAGGTAGACGAACTCGACCGCGTGCCGGGACAGCTCCTCGACGTCGTCCGCGGTGGGTGCCGTGGCCAGCGCGGCGACGAGCTCACCGAGCCCGGACTGCGCCTCGGGCGTGGCCGCGACGGTGTCGTCACCGAGCCGGACCCCGTCCCCTCGGAGCAGGGTGAACCCGAGGCCGCCGTCCACGGCGCGGACGACGAGGATGCCCTGGTCCGGGTCCCGTTCCACGGCGTCGAGCATGTAGGTCGGCACCGTGTGCGCGGGCCGGCGGTCCACGGGGCCGGCCACCCCGGTCGCCGCCCACCAGGCCAGGCCTGCCAGGGGGGCGAGCAGCGCGGCGAGCACCACCACGAGGCCGACCGGCTGGTGCCACCCGAAGCTGCGGCCGGAGAGCTGGGAGCCGACGCCTCCGCCGGCGACCGCGGCCGCGGTGACGGCAGCGCCCTGCGTCAGCAGCACCGGGAAGCCCGCCCACGTCCCGGCCCCGTCGACCAGGACCGCGGCGGCGAGCCCGGCCACCACCACCACCCACGCCGCGACGACCACCGGCCGCGAGGACCGGCGCACCAGCGCGGCCACGGCGCCGACCACGATGCCCAGGCCGATCCAGGCCGGCGCCGAGCCCACCTCGGCGGCACGCCCGGTGAGGAGCTCCCAGGCGCCGAGCCCGGGGAGCAGGTCGGCGGCGGGGAGCCCCGCCTCGGCGTACCAGGGCTGCGTACCCGCGTCCAGGAACCGCTGGAGGGACCACGGCAGGACCAGCACCGGGGCGACCGCCACCGGCACCGCGACCGCACCCCAGACCCGGACGGGGCTCCACCGGCGCCGGTCGGCCACCAGGCCGGTGCCGACGGCGACCGCGGCCAGCACCCCGGCGACCGCCCACGCGAGCGGGACGAACGCCGTGAGGAGGGCCAGCAGCAGGGCCGTCCGCCAGGCCGCCCGCCAGCGGCGGTCCGCCGGCTGCGCCGGGCCGAGGAAGAGCGCGGCATGGGCCACCCACGGCAGCAGGACTGCCGCGGCGACGGTCCCGAGCCGGCCCTGCGCCACGGCACCGGTCACCACCGGGAGCAGGCCGTAGGCCACCGCTCCCCACAGCCGCGGCCAGGCCGGGACGTCCAGCCGGCGCAGGAACCTCGCCGCCCCCCAGGTCGAGAGCGGCACCGCCAGCAGCAGGAGCAGGTCGACCACCAGCCAGGCCTTCCCGGCCAACAGGGTGCCGGCGACGGCGAGCGGCAGGAGGTACGGCCCGGCGGGAGCGGACGACCCGACGCCGTCGGGATGCCACGACTCGAGGTAGAGGTGCCACCAGTGCGCTGCCGAGCCCGGGGCGGGCAGCAGCGCGCCGCCCTGGAGCAGCCCGCCGCCGAGCACGCCCCGTGCGGCGACGACCGCGAGCACCGTCAGCACCGTGAGGGTGACCGCGGTGCGGCTGCCCAGTACGCGGGCGAGCAGCCCGCTGTCGGCCGGCAGCTCCTCGGCCTCGGCGGGCACCGGACCCGGCTCCACCACGGTGGGGCCCGGCCGCCTCGCCGCGGACATGTCGGAGGCCTGGTGCACGACCGCGGCCGCCACGTCGGAGAGCAGGTCCAGCCCGTGCCGGTAGGGCAGCCAGAACGGCGCGAGCAGGTGCCGCACCTCGCGCGGGGGGAGCGTCGACGTACGCCGGCGGTCCAGCCGGCCCCGCACGACCCGGTCGGGACGGGCCAGGGTGGCGAGCAGCGCGACGACCTCGTCGAACGCCTCGCGCGGCGCCCGGACCAGGAGGAGGCCCAGCGCGCGCAGGGCGCTGCCCAGGACCAGCCGCAACGCCACGAGGGGCACGGCCCACCAGGAGACGTTGGCCAGCAGGGTGTAGAGCGCGGCGCGGCGCTCGCCGCGGCGGTGGTTGCCCGTGACGGGGGTACGGCGGACGCCGCGGTGGGCCGCCTCCACGTGGAAGACGACCGCGTCGGGAACCACCAGGGTGCGGTGGCCGGCGCGCGCGGCACGCCAGCCGAGGTCGAGGTCGTTGCCGAACATCGGCAGCCGCCGATCGAACCCGCCGAGCGCGTCGAGGACCGAGCGGCGCACCAGCATCCCCGCCGAGGACACCGCGAGGGCCTGCCGGACCCGGTCGTGCTGGCCCTGGTCGTACTCCCCTCGTTCGAGCCCGGTCTCCCGGCGCCCGGTGCCGCTCATCGTGACGCCGACCTCGAGCAGCCGGCGCAGCGAGGGCCACTCGCGCAGCTTGGGCCCGAGGATGTCGGCCGAGGGGTCGGCGGCCGCGGCCTCGAGGAGCCGTTCGAGCGCGTCCGGCGCGGGGCGGCTGTCGTCGTGCAGGAGCCAGACCCACTCCCCGTCCGCGGCGGGCCGCTCCCGCAGGCCCAGGGCGACGGCGTCGGGGAAGCCGGTGTCGGCCGCTGCCTCGACCACCGCCTCGCGTCCGAGGGCGGTCGCGAGCAGGTCGAGCGTCGCGTCGGAGCTGCCGGTGTCGACCGCGACCACCCGGTCGGGCTGCACGGTCTGGGCGGCGAGACCGTCCAGCACCGCCGGCAGCCAACGGGCACCGTCGTGGCTGACCAGGAGTGCTGTGACCGTCACGGCGCCCCACCCTAACCAGGCCGGGTCAACGCCCCCGAACCGCGACGGGCAGTGTGGCTGTCACCACACCGCCCGTCGTCGCGTTCAGACCGCCCGCTTCTTCAGCTTGCGGCGTTCTCGCTCGGAGAGACCGCCCCAGATGCCGAACCGTTCGTCGTGCTCGAGCGCGTACTCGAGGCATTCGCTCCGCACGTCGCAGGTCAGGCACACCCGCTTGGCCTCCCTCGTCGAGCCGCCCTTCTCGGGGAAGAACGCCTCGGGGTCGGTCTGCGCGCACAACGCGCGCTCCTGCCAACCCAGTTCCTCGGCGTCCCCGTCGAGCACGTAGAGCTCTCTCACGGCATTCCGCCCTTCGACCCGTGAGATCCTTCTCAGGACCCCCATTGACAACCTGTGCTGTGATGCACCGGCCCTGACGCTAGTGGCCTTCACCTCGCAGTGTGACCGAAATGAAGAACACTGTTGGAATTACATGCCTGTCGTAGACGCGAAGTCAAGCCCGGATCTGCTATATGCCCCGCCGCCGCCGCCAAGTTGACCCAGTCGGGCCATTGCCATAAGAAGTGCGGGTCATGACTATCCGGGAACCACAGAACGAAACGTACCGAACTCCACCGAAGCGAGTGGTGGTTCTCTCCGGCGGGATCGGCGGTGCGCGGTTCCTCACCGGCCTGCTGCACCACGCGGCCGCGGCAGGCGGCGAGCGGGCCGTCGAGGTGACGGTGATCGCCAACACGGCCGACGACATCTGGCTGCACGGCCTCAAGATCTGCCCCGACCTCGACACGGTGATGTACACCCTCGGCGACGGCATCGACACCGAGCGCGGCTGGGGCCGCAAGGACGAGACCTGGAGCATCCGCGACGAGCTCGCGGCCTACGGCGTGGAGCCCACCTGGTTCGGGCTCGGGGACCGCGACGTCGCCACGCACCTGGTCCGCACGCAGATGCTGGAGGCCGGCTACCCGCTGTCCGCCGTGACCGCGGCGCTCTGCGACCGCTGGCGGCCCGGGGTCCGCCTGCTGCCGATGACCGACGACCGGGTGGAGACCCACGTCGCGGTCGACGACGACGAGTCGCCCTCGGGGCAGCGGGCCGTGCACTTCCAGGAGTACTGGGTGCGGATGCACGCCGAGGTGCCGGCCCGGGCGGTGGTACCGGTCGGCCTGGACCAGGCCCGTCCCGCGCCGGGCGTCCTCGAGGCGATCACCGACGCCGACGTCGTGCTCCTGCCGCCGTCGAACCCGGTTGTCTCGATCGGCACCATCCTCGGCGTCCCGGGGCTGCGTGAGGTGCTGCGAGCCACGGCCGCACCGGTGGTGGGCCTCTCCCCCATCGTGGCCGGCGCCCACGTGCGCGGCATGGCCGAGCAGCTGCTCACCGCGATCGGGGTGGAGACCGGCGCCGCGGCGGTGGCCGAGCACTACGGCGCCCGTTCCGACGGCGGCGTCCTCGACGGCTGGCTCGTCGACGAGAGGGACGCCGACCAGGTCGCGCGGGTGGAGTCGGCCGGCATCGCCTGCCGGGCGGTCCCGCTGATGATGACCGACGTCGGGGCCACCGCGGCCATGGTCGGCGAGGCCTACGCGCTCGCCCGGGCGACCGGCCGCACCCCGTGATCACCTGCACCGCGGTCACCGGTCTGGGCGAGGTGCGTGCCGGCGACGACCTGGCCGCGCTGGTGCTCGCCGCGGCCGAGCTGAGGGACGGCGACGTCGTCGTGGTCACCAGCAAGGTCGTCAGCAAGTCCGAGGGCCGGGTGGTCACCGGCGCCAGGGAGGAGGCGCTCGCCGCCGAGACCGACCGGCTGGTCGCCCGGCGAGGGGGTACGTCGATCGTCCGCACCCGGCACGGCCTGGTGATGGCCGCCGCGGGCATCGACGCGTCGAACACCGAGCCCGGCACGCTGGTGCTGCTGCCGCTGGACCCCGACGCCTCTGCCCGCAGGCTGCGCGAGCAGGTCGTCGAGCGGACCGGGGCCAACGTGGCGGTGCTGGTCAGCGACACCTCCGGCCGGGCCTGGCGTCACGGCCAGACCGACATCGCCCTCGGCGCAGCGGGCATCGAGGTCCTCGACGACCACGCGGGCCGCGACGACGGCTACGGCAACCGGCTGGCGGTCACCGCTCCGGCGCTCGCCGACGAGATCACCGCCGCCGCGGACCTCGTCACGGGCAAGCTCTCGCGCGCCCCGGTCGCGGTGCTCCGCGGACTGGCGCCGTTCGTGCTCGCCGCGGGCGAGCACGGTCCCGGGGCGGCGGCGCTGGTGCGTGCCGAGGTCGAGGACATGTTCGGCCTGGGGGCGCGCGAGGCTGTCGGGCAGGCCCTCGTCCGCGAGGACGGCCGCGGCTTCGGCGCGACGGGGCAGGCCGCGGAGGTCGCCGCGGCCCTCGCGGAGGTCCTCCGCGGGGCCCGGGTCGACGTGCTCGGGGACACCGCGGTGCGGGTGCGCCTGCCGGACGCGGTGGACGACCGCACCCGGGGGGCGCTCGAGGAGCGCACCCGCGCCACCGCCTTCGCCCACGGCTGGACCCACGTCGCGACCGACGCGGACGACTCGCTCACGGTCACCCGGTGACTCCGTAGACTCCACCGAACCCAGCGAAGTCCCCCGTCTCAGAAGGTCGGTGTCGTGGCCAAACCCAGCAAGGACCGCCGTGCAGCTCTCGAGGAGATGCGCCGCGAGCAGCAGCGCGCCGAGCGGAGGCGCACCTCGCTGATCGTCGCCGGAGCGGTCGCGGTCGGACTGCTGATCGTGGGACTGGCCGCCTACCCCCTGCTCGAGGACGACGAGCTCGCCGGCCGGGAACTCGCCGCGCTGGGGGTCGCCGCGGACGCCGCGAGCTGCACCGAGCCGGTCGCCACGAAGGCCAAGGGCAACAACGACCACCGGCCGCTCGGCTCGCAGATCGACTACGACGGGTCTCCGCCTGCCGCCGGGCCGCACTACCCCGACTGGGCCACGCTGGAGCGCAAGTTCTACACCGCCGACGACCGCCCCGAGCTCGGCCGGCTGGTGCACAACCTCGAGCACGGCTACAACATCCTCTGGTACGACGAGACCATCGCCGAGGACGAGGACAAGCTCGCGCAGGTGCGCGCGATCGCCGACAACTTCCGCGGCGAGAGCTATGAGAACAAGTTCATCGCGGCCCCCTGGACCGCAGAGGACGGCGAGCCGTTCCCCGACGGCGCCCACGTCGCGCTCACGCACTGGTCCATGGGCGGCAAGAACGACGTGCCCGAGGGCCAGCACGGCATCACCCAGTACTGCACCGAGCCCAGCGGCGAGGTCGTTGCCGGCTTCGTCGACGACTGGCCCTACAGCGACTCGCCCGAGCCCGGAGCCTCCTGACCCGGTGACCGCCGGGTACGGGTGCGAGGCCCCACGATGACCGACCTGGTCACACTCCTCGCCCTCGGGTTCGCCTCCGCGCTCGTCCCCGTGGTGAACATCGAGGCCTACCTGGGGATCCGTGCCGCGGTGTCGGACGGCTCGGTCTGGCTCCCCGCCCTGACCGCAGCCGTGGGGCAGATGCTCGGCAAGGTGGTCTGGTACAGCCTCGGCGCCTCCTCCCTCGACTGGGCCTGGGTGCGCCGCCGGCTCGACAAGCCCCGGGCCCGGGCCCGGCTGGAGCTGTGGCGCGCGCGCACCCATCAGCGCCCCGGGTTCGCGGGGGCGCTGGTCCTGGTCTCCGCCTACGCCGGGCTGCCGCCGTTCGCGGTGCTCGCGGTGGTGGCCGGCCAGCTCCGGATGGGACTGGTGCTGTTCCTCACCCTGGGCCTCGCCGGCCGGTGGCTGCGGTTCGCCACGCTCCTCGGCGGAGTCGCCTGGCTCGACGGCACCGGCCTGCTGTGGTGACCGCCGGCCGGCTAGACGTTGACCGCGCAGTCGATGCGCACGTCCGCCAGCCTCCCGCCGGCACCCACGGTGGCCTCGTCGCCGAGCGCCACCGCGCGCAGGTGCGCGGAGCGCCCCACCACGGCGTCCGGCCCGACCACCGAGTCCTCGACCACGGCGTCCTCGCCCACCACGGCGCCGGCCATCACGATGCTGCCTGAGATCACCGCGCCGCGCTCGACCCAGGCACCGGCCTCGACCAGGGTGCCGCCGCTGAGCGTCGCGGTGGGGTCCACCGAGGCGCCGTCGAGGACGCGGAAGGCGCCGGGCTCGGCCGCCAGTGCCGGCGTGGGGGCCACCCCCTGCACCACGTCGCGGGAGGCCGCGACCAGCGACTCCGGCGTTCCCACGTCGCGCCAGTAGGCGGTGTCGACGAAGCCGACGACCACGCGGCCGGCCTCGACGAGCTCCGGGAAGGTCTCCCGCTCGACCGAGACCACCCGGCCTTCGGGGATCTCGTCGATCACCCGACGCCGGAACACGTAGCAGCCGGCGTTGACCTGGTTCGTGACCGGGTCCTCGGACTTCTCCATGAAGCCGGTCACCCTCCCGTCACCGTCGGTCGGGACGCAGCCGAAGGGCCGCGCGTCCTCGACCTCGACCAGGTGCAGCGACACGTCCACGGGGCGGCCGTCACGCGGCCGGTCGAAGTCCGCGAGCTGGCCGCGGAGGTCGTGGCCGGAGAGGATGTCGCCGTTGAGGACGACGACCGCGCCCTCGGGGTCGCCACGCAGCGCCGCGGCCACGTTGCGGATCGCACCGGCGGTGCCGAGCGGCTCCTCCTCCCGGACGTAGTCCAGGCGGAGCCCCCAGCGGCCACCGTCGCCGAGCACCGGCTCGAACAGCTCGGCGCGGTACGACGTCGCGAGCACGACGTGGTCCACGCCGGCCTCGGCCAGCCGGGCGATCTGGTGCTCCAGGAAGGGCACACCCCCGACGTCGAGGAGGTGCTTGGGTCGGCGGGCGGTGAGGGGAAGGAGCCTGGTCCCGAACCCCCCTGCGACGATGACTGCCTCTGCATGGTGGGACATGGCGGCATCCTGCCATTGCGTACGCTGCTGCGGGTGAGCCCCTCCCCCACCCACCGCACGTTCCCGGACCTGCTCGAGGCAGCGCTGCGCACCGCGCCGGCACGGCCGCTGGTCACCTTCTACGACGACGCCACCGGCGAACGCGTGGAGCTGTCGGTCACCACCTACGCCAACTGGGTGGCCAAGACCGCCGGCCTCGTCCAGGACGAGCTCGACGTCGAGCACGGCGCCCTGGTGCTCGTCGACCTGCCCACGCACTGGCTCGGCGCGGTGTGGCTCGGTGCGCTGCTGGACGGGCGGCCAGGTGGTCACCACCGACCGGGACGCCGTCGACGCGGCGGACCTGGTCGTCTGCGGTCCCGACGGGGTCGACCGGTACGCCGAGCGTGCCGGCGCCGTACCGGTGGTGGCACTGTCGCTGCGCCCGCTCGGGGCGCGTTTCGCCGAGCCCCTGCCCGCGCGGGGTGGTCGACTACGGCGCGGTGGTCCTTGGCCAGCCGGACGCGTTCATGGCCCCTGCGAGCCACCGGCCGCCGAGGACCCGGCCTGGCGCGAGGACGGCCACGTCCGGTCGCAGGCAGAGCTGCTCGCCGAGGCCGCCGCCGGAGCCCGTGGTCGCGCCGGGCGGACGGCTGCTGACCGACCTCAACCCGTGCTCGACGCGGGGCGCCGGACGCTGCTCTCGCGCTGCTGCAGCTCGGCGGGCGGCACGGTGTGGGTGCGGCACCCGGACGCGGACGGCTGGGCAGCGCAGGTACGACGAGGAGCGGGCGACCGCGCAGCTGCGGGCGGCCCGCTCCTCGTGAGCGCGTCAGCTGCCAGGTCGTAGGCGCCGAAGCCGCTCGGCGACCAGGCTGCGGACCCCGAAGCCCTTCGGCGTGCCCGGGAAGCAGCCACAGCGCCCCGGTCCGGCGTCGCGGGCGAGCAGGTCCGGCCGGCCGTCCCCGGTGGCGTCGCCGACGCCGACTGCAGCCGTCGTAGCGGCTTGGGTCCTTGCGCGACCTGCGATCGGGTTCATCAGTCCGCCCGGACCGTTGCCCCGGGTAGAGCGACCAGCGTGCCGTCGGGCCGGCGCAGCAGGCTGTCCGGTGAGCCGTCGGCGTCCCACAGGCCCAGGCCGGTGTGCCGGTCGGAGCTGATCGCCGAGTGCGCGACGTAGCTCGGCGAGGAAGCCCGTGGACCCGTCGCCGGGGTAGATCCGCATCGACTTGCCGTCGCGGCTGCCCCATCAGGTCGGGGTACCCGTCGCCGGTGATGTCGCCGACCGCGGCGAGCAGCCGGACCTTGCCCCAGCGCCGGGCGGCCACGACGGGCTCGGCGAAACCGCCGTACCCGTTGCCGAGGCGCAGGTCGCACGCGGCCGCCGGTGCGGGTCATGATGTCGCCGTAGCCGTCGCCGTTCCAGTCGCCGACGTTGAGGATCAGG
The DNA here is from genome assembly GCA_963747975.1 of uncultured Actinomycetota bacterium. Taxonomy (GTDB): domain Bacteria; phylum Actinomycetota; class Actinomycetes; order Propionibacteriales; family Nocardioidaceae; genus Nocardioides_C. The sequence continues at coordinate 532,692 of CAVVHI010000003.1, forward strand.
TTGCGCCCTCTCGAGGCTGAAGCCGGCTGTCGGTGACGGCCTCGACGTTCCGCGACGCCGTTGTTGCGGGAACACCAGCAGTCGTGCCCGCTGCCGTTGCGGCCGACCAGGTCGGTGCTCGGGTCGCCGGCGAGGTGGCCGACCGCGGCGAGGAAGTTCACGTTGCGGAACTGCGGGAAGGGGCCGAGCCGGTGAGCCGAACGCCGCCTGCGCCGTCGCCGGGGAAGATGAACACGAACCGCGGCCGCTTCGCGCTTCGACCAGGATGTCGGGGCGGCCGTCGTTGGTCGAGGTCGCCGGCGCCGGCGATCTGGCTGTAGCCGCGCCCACCGCCGCGGGAGCGGCGACCGGCGCGCCGAGGCCCCGGCCGGTGCCCGGGCACCAGGAACAGGGTCTGCGCCGCAGCGGGCGACCAGGTCGTCGTGGCCGTCACCGTCGAGGTCGCCGGCCGCGGCGGTGAGGTCGTACCGGACCAGTCGGCAGGAGAGCAGCGCGCGCTGGCCGAAGCCGCCGCTGCCGTTGCCGGGGTAGACCCACAGGCTGGCCGTGCCGGTCGTGCGGCCGACCAGGTCGTTCGCGCCGTCGCCGGTCAGGTCCACGCGCGCCGACGAGCTGGTCGAGCGTCGGCGAAGCGGGCGGTGTCGCGCGACCGGGGTACCCGAAGCGTGCCCTGCGGCGGTCCCCGGGTAGACCGCGGCCAGCACCTTGGTGCGCCGCGTCCCGGGCCAGCACGTCGGGGATGTCGTCGCCGGTGAGGTCGCCGGTGGGCAGCGACAGGTCCTTGCCGCTCCCAGCCGGTGGCGGCGGCCAGCCGGGCCTGGAAGTTCGTCTGCCCGCCGGTGCGCACCACCCGGAGCCGCGCTTGGTGGCGGCGTCGCGCACGACCAGGTCGGGCCAGGGCGAGCCGGCGAGGTCGGCGGTGCGGGCCCGGTCGGTGAACGGCGCCTGGTACGGCCGCGGCGAGGGCCCGGATGTCGGGCGAGCTGCGCGTAGAGGTAGCGGCCCGGGCAGGCGGTCTGCCCGGCGTCGCGGTGCCCGTTGATCGGCCGGGAAGTACCGCTGCCGACCCACTGCTGGTCGAGGACGCCGCGACCCCGTGCAGCGACAGCTTCCAGGCGAAGAGCCGGCCGTAGGCGTCGAGCATCGCCGCGCGAGGGCCGGGCCTTGCTCGAAGTTGCCCAGCGCCGACATCGCGAAGGACGTACTCGTTGTAGCCAGCGGTGTGCGCCCCGACCACCGGACGGTCGACGCCGCCGTAGCGGCCCTCCCAGATCCGGCCGAAGCGGTCGACGATGAAGTTGTAGCCGATGTCGCTCCAGCCGCGGGACTTGGTGTGGTAGGCGTAGATGCCGCGGAGCAGCGAGGGCACCTGGGCGCGGGTGTAGCTGTTGGCGTTCACCGTGTGGTGCACGAAGCCGGCGTGCACCTCGTAGTAGGCCGAGCGCGGACTTGTCGCGCAGGCGCTCGTCGGCGCCCCACTGGGCGCGCGAGAAGATCTGCGGCTTGGGGTGATCGACGCCCCGGTGAGCACGCCGTCGGTGGTCTCGCGTGTCGGGTCCGCACGGTCGGGTCGAGCCAGGTCCTCGGTCGCGTCGTCGTCCGCCGGGCACGCTCCGAACGCGCGGTGTCGATCGGGTCCGGCGGTGTCGATCGCCGGCGTGGCGACTGGTGTCGGGCGTCCCCGGGTCGACGACCGCGAGCCGGGCGCCGTCGGGGAGCCTCGCCGTCGGCGGTCTCGACCTTCACCTGGACCTCGTCGACGTCGCCGACGACGATCGGGTCGGTGCCCTGGCGGGCGTGCCGCGCCTCCGGGCTGCCGGGGTCCGGACCGTGGTCGTCGTCGTACTCGACCTTCTGCCAGGCCCCCCACGCGGCCGTCCTCGCGGCTGCGCACGGAGACGGTGACGTCGTCCTCGGCGAGTCGCTCGTCGCCGTCCCAGGTCACGCCGACGGTCGCGAAGCCGGTCACCTCCGCGGTGCGCTGCGCCCGGCCGGCCCGGCGTCGGCGGCCCGCGCGGCGCCGGCGCTCCGACGCGCGAGAGGCCCGCCGGACCGGGCACGGCCGGCGGCTGCGGCGACGGGCCGGATCGGCACCTCGGTCACCTCGGGCTCGACCGGCCGCGCGGCGACGAGGGCCATCGGCGCGGCGGTGGCGGCGGCCTCGCCGCCGCCCTGGGGTGCGGGGCCGACGATGTCGAGCGAGATCACGCCGGCCGCCGGGGCCGCGAGCGCGGCCACCGTCCCGAACGCCAGCAACTGCTGGCACAGGACGACGAAACGGCTCTTGTTCTCGGGCATTCCAGGAGCTCCATCAGGCAGTGACTCACGTCTCAGGAACAACAAGTTTCACATCCGCCACAGCGCTCCGTCACCGCTTCGCGAGTAACTACACGAACGTAGTTCCCGGCAGGCGTGCGCGAGCTCTCCGGCGCGGGTCTCGGACCGGTCACGGCCCGGTCTCGACGGCGGCCCGGGACGCCGTCAGATGTCGGCGCCGAGGTCGTCCTCGTCCTGGTCCGGGCCTTCGCTGTCGTCGTACTTGAGGAAGTGGATGCCCTCGTCGACGGGGCCGTCGAAGCCGAGCCTGCCGTCGACCAGGACGAGCGCCCGGTCGCACATCTGCCGCACCGAGCCGGGCGCGTGGCTGACGTAGAACAGCGTGCGCCCCTCCTTCTTGATCTCCTCCATGCGCCGGATGCACTTGCGCTTGAAGGGCCGGTCCCCGACCGAGAGCGACCTCGTCGGCGAGGAAGATGTCGGAGTCCGCGTGCGCGGCGACCGCGAAGCCGAGACGTGCGCTCATGCCCGAGGAGTAGTGGCCGACGGGGGTGTCGAGGAACTTCCCGATGTCGGCGAAGTCGACGATCTGGTCGAACTTGCGCCGGGTCTCCGCCTCGCTCATCCCGAGGATCGCTGCGTTGAGGAAGAGGTTCTCCCGGCCGGTCAGCTGGGGATGGAACCCCGCGCCGGCGGCGATGAGGCCGGCGATGCGGCCGCGGGTGAGCACCTTGCCGTCGTCGGGCCGCATCACGCCGGAGATCAGCTTCAGCAGCGTGCTCTTGCCCGAGCCGTTGAGGCCCATCAGCCCGATCGACTCGCCCTGCTCGACGGTGAACGACACGTCGTCGACGGCGAGGAAGGAGTCGCTTGAGCTGCTCGCCGCCGCAGCCTCGCGATCGACATCTGCTTGATCGTGCGGTGGTACTGCATGGTGAACCGCTTGGTGGCGTGCTCCACCAGGATCGAGTGGTCATCACAGACGCTCCGCGAACTTGCCCTCGAGGCGGGAGAACAGCCATCTGCGCCAGCACCAGCAGCACCAGGCACACGACCAGCATGATCAGCCCCACGCAGGAACAGGTCGTCGGGCATGACGGCCGCGTAGCGGGGCGTCCGGGCCGACCGTCGGCACCCAGAACAGCCTGCTGGAAGAGGATCACCGAGTTGGCGATCGGGTTGGCGAGGTACAGCTGCTCCGCCCACGTGCCGCTCGAAGAGGTTCGCGATCCGCTCGTAGGGGTAGATCATCGGCGCGGACCAGGTCACGAAGATCGTCAGCGTCGCCACGATGTTCTGGAAGTCGCGGAAGAAGACGTTGGCGGCGCTGAAGATCAGCGCCAGCGCCATCCCGAACACCGCGATGATCAAGAAGCCGAGCACGCCCGCGGCGAGGTCGTAGCAGCGTCGGGTCCCAGCCCGACCACGAGCACGCCGGCCAGCAGGATCACCAGCTGCGGCACGGTGTGGTAGAGCGAGACCAGCATCGCCGAGACCGGGAACAGCTCCCGCGGCAGCGGCAGCTTCTGGATGATCTCGTTGTTCTTCACGATCGAGCGTGTCCCCGAGGAGAACGTCTCGGTGAAGTAGTGCACGATCATCATGCCGGTGAAGATGTGGATCGGGAAGTTCGTCATCCCGCGGTCCATCCGGAAGACGTACCCGATCACCAGGTAGTAGGCCAGGAACCGGACCGCCGGCTGGACGTAGGACCAGAACAGGCCCAGGAACGACCCCTGGTAGCGGGCCTAGAGCTCCTTGCGCACCAGGAGCTTGCAGCAGGTACCGCTCACGGAGGACGTGGTGCAGTCCGCCCCGCTCGCCCGGAGCGACCAGGGACTCGTCGGAGGCGTTCGAGGACCCCGTGGCGACGGCCGTCACGCGTCCACGCCACCGCTCTCGAGCGCCGCTCCGGAGGTGAAGTGCGGCACGAGCTTGTTCTCGAACATCGACAGCGCCGACCCGATGGCCATGTGCATGTCGAGGTACTTGTAGGTGCCCAGCCGGCCGCCGAAGATGACCATCGGCTCCTTCTTGGCGAGCTCGCGGTACTTCAGCAGCTTCTCCCGGTCGGCCGCGGTGTTGATCGGGTAGTACGGCTCGTCGTCCTGCTCGGCGAAGCGGGAGTACTCGCGCACGATCACGGTCTTGTCGTCGGGGTACCAGTCGCGCTCGGGGTGGAAGTGCTGGAACTCGTGGATCCGCGTGAACGGGACGTCCTGGTCGTTGTAGTTCATCACCGAGGTGCCCTGGAAGTCGCCGGTGGGCAGCACCTCGGGCTCGAGGTCGACGGTGCGCCAGGACAGCTTGCCCTCGCTGTTGCCGAAGTACTCGTCGACCGGGCCCGTGTACACGATCGGCACCGTGCCCTTGTACTCGTCGGCGACCTCGAAGAAGTCGGTGTTCAGCCGCACCTCGATGTTGGGGTGGTCGGCCATCCTCTCCAGCCACGCGGTGTAGCCGTCGACCGGGAGGCCTTCGTACTTGTCGTTGAAGTAGCGGTTGTTGAACGTGTACCGGACCGGGAGCCGGGTGATGATGTCGGCCGAGAGCTCCTTGGGGTCGGTCTGCCACTGCTTGGCGGTGTACCCCTTCACGAAGGCCTCGTAGAGCGGGCGGCCGATGAGCGAGACCGCCTTCTCCTCGAGGTTCTCGGCCTCGGAGGTCTCGATCTCGCTGGCCTGCTCCGCGATCAGCGTGCGGGCCTCCTCCGGGCTGAAGGACCGGCCGAAGAACTGGTTGATCAGCCCCAGGTTCATCGGGAACGAGTAGACCTGGTCCTGGTACTTCGCGAACACCCGGTGCTGGTAGTCGGTGAACGAGGTGAACCGGTTGACGTACTCCCACACCTTCTCGTTGGAGGTGTGGAACAGGTGCGCGCCGTACACGTGCACCTCGATGCCGGTCTCGGGGTCGGGCTCGCTGTAGGCGTTGCCGCCGAGGTGGTGGCGCCGCTCGAGCACCAGCACCTTCAGACCGAGCTCGTTGGCGCACCGCTCGGCGATCGTGAGGCCGAAGAAGCCGGAGCCGACGACGACCAGGTCTACGTTGTTCACACACACTCCTTGGTGGGGACGGCCGCACGGCAGTCTAGCCGCCGGGTCGAACGCCTCGGTTGGCCAGGAGGCTGCGGTAGGCGACCTTTCTCACACCCTCGGGCACCAGCCGGTAGCCCCCGCGCACCACCACGTTGCGCAGGTACTCCCCACGGCTGGTGATGCCCAGGTCGCGGAACCGGCGCTGCAGGGCGAGCTCCGAGCGCAGCAGCTCCCTCCCGCCCCGGCGGGCGTAGGCGCCGGCGCCGACGCGGTAGTAGACCAGCGGCTCGGCGGTGTTCGCCGGCCGGGCCCCGGCCTCCAGCATCCGCGTGAAGAGCAGGTAGTCCTCCATCAGCGCCATGTCGGTGTAGCCGCCGGCGCCGAGGACCGCGCTCTTGCGGTACACCACCGTGGGGTGGTTGAACGGGTCCCGGAAGCGGATCACCCGCCGGATCTCGTCGGGGTCCGTGGGCGGGGTACGACGCCCCACGACGTCGTCGACGGAGGAGCCCATCTCGAGCAGCCCCGAGCCGACGATGTCCGCGCCGGCCTCGACGAGCGGCAGCTGCTTCTCGAACCGGTCGGCGCGGCTGATGTCGTCGGCGTCCATCCGGGCGACGATCTCGTGGCTGCAGGCCTCCAGGCCGTTGTCGAGCGCGGGGCCGAGGCCGACGTTGGCGGGCATGACCACGTGCCTGACCGGCACCGGGCTGGTGTCGCAGAGGTGCGCGATCTCGGCCGCGAGCTCGTCGGGAACGGGCCCGTCCTGCACGAGGACCACCTCGTCGGGGCGGCGGGACTGCTCGTGGACGCTGGACACGAACGCGGCGCGCAGGAACCCGGGGTCGTCGCCGCCGTAGGTGGAGATGAGCAGGCTGAACGGCTCCGGCTCGCTGCCCCCGGCGAGCACCTCCTCCGCGCCCTCGCGGTGCAGCTCGAACCCGGCGTCGCGCAGGACGGCACCGTTGCTGCGCGGCGAGGCCCGGACCCCGGCCCGCAGGCCCTTCAGCCCGGCCCTCGCCAGCGTGCGCCGGTCCTGCGAGCGGGCGAGGGTGCGGCCCCAGCGGCGCACGGTGGAGCCGCCGTACAGCAGCTTCTCCGTGGGGCTCAGGCCGGTGCTGCGACCGAAGAGCCACACCTTGTTGCGGACCTCGTAGAAGAACCGCTCCCCCGGGTCGGCGTCGGTGGAGCCGAACGTCCGGGTCTTGTGCACGACCATGCTGGCGGGGCAGTAGAGCCCGGCCCGGTCGCGGACCAGCCGGGTGGTGTACTCGAAGTCGTCGTTCCACAAGAAGTAGTCCGCCACCGGCAGGCCGCGCTCGGCGATCACCTCCGCGTCGCACACGATGGACACGAAGGACGCCGAGCGCACCGGCACGCAGCCCACCCGGCGGGCGGCGGCCAGCTCGGCCGCGGAGGCGAACGGCCTGGTCCGCGGCGTGTTCATCGGGTGGTCCCGGCCGTCGGTCCACACCACACGGCTCGCGACCACCGCGGGACGCCGGCCGGCCGCGTCGGCGTGGTCGTGCCAGGCGGCGGCGAGCGCCTCGGCGGCGGTCGGCGTCGGGACCGTGTCGTCGTCGAGCAGCCACACGAGGTCGGGCTCGAAGGTCAGCGCGCGTTCGATGCCGGCGGCGAACCCGCCCGCGCCGCCGGTGTTGCGCTCCAGCCGCAGCACCTCGGCGTCGGTGTGCTCGGCGGCCAGCATCTCCGCAGTGCCGTCGGTGGAGGCGTTGTCCACGACCACCGTGGCCACCGGCGGAAGCGACTGCCCCCGGACCGCGCCGAGGGACTCGCGCAGCAGGTCGCGCCGGTTCCAGGTGACGACGACGGCGGCGATCCGGGGAGGCACGGCGGGCACCCTACTCCGCTCAGCAGGCGTCGGAGAGGTCGGTCGCGTCGTTGGCGGCGTACCCCTCGGCGAGGCTGCCGACCGACCCACCGGTGGTCGACGTGCCGGAGCCGGCGGCACCGCCCGCCTGCTCGCGTGGCCCGTCCGCCGTGTCGGCCGGCCCGGCCTCGCCACGGCCCTCGGACCGCTCGATCGCCTGCTGCACGCGGTCGTGGACGAGGTCGATGTCGGGCTCGGCGGTGTTCACCAGCGGCGGCACGAACGAGACCGTGCTCAGCGGCTGCGACTTCGCCTTCATCGCCAGCCCGACGAACCGGTCCACCTCGGAGGCGGGCAGGTCGGTGGAGATCAGCTCCTTGCTCGCCTCGGCGATCCGGCCGAACTTGGTGACCACCACCTGGGGACTGAGCTGGTCCAGCATCGCGCCCATCACGCACTTCTGCCGGGCCATCCGGGAGTAGTCGTCGGCGCCGGAGCGCGACCGCGCGAACCACAGCGTCTGGAACCCGTCCAGGCGCTGCTGGCCAGGCTCGATCCAGCCGGTGATGGGGGCACCGACACCGCCGATCGGGATCGGGTCGCGCACGTTGAGCCGGACACCGCCGACCGCGTCGACGAGCTCGCGGAAGCCCTTGAGGTTGACCATCGCGTAGTAGTTGATGTCGAGGCCGGTGATCCCCTCGACTCCCTCGATCGTCGCCTCGACCCCCGGGTCGTCGTACTTGGTGAACAGCTCGGCGTGGTCGACGGCCCAGGTGCTCAGCGCGTTGAGGTAGCAGTCGTCGCAGTCGTAGCCGTCGGGGAACTGCTCGGCCATCACCGACCCCTCGCGGAACGTGAAGCGCTGCATGTTGCGCGGCAGGCCGAACAGCACGGTGTGGCCGGTGTCCTCGTCGATGCTGGCGACCGTGATGCTGTCGGGCCGCAGGCCCCACCGGTCGGCGCCCGAGTCCCCGCCGAGCAGCAGCACGTTGTAGCGGCCGTGCGTGGAGTCCCGGACCAGCCCGTCGCCGAACATCGCGGTGATGAAGTCGCGCTGCACCCCGACCACGTGGGAGGCGAACAGCAGGCTGCCGGCGACCGAGAAGCACAGGAACCCGTTGAGGCCCACCATGGCCAGGCGCTGGCGCTGCCGCAGCTCGAGCGGTTGCCCGAGGCGCCAGGCGTCGACGAACAGCACCGCCCAGCCGACGGCGAGCGCGAACAGCACGAGCCGGATCGCGCCGAGCACGAGCGTGTTGCTCAGCAGCCACAGCACGAACGGCGGGTGCACCAGGCCGACGAGCACGACGAGGCCGACGGCCCCGACCCCCGACAGCCACACCCGGAGCGCGACCCGTCCGACCTTCTTGCGGCCGGTCACGAGCTGGGCAGAGCCGGGGATCACCAGCGTCATCAGCATCAGCGTGACGGCGCGCCGGAACCGGACGCGCGCGAGGCGGTCTTCCAGGCCCTGGGGCGTGACCGTGGGCATGAGCAGCCTTTCAGGGGTGCGGGTGGTGGGCGTCCCGACCAGTATCACCAGCCACAGGGGTCACACAGGGCACGGCGCGCCGACACCGGGCGCGGCACCGCAGGGTACGGTCTGCTGCCATGGCAGACCGACGACGCCGCGGGCGCGGCGAGACGCCGGAGGACCCCGAGGACTACGACTGGCTCTACGGGAGCGGCGCGGGCCCCGGCCCCCGGGACCCCGAGCCGACCCGGGTCCTGCCGACCAGCGCTCGCCCCGGCTCGTCGCCCCGCGGCGGCGCGACCCCGCCTCCCCCGCCGCCACGGGACCCACGGCGCCCCGGGTCCGGCGGACCGCCTCCGCCACCACCCCGGCCGACCCGCACGAAGCGGCGCGGCCGGTACCGGTGGGTGAAGGTCGTCCTGCTGCTGTGGCTGGTGTTCCTGGTCGCGGTGCCGCTGTGGGCCTGGACACAGATCGAGAAGGTCGACGCCCAGCCCGACGGGGAGCGGCCCGGGTCGCAGCCGGGGCACAACTACCTCCTGGTCGGCAGCGACAGCCGGGAGGGGCTGACCAAGGAGCAGCGCCGCCAGTTCGGGACCGGCACCGGCGAGGGACGTCGTACCGACACGATCATGCTGCTGCACACCGGCTCGGGCCCGAACCTGCTGATGTCCATCCCCCGCGACTCGATCGTCGACGTACCCGGTCACGGCACCCAGAAGATCAACGCCGCGTTCGCGTACGGCGGTCCTCGGCTGCTGGTGAAGACCGTCGAGAACGAGACCGGGATCCGCATCGACAGCTACGTCGAGATCGGCTTCGCCGGCTTCGTCAACGTGGTCGACGCGGTCGGCGGCATCGAGATCTGCCCGAAGCAGGCCATGCGCGACCCGCTGGCCAACCTCGACATCGAGAAGGGCTGCCAGGAGGTGGACGGACCGACCGCGCTGGGCTACGCGCGCTCGCGCAAGATCTCCACGCTCGGCGACATCGACCGCGCCCAGCGCCAGCGCGAGGTGGTCAGCGCCGTGGGCAGCAAGGCCGCCTCGCCGTGGTCGATCCTCAACCCGGTGCGCTACGCACGGCTGGCCGGCGCCGGCGCGGACTCGCTGCGCCTCGGCGAGCGCACCGGCCCGTTCGACACCGCCCGCTTCGCGTGGGCGATGACCCGGGTGACCGGTGACAAGGGCCTGACCTGCGGCGTGCCCATCGCCGACCTCGCGGTGAACTGGGACGCCGAGCGGGCGCCACGGCTGTTCCGGATGATCCGCGAGGACCGCACCGAGGACGTCCCCAAGAGGCTGTGCCGACCGTCAGGACTTGCCCAGTGAACGAACCCGCGAAGGACCCGATGACCGACACAGCTCCCACCTACGAGACCCTCGAATACGCCCTCGACGGCGACGGGATCCTCACCCTGACCCTGGACCGGCCCGACCAGCTCAACGCGTTCACCGTCACCATGGCCGAGGAGCTCGTCGACGCCTACGACCGGGCGAGCGCCGACGACGACGTCCGTGCCGTCGTGGTGACCGGCCGCGGACGCGCCTTCTGCGCCGGCATGGACCTGTCCACCGACGGCAACGTGTTCGGGCTCGACGAGTCGCAGCGGCCGACGATGGCCGACCTGCGCGACCGCCTCGAGGACCCCGAGATCCTCCAGGGGGTGCGCGACACCGGCGGACGCGTGTCCCTGGCGGTGTACCGGTGCACCAAGCCGGTGATCGGCGCCATCAACGGCGCCGCGGTGGGCATCGGGGCGACGATGACCCTGCCGATGGACGTCCGGCTCGCCTCCGAGCGGGCCCGGATCGGCTTCGTCTTCGGCAGGCTCGGCATCGTGCCGGAGGCCGCGTCGACGTGGTTCCTGCCCCGGATCGTCGGGGTCAGCCGCGCGCTGGAGTGGACCTACACCGCCGACGTCCTCACCGCGGAGGAGGCCCTCGAGGGCGGCCTGGTCCGCTCGGTCCACCCCGAGGACGAGCTGCTCGACGCCGCCCGCGACCTCGCCCGCCGGTTCACCGCGAACCGCTCGCCGGTGGCGACCGCCCTCGCCCGGCAGATGATGTACCGCAACTCCGCCGCCGCGCACCCGCTCGAGGCGCACCGGGTCGACTCGCTGGCGATGTTCTACACCAGCATCGGCGACGGCAAGGAGGGCGTCGCGGCCTTCCGCGAGAAGCGCGACCCCGACTTCGGCGGTCGCGCCTCCGAGATGCCGCCGTTCTACCCCTGGCAGGACTGACCCCGCCGAGTCGGCGCTTACCCGGCCACACACGGGTCGAGTCGGCATTTACCCGGCCACAGACGGGCCGAGTCGGCGCTTACCCGGCCGCAGACGGGTCGAGTCGGCGCTTACCCGGCCGCTCACCAGAGTCGCAGCCGGTACGCCTCCTCGAGCCCGCTCTGGACCTGCTCGGCGTCCGGTACGTCGTCGGCGGTGCCCCCGGGACCGTCGGCAGCCATGTGGTCCCGCAGGACCGCGCCCATCCGCGGCCGCAGGCCGGGCTCGGGCCAGGACTCCGGCTGCCAGAGACCGGAGCGCTTGAAGGCCTTGCCGCAGTGCACGAACGCCTTGTCCACGTCGATGACCAGGGCGCCCCACGGTGTCCGTCCGTCGATCGCCGTCGCCGCCCGGACCGACTCGTCGGTGGTGACCTGGGCACGACCTTCCACGCGGAGTGTCTCCACGACACCGGGCACCATCACCAGCAGGGCCGCGTGGGCGTTCTCGGCGATGTTCTGGGCACCGTCGAACAGCCGGTTCCCGGGGAGCTCCCCGATGGCGACCCGCCGCGACGAGAGCACGCGGATGAACCCGGGCGGCCCGCCCCGAGGGCTGGCGTCGCAGGTGCCGTCGGCCCCCGCGGTGGCCACCACCGCGAACGGCGAGAGCGCGAGGATCCGCTCACAGTGCTCGTCCAGCTCGCCGACGGACTTCAGCCGCGCCGAGTCCCCCGGCTCGCCGAGTGCCGAGCGAAGAGCGGCCCTGTCGAGCGGCTGGTCAGACGTCATGTGCCGACGATACGGCGCGGGGGCCCTGAGATCCGTCCAAGCCGTCCTGCCGGTGGTGTCGAGAGCCCGCTCGGCTCGTGACGCGACCACCCGCGTGTGGCTCAGCCGCGCCCGGTGAGGCGGAACCGGCGGCCGGTCATCCGGCCCGGGATGATCTCGACGACGTTGAACTTCAACGTGTCCAGCCACGGCCGCAGGCCCACGCCGTCGGCACGGTGCTCCTCGTTCTCCGCCAGCTGGCGTGCCCGCCCACGCACGATGACGCTCTGCGCGACCTCGTCGTCGTACGCGTCCACCTCGAAGACGACCTCCGGGTTCATCAGCACTCCGAGGAGCTTGCTGCCCTCGGCGGTCATGAACAGCAGGCTCTGCCCGTCGACCGCGTAGTTGAGCGGGGCGATGTTCACCTCGTCCCCGAGCAGGTAGCCGAGCCGGCCGAACTGCTGCTCACGGAGCACGGCCCAGCACTCCTCGGTCGTCAGCTCGGTGATGATGTCGTCGTAGAACTCCATACCGCCTCGCTCCCGTGTCGCGGTGGTGAGTCCAGGATGGCGGCCCCGGACGGCCCCGCGACAGGGCCGGAGGTCACCCCGCGTGAGGCCGAGCCGCCGCGGCCACCCGCTCGAACCGCACCCCCTCGTCGTCGACCGGTCCCCGCCTCATCAGCCGCACGTCCTTGGGGTAGCTCTGGTGAAGGCGCCAGGGTGCAGCCGGGCCCTGCCGCGGCAGCCTGTCGATGCTGCGCAGCACGTAGCCGGACTGCAGGTCGATCAGCGGCACCGGGTCCCAGCCGTCGGCGTCCTCCGGCACGACGGGCGTGACGACGTCGTACCCGTGCGCGGCCATGTGGTTCAGCAGCCGGCACACGTAGTGCGCGACGAGGTCGGCCTTGAGCGTCCAGGACGCGTTGGTGTAGCCGATGGTCAGCGCGAAGTTCGGGACACCCGAGAGCATCATCCCCTTGTAGGAGTAGGTGCCGGCCAGGTCGACCTCCTCGCCGTCGACCACGATCGCCATCCCGCCGACCGGCAGCAGGTTCAGCCCGGTCGCGGTCACCACGAGATCCGCCTCGAGCTCCTCGCCGGACTCCAGCCGGACCCCGTGCTCGGCGAACGTCGCGATCCGCCCGGTGACCACCGAGGCGGCTCCCGACCGGATCGCGGCGAACAGGTCACCGTCGGGCACCAGGCACAGCCGCTGGTCCCAGGGGTCGTACGACGGGGCGAAGTGCGTGTCGACGTCGTACCCCTCGGGCAGCAGCCGGCGAGCGCCCCGCCGCAGCAGCCACCTCATCAGCGCCGGCCGGCGGCGGCTGAGCCGGTAGCTCGCCAGGGACACCAGGACGTTCTTCCAGCGGACCAGCGGGTAGGCCACCCGCGCCGGCACCCTGCTGCGCAGCAGGTCCGCGAGCGGGTCCCGCGCCGGCAGGGACGCCACGTAGCCCGGTGAGCGCTGGAGCATCGTCACGTGGGCCGCCTGTGCGGCCATGGCCGGCACCAGGGTCACCGCCGTGGCGCCGCTGCCCACGACCACCACCCGACGGCCCCGGTAGTCGAGGTCCTCGGGCCAGTGCTGCGGGTGGACCACCGTGCCACGGAACGCGTCGAGGCCGGGCAGGTCAGGCGTGTAGCCCTCGTCGTAGCGGTAGTAGCCCGAGCACACCGACAGGAACGCACACGTCAGCCTGACCTCGTCGCCGGTGTCGGTGCGCTCGGCGGTGACCGTCCACCGCGCGGTCTCCGACGACCACGACGCACGCACCACCCGGTGGTGGTAGCGGATCGCGCGGTCGATCCCCCGCTCGCGGGCGGTGTCCTCGACGTAGGTGCGGATCGAGGCTCCGTCGGCGATCGCCTTGGCGTCGGTCCAGGGCCGGAACCGGTAGCCGAGCGTGTACATGTCGGAGTCCGAGCGCACGCCCGGGTACCGGAACAGGTCCCAGGTGCCGCCCAGCGCACCGCGCGCCTCGAGGATGGTGAACGACCGGTCGGGACACTCGTCCTGCAGGTGAGCCGCGGCTCCGATCCCGGACAGCCCGGCCCCCACGATCAGGACGTCGACGTGCTCGTGCGCCATGCACGCACGCTACAAGGCGCTCCGGCTGCCCGGCGGGCCCAGCCCAGTCCTCACACCAGGTCGCGCGGGATGGAGCGGACCCAGCTCTCGGAGTACACCCGCGGGTCGCCGTGCTCGCCGTCGAGCTCGTAGGCGTCGAGCTGCGCGTTGAGCACGAAGCTGTCCTCGGTCGAGGTGAGCACTGTGCGGGTCTTCACCTCGACGCCCCACGAGCCGCGCTCGAGCCGGCGCAGGGTGCGGGTCTCGCCGCGCACCGAGTTCGGGTCGTCCCAGCGGAAGCTGTACCACTCGTCGGTGCCCCGGCGCACCGCGGTGCCGGTGTCGTCGATCCGGAAGGCCCCCTGGTCGTTGACCACCTCCAGGGTCGAGACGTCGGTGACCAGGTCGCGGGTCACTCGCCAGTGGTGCTCCCCGGGGGCCAGCGGCGTCGTGGCGAGCTCGGGGGTTCCCTCCGGCGGGCCGAACTCGCGCAGGGCCGCGTCCTCCGCCGGCCGTGGCGTGCGTACCGGCAGGGAGAACCGGCTGCCGTCGGTGTGGACGGTGACGGTCGCGCGCTCCGGCGACGGCCAGGCCAGCGGCCAGTACGACGTGGACACCGACAGCCGCAGCCGGTGACCGGCCGGGAACGCCTGCGCCACGCCGTTCAGCGGGACGTCGACGGAGTAGCGCTTGCCCGGCTCGAGCGGCTGCGGGTCCGCGCTGCCGTCCCGGTGGGTGAGGTTCAGGAGGCCGTAGGTGACCCGGGTGGCCTCGCCGCCGGGCGCGACGTCGGAGAGGCGGACCGCCAGCATGGCGACCGGCTTGTCCGCCTCGACGTCCAGCGAGACCGTGGGCAGGCCGAAGATCTCCAGCTGCTCCTCGAGCGGCTCGGTCTCGAAGACCAGCGCGCCGCCGTCCTCCTCCCGCTGGTCGTAGGGCAGGTCCGGTACGGCGGAGTAGGAGGCCCACTTGCCCGCGAACATGCCGACGCTCAACGGGGACCGGATCGGCAGCGCCACGTCGTCCCCGGCTGCCTCGGACTCCGGCAGCAGCGCCGTGCGGGTGAAGGCGTAGCGCTGCGACCGGACCCCCGGCGCCGGCCAGGACGGCTCCGCGATCCACCGGCCGGGGCGGTCGTCGTACGACGCGCTGGGCGGGAGGCTGTCCTGCATCCACACGCGCAGCATCGGCTCGTCCATGACGCCGTTGTCCTCGCCCTTGAGCCAGTGGTCCCACCAGCGGACGACCTCCTGCAGGAAGCCGATCGCCGGGCCGGGAGCACCGGCGTGGGGGTACTTGTGCCCCCAGGGGCCGATGAGCCCCTTGCGCGGGACGTCGAGGTTCTCCATCAGCCGGAAGATCGCGTTGGTGTAGCCGTCGGCCCACCCGCCGACCGCGAGCACCGGGCACCGGACGTCGCTGTAGTCCTCGCACACCGACGCCGGGCGCCAGTAGGCGTCGCGGCGCTGGTGCTCCAGCCACGTCTCCAGCCACAGCCCGCTGCCCCGCAGGCGTTCCATCCACAGGTCGCGCCACCGGTCGCCGACGCTCTCGGGGTCCGGCGGCAGGCTGTTGAAGGCGAACATGACGGTCGCCTCCGACAGGTTGTCGGCGAGCAGGCAGCCGCCCATGTAGTGCATGTTGTCGACGTAGAGGTCGTCGGTCGCCGACGCGCTGATGATCGCCTTGAGCGCCGGGGGGCGACGGGCCGCCACCTGAAGGCTGTTGAAGCCGCCCCAGGAGATCCCCATCATGCCGACGTTGCCGTCGCACCACGGCTGCTCGGCCAGCCAGGCGATGACGTCCTCGGCGTCCTCGTGCTCCTGCGGCCGGTACTCGTCGACCAGGACGCCGTCGGAGTCGCCGCTGCCCCGCATGTCGACGCGGACCGCGACGTAGCCGTGGCCGGCGAGGTAGGGATGGTTCTGCTCGTCACGGCCCCGGGTGAGGTCGCGCTTGCGGTAGGGGATGTACTCCAGCACCGCGGGCACGGGGCTCTCCTCGGCGTCCACGGGCATCCAGATCCGGGCGGCGAGCCGGGCGCCGTCGCGCATGGGGATGAAGACGTTCTCGATCTCGCGGACCTCGTGGGGCAGCTCGGTGACGGTCCTCATGCAGGTTCCTCCTCGTCGACGGACTGGTACTCGAAGGGGAGCGCCTCGGCGATGAGCCGGTGCTTCTCGGCGAGCTCCTCGCGGCTGGCCGCACCCACGTAGGCCTTGGCCACGATGTAGCGGTAGCTGCCCTGGTGCGGGGTCTCCGAGAGCCGGTCCCCCTGCCCGACCTGCACGGTCACCTGCGTGCCCGGGAACCGTTCGGCCAGCTCGGCGAGGTCGTCCTCGTCGGGGACCCGGCTGACCACCGCGTCCTCGTCGTGGAAGATCATGCACTGCCCCGCGACCGCGAAGGGGCCTTCCCGGTGCGGCATGGAGGGCCGGAGGCCGAGCGCGATGTCGATGGCGACCTCGTGGTTGGAGGCCCCGTCGACCTTGGCGAACAGGTCGCTGTGCGACTGGGAGATGCGGGTGTTGACCTCGACCAGCCACAGCTTGTCGGCGGCCTCGTCCCACATGAACTCGGCGTTGAAGCAGCCGTCGTCGAACCCGACCTGGCGCAGGTAGCGCTCGGAGACGTCGGTCATCCGCCGCTGCACCTGCTCGGGCACGCTCGCGGCGGGATAGTCGAGCCGCTCGAAGCTGGTGCCGGCCTCGTCCTTGCGCATGTCGAACACACCGTGGACGTGGAACTCGCCGTGGAACATGGTGCCCTCGGGAGCCGCCTGGGTGCCGCTGATCAGCTGCTCGGCCAGGCACGTGTTGCCGTCGGTGTCCTGCAGCTCCGGCGGCAGGTCCACCCGGTCGAGCACCTGCTGGAAGGCGTCGCCGATCCCGCCGATCTCCCTCCTGATCTGCTCGACGGCCTCACGGAACTGCTGCTCGTCGTGGATCTCGAAGCCGAGGTTGGACGAGTGCGCCTTCACCGGCTTCACCCAGAACGGGAAGTCGAGCTCGACCTGGGCCAGCGGGTCCTCGGCGAACGGGTCGAACGCCGAGAACGCCGGCACGCACTCCGGGACGGACGCGCGCTGCTCCAGCCGGCTCCAGTACTTGTGCTCGCACTTGACGAGGGACTCCAGGCTCGGCGCCGGGATCCCGCGCTCCCGGGCGAGGATGGGCACCAGAAGGCTGGTCGGGAAGTCCCAGTGCGCGACCAGCGCGTCGACGCTGCCGTCGAAGGCCTCGAGCTCCTTGCCGGCCGCCTCCAGCAACCGGTCGAAGTCGGGCTGCTCGTCGCCGATCAGGTGGTCGTAGTCGAGCAGCCCGTGGAACGTGTAGTTCTCGGCTCCCCGCACGGTCTCCAGCTCCTCTCGCTGGAGGTCGGTGAGTCCGGGCACGAAGATGTTCTTGGTCACAGGGTTCTCCCTCGTCGTCAGAACGGCCCCAGGACCGTGCCCCGTGAGGGAGCGGGCCATGCGCCCCCCGGCTCACCCCGGTGGCGTGTAGCGACCGTCCACGGCGGTCCAGCCCCCGTCCACGAACAGCTGGGTGCCGGTGACGAAGGATGAGGCGTCCGAGGCGAGGTACACCACGGCCCCGACCAGCTCGCGCGGCTGCGACCAACGCCCGAGGGCGCTCTTGGTGGCGTAGGCCTCCGCCCACTCGGGGACGGCCTGGATCTGGGCGGTCAGCGGGGTCTCGACGATGCCGGGCGCGACCGCGTTGAGCCGCACTCCCGACGGTCCGAGCTCGGCGGCGGCGGTGCGCAGCAGCTGCACGAGCCCGGCCTTGGTCGCGGCGTAGACGCCCTGCCCCGGCTCCACCGCGACCGAGCGGATGGAGCTGAAGCCGACGATGCTGCCGCGGCCGCGCGTCGCCATGCCGGCGCCGAAGGCACGGACCAGGTCGAAGGACGAGCGCAGGTTGAGCGCGACCACCCGGTCGAACTCGTCGGCGGTGTAGTCGAGCAGCCGCTTGCGCACGTTCGTCGCGGCGGTGAAGACCAGCACGTCCACGTCGCCGAGCTCGTCCGCCGCCCGCGCCACCGCGGCACCGTCGAGCACGTCGAGGTGGTACGCCGACAGCAGGTCGCCGTGCGCCGCGGTCTCCCGGGCCGCCGCGAGGTCCCGGTCGGCGCAGACCACCTCGGCGCCGTGCGCGGCGAGCCCGAGGGCGCTCTCCCGGCCGATGCCGCTGCCGGCCCCGACCACGACGGCGCGCTTGCCGTCGAGGCGGAACAGGTCGGCGTAGCCGTGCAGGGGGTCGGTCTCGTGCGGCGTGGTCATCCTCGCTCCTCGGTCCTGCGCGTGGTCGGCCGGATCACGGCCATCCGGGTGACGGTCAGCTCCTCCATGGCGAAGCGCGGTCCCTCCCGGCCGGCACCGGAGTCCTTCACGCCGCCGTACGGCATCACGTCGGACCGGAAGCCGGGGACCTCGTTGACCACCACCCCACCGACCTCGAGCCGGTCGACGGCGGCGAAGGCGGTCTCGAGGGACGAGGTGAAGACGCTGGCGTGCAGGCCGTACCGGGAGTCGTTGACCACGTCGAAGGCACGGTCGACGTCGGGCACGGACCGGACCGCCACCACCGGGCCGAAGACCTCCTCGTCCCAGACCGCCTGGCCGTCGGGCACGTCGAGCAGGACCGTCGGCTGGACCACCTCGCCGGAGGCGGAGCCGCCGGACACCTGACGGGCGCCCGAGGAGACCGCCTGGTCGAGCCAGGTCCGCACCCGTTGGGCGGATCCTGCGTCGATGAGCGCAGAGACCCGGGTGGCCGGGTCCCGGGGGTCGCCGACGACCACCTGGCCGATCCGCCCCGTGAGCCGGGCGAGGAACTCCTCCCGCACTGCGTCGACCACCAGCACGCGCTGCACGCTGATGCAGGCCTGGCCCGAGGCGTAGTAGCCGCCGCGCACCACGGCGTCCGCAGCCGCGTCCAGGTCGGCGTCGGCGGCGACGACGAGCGCGGCGTTGGAGCCGAGCTCCAGCAGCACCTTGGTCGGCGCGGCGTCCTTCGCGATCCGGTGGCCGACCGCGGCGGAGCCGGTGAACGAGACCGCACCGATGCGGCGGTCGGTGGTGAGCGCGACCCCGACCTCGGCCCCGCCGGTCACGAGCTGCACGGCGCTGCGCGGGGCACCGGCCGCGGCGAGTGCCTCGCGGACGAGGTGCACCAGCCACAGCGTGGTCAGCGGGGTCTGCGGGGCGGGCTTGGCCACGACCGGGCAGCCCGCGGCGAGGGCCGGGGCGATCTTGTGCGCGGCCAGCAGCAGCGGGTAGTTGAACCCCGCGATGCCGACCACCACGCCGATCGGCTTGCGGACCCAGAACCCGAGCAGCCCGTCGCCGCTGGGCAGCAGGTCCAGCGGCACCGTCTCGCCGTGCAGCCGGGCGACCTCCTCGGCGGCGGTCCGGAGCGTGAGCAGGGTCCGGTCCACCTCCACCCGGCAGTCCACCAGCGGCTTGCCGGTCTCGAGGACCAGCAGCTCCTCCACGTCGGTACGCCGGTCGCCGAGCGCGTCGTGGGTGGCCAGCAGCGCGGCCCGGCGTACGTGCGAGGGCAGCCGGCCCACGGCGTCCCGGGCGGCGACCGCCTCGTCGAGCGCGCGCCGGGCCAGGGCCTCGTCGCCGACCGGCGCGTGCGCGACCAGCGAGCCGTCGTAGGGGAACCGCACCTCCGCCGTGGTCGGCGCGGGCTCCCAGGCCTCGCCGACCGGCAGGCCGTCGGGGAGTTCGTCGAGCAGGTCGGTCATGAGTCCTCCTTCATGTCGCCGAAGGCCGAGGCGAAGACCTCGCGGTAGCAGCGCCAGCGGCCGGCGGGGGTCTGCACCGACTCGGCGGCCAGCAGCGCACGGCCGACC
Organism: uncultured Actinomycetota bacterium; assembly: GCA_963747975.1. Lineage (GTDB taxonomy): Bacteria > Actinomycetota > Actinomycetes > Propionibacteriales > Nocardioidaceae > Nocardioides_C. The sequence continues at coordinate 552,247 of CAVVHI010000003.1, forward strand.
GCGTGGGCGAAGCAGTCCCCGGCCGCGTCGAGCACCGACTGGAAGGCCGGCAGGTCGAGCGCCGGCCGCGTGCCGGTGGCGAGGGTGAACACCGTGTCGCCGTCGAGCATGGTGTGCACGGGGCGGATCGCCCGCGCCATGCCGTCGTGCGCGATGCCCGAGACCTTGCCGCACTGGGCCTTGGTGAGCGTCGCGTCGGTGGCGACGACCCCGATGGTGGTGGCCAGCGACATGGCCTCCGGGGCCGGCCCGATCTCGCCGCTGTCCCGGGCGGCGGCGACGTCCTGCTCGGTCGGCGGCACGAGACCGGCCAGCTCGCCCGTGGCGTCGTACCGGGCGGCGTAGAGCTCCCCGGTCTGCGGGTCGACGCAGGAGCCGACGGCGTTGACCACGGCGAGGGCGGCGACCGTGGTCCCGTCCTCGAGCACCACGCTCGCCGACCCGACGCCGCCCTTGAGGCCACCGGCCTTGGCGCCGGTGCCGGCACCGACCGTGCCGAGCGGCACCGGCCCGTCGCCCGCGAGCGCGGCGTCGTACGCCGCCGCGCCCAGCGCCGCGTCCGGGCGGGCGGTGAAGTCCCCGCCCCGGCCGAGGTCGAAGATCACCGCCGCGGGCACGATCGGGACCACCTCGCCGGGTCCGGCCACCTGCAGGCCGACGCCGTCCTCGAAGAGCCGTCGCATCACCCCGTCGGCGGCGGCGAGCCCGAAGGCACTGCCCCCTGACAGCACGACCGAGTGCACCCGCTCGACCACGTTGGCCGGGTGCAGCAGGTCGGTCTCCCGGGTGCCCGGTCCGCCGCCGCGCACGTCGACGCCGGCGACGGCCCCGCCGTCGGGGGCGAGCACCACGGTGGTGCCCGAGAGCCAGCCGTCGCCGCGGCGTTCGGCGTGGCCGACGCGGATGCCGGCGACGTCGGTGAGCGAGTTGGTGGGTCCGGTGGGCCTCACGGTGCGGGGTCCTCCATCAGGTCGGCGGGGGTCACGCCGGCGAGCGCCTTCTCCAGGGTCGGCACCGCGGCGATGAGCTGGCGGGTGTAGGGATGCTGCGGGTCCTCGTAGAGAGACTCGGTGGGGCCGGTCTCGACGATCCTTCCGTCGTTGACCACCGCGACCGTGTCGCACACGTGCCGCACCACCGACAGGTCGTGGGAGACGAAGACCAGCGTCAGGGACAGCTCGTCGACGAGGTCCGCGATGAGGTTCAGCACCTGGGCCCGCACGGACACGTCGAGGGCGCTGACCGGCTCGTCGGCGACGATGATCTGCGGCCGGGGGGCGAGGGCCCGGGCGATCGAGATGCGCTGGCGCTGGCCCCCGGAGAACTGGTGCGGGAAGCGGTCCACGGCGTCGCGCTGCAGGCCCACCTCCTCGAGCAGCTCGGCGACGCGGGCGCGGTGGTCGCCGCGGCCCTGGGCGACCAGCGGCTCGGCGACGATGTCACCCACGCGCATCCGGGGGTCCAGGGAGCCCATCGGGTCCTGGAACACCAGCTGGAGGCGCTCGCGGAGCGGTCCCAGCCGACGTTCGGGCAGCCGGGTGATGTCGGCGCCCTCCACCATCACCGTCCCCGAGGTGGCGCGGTCGAGCCCCGAGATGATCCGCAGCAGCGTCGACTTGCCGCACCCGGACTCCCCGACGATCCCGAACCTCTCCCCCGGCGCGACGTCGAAGCTGACGCCGCGCAGCGCGTGCACGGGCGGGGCTGCGTGCCTCAGCGAGGCCCGTGGGCGCTTGTAGACGCGGGTCAGGTCGCGGACGCTGATCGCCGCCTCCGGGTCCGGCTCCGGACCGAGGGCGGGGTTGCCGGTGGTGTGCCCGGTGGTGTGCCCGGTGGTGTCCTCAGCCATGCCGGACCTCCTCATCGTCGGCGGCCGGGTGGAAGCAGGCGAAGCCGGAGTCGGGGCCGGTGGGCGTCCACGGCGGCCGCTGTGCGCACTCCTCGGTGGCGAACGCGCAGCGGTTGCGGAAGACGCACCCCGCCGGGAACCGTCCCGCCGGCGGGACGGACCCGGGGATCGTCGCCAGCCGGCCCCGCTCGTCGGCGACGGAGAGGTTGGAGGCCCCGATCAGGCCCTGGGTGTAGCGGTGCCGGGGCCGGGTGAAGACCTCCCGCACGGTGCCGGACTCGACCACCCGTCCGCCGTACATCACCATCACGCGTTCGCAGGCGGTGGCCACCACCGGGAGGTCGTGGGTGATGAACAGCATCGCCGAGCGCCGCTCCTGCACGCCGCGGACGATCAGGTCGAGCACCTTGGCCTGGACGGTCACGTCGAGGGCGGTGGTCGGCTCGTCGCAGACCAGCAGCGCGGGGTCGTTGGCGAGGGCCAGGGCGAGGACGATGCGCTGCCGCTGGCCGCCGGAGAACTGGTGGGGGTAGGCGGCCGCGGCCGTGGCCGGGTCCGGCAGGCCGACCTGCGCGAGCAGCTCGACGGCGGTGGCGTCCGCCGAGCGCCGGTCCGGCCGGGTGCGGTGGACCAGCAGCGACTCCGCGACCTGCCGGCCGACCTTCATCGTCGGGTTCAGCGCGGTCATCGGCTCCTGGAAGACCATCGCCAGGTCCTTGCCGCGCACCCGCGACATGGCGGTCTCGTCGGCGCCGACCAGGTCGTGGTCGACCCCCGCGAGGCGCACCGAGCCGCTGGCCTCGATGTCCTCCGGCAGCAGGCCCAGGATGCCCAGCGCGGTCAGCGACTTGCCCGACCCGGACTCGCCGATCAGGCCGACCCGTTCGCCGGCCCGGATGGTGAACCCGACGTCCTCCACGAGGGTGAGGTCGTTGACCCGCACGCCGAGGTCCTGGACGGTCAGCACCTCCGCCGGGCCGGTCGTCTCCTCCGGCGCCGCGGACCCGGCGGCGCTCGTCGCGCTCATCGCCGGTCCTCCAGCTTGGGGTCGAAGCGGTCGCGCAGCCCGTCGCCGAGCAGGTTGAACCCGAGCACGGCGACCGCGATCGCCACGCCGGGGAAGACCGCCAGGCGCGGGGCGGACCAGAGCAGCTCCTGGCTCTCCTGGAGCATCCGGCCCCACGACGGCGTGGGCGGCGGGGTGCCGAACCCGAGGAAGGACAGCGCGGCCTCGGCCAGCACCGCGATCGCGAAGCCGACCGAGGCCTGGACGATCACCAGGCTGCTGACGTTGGGCAGCACGTGCCGGACCCCGATCGCGAACGGGCTGCGCCCCGCGGCCCGGGCCGCCAGGACGTACTCGGTCTTCATCACCTGCAGCGTGCCGCCGCGGACCAGCCGGGCGAACACCGGGATCGTGGCGATCCCGATCGCGACCATCGCCACCAGCGTGCTGCCGCCGTACACGGCCGAGAACATGATCGCCAGCAGCAGCGCGGGGAACGCCAGCAGCAGGTCGTTGCCGCGCATCACCAGCTCGCCGAACCAGCGCGTGGCCATGCCCGCCAGGATGCCGAGCGGCACTCCGACCAGCGCTGCGACACCGACCGCGACGAAGCCGACGAACAGCGTGGTCCGGGAGCCGTACAGGATCTGGCTGAACACGTCGCGGCCGAACTTGTCGGTGCCGAACCAGTGCTCCGCCGACGGCTCCAGGAGCCGGGACTGTGGGTCCACCAGCGTCGGGTCGTACGGCGTCCACACGAACGACAGCAGCGCCATCGCGATCACGGTGGCGACGATGGCGCCGCCGACGACCAGGCTGCCGTTGAGCCGCCGGCCACGCGGGACGGGCTCCGGCGTCTCGAGCGGGCTTCCTGCCTCCAGGCTCATCGGTGACCTGCTCTCAGCCTGGGGTCGATGACGAGGTAGAGCAGGTCCACCAGGAAGTTCACCAGCAGCACCGCGACGACCAGGACCATCACCACGTCCTGGACCATGAGGAGGTCCCGGTTGGAGACGCTGTCGAGCAGCAGGCTGCCGAGCCCCGGGATCACGAACACCCGCTCGACGACCACCGCCCCGATGAGCAGCGTGGCCAGCTGCAGGGCGAGCACCGTGACCACCGGGACGGCCGCGTTGCGCAGGCCGTGCCGTCGCAGCGCCTGTCCCGGCCGCAGCCCCTTGGCCCGTGCCGTGCGCAGGTAGTCCTCGCGCAGCACGTCGAGCACCGCGCTGCGGACGTAGCGGGTGAGCACCGCCCCCTGGACCAGCCCCAGCGACAGCGCGGGTAGCACCAGCTGCTGGACGAACATCGCCGGGTCCTGCGCGGGAGGCGTCCAGCCGTTGGCCGGCAGCCAGCCCAGCCCCACTGCGAACACCGTGATGAACAGGATGCCCGCGAGGAAGGCCGGCACCGCGACGCCGACCTGGGACAGGCCCGAGAGGACCAGCCCCGAGAGCCTGCGGTGGCGCACCGCCATCAGCGTGCCGGCCGGCACGGCGATCAGCACCGCGATCAGCATCGCCGTGGCCACCAGCCACAGGGTCACCTGCAGCCGGTCGGCGATCTGCGGGCCGATCGCCGCCCGGGAGACGTAGGAGATGCCGGGGTCGAAGGTGACCAGGCCGGTCACCCAGTCGACGTACTGCGCGAGCAGGGACCGGTCGAGGCCGAAGCTCTCCCGCATCTGCGCCACGGCGGCCTCCGAGGCGTTCACCCCGAGGGCGACCCGGGCGGGGTCCCCCGGCAGCACCGCCATGAACGCGAACACGAGGATCGAGCTCACGACGAGGCTGCCGAGGAAGATCCCCAGCCGTTGCAGCAGACGCAGGGCCATCGGGTCAGTGGCCTGTCACGACCGGCCGAGCTCGGTCACGTCGAACGACTCCGAGATGGCGTTCTCCGGCAGGCCGGTGACGTCCGCGTCGGCGACGATCAGGTTCGGCAGCAGGAACAGCCAGTCGGCCGCCGCGTCCTCCGAGAGCATCCGGGCCGCCTCCTTCATGTACTGGACCTGCTCCTCCTCGGTCCCGGTGTCGGCCTTCTCCAGCAGGTCCCGGAAGGCGGGCTTGCCGTAGCGGGTGTAGTAGTCCGGGTCACCGAAGACGGCCGCCATGTCGCGGGGCTCCACGTGCGCGACGATCGACATGTCGTAGTCGGCGTCGGTGAAGACGGTCTGCAGCCACGCGGCCGGGAACTCCAGCTGGTCGAGCTTGACGTCGAGACCCACCTGCTCGAGCTGGCTCTTCACGACCGTGCCGCAGGAGACGGCGTACGGGAGGGTGGGGATGCGCAGGCGGAGGGTCGCCCCCTCGTTGCCGGACTGCTTCAGCAGCTCGCGTGCCCGGTCGGGGTCGTAGGGGTAGTCCCCGGTGCGGTCCTCGTACCACGGGTCGGTCGGCGGCACCATGCTGCCGATCAGCTCGCCGCGGCCGGCCCAGCAGGTGTCCAGCAGCGCCTGGTGGTCGATCGCGTGCCGCACCGCCTGCCGGACCTCGAGGTCCTGGAGCGGTCCGGACTCGTTGTTGAACGACAGCACGACCTCGCCGTTGGTGAGGCCCTCGATGACCTGGAAGCGGTCGTCGTTCTCGAACTGCTCGAGCGACTCCGGGGTCTGCACGGTGCCGACCACGTCGATGGTCTCGCTGAGCAGCGCGTTGTTCAGGGCCGTGGGGTCCTTGAAGTACCGCAGCTTGACGGTCTGGAAGTACGGCGCCTCACCCCAGTAGTCCTCGTTGCGGGTCAGGGTCACCGAGTCGCCACGGGTCCAGCTCTCGACGTCGTAGGGTCCGGTCCCGACCGGGTCGTTGGCCAGGTCGCTGACACCGTTCTGGTCGAACATCGCGCCGACGCGGGTGGTCATCCGGTAGAGCCAGTCGTTGCTGGGCTCGGCGAGGGTGACGCGCAGCTCGGTGGGCGAGACCGCCTCGGCGCTCTCGACGACGTCCATCGCCGCCTTGAGCGAGACGGTCCAGTCGGACTTCACCCGCTCGATGGAGAACACGGCGTCCTCGGCGGTGAAGTCCTCGCCGTTGCTGAAGGTGGCGTCCTCGACCAGCTGGAAGGTGTAGGTGCGCCCGTCCTCGGAGACGTCCCACGACTCGGCGAGCGCCGGCTCGATCTCGCCGTCCTGGTTGAGCTGCACCAGGCCCTCGTAGACGTTGTAGAGCAGCGCCTGCGGGATCGCGGCGCCGTCGGTGGTGGTGAAGTCCAGGTTGGCCGGCTCCGCGACCAGTCCGACGACGAGCTCCTCCGACGAGGAGTCGCCCCCCTCGCCGCCCTCGCCGCCGCCGCTGGTCGAGCCCGCGGAGCAGGCCGCCAGCAGCAGAGAGGCCGTTGCGGTCGCGGCCACTGCCCCGCGCCTGAAGTGTCTTCTCACCGTTGGTTCTCCATCCTTCGAAGGACAGCCGAGCCGAGCTCTGCTGTGGTGGCGTGGCCGCCGAGGTCGGCGGTGTGGTGCGTCGGGTCCGTGAGGGCCTCGGCGACGGCCGCGCGGACCCGGCCGGCCGCCGCGGCGTGACCGAGGTCCTCCACCAGCATGGCCGCCGAGAGCATGCAGGCAACAGGGTTGGCCAGTCCGCGGCCGGCGATGTCCGGGGCGGAGCCGTGCACCGGCTCGTAGACGCCGGGCGCGTCCCGCTCGGGCCGGACGTTGGCGCTCGGCGCCATGCCCATGCCCCCGGCGAGGACGGCCGCGAGGTCGGAGAGGATGTCCCCGAACAGGTTGCTCGCCAGGAGCACGTCGAGGGAGTGCGGGTCCTGGACCATCCGGGCGGCCATCGCGTCGACGAGGACGGTCTCGAGCTCCACGTCGGGGTACGCCTCGCCGACCTCCCGGACCACCCGGTCCCACAGCGGGTAGCCGTGGCGCATCGCGTTGGACTTCGTCACCAGCGCGAGGCGACCGGTCCGCCGCCCGGCGAGGCCGAAGGCGTGGTGGGCGGCGCGCTCGACGACCCGGCGAGAGTGGACCGCCACCTCCACCGCCAGGTCGTCGCCGGTTCCGGCGTGCGCGAGGCCGCCGGCGCCGACGTACTCGCCCTCGGTGTTCTCCCGGACGATGACCAGGTCGACCCCCTCGGTGTCGCGCACCCGCGTGGGGACGCCCGGGAAGGCGCGCACGGGCCGGATGTTCACCGCGAGGTCGAGCTGCTGGCGCAGGCCGATGATCAGGCCCCACACCAGCTCGTGGTCGGGCACGTCGGGGCGGCCGACCGCGCCGAACAGCACGGCGTCGAACTGCCGCACCCGGCGCGCGGCGTCGGCCGGCATCGCGGCGCCCTCCCGGAGGAACCGCTCGCCGCCCCAGTCGAGCTCGGTGGTCTCGAGGTCGACACCGTCCGCGGCCAGGGCGGCGGCGAGCACGGGCAGGGTCACGGACACGACCTCGGGGCCGACCCCGTCCCCGGGGATGGCCGCCACCCGGACGGGCCGCGCGCTCGCCGCCATCTCAACCTCCGCCTACTGGTCAGACCAGTGACCTACGTCGCATTTCCCGCTACCCTCACCACAACGCCGTCCGATGTCAAGGGTTTGCGGGGTCGGCGTTCGCCGAGTCGAAGGGATGCCCCACGTGCCCAACCAGCAACGCCCCGCCAGCATGAGTGCCACCGACCTGGTGACGGCCTTCCGGACCGGAGCGCTGTCGCCGGTGGAGGTCCACGACGACGTCCAGACGGTGGTGGCGGCGCGCGAGCCCGAGCTCAACGCGTTCTGGGTGCGCGACGCCGAGGAGTCCCGGAAGGCTGCGCTGGCGAGCGAGGCCCGGTGGCGGGCCGGCGAGCCCCTCGGCCCGGTCGACGGCGTGCCCGTGACCCTGAAGGAGAACGTGGCCCGCCGCGGGGTGCCGATGCCGGCCGGCAACGCGGGCGTGGATCCGGTGGTGCCCGAGCAGGACGCACCCGTCACCGCCCGGGTGCTCGAGTCCGGCGGAGTCGTCCTGGGCTCCACGGTCATGCCCGACTGGGGCATGCTCTCCTCGGGGGTCTCCAGCCTGCACGGCGTCTCCCGGAGCCCGTGGAACCCGGCCTGGACGACCGGGGGGTCGAGCGCGGGCGCGGCGGCCGCGGCGGCCGGCGGCTACGGCCCGCTCCACGTCGGCACCGACATCGGCGGGTCCATCCGGCTTCCCGCCGGCTGGCAGGGCCTGGTCAGCCTCAAGCCGAGCTTCGGCCGGGTGCCCCTGGACAGCCCCTACCTCGGCAGGGCGGCGGGGCCGATGACGCGCACGGTCGCCGACGCGGCGCTGTTCATGCAGGTGCTGAGCCGGCCCGACGTCCGGGACTGGTCGAGCCTGCCCCCGGCGGACCTGGACTGGGACGCCCTGCCGGCCGACCCGCGCGGGCTCCGGGTCGGGCTGCACCTCGAGGCCGGCTGCGGGGTGCCCGCCGACCCCGAGGTCGTCGAGGCGGTACGACGGGCGGCGGCGCTGTTCGAGGAGGCCGGCGCGGTCGTGGACCCGGTGGCGCCGTTCATGGACCAAGGGCTCCTCGACGACCTCGACCTGTTCTGGCGGGTGCGCTCGTGGAACGACTACGCCGCGCTCCCGGTCGAGCAGAAGCGCAAGGTGCTCCCCTACATCGTCCAGTGGTGCCACCGCGGCGCCGACGTCCCCGGCCCGCGGGTGCTGCACAGCTACCAGCAGATCATGCAGATCCGCGCGCGCACCGTCGCCGCCACGTCGCGCTTCGACGTGGTGCTGTCGCCGGTCACCCCCGTGGCCGCCTTCCCCGCCGAGCAGCCGATGCCGTTCATGGAGCCGGGCAGGGGGATGTGGCACATCGGCTTCACCGCGCCCTACAACATGTCCGGCCAGCCGTCCGCCACCGTCAACTGCGGCTTCACCGGCGACGGCAGACCGATCGGGCTGCAGCTCTCGGGACGGCGCTTCGACGACGTCGGGGTGCTCGGCGCCACCGCCTGGTACGAGCAGCACCGGCCGGCGGACGTCGTACCGTCGTGGCCGGACCTGGCGCAGGACGGGGCCGCGTGATGACGGAGAAGGCGCAGTTCCAGCAGGTGCAGCCCGTCCGGCTGTACGAGCGGATCGTCGAGCAGATCGAGGAGGCGATCGCCCGGGGTGAGCTGCGGCCGGGCCAGCGGCTGCCGAGCGAGCGCGAGCTCGTGGCACAGTTCGGCGCCAGCCGGCCGACCGTGCGCGAGGCGCTGCGCGTGCTGGAGAGCAACGGCGTGGTGCGGTCCCGCCCGGGGGACCCGCACGGCCCGGAGATCCTGCCCTTCTCCCCCAGCGGCCTGGCCAAGCAGCTGACGCGGCTCGCGCGGGTCGACCAGCTGTCCATCGCGGAGCTGGTGTCGTTCCGGATGATCCTGGACGGGTCGGCGAACCTGCTGGCGGCACGGCTGCGCTCCGACGACGAGCTCGCCGCGATGGAGGAGACCCTCGCCGTGATGGAGACCGCGATCGACGCGGGCTACGAGAGGTTCAGCGAGGCCGACGTCGCCTTCCACGACGCCGTCGCGCGGGCGAGCCGGAACTCGCTGATCCAGGTGTGCAACATGGTGGTGCGGGGCGTGGTGCTGTCACTGATCTCCGACAAGGTCGCCCGCTCCCGGAACAGCAAGGCCCTGATGCGGGAGTCGCTGGCCCACCACGAGGAGGTGCTGGAGGCGATCCGGGCCGGCGACGGGCCGGCGGCCGCGCGGATCTCCCGGCAGAACCTCTACGACTACTACGCCGGCTACGTGTCCAAGAAGGACCGCTCAGCCCTGCTCGCCCTTCTCGAGGGCGAGCAGGGCTGAGCACCGGTCTCAGCGGACCGGCGTGAAGTCGCGCGCACCGATGAAGTCGGGGCGCGGCCGGCTCGCCGCGAACGGCTCGACGCAGGTGTTCTCGACGCTGTTGTAGACGATGAACACGTTCGAGCGCGCGAACGGCGTGATGTTGCCGTTCGAGCCGTGCATGCAGTTGCTGTCGAACATGACCGCGCCCCCGGCCCGGCCCTCGAGGACGTCGATGCCGTGCCGGTCGGCGAGCTCGGCCAGCGCCTCGTGGTCCGGCGTACCCGCCTCCTGCTGCACCAGGGAGGACTTGTAGTTCTCGTCCGGGGTCTCCCCCACGCACGAGACGTAGGTCTTGTGCGAGCCGGGCATGATCATCAGCGGACCGTTGAACGCGTAGTTGTCGGTCAGCGAGATCGAGATGCTCACCGCCCGCATCCGCGGCATCCCGTCCTCGGCGTGCCAGGTCTCGAAGTCGGAGTGCCAGTAGAACTCCTTGCCGTCGAAGCCCGGCTTGAAGTTCACGCGGCTCTGGTGGATGTAGACGTCCGACCCGAGGAGCTGGCGCGCGCGCTCGACGACCCGCGGGTCGTTCGCGATCTTCGCGAAGACGTCGCTGACCTTGTGCACCTCGAAGATCGATCGGACCTCCTGCGACTGGCGCTCCACGATGGTGCGCTCGTCGGCCCGCACGGCCGCGTCCTCGGAGAGCCTGCGCAGCTCGGTGCGGAAGGCCTCCACCTCGTCGGGGGTGACGAGGTCCTCGATGGCCAGGTAGCCCTTCTGGTCGAACCCGGTCAGCGTGGACGCATCCATCGGGCCGCCGTCGGCGGTGCCCCACACCACGGGGTCCTGACGGGCGATCGGCGGTGCGGGGGTGGGCAGCCGGGTCGGGTAGACGTCCTCGATGCGTTCGGCGGTCTCTGTCACGCTGTTGCCTCCTCGGCCTCGTGGTGGTTGTTCTCCTCGGTCAGCAGGGGGTAGACACCCCGCTCGTCGTGGACCTCGCGGCCGGTCACCGGCGGGTTGAAGACGCACGCCATGCGAAGGTCGGTGTGGGCGCGGACGCGGTGCCGCTCGTGGCCGTCGAGCAGGTACATCGTGCCGTCGCGCAGCTGATGGACCTCCCCGGTCTCGTCGTTGACCAGCTCGCCCTCACCCCCGACGCAGTACACCGCCTCGATGTGGTTGGCGTACCACATCGAGGTCTCCGTGCCGGCGTACAGCACGGTGTCGTGGAAGGAGAAGCCCACGCCCTCCTTCGCCAGCACGAACCGGCGGCTGCGCCAGGTGTCGGTTCGGATGTCGCGGTCGGTGGCGTCGAGCTCCGACAGTGTCTTGACGATCATGGTTGCTCCTGTCTGGGTTCGTGGTCAGGCGGCACCGGCGGCGGCGGGCACCCTCTCCTCGTCGGCGGACCGCACCGGTACGACGTCGGCAGCGGCGCGGCGCAGGAGGTCGAGCCCCTCGGCGAGGTCGTCGGCGGAGATGGTCAGCGCCGGCATCACCTTGACCACCTCGCTCTCGGGGCCGGAGGTCTCGACGAGCAGGCCGAGCTCGAAGGCACGCTCGGCGATCCGGCCGGCTGCGGAGGTGTCGGGGAAGACCACGCCGGCGAGCATGCCGCGTCCCCGCACCGCTGCTCCCTCGTGGGCGTCCGCGATCTCCTGCAGGCCGGTCTGCAGCTGGTCGATGCGCTCACCGACCTCCTTCTGGAACGCGTCGTCGGCCCAGAACCGCTCGAGCGCGGCGGCACCGGTGACGAAGGCGAGGTTGTGCCCGCGGAAGGTGCCGTTGTGCTCGCCTTGGCCCCACTCGTCGAGGTCGCGGCGGAAGAGCGTGAGGGCCATCGGGAGGCCGAAGCCGGAGATCGACTTCGACAGGCAGACGATGTCGGGCTTGATGCCCGCCTCCTCGAAGCTGAAGAACGTGCCGGTGCGGCCGCACCCGGCCTGCACGTCGTCGACGATCAGCAGGATGTCGTGCCGGCGGCACAGGTCGGCCAGCGCCCGCAGCCACTCCGCGCGGGCGGCATTGAGGCCGCCCTCACCCTGGACGGTCTCCACGATGATGGCGGCCGGCTTGTCGACGCCGGAGCCGCTGTCCTCCAGGACCCGCTCCAGCCACAGGAAGTCCTCGACGGCTCCGGAGAAGTAGTCGTCGTAGGGGATCTTGGAGCTGTTGGTGAGCGGGATCCCCGCGCCCTGACGTTTCATGGAGTTGCCCGTCACCGACAGCGAGCCGAGCGTCATGCCGTGGAAGGCGTTGGTGAACGACAGGATGTGCTGGCGCCCCGTCACCTTGCGCGCCAGCTTGAGTGCGGACTCGACGGAGTTGGTCCCGGTCGGGCCGGGGAACATCACCTTGTAGTCGAGATCGCGGGGCTCGAGCACGAGGTCGCGGAAGCGCTCGAGGAAGGTGCGCTTCGCTGCGGTGTACATGTCCAGGGAGTGGACGATGGCCCCGCTGCCGAGGTAGTCCAGGAGCGGGCGCAGCAGGTCGGGGTGGTTGTGCCCGTAGTTCAGCGCACCGGCACCCGAGAAGAAGTCGAGGTACTGCCGGCCGTTCTCGTCCTCGATACGCGAGCCGCGGGCCGTGGTGAACACCGTCGGCCAGTCACGGCAGTAGCTGCGGACCTCCGACTCGAGGGCCTCGAACACGTCAACTGACATCAGGTTCCTTTCGTTCCGTCACTCCGACGCTGCGGCGGCCGCCGTCAGCGCGTGCGGTCCTGCGGACCGCGGGGTAGCTGCTTCAGGCCAGGGGTGCGATGCGGAACAGCAGCTCGGCGTCGTGGCCGTCGGGGAAGTGCGCCTGCTCGAACAGCGCACCGCGGCTGAGCTCGGCACCGCGGCCACGGGCGAACGCGGCGAACAGCGCGATCGACGCCTCGTTGTCCTCGGTGATCGTGGTCTCGAGCGCGTCGACCGGCTCGTCGAGGCCGTCGACGAGCGCGTCGAGCATGCGCCGGGCGATACCGCGTCCGCGGTGGGCGTCGTCGACCGCGACCTGCCACACCATGAGGGTGCCGGGGGCGTCGGGGCGCAGGTAGCCGGACACGAAGCCGGCCGGTGCGCCGTCCACGGTGGCCACGACCGAGGTGGCGGCGAAGTCACGCGCCCAGAGCAGGTAGGCGTAGGAGGCGTTCAGGTCCAGCGTCCCCGAGTCTCGCGCGATCCGCCACATCTCTCCGCCGTCGGCGAGGGCGGGACGACGGATGTCGATGTCGTCTGCGGAGGGGTCGGGAGCTGGTGCGGGCCGGTCTGCTGTCGTGGGAAGCATCCCCGGCAACGTATCCGTCTCATTCTGGTTCGCAACTCGGGGACGCGGGTGGTCGCCGGGCGAGACCCCCGTCGACCCGCCGCTCACCTGCGGTTTTGGCTGGTTTCGTGCACTGGCTCACGTGGACCGGACCAGTCCGGATCGTGAGACGGCCGTTGTGTCGCCCGTGGGCCAGGGCTCATACTGGCCCGCTCCTGGTGCTGCGAGGACCGCCCCGCGGGCTCGAGCACCGCCTCGGCGGTGCGCAAGGAGCGCCGCTCCGGCCCGGTCCCCCGGTCCGCGTCCGCGCCGGCGGCCGCTTCCGCGCCGCTGGGGAAGACCCAGCGGTGGTAGGCCCAGAACCGGAACAGCATGCCCAGGCCCAGCCCGACCACGTTCGCCGCGACGTTCTCGGCCAACGCCGACGTCAGTCCGAGCACGTACGTCGAGATGGCGAGGCAGGCGAGGCTGATGAGCAGGGCGACGCCGTTGAACGCGAAGAACAGCAGGTACGCGTGCCACATCCTGCGGTGCCGGCGCTCGGCGAAGGTCCACGACCGGTTCCCCAGGAAGGCGACGGTGGTCGCCAGCACCACCGAGGCGGTCTTCGAGGTGAGCGGGCCGAGGTCGGCCACCTCCCGGAAGAGGTTGTAGCAGCCGACGTCGACGACGAAGGCCAGCAGTCCGACCACGCCGAACCGCAGCACGAGCCTGACGCCGGCGCGCAGGTGGCGGGTCAGGTCGAGACGGAACAGGGCGTGACGCGCGCCGCTCACCGGGCACGCTCCGGGCGCGAGGGGGACGGGACGGTCATCGGTTCTCCTCCAGTGGTGGACATCCCCCGAGGTCGGTGTGGCGCAGGAGCATCGGCCCGAGCACGGCCCAGGCGTCGCCGTAGTAGCCCGGATGGTCCCGCTGGACGGCGGCGGCGGCACGGAGCGCGCGGCGGGCGGCTCGGTCGTCGTCGTCGGCCGCCAGGGCGGCGGCGTGGGCGACCAGGGCGAGCGCGTTGACGTCGCCGGTCCGTGGTGCACCGCGGACGCCGTGCACCGCGACCACGTCCGGGTCGCGACCCAGCACACCCGCAGCGCGCGCGGCGAGTCGCCTGTCGGCCGGCCGGCACGACTCGGCGTACCTGATGACGGTGCGGGCGGCGTCGTAGCCGTACTGCACGGGTTCGCCCGACGGGCCGCGGCCCGGCGAGGCGGTGCCGTCCGGCTCCAGCGCCGCCCAGTCCGGAGGCAGCCGGCCCGGGCCGGTCACGGAGCGGACGACCGCGGTGGAGCCCCGACGCAGATCGTCCCAGCGGGGGTCCCCGCTGGCCTCCGCGAGCAGCCGCATGGCCACCGGCGAGACGTAGCTGGGGTTCACCGGGTCGCCCGCAGCGGCCCACGACCCGGCCAGCAGCATCCGGCCACGGGGCGTCGGTGCCGTCTCGTGGTCGAGGATCGCGGTCCCCAGGGCGACGCCGTCGCGCCGGTAGGCCGGCCGGTCGAACCGCCGGGCGGCGAGGACGAGCGCGCGGGCGGCGTCGAGGTCCGCGTCCGCGGCCGAGGCGCGGTCGTTCGCGGCGACCGTGCCGTCGTGCCACCGCCAGCTGAGCAGACCGTCGGGGCGACGCAGGTTCTCGTACGTCCAGCGCCACACCCGGTCGAACGTCTCCGCCTCTCCGGCGTGGACGGCCATCAGCATCGCGTACGCCTGGCCCTCGCTGACCGTGTCGCCACCCTGGTCGCGACGGACCACCCGCCCCTCGTCGGTGACGTACCGGTCGAGGAACCGCTCGGCGGGCGGAGGTGCGGCCTCCTCCTGGGCAGGCCCGGCCACATCGTCGGCGCCCCCGGGCCCACCGCCGCGCGTGACCAGGTACCCCAGCAGGGCGGCGACCACGATCGAGCCGACGCCGACGCCGGCCAGGACGCGCCAGGTGCGGGTCATCGGTCCCGTTCGGCGGTGCCGCCGCCGTCGACCACCGGCACGATCCGGACCCCCGAGGGCCCCTGGAGCACCATCAGCGTGTAGACCCGGCCGGCCCGGAGGGCGAGGTCCCGGGTGGCGGCCTCGAGGTCGCCGTGAGGACGGACCCGCAGGCGCCACGCCTGCTCGCGAACGGTGGCGTAGCCGGTGGTGGTGCCGAACTCGAGGTCCCTGGCGAGCACCGGGCCGTTCCGCACGCGTGCGTCGAGGCCGCCGGCCTGTGGCGCCGCGGCGATCATGCGCAGGCGGGCCTGCCCGGGCGGCGGGTCGCTGAGGTCGTCGAGCAGCACCTCGACGTCGGTGCTGCGACCGTGGCCGGCTGCCACGATCGTGTACGAGGTGGCCTGGTTGATCCGGACCACCGAGTCCACGGTCCAGGAGCCGTCGGGGTGGGACACGGTCACGGTGTAGACCCCGGGGCGCAGCTTCTCGTAGGCCGGCACCTCGCCGTAGCCGCGGCTGCGGAGCTCGACCTGCTCACCACGGGAGTACGACGTCAGCTCGACCTGCGCGTTCCCGGCTCCGGGCGTCAGGTCGAGCAGCCTGACGGCGCCACGGTCCGCGGTCGCCGGCCCGGGGATGACCGCGGCGGCCGGCCCGGGACCGGCGACGAGGAGCGGCGTCACGAGAGCGAGGACGCCCAGTGCTGCGCCGAGCAGCCCGCTGCGATGGCGGGCCCGTGCTCGTGGGGTGTTCGGGAGGGGGTTCACGGGAGTCTCCTCAGCGGTCGTCGGTGTTCGGGGGCGGGGCGGGGATCGCGCGGTTCGGTGCGGCGAGCGGGAACCGAAGGATCAGCCCCTCCTCGCCCTGCAGCACGCTCTCGGGGCGGTAGGCGCCATCGACGCCGCGCAGGGCGTCCGCGAACCGGCGCCCGACCCGGGAGTCGGGTTGCGCTCCGTCGACGCCGGACACCACCACCACGTGGCGTGGGGTCCCGGGCTCGTCTGCCGGGGCGGCGGGGAACCCTGCGACGCGCAGCTCGTGCGGTCCGGACATGGCGACGAGCTGGGCCATCACCGCGCTCGAGACCTTGCCGTCCGCGAGCAGCGTGCGTGCCTCCTCGGCGAGCTCGAGGCGCGGGTTCTGCAGCAGGCGTTCGCCGATCCTGGCGCGGGCCGCTTCCTGGCGCTGTTCGGCGACGGCCGGCTCCGCGGCGGCGTCGTAGATCCGGCGCACCTCCACGGCCTGCCGTCCGGTGCCGAACTGGGCCACGGGGGTGGAGTGCTCGTAGGCCTGCTGCAACGTCCTGGCAGGCTCGTCGGTGCTCCGTAGGGAGCGCGTGGAGAGCACGTAGGAGTAGCTGCGCCAGCCTCGGGGGGCACGCGCCTCGACGGCCGGGTCGGTGTCGGCCTTGTAGTACCACACGACGTTGTGGCGCGCGAAGCCGTCGCTGACGAGGTCGACCCACACGGCGTCGTCGACGAGCAGCTTCTGGTCCGCACCGGCGTTGTCGGCCAGCCAGGCCTGTGCCTGCTGCAGCGGCCGGTCCAGGTCGGCGGTCCACAGCGTGCGGAGCTGGTTCGTCCACTGGGGTGCCGCGACGGCGAGGACGGCCACGCCGGCCAGGGCCGAGGCGGCCGCGACCGGGCGGGGCCGGCTGCGCACACCCGCCTCGAGGACCCCCGCGACGAGCAGGGCCGCGAGCGGCAGCATCGCGATGACGTACGGCGCCGGCAGGTAGCCGGGGCGCAGCATGAAGGCGGCCAGGAACAGGTAGGCGACGGCGTACGGCCGGATCCTCCGCAGCAGAAGGCCGACGGCCCCGGCAGCCAGCCCAGCCAGGGGAAGCACCTGGTCCAGCTGGAGCCACTGGCGTACGGAGCGGCCGGCCTGGCTGTCGGGGTCCAGCGGACTCCCGGTGCCCTGCCTTCCGGACAGCTGCCACTCGATGGCGCCGGCCAGGCTGACCCGGTTCGGGCCGGGCATGAGCTCGCCCTTCAGCGCCGCCAGCCCGAGGAACCCGACTCCCATGAGTACCAGCAGGGAGGCCGCCACCGTCAGCGTGTAGCGGCGTGTCTCGCGGTGTGCACACCGCCACATCTGCCAGGCCACGAACGGGAGGAGGAGCAGGAAGGTCTCCTTGGTGAGCACCGCGACGGCGAAGAGCACAGCGGCTCCGGCGAAGGCCAGCAGCTGCCGTCCCCGGCTCGTCGCGAGCACGAAGGCGGCGAGAGCCCAGGGCAGGGCCAGGTTGTCGAGGTACACCAGCCGGCTGTAGTGCACCGCGAGCGGCGACAGCGCGAAGAGCAGGCCGGCGAGGGTCGCGGCGTTCCGGCCCAGGCCGAGCCGGCGCGCGAGCACCCACAGGAGTGCCACGGAGGCGAGGTGTGCCAGCACCATCACCTCGCGGCCGGCGAGGATGGCGTAGTCGGCGCGGGCGAAGGCGTTGGTCAGCCAGTCCCAGGCGGCGATCTGCAGCCAGCCCAGGGGTGGGTGGTCGTACCAGTAGGTGTAGTGGGCCAGCTCGCCGAAGTGGGTCACCGCGTAGGCCTGGGCGACGTAGGTGCCTTCGTCGTCGATGCGCTGGGGGGCACCGCTGAGGTTCACGCCCACGCTCAGGCCGGCGACGGCGAGCAACGGCACCAGGTGGGCGATGGAGGCGAGATGCCGCCGGAGGAAGCCGGCGCCACGCCGGCCCGTGCGGAGCGCCGGGGCGTGTCCGCCGCGGAGTGCCGGCTGCTGCCGGGTGGCGGTCGCCGTCATCGGGACACCACCTCCCTGCGCTGCGCCTGCGGCGCAGCGGCGAGCACGTCCGGTCCCGGGTTCGGGTCGGCCGGGTTGATGTGCGCACCGACGTGGGCGGTCTTCTCCCACGACGAGTCGCCGCGGGCCTCACGCCACACCGCCCGTACGGCCGCGGCGGCGAGCAGCACCTGGTACGGGAAGGTCCCGAGCACCAGGCGGACCTGGTCCCACAACCGGATCCGGACCCCGTAGCTGCGACCGAAGTCGGTCAGCCCGGCGGCCTCGACGCTCAACGTGACCAGCGTCGGGACGATCGGCAGGAAGGTCACCAGCGCGACGGGCAGGGGTACCTTCGCCCAGATGATCAGCGCGATCGAGATCGGGATCATCACGCCGGTGAAGGCCTGCAGGAACGGCATCGCGAGGGTGTAGCGCGCCAGTGCACGCTGCCGCGCGGTCGGCAGCCGCTTCCACTCGCTCTTGCGGAGCACCTGCAGGAAACCCTGGCTCCACCGGGTGCGCTGCTTCAGCAGGGCGCTCAGCGACCCCGGGGTCTCCTCGCGGGTCACGACCCTGGGGTCGTAGGCGACCGCGACGCGCGCGCCCTCGGTGGACAGCCGGACGCCGAGCTCGCAGTCCTCGGCGAGGCAGTCGCCGTCCCAGCCCCCGGCCGCACGGAGCAGCTCGGTGCGCACGAAGACGGTGTTCCCGCCGAGTGGGATGAACCGGGCCTCGGCGTGGAAGTGCAGGCGGCTGCGGAACCAGAAGTAGTACTCCAGGCAGTTGCGCAGCGACCACCACGTCGAGCGGATGTTCATCAGCTGCACCCCGCCCTGGACGATGTCGGCTCCGGTCTCGGAGAAGCGGCCGTCGATCAGCCGCAGCAGGTCGGGGTGGACCTCGTCCTCCGCGTCGAAGACACCGACGACCTCACCGCGGCAGTGCGGAAGGGCCGTGTTCATCCCACGTGGCTTGTTCTTCGGCACGCTGTCGTCGATGACCACACGCACCAGCCCGTGATGACGGGCCTCCGCGTCGCGGGCCACCGCCTCGGTGCCCGGGTCGTCGTGGCCGATGATGACGATGATCTCGAAGTCGGGATGGTCCGACCGGGCGAGCGTGTCGATCGTGTGGCCGAGAACGTCCTCCTCGTGCCGGGCCGGCACCAGCAAGGAGAACGAGCGGCGCGGCGGGTCCGGCGAGGGGGCGAACCTGGTCGCGTCCAGCGACTCGGTGTGCCGCCAGGCATGGAGCATCCACCACAGGGTGGTGAACGCCACCCCCGCCATCGCCAACGAGACCAGCACGAGGCCGGTGAGCGCGGCGACGGCCCACGGCGACATGCCCGAGCCGCTCGCCTGCGCCTCGCGGTCCGTCGCCGGCTGCGAGTCCTGCGACCGGTCGAGCGTGTCTCCCTCCGGTGGCAGCAGCTGCCCGTCGCGCCCGCCGGACGGGGCCGCGGGCCCCGGCGGCGCGGCGTCGCCGAGGACGACGGCGGTGGTGCCGGGGTCGGGGACCTGCGCGGCGGGCCCGGCGGCCGCTGCCGGCAAGGCCGCCAGCGGCAGCGCCGAGAACGCCACGACGAGCGCGGCCAGCCACCGTGCGCCGGCGGCCCGGCGTGAGGGCATGGCAGGAGAAGGCATGATCAGGGGATCCTTCCCGGTCAGCGCGCAGGGGAGCGCAGACGTCAGGGGGGCGGGAGAGGTGGGCGCCGCTCAGGCGGCGGGGCGCCGCTCAGGCGGCGCGGGAGTCGGTCAGGCGGCGCGGGAGCGCGAGGCGCGACGGCCCGGGAGACGCTCCTGGGCGGCCCACGCGGTGACGCGCCAGAGCGCCTCGCCGACGATGGCACCGCTCATCTTGCTGTCGCCTCGCTCGCGCTCGGCGAAGTCGATGGGCACCTCCACGACGCGGTGGTCCATCGCCACCGCGCGGCGCGCGAGGTCCACCTGGAAGCAGTAGCCCTGGGACTCGACGGTGTCGAGCTCCAGCTCGCGCAGCGCGCGGCTGCGGAAGGCCCGGAAGCCGCCCGTGGCGTCCCGGACGCCGAGCCCGAGTGCCATGCGCACGTAGGCGTTGCCGAGGCGGGAGAGGACCTCCCGCGACATCGGCCAGTTCTCGACGCTTCCGCCGGGCACCCAGCGGGAGCCGAGGACCACGTCGGCGTCCTCGAGCGCGTCCATGATCCGGGGCAGCTGCTCGGGCCGGTGCGAGCCGTCGGCGTCCATCTCGACGACGGCGGGGTAGTCGTGCTCGAGCGCCCAGTCGAAGGCCGCCAGGTACGCCGCACCCAGGCCCTCCTTGCCGGCCCGGTGCAGCACGTGGACCTCGTCGTGGCGGCGCGCCAGCGCATCGGCCAGCTCGCCGGTCCCGTCCGGGCTGTTGTCGTCGACCACGAGCACCTCGACGCGCGAGTCGCTGCCGAGGGTCCGGTCGACGATCGACTCGAGGTTCTCGACCTCGTTGTAGGTCGGGATGACCACGAGCGCGCCCGGCGGGCCGTGGGCATGGGGTACCGGTGGATTTTCACGTTCAAACGGCATAGGACCCAAGGTTCCCGACGCGGCGGGAGGCTAATCGTCCGTCGGGAGAATTCCTCGTCACACGCCGAGCACGACCGCGCCGCCCCTCACCAGGCGACCGCGTCGACGACCAGCTTGCCCGCCCAGCCCGTGCTGTCGTTGACCTGGAGCCCGACGACGCGGACGCCGCCCAGGAACGCAGGGACGGCGAAGGACACGGTGTTCCACCCGGGGACCAGCTCCCGGCCGGTGAGCACGCTGACGTCCCAGTCGAGGTCGAAGACCATCGGGGCGACGGCCACGTCCACGTCCGAGGGAGCCCACACCTGCATGCTGACGGTCGTGCCCGGGACGAGCCCGGAGACCTGGTCCGTGCCGGCCGCCGGGTATCCGGCGCCCGGGACGCCGAGCGCCAGCCCCCGGCTGCCCTGGTAGCCGACCCCGTCGTTCCAGACCTCCAGGCTGCCCCAACGAGTGCTCCAGCCCGACGTCCCGCCGTCCTCGAAGCTCTGCCGGACGGAGTGGACCGACACGTCGTCGAGGACGACCGTCCCCGCCCATCCCCGCGGGTTGTCCACCTGCAGCCCCAGCACGCGGACCCCGGCGAGGTCCACGGGAACCGAGAACGTGACGGAGTTCCACCCGGGGGCCAGGGAGCGGGCGCCGAGCACCGTGACCCGCCAGCTCGGGTCGAAGACCATCGGCGAGACGGTGACGCCCACTCCGGACGGCGCCCAGACCCGGTAGGTGACCTCCGCGCCTGGTGTCACCGACTGCAGGTTCACGTCCGTGCCGACCGCCGGGTAGCCCGCGGTCGTGGTGGTGAGGGCCAGCCCGTGGCTGCCGGAGAAGGCCGTTCCGGCCCGGTTGGCGACCGCGAGCGCGCCCCATCGGGTGGCCCACCCCTCGGTGGTGCCCTCCTCGAAGTCGAACAGCGCCCGGGCATCGAGCGGCGTCGGAGCGCCCGGCGTGACGGTCTCCGACCCGTCCGTGGTGTCGGTGCCCGTCTCCGTGGCGTCGCCGGTCGGCGCCGTGGCCGGACGCAGCAGGTGCTCGCGGTACCCGGCCCCGAAGGCCGTGGGAGTGCCCGCGTAGTCGCTGACCAGTGCGGGGCCCGCGCTGCAGGAGGCGGTGTTCCACGACCACGCCAGGTAGCCGATGTCGTGGGCGTCGGCCCACGGCAGGATCTGCTCGACGAAGTCGCTGTCGCAGTCGCTCTCCCCCACCTCGGTCAGCAGGACCGGGTACCGCTGTGCCACCGGGGCGGCCGTCGCGTCCCAGCAGCTGGCGGTGTTGCAGCCGGAGAAGTCGTAGATGTGCCAGCCCGCGACCAGTGAGCTCTGCGGGTCGGACGGGGCGTGGGTGTCCCATCCGGTGAGGTCACCGCCCCAGTTGAGCCCGTCGATGATGATCGGCTGCCGTGCGCCCTGCTTCCGGACGGCGTCCACGAGCTGCTGCGCGCCCGCTGCCTTCCACCGTCCTGACGTGGTGCAGCCGTCGCGCCAGCACCGCCACGAGATGTCGCGGGGCTCGTTGAACAGCTCGAACATCACGGAGGGGTCGTGCTTGAAGGTGCGCGCCACGTCGGACCAGAACACAGGGGCGTCGACCGCGTCCGGCGCGATCGCCTGCTCGGTGGCCGGCTTGCTGCCCGGCGCCGACCAGTGCAGGTCGAGGATGGCGGCCAGGCCCTGGGCGTGCAACCGGTCGACCAGGTCGACGATGGCGCTGCGGTAGGTGCTGCCGCCGTAGGCCTGCTTCACCCCGTTGATGCCCAGCCAGCAGTCCTCGTTGAGCGGCACGCGGACCGTGTTCGTGCCCCAGGCGGCGATGGCGGCCAGCGACGCGTCGTCGACCGGACCGTCGAAGATGCCCCACCCCTGCACGCAGGCGTACTCCGAGCCGGAGCGGTTGACACCGGCCACCCGGAGCGGCTGGTCCGTGGCGGCGTCGACGAGGCGGTTGCCGTCGACGACCGGCTGGGGCGCGGCCGGTGGCGCGCCGGCTGCGGCGGCACCTGCCGGGCCGACCGCGAGCAGCGAGCTGACCAGGCCGAGCACCGGCGCGTCGAGCACCGCCCCGGGTGGGCCTGCGGCCGGGGGTACGGCGGATGTGGAGAGCGGTGCGCACGGGCGTCCTCGGGGTCGTTCGGCTGCGAACGGACCACCACGGCCGCGCGGAGGAAAGCGGGTGCCTTGTCCTGCGCTCTGTGGTCCGACCCGAGGATCGTCCGGTCCGACCGCGACCTTGAGACCGGTGAGGTAACGATCCGAGCTCACCCGGTGACGCCCCACAACGACGTCACCGCGCCGGCTGCAGGACGGTGCTACAGCTCGGACTGCACCCCGGCGAGCAGCTGGCGTGCGATCACGATCCGCTGCACCTGGTTGGTGCCCTCGTAGATCTGGGTGATCTTCGCGTCGCGCATCATCCGCTCGACGGGGTAGTCGCTGGTGTAGCCGTAGCCGCCGAGGACCTGCACCGCGTCGGTGGTCACCTGCATCGCCGTGTCGGAGGAGAAGGCCTTGGCGGCGGCGCCGAAGAACGTCAGGTCCGCGTCGTTGCGCTCGGAGCGCCCGGCCGCGGCGTAGGTGAGCTGGCGGGCCGCCTCGACCTTCATCCCCATGTCGGCGAGCATGAACTGCAGGCCCTGGAAGTCGGCGATCGGCTTGCCGAACTGCCTGCGCTCCCTGGCGTAGCCGACCGCGTAGTCGAGCGCGCCCTGCGCGATCCCGACGGCCTGTGCGGCGATGGTGACGCGGGTGTGGTCCAGCACCCGCATCGCGGTGCCGAAGCCGGTCCCCTCCTCGCCGATCATCCGGTCGACGGGGACCCGCACGTCGTCGAAGTAGACCTCACGCGTCGGTGACCCCTTGATGCCCAGCTTCTTCTCGGGGGCGCCGAAGGAGACGCCCTCGTCGGACTTCTCGACCACGAAGGCGGAGATGCCGCCCCGCGCGCCCTTCTCCGGGTCGGTGACGGCGAAGACCGTGTAGTACTCCGAGACGCCGGCGTTCGTGATCCAGCGCTTGACCCCGTTGAGCACGTAGGAGTCACCGTCGCGCACGGCGCGGGTCTTCATCGCGGCGGCGTCCGAGCCGGCCTCGGGCTCGGAGAGACAGTAGGAGAACATCGCCTCCCCGGCGGCCACCGGCGGGAGGTACCGCTGCTTGAGCTCCTCGGACGCGGCCAGCACCAGCGGGAGCGTGCCCAGCTTGTTGACCGCCGGGATCAGGGACGCCGACGCGTCGGCGCGGGCGACCTCCTCGATCACCAGCACCGTCGCGAGCGCGTCGGCGCCGGCACCGCCGTACTGCTCCGGGATGTGCGGCGCTGCGAAGTCCGCCCCGGCGAGCGCGTCGTAGGCGGCCTGCGGGAACTCCCCGGCGGCGTCGACCTCGGCCGCGTTCGGGGCGACCTTGGCGTCACAGACGGCGCGGACGGCCTCGCGGACCGCCTGGTGCTCCTCGGACAGGGCGAACATGGGGTACTCAGCGCTCATGACCGAATCCTAGGCCTGTGGCGGGGGTCTCACTGGGTGTGTCCCTATTGCTGAGAGCCGGTGACGGCCATGCTCGCGGATGAGGCGTTGAGGGCTGCGGTCCACGTCCAGGATGTGAACCGGTTCGGGTCGGCGAACCCAGCCACGTCCCCGACCATCGGTCGATCAGGGCCGAAGCCGACCGGCGTTGGCGGTCCTTGTCCGCTGAGCAGGAATCAACCCGTGACCTGTCGCGTGGTGCCGTCGGCCAGGGTCACGGTGTAGGTCCATGCCCCCATCGCTTCGAGGTTCTCGCTGCTGGGTTTGGCCGATGGCCACCAGGCGGCGAACCGCCCGTTGGCGACGGACGCCTCTACGTCGGTGCCTATGGGGGTGTGCACGGTGACACCGGAGACATCCCTGCCAACATAGCCATCGACATAGCTGACCCACTCCTCGTCGTCACCGAAGTGCCACAGACCATTGGTGGGTACGCTGCCAGCCCCGCCGTACCCGGTGATGCGGCCACGGGCAGGGGTCGGGGCCTCGCGGGGATCGGAGTCGTAGTGCCCCATGAATCCTTCCGTCCTGTGCGCCGCGGGGTCCTGCTGGTCCACGAGGCCTTCGGGCATTAGGCAGGCCCCCTCTGAGTTGGGGCCGGCGAAGAGCACGTAGGTCCATCCGCCACGCCGCTCTGCGATCACGACCCGCTCTCCCTGGTCGGGCACCTGGAGGACTGAGCGGCACGTGGTGGCGGCCTTGGCCGCGCCCACGCCCGTGAGGGGCTCGGGCGTCGGGGTCCACGACCCGAAAGCTGAGCCAGTGCCCAGCAGCAGCGCGGGGACGGCGGCACCGACCAGACCCAGTGGCGCGAGCAGCCGACGCCGACGCCGACTCGGTCGGCTGGGCTCTTCCGGGACCTGGTCATGGCTGGGGGTGGCCAGGATGCGGGCGAACGTCGCGTCAGCGCGTTCACGCTCGGCATCGGTCAGGACCCTCGTCGGTGCGGGGTCGAGGTCGCGCAGAGCCGCGGCGGTCATGGTGTCGAAGGTGTGCTTGTTCATCGAGCGCTCCTCTCGGAAGCAAGGTGGCCGTCCACGCGGTCACCGGCGGTGGTGGAGTCGACGTGGCGCCGCAGGGTGCGCCGGGCACGGGACAACCGAAGACGGAAGGCGGTGGGCGAGATGCCCAGCATCGCGGCCGCCTCCGGCGCGGTGAGCCCGTCAAGCACCGAGAGTGCGATCGCTTCCTGGTGAAACGCGCTCAGGAGCGGCCAGGCTGCGGCGATGTCGACTCGGTGGGCGACCAGGTCAGGGTGCTGGCCGGCGTCGGCGGGACCGTGACGGACTTCGGCGAGACGGATCGCGACGGCGTCGTGCCGGTTATCACGGCGCCGGCTGTTCTGGAGGGTCTTGCGTGCCACGCCGAAGAGCCAGGCGCGCGCCGCCGACATGTCGGCGGGGACTTCGTCGAGGCGGCGCCACGCGACGAGCATGACCTCACCGACCACGTCCTCGGCGTGGGTTGGATGGGCACGCCTGCGTACGAAGCGGAGCAGGTCGACGTACGCCGCGTCGTAGATCTCACGGAATCGCTGTTCGCGCTCCTGCGGCGACGAAGTGGTGGAGTCCATACCTGTTCCTGTCTGAGTTCGCACAAGTGTGTCGCAGTGAGGCGCCCGTTTTCGTACGGAGTGTGCTCTGCGTGGCGCGTCTTACGTGGGTCATCGCTCCGAATCCGCTGTGCCCTCGGCCAAGACCGCGTCGTTCGCGGTCAACGTCCGGGGAAGGCGACCGAGCCCCGAACGCCTAGGGAGCGTCAGCATCTGCCACGTTCCGCGTTGTTCGCGAGTGCGGTCAGGCCGCTAGCGCGGCTGGTCGCCGGCGAGCTCGTTCCCGTGAAAGATGCCGCAGTGTCGTCGCGATACAGGCGACCTGCAGCCACCCGGTCGCCGAGGTGGTGGTGTTCTCGAATGACTTCGCTAGGCGTCGAGAGCGTCCGAGGCGTCCGTGGGCGACCTCGACGCGCCAGGCGTGCCGAATGGGCCGGAAGACAGGCTGCTTGTCATCCCAGCCGACTCGGCGGACCTCGAGTCGGTGAGCGCGGCCGAGGGTGCGAGCGGCGGCGGCGGTGACACCGCGGTCCACCAGAATCAGCTCGAGCCGACCGGTGACGCCCTGCCTGGCTAGGTGCTCCAGCATCAACTCACTGGCCCGGTTCTCGTGGGTTGATGCGGGCACGACCACTGCGGCTATTGGGAGACCGGTCACGTCTACTGCCACCACACGCTTGGCGCCCTTGGTGCGGCCGTATGGGCCACCTCGATCGTGGAAGGTGAACCCGCCGTTCGAGGCGCCGCGGGCCAGGTGGGTGTCGATGACGACCAGGGAGGGCGTCTCCTCCGCCCTGCCGTCTTCGATGCGTGCGGCCGCGTGCAGCACCGTCAGGGCCTGCGCCCAGGTGCCGTTGCGCGACCAGCGGCGAAACTGCGACCAGACCCGTGTCCATGGCCCGAACGATGCCGGGAGGTAGCGCCACTGACACCCGGTCTGGGCGATGAAGAGCATGGCGTCCACGACGGTTCGCAGGTCACCGGCATGCTTGCGGCCGCGCTTGCCCGGCGCGTTGAACACCGGCTCGAGCATGGCCCACTGGTCATCGGTCAGGTCACTTGGGTACGGCATGCCGGGCACGGTGCCCACGGCCTCGCTCCATGCAATAGGGACACACTCAGTGAGAGGGTGTGTGAACCGCCCCAGGTTTGATGCCGCATCCTTTTGAGTTGAGAGGATGCAGTTCATGCCGAAGAAGATCGATCCGAAGGTCAAGGAGCGGTGTGTGCGGCAGGTGCTGGAGCACTTGCCGGAGTACCCGTCGGTGACCGCGGCGGCCGAAGTCGTGGCCCGCAGGGAGGGGTTGGGCAAGGAGACGGTGCGCCGCTGGGTCGTCCAGGCCCAGATCGACGGTGGCCAGCGCCAGGGCGCCACCAGTGAGGAGCTGGCCGAGATCAAGGAGCTCAAGGCCAAGGTGCGCCGGCTGGAGGAGGACAACGAGATTCTCCGCAGGGCTTCGATTTTCTTCGCGGGGGAACTCGACCCCCGCAACCGTTGATCGTCGCGTTCGTCGACGAGCTGCGGGCCGAGGGCCACGTGGTCGAGTCGATCTGCCGGGTCCTGCGCGAGCAGGGCTGTCAGATCGCCGCGCGGACCTACCGTGACTGGACACAGACCAACCGCCGAGTCGCAGCCCGAACGATCAGCGACGCCAAGGTGGTCGACCAGGTCCGGGACCTGGCATGGACGGTCGACCACGCAGGAGTGCGACGGATGACGCCCGAGGGCCTGTACGGACGGCGGAAGATGACTGCGCTCGTGCGGCGGACGACGCCGGAGGCGTCACCTGGGTCGGTCGACCGGGCGATGAGATCCCTTGGCCTGCAAGGGATCCGACGCTCCAAGGGCGTCCGGACCACGATCCCGGGCAAGGACGGCAAGCGAGCCGGTGACCTGCTCGACCGGGACTTCACCGCCGAGGCACCGAACCGCACCTGGGTCATGGACTTCACCTACGTCCGCACCTGGGGCGGGTTCGTCTACACCGCGTTCATCCTCGACGTGTTCGCCCAGAAGGTCGTCGCTTGGAACGTGGCGTCCACCAAGGCCGTCGAGTCTGGTCGACGTGCCCCTGCGGATGGCCTTGTGGCAGCGTGGCCGCGAGGGGAACCCGGTCGAGCGCGGCGAGCTCATCGGTCACGCCGACGCTGGGTCCCAGTACACCTCGATCACCTTCACCGACCACCTCGCCGACGAGGGCATCCGGCCCTCGATCGGGTCGGTTGCCGATGCGTACGACAACGCCTTGATGGAGTGCGTGATCGGCCTGTACAAGACCGAGTGCATCCGCACCACGGTCTTCCACTCCGGGCCCTACCGGACCATCGGCGACGTCGAGTACGCCACCGCCGGCTGGGTCGACTGGTACAACAACCGGCGCCTGCACAGCACCCTTGGGATGATGTCCCCCGTGGAGTTCGAGCAAGCCCACTACGCGGCCCTCAACCGAGAGCCGCAACCCGTATAGGAGCGGCAGAGAACCTGGGGCGCTTCAGTGTCCCTATTCGCGGCAGTGTCGGTGGTGTCCGGCACCATCGGGCGCATGCCGGTAGCCGCCGCGAGGAAGGTCGACACCACGCTGGTGTCGCATACCGGTGTGCCGCTCACCCGGGCGACCACGTTCAGGTTCACGATCGGCCCGAACCGGGACCAGCACCAGCAGCTCCTCGCGTACGCGGGCGCCGCCCGGTTGGCGTACAACCATCACCTGGGGCGGGTGCGAGCCAACCTGGACCAGCGCGCTGCGGAACGGTCCTACGGCATCCCCGAGGCGGACCTGACCCCGGCGTTGTCGTGGAGCAAGGTGTCGTTCATCAACCACATGAACGCGTGGAAGGACGGACGCGCCGCCGACGCGCCCGTGTCGTATGACGAGGACGGCAACGAGGTCCGGGGGCTGCCGTGGCGGCATGAGGTGTCGACGGACGTGTTCGAGTGCGCGTCGGTGAACGCTGCGCAGGCGCTGGCGAACTGGTCGAAGTCCCGCACCGGCCAACGGGCGGGAAAGGCGGCGGGGTTCCCGCGGTTCAAGTCCCGGCACAAGACCACGCCGGCGTTCCGGCTCCGGTCGAAGTCGAAGCCCGGCCACCCCTCACCGGTCCGGCCGGTCGGGCCGCGGACCGTCCGGTTCCCCAAGATCGGCGAGCTGCGGGTCCACGAGCACACCGGCAGGCTCGCGAAGATGCTCGCCGCCGGCCGGTTCCACGTCTACGCGGCCTCGTTCCGCTACGAGCGCGGCCGGTGGGTGGTCACGATCACCGGCGTCGCCGCGCAGCTCCACCACCTTCGGCGTACCCCGAAAGGCCGCTATCCGGGCCGGGTCGGGGTCGACCTCGGCGTGAAGACCCTCGCGGTCGTCGCCGACGAGACAGGTCGCGTGCTGCACGCGTGGGAGGGGGTGAAAGCACTGCAGCACGCCCAGGCACGCCTCAAGCTCGCCAACCAGGCCTACTCGAGAACCAAGAACGGGTCGAACGGTCGAGCCAAGGCGGCACGGCGTCTGGGCAGGGTCCACGTCCGGGTCACGCACCTGCGTCGAAACCTGCTCCACCAGATCACCACCGAGCTGGCGCGCGGTTACGCCTCGGTGACCGTCGAGGACCTCAACGCCGCCGGGATGCTCGCCAACCGCAGGCTCGCCCGGGTGGTGTCGGACGCGGCGTTCGGGGAGCTGCGCCGGCAGCTGGAGTACAAGGCGGCCTGGTACGGCACCGAGCTCGTGGTTGCCGACCGGTGGTTCCCCTCGTCCAAGACCTGCTCGGGCTGCGGCGCGATCGACGCGGGTTTGACCTTGGCCGACCGGGTCTACGAGTGCGCCTCGTGCGGTCTGACCCTGGACCGGGACGTCAATGCCGCGATCAACCTCGCCCGCTACACCGCACCTTCAACGACTTCACCGCCACAACCCGTGGCCGCCTGACGCACGTCCCGCGTCTGCACCCGGATGGGCCGGGCCAAGAGCCGACCGCCACCTCGCACCACGAAGGGGCCCTGGGTCGGAACCAGCACAAGACCACTCCGCTGGGTCGGGTGGCGGCTGGATGGCAACCAAGAACCCGCACCCCGAGGGGTGCGGGTCAAGGGAAGCCGGTGAGTCCCGAATAGGGACACACCCAGTCACGGCCTCAGGTAGATGCGGCGTCGGTGCAGCACCGCGGCGAGTGCCGCCCAGCCGAGGACCATCGCCACGACGAAGCTCGCGCGCGGCATCCCGCCGACCTCGACGAGCCCGGCGATGCGCTCGGCGTACGACGTCTCTCCGCCGTAGCGCAGCAGCAGGATCATCAGCAGGTGGCTGCCGAAGTACACCAGCAGGCTGTTGCGCCCCATGGCCACCAACGGCCAGGAGAGTCCCCCGCGCAGCCGGGACCACGCGCGGCCGGCGGGCACGTCGAGCAGGGCCATGCCCAGGGCCAGCAGGACCACCCCCAGCGCGCCCGCGCCGAGCGCGAACGGCGTGGTCCACAGGCGCTTCATCGCCGGCAGCGCCTGCACCGCGACCAGCGTGGCCAGGAACGTGACGCCGGCCCACCCGAGGAGGTAGGCCGGCGCGCGTCGGGTGCCCCGGGCCGAGAGCGCCAGGTGACCGGCCACCGCGCCGACCGAGGCGGTCAGCAGCGCGCCGAGGATCCCGACCAGGCCTTCCGGGTCGTGCCCGAGGCTGCCCTGGGCGTACATGTGCGCCGTCCCGAGCAGGGCGGCGTCGATGTCCAGGGAGGGGTTGCACTGCGGGGTCAGCTCGCCACCGGGGCAGCCGGACTGCCACCCGGCCAGCAGCAGGGTGTGGACCACCGCGACGGCCAGGGTGACCGCCACCCACGCCTTCGGTCCCCGGGCGACCCTGTGCAGCAGGCCGACGACCAGGACGAGCACGGCGTAGACCTGCAGGGCGCCGGTCCAGCGCAGCGTGGTGAGATCGACCTCTCCGGCCGCGACCATGGTGTAGGCCAGGCCCGCGACGAGCAGCACGAGGCTGCGCCGGATGGTCGGGCCCCAGCCGACGCGGTTGCGGTAGGCGAAGGCCAGCCCCGCACCGGACAGGGTGACGAACAACGGGAAGACGAGGTCCTGGACGGTGACCCCGGACCACTCGGCGTGCACCAGCGGGGCCGGCCGCGGAGCGAGGACGCTCACCGTGGCCACGCTGCCGCACAGGAACAGACCGCGGACCCAGTCCAGCGAGACGATCCGTCCGGGCCGCGACGCCGACGCCGCGGGCGTCCGGCCCGCGCTCCCCCGTGCTTGCATGGTCACCGGGACAGGTTAGAGGTGGTGCCCCTGCCGGGGGCGTTTGCCGCTCTGCGTGGTGGAGACTCTGGGGTCATGGCACGCGCACCCTGGCTCGACGACGACCACATCCGCTTCATGCTCGAGGAGTGCGAGACCTGGGCCGTGGTGGGGCTCAGCGGTGACCCCGCGCGCACCGCCTACAGCGTCGCCCGGTTCCTCCAGGACCACGGCAAGCGGATCGTGCCGGTGCACCCGGAGGCGCACCACGTCCTCGGCGAGGACGGGTACGCCTCCCTCGCCGAGATCCCCTTCGACGTCGACGTCGTGGACGTCTTCCGCCGGTCGGAGGCAGCCGGCGAGTTCGCCGACCAGGCCGTCGCGATCGGCGCGAAGGGCGTCTGGTTCCAGCTCGGCGTGGTCGACCAGGAGGCGTTCCGCCGTACCGCCGAGGCGGGCCTGCCCATGGTCATGGACACCTGCCCTGTCATGGAGTGGCCCCGGCTCGCCCGGCCCTCCGCATGAGCACGCCCGTCCCCCGGACCCGCCGCGACGGCACGGTCGAGACCCTGCACGGTCGCGAGATCCTGCACACCGGCCTGGTGCCCTCGCCGCCGGTCAGCTGAACCCGACCGTGCGCGTGCGCTCGCCGCGCACGGTCGCACCCTTGGCCCGGGCCGCGTCGGCGAGCGCCTCCTGGAACCGCTCCATCCGGGCGCGCAGGCCCTCGTCGGAGGCCGCGAGGACGCGGACCGCGAGCAGGCCGGCGTTGCGGGCGTTGCCGATGGCCACGGTGGCGACCGGGACCCCGGCCGGCATCTGCACGATGGACAACAGCGAGTCCATCCCGTCGAGGTACTTCAACGGGACCGGCACGCCGATGACCGGCAGCGGCGTGACGGCGGCGAGCATGCCGGGCAGGTGGGCGGCTCCGCCCGCCCCGGCGATGATCACGCCGAGCCCCCGGCCGGCAGCCTCCTTGCCG
The DNA here is from genome assembly GCA_963747975.1 of uncultured Actinomycetota bacterium. Classification (GTDB taxonomy): domain Bacteria; phylum Actinomycetota; class Actinomycetes; order Propionibacteriales; family Nocardioidaceae; genus Nocardioides_C. Next base: position 583,584 of record CAVVHI010000003.1, read on the forward strand.
TAGCCGAGCATCTCCTCGGGCATGCGGTGTGCGGAGACCACGTCGGCCTCGTAGGGCACGTCGAACTCCTCGAGCGCCCGGGCGGCCTCCTTCATCGTCGGCCAGTCCGAGTCCGACCCCATCACGATCCCGACGCGCGGGCTCTGCTCTGCCATGGTCACTCCTCGCTCTCCATCCCGAGGTCTCCGCGGAACCAGGCCGCGGCGTGGCGCGCCCGCTCGAGCACGTCGTCGAGGTCGTCGCCGCAGGCCGTCACGTGCCCCACCTTGCGGCCCGGCTTCACGGCCTTGCCGTACAGGTGCACCTTGAGCCGCGGGTCGCGTGCGAGGACGTGCGGGTAACCGGCGTACAGGTCCTCCGAGACCGGCCCGTGGCCACCGCCGAGGATGTTCACCATCACCGTCCAGGGCTCACGCGCCTCCGGCGAGCCGAGCGGCAGGTCCAGCACGGCGCGCAGGTGGTTCTCGAACTGGCTGGTCACCGCACCGTCCATGCTCCAGTGCCCGGTGTTGTGCGGCCGCATCGCGAGCTCGTTGACGAGCACCCGTCCGTCCGCGGTCTCGAACAACTCCACCGCGAGGATGCCGGTGACGTCGAGCTCGGCCGCGACGGTCATCGCGATCTGCTGCGCCTGCACCGCCAGCTCCTCGTCGAGGTCCGGCGCCGGCGCGACCACCTCGCTGCAGACGCCGTCGGTCTGCACCGACTCCACCACCGGGTAGGCCGCCACCTGCCCGGACGGCGAGCGGGCGACGAGCGCGGACAGCTCGCGGCGGAAGTCGACCCTCTCCTCGGCCAGGATCTCCACCCCGGCGCGGCGGGCGACCTCGAAGGCGCCGGCGCAGTCGTCCTCGCCGTCGACGACCCACACCCCCTTGCCGTCGTAGCCGCCGCGCGTGGTCTTGAGCACCACCGGGAAGCCACCGACGGAGCCGGCGAACGCGGTCACCTCCGCGGGCTCGGCCACGATCTCGTTGCGTGGGCACGGGACCCCGAGGTGGTGCAGGCGGGCGCGCATGACGCCCTTGTCCTGGGCGTGCACGAGCGCGCCCGGTCCCGGCCGGCACGCCACCCCGGCCTCGGCCAGGGCGTGCAGGTGCTCGGTGGGGACGTGCTCGTGGTCGAAGGTGACCACCGCGCAGCCCTCGGTGACCTTCCGGAGCGTGTCGAGGTCGCGGTAGTCACCGACCACCTGGTCCGGGCACCACCTGCGCGGCCGAGACTCCTTCGGCCTCGGCGAGGAGCCGGAGCGGCACGCCGAGAGGCACGGCGTACTGCGCCATCATCCGGGCGAGCTGTCCCCCGCCGATGACGGCGAGGACCGGGGCCGAGCTCCCGGTGGGGGTCGAGGGGGCAGGCGGAGTCACGAGCGAAGCCTAGCCAGGCTCCGCCTGCGCCCTCCTCACCCGTCGGTGTCAGCCGACCGCCGCCTGCGACTCTCCTTTCGGGGCGTACACCGGTGGTGACGTCTCGAACCGCAGCCCCCGGCCACGGATCGTGGTGATCAACGTGGGCCTGCGGGTGTCGTCGCCGAGCTTGCGGCGGACCCACCCCAGGTGCACGTCTATGGTCTTGGCCGACGTCCAGAAGTTCGTCTGCCACACATCACGCATGAGCTCCTCACGCGTGACGATCTCCCCCGCACGGCTGATCAGAGCATGCAAGAGGTCGAACTCCTTGTTCGACATCTTGATCTCCTCGCCGTCGCGCCACACTCGCCGCGTCTCCGCGTCGAGGTCCACCCCCTGCACACTGAACATGCCGCCAGGTTAAAAAGACAAAACGGACACGGTGGTGGAAACGGAGAAGTTGACCCGGCAGGACCAGGCGGGTCTAGACCAGACGGGCCGGTCGCGTCGACCGGCTCAGCGACGCCGGGCGGCCACCGGCTCCACCAGCCCGAAGCCCCGGATCGGCCGGGCGGGGAGGGTGCGCGTCTCGAACCCCCCGTCGGTCAGCCGGTCGGCGGTCGTCTGGTCGATGATCACCCGGTTGCGGCGGGCCACGGTGGTCAGCCGGGCGGCCATGTTGACCGGCGGGCCGAAGACGTCACCCATCCGCATCATCACCGAGCCGGTGGCCAGCCCCAGCCGGACGTCGGGCATCCGCTTGTCGTCGCCGATCACCCCGACGATGTCGAAGGCGATGTCCAGCGCCTGGACCGGGTCCTCGGAGACGAACAGCACCGAGTCGCCCAGGGTCTTGATCACCCGGCCGTGCCGGCCGGCGACCACGTCGGCACAGCGGGACTCGAAGATCTCCACCACGTCGCCGAGCCGGCTCTCCTCGATCTCGTTCGAGAGCGCGGTGAAGCTCACCAGGTCGGCGAACCCGACGGTGAGCTCGCTCGTGTGCAGGTCCTCCTCGGCGGCGCCGAGCGCCTCCACCCGGGCCACCGACGCGGCCAGGTGGCGACGCCAGGAGTAGATCAGCAGCCGCTCGAACGGCATCCCGACCTGCTCGGCCAGCCTGAGTGCGCTGCCGATCCGGGACCCGGTCGCCTCCGGCCCCGCCTCGAGCTGCTCGACCCGTCCGGCCAGCGTGGCGACCTGCCAGTCGGCCAGGCGCGCCATCGTCTGCCCCACGGCCCGGGTCATCCGCACCGCGGTGTCGAAGTCGATGGCCCCGGACTCCACGGTCCCGACCAGCGTGCTGAGCGCGGCCAGGTCGGCGTCGGTGAAGGCCGGCTGCTCGCCGGCGTCGGGGAAGCCGAGGGCCCGCCACAGCCGTCGGGCCTCGTCGAGGGTGACCCCCGCCGCGTGCGCCACGTCGGTGCTGGTCAGTCCCGGGAGGTCGCCGAGGATGGCCCGTTCGAGCTCCTCGCGGCTGAGGTGCGTGGGCCGCTCGCGCGGCCGGTCCCCAGGGCGGTCAGCCTCGGTCACGGCGCTCCCGGTCGTCCGGGCTCGAGGACCTCGGTCAGCCGGCCGTCGTGGAGCAGGTCCTGCATCCGCAGGTGCAGCTGCTCGACGTGCGGGACGTCGTGCAGCCGGACCCGCTGCTCGCCGGCGACCGAGACCACCAACGTGCCACAGCCGAGCGCCCGGTCGAGGAGCCCCCGCTCGTAGGCGACGTCGCTGACCCGCGACAGCGGGATGTCGTGCCCGTGCCGGGACAGGACGCCGCGGCGCGTGACCAGCCGCTGGTCGGTGAGCGTGTAGGTGGTGGTGAGCCACTCCAGGACGGGTCGGACCACCCACGCCAGCGCGAGCACGCCGGCCAGGCCCCACACGACGGCGTCGAGGACCGGCCCGGCCTGCCCCACCTCCGGCAGGAACGTCACCACCACTCCCGCGGCGGCGGCGAGCACGATCAGCACCAGCAGCGGCCGCACAAGCGCCTTCGCGTGGGTGCGCACGGAGACCACCACCGACTCGTCGTCGTTGAGCAGTCTGCGCGAGATGGCCACGGCGCCGATCCTCTCACGTGGCCGGGGTCACCCCGGCCGTCCGGTCCGGGGCGGGCCGCACGTGTACGACGTCGCCGGCACCGAGCAGTCGACGCCCCTCGGGGGTGCTCACCTCGAGCCGGCCGTCGGTGTCGATCCCGGTGGCCGTGCCGTGCAGCTGCTCCCCGGAGGGCAGGTCGACACGGACCTCGCGGCCCAGCGTGCTGCACCGCCGGACGTAGGAGTCCACGAGGCCGAGCCGGGGGTCCCCGGCGTCGGCCTGCCACTGGACGAACAGCGCCTCGAGGGAGCGGAGCACCTCGCGCAGGACCACGGTGCGGTCGGTGGTCGCCGCGTCCGCGAGCGCCAGCGACGTCGCCGTCGGCACCGGCAGCTCGGCCTCGGTCAGGGAGACGTTGAGCCCGACCCCGACGACCGCCACCGCGCCCCGGTCGTGCTCGACCCGCTCGACGAGGATGCCGGCGAGCTTGCGGTCACCGACCAGGACGTCGTTGGGCCACTTCAGGCTGCAGTCGACCTCGGCGACCCGGCGTATCCCCTCCGCGACCGCGATGCCCACCAGCATCGGCAGCCAGGGCCAGCGGGCGGTCGGCACCCGGTCGGGGACGAGCAGCACCGAGAACGTCAGCGCACTGCCCGGCGGGGTCACCCAGGTCCGGTCCAGGCGCCCGCGTCCGGCGGTCTGGTGGTCGGCGACCAGCACCGTGCCCGCGGGCGCCCCCGCCCGGGCCCGCGCCGCGAGCTCGGCGTTCGTCGAGGGGCAGGCGGCCAGCACCTCGACCTGCCGCCACAGCGACCCCGGCCTCGTCAGCGCCGCGGAGAGGGCCCCGCGGTCGAGGGGTGGGCGCCGCAGGTCGTCGTACGTCACAGGCACTACATTGACACCCACGCCAAGCAGAGAGGCCAGTCACCCGTGAGCGAAGCAGCCATGACGCAGCCCGGCGAGGGCACCGAGATCTCCGAGGGCGTGGACATCCACACCACCGCCGGCAAGATCGCCGACCTCGACCGGCGCCTCGAGGATGCGGTCAACGCAGGCTCCGAGCGCGCGATCGAGAAGCAGCACGCCAAGGGCAAGAAGACCGCGCGCGAGCGCATCGTGGAGCTCCTCGACGAGGGCTCGTTCGTCGAGCTCGACGAGCTCGCCCGGCACCGGTCGACCGCCTTCGGGATGGAGACGAACCGGCCCTACGGCGACGGCGTGGTCACCGGCTACGGCACGATCGACGGCCGCCAGGTGTGCGTGTTCGCCCAGGACTTCACGGTCTTCGGCGGCAGCCTCGGCCAGGTCTTCGGCGAGAAGATCGTCAAGGTGATGGACCTCGCCATGAAGACCGGCTGCCCGGTCATCGGCATCAACGACTCCGGGGGCGCCCGCATCCAGGAGGGCGTGGTCTCGCTCGGCCTGTACGGCGAGATCTTCCGGCGCAACGTCCACGCCTCCGGGGTGATCCCGCAGATCTCCCTGATCATGGGTCCCTGCGCCGGTGGGGCGGTGTACTCCCCCGCGGTCACCGACTTCACGGTGATGGTCGACCAGACCTCGCACATGTTCATCACCGGTCCGGACGTGATCAAGACCGTCACGGGTGAGGACGTGTCGATGGAGGAGCTCGGCGGCGCCCGGTCGCACAACACGAGGTCCGGCAACGCCCACTACATGGGATCCGACGAGTCCGACGCGATCGACTACGTCAGGGCGCTGCTGTCCTACCTGCCGCAGAACAACCTCGACGAGCCCGTGGTCTTCCCGGAGGCCGCGGACGTCGAGGTCTCCGACGAGGACCGTGCGCTCGACACGCTGATCCCGGACTCGCCGAACCAGCCCTACGACATGCACACCGTCATCGAGTCCGTGCTCGACGACCAGGAGTTCCTCGAGGTCCAGGCGCTGTTCGCGCCCAACATGGTCGTGGGCTTCGGCCGCGTCGAAGGCCACCCGGTCGGCGTGGTCGCCAACCAGCCGATGCAGTTCGCGGGCACGCTCGACATCGACGCCTCCGAGAAGGCCGCGCGGTTCGTGCGCACCTGCGACGCGTTCAACGTCCCGGTGCTCACCTTCGTCGACGTCCCCGGCTTCCTGCCGGGCACCGACCAGGAGTGGAACGGCATCATCCGCCGCGGTGCCAAGCTGATCTACGCCTACGCCGAGGCAACGGTGCCGCTGGTCACCGTGATCACCCGCAAGGCGTACGGCGGCGCCTACGACGTCATGGGGTCCAAGCACCTGGGTGCGGACCTGAACCTGGCGTGGCCGACCGCGCAGATCGCCGTGATGGGGGCGCAGGGTGCGGTGAACATCCTGTACCGCAAGGAGATCGCGGACGCCGCGCAGAACGGCAACGAGGAGGAGCGCCGGGCCCAGCTGATCCAGGAGTACGAGGACCACCTGGCGAACCCCTACCTGGCTGCCGAGCGGGGCTACGTCGACGCGGTCATCCAGCCGCACGAGACCCGGGCCGAGGTGGTCCGGGCGCTGCGGATGCTCCGCACCAAGCGGGAGACGCTCCCGCCCAAGAAGCACGGGAACATCCCCCTGTGAGCGAAGCGAACAGACGACTCGGCGACCCCCGGCACCGAGGGGCCGCACGCACGGAGGTGACCCCGCGATGAACGACCCCACCCCCGACACGCCGCCCCTCTTCCTCGTCAAGGGTGACGCCACCCCGGAGGAGGTCGCGGCGCTGACCGTGGTGCTGCAGGGCGTCGCGGCGGCGAGCGTGCCGGCGGAGGAACCCGGTGTCAGGTCCGTGTGGGCGTCCCCCCAGCGGCAGGTGCGGGCGTCCTACCCTGCGGGCCGGGGCGGGTGGCGCGCGAGCGGGCTGCCGCGCTGATCCCCCGGACCGCGGCGGCCAGCGCCCCGGCGGCCAGCAGCACCAGCAGCAGGTTCCGGACCGCGAGCACCAGCACGGCCACGCCGGCGAGCTCTCCGTCCGAGGTGAGGTGACCGTAGAGCTCGGGGAAGACCACCTGCGTCGCCGCGGTCGCCACCAGCAGCACCGCGGCCCAGGCGACGGCCGTCCAGCGCCGCACCACGCCCGCGGCTACGGCCGCGGACGGCAGGAGCCACAGCAGGTACTGCGGGCTGAGCACCTTGCTGGTCACCACGAACAGCGCCACCGAGGCGAGGGCCGTCCACACGACCGTGTCGGCGTCGAGCCGGTCGCCGTGCCGGAAGGCGAGCCCCCACAGCACGAGCAGCCCGGCGACGGCCGCGAGGGAGAGCACCTCGGAGAGCACCAGCATCGTCGCGGTGCCGGGGCCGAAGACCTCGTAGGCGTTGTGCTCGGTGAAGGCCACCTCGAAGCTCGCCGGGGACAGCACCCACCCGACCATCGCCGGGGTGGCGGCCACCGCCTCCACCTGTAGCCCCCGCTCGGCCTGCCAGGCCAACGGCGAGAACAGCCGGCCCCACCCGCCCACGACCAGGCTGACCCCGGCGAGCAGGCTCCCCGCGACCGCGACCACGACGAGCACCGCCCTGCGTGACTGCGTGCGGGCGGCCAGGGCCGGGAGCACGAGCGCCGGCCAGAGCTTGAGCCCGGTGGCCAGGGCGGCTGCTCCCGCCGCGACCCTGGGACGGCCGGCCAGGAGGGCCAGGGCGACGCCGGTGAGGAGTCCCGGCACGAGGTCGAACCGGGCGTAGGTGGTCGCGCCCAGGAGCGGGACGGCCAGCAGCCACGACCCCACGGCGGCCCACCGTCGGCGCAGGACCGTCACCGCGAGGAACAGGGTGAAGGCCGCGTCCGCGAGCAGCGACACCGCGAGCACCACGTCGTCGTACCCGACCGCCTCACCGAGCAGCCGCGCGAGCAGCCAGGGCACCGCGACCACGACCACTCCGGGCAGCGGGTACTCGACCAGCGTGTCACCGAGCCCGGTCTCGCCGGCCGCCGCGAGGCTGCTGGAGAAGTACTCCAGGTCGCCCACCACCCAGGCGTGCCGGCCCTCGAGCAGCCACACGACCACGGTCCGGCTCACCAGCCACGAGAGGACGACGGCCAGCGCGAACCAGTGCCGCCTCACCGCCTCACCACCCTCCCGACGCGACTAGGGTGCTCGTCGTGACCGAGACCCACCACACCCCTGCAGAGCCCGCCCGCCCGGTCGACGCTATCGCGGAGGCGTTCGTCGAGGACTACTGCGCGCTCGACCCCCTCGCCGCCACCGAGATGGGCGTCCTCGGGTACGACGACCGGCTGACCGACCTCTCCCCCGACGGGTTCGCCGCCCGGACCGACCTGACCCGCCGGGCGCTGGCCGCGGCACGGTCGGCGACCCCGGTCGACGAGCGGGAGCGGGTCGCCAAGGACGCCTTCGTGGAGCGGCTCGGACTCCAGGTGGAGCGGCTGGAGGCGGGGGTCCCGCAGGCGGAGCTGTCGGTGATCGCCAGCGGGATCCACGACCTGCGGATGGCCTTCGACCTGATGCCGACCGACGGCGAGGAGGCGTGGGCCGACGATCGACGCGCGGCTGGCCGGCGTGGCCGGGACCCTGGCCGGCTACCGCACGCACGCTGAAGGAGGAGGCTCGCCGCGGCAACGTGGCGGCACGGCGGCAGATCCAACAGATCGCCGGGCAGGTGCGGTCCTGGACCCGCGGGGAACGCGGTGGCGTCCTCGGCGCCCTGGTCGCCGACGCCGACGTCCAGGGAGCGCTGCGTGCGGAGCTCGACCACCACGCGAGGGCGGCGACCGCGGCGTTCGTGGAGTTCGCCGAGTTCCTCGACGACGAGCTCGCCCCGGTCGGCCGGGAGGTGGAGGCCGCCGGCCGTGACCGCTACGTGCTCGGCTCCCGCTACTTCCTCGGTGCCGAGATCGACCTCGAGGAGACCTACGCCTGGGGCTGGGAGGAGCTGCACCGCATCGAGACCGAGATGGCCCGGGTCGCCGCCCGGATCGTGCCCGGGCGGCAGCGTGGACGACGCGGTCACCGCGCTGGACGCGCAGCCCGGCCGCACCATCCACGGCAAGGAGGCCTTCCGCGGCTGGATGCAGGACCTCGCCGACCGGGCCGTGCGCCGAGCTGGCCGACACCCACTTCGACATTCCCGAGCCGGTGCGCCGGATCGAGTGCTGCATCGCGCCGACGCACGACGGCGGCATCTACTACACCGGCCCGAGCGAGGACTTCAGCCGCCCCGGCCGCATGTGGTGGTCGGTGCCCGAGGGCATCGACGACTTCTCGACCTGGCGGGAGGTCACCACCGTCTTCCACGAGGGCGTCCCGGGCCACCACCTGCAGATCGGCCAGACCGTCTACCGGCGGGAGACGCTCAACCGCTGGCAGCGCCTGATGTGCTGGGTCTCCGGGCACGGCGAGGGCTGGGCGCTGTACGCCGAGCGGCTGATGGACGAGCTGGGCTACCTCGAGGACCCCGGCGACCGGCTGGGGATGCTCGACGCCCAGGCGCTGCGCGCGGCCCGGGTGATCGTCGACATCGGCATGCACCTGGAGCTGGAGATCCCCCGGGACAACCCGTTCGGGTTCCACCCCGGCGAGCGGTGGACGCCGGCACTCGGGCTGGAGTTCATGCGCCGGCACGTGCCGGATGGAGGACCCGGTGATCGTGTTCGAGGTCAACCGGTACCTCGGCTGGCCGGGCCAGGCGCCGTCGTACAAGGTCGGCGAGCGGATCTGGCTGCAGGCCCGCGCCGAGGCGCAGTCCCGGCTCGGCGACCGGTTCGACCTGAAGGCCTTCCACCGGTCCGCCCTCGACCTGGGGTCGCTCGGCCTGGACCCGCTGCGGTCCGCGCTGGCGAGGATCCGATGAACCGCCGGCTGGTGCTGGGCTCGGCGTCCCCGGCCCGCCTGGCCACGCTCCGCAGCGCCGGGCTCGGCCCCGAGGTCGTGGTGTCGGGAGTGGACGAGTCGGTGGTGCCCGCCTCCGACCCGGCGCACCTGGCGCTGGAGCTGGCCCGGCTGAAGGCCCGCGCCGTGGCCGAGCGCCTCGACCCGGCGGAGGGGACGGCGTGGGTCCTGGGCTGCGACTCGGTCCTGGAGATCGACGGCGCGATCCACGGCAAGCCGGTCGACGCGCAGGAGGCGCGGGAGCGCTGGCAGCGGATGCGCGGCCGCTCCGGGGTGCTGCACACCGGCCACTGCCTCGTGGACACCGCCGACGGCCGGGAGGTCGCGCGGTCGGCGGACACGGTCGTGCACTTCTCCGTCCCCACCGACGAGGAGATCGACGCCTACATCGCCACCGGGGAGCCGCTGAAGGTCGCCGGGGCGTTCACCATCGACGGGCTCGGTGGCGCGTTCGTCCGGGGGCTCGAGGGCGACCCGCACACGGTCGTCGGCATCGGGCTGCCCCTGCTGCGGGAGATGTTCGCCGAGGCCGGCGTCCGCTGGACCGACCTGTGGACCGCCTTCCCGGCCTGACCGGCGCCCCCGGTCAGGGTCCCGCGACGATGTCCGCGCCGGCGCCCTGCAGGTCGACGATCCCGCCGCCGTCCACGACGTCGGCGAACCCGAGGTCGGCCATCTTCGCGGCGGCGTCGGCGGAGCGGTTGCCGCTCTGGCAGTAGACGAGGTACTCCGCGTCCTTGTCGAGGACCTCGACCTCGTCCGCGAACGAGGATGCGGTGACGTCGATGTTCTCGGCGCCGTCGACGTGGCCGGCCACGAACTCAGGAGCGGTGCGTACGTCGATGACGGTGCGCTCGCCCGACTCGATGATCTGCACGGCGGCGGTGGCGTCGACCTTCTCGACGGTCGCCGTGCCCGTGGAGCACGCCGACGTCAGCATGACGAGGGACGCGGCCGCGGCCGCCAGGGTGGTGGTCAGTCGCTTCTGCATACCCCTCACGGTATATGCGCGGCGCAACTCCGGCCCGTCAGGAGACGAGCTCCCGGTGCTGCAGCCGCGCACGGGAGACGAACACGAACCGCCGGAACGCCCAGAACCGGGCCGCAGTGCCGAGCACCAGGCCCACCACGTTGGCCGCGAGGTTGTCGGCGACCGCGCTGTCGAGGCCGAGCAGGTAGCGGCTCACCGCCAGACACAGCAGCGGGATCCCCATCGTGAGCGTGTTGATCACGAAGTACGACAGCCGCCCGCCGGCCACCCCGACGGGCTGACGGTGCCGGAACGCCCACGACCGGGTGCCGCGGTAGCTGACCACCATCCCGACGAGGTTGGCCAGGGTGTACGCCGAGAGCGGCCAGTCGTTCATCGGCCCCGGACGCGCACCCCAGATGCCGTGGACCAGGAGGTTGAACAGCAGCAGCGCGACGAGCGTGGCGACCCCGCCGACCGCGACGAACCTCGCGCCCTCGGCAGCGAGGCGTTGCAGACGGCGACCCATGGCGCTCACCCTACGGGCGACCGGTGCGGCCACCGGCCCACCGGCACGCCGCCGCTACTCGACCGGCAGGCCGAGCCCGCGCGCGATGAGCATCCGCTGCACCTCGGAGGTGCCCTCGCCGATCTCGAGCACCTTCGCGTCGCGGTAGAAGCGCGCGACCGGGTACTCCTCCATGAAGCCATACCCGCCGAAGATCTGGGTGGCGATCCGGGTCGCGGTCACCGCCGACTCCGTGGCGTAGAGCTTGGCCACCGCGGCCGCCTGCTTGAACTCCGACATCGGGCGCCCGGCGTCCTTCATGGCCGCAGCCTTGTAGGTGAGCGCGCGTGAGGCCTCGAGCATGACCTGCAGGTCGGCCACCTGGAAGGCCACGCCCTGCTTGGTGCCGATCGGGACCCCGAACGTGGTGCGGTCACCGGCGTACTCCACCGACATGTCGAGGCACGCCTGGATCGCGCCGACCGCGAGCGCGGCGATGGCGACCCGGCCGTCGTCGAGCGTGGCGAGGAACTGCGCGAAGCCGCGTCCACGCTCGCCGAGCAGGTTCTCCTCGGGCACGCGAGCGTCCGCCAAGGTGAGCGGATGGGTGTCCGAGGCGTGCCAGCCGAGCTTGTCGTAGGGCTTCTCCGCGGTGAAGCCGGGCGTCCCGGTGGGCACGATGATGGTGCTGATCTCGGCCCTGCCGGCGTCGGTGGTCCCGGTGCGGGCGGTCACGGTGACCACCGAGGTGATCTCGGAGCCGGAGTTCGTGATGAACTGCTTGGCGCCGTTGACGACCCACTCGCCGTCGACGAGCTCGGCCTTGGTCTTCGTCGCCCCCGCGTCGGAGCCGGCCCCCGGCTCGGTGAGACCGAACCCGGCCAGCGCGCGTCCCGCAACCAGGTCGGGCAGCCAGGCCTGCTTCTGCTCCTCGGTGCCGAAGGTCAGGATCGGGTTGATGCCGAGCCCGACGGCGGCCTCCAGGGTGATGCCCATGGACTGGTCGACCCGGCCGATCTCCTCGATCGCCACGCACAGGCTGGTGAAGTCACCGTGCTCGCCGGCGCCGCCGAACTCCTCCGGCGCGGTGAGGCCCATCAGCCCGAGCTCGCCCATCTTGCCGACCACGTCCACCGGGAAGTGATGGTCCCGGTCCCACTGTGCGGCATGGGGGGCGATCTCCGCCTCGGCGAAGTCGCGGACGCTGCGGCGGAACGCCTCGTGCTCGGCGGAGAGCTCGTACGACACGGTTCGAAGGCCTTTCTGGCTTACGCTTACGTCAACGGAAAGCGACTGTAGGCCGCTTACGCTACGTAAGCGCAAGGGGAGCCGATGCCACCCAGCGACACCGACCGGACCTGGACGATCACCGACCTGGCCGCGGAGTACGCCGTCACGCTGCGGACCCTGCGCCACTACGAGGAGATCGGGCTGCTCTCCCCCGAGCGGCGCGGCACCACCCGGGTCTTCCACCACCGGGACCGGATCCGCCTGGAGCTGATCCTGCGCGGCAGGCGGCTCGGGTTCTCCCTCGCGGAGGTCGCGACGATCGTGAACATGTACGACGACCAGCCGGGCGAGGCCGGCCAGCTGGAGTACCTGCTGGACCAGATCGAGGTCCGCCGCGCCGACCTCGCCCAGCGTCGACGCGACATCGAGGACACGCTCGCCGAGCTCGACGAGGTGGAGCACCGCTGTCGCGAGGACCTCGCACGAATGCGGTGAGGGCTCAGCTCACCACCGTGGTCAGCAGCGCCAGGCCGGCGACGTAGCCGACCAGCACGCTCACCCCCTCGAAGCCGATCCCCCGGCGTTCGCGCCGGACCAGGCCGGCGGCGAGGATGCCGACCAGGACCATCGCCCAGGCGACCACGAACAGGTCCGCCTGCTGCAGAGCGGAGTACACCGACCCCTCCCGGTAGGCGACGTCGGCCGCGGCGATGAACAGCAGGTCGAACGCGTTGCCCCCGACGATGCCGCCCACGGCCAGGGTGAGCGCGCCGGCCCGCACCGCAGCGACGCTGGTGACCAGCTCGGGGAGCGAGGTGGCGACGCTGGTCGCGAACGCCCCGACGACCGTGCCGGACAGGCCGGTCTCTGCGACCAGCACCGTCCCCGACCGCGCCACCACGTAGCCGGCCGCGAGCGTGAGAGCCGCCAGGCCCACGAACTTGACCGCCATGCCCCGCAGGCTGCCCTCCTGCGCCTCCGGGTCAGGAGTGTCCGTCCTGGTCTCGGAGGTCATCGTGGGCTTCCACATCGGGTTCTCCTCGACCCGGCGCACCAGCACCGTGCCGTACCAGTACGCCCCGAGGAGCAGGACGGTCGCCGGGCTGACCCCCAGGATGCTGATGTCCGGCATCGCCGAACCGAGGACCACGACGGCGAGGAGCACGAGCAGCAGCAGGCTGTTGAACACGTTGCCGAGGGAGGCCGCGGCGTGCTCGAGGTTGCCCCGCCGGTAGAACATGTCGGCCACCACGACGAACGCGGTCTGCGCCGCGATCCCGCCGATGGAGTTGCTGACCGCCAGGCTGGCGTCGCCGTCCGCGGCCGCCACGACGCTGACGACCAGCCCCGCCAGGGACGTCGCCCCGCCCAGCAGCACGGCGCCGGCCATCGCCTCCCCGATGCCGGTGCGGTCCGCGAGCTGGTCGACCACGCCCGTGAGGCGGGTGCCGGCAACCCCGATGAGCAGGGCGGCGCCCAGCAGGGCGAGGCCGGCGACGGGGACGGACCCGGGAGCCCAACCGATGACTGCGAGATCGAACACCATGCCGCCTCGGCTCAGGACCACGTTCGCGGTGTGGAGCGCATTCCGCACCGGCACCGCGCCGCCGTACACCAGCGCCGCGGGCAGCCGGTCTCGCGTGGGACATACCGCCCAGAGTCTGCTGTCATCGGTCCACCGTAGCGAGCGGTGTCGGGGCTGCCCGCCACCTGGGCACCGCCGCGGCGGCCCCGGGAGGAGGCTCTAGACTCCGCTACTACCTGACTTTCCCGAGAGACCCAGGAGCCCGTGTGTCCGGCAGCCCCGAGAGCAACACCGAGACCCAGCCACTGCGGAAGGTCCTCATCGCCAACCGTGGCGAGATCGCGGTCCGCGTCATCCGCGCCTGCAAGGACGCAGGCATCGGCAGCGTCGCGGTGTACGCCGATCCCGACCGCGACGCTCTCCACGTGCGGCTCGCCGACGAGGCCTACAGCCTGGGCGGCGCCACCCCGGCCGACTCCTACCTCTCGATCGAGAAGATCATCGACGTGGCGCAGCGGTCCGGCGCCGACTCGGTGCACCCCGGCTACGGGTTCCTCGCCGAGAACTCCGGGTTCGCGCAGGCGGTCGTCGACGCCGGCCTCGTGTGGATCGGCCCGCCGCCGTCGGCGATCGACGCGCTCGGCGACAAGGTGCAGGCCCGCCACATCGCGCAGAAGGTCGGCGCGCCGCTGGTGGCGGGCACGGCGGACCCGGTCGACGACGCCGACGAGGTCGTCGCGTTCGCCCGCGAGCACGGCCTGCCGATCGCGATCAAGGCGGCCTTCGGCGGCGGTGGCCGCGGCCTGAAGGTGGCCCGCAAGGAGGAGGAGGTCGCCGAGCTCTACGAGTCCGCGGTCCGGGAGGCCGTCGGCGCGTTCGGGCGCGGCGAGTGCTTCGTCGAGCGCTACCTCGACAAGCCGCGGCACGTCGAGACCCAGTGCCTGGCCGACCGGCACGGCAACGTCGTCGTCGTCTCCACCCGTGACTGCTCGCTGCAGCGCCGGCACCAGAAGCTGGTCGAGGAGGCTCCCGCGCCGTTCCTCTCCGAGAAGCAGATGAAGACGCTCTACGACTCCTCGAAGGCGATCCTCAAGGAGGCCGGCTACGTCGGAGCCGGGACCTGCGAGTTCCTCGTCGGCCAGGACGGCACCATCTCCTTCCTCGAGGTCAACACCCGGCTCCAGGTCGAGCACCCCGTCACCGAGGAGGTCACCGGCATCGACCTGGTCCGGGAGATGTTCCGGGTCGCCGCCGGCGAGGAGCTCGGGTACGACGACCCGAAGATCGACGGCCACTCGATCGAGTTCCGGATCAACGCCGAGGACGGCGGGCGCAACTTCATGCCCGCCCCTGGCACGCTGACCCGCTGGCACGCGCCGTCGGGCCCGGGCGTCCGCCTCGACGGCGGTTACGACCAGGGCGAGACCGTCCCCGGTGCGTTCGACTCGCTCGTCGCGAAGCTCGTCGTCAGCGGCCGCGACCGCACCCAGGCGCTCGAGCGGTCCCGACGCGCCCTCGACGAGTTCGTCGTCGACGGCATGCCCACGGTGATCCCGTTCCACCAGGCGGTCGTCGAACGACCCCGCCTTCATCGGCGACGGGAACGACCTTCGGCGTCTACACGTCATGGATCGAGACCGAGTTCGACAACCGGATCGAGCCCTACACCGGCGCGCCGGAGGGCACCGAAGCCGGAGGAGCGGCAGAGCGTCACCGTCGAGGTCGGCGGCCGCCGGCTCGAGGTGGTCCTGCCCGGCGGTCTCGCCGCGGCGGCCGGGGCCGGCGCCGCGGCCGGGCCGCAAGAAGCCCAAGCGCGAGAAGAAGAAGGCCGGCGCCGCGGTGTCGCGGGGACTCCCTCACCTCCCCGATGCAGGGCACCATCGTCAAGGTCGCGCGTCGAGGAGGGGCCGCAGGTCGCCGAGGGCGACGTGGTCGTGGTGCTCGAGGCGATGAAGATGGAGCAGCCGCTGAAGGCCCACAAGGCCGGCACCGTGACCGGCCTCAGCGCCGAGGTCGGAGCCAGCGTGTCCAACGGC
This sequence comes from uncultured Actinomycetota bacterium, assembly GCA_963747975.1. Classification (GTDB taxonomy): domain Bacteria; phylum Actinomycetota; class Actinomycetes; order Propionibacteriales; family Nocardioidaceae; genus Nocardioides_C. Next base: position 599,070 of record CAVVHI010000003.1, read on the forward strand.
GCGGTCATCTGCGAGATCAAGGACTGATCGCGGCGATGTTCAACAAGGTCCTGGTCGCCAACCGTGGCGAGATCGCCATCCGGGCCTTCCGCGCCGCCTACGAGCTCGGCGCACAGACGGTCGCGGTCTTCCCCTACGAGGACCGCGGCTCCGAGCACCGGCTCAAGGCCGACGAGGCCTACGAGATCGGCGAGCGCGGCCACCCCGTGCGCGCCTACCTGGACCCGGACACGATCGTCGCCACCGCCGTCCGGGCCGGAGCCGACGCGATCTACCCGGGCTACGGCTTCCTGTCGGAGAACCCGCGGCTCGCCGAGGCCTGCGCCAACGCCGGCATCACCTTCATCGGTCCCACCGCCGACGTGCTGACGCTCACCGGCAACAAGGCCCGGGCGATCGCGGCGGCCAAGCAGGCTGGCGTACCGACGCTCGCCTCCGTCGAGCCGAGCACCGACGTCGACGCGCTCATGGCCGCCGCCGACGACATCCCCTACCCGCTGTTCGTGAAGGCCGTCGCCGGCGGCGGCGGCCGCGGCATGCGCCGCGTCGACGACCCGGCCGACCTGCGCGAGGCGATCGAGGTCTGCATGCGCGAGGCGCGAGAGCGCCTTCGGCGACCCCACCGTCTTCATCGAGCAGGCCGTGGTCGACCCCCGCCACATCGAGGTGCAGATCCTCGCCGACGCGGAGGGCGACGTCCTCCACCTGTTCGAGCGCGACTGCTCGGTGCAGCGGCGCCACCAGAAGGTCGTCGAGATCGCACCGGCCCCGAACCTCGACCCCGAGCTGCGCGAGCGGATCTGCGCGGACGCCGTCCGGTTCGCCCGGGAGATCGGCTACCGCAACGCCGGCACGGTGGAGTTCCTGCTCGACCGTGACGGCAACTACGTGTTCATCGAGATGAACCCGCGCATCCAGGTCGAGCACACCGTCACCGAGGAGGTCACCGACGTCGACCTCGTGCGGTCGCAGATGCGGATCGCCTCCGGGGAGACGCTGGCCGACCTCGGCCTGACCCAGGACGGCATCACGCTGCGCGGCGCGGCTCTGCAGTGCCGGATCACCACCGAGGACCCGGCCAACGGGTTCCGGCCCGACACCGGCAAGATCACCACCTACCGGTCCCCCGGCGGGGCCGGGGTACGCCTCGACGGCGGCACCACCTACACCGGGGCCGAGGTCAGCGCGCACTTCGACTCGATGCTCGCCAAGCTCACCTGCCGGGGTCGCACGTTCGACGACGCCGTGCACCGGGCGCGGCGGGCCATGGCGGAGTTCCGGATCCGCGGCGTGGCGACGAACATCCCGTTCCTCCAGGCGGTGCTCGACGAGCCGGACTTCGCGGCCGGGCGACTGTCCACGTCGTTCATCGAGCACCACCCGCACCTGCTGACCGCGCGCTCCTCGGCCGACCGCGGCACCAAGCTGCTCAGCTTCCTCGCCGACGTGACGGTGAACCAGCCGCACGGGAAGGCGCCGGTCAGCGTGCAGCCGGTGAGCAAGCTCCCCGCCCTCGACCTCGAGGTGCCCGCCCCGGACGGCACGCGTCAGCAGCTGCTCTCGCTCGGCCCCGAGGCCTTCGCCCGTGCACTGCGCGAGCAGGAGGGGGTCGCGGTCACCGACACGACCTTCCGCGACGCGCACCAGTCGCTGCTCGCGACCCGGGTCCGCACCCGGGACATGGTCAACGTCGCCGGGCACGTCGCCCGGATGACCCCGAGGCTGTGGAGCCTCGAGGCGTGGGGCGGCGCGACGTACGACGTCGCGCTGCGGTTCCTCTCCGAGGACCCCTGGGAGCGGCTCGCGGACCTGCGGCAGGCGGTGCCCAACATCTGCCTGCAGATGCTGCTGCGCGGCCGCAACACGGTCGGCTACACGCCCTACCCCACGGACGTGACCGCGGCGTTCGTCGAGGAGGCCGCGGCCACCGGCATCGACGTGTTCCGGATCTTCGACGCCCTCAACGACGTGGAGCAGATGCGCCCGGCGATCGAGGCGGTCCGCGAGACCGGTACGACGGTCGCGGAGGTCGCGCTGTGCTACACCGGCGACCTGTCCTCGCCGGAGGAGAAGCTCTACACCCTCGACTACTACCTCGGCCTCGCCGAGCGCATCGTCGACGCCGGCGCCCACGTGATCGCGATCAAGGACATGGCCGGGCTGCTCCGTGCCCCCGCGGCCCGGACGCTGGTCACCGCACTCCGCGAGCGGTTCGACCTGCCGGTGCACCTGCACACGCACGACACGCCCGGCGGCCAGCTCGCCACGCTGCTCGCCGCGATCGACGCGGGCGTGGACGCCGTGGACGCCGCGACCGCCTCGATGGCGGGCACGACCAGCCAGCCGGCGCTGTCGGCGCTGGTGGCCACCACCGACCACGCCGAGCGGGAGACCGGCCTCGACCTGGCGGCGGTGAACGACGCTGGAGCCGTACTGGGAGGCGACCCGCCGTGTCTACGCCCCCTTCGAGTCCGGCCTGCCCTCCCCCACGGGGCGGGTCTACCGGCACGAGATCCCGGGCGGCCAGCTGTCGAACCTGCGCCAGCAGGCGATCGCGCTCGGCCTCGGCGAGAAGTTCGAGCAGATCGAGGACATGTACGCCGCGGCCAACGACATCCTCGGCAACATCGTCAAGGTGACCCCGTCGAGCAAGGTGGTCGGTGACCTCGCACTGCACCTCGTGGCCGTGGGCGCGGACCCGGAGGAGTTCGCCGCGGAGCCGGGGCGGTTCGACGTACCGGACTCGGTGATCGGCTTCCTCTCCGGCGACCTCGGTGACCCGCCCGGCGGCTGGCCGGAGCCGTTCCGCACCAAGGCGCTCGCCGGCCGCACGCACAAGGCACCGGTCGCCGAGCTGACCGAGGAGGAGCGGGAGGGGCTGCGCACCGACCGGCGCGCCACCCTCAACCGGCTGCTGTTCCCCGGTCCCACGAAGGACTTCGAGGAGTCCCGGGAGAAGTACAGCGACCTGTCGGTGCTGCCGACCAGCCTCTACCTGTACGGCATGCAGCCCGGCGAGGAGTACGAGGTCGACATCGAGGAGGGCAAGCGCCTGCTGCTGGCGGTGCAGGCGGTCAGCGAGCCCGACGAGCGCGGCTACCGCACGGTGATGGCCACGATCAACGGCCAGCTGCGCCCGATCAACGTCCGCGACCGCGCCGTGGCCTCCGACGTGCCCGTCCAGGAGAAGGCCGACACCTCCCAGCCCGGTCACGTGCCCGCCCCGTTCGACGGCGCGGTCACGGTGACCGTCGAGGAGGGCGCGACGGTCGCCGCGGGCGACACGGTGGCGACGATCGAGGCGATGAAGATGGAGGCCTCGATCACCGCGCCCGTCGGTGGCACCGTGGAGCGGATCGCGATCTCCCGGACGCAGCAGGTCGAGGGCGGCGACCTCGTCCTCGTGCTCACCCCCGCCTGACCGTCGAGTCGGCGCGAACCCCGGCCGAAAACCCCTCGAGTCGGCGCGAACCTGGAGCGAACGCGCCCAGGTTCAAGCCGACTCGACGGTCAACGCGCCCAGGTTCAAGCCGACTCGACGGTCAGCGGTGAACGGTGAGGGCGCCGGTGCGCCGGTTCCACACGATCGACCCGCGTTCGAAGTCGACCCGCTCGCCCCGGGCGACCGAGTAGTTCGAGGTGGTCGGCCAGCCCAGCGCCCGGATCCAGCCCTCGGCCCGGTAGGCCCGGTCGATCGGCCCGACCACCGTGCGCGGCATCGCCGGCCGGGTGAAGTACATCGACCCGTTCTCGAACCGTGCGAGGCGGTTCGGCCCGCGAAGCCGCACCGGCGACCTCGGGAAGCCGAGCGCGGAGGACGGCCCCCCGAGCCTGGCGTAGCGACGCATGATCCGTCCGAACAGCTCCCGCGGACCCGTGCGCCTGGAGTAGAAGATCCGACCACCCTCGAAGCTCTGGGCCGCACCCCTGGCGACGGCGTACTCGCCGGTGCGGACCGCGCCGAGCCGCGAGTCGGTGCCGCCGAGACGCACCCACCGGTTCATGATCGGCGTCGGCTCGATCGAGAACCAGCTCGACTTCAGGCCGAACGCCCACCGGAAGCTGTCCCCGGAGATGGTCACGTTGCCGTTGGTGCCGTCGAGGACCAGCTCGACGACGCGTCCCTCCCAGTCCCCGTTGCCGTCGCGCTCGGTCACCCAGATCCGCTTGAGCCGGCCGATCGAGGGGTGGCTGCGCTCGAGGGTGGAGGCGTCCACGGCGGCGCTCCAGCGGTGGTTGGTGTTGCCGGACCACCCGTCGTACGGGTCCTCCTGGGCGGGCAGGTACGGGACACTGCCTCGCGAGGTCCAACCGCCGCTGCTCGCGGAGAACTGGGTGAAGGCGGGGCTGCCGTCGTAGGTCAGGATCTGCCGGCGGGTGGCGCGCACGGCGTCGTTGCTGCGACGGTCCTCACCGTCAACCCCGCCGTAGACCTGGCAGGCGGTCGTGTCGCAGATCTGGTAGTGGCGCCGGAAGTTCTGGTTCCGCGACCAGGTGGCGTAGGTCCGTGCTGCCACCGCCTGCGCCTTGACCGCCTCGGGCTGCCAGGACGCGGGCATCTCGTAGGGGACGACACCCATGACGTACTGGTCGATCGTCACCACGTTGACCGTGTCCCGTGAATTCGACCCCGGGGCGGGCGAGGCCGAGCGCAGAATTCCCCGGTAGGTCTTCGCGCCGGACGGCGTCCACAAAGTGATCGGGCGCTTGGCGAGGAATTCCGCGTCACCCTCGAGACTGCGCGCCCAGGGGGCCTTGAACCCCCGCCAGGCGCCGTTGAAGAACTGCACGACCGTGCGGCCGTCGCGTACGTCGAGCCGCCAGCGCGTCACCCTGTCGCGGACCGGGAGCTGGTGCGTGGTCTTCTGGGCGAGGTCGCGGACGGCGAGCCCGTTGGTCGGGCTGACCACGACGTCGTCGCTGGTGTCGCCGCTGATCAGGACACGCACCCGTCCGCGTACCTTCCCCCACGACGTGCCGGGATAGTAGAAGTCCACGATGTCCTGGTAACCAAGGCCTTGCAGCGCTGCACCCTGGGCTCCGTGCTGGGACATCCCGTGTCCGTGGCCGTAGCCGCGGCCGGTCACCGTGATCTGCTTGCCGACCGGCACCCAGTAGGACTGGTCGGTCGACACCGCATCGGCGGGTGACTCTGCGACCACACCCCCGAGCATGCCTACGACCAACCCGGTGGCGATGGCGGCGGCGGCCCCGCGCAAGCCTCTACGCATGTGCAGCTCTCCCTCGGCGACCACGGCACAGCGCAGTGCGTGCGCGTGAAGAATGTGAACGGTGTTGCCAGTGTGAACGAGACATTATTTCCACGGCCGCACAATTCCTGTCCACCGAACCGAACAATTCGCATTAATTCCATCGGCGTAATTACAGAAATGTAATAGACCAACGGGAAGCTGCGTTTTCGGGAGCCGCCGGGGTTTTCTGCACCCGGCTACTGTGGTGTCATGCCCGACCTGCTGCTGGTCCTCCTCCTCGTCGCCGGCACCCTGGCCCTGGTGGTCATCCCCCAGCGGCGACGTCGCGCCGCGCTCGAGCAGCGGCGTGAGGTCGAGCTGCAGGCCGTGGCCCGGGTCGTCGACGAGGACGTCACCCGGTTCGGCGAGGAGCTCCAACGGCTCGACGTCGACCTCCTCACCACCCCCCTCGACGAGGCGATGCACCAGGACTACCAGCGGGCCCTGGACTCCTACGAGTCGGCCAAGGAGACCCTGGGCCGGATCGAGGAGCCGGAGCAGGTCAGGCACGTGACGGAGAGGCTGGAGGACGGGCGGTACGCCGTGGCCTGCGTGCTGGCCCGCAAGGACGGCGAGCAGCTGCCAGTGCGCCGCCCGCCGTGCTTCTTCAACCCGCAGCACGGGCCCTCGACGACCGACATCGAGTGGGCCCCGCCAGGCGGGGTGCAGCGACAGGTGCCGGTCTGCGCCGCGGACGCCGACCGCGTCCGCCAGGGCGCCGACCCGGACGTCCGCACGGTCCAGCAGGGCCACCAGAGGGTCCCGTACTGGCAGGCCGGCCCCGCCTACTCCCCCTACGCGATGGGGTACTTCAGCGCCTACGCGATGACCGGCCTGCTGCCCACGTTCATGCTGATGACCATGCTCTCCCCGACCTGGGACGGTGGCGCGGTCGAGGGCGCCGACACCGGTTTCGGCGTGGGCGAGGCCGGCGACCAGACAGGCGGCGGCGACTACTCCGGTGACGGGGGCGGGGACTACTCCGGCGGGGACCTCTCGGGAGGCGACGCCGGCGGCGGGTTCGACTTCGGCGACTTCGGCTTCTGAGGAGGGCGACCTCAGCGCTGGTAGCGGTGCAGCCTCCGGGCGGCCTCGGCCACCGACCCGCTCATCGACGGGTACACCGTGAAGGCTTGGGCGAGCTGGTCGGCGGTGAGGTTCTCCGAGACCGCGATCGACACCGGGTGGATCAGCTCGCTGGCGCGCGGACCGACGACCACGCCACCCACGACGATGCCGGTGCCGGGGCGGCAGAACAGCTTCACGAAGCCGTCCCGGACCCCGTGCATCTTCGCCCGGGCGTTCCCGCCCAGCGGCAGCATCACGGTCTCGACCTCGATGACCCCCTGGTCCACCTCGTTCTGCGTGTAGCCGACGGTCGCTATCTCCGGCGCGGTGAAGATGTTGGCGGACACCGTCTTGAGGTCCAGCGGCGCCACGGCGTCACCGAGGTAGTGCCACATCGCGATGCGGCCCTGCATCGCCGCGACCGAGGCGAGCATGAACACACCGGTGCAGTCGCCGGCCGCGTAGATGCCGCGGGCCGAGGTGCGCGAGACCCGGTCGACGTTCACGAAGCCGTTGTCGTCGAGGGCGACGTCTGCCTCCTCCAGCCCCATGCCGGCGGTGTTCGGGACCGAGCCGAGCGCCAGCAGGCAGTGCGAGCCCTCGACGGTCCGGCCGTCGGTGAGGGTGACGGTGACCCGGTCACCGTCGCGGACCACCGACTCCATCCGCGACCGGGACAGCACGGTCATCCCCCGGCGGGTGAAGACCTCCTCGAGCACGGCGGCGGCGTCCGCGTCCTCGCCGGGCAGCACCCGGTCGCGGCTGGACACGAGCACGACGTCGACGCCCAGGGCGTTGTAGGCGCCTGCGAACTCCGCGCCGGTGACGCCGGACCCGACCACGATCAGACGGTCCGGGACCTCGGTGAGGTCGTAGACCTGGTCCCAGCTGAGGATCCGCTCGCCGTCGGGTCGTGCCATCTCGAGGGTGCGGGGGCTCGCGCCCGTCGCGACCAGGACGGCCCCGGCCTCGAAGGTCTCGGTCCCGCCGTCGGCGAGCTCGGCCACCACCCGGTGGGGGCCATCGAGCCGGCCACGGCCGCGGACGATCCGGACGCCCTCGCGGACGAGCCGGCGCTCGATGTCGTCGGACTGGTCGAGGGCGAGCGCCTTGACCCGTTCGTTCACGCGGAGCAGGTCGACGGTCACGTTCCCGGGGGTCTTGCCGTGCGGCGTGCTCACCGAGATGCCCAGCTCGCCGGCCTCCTCCATGTCCGCCATCAGCTCGGCGGTGGCGATCAGGGTCTTGCTCGGGACGCAGTCGGTGAGCACCGCCGAGCCGCCGATCCCGTCGGAGTCCACGACGGTGACCTCCGCCCCGAGCTGCGCCGCCACCAGCGCCGACTCGTAGCCGCCAGGTCCACCACCGATGATCACTACCCGATTCACGGCGCCCATTGTTCCATCCGAAGCGATAGCCTCCCTGCCGTGCCTCTCTACGCCGCCTACGGGTCCAACCTCGACTCCCACCGCATGAGCGAGCGCTGCCCGCACTCCCCCTTGCGGGGCACCGGTTGGCTCACCGGGTGGCGGCTGACCTTCGGGGGCGAGGAGCACGGCTGGGACGGCGCCCTCGCCACGATCGTGCAGGACCCCTTCGAGCAGGTCTTCGTGGCGCTCTACGACGTCACCGACGAGGACATCAAGGTGCTCGACGAGGTGGAGAGCTTCACCTCGCGCCTCTACCGCAAGACCCGCGTCCGCGTCGCGACGATGACCGGCAGCCACCTCGCCTGGACCTACGTCCTCGACGCCTACGAGGGCGGCCTTCCCTCGGCGTCCACGGTCGGCATCCTCGCGGACGCGGCCGAGGCGGCAGGCGCGCCGGACGACTACGTCGAGGCGCTGCGGGCACGTCCCTGCCGTTCCATCGGCCTCTAGACCCACGACGACCGCCGCACCCGGTTAGGCTGCCGCGGTGACCACGACCAGCTCCGCACCCTCCGCCCACGACCTCGCGGCCCAGGCCGCCGACCGGCTCCGGGAGCTCACCGGCGTCGAGCGCCACGACATCGCCCTCGTCATGGGCTCGGGGTGGCTGCCCGCCGTCGACGCGCTGGGCGAGACGGTGGCCGAGGTCGCCACCACCGACCTTCCCGGGTTCGCCCCGCCGGCGGTGGCCGGCCACGCGGGCCGGATCCGGTCGGTCCGCGCCGGCGACCGGCACCTGCTGGTCTTCCTCGGCCGGACGCACCTCTACGAGGGCCTCGGGGTCCGGCCGGTGGTGCACAACGTCCGGCTGGCCGCGGCGGCCGGATCCCGCGTCGTCGTGCTCACCAACGGTTGCGGGGGCCTCGACGACTCGTGGGAGCCCGGGACGCCGGTGCTGATCAGCGACCACATCAACCTGACGTCCACCTCACCGGTCGAGGGAGCGCACTTCGTCGACCTCACCGACCTCTACAGTCCCCGCCTGCGGAGCCTGTGCCGGCAGGTGGACCCGACCCTGGCGGAGGGCGTCTACGTGCAGTTCCGGGGGCCGCACTACGAGACGCCCGCGGAGATCGGCATGGTCCGTGCGATCGGCGGCACGCTCGTCGGGATGTCCACGACGCTCGAGGCGATCGCCGCGCGCGAGGCCGGGCTGGAGGTGCTCGGCATCTCGCTGGTCACCAACCTCGCCGCCGGCATCTCCGGGGAGCCGCTGAACCACGAGGAGGTCCTCGCGGCCGGCGACGCCGCGGCCACCCGCATGGGCGAGCTGCTCGGCGCGATCGTCCCGAGGATCTGATGCGGGTCCTCGTCGCCGGTGCCGCCGGCAGCCATCGGCAGCGTCGTCTGCGCCGGCCTCCTCGACCTCGGGTACGACGTCGCAGGGCTCGACGTGGCTGCGGAGCCGCGAGGGCTTCACCGGCGAGTGGTTCACCGCCGACTGCACGGACCCCGACGCCGTGGAGGCGGTCTTCGAGCGGCTGGAGGACGGCGGACCGCTCGAGGGCGTGGTGCACCTGGCGAGCATCCCGCACGAGGCGGCGCTGCCGGACATCCTGGAGTCCCACGTGGTCACGACCGGGGCGCTGCTCGACGCGATGGTGGCCCACGGGGTCAGCCGGATCGCCTATGCGAGCAGCAACCACGCGGTCGGGCGGACGCCACGCGCCACGACGCTGACCACCGACGTACCCCCGCGGCCGGACACCTTCTACGGGGTCGGGAAGGTGGCGGCCGAGGCGCTGCTCCGGCTCTACGCCGACCGCTTCGCCGTGGACGCCGTGGCCATGCGGATCGGGAGCTTCCTGCCGCAGCCGCAGACGCGTCGGCACCTGTCGACCTGGCTGTCCCACCGGGACGCGGTCCGCATGGTGCACGCCGCGCTGACCGCACCCGACCCGGGCTTCGCGGTGCTCTACGGGATCTCGGCGAACACCCGCGCGTGGTGGGACCTCGAGCCCGGCCGGCGGCTGGGCTACGTGCCGCAGGACGACGCCGAGCCGTTCGCCGCGGAGATCGAGGCCGCTCCGGAGACCGAGGACGACCGGGTCGAGGCCGGCCACGTCGGGGGACCGTTCGCCACCGACCGCTACCACCGGCCGGCGCTCGAGGCCGGATAGCCTTCCCGCCATGAGCGCATCGACGGAGGCCCCGGACCTGGCAGCGCTGCTCGAGCGCGCGAGGGCCTGGGCGGCGGAGGACCCCGACGAGCAGACCCGGGGCGAGCTGCAGCAGCTCGTGGCCCAGGTGGAGCACGACCCGTCCGGAGCGGCAGCGGAGGACCTCGCCGACCGGTTCCGGGGGCCGTTGGAGTTCGGCACGGCCGGTCTCCGGGGCGCGCTGGGGGCCGGCCCGAACCGGATGAACCGGGTGGTCGTCACCCGGGCCGCCGCGGGCCTCGCCGCCTACCTGCGCGCGCACGGGGCGGGCGACGGCGACCCGGTGGTGGTCGGGTACGACGCGCGGCACAACTCCGACGTCTTCGCCCGGGACACCGCGGAGGTGATGGCCGGCGCCGGCCTGCGTGCGTACGTGCTGCCGAAGCCCCTGCCCACCCCCGTGCTCGCGTACGCGATCCGCGAGCTCGGCTGCCTGGCCGGGGTGATGGTCACCGCCTCGCACAACCCGCCGCAGGACAACGGCTACAAGGTCTACCTCGGTGACGGCAGCCAGATCGTGCCACCGGCCGACACCGACATCTCCGCGCGGATCGCCGAGGTGGGAGCGCTCGCGGACGTGGCCCGGTCGGAGGACTGGGAGTGGCTCGACGCCGACGTCGCGGACTCCTACGCGGCGAAGGTCGCCGACCTGGTCGGCCCCAGCACACCGCGGGAGCTGACCTGCGTCTACACACCGCTGCACGGTGTCGGCGGCGACGTAGTGGCCGACGTGATGGAGCGAGCCGGGTTCCCCGCCCCCCACGTGACCCCTGCGCAGGCCGACCCCGACCCGGACTTCCCCACCGTCGCCTTCCCCAACCCGGAGGAGCCGGGCGCGATGGACCTCGCCCTGCAGCTCGCCGAGGAGGTCGGGGCGGACGTGGTGATCGCCAACGACCCGGACGCGGACCGCTGTGCGGTGGGGGTCCCGGGGCCGCACGGGTGGCGGATGCTGCGCGGGGACGAGGTGGGCGTCCTGCTCGCGGACTTCCTGCTCCGGCTCGGCGTGCAGGGCGTGTACGCGACCACCATCGTCTCGTCCTCGCTGCTGGGCAAGATGGCCGCCGCGCACGGACAGGAGTACTGCGAGACCCTGACGGGCTTCAAGTGGCTGGGCCGGATCGAGGGGCTCGCGTTCGCCTACGAGGAGGCGTTGGGCTACTGCGCGGCACCGGCCCTGGTGCGGGACAAGGACGGGGTCTCGGCGCTGCTCCGGGTCGCCGAGCTCGCCGCCGTCCTGCGCAGCGAAGGCCGGACACTGACCGACCAGCTCGACGAGATCGCCCGGGTCTACGGGCTGCACGCCACCGACCAGCTGTCGTTCCGGGTCACCGACCTGTCCGAGATCGGTGCGGCCATGGACCGGCTCCGCGCCACGCCGCCGACCGTGCTCGGCGGCCTCGCGGTCGAACAGGTCGACGACCTCACGGCCGGCAGCGCGGAGCTGCCTCCGACGGACGGGCTGCGCTACCGGCTCGCCGAGGGCGCGCGGGTCGTCGTACGCCCCTCCGGGACCGAGCCGAAGCTGAAGTGCTACCTGGAGGTCGCGGTGCCGGTCGAGGAGGGCGAGCCCGGCGGGGTCGACGCGGCCCGGATCGCGGCGACCGGCCGTCTCGACGCGATCCGCACCGACCTGGCCGCCGCGCTCGGACTCTGACCCGACGGTCGCCTGGCGCGAGCGGTCAAAGCACCAGTGTGAGCAGGAACGCCGCGGCCGTGCCCGCCAGCGCCACCAGCTCCGGCACCGCCCAGACCCGGCGGGGAGCCTCCTCGGGGACGTGGCCCTCCCGGGCCTCCCGACGGCGTGCCTCCTGGACCAGCGTCCGGATCCGGTCCGCGACGTACTCGCCGTGGTCGACGTGGTGCTCCCCGCCCGGCTGGTCGGGCCGGGACGCCGCCGGGGTACGACGTCGCAGGGACGCGCCGATGCCGGTGCACACGTGACGGTCCTCCCCCACCCACACCGAGAGCACACGGCCCACGGTGACCCGCTCGATCGCGGTCCAGGGGACGAGCACGTCACGCACCGAGTTCTGCATGCGCAGCACGTCCGGGTAGGCCGTCACGCGCGGGCGCAGCACGGTCAGCCACAGCAGCACGCCGAAGAACAGCGCGCCGGTCGCGATCCGCAGCCCGGTGAGCGTCCGCTCGTCCACGGCGAGGTAGACCAGCAGGAGCCCGATGGCGGCCAGCGAGCCGTAGCCGGTGACCTGCCCGCTGGTCGGCTCGAACCGCTCCACGGGCTCGGCTCGCCCTCCGGTGTCGTGCGCGGTCACCATGGCCCCCATTGTGCTGCCGGTCCGGCGATTCTCCACATGCCGGGTGCCGCCCATATGCTGGTGCGGTGACCACCGTCGTAAGCCAAGGCAACGCAGCCGGCAGCGCAGACCTGGCCCGGGCGACGTCGTCCGACTCGTCCCTGCGCCGCTTCCTCCACGGCCTTCCGGGTGTGGACCAGGTCGGTGCGGAGGCACGGGCCGCCATGCTGGGGACCCGCTCCATCAAGACCACGGCCAAGGAGTTCGCGATCGACCTCGCGATCCGGATGGTCGACCTGACCACGCTGGAGGGTCAGGACACCCCCGGCAAGGTGCGCGCCCTGTCGACCAAGGCGATGCGCCCCGACCCCGCGGACCCGGCGTGTCCGCAGGTCGCCGCGGTGTGCGTCTACCCCGACATGGTGGCCCACGCCAAGGAGACGCTCGGCGACTCCGGCGTGCACGTCGCGTCCGTGGCCACCGCGTTCCCCTCGGGCCGCGCCTCGCTCGAGGTGAAGCTCGCCGACACCAGGGACGCGGTGGAGGCGGGCGCCGACGAGGTGGACATGGTCATCGACCGTGGTGCCTTCCTGACCGGCGACTACATGAAGGTGTTCGAGGAGATCGTCGCGGTCCGGGAGGCCTGCGCGCGGCGTGACGGCAGCGCCGCCCACCTGAAGGTGATCTTCGAGACCGGCGAGCTGCAGACCTACGACAACGTCCGCCGGGCCTCCTGGCTGGCGATGACGGCCGGCGCGGACTTCATCAAGACCTCGACCGGCAAGGTCTCCCCCGCGGCGACGCTGCCGGTGACGCTGGTGATGCTGGAGGCGGTGCGGGACTTCCGCGAGGCCACCGGGCGGATGGTCGGGGTGAAGCCGGCGGGCGGGATCCGGACCAGCAAGGACGCGATCAAGTACCTCGTGACGGTCAACGAGGTCGCCGGACCCGACTGGCTGACTCCCGACTGGTTCCGGTTCGGCGCCTCCTCCCTGCTCAACGACCTGCTGATGCAGCGCACGAAGCTGAAGACCGGCCGCTACTCCGGCCCCGACTACTTCACCCTGGACTGATCGCCGATGGCATCCGACAACACCGGCCCCGCGACCGAGGGCACGCAGGCCCTCGACCCGGCCTCCGCCTTCGAGTACGCACCCGCCCCCGAGTCCCGTGCGGTGGTGGACATCCGGTCCTCCTACGGGCTGTTCGTGGGCGGTGAGTTCGTGTCCCCGGCGGAGGGACGCACGTTCAAGACGGTGAGCCCGGCGAGCGAGGAGGTGCTCTCCGAGGTCGCCGAGGCGAGCGCCGCCGACGTCGACGCAGCGGTCCGGGCCGCCCGCAGGGCCTACGACAAGGTCTGGTCGCGGATGAGCGGCCGCGAGCGGGCGAAGTACCTGTTCCGCATCGCCCGGATCATCCAGGAGCGCTCCCGCGAGCTCGCGGTGCTCGAGAGCCTGGACAACGGCAAGCCGATCCGCGAGTCCCGCGACGTCGACGTGCCGCTGGTCGCCTCCTGGTTCTTCTACTACGCAGGCTGGGCCGACAAGCTCGAGTACGCCGGCCTGTCAACGGCAGCGTCCGGGCCTCCACAGCCCTTGGGCGTGGCCGCGCAGATCATCCCGTGGAACTTCCCGCTGATGATGCTGGCCTGGAAGATCGCCCCGGCCCTGGCCGCCGGCAACACGGTCGTGCTGAAGCCGGCGGAGACCACGCCGCTGACCGCGCTGCTGTTCGCCGAGATCTGCCAGCAGGCCGACCTGCCCGCGGGTGTGGTGAACATCGTCACCGGCGCCGGGGAGACCGGCAGGGCCCTCGTGGCGCACCCCGACGTGGACAAGGTGGCGTTCACCGGTTCCACCGACGTCGGCCGGCAGATCGCCAAGGCCGTGGCGGGCACCGACAAGCGGGTCACTCTCGAGCTCGGCGGCAAGGCCGCGAACATCGTGTTCGACGACGCCCCGGTCGACCAGGCCGTCGAAGGCATCGTCAACGGCATCTTCTTCAACCAGGGCCACGTGTGCTGCGCCGGCTCGCGGCTGCTGGTCCAGGAGTCGGTGGCCGAGGAGGTCCTGCACAGCCTCAAGCGCCGGATGGGCACGCTGCGGGTCGGTGACCCGCTGGACAAGAACACCGACGTCGGTGCGATCAACTCCCGCGAGCAGCTCGAGAAGATCCGCGAGCTGTCCGAGGCCGGCGACGCCGAGGGCGCCGAACGCTGGTCGCCGGCGTGCCGGCTGCCCGACACCGGGTTCTGGTTCCCTCCGACGATCTTCACCGGCGTCACCCAGGCGCACCGGATCGCCCGCGAGGAGATCTTCGGCCCGGTCCTGTCGGTGCTCACCTTCCGCACCCCGACCGAGGCGGTGGAGAAGGCGAACAACACCCCCTTCGGCCTGTCTGCCGGCGTGTGGACCGACAAGGGCTCACGCATCCTGTGGATGGCCGACCAGCTGCGTGCCGGCGTGGTCTGGGCCAACACGTTCAACCGGTTCGACCCCGCCAGCCCCTTCGGCGGCTACAAGGAGTCCGGCTACGGCCGCGAGGGCGGCCGCCACGGCTTGGAGGCATACGTTCGATGACTCACCACACGAAACTGCTCGCTGCGCTCGCACTTCCGCGGGGGGCCCGGTGAGCACCGATCGTCTCGAGGTCCGCAAGACCTACAAGCTCTACGTCGGCGGCGCCTTCCCCCGCTCGGAGTCGGGGCGCTCCTACCAGGTCCACGACCACAAGGGCCGCTTCCTCGCCAACGCGTCCCAGGCCTCCCGCAAGGACGCCCGGGACGCGGTCGGCGCGGCCCGCAAGGCCTTCGGCGGCTGGGCGGCGCGGACGCCGTACAACCGCGGGCAGGTGCTCTACCGGGTGGCCGAGGTGCTCGAGGGCCGACGCGCGCAGCTCGTGGAGGAGGTCTCCGCCTCCGAGGGCCTCTCGCGCAAGCACGCGGAGGCCGCCGTCTGCGAGTCCGTCGACCGGCTCGTCTGGTACGCCGGGTGGGCCGACAAGCTGGCCCAGGTCGTCGGCGGGGCCAACCCCGTCGCCGGGCCCTACTTCAACTTCTCCCTGCCCGACCCCACCGGCGTCGTGGCCGTCCTCGCACCGCAGGACTCCTCCCTGCTCGGGCTCGTGTCCGTCGTCGCCCCCGTCGTCGTCTCGGGCAACACGGCCGTCGTCGTGTCGTCGTACGACCGACCGCTGCCCGCGATCACGCTCTCGGAGGTGCTCGCCACCTCCGACCTGCCCGGGGGCGTGGTCAACGTCCTCACCGGGGACGCGGCTGAGATCGGACCGTGGCTGGCCTCCCACATGGACGTCAACGCCATCGACCTGACCGGTGTCGAGGACCCCGGGCTCGGGCGCTCCCTCGAGGAGTCGGCGGCGGAGAACCTCAAGCTGGTGCTGCGCCCGGCGCCGGGCACCGACTGGTCGGTCGCACCGGGGATCGAGCGGATGACCGCCTTCCTGGAGACCAAGACCGTCTGGCACCCCATCGGCATCTGACCGGCCTCACCGGCCCGGGGGGCCCGGGCGTACGCCGGTCACCCCACGCACACGCAGGACCGGTGCCCCGCCGGAGCACCGCAGGGACCGGTGAGCACACCGGGGCACCGGCCCGGGAGAATGTCCGGGTGCGCGCCCAGGTGATCGTCCTCGCCGGCCCCTCCGGGTCCGGCAAGTCCCGGCTCTCCCGGCGGATCGGGCTGCCGGTGCTCAACCTCGACGACTTCTACAAGGACGGCGCCGACCCGTCCTTGCCCGAGGTGCACCTCGGGCACGGGACGATGGTCGACTGGGACGACCCGGCCTCGTGGCTGCACGACGACGCGGTCGTGGCCATCGACCGGCTGTGCCGCGACGGGCGCGCGGACGTGCCGGTCTACGACCTGGCCCACGACGGCCGCGTCGGGCGCCGGCTGCTCGACCTCGCCGGGGCGCGCTACTTCCTCGCCGAGGGGATCTTCGCCCAGGAGGTCGTGGCCGACTGCCGGGAGCGGGGGTTGCTCGCCGACGCGGTGTGCGTGCGCAACCACCGGCTGGTGACCTTCTGGCGGCGGCTGACCCGCGACCTCCGGGAGCGACGCAAGCAGCCGCTGGTGCTGCTCAGGCGCGGCGTCGTGCTCCTGCGCAACGAGCCGCAGGTCGTCGGCCACGCCGTGGCGCTCGGGTGTGCCCCGATGACCTCCGAGGAGGCCTACCGGCACCTGCGGGACCTGCTCGCCGGCTCAGCATCGCGTCGATGAGGACCTGCGCGATGTCCTGCGGGTCCCGGGCGACGTAGCTGCGACCGCCCGTCGCCGCCGCGATCCGGCGCAGCGCCCGGGCGTCGGCCTCGGGTCCCAGCCCGATCGCGACACCGGGACCGGCCGGCCCGCGCCTGGCCGTCCTGCCATGCGATGGCTCTCCCTCCACAGACCTGCCGCAGGGGAGAGTGCCGCGCTAGGCCATCGCTGCGAGGACGGTGTAGGCCGGTTTGACTTCGTTGTTGATGATGTCGAGCCGCTCGTCGAAGGGGAGGAAGGCCGACTTCATCGCGTTGATGGTGAACCACCGCAGGTCGTCGAGGGTGTAGCCGAAGGCCTCCACCAGCGCGAACATCTCCTCGGTCATCGAGGTGCCGCTCATCAGGCGGTTGTCGGTGTTGACCGTGACCCGGAAGCCGAGCTCCTTGAGGACCCTGATCGGGTGCTCGGCGATGGAGGTCGCCGCACCGGTCTGCACGTTCGACGACGGGCACATCTCCAGCGGGATCCGCTTGTCACGGACGTAGGAGGCCAGCCGGCCGAGCTGGTAGCCCCCGTCGGGACGCGGCGTGATGTCGTCGATGATGCGCACCCCGTGGCCCAGCCGGTCGGCGCCACACCACTGGATCGCCTCCCAGATCGACGGCAGGCCGAACGCCTCACCGGCGTGGATGGTGAAGTGCGCGTTCTCCCGCTGGAGGTACTCGAAGGCGTCGAGGTGGCGGGTGGGCGGGAAACCCGCCTCCGCCCCGGCGATGTCGAAGCCGACCACGCCCTCGTCGCGGTAGCGCACCACGAGCTCGGCGATCTCGCGCGAGCGCGCCTGGTGCCGCATGGCGGTGAGGATCTGTCGGACCACGATCGGCCGCCGGTCCGCCCGGGCCTGCTTCTCTCCCGCGGCGAACCCCTCCAGCACCGCCTCCACGACCTGCTCCAGCGACAGGCCGCCGACCAGGTGCTGCTCGGGGGCGTAGCGGACCTCCGCGTAGACGACGCCGTCCGCGGCCAGGTCCTCGACGCACTCCTGGGCCACCCGGCGCAGGTTCTCCGCGGACTGCATCACCGCCACCGTGTGGTCGAAGGTCTCCAGGTAGCGCTCCAGCGACCCGGAGTTCGCCGACTCCTCGAACCACCGGCGCAGTGAGTCCGCGTCCTCGGCGGGCAGCGCGTGCCCGGCGCCCGGCGCGAGATCGAGGATCGTCTGGGGCCGCAGCCCGCCGTCGAGGTGGTCGTGCAGCAGCACCTTGGGCGCCCGGTGCACCTGGTCCCGGGTGGGGACGTGCACCGTGGTCGCGGCGGTCACGCGTCCGGCTCGGGGTCGCGGTGGGCGAGGTCCGGGGCGAAGGCCGGCAGGCAGACCGCGACGTACTCGGTCTCCTGCTCACCGGTCGAGTAGCGCACCCGCTCCCCCGCACGGGTCAGCACGGCCTGGCCGGCCGGGACCTCCAGGGTGCGGACGCCGTCGCCGTCGACGACCTCGACGAGGACGGCACCGCGCAGCACGACGGTGATCTCGTCGAAGGCCGGCTGCTGCGCCGGCTCGCTCCAGCCGGCGGGCGCCACCATGTGGGCGACCGAGACCTGCTCGGTGCCGGTGGTGACGCGGCCGACGTACTCGTCGATGACCTTGCCACCCGGCACGGGGATGCGCGTCGGGGCAGGGATAAGTTCAGCCATGACGACATCCTTGCATCCCGACCCGAGAGGCAACCATGCGCGTTTTCGAGACCTTCGACGAAGTGGCGGCGGCAGCCGGTGAGGAGCTCGGCACCACCGACTGGATGGTGGTCGACCAGGACCGGGTGGACTCCTTCGCCGAGGCCACCGGCGACCACCAGTGGATCCACGTGGACGTCGAGCGTGCCAAGGACGGCCCGTTCGGCGGCACCATCGCCCACGGCTACCTGACGCTGTCCCTGGTGCCCTACTTCGGCGCCCACATCTTCCGGCTGGAGACACCCGGCGCCAAGCTGAACTACGGCGTCAACAAGGTGCGCTTCCCCAACCCGGTGAAGGTGGGCTCGCGGGTGCGCTGCACCGCCTCGTTCGGCGAGGTGACCGACCTGCCCACCGGCAAGCAGCTGACGATCCGCTACGTCGTCGAGATCGAGGGCGAGGAGAAGCCCGCCTGCGTCGCCGAGACCGTGGTGCTGCTGCTCGACTGAGGACGGCCCCGACCGGGCCCGTCCTCAGCCCACCCGGCCCAGCACCAGCGGCGTCGGGGTGTACGACGATCCGCGGGGGCTGATCTCGACTCCCTCGAGCAGCCCGTCGAGGGCACGGCCGAACCGCGCGGCGTCGTCGCTGTGCAGGGTGAGCAACGGCCGGCCCTCGACCACCTCGTCGCCCGGCTTGGCGTGCATCTCCACGCCCGCTCCGGACTGCACCGGGTCCTCCTTGCGGGCCCGGCCGGCGCCGAGACGCCACGCGGCCATGCCCACCGCCATCGCGTCGAGCCGGGTGAGCACCCCGGACGCCGGCGCGGCGACCACGTGGCTCTCCCGGGCGGTGGGCAGCGGGGCGTCCGGGTCGCCGCCCTGGGCCCGGACCATCGCCTTCCAGGTGTCCATCGCCGTGCCGTCGGCCAGCCGGTCGGCGGGGTCGACGTCCGTGACCCCGGCCCCGGCGAGCATCTCGCGGGCCAGCGCGAGGGTCAGCTCCACCACGTCGGCGGGGCCACCACCGGCCAGCACGTCGACGGACTCGCGCACCTCGAGGGCATTGCCCGCGGTGCGTCCCAGCGGCGTCGACATGTCCGTGAGCAGCGCGACCGTCCGGACCCCGGCATCCGTGCCCAGCGCCACCATCGTCTCGGCCAGCTCGCGCGCCCGGTCCAGCTCCTTCATGAACGCACCGGAGCCGACCTTCACGTCGAGGACCAGCGCGCCGGTCCCCTCGGCGATCTTCTTGCTCATGACCGAGCTGGCGATCAGCGGGATCGCCTCCACCGTCCCGGTGACGTCGCGCAGCGCGTAGAGCTTCTTGTCCGCCGGCGCCAGGGCCGCACCCGCCGCGCAGATCACCGCGCCGACGTCCTCGAGCTGGCGCAGCATCTCCTCGCCCGCCAGGTCGGCGCGCCAGCCGGGGATCGACTCGAGCTTGTCCAGCGTGCCGCCGGTGTGTCCGAGCCCGCGCCCGGACAGCTGGGGCACCGCGACCCCGCAGGAGGCGACGAGCGGAGCGAGCGGCAGCGTGATCTTGTCCCCCACACCCCCGGTGGAGTGCTTGTCGGCGGTGGGCCGCGAGAGCGAGGAGGAGAAGTCCATCCGCTCCCCCGACGCGATCATCGCGGCGGTCCACCGGGAGATCTCCCGGCGCGTCATCCCGTTGAGCAGGATCGCCATCGCCAGCGACGACATCTGCTCGTCCGCGACCGCTCCCCGGGTGTAGGCGTCGACGACCCAGTCGATCTGCGAGTCGGTGAGCTCGCCCCCGTCCCGCTTGGTGACGATCACCTCCACGGCGTCGTGCTGCTCGCTCAACTCTGCTCCTCTCTGGTTGCGGCGCCGACCGGCACCGAGGTGTAGCCGCGGAGCACGAACGTGCCACGGGAGGTGGGCTCGTCCACCAGTCGCAGCCGCGGCATCCGTTCCCACAGCAGGGCCACCGACTCCGCGAGCTCCATGCGGGCCAGCGGGGCGCCGAGGCAGAAGTGCACCCCCACGCCGAACGCCAGGTGTGGGTTCGGCTCGCGCGTGGGCCGGAACTCGTCCGGCTCGTCGAAGACCGCGGGATCGCGGTTGGCGGCGCCGAGCAGAGCGGCGACCTTCTCGCCCTCCCGGACGGTGACCGCCCCGATCGTGACGTCGGCGGTAGCGGTGCGCTCGAACAGGTGCAGCGCCGGGTCGAAGCGCAGCATCTCCTCCACGCACGCCGGGACGTCGCCCGGGTCCGGGCGCAGACCGCGCTCGAGCATGGCGACCAGGCCGTTGCCGAACACGTTGACCGACGCCTCGTGGCCGGCGTTGAGCAGCAGCACGGCAGAGGCGACCACCTCGTCCTCGCTCAGCCGGGCATCGCCCTCCCGCGCCGCGACCAGGTCGCTGACGAGGTCGTCGCGAGGGTCGGCGGCACGGGCCCGGGCGAGCTCGCGGACCGTCTCCGCGAAGTCGGAGGCGGCCAGCACGGCTGCCTCCTGCTGCTCGGGCGTGGGGGCGACCTCGTACATCCGCACGATCGCCTGCGACCACGCTCGCAGCTGCGGGGCGAGCTCGGTCGGTACGCCGAGCAGCTCGGCGATGACGAGCACCGGCAGCGGCTCGGCGTACTCCGCGAGGACGTCGAACCGCGCGGGGTCGACGTCGTCGAGCAGCCGGCCGGCGAGCTCGCGCACCCGGGGCCGCAGCCGCTCGACGTGGCCGCGGGCGAACGCGCCCGCCACGAGACGTCGCAGCCGGGTGTGCGCGGGCGGCTCGTTCTCCATCATCTGGTTGCGGTGCAGCAGGTTGAACGGCTCGAACCGGTCGGCCGGCTCCCGGTCGCGCCAGATGCGTCCGAGCCGCCGGTCCCGCAGCACCGCGTTCGCGCTCGCGTGGTCGAAGGTCAGCCACAGCCCGGACGGCTCGTGGCGTGCCACCGCGTGCCGCCGCCGCTCCTCCGCGAAGTGCGGGTAGGGGTCGGCGACGACCTCGGGCGCGGTCAGGTCAATCCGTGTCGTCGGCATACTCGCTCAGCGCTGCGGGTCCGAAGGCGTCCGGGAGGACGTCGGCCATGCTGCGCACTCCCGAGACGGTCATCAGCTCCAGGACCGGACCGCCGTGCTCGAACAGCAGCTGCCGGCACCGGCCGCACGGCATGATCACCCCGCCCTCGCCGTTGACGCACACGAAGTGCGTCAGCCGGCCGCCGCCGGTGGCGTGCAGCTGCGAGACCACGCCGCACTCGGCGCACAGCCCCACGCCGTAGGCGGCGTTCTCCACGTTGCAGCCCACGATCACCCGGCCGTCGTCGACGACCGCGGCCGCGCCCACGGGGTACTTCGAGTACGGCGCGTAGGCGTGGGTCATCGCGTCGGTCGCCCGCTGCTGGAGCGACTCCCAGTCGAAGGTCTCCGCCACGGCTAGCCGGCCGTCCCTCTGCGGTACCTCGCCCCGATGGCCGCCGGCACGCGCAGCCGCTGGGAGGCGAGCGCGAGGACGAGCAGGGTGGCGACGTACGGCGTCATCCGGGTGAAGTCGCCGGGGACGGTGTCGATGGAGAAGTACAGCGCGCCGATGGCGACGGCGAGCCCCACCGACACGAACACCGCGACCTGCTGGCCCTTGCGCCACTGCCAGACCGCGCCCGCCAGCAGCAGCACCGCGATCGCGAGCAGCAGCGCGTGCACCGAGGTTCCGCCCTGCCGCAGGCCGAGGGTCTCGGTGTAGCCGAACAGCCCCGACCCCATGAGGACGCCGGTGGGCCGCCAGTTGCCGAAGATCATCGCCGCGAGACCGATGTAGCCGCGGCCTCCGGTCTGCCCGTCGCGGTAGTTGCTGGACGCGACCAGGGCGAGGAATCCGCCGGCGAGGCCGGCCAACGCGCCGGAGGTGAGCACGGCGATGAACTTGTAGCGGTAGACGTTCACACCGAGCGACTCCGACGCCACGGGGCTCTCGCCGCAGGAGCGCAGCCGCAGGCCGAACGCGGTGCGCCACAGCAGGAAGTAGGTCAGCACGAACAGCAGCCCCGCGAGCACCACCAGCAGCGAGAGGTCGGTGACGAACGCGCGCAGGAAGGCAGCGGTCTCGGAGACGAAGAAGATGTCCGCACGTTCCACGCTGCCGAGTGCGTCGGACAGGGGTCCGATCGTGATGCTGCCGACGTCGCCGAGCTTGGGCGACTGCGTCTGGCCACCGCCGGGAAGGCCGGTGAACGTGAGCACCGCGAGGTACTGCGTCACGCCGAGCGCGATGATGTTGATCGCCACGCCGGAGATGATGTGGTCGACCCCGAACACCACCGTGGCCACCGCGTGGATCAGACCACCGAGCGCGCCCATGGCCATGGCCCCGAGTACGCCGACCCAGGGGCCGTAGTGGTAGCCGAAGAAGCCCGCGCCGTAGGTGCCGAGGATCATCATCCCCTCGAGCCCGATGTTGATGACGCCGGAGCGCTCGGACCAGAGGCCGCCGAGCCCGGCGAGCGCGATCGGGACGGTGGCGATCAGCGTGGCGCGGACCGTGCCCGAGGAGACCAGGTCGCCGGCGCCGGTGACCAGCTGCAGGACCGAGAGGATCAGCAGCACCCCGGCCAGGCCGATCAGGAACCACCAGGGTGAGAACTTCCGGCCTTGCCCGTTCTCCTTCGGGTTCCGCTGCGGAGCGCGCCCCTGCGTGGTCGTGGACGTGGTCATGCCGCCACCTCCGGCCGGTCGGCGGACCGGCTCTCGAGCGCCTGAGCCACCTGGCTCTGCTCGAGCCGCTGGCCGTAACGACGGACGACCTCGTAGGAGATCACCACGGTGAGCACGATGATTCCCTGGGTGATCTTCACGATGTCGGGCGAGACACCGACGAGGATCTGCAACGGGTTGGACTGCTCGTCGAGGAAGGCGAACAGCAGGGCACCGAGCGCGATGCCGACCGCGTGGTTGCGACCGAGCAGGGCGATCGCGATGCCGGCGAAGCCGAGACCGGACTGGAACGTCGAGCCGTAGGAGTAGGCGCTGCCGAACAGGATGGGCAGGCCGACGAGGCCGGCCACCCCGCCGGAGAGGAGCATCGCGCTCACGGTCATCCGCTTCGCGCTCACCCCGCTGGCCTCCGCGGCGGTCCGGGACTGTCCGGTGGCGCGCAGGTCGAAGCCGAAGCGGGTGCGGTTGAGCACCAGCCAGTAGAGGAAGCCGACGACCACGGCGACGACCACGAAGCCGTAGACCGGCGTGGTCACCTGGTCCGAGACCGTCAGCCCGGGGACGCGGCTGGACTCCGGGATGGCCTTGGTGCCGATGATGTTGCTGCCCTCCTCGCGCACCGCGACCTGCCGCAGCGAGTAGGCCACCACCGAGGTGGAGATGAAGTTGAGCATGATCGTCGAGATGACCTCGCTGACGCCGCGGGTGGCGCGCAGCAGCCCGGCGATGCCGGCCCAGGCGGCGCCCACGAGCACCGCGGCGAGGACGGCCAGGATCGTGTTCAGCGGACCCGGCAGCCAGGCCTCGCCGGCCACCACGGCGGCGACGAAGGCGGCGATGCGGTACTGCCCGTCGACGCCGATGTTGAACAGGGTCATCCGGAAGCCGATGGCCACCGCGAGACCGGACAGGTAGAGCACCGTCGCGCTGTTGACGATGTTCACCAGGTTCCGCGGCGCCGGCCAGGACAGGATCGTGCCCCAGACCTCCCCCACCGGGTCACCGGCGACCAGCAGCACCGCGCTGGTGATCAGGAACGCCGCCACCAGTGCCAGGACCGGCGCGGCGACGCTGAGGAGGATCCTCGTCATCCGTGGCGTCATGCCTTCTCTCCTGCTCCCGTCATGGCCGAGCCGAGCTGCTCGGGGGTCACCTCGTTCGGGTCGAACTCGCCGACGAGCCGTCCGCGGAGGATCACCTCGATGCGGTCGGAGAGGCCGATCAGCTCGTCGAGGTCCGCCGAGATCAGCAGCACGGCCAGGCCCGCCCGGCGGGCGTCCTTGATGTGGTCCCAGATCGACGCCTGGGCGCCCACGTCGACCCCGCGGGTGGGGTGCGCCGCGATCAGCAGGATCGGCTCGCTGCTCATCTCCCGTCCGACGATGAGCTTCTGCTGGTTGCCGCCGGAGAGCGCGCTGGCCAGCACGTCGGGCCCCGGCGTACGGACGTCGTAGGCCTCGATGATGCGCTCGGTGTCGGCGCGGGAGGCACGCTTGTCGATGAAGGGCCCCTTGCTGGCGGGCTCGAGCGTCTGGTGGCCGAGGATCCGGTTCTCCCACAGCGGCGACTCCAGGAGCAGCCCGTGACGGTGCCGGTCGGCGGGGATGTAGCCGACGCCCTCCTCGCGGCGGCGACGGGTGGACAGCCGGGAGATGTCGCGCCCGGCGAGCTCGACCGTGCCGGACGCACCCGGGAGCATGCCCATGATGGTCTCGACGAGCTCGCTCTGGCCGTTGCCCTCGACACCGGCGATGCCGAGGACCTCGCCGCGGTGGATGTCGAACGAGACGTCGTCGAGCAGGGGGCGCCCGTCCGGGCTGGGCAGCCCCAGGTGCGTCACCGAGAGGAGCACCTCGTCGGTGACGGTGGACGCCTCGCTGCTCGGGGACGGCAGCTCCGAGCCGACCATCAGCTCGGCGAGCTGGTGGGCGGTGACCGAGGCCGGGTCGACGGTCTCGACCGTCGTGCCGCGCCGCATGACGGTGACCACGTCGGCCACCGAGAGGACCTCGTCGAGCTTGTGGGAGATGAAGATGACCGACAGACCCTCGGACTTCAGCTCGCGCAGGTTGCCGAAGAGCTCGTCGACCTCCTGAGGCACGAGCACCGCGGTCGGCTCGTCGAGGATGACGGTCCGGGCGCCGCGGTAGAGCACCTTGAGGATCTCGACCCGCTGCCGGTCGCCGACGCCGAGCTTCTCGACGAGCCGGTCCGGCTGCACACCGAGGCCGTAGGCGTCGGAGATCCGCACGATCTCCTCCCGGGCCTTGCCACCGATCCCGTGGAGGTGCTCCGCGCCGAGCACGACGTTCTCGAGCACGGTGAGGTTGTCGGCGAGCATGAAGTGCTGGAAGACCATGCCGACGCCGGCGTCGATGGCGTCCGCGGGCGAGGACAGGTCGATCTGCCTGCCGTCGATCTCGATGGTGCCGCTGTCGGGCTTCTGGACGCCGTAGAGGATCTTCATCAGCGTCGACTTGCCGGCGCCGTTCTCCCCCACGATGGCGTGGATCGACCCCCGGGCCACCTCGATGTTGACGTCGTCGTTGGCGATGACGCCCGGGAACCGCTTGCCGATCCCGGTGAGACGGACCGCGGGGGCGGTCGTCGTAGTGGAGTCCGTCATTCCTCACCTTCCGGACCGGGCGCGCGGCGCCTGGAACGTGCGCGCCGCGGGGGACAGAGAGGACCCGGGGGGAACGCTACCGCGTCACCCCCGGGTCCCCACTCAGCTGTGCGAGGGCCTCACGGCTTGTCGGAGACCATGATGTCGCCGTCGATGATCTTCTGCTTGTACTCGTCGAGCTGGCCGGTGATGTCGTCGACGAACCCACCGCTGGTGGAGTAGCCGACACCCTCGGACTCGAGGTCGTAGCGCACCACACCGGACGGGAAGTTGCCGTCGTTGACCTCGGCGAGGTACTCGAACACCGCGACGTCGACGTTCTTGAGCATCGAGGTCAGGATGCTGTCCTTGACCGAGTCGTCGGCGAGCTCGTACTGGTCGGAGTCGACACCGATCGCCCAGTTGCCGGTCTCGGAGGCCGCCTCGAAGAGGCCGCCTCCCGAACCGCCGGCGGCGTGGTAGACCACGTCGGCACCGGCGTCGAACATGCCCTGTGCGGCGGTCTTGCCCTTGGCCGGGTCGTTGAAGCCGGAGAAGTCCGGCGGCTGGCTCAGGTAGGTGATGTCGATCTTGATGTCGGGGTTGACCTCCTTGGCGCCCTGGACGTAGCCGGCCTCGAACTTCTGGATCAGCGGCACCTCGACGCCGCCGATGAAGCCGATGTGGCCGGTCTCGCTCTTCAGCGCCGCGGCCGCACCCACCAGGAAGGAGCCCTGCTCCTCGGCGAAGACCAGGTTGGCGATGTTGTCGCCCTGGGCGGCCTCGTCGTCGATGATCGCGAAGTGGACGTCCGGGTACTCCTCGCCGACCTTCGCGACGGCCTGGGAGTAGGCGAAGCCGACCGCGACGATCGGGTCGTAGCCGGCGTCGGCGAAGGTACGCAGGCGCTCCTCTCGCGCAGACTCCGGCTCGCCGTCGGCAGCCTCGGACTCCTGGGAGTCCATGCCGAACTCCTGGACCGCCCGGTCCATGCCCTTGGCCGCGGCGTCGTTGAAGGACTGGTCGCCCCGCCCGCCGACGTCGTAGGCCATACCGACCTTGATGTCGGACTGGGCGGCGGGCTCGCCCTCGCCGTTGCTGCCGTTCTCCCCGCCGTTGCCGCCGTTGCCGCCGCAGGCGCTGAGCATCAGCGCAGCCGCGGAGAGCACTGCCGCCGTCTTGGTCATGCGACGCAAGATGGGCCTCCTTGATCGAAACGAGGCGCCACGTCCTGGCGCCGAACCACGGTCACCCTAGTACCGGCCGAGACCGCGGAGAGGAAGGTTGTGGCGATGCTGCGCAAGTCGTTACATCTCGGTGACTTCGGACCCCTCCGCCCGGGACCTTCGACCCGGTCCGCGGCCTTCTGCGGTCCCCCGACGGGCGGTCCTCAGGGGACCGCCAGCGCCTCCAGGGCGGCCAACGCGAGCACCTTCGCGCCCACCGCCGTGGCGCCCTCGTCCACCCGCAGGTCTCCCTGGTGGAGGTCGTAGGTCGGCCCTCCGGGGGTGCGGGTGCCGAGCCGGGCCATCGCGCCGGGGACCTGCTCGAGGTACCAGGCGAAGTCCTCGCCGCCGAGGCTCTGCTGGACCGGGACGTGGCACTCCGGCCCCACCACGGTCTCGGCGGCGCGGGCGAGCAGGGCGGTCGCGGCGCCGTCGTTGACCACGGGTGGGACGCCTCGCACGTAGTCGACCTCGGCGCGCACGCCGTACGGCTCGACGATCTGCCCGATGAGCCCGCGCACCAGCTCCTCCGCCTCGGCCCAGGCCACCGCGTCGAGCATCCGCAGCGTGCCGGCGGCGACACCGCTCGCCGGGATGACGTTCTTGGCCGACCCCGCCCGCACCAGCCCCCACACCAGGCTGGCGCCGGCCCGGGGGTCCAGCCGTCGCGAAAGCGCCGCCGGGAGCTGGGTGACCAGCGTGGCCAGGGCGTAGGTGAGGTCCTGGGTGAGGTGGGGGCGGGAGGTGTGCCCGCCACGGCCGGTCAGCCGCACCGACAGGGAGTCGGCCGCGCCGGTCAGCGGCCCCTCCCGCAACCCGACCTGGCCGACGTCGAGGCCGGGGTCGCAGTGCAGCCCGAAGGCGTTCTTGACGCCGTCGAGCGCACCGGTCGAGATCACCTCCAGTGCGCCGCCCGGCATGACCTCCTCCGCGGGCTGGAACAGCAACCGGACCCGGCCGGGCAGCGGCGTCGTCTCGTGGACCGCGGCGAGGGCGAGACCGGCGCCGAGCAGCGAGGCCGTGTGCACGTCGTGGCCGCAGGCGTGGGCGAGGCCGTCATAGGTGCTGCGCCACGGATCGTCGGTGAGGTCGTCGACGGCCAGCGCGTCGAGATCCGCCCGGAGTGCGACGGTGGGGCCGTCGGGGCCGCCGACCTCCGCCACCAGGCCGCTCCTGGGCAGCAGCTGGACGCTGAGGCCCGCCTCCTCCAGCCGCTTCGCGACGAGGGCCGTGGTCCGCTCCTCCTGCCAGGCCAGCTCGGGGTGGGCGTGGATGTCCCGTCGGACCACCAGAAGCTCGTCGACGAGCTGGTCGACGGCGGTCAGCAGGGCAGGGGCGATGGACGGCACGTCGGCCAAGGCTACCGCCGTGCCGTCCACGCGGCCGCTGCGCAGGGAATGCTCAGAAGGCGTCGGGCGGGGTGTAGGCCCCCCAGACCTCACGGAGGGTGTTGCACACCTCGCCGACCGTGGCCCGGGCCCGCAGGGCCTCCTTCATCGGGTAGAGGACGTTCTCGCCGCTGCCTGCCGCCGCCTTCTTCAGCGCCGCCAGATGCTTCTCGACGGCCGCGTTGTCACGCTCGGCACGGAGCCGGGCGAGGCGCTCGGCCTGCTGGGCCTCGATCGCCGGGTCCACGCGCAGCGGCTCGTACGGCTCCTCCTGCTCGGAGGCGTACTTGTTGAGCCCGACCACCGTGCGGGTGCCCGCGTCGATGTCCTTGGCGATCTCGTAGGCCGCCTTCTCGATCTCGTTCTTCTGGAAGCCGTGCTCGATGGCCCTCACCGCGCCACCGAGGTCCTCGACCTTGGTCATCAGCGCGCGGGCCTCCTCCTCGAGCTCGTCGGTGAGCGCCTCGATCGCGTAGGAGCCGGCGAACGGGTCGACGGTCTTGGTGACGTCGCTCTCGAAGGCCAGCACCTGCTGGGTGCGCAGCGCGAGCCGGGCCGCCTTCTCGCTGGGCAGCGCGATCGCCTCGTCGTAGGAGTTGGTGTGCAGCGACTGGGTGCCACCGAGCACCGCCGCGAGGGCCTGCACCGCGACCCGGACCAGGTTGACCTCGGGCTGCTGGGCGGTGAGCTGCACCCCGGCGGTCTGGGTGTGGAAGCGCAGCATCGTCGACTTGGGGTTCTCGGCGCCGAACTCCTCGCGCATCACCCGGGCCCAGATCCGGCGCGCGGCACGGAACTTCGCGACCTCCTCGAGGATGGTGGTGCGGGAGACGAAGAAGAAGGCCAGCCGGGGCGCGAACTCGTCCACGTCCTGCCCGGACGCGACCGCGGCCCGGACGTACTCGATGCCGTCGGCCAGGGTGAACGCGATCTCCTGCGCGGGGGTCGCACCGGCCTCGGCCATGTGGTAGCCGGAGATCGAGATGGTGTTCCACCGCGGGATCTCGGCGCGGCAGTAGCTGAAGATGTCGGTGATCAGCCGCAGGGACTCCCGCGGCGGGAAGATGTAGGTGCCGCGGGCGATGTACTCCTTGAGCACGTCGTTCTGGATCGTGCCGGTGAGCTTCTCCGCGGGGATGCCGGCGTCCTCGGCGACGATCTGGTACATCAGCAGCAGCAGCGCCGCCGGGGCGTTGATGGTCATCGAGGTGGAGACCTCGTCGAGCGGGATCCCGTCGAAGAGCACCTGCATGTCGTCGATCGAGTCGATCGCGACCCCCACCTTGCCGACCTCGCCGTGGGCGATCGGCGCGTCCGAGTCGTGCCCCATCTGGGTCGGCAGGTCGAAGGCGACGGACAGTCCGCCGGTGCCGTGCGCGACGAGCTGCTTGTAGCGCTCGTTGGACTCCTTGGCGGTGCCGAAACCGGCGTACTGGCGCATCGTCCACGGCCGCCCGGTGTACATCGTCGGGTAGACGCCGCGGGTGAAGGGGAACTCCCCCGGCTCCCCGAGCGCGGTGGCCGGGTCGAAGCCCTCGAGCGCGTCGGGCCCGTAGACCGGCCGGAAGGGCAGGCCCGACTCGGTGTGGGTCTTCGGGTCCGCCGAGAGCTCGGCGTGCGACTGGGGGGTGGTGTCCTCTGCCATGGGTCGAAGGGTACGGCGGACGCCACACCGCCCGCACCGTGAGATGGCTCGCACCACATGACGAGACACCGAGGTCCCGGACGTCCGGGCCGAACGGCCCTGGACAGATCAATAGGCAACACGGGTGTGCGGTAATTGATTTCACAAGGGTGACTGGCCGGTAACGAAACCCGCGACGTTAGAGTGCGATGGTTGCGCTGCACGAGCGGCGCGCTCAGCACAGGTAGCTCTTGCGTTCGAAAGGACTCCCCTTGGCCAGCTCACCAGCGGGAACGCTCTACCGGGGCCGCGAGGGGATGTGGTCGTGGGTCGCGCACCGCATCACCGGCGTCACGCTCTTCTTCTTCCTCATCGTGCACGTCATCGACACCGCGATGGTCCGGGTCTCCCCGGAGGCCTACAACGCGGCGGTCGAGACCTACAAGAACCCGGTCGTCGGGCTCATGGAGGTGGGCCTGGTCGCCGCCGTGCTGTTCCACGCGTTCAACGGCATCCGGATCGTGCTGGTCGACTTCTGGTGGCAGGGCACCCGGTACCAGCGGCAGATGACCTGGACCGTGCTCGTGCTGTTCGTGCTGCTGATGGTGCCCTTCACGATCCGTCACCTCTCGAACGTGTTTGGACACTGATAGCGATGACCCTCACCTCGATCCCGAAGCCCCGCTCCTCGTACCGGTCGGCCAAGTCCAACAACTGGGAGATGACCTCCTGGCTCTTCATGCGCGGCTCGGGCCTGCTGCTCGTCGTACTCGTCATCGGCCACCTGTTCGTGAACCTGTGGCAGGGCGAGGGCATCCAGCAGATCGACTTCGCCTTCGTCGCCGGCAAGTGGGCCAGCCCGTTCTGGCAGATCTGGGACCTGGCGATGCTGTGGCTGGCGATGCTCCACGGGATGACCGGCCTGCGCACGATCATCAACGACTACGCCACCAGGGGCACCACGAAGTTCACGCTGAGGACGCTGCTGTACTTCGCCACCTTCGTGACCGTCGTCCTCGGCACCCTCGTCATCTTCACGTTCGACCCGTGCATCGACCCCGCGTCGACGCTCGAGGTCTGCACCAACAGGTAAGGCGCTGATCCCCATGGTCCAGACCCACAAGTACGACGTCGTCATCGTCGGCGCCGGCGGCGCCGGCATGCGGGCCGCCCTCGAGGCCGGCCAGCGCACCCGCACCGCGGTGCTGACCAAGCTGTACCCGACCCGCTCCCACACCGGCGCGGCCCAGGGCGGCATGTGCGCGGCCCTCGCCAACGTCGAGGAGGACAACTGGGAGTGGCACACCTTCGACACCGTCAAGGGCGGCGACTACCTCGTCGACCAGGACGCCGCGGAGGTCATGACCAAGGAGGCCATCGACGCGGTCCTGGACCTGGAGAAGATGGGCCTGCCGTTCAACCGCACCGAGGAGGGGCGCATCGACCAGCGCCGCTTCGGCGGACACACCCGCAACCACGGCGAGGCCGCGGTGCGCCGGTCCTGCTTCGCCGCGGACCGCACCGGCCACATGATCCTGCAGACGCTGTACCAGCAGTGCATCAAGCACAACGTGGAGTTCTACAACGAGTTCTACGTGCTCGACGTGCTGATGACCGACGGCCGCGCCTCCGGCGTCGTCGCCTACGAGCTCGCGACCGGCGAGATCCACGTCTTCAACGCCAAGGCGATCATCTTCGCCACCGGCGGCTTCGGGAAGGTCTTCCGGACCACCTCCAACGCCCACACCCTCACCGGCGACGGCATGGGCATCGTGTGGCGCAAGGGCCTGCCGCTCGAGGACATGGAGTTCTTCCAGTTCCACCCGACCGGGCTCGCCGGCCTCGGCGTGCTGCTGTCGGAGGCGGCCCGCGGTGAGGGCGGCATCCTGCGCAACAGCGAGAACGAGCGCTTCATGGAGCGCTACGCCCCCACGATCAAGGACCTCGCCCCCCGGGACATGGTGGCCCGGGCGATGGCGAACGAGGTGCGCGAGGGTCGCGGCGCCGGGCCGGACAAGGCCTACGTCTACCTCGACCTGACGCACCTGCCCAAGGAGCAGATCGACGCCAAGCTCCCCGACATCACCGAGTTCGCCCGCACCTACCTCGGCGTGGAGCCCTACACCGAGATGATCCCGGTCTTCCCGACCGCGCACTACGCGATGGGGGGCATCCCGACCAACATCAAGGGCGAGGTGCTCAGCGACAACGAGACCGTGGTGCCCGGCCTGTACGCCGCCGGGGAGGTCGCCTGCGTGTCGGTGCACGGGGCGAACCGGCTCGGCACCAACTCGCTGCTCGACATCAACGTCTTCGGCCGCCGGTCCGGCGTCTACGCCTCGGAGTACGCCGGCACGGTCGACCGCGCCGAGCTTCCCGAGCTCCCGGAGAAGTACGTCGTCGACCAGATCGAGATGCTCCGCGACGCCGGCGGCTCCGAGCGGGTCGCGGCCATCCGCGCCGAGCTGCAGGCCACGATGGACATCCACGCGCAGGTCTACCGTGACGAGACGTCGCTGAAGCAGGCGCTGTCCGACATCGAGGGCCTCAAGGACCGCTACGTGAACATCTCGGTGCAGGACAAGGGCAAGCGGTTCAACACCGACCTGCTCGAGGCGATCGAGCTCGGCTTCCTGCTCGACCTCGCCGAGGTGCTCGTGGTCTCCGCCCTCGCCCGCAACGAGTCGCGCGGCGGTCACTACCGCGAGGACTACCCCAACCGCGACGACGTGAACTTCATGCGTCACACGATGGCCTACCGCCAGGAGGACGGCAGCGTCCGCCTCGACTACAAGCCCGTCGTGCAGACCCGTTACGAGCCCATGGAGCGCAAGTACTGATGGACGTCACTGTCAAGATCCTTCGCTACAACCCTGAGGTCTCCGAGGACTCGACGTGGGAGAGCTACCAGGTCACGGCGGAGCCGACCGACCGGGTCCTGGACCTGCTCCACAAGGTCAAGTGGGACCTCGACGGCACGCTGACCTTCCGCCGCTCCTGCGCCCACGGCGTGTGCGGCTCGGACGCGATGCGGATCAACGGCAAGAACCGGCTGGCGTGCAAGACGCTGATCAAGGACGTGAACCCGTCCCAGCCGATCACCGTCGAGCCGATCAAGGGCCTGCCGGTGCTCAAGGACCTCGTCGTCGACATGGAGCCGTTCTTCGACGCCTACCGGTCGGTGATGCCGTTCCTGGTCGCCGGGGGGAACGAGCCGACGCGCGAGCGGCTGCAGTCGCAGGAGGACCGGGAGCGGTTCGACGACACGACCAAGTGCATCCTGTGCGCGGCCTGTACCACCTCCTGCCCGGTCTACTGGACCGACGGGCAGTACTTCGGCCCGCAGGCGATCGTGGGCGCGCACCGGTTCATCTTCGACAGCCGTGACGACGGCACCGCCCAGCGCCTGGAGATCCTCAACGACAAGGAGGGCGTCTGGCGCTGCCGCACGACCTTCAACTGCACCGAGGCCTGCCCCCGCGGCATCGAGGTCACCAAGGCGATCCAAGAGGTCAAGCGCGCCCTGATCTTCCGCCGCTGACCCCTTCCGGCCGCCGTGGGTGGCCGCGCGGTCAGCGGGGGTGGACCGGGGAGGCGAACCAGACGGTGCGCTTCTCCCAGACGCCCGGAGCCAGCCGGCGGCCGGAGCACACCACGATCGCGAGCCGGGGCGGCCCGTCGGCGTCGTAGTAGCGCGGGAGACCGTCCTCGGCGAGGACCTCCACGCGCTCGGTGACGCGGTAGCACAGCCGCCGGCCCTCTCCGCGCACGACGATGCGGTCACCGCGGTGCAGACCGTCCAGGAGGGTGTTGCCGAGGGCGCTGCCGTCGGGCCAGGTGTGCGCGTTCAGCAGCACGTTCCCGGCCGCGTCGCCCGGCTCGACGCCCTGCTCGCGGTCCCAGGCGAACACCCGCTTGCCGGCCTCCGTGAGGGGCGGCACGCCGGGGACCCCGTTGGCGTCCCGCGGCGGGGCGACGACCCGGACGCGGTCGGTGAGGCCGGGCACGGCGATCCGGCGGGGCCGCACCCCGCCGGTGTCCGTGTCACACGCCCCGGCTGTCGTGGCCGGGCTCGCGCCGCTCGTGGCCGGGCTCGCGCCGCTCGTGGCCGGGCTGGCGCCGCTCGTGGCGGTGGCGCGCGGAGTCGCCGGTGGCGTGGCGGGCGCGGAGCGGTCCGGAGCCGCCGTGGCCGGGTCCGCAGACCCGTCCCCGGTGTCGCGGAGCAGCCACACCGCGGCGACGGCGAGCAGGACGGCGACACCGGCTGCGACGAGCGCCCGGACGATCTTCATCGGTCTGCTGCCCTCCCGTGTCCGGCCTCTTCGGCCCGGGTGTGGTGCCCTCGCACGCCGACGGACAAACCTCTCGGCGACGAGGTGGACCAGGACCCGGTGGGAGAGCCCGACCACGTCCTCGCGGGACTCCTCCGCGGTGGCCCGATGCGGGACCGGGCGCGGGAGGTCGGTGCGCAGCGACGTCCCACTACGGCACTGCCGGGTTGTTCCCGCCGCTGACCACGACGACCAGCGTGCTGCCCGGCTCGGCGGCGACCCGTCCCGCCAGCACCGCCGCCAGCGGGGCGGACGCGCCCGGCTCGGCGAGCACCCGGACCCGCTGCCACAGGAGCCGCCGCGCGGCCAGCAGCTCGTCCTCGGTGACCAGCAGCGAGGTGGTGCCGTGCGCGAGCGCGGTCTCCAGGGCGAGGTTGCCGATCCGGGGCGGTCCGAGTGAGTCCGCGGCCGCTCCGCCCGACGGCAGCGGCACGGGACGTCCTGCCTCGCACGCCCGGTGCAGGTGCGGACACAGCTCGGTCTCCACCGGTGTCACCGGCACGTGCGGGTCGAGGGCCGCCGTCACACCGGTGTAGAGCCCGCCACCACCACAGGCGACCAGCAGCCGGTCGGCTGCCGGGACCGCGTCGGCGACCTCGAGACCGACCGTGCCGGCCCCGCAGACGGTCTCCAGGGTGTCGTAGGGGTGCACCACCGGGAGAGCGTGGCGGGCGGCGTGCTCGTGGCACGCCTCCAGAGCGTCGCCCACGTCGCCGTCCACGGCGTGCAGGCGGGCGCCGTACTCCTCGATCCGCGCGATCTTCACCGGTGTCGAGGTGGCCGGCACGAACACGTCGGCGGTGAGCCCGGCCCGGTGGGCCGCCCAGGCCACCGCGGCGCCGTGGTTCCCGCCCGAGGCCGCGGCGACGCCGTGCGCGCCGTCGGCCAGGGCCATCACCGAGTTGAGGGCGCCCCGGGCCTTGAACGAGCCGGTGTGCTGCAGCAGCTCCAGCTTGAGCACCACCCGGTGCGGCACGCCGAGCTCGTCGGCGTGCAGCACCAGCGTCGGCGTGTGCCGCACCTTCTCGCCCAGGCGTGCGGCAGCGCTCTCCACGTCGGCGCGGCCCGGCAGCGTCACACCGGCACCTCGTCGCGACGCTCGGCCTGCCACACCCGGCGGCCGAGCAGCGCGAGGTAGACCGCGACCCCGAGGTTCACCACGATGAGCACCACGTGCGCGACGAAGTACCCGACGGTGCGGTCCTCACCTCCCGCCCATGCCTCGTAGAGGTTCTTGGCGAAGTTGGCGTAGCTGAGGACGTTCCAGGCGCTGATCAGCCAGAGGAAAACGGCGTGCTTGCGTTCGAGCTTCACGGTCCCATCCTGCCCAGGGACACCAACCCGGTCAGGAGCGGGGGCGCCGGCCCCACCGCGCCAGCGCGACGACCCCGGCCGCGCCGGCCAGCGCAGCGCCCGCCCGGACCCGCCGGCGACGGCGCAGGCGCTCCTGCGGGGGTACGGCGTGCGCCGGCTCGTCCCCGCCGACGGCGGCCGGCTCGGGCAGCAGCTCCTCGGCCTCGTGCTCGTCGAACAGCGGGCCGGCCAGGTCCCGGGCCCGCTCCGCGACGGGCGCCGTGTAGGCCCACGCGGCGGCCAGCATCACCAGGCGAGAGAAGTAGTTGATCCACAGCACCAGGATCAGCGCGACCCCGAACGCCTGGAACGACGGCCGCTGCACGGTCATCGCCACCAGCGCGCCGGCGACGGACTTGAGGACCTCGAACCCGACCGCGCCCAGCAGCGCGCCCTGCCACAGCGCGGTGCGGGCGACGAGGGGCTTGGGGACCAGCGCGAAGACGGTCATCAGCAGGAGCGTGGTCACCGCGATCCCGAGCCCGTGGGTGACTGCCCAGAGCAGCACCTGCGCGAGCCTCAGGTGGTCCAGCCCGAGCCACCGCAGGATCGACTCCGAGAACCAGCTCATCGTCCCGCTCAGGCTCACCGAGGCCACGAGGACGACACCGAGGACGACCAGCATGCCCAGGTCGCGGGCCTTGCCGGGGAGGAACCCGAGCCGGTCGTTCGCGGGCAGGCGGAACATCTCCCCGAGCGCCCGGCGCATCGACGAGACCCACGCCAGGCCGGTGTAGAGCAGACCGATCAGCCCGATCGAGACCGACGCACCGGCGTAGTCCTCGAAGGTGTCGAGCGAGATCTGGTCCTCCCCGGAGCCGATCAGGCCGGGGAAGATCGCCTCGAGCGCGTCCGCGAGCTGCTGTCGTGCGTCCGGCGCGACCGCGCTGATGTACCCGACGGAGAAGAAGGCGAGCGCGAGGAGCGGGAAGAACGACAGGAACCCGAAGAAGGTGACCGCGCCGGCGTGGGCGTTGCCGTTGCGCAGGCTGTAGTAGCGGAGGGCGCTCACGGCGTGGTCGAGCGCGGGATACCGCTCCCGGACCGCGGCCACCCGGGCGGTGAGCCGCTCCCGGAGCGATGCCATCAGTGCGCCTGCGGACCCGTGAGCGGGAACTCCCGCGTGGGCTGCCAGCCGACCTCGTCGTCGTGGACGTAGAGCAGGAAGTGGTCGGCGTCGAACTGTGCCTCGAAGTCGGCAAGCTCGTCGAAGGCCCGGTCGAGCAGGTGCGCCTCGACGTGGTGGGCCACCGTGACGTGCGGGTGGTACGGGAAGGCGAGCTCGGCCTCGAGCGGGCCGCTGCGCACCGACATGGCCAGCTGCTCACAGGAGGAGATGCCGCGCACCACCGTCACGAACACGACCGGGGACACGGGGCGGAAGGTGCCGGTGCCCCGCAGGTGGATGCGGAACGGCGGCCTGGTGGCGGCCACCTCGCTCAGGTGCTTCTCGACGGCCGGCAGGTCGGTGTCGTCGACCTCGTACGGCGGAGCCAGCGTGATGTGCGTCGGGATGCCCAGGGCCGACCGGTCCCCCAGCGCGGTGCGGTACTCCTGGAGCCGGGCGCCCCACGGCTCGGGCACCGCGATGGCCACTCCGATCGTCGTCACGGCCAGAACCCTACCGAGCGAACGGCACGAACCCGACCCGGTCGTAGACGTCGGTCAGTGTGCGTCCGGCCACGTCACGGGCCTGC
Source organism: uncultured Actinomycetota bacterium (assembly GCA_963747975.1). Classification (GTDB taxonomy): domain Bacteria; phylum Actinomycetota; class Actinomycetes; order Propionibacteriales; family Nocardioidaceae; genus Nocardioides_C. The sequence continues at coordinate 636,033 of CAVVHI010000003.1, forward strand.
TCGGCCCCACGACGGAGTACGGCGTCGAGCTCGGCGCGGTCGTCGAGGAGCTCCAGGGTCCGGTCCCGGAACGGCGTGACGAAGTCGACCACGACCTCGCCGAGCTCCTTCTTGAAGTCGCCGTACCCGCGACCGGCGTACTCCTTCTGGAGGTCCTCGACCGTGCGGCCGGTGAGTGCGGAGTAGATCGTGAGCAGGTTGGAGATCCCGGGCTTGTTCTCCTCGTCGTGGACCACGTCGGTGCCCGAGTCGGTGACGGCGGAGCGGATCTTCTTCGCCGACCGCCGGGGATCCTCGAGCATCTCGACGATGCCGTTCGGCGACGAGGCCGACTTCGACATCTTGATGTGGGGGTCCTGCAGGTCGAGGATCTTCGCGGTCTCCTTGACGATGAACGGCTCGGGCACCCGGAAGGTCTTCTTGTAGCGGTGGTTGAACCGCTGCGCGAGGTCGCGGGTCAGCTCGAGGTGCTGGCGCTGGTCCTCCCCCACCGGGACGTACTGCGGCCGGTAGAGCAGGATGTCGGCGGCCTGCAGGACCGGGTAGGTGAACAGGCCCACCGACGCGGCGCCCTCCCCGCCCTTGGCCGACTTGTCCTTGAACTGCGTCATGCGGCGTGCCTCGCCGAACCCGGTCAGGCACTGCAGCACCCAGGACAGCTGGGCGTGCTCGGGAACCTGCGACTGCACGAAGATCGCCGACCGGCCCGGCTCGATGCCCATCGCGATCAGCTGGGCCGCGGCACGCAGGGTCCGCTCCCGCAGCACCTTGGGGTCCTGCTCGACGGTGATCGCGTGCATGTCGGCGATGAAGAAGAACGGCTCGAACTCGTCCTGGAGGCTCACCCAGTTCCGCAGCGCGCCGAGGTAGTTGCCGAAGTGGAACGAGTCGGCTGTCGGCTGGATCCCGGACAGGACCCGGGGGCGTGCGGTCGGTGCGGCTTCTCCTGGCATGGGCAGCATTCTGTCAGGGAGGGCGTGCGGTCAGCTCGCGCGGTCCGCGGTGCCCGCGTCCCCGACCGGGGCGCCGACGCGGACGCGGGAGACGCGCCGGCCCTCGACCTCGCGGACCTCGAGCCGGGCGCCCTCGTGCTCGACGCAGTCGCCGATCTCGGGCAGCCGGCCGAGCTGGGCCACGATGTAGCCGGCCACGGTCTCGTAGGGCCCCTCGGGCAGCTCGACGCCGGTCTCGTCCTCGAAGTCGTCGAGGTTCAGCAGGCCGTCGACCTCCACCTCGCCGCCGTGGTGGCGGGTGGTCTCGGACTCCTCCACGTCGTACTCGTCGCGGATGTCGCCGACCAGCTCCTCGACGAGGTCCTCCATGGTCACGATCCCGGCGGTCCCGCCGTACTCGTCGGCGACGATCGCGAGGTGGGTGCCCTCCCGGCGCATGTCCGCGAGGGCGGCGAGCACCGGTCGGGTCCCCGGCAGCACCAGGGTGTCGCGGGCGAGCTCCTCCACGCGCACCGACCGGCCGGCCATGTCGGGGTCGAGCAGGTCCCGGACGTGCACGAAGCCGATCACGTCGTCGACGGAGCCGCGGGTGACCGGGTAGCGCGAGTGCGGCTGGGTGTAGGCGTACTTCGCGGCCTTGTAGACGGGCATGCCGGCGTCGAGGAAGTCCACCTCGGTGCGCGGGATCATCACCTCGCGGATCTGCCGGTCACCGGCCTCGAAGACGTCCTCGACGATGCGCCGCTCCTCCTCGCCGAGCGTCTCGTGCTGGTGGACGAGCTCGCGCAGCTCCTCGTCGCTCATCTGCTCCCGCTGCGCGGTCGGGTCGCCCCCGAGGAGGCGCACGACGGCGTTGGTCGACTTCGACAGCACCCAGATCACCGGTCGGGAGACCCGCGAGATCAGGTCGATCATCGGACCCAGCGCGAGGGCGAACGCCTCCGACCGCTGCAGCGCGAGGCGCTTGGGCGCCAGCTCGCCGAAGACCAGGGACAGGTACGAGATGGCGACTGTGACGAGCACCAGGGCCACCGGCCCCGCGGCGCCCTCCGGCAGTCCCCAGGAGACGAGCACCGGGGCGAGGTCGCCGGACAGGGTCGCACCGCCGAAGGCGGCGGACAGGAACCCCGCCAGGGTGACCCCCACCTGGACCGACGAGAGGAACCGGTTCGGGTCCGCGTTCAGCTCGGCCACCGTGTGCCCTCGACGGCTGCGCTCGGCCATCGCGCGGACCTGGCTCTCCCGGAGGGACACCAGTGCGATCTCGGCCGCGGCGAACACGCCCCCGACCAGCACGAACGCCACGACGAGCGCGATGTTGCCGACCACGTCGCTCACGGTCTTCGGCCCTCGGACATGCGCCAAGGATAAGGGTTTGCCCCGGCCGAGGGTCGGCCGACAGGGTGGGGCCATGGGACAGCCCTCCGAGTTCCCCATGTCCTTCCCACGCGACGTTCCGCGGCTCACCGACGGCGTGGTCACGCTGCGTGCCCACACCCCGGACGACGTCGAGGCGCTCTGCGAGCAGGCGAGGGACGCGCAGATGCTGCGCTGGACCACGGTGCCGGACCCGTCCACGCCGGAGACCGCCCGGGAGTTCGCCACCCGGCACATCCCCGACGGCTGGCGCTCCGACCGGGAGTGGCAGTTCGCGGTGGAGGCACCCGACGACGACGGCGCGCCCCGGTTCGTCGGGAGCGTCTCGCTGCGCAACGAGGGCGAGGGGCGCGCCGAGATCTCCTTCGGCGCGCACCCCTGGGCGCGCGGCCGGGGATACGTCCACCGGGCCCTCGAGCTGTTGCTGGCATGGGGGTTCGCGGAGAAGGGGCTGCGCACGGTGCTGTGGCGCGCCAACGCCGGCAACTGGGCCTCCCGCAAGCTCGCGTGGCGGCTCGGGTTCTCCTTCGACGGGACGGTGCGCCAGTGGCTGCCGCAGCGCGGTGAGCTGCACGACGCGTGGATCGGTGCGCTGACCTCCGACGACGCGCGATCCCCCCGGCACCCGTGGTACGACGTGCCGCGGATCACCGGCGAGCACGTGGTGCTGCGCGGGGTGACCGAGAGCGACGTCCCGCGGATCGTGGAGGCGTGCACCGACGAGCAGACGTCGTCCTGGCTCACCACGATCCCCTCGCCCTACACCGACCGCGACGCCCGCCGCTGGCTCGAGGAGATGCGGGAGCTGCGCGCCACCGGGGCGGGCATCGCCTGGGCGGTCGCGGACCCCGGGGACGACCGCCTGCTCGGGCTGGTCACCGCCTTCGGCCTGGATCCGGACGGTGGCGCCGAGGTCGGCTACTGGATGCACCCGGACGCCCGCGGCCGTGGTGCCGCGACGGAGGCCACCGGGCTGACGGTCCGGCACTGCTTCGTGCCCCAGGAGGACGGCGGTCTCGGCCGGCGGCGGCTGCGGGCCGACGTCGCCGAGGGCAACGACGCGTCCGCGCGGGTCCTGCTGCGCAACGGCTTCGTGGAGACCGGACGTGCGCGGCAGGCCAAACGGCTGCGCGACGGCCGGTTCGTCGACCTGGCCCACCACGACCTGCTGCTCGCGGAGTGGTCCCCCGCTCCGCGAGGGTCCTGACACTGGGGGCCGGCGTGCCAGGAGCCGCTCGGTGCCTTCCCCGCGGGGGCGCGCGCAGGAGGCGCCGCCCGGCCGTGCCGGACGGCGCCTCCTCTCACGCCTGGGACAGCGGCCTGCTCAGCGGAGCGCGGCCAGGGTCTCGTTGAGGGTCTTCGAGGGCCGCATCACCGCGGTGACCTTCCCCTCGTCGGGACGGTAGTAGCCGCCGATGTCCGCCGGGCTGCCCTGCACCGAGAGCAGCTCGTCGTTGATCGCCTGCTCCTTCTCGGCGAGGGTCGAGGCGACCTCGGCGAAGGCCGACGCCAGGGCGCCGTCCTCGGTCTGCGCGGCGAGCTCCTGGGCCCAGTAGAGCGCGAGGTAGAAGTGGCTGCCGCGGTTGTCGATCTCGCCTGCCTTGCGGCTCGGCGACTTGTTCTCCTCCAGGAAGGTCGCCGTCGCGCGGTCGAGGGTGTCGGCGAGGATCTGTGCCCGCGCGTTGCCGTCCCGCTGGCCGAGGTGCTCGAAGCTCACCGCGAGCGCGAGGAACTCGCCGAGGCTGTCCCAGCGGAGGTGGTTCTCCTTGACCAGCTGCTGGACGTGCTTGGGCGCCGAGCCGCCCGCGCCGGTCTCGAAGAGGCCACCGCCGTTGATCAGCGGGACGATCGAGAGCATCTTCGCGCTCGTGCCGAGCTCCATGATCGGGAACAGGTCGGTGAGGTAGTCACGCAGCACGTTGCCGGTGACCGAGATGGTGTCCTCGCCGCGGCGGATCCGCTCGAGCGAGAACTTCATCGCGTCGACGGGCGACATGATCTCGATCTGCAGGTCGCCCTCCTTGATCACGGCCTCGTGCTCTGCCAGGTACTGGCGCACCTTGGCGATGAGGTTGGCGTCGTGGGCGCGGCCCTCGTCGAGCCAGAACACGGCCGGTGCCCCGGTCGCCCTGGCGCGGTTCACCGCGAGCTTGACCCAGTCGCGGATGGCCACGTCCTTGGTCTGGCAGGCGCGCCAGATGTCGCCCTCGGAGACCGCGTGCTCGATGAGCGCGTCGCCGTCCTCGTCGACCACGCGCACGGTGCCGGTGGTGGGCACCTCGAAGGTCTTGTCGTGGCTGCCGTACTCCTCGGCCTTCTGCGCCATCAGGCCGACGTTGGGCACCGAGCCCATCGTGGCCGGGTCGAACGCCCCGTGGGCCCGGCAGTCGTCGATGACCGCCTGGTAGATGCCGGCGTAGCTGCTGTCGGGGATGACCGCGAGCGTGTCGGCCTCGTCCCCGTCGGGGCCCCACATGTGGCCGGAGGTGCGGATCATCGCCGGCATCGAGGCGTCGACGATCACGTCGCTGGGGACGTGCAGGTTGGTGATGCCGCGGTCGGAGTCGACCATCGCGAGCGCGGGGCCCTCGTCGAGGCCCTGCTTCACCGACGCGGCGATCGCGTCGCGCTCGTCGGCCGGGAGGCTCTCGATCGCCTTGAGCAGCGTGCCGAGGCCGTCGTTGGGGCTGATCCCGGCGGCGGCGAGCGCGGCACCGTGCTCGGCGAACAGCCTGGGGAAGAACGCGCGGACGACGTGGCCGAAGATGATCGGGTCGGAGACCTTCATCATCGTCGCCTTCAGGTGCACCGAGAACAGCACGCCCTCGGACTTCGCCCGGGCGATCTGCTCGCCGAGGAACTCACGGAGCGCGGCGACCCGCATCGAGGTGCCGTCCACGACCTCACCGGCGATCACCGGGAGGGACTCCTTGAGGACGGTGGTCGAGCCGTCGTCCCCGACGAGCTCGATGCGCAGGGTCTTGTCCCGGTCGATGACGACCGACTTCTCGTTGTTGCGGAAGTCGTCGGCGCTCATCGTCGCGACGTCGGTCCGGGAGTCGGAGGACCACGCGCCCATCCGGTGCGGGTTCTTGCGGACGTACTGCTTGACCGACGCGGGAGCGCGGCGGTCGGAGTTGCCCTCACGCAGCACCGGGTTCACCGCGCTGCCCTTGACCTTGTCGTAGCGGGCGCGGTGGTCGCGCTCCTCGTCGGTCTTCGGGTCGTCGGGGTAGGCCGGGAGGTCGTAGCCCTTCTCCTGCAGCTCGGCGATCGCGGCCTTGAGCTGCGGGATGGAGGCGCTGATGTTGGGCAGCTTGATGATGTTGGCCTCGGGCGTCCGGGCGAGGTCGCCGAGCTCGGCCAGTGCGTCGTCGATCCGCTGCTCGTCCGTGAGGCGCTCGGGGAACAGCGCGATGATCCGCCCGGCCAGCGAGATGTCGCGGGTCTCCACGTCCACGCCCGCGGTGGAGGCGTAGGCGGAGACGATGGGCAGGAACGAGTACGTCGCCAGCATGGGCGCCTCGTCTGTCAGGGTGTAGATGATCTTCGAGTCCGTCACCGGAGGCTCCGTTCCGACTTCGAGAAGTGTTTCTTGACGTCAAGATATCTCATGCGGCGGGTGCGCCGCCCGCACGGGGTACGCCGCGGGCGGTACCCATCCTGCCCAGTCGTGAACGCCGCCGCGACCCTCCGTCCGGTCCGGCCGACCCACGCGTGAACCCCCGGCGACGTGGGCACGGTCACGCTGCTAGCGTCGCATCCACCCCCTTCGAGCACCGAGGAGTCGTCGTGACGAACACGCCCGTCAAGGTCGCCGTGACCGGAGCTGCCGGCCAGATCGGCTACAGCCTGCTCTTCCGCATCGCCAGCGGTGCTGTCTTCGGCCCTGACACCCCCGTCGAGCTGCGCCTGCTCGAGATCACGCCCGCCCTGGGCGCGCTCGAGGGCGTCGTGATGGAGCTCGACGACTGCGCGTTCCCGACCCTGGCAGGCGTGGAGATCGGTGACGACCCGAACAAGATCTTCGCCGGCGCCAACCTCGCCCTGCTCGTCGGTGCCCGCCCGCGCTCGAAGGGCATGGAGCGCGGCGACCTGCTCGAGGCCAACGGTGCGATCTTCACCGCCCAGGGCAAGGCCCTCAACGACCACGCCGCCGACGACGTCCGCATCCTGGTGACCGGCAACCCCGCCAACACCAACGCCCTCATCACGCTGAGCAACGCTCCCGACATCCCCAAGGACCGGATCACCGCGCTGACCCGGCTGGACCACAACCGGGCGCTCTCGCAGCTGGCGGCGAAGACCGGGACGAAGGTCACCGACCTCAAGAAGATGACGATCTGGGGCAACCACTCCGCGACGCAGTACCCCGACATCTTCCACGCCGAGGTGGACGGCAAGAACGCCGCCGAGGTCGTGAACGACCAGGCGTGGCTCGAGGACGACTTCATCCCGACCGTCGCCAAGCGCGGTGCGGCGATCATCGAGGCCCGTGGCTCCTCCTCCGCCGCGAGCGCGGCCTCCGCCACCATCGACGCCGCGCGCGACTGGCTGCACGGGACCCCGGAGGGCGACTGGACCTCGATGTCGGTCTACTCCGACGGCTCCTACGGCGTCCCGGAGGGCCTGGTCTACTCCTTCCCCGTGACCACCCGCGACGGTGACTGGGAGATCGTCCAGGGCCTGGAGGTCAACGACTTCTCGCGCCGGATGATGGACGCCACCGCCGCGGAGCTCGAGGACGAGCGCAAGGCGGTCCGGGAGCTCGGCCTGATCTGACTCCCCTCGGAGCCGCGTTCACCTGTCCTGATCACTCCGCGGGGTGAGGCGGCGGCCGCGTCCCGGTGGCTAGCGTCGCGAGTCCCACCCAGCCACCGGAGGCAGACCATGAGGGACATCCACCAGAGCGTCGGCACGCTGCTCACCCCCGGCCGGGGCCTCCTGGTCGCCGACGAGTACGTCGACCGGGCGGTCGACCAAGCACGCCGCGGCACCGCGTCCCCCGCAGCGTGCACCACGTCGTCGTACCTGAGCACCGCACTGGACAGCTGGGGCCTGGAGAGCTACCTGTCGGGCGTGCTGCTGACCCGCGCGAGCTTCACCGCCACCGAGCAGCTGCGCACGCTGAAGACCTACCGGGACGGCAGCCCGCCGCTGCTCTTCGGCGTCCGGATGGACCCCCACCGCCGCGCCGGGGTCCGCGCGGACCTGGCGGACCTGCGGCTCGCCGGTGCGCGGTTCGCCGAGTGGCGGGCCAACGTGGACCCGATGACGGTGCGCCGTGGCCAGGCCTCCGTCGACGCCGCCGCCCTCGCCGGCGGTGCGGCCGCCTCGCAGGCCGAAGGGGTGCTGCCGGTGGTCACCGTGGCGATGCCGGACCTGGCCTCCCAGAGCCAGGCGGTCACCCAGGCGGTGACCGCGAACGCACTGCGCGCCCTGTTCGGCGAGCTCGGCGCACTCGGCGTGGACCTGTCGGCGCTCGTGCTGCGGATGAGCATGGTGCTGCCGGGGGCCGCGCACGGCCACCAGCCGATGCCCGAGGAGGTGGCCGCGGCGACGTTGCGGGTGCTGGAGGAGACCGTCCCCCGGCAGGTCGCCGGGGTGGCCTTCCTGTCCGGCGGCCAGCCGGTGGGCAGGGCCACCACCAACCTCGCCGCGATCACGCTCGCCGCGCGGCGTCGGCGCCTGCCCTGGCGGATCACGTTCGCCTTCACGCGGGCGCTGGTGGCCGAGTCGGTCACCGCGTGGGCCGGCGACCCCGAGAGCGTGCCCCACGCCCAGCGCGAGCTGGTGCAGAGCTGCCGGGCCGCGGCTCAGGCGGTCGCCTTCCCGGAGGGGGCCGCCTCGGCCTGAGCGTCGGGGTCCGCGCTGTCCGGGTCGGTCGCGGCGAAGACGCTGCTGCCGTAGACGTCCTCGGCGGTGAGCGTCACCAGGTCGGCCTTGGTCAGCGGGCGCCTGAGCTCGACCAGACGCTTGGCCTGCCGCAGCCGGCAGCGCTCCACGGCGTTGCGGACGCTGCGGGCGTTGCTGAAGCGGGGCTGGCTCATCCGGAGCCGCAGGTACTCCGAGAACGCCGCACGGGCGCCCTCGTCGAAGCAGAAGTTCTCCTCCGCGACCATCAGCTCCGCGATCTGTGCGAGCTCCCGGTGGGTGTAGCTCTCGAACCCGATGTGGTGCGGCACCCGCGAGGACAGGCCCGGGTTCGCGGAGAAGAAGGTCTCCATGCGGTCGGGGTAGCCGGCGAAGATCACCACCAGGCTCTGCCGGTCGTTCTCCATCTCCTGCAGCAGGATCTCGATCACCTCCTGGCCGTAGTCGCGCTCGTTCTCCGGGCGGTAGAGGTAGTACGCCTCGTCGATGAACAGGACGCCACCGGCCGCGCGGGCGATCGCCTCCTTCGTCTTCGGCGCGGTGTGGCCGATGAACTGCCCGACGAGGTCGTCACGGGTCACCGTGTGCACCTTCGCGTTGCGGATGTAGCCGAGCGCGTGGAGCATCTCGGCCATCCGCAGCGCGACCGTGGTCTTCCCGGTCCCCGGGCCGCCGGTGAAGCTCATGTGCAGCGTCGGCCTCGACGACTCGAGGCCGAACTGGCGGCGGGCCCGGTCGACGAGGAGCAACGCGGCGATCTCGTGGACCCGGCGCTTGACCTGCGCCAGTCCCACCAGCTCGGCGTCGAGCCGGGCCAGGGTCTCCTCGACCCGCTGGCGCGCCTCGTCGGCGGCCAGGTCCAGCTCGGTGTCGTCGGTGAGCACCGGCGCGGGGTCCGCCTCCGGCGCCGGCTCGGCGACCTGCGTGGCCGGTCCGGACGCCCCGGGGCGGTAGAACCCGAACCCCTGACCTGCTGTCGGTTCGCTCATCACTCGTTGCTCCTCGTCGGTCGGTCTGGTCAGGCCCGGGCGTACCTGCTGCCGGCCGGCGCCTGTGTCGCGTACGGCTGCACGGCGTAGCCCTGCCGGCGGTCGGCCCCCTCGGTCCGGGCCAGGTAGAACCCGGGCTCCTGAGCGGGCCGCTGCACCAGGAACTGCATCGCGGTGGTCTGCCGGCCCAGGCGCGCGTCGTACGCCAGCACCCGGACGTAGTGGTTCGGGAAGGCCTGGCGGCAGGCGTTGATCTCGCGCAGCACGCCGTCGGGCTCGTCGAGGTCGAACAGCGGCAGCCCCCACATCTCCCAGTAGACGTTGCGCGGGTGGGGGTCGTCGGTGAACTCGATGGACACCGGCCACCCGTTGAGGAGGGCGTAGCGCACCTGCGCTGCGATCTCCTCGTCGGTGAGCTCGGGAAGGTAGGAGAACGCTCCGTGTCGTAGGTACATCTGTCCTGTCTCCTCAGACGCTGACGGTGGGAACTGCATCGGGCGAGTCGGTGGAGGCGTAGTCGAAGGTGACCTCGCCCCAGGTGGCCAGCGCCACCTCCAGCGGACGGCAGTGCGCGGCCGCCCTGCGCAGGATGTCGGGGCCCTCGCGGAGGAAGTCGCGGCCCTCGTTGCGGGCCTTGATCATGGCCTCGAGCGCAACCCGGTTGGCCTCGGCACCGGCGGCGATGCCGAGCGGGTGGCCGATGGTGCCGCCACCGAACTGCAGGATCGTGTCCTCGCCGAGGTAGTCGAGCAGCTGGTGCATCTGGCCGGCGTGGATGCCGCCCGACGCGACCGGCATGACGCCCGGCATGCTCGCCCAGTCCTGGTCGAAGAAGATCCCGTTGGCCATGTTCGCGGGGATGTGGTCGTCACGCAGCGTGTCGTAGAAGCCCTTGGTCGTGGCGGGATCGCCCTCGAGCTTGCCGACCACGGTGCCGGCGTGGAGGTGGTCCACGCCGATCAGCCGCGACCACTTCGCGAGCACCCGGAAGCTGACGCCGTGCGTCTTCTGCCGGGTGAACGTCGAGTGGCCCGCGCGGTGCAGGTGCAGCAGGACGCCGTTGTTGCGTGCCCAGTGCGCCATGGACTGCATCGCGGTGTAGCCGATCGTCAGGTCGATCATGACCACGACGCTGCCGAGCTCCTTGGCGAGCTCGGCCCGTTCGTACATCTGCTCCATGGTGCCGGCGGTGACGTTGAGGTAGTGGCCCTTGACCTCGCCGGTCTCCGCCATCGCCTTGTTGACCCCCTCCATGGCGAAGAGGAAGCGGTCGCGCCACCGCATGAACGGCTGGGAGTTGATGTTCTCGTCGTCCTTGGTGAAGTCCAGGCCGCCGCGCAGGCCCTCGTAGATCACCCGGCCGTAGTTGCGGGCGGACAGCCCCAGCTTGGGCTTGATCGTGGCACCGAGCAGCGGGCGTCCGTACTTGTTGAGGTACTCGCGCTCCATCACGATGCCGTGCGCCGGGCCCTGGAACGTCTTCACGTAGGCGACCGGGATCCGCATGTCCTCCAGGCGCAGGGCCTTGAGCGGCTTGAAGCCGAACACGTTGCCGATGATGGAGGAGGTCAGGTTCGCGATCGAGCCTTCCTCGAACAGGTCGATGTCGTAGGCGATGTAGGCGAAGTACTCCCCCGGCCGGCCGGGCACCTCCTCGACCCGGTAGGCCTTCGCCTGGTAGTGGCTGTTGGCGGTGAGCCGGTCGGTCCACACCACGGTCCAGGTCGCGGTGGAGGACTCGCCGGCGACGGCAGCCGCGGCCTCGACCGGGTCGACGCCGTCCTGGGGGGTCACCCGGAACACGGCGAGCACGTCGGTGTCCTTGGGCTGGTAGTCGGGATTCCAGTACCCCATCCCTGCGTAGCTCTGGACCCCCGGGTCCCAGCGGTCCTTGGTGGCTTCTGCCATGTCCTGCCTCCTGCACGAGTACGGTCCGGCCGGTGCGGCCAACACCAGAGTCGACGCTGCGCGTCACAAGGACAAGTGAATGATCGCTGCGTTCACTTAAGTGCTGACTATGGTGTTGCGGTAGCCTCGCGGCATGACGGCGGTGACCTGGGCTCGGATGCGCACCTTTCTCGAGGTCGTCGACCACGGCAGCGTGCGCAGTGCCGCGAGCGTGCTGCACGTGACCGAGCCGGCGGTGTCGGCGGCGGTCGCGGCCCTCGAGAGGCACCTCGGCACCGCCCTCCTGGCCAAGGAGGGTCGCGGGGTCCGGGTCACCGAGGCGGGCGTGGTCTTCGCCGGCTACTGCCGCCGGATGCTGGGCCTCCTCGAGGAGGCCCAGGCCTCGGTCCGGTCCGCCGAGCGGGGACTTCTCCGGATCGGTGCGGTGTCGACGGCCAGCGAGCACGTGGTCCCGCCGCTGCTCGCCTCCTTCCGGCGCCGGTTCCCCGAGGTGGACCTCAGCCTGTCGGTGCTGCCCCGCGACGACCTGTTCGCGGAGCTCGGTGACCACCGGACCGACCTGGTCGTCGCCGGCAGGCCACCGCGGGGCTCCGGCCTGCGCACCCGGGCCCGGCGCCGCAACCGTCTCGTCGTGGTCGCGGCTCCCGGCCACGTGCCGGACCCGCTGACCACGACCTGGCTTCTCCGCGGGCCCGGCTCGGGCACCAGGGACACCACGCTCGGGCTGCTCACCTCCCTGGACGCATCGCCGCCGACGCTGACCCTGGGCACCCACGGGGCGGTCGTCGCCGCGGCGCGGGAGGGGCTCGGCGTGACGCTCGTGCACGAGGACGCCGTCCTCGCCGACCTCGAGCGTGGGGTGCTGGAGCGGGTGCCCGTGCCGCGCACACCTGTCGACCGGCCCTGGCACGTCGCGACCACGGACACCCCCACCCCGAGCGCCGAGCTGTTCCTGAGTCACATCACCTCGACGGACCAGGTCGGCGGGGACGCGTTTCACCTGTTCGACCGCCCCCACGGGTGAGTCGGCCGAGGCGGCCGCGCCAGGACGGTAGGGCCGTACCGAACCCGACCGCCAGGAGGCCACCGTGTCCGAGCTCGACCACGTCGCAACCACGATGGTGGACGCCGGGAGGGGGATCCTGGCCGCGGACGAGAGCATCCGGACGATGTCGGCGCGCCTCGAGGCCGAAGGCGTCGAGGCGACCGCGACCACCCGGCGCGACTACCGGGAGCTGCTGCTCACCGCACCGGCACTGTCGACGTCCGTCAGCGCGATCATCCTCTCCGACGAGACCTTCAACCAGACACTGGCCGACGGACAGCCCTTCCCCGAGGCCTGTCGGGAGCGCGGCGTCCTGCCCGGGGTGAAGGTCGACGCCGGGGTCTCCCCCCTTCCCGGAGGTGGCGGCGCCACCGTCACCGAGGGCCTCGACGGGCTCGGCGGGCGCCTGGCCGCCTATGCCGCGAGCGGGGCCGCGTTCGCCAAGTGGCGGGCGGTGATCGACGTGACCAACGCGAGCGGCTACGCGCTGGAGGCCAACGCCCACGCCCTCGCGCGCTACGCCGCCCTGTGCCAGGAGCACGGGATCGTGCCGATCGTCGAGCCGGAGGTCCTCTGCAACGGACCCCACGGCATCGAAGCCTCCGGCGAGACGACCGTCGCGGCCCTGTCGGCGGTGTTCGACCACCTCGAGCGCAACCGGGTCGACCGCACCGGCATCGTGCTCAAGCCGAACCTGGTCACCCCCGGTCTGGACGGACCTCCGGTCTCCACCGACACCGTCGCGGCGACCACGCTCGGCGTGCTCCACCGCCACGTCCCGGCCGACGTCCCCGGGGTCGCGTTCCTCTCCGGCGGCCACTCCAGCGAGCAGGCCTGCGCCTATCTCGGGGCGGTCAACGAGCTGGCCGTCGACGCGCCATGGGCCCTGACCTACTCCTTCGGACGGGCCCTGGTCAGCGACGCGCTGCGGACCTGGAGGGGCGACCCGGCGAACGTCGACGCCGCCCAGCGGGCGCTGCTGGACAACTGCCGCCGTGCCTCACGCGCCGTCGGCCGCCGGCGGGCCGCCGCGTCCCCGGCCTGACGGCACCGGGCGTGCCCGCAGTCGCCACTCGTCCCTGCGCGACCTGCGTGGCCCGCCGGACGGGGTGTCGGGTGGGGCAGAATCCGGGGTCATGACGGTGAGCAGCGGGGTGGCCGCGGCCCGGCTCCGGGCGCAGCTGCTCGTGCCACCCGGTGCCGGGACCGTCGAGGAGGTCGTGGAGCGTCTTCTGGCCGTCCAGGCCCAGGACGCACGAGCGTTCCGGCTCGCCGTACGCGCACGCAGCCACGGCTCGTCGGCGCGGGACGTCGACGCGGCGCTCAGCGAGCGCCGCACGCTGGTGGTGACCTGGCTGTTGCGAGGAACCCTCCACCTGGTCGGGTCCGAGGACTACTGGTGGCTGCACAGCCTCGCCGCACCCCGGCTGCTCACCGGCAGTGCCCGGCGGCTGGCACAGCTCGGGCTGGACGAGCCGACCACCCGGCGTGGGGTGGAGGCGGTCGCCGAGGCGGTGGCCGGCGGGCCCAGGAGCCGGGACGACCTGCGGACCGCGCTCGCGTCTGCCGGCGTCCCCACCGCCGGCCAGGCCCTGGTGCACGTCCTGTTCGCCGCGAGCCTGCACGGACGACTCGTCCGTGGGCCGGTCCGCGACGGCGAGCAGTGCTTCGTCGATCCCGAGCGCTGGCTGGTGCGGCCACCGCTGCCCGGGCGTGACGAGTGCCTCGGGATGCTGGCTCGCCGGTACCTGAGCGGGCACGGTCCGGCGACCGCCGAAGACCTCGCCGCCTACGCGGGGATCACCCTCACCGACGCGCGCCGCGCCTTCGACATGGTCGCCGCCCGGACGCGGCCCGCAGGGGACACGATGCGCGCCGCGGCCGGCGCACCCGACGCCGGGCGGCTCCCGCCGCCGCGGCTGCTCGGGATGTTCGACCCGGTGCTGCACGGATGGGCCGACCGTTCGTTCGTGACCGGCGCGCACACGGGCGTGGTGACCACCAACGGCCTGTTCCGCGCGACCGCCCTCGTCGACGGTCGTGTCGCGGGCCTGTGGCGCCTCTCCGACGGCGTGGTGACGCTCGACCCGCTGCGGCCGCTGTCCTCCACGGAGGTCACTGCTCTCGCGGCGGAGTCCGAGGACGTGCTGCGCTACCTCGGCATGCCATGGTCGCCGATGCGGCTCGCCGGCGCGTGACACGGAGTGCGGGCCGCAGGCCGCCGCCGGAGGTGCGGCCGGTATCGTCACACCTCGTGAGAGCACCCCACCCCACGTACGAGCAGCTCGCCCCGCTGCCGGCGTACGTCGAGCAGCCGGTCCCGGTCGCGTTCGAGGACGTCAACGGCCACCTCAACGTCCGGCACTACACCGGCATCGCGAGCGAGGGCCTCGACGAGGCGCTGGTCGAGCAGGGGATCCCGCAGAACTGGCCGGCCCTCGGCCACGCGTGCTTCTCCGCCGAGCACCACCTGTCCTACCTCGCCGAGCTCCGCACCGGCGACCGGATGTCGGCCCGGGTGCGGTTGCTCGGGCGCGCCGAGCGGGCCGCGCACGCCCTGGTCTACCTGCTCGACGACTCGCACAAGCGACTGAGCTTCGTGATGGAGGAGGTCTTCCTCCACATCGACATGGGCACCCGCCGCACCGCCCCGTGGCCCGACGACGTCGCGGCCGCCCTCGACCGGCGCGTCGCGGAGGGGGCCGACCTGCCGTGGGAGCCGGACGTGTCCGGCTCGATGGGGCTTCGCTGAGGCGCCCCGGCTCGAGCTCTACGAGGCGGTGACCGACCTGGTCGCCTCGACCGCCCCGTCGAGGTGACCCTGGGCCGGAGCCAGGCCGGGTTCCGGGCACGGTCGTCGGGTCAGGCGCCGAAGCCCTCGAAGAAGGCATCGACCACCCGGTCCGGGGCGTCGGCCGCGTCGACGAGCCCGGCGCCGACAGCGCGCACCGCGGCCATCAGCAGCCCCGTGAGGACCAGCGCCGGCCATGCCGGGTCGGCGCCGCGGCGGATCTCGCCGGCCCGGGCGCCCTGGCTGAGCACCTCCCGCAGCGGAGCGAGAGCTTCGTGCCGCGCGGCGACGAACTCCTCGTCGGCGTCGGCTCCTTCGACAAGCAGGATGCGGAAGCGGACGCCGAGCGGGACCAGCACGGCGACGGCGCGGCGCACCCCTTCGCGCGTGTCGCACCCGACGAGGTCGACGCCGGCCAGGGCTGCCGTCGCCCGGGCCAGGGCCTCGCGCCGGATCGCCGCGCTCAACGCCTCGCGGCTCTCGAAGTGCCGGTACAACGTGGCGCGACCCAACCCGGCGCGGGTGGCGACCTCGGCCAGGGAGGCCTGAGGAGCCACGGCGAGCACGTCGGCTGCCGCGTCGAGCAGAGCGGCACGGTTGCGGACCACGTCGGCGCGCGCGTGCTCCTCCGCCTTCGCCATGGCGACAGCCTAGCGAGCGGCGCGGTCGGCGAGGTGCGCTAGGCTCCCGGTAACTGAGACATCGATGTCTCATTTCATCGCGTCGTTCTGGAGGTGCCCATGAACCCTTCCGACAGCCCCGGGGAGTCGTGATGCTGCGCGCGCTCGCCACGTTCTCCGTCCGCCGCAGGTGGCTGGTCGTCGCCACCTGGCTGCTGGTCGTCGGCGGGGTCCTCCTCGCCGGCCAGTCCTCCGGAGCGTCGTTCAGCAACGACCTCTCGGTCGAGGACACCGACTCACAGGATGCCTACGACGCCCTCGCGTCGAAGTTCCCGCAGATGTCCGGTGACGGCATGCAGGTCGTGGTCCACGACCCGGGCGGAGCGACCCGCACCCGCGTCCGCACGGCCGTCGACGCCGCGCTGGACGAGGTCGCCGGGATGGACGGGGTCGCCTCCACCACCTCGCCCTACGGGCCGGCCGCAGGCATGGTCTCCGACGACGAGCAGACCGCGGTCGCCACCGTCCGCTTCACCGAACGGGCCGCCGACATCGACGCGGACCGCATCGAGGCGGTCGAGGACGCGTTCGGAGCGGTGGAGGAGCTCGGGGCCCGGGTGGAGCTCGGCGGGGCCGCCCTGGACGGCGAGAACCATCCCTCCGGCAGCGAGGTGGTCGGTCTGGCCGCCGCGGTCCTGGTCCTGCTCGTCGCCTTCGGCTCCGTGTTCGCCATGCTCGTCCCGCTGGTCACCGCCGTGCTCGCGCTCGGCCTCGGAATGGGAGTCATCCTCCTGGCCGCCGAGCACGTCACGATCGGGACTGCCGGCCCGGTCGTCGCGGCGATGATCGGCCTCGGGGTGGGCATCGACTACGCGCTGCTCGTCGTCACCCGCCACCGTGAGGGGCTGGCGACCGGCCACCGCGCGCAGGAGTCCATCCCGGTCGCACTGTCGACGGCCGGCCGCTCGGTACTCGTCGCGGGGACGACGGTGGTCGTCGCGATCCTCTCCCTCTACGCCATCGGGATCCCGTTCGTCGCCACGCTCGGTCTGGCCAGCGCGATCACCGTGACCGCCACGCTGCTGGCTGCGGTCACGCTGCTGCCCGCGCTCCTGGCCGTGTTCGGCGACGACCTCGACCGGTTCCGGGTGCGCAGGGCCCGGCTCGACCACGCTGACGGCCGGGTCAGCGGATGGCATCGCTGGACCCGCCACGTCCAGCGCCGTCCCTGGCCCTACCTCCTGCTGTCGGCTGCGCTGCTGGCCACCATGGCGGCTCCGCTGCTGGACCTGCGGCTGGGCAGCGCCGACGACGGCGCGGCCCCCGAGGACAGCACCGAGCGCGCCGCCTACGAGCTCGTCGCGGAGTCGTTCGGCCCGGGGTGGACCGGGCCGTTGATGGTCACCGCCGAGCACGACGCCGCGAACCCTGCCCGGACGCGGCGGTCGGCGTCGGAGCTGGCCTCCCGGATCGCGGCCGTGGAAGGCGTGGAGCAGGTCACGCAGCCGCGCGTGAACGACGAGGGGGACACCGCCGTGCTCACGGTGGTGCCGACCACGTCACCCGACGAACAGCGGACCGAGGACCTGGTCCACCGACTGCGCGAGGAGCTGCCCGCGGACGGGCCCGACAGCCCGACGGTCCATGTGGGTGGACCCACCGCGACGTCGGTCGACCTCGCCGACAGGCTCGAGGAGCGGATGCCGTGGTTCATGGGCTTCGTCGTCGGGCTCAGCCTCCTGCTCCTGCTCGTCGAGTTCCGGTCCGTCTTCGTGCCGGTCAAGGCCGCCGTGATGAACCTGCTCTCGGTGGGTGCGGCGTACGGCGCCGTGGTGGCCGTCTTCCAGTGGGGCTGGCTGGCCGACGTCCTCGGCGTCGAGCCCGGACCGATCGAGTCCTTCGCGCCGATGATGCTGTTCGCCGTGCTGTTCGGCCTCTCGATGGACTACGAGGTCTTCCTCCTCAGCCGGGTCCGCGAGGAGTACCTGCGCACCGGCGAGGCCGGCTCGGCGATGGCGGACGGCATCGCGGCCACGGCGCGGGTGATCACCGCTGCGGCGTCGGTCATGGTGGTGGTCTTCGCCAGCTTCATGCTCAACGACGAGCGGGTGGTGAACCTGTTCGGCTTCGGCCTCGCGGTGGCCATCGCGATCGACGCGACCCTCGTCCGGCTCGTCCTGGTGCCGTCGATCATGGCCGTCGCCGGTCGCGCCGCGTGGTGGATGCCCCGCTGGCTGGACCGGCTGCTGCCCGGGGTGGAGCTCGAGGCGCCCCCGGTCGCCGGCTTCGAGGACGACCTCGGGCGCGCGCGATCACCGCGGCGGTCCTCGAGCTCCGCGGCGTGAACGACGCCTCCGAGGCAATGGCGACCACCCGGGCGCCTCGGTGCGCCGGCACGCCACGGGATCTGGACGAGCCTCCCCGCGGGTGGTGTAGTGGCCCCATGGCCCAGGCCGCGCTCGCCGACTGGCTGCTCGACTCCGACCCCGCCCTGCGCTGGCAGGTCGAGCGGGACCTCCTGGGACTGCCGGACGAGGTCTGGGCCCGGACGCGCGACAAGGTGGCGACGGAGGGGTTCGGGGCGCGCCTGCTGGCCCTCCAGGACCCCGACGGGCAGTGGGCCGGCGGCGCCTTCTTCCCCGGCGACTTCGACTTCCACGGCCCGGAGGCGCAGGACGACGCCGGCCAGCCGTGGACGGCGACCACCTGGTCGCTGAGCTCCCTGCGCGAGTGGGGGCTGGACGCCACCGCGCTCGGCGACACGGCGGGACGGCTCGCGGAGAACAGCCGGTGGGAGTACGACGACCTGCCGTACTGGGGCGGCGAGGTGGACTGCTGCATCAACTCCTGGACGCTGTCCAACGGGCTCTGGCTGGGCGCCGACGTGGACGGCCTGGTGGACTGGTTCCTCTCCCACCGGCTGCCCGACGGCGGGTGGAACTGCGAGTGGGTGGACGGTTCGGTGCGGTCGTCGTACCACTCCACGCTCAACGCCCTCAAGGCTCTCCTCGACTACGAGCGGGCCACCGGCGACGGGGCGCGCGTGCGTGAGGCCCGACGCGGCGGTGAGGAGTACCTGCTGGTCCGCGGGCTGTACCGCAGACTCTCGACCGGCGAGCAGGTGGCGCCCTGGGCACTGCACTTCGCCTACCCCTTCCGCTGGTTCTACAGCGTGCTGAACGCCGCGGACTACTTCCGCGCCGCGTCGCTGCACGACGGCACCGACCCCGACCGGCGTCTGGCCGAGGCGGTGGAGCACATCCGTGCCGCACGGCAGCCGGACGGGACCTGGCTGCAGGAGCGCCGGCATCCCGGTCGGGTGTGGTTCGAGGTGGACGCCGCGGCGGGGCAGCCGTCGAGGTGGCTGACGTTCTACGCCACCCGGGTGCTCGAGTGGTGGGACGGACAGGCCGCGGTCCGGAGGCCGTGACGCCTTCGCAGGGTGACGACGTGACCGTGGAGATGACCATCCGGCTCGGTCACGACCGACCGCGAGCCTAGGCTCGGGACCGTGCAGGTGCTCATCGTCGACGGTGCCAACGTGGTCGGCAGCCGACCCAACGGCTGGTGGCGGGATCGGGCCGGTGCGGCGCGGCGGCTCCACGAGGGCCTCGTCGCGACGGACCTCGGGTACGACGCCGTCGTGCTCGTCCTCGAAGGGGACGCCCGGAGCGGACAGCCGGCCGGTGAGGACGGCGCGGTGCGTACCGTCCACGCGACCGGCTCGGGGGACGACACGATCGTGGAGCAGGTCCGCACCTGGGGCAGGCAGGCGGAGGCCGTGACGGTGGTGACCGCGGACCAGGCGCTGCGGGAGCGGGTCGCGGCCGCCGGGGGCTCGTCCGTCGGCCCGTCGTGGCTCCTGACCCGGACGGGGTGAGGCCCTCCCCGGTCCGCCCGCGGCGCGGGACGTTGGCCACTGGCCACGCGCGGTCATCCGCGCGAGCCTGGATCCGAGTGCTCCTGGAGCCCGGCGCTGCAGGAGCCGGAGCCGCAAGGAGGCCGCCATGGCCCGGATCCTCGTCCCGTACGGGACCACCGAGGGACAGACCGCCGACATCGCCGACGTCGTCGCGGACGTGCTCCGCGACCGAGGGCACGAGGTGGACACCGTCGACATCCAGAGCCTGCCCGGCACGCTGCCCGACGGGTACGACGCGGTGATCATCGGAGCGTCGGTGCACATGGGCAAGCACGACAAGCACGTGGTCGACCTCGTGCGGAGGAACCTCGACACGCTCGCCCGGCTGCCGTCGGCCTTCTTCTCCGTGAGCCTCGCCGCCCACGGCGACGTCGAGGAGGCGGAGGGGTACGTCGCCCGGTTCCAGGCCGAGACCGGGTGGCATCCCGACCAGGTCGCGCTGTTCGGCGGCGCACTGCTCTACACCCACTACGGCTTCGTCAAACGGCACCTGATGAAGAAGATCGCCCAGGAGAAGCCGGGAGAGCTCGGCGTCGACACCTCCCGCGACTACGTCTACACCGAGTGGGACGCGGTCCGGCGGTTCGCCGAGCACTGCGCCGAGCGCGTCGAGCACGCCCCGGCGTGACCGTCCCACCGGGCCGAGGCGGCCTGGTGCGGTCAGGCACCGAGAGCCAGGGGTAGCTCGACCATCACGGCCGTGCCCCGGTCCGCGGCCGAGTCGATGCGCAGCGTGGCACCGATCAGCGCGCAGCGCTCCGCGATCGTCGCGAGTCCGTAGTGCTCCCCCAGCTCGGTGGTCCGCGTCCGGGCGCGGACCTGCTCGGCGTCGAACCCGACACCGTCGTCGGTGACGCCGAGCACGAGCGAGCTCCCCACGCGCCGCAGGGAGAGCACGGCATGGCCGGCGTCGGCATGCTTCACGGCGTTGTTCACCGCCTCCTGCGCGATGCGGTACAGCACCGCGGCCATGTGGTCGGGGACCTCACCGATCCGTTCCGCGGGGTCGCCGCGGTACTCGATGTCGAGCTGCGGGACGTTCTGGGTCAGCGACTCCAGCGCCGCGACGAGGCCGAGGTCGTCGAGCAGCAGGCTGTGCAGGCCGTGGATCGCCGCCCGCGTCTCGTCGTAGGCGAGCCCGGCCAGACGGCGTGCCTCCCGGATCTGGACCTTCACGTCGGCAAGACCCCGGGTGGCCTCGCCGAGCGCGGACAGGCCGACCTCCGCGGCGGACAGGTGGAAGGCGAGCGACGCCAGCGCCTGGGTGACGCCGTCGTGCAGGTCCCCGGCGATGCGCCGCCGCTCGGACTCCTGGGCCGAGACCGCCTGGGCGATCAGCCGGTCACGCTCGCCGCGATGCTGCTCGGCGGCCCCCAGCAGCCCCTGGGCGCAGAGCCGGAGACCCAGCAGGTCCGCGCAGCGCCCGCTGCCGGCGAGGTCGTCGGCGGTGAAGCCCTGTGAGCTGCGGCGGTGCACGGCCACCACCGCCACGACCGGGCCGCCGAGCGCGCGCGCCGGGACGCAGAGCCGCGAGACGGCCTCGTCGGGCCCCAGCCCGAGCAGCCGCCGGTGCGCGGGGTTGCGTGGCAGGTCGTCGACCAGGGCTACCGGCCGTGCGTTGAGGGCCACGAGCCCGGTGACGCCGTACCCCACCGGGATCCGCAGCGAGCGGTCGTCGTCCGGCGGCGGCGGGTGGGCCGCCCCGACCTCGAGCTGGCGACCGTCCTCGTCGACCAGGAACACCACGGCGCCGTCGGCGTCCAGCATCTCGGTGAACAGCCGGGCCACAGCGGCCAGGTCCACCTCGCCCGGCGCCAGGACGAGGTCGTGCATGGCCTCGGTCGGCGTCACCGGAACAGTCCCTCGCGCAGGGCGACCGCGACCGCTCCCCCGCGGTCGGAGACGCCCAGCTTGCGGTACAGCCCGCGGATGTGGGTCTTGACCGTGTCCTCGCTGACCACGAGCTTGGCGGCGACGCCCTTGTTGGAGTGGTTGGAGACCAGCAGCGCCAGCACCTCGCTCTCGCGCTGGGTGAGACCCAGGTGCGCCCCGGGCCAGAACTCGCCGGCGTTGATCCGTGCCGCGGAGAGCGCGATCCGCCCCGCGAGCGCCGGGTCGATCACCACGTCCCCCTCCAGCGCACGACGCAGGTGGCCGACCAGCTCGGGACCGTCGACCCGCTTGAGGATGTAGCCCGAGGCTCCCACCCGCAGTGCCTGGTAGAGGTACTGCTCGTCCTCGTAGACGGTCAGGAACACCACGTGCGTGCCGGGGCTGACCGCCTTCGCCTGCCGGCACAGGTCCAGACCGCTGTCCTTGCCCAGCCGGATGTCGCAGAGCACCACGTCGGGCCGCTCGGTGGTGACCAGCGACATCGCGTCCTCGAGGTTCGTCGCGGTGCCGACCACCTGCACGTCCGCGCCGAAGTGGTCGAGCATGGCCTTCACGCCGTGCAGGACCATCTCGTGGTCGTCGACCATGACCAGTCGGATCACCGGTTGCGTCATACCCCCTAGGGTATGTGGTGCGGGCCACACCAGCCACGCCCGTCCACGGGACGACCCGCCCCACCGGGAGGTCACCACCCGTTACACCCTCAGGGGTGAGTCGCCGCACCGCCGTACCCGGTCTGATGGAGGCTCCCCGTTCCCCCATCGACGAGGACCGACATGACCACCACCCACCCGACCCGGATCGTCCCCTCCGTCCTGCCCGCCGACTTCTCCCGTCTCGGCGAGGAGGTCGCCGAGCTGTGCGCCGCGGGAGTGGACCGCATCCAGTGGGACGTGATGGACGGCGTGTTCGTCCCCAACCTCACCTTCGGGCCCGACGTCATCGCCGCCGCCCGGCCGCACTCGAGCGTCGAGTTCGAGGCACACCTGATGGTCGCCGACCCGGACCGGCTGCTGCCGGCCTACGTCGAGGCCGGTTGCGAGCTGGTGATCGTCCACGCCGAGGCCTGCACGCACCTGCACCGCACGCTGGGCCGGATCCGGGACCTGGGTGCCCGCTCCGGCGTCGCGCTGAACCCGCACACGCCGGCCGCCACCGTCGCCCACGTGCTGTCCGAGACCGACCTGGTGCTGCCGATGACCGTGAACCCCGGCTTCGGCGGCCAGGCCTACATCGCCTCCGTGGAGGCGAAGGTCGCCGAGCTGCGCCGGATGATCGACGCCTCCGGGTACGACGTCGAGCTGGAGGTCGACGGCGGCATCACCGACGCGACCGTGGCCGGGGCCGCTGCGGCCGGGGCCGACGTGTTCATCTCCGGCAGCTGGCTGTACTCCTGGCCCGGCGGCAAGCCGGCCGCGGTCCGGGAGCTGCGCGCGCGGGCCGACCGGGCCCGCGGCGCCCGCGTGGACGAGGTGGCCTGACATGACGATGACCGACCACGCCGGCACCACCGCCGGGGCCCACACCGACGTCGACCGGCTCGCCGTCGACACGCTGAGGTTCCTCGCCGCGGACATGGTCGAGGAGGCGCAGAGCGGCCACCCCGGGATGCCGATGGGTGCCGCCCCCATGGCCTGGACGCTGTTCAGCCGACACCTCAGGCACGACCCGAGCGCCTCGTCGTGGGCGGACCGCGACCGGTTCGTCCTCTCGGCGGGGCACGGCTCGGCGCTGCTGTACTCCCTCCTGCACGTCTTCGGCTACGACCTGCCGATGACGCAGCTGAGGCGGTTCCGTCAGCTCGGCTCGGCCACCCCCGGCCACCCGGAGCACGGCCACACCGACGGCGTGGAGACCACCACCGGCCCGCTCGGGCAGGGCATCGCCACCGCCGTGGGCATGGCCCTCGCCGAACGGATGCAGGCCGCCCGCTACCCCGAGCTCACCGACCACCACACCTACGTCATCGTCGGCGACGGCTGCCTGATGGAGGGGATCAGCCACGAGGCCGCCTCGCTGGCGGGCCACCTGCGTCTGGGCCGGCTGGTCGTGCTGTGGGACGACAACGACATCACCATCGACGGCCCGGCCGAGCAGTCCTGCACCGACGACCAGCTCGCCCGCTTCGCCGGCTACGGGTGGCACGTGCTCCGCGTCGAGGACGGCACCGACATCGGCGCCGTCGACGCGGCGATCACCGCGGCCAAGGCCGACCCGCGACCCAGCTTCGTCGCCGTGCGCACGGTCATCGGCCACGGTGCCCCCGGCGTCGAGGGCACCCCCAAGGCGCACGGCGCCCCGCTCGGGCCCCAGGTCCTGGCCGCGGCGAAGGCGGCGGCGGGATGGACCGCGGAACCGTTCACCGTGCCCGCCGCGGTGCGCGCACGCTGCGAGGAGCTCGCCGCCGTCGGCGCCGCCGAGCACGAGGCCTGGGCCGCCCGGCTCGCCGACCTCGAACGGGAGGCGCCCGAGCGCGCGGCCGAGTGGCGTCGCACCCGGGCGCGCGAGCTGCCCGACCTCGAGGCGGTCCTGGCCGAGGTGGCCCTCGGCGCGGACCGCGCCACCCGGCAGTCGTCCCAGGCGGCGCTGCGGGCGCTCACCGCGGCCCTGCCCGAGCTGGTCGGGGGCTCGGCGGACCTGGCCGGCTCCACCGGCACCGCCACCGGCGCCCCGGCGGTCACCGCCGACGACTTCTCCGGCTCCGTGGTCAACTTCGGGGTCCGGGAGGCGGCGATGGCGGCGGTGCTGAACGGGTTGTCGTTGCACGGCGGTTTCCGGGTGTTCGGCAGCACCTTCCTGGTCTTCAGCGACTACCTGCGCCCGGCGCTGCGGCTGTCGGCGCTGATGCACCAGCCGGTCGTCTACGTGCTCACCCACGACTCCGTCGCGGTCGGCGAGGACGGCCCCACCCACCAGCCCGTGGAGCACGTCGAGTCGCTGCGGCTGATCCCGGGGGTCCGGGTGCTGCGCCCTGCCGACGACCACGAGACCGCCGCAGCGTGGCGCGCGGCCCTCGAGCGCGCCGACGGGCCCACCGTGCTGGTGCTGAGCCGCCAGGCCGTCCCGTCGCTCGGTCCGGCTCCGCACACCTTCCTCACCGCGCACGGCGCCCGGGTCGTCGTCGACCACGAGCGGCCGGTGGTCGACGTCGTCGCCAGCGGGTCCGAGGTCGCGGTCGCCGTGGCCGCGGCGGAGCTCCTGGCCGGCGACGGCGTGGCGGTCCGGGTGCTGTCCGTGCCGTGGCGCGAGCGCTACGTCGACGTACGCGACGCCGTCGGCACCGCGCCGGTGACCGTCAGCGTCGAGGCCGGCGTCCGGACCGGCTGGCTCGGGGTCGCCGACGCCGCCCACGGCATCGACGAGTTCGGCGTCTCCGGGCCCGGCGACGCCGTGCTCGCCCACTTCGGGATCACCCCGCAGGCCGTGGCCGCGCGGGTCCACACCGCTCTCGGCACTCGCAACGACGCGACCGACCGCACCACCGCGAAGGAGTAGCCGCCATGCCGGACAAGATCATCAAGATGACGCGGTCGACGGCCGTGGAGAGCAGGCCGCGGCCGGTGATGCTCGCGATCGCGGGCGACTCGGCGTCGGGCAAGACCACGCTCACCAAGGGCCTCGTGGAGGCGATCGGCGAGGACAGGTGTACGTCGATCTGCGTCGACGACTACCACCGGTACGACCGCGCCGAGCGCAGGCAGCTGCCGTTCACGCCGCTCCACCCGGACTGCAACTACATCGACATCATGGAGCAGCACCTGCAGCTGCTCGCCCTGGGCCGGCCGATCCTCAAGCCGGTGTACGACCACAGCACGGGCACCTTCACCCGGCCGGAGTACGTCGAGCCCAAGGAGTTCGTGATCATCGAGGGCCTGCACCCGCTGTCGACGAAGCTGACCCGGGCCTGCTTCGACGTGAAGGTGTTCCTCGACCCTCCGGAGGAGATCCGGCGGGAGTGGAAGGTCAAGCGGGACACCGGCAAGCGCGGGTACACCGTCGACCAGGTCCTCGCCGAGCTCGAGCGCCGCGAGCCCGAGTCGGAGGCGTTCATCCGGCCGCAGCGCCGGCAGGCCGACATCGTGGTGCGCTTCGCGCCGATCGCGTCGCGCCAGGACCCGCCGGGCACGCCGCTGTCGGCCGAGCTGATGCTGCGCCCGACGATCCAGCACCCGGCGCTGGCGAGCGTGCTCACCGACGACCACCGCACCGCGATGCACCTGAAGATCATGCGGGACCAGGACGGCACGCCCACCGACTGCCTGCACGTGCACGGCCACGCCTCGACCGAGGAGACCAAGCAGCTCGAGAAGGTGATCTGGGAGGAGCTCGCCGCCACCGGCGGCCCACCGGACAGGCTCGGCGAGATCAACCCCGGGGAGCGCAGCGAGCCGCTCGCACTGACCCAGCTGATCCTGCTGTACCACATGCTGATGGCCCGGGAGCGTCCCGGCGACTGACCCGGACCCGGCCGGGTGCACGGCACGGACCCGGCCGGTGCACGGCCGGGTCCGGCTAGGCGGCACCCGGCTGGGGCGGCACAACGACCGCCAGCACGATCAGGGCGACGCCGACCAGCAGCATCATCGCCACGTCGGAGGCCTTGTGCCGCACCCGCAGCATCCCCGCCTGCCGTCCGGGCAGCACCAGCCGGGCCGACCCGCCCACGAGCAGGCCGGCGCCCATCCAGATCACGCCGGTGCGCCAGGCGCCGAGCACGGTGATCGCCAGCCCGACGAGCGCCGAGGCCACGACGAGCAGGTACACCCCGCCGCCGATGGTCTGGGGTCTCCGGTCGGCACCGTCCTCGGGATCCACTCGGGCTCAGCCGGTCAGCGACTGCTCGGCGGCGCGGACGATGTTGGCCAGCAGCATGGCCCGGGTCATCGGGCCGACCCCGCCAGGGTTCGGCGAGACCCAGCCCGCGACGTCGTACACGTCGGGAGCCACGTCACCGGCGATCTTGCCGTCCGCGTCGCGGGAGACGCCGACGTCGAGCACCGCGGCGCCCGGCTTGACCATGTCCCCGGAGATGATCCCGGTGACGCCGGCCGCGGCCACCACGATGTCGGCCTCGCGGGTGTGCTTGGCCAGGTCCCGGGTGCCGGTGTGGCACAGGGTGACCGTGGCGTTCTCGCTGCGCCGGGTGAGGAGCAGGCCGAGCGGCCGGCCCACGGTGACGCCCCGGCCGACCACGCAGACCTCCGCGCCGGCGATCGGGACCCGGTGCCGGCGGAGCAGCTCCACGATCCCGTTCGGCGTGCAGGGCAGCGGCGCCTCCTTGCCGAGGACCAGCCAGCCGAGGTTCGTCGGGTGCAGCCCGTCGGCGTCCTTGGCCGGGTCGATCAGGCCGAGGACGTGGTTCTCGTCCATGTGCGCGGGCAACGGAAGCTGCACGATGTAGCCGGTGCAGGCCGGGTCCGCGTTGAGCCGGGCGATCGCGTCCTCGACCTCGGACTGCGCGGCGTCCTCGGGCAGGTCGACCCGGATCGACTCGATGCCCACCTCGGCGCAGTCGCGGTGCTTGCCGGCGACGTACCACCGGCTGCCGGGGTCGTCGCCGACCAGGATGGTGGCCAGCCCCGGCACCACGCCCTGCTCCGCGAGCTTCGGCGACCCGCTCGGTCAGCTCCGCCTTGATGGTGGAGGCGGTCTTCTTGCCGTCCAGAATCTGTGCCGTCACGTGTCCATCCTGCCAATCAGTGGAAGAAGTGCCGGGTGCCGGTGAGGTACATCGTCACGCCGGCCGCCCTCGCCGCCTCGACGACCTCCTCGTCCCGGACGGACCCACCGGGCTGCACGACGGCGCGTGACGCCGGCGTCGAGGAGGATCTGCAGGCCGTCGGGGAAGGGGAAGAAAGCGTCGGACGCGGCCACCGAGCCGGCGGCGCGGTCACCGGCGCGCGAGACCGCGAGCCGGGCGGAGTCGACCCGGTTGACCTGGCCCATGCCGACCCCGACGGAGGCGCCGTCGGCGGCGAGCAGGATCGCGTTGGACTTCACCGAGCGGCACGCCGTCCAGGCGAACGCGAGGTCGGCGAGCACCTCGTCGGAGGCGGGGTCGCCCGAGACCAGCCGCCACGCCGACGGGTCGTCCCCGCCGTCGTCGGCCTCGGCGTCGACGGCGTCGCGGGCCTGCAGCAGGAGGCCCCCGGAGATCGGCCGCAGCTCGACCCCGCCGCGCTCGGCCGGCGCGCACTGCAGCAGCCGGATGTTCTTCTTGCGCGCTGAGCACCTCGACGGCGCCGGGCTCGTAGCCGGGCGCGACGACGACCTCGGTGAAGATCTCGGCGACCTGCTCGGCCATCGCCCTGCTGACCGGCACGTTGGTGGCGATCACGCCGCCGAACGCCGAGAGCGGGTCGCAGGCGTGGGCCTTGCGGTGGGCCTCCGCGACGTCGGCACCCATCGCGATGCCGCACGGGTTGGCGTGCTTGATGATCGCCACGGCCGGACGGTCGAAGTCGAAGGCCGCACGCCGGGCGGCGTCCGCGTCGACGTAGTTGTTGTAGGACATCTCCTTGCCGTGCAGCTGGGTGGCCTGGGCGAGCCCCGGCTGCGAGCGCGTAGCCGTCGGTGTAGAGCGCCGCGCGCTGGTGCGGGTTCTCGCCGTAGCGCAGCACCGCGCTCCTGTCCCAGGTGGCACCCATCCAGGCGGGGAAGCCGGTGCCCGCGGAGGTGTCGGTGAGCACGTTGCCCATCCAGCCGGCGACCGCGACGTCGTAGGTGGCGGTGTGCACGAACGCCTCGGCGGCGAGCGCCTGCCGCTCCTGGAGGGTGAACCCGCCCTCCTCCACGGCGGCGAGCACGTCGGCGTACCGGGCGGGCGAGGTGACGATCGCGACGCTGGGGTGGTTCTTCGCCGCGGCGCGGACCATCGAGGGCCCGCCGATGTCGATCTGCTCCACGCACTCGTCGGGCGCGGCGCCGGAGGCGACGGTCTCGGTGAACGGGTAGAGGTTGCGACACGACGAGGTCGAACGGCTCGACCCCGAGCTCCTCGAGCTGCTCGCGGTGGGAGCCCAGCCGCAGGTCGGCGAGGATGCCGGCGTGCACCTTCGGGTGCAGCGTCTTCACCCGGCCGTCGAGGCACTCCGGGAAGCCGGTCAGCTCCTCGACCTTCGTCACCGGCACGCCCGGCGTCGGCGATGCGGGCGGCGGTGGACCCGGTGGACACGATCGCCACCCCGGCCCGGTGCAGCCCGGTGACCAGCTCCTCGAGCCCGCTCTTGTCGTAGACCGACACCAGCGCCCGCCTGATCGGGCCGCCTCCGTCCTCTGCCTGCTGCTGCGTCGTCACTGGCCGAACCGGACCTTCCTGTCGGTGATGGTGATACCTTCTCGGGCCATCCGGCCCACGCAGGTCACGAGCATCTCGCGCTCGGCGACCTTGATCCGCTCGTGGAGGGACTCGACGTCGTCGCCGTCCTCGACGCGGACCACGATCTGCTCGACGATGGGCCACGTGTCGACGCCGGCGTCGACGACGAAGAGGGTCGCGCCGGTGACCTTCACGCCGTAGGCCAGCGCGTCGGCGGGGCCGTGCATGCCGGGGAACGACGGCGACAGCGCGGGGTGGGTGTTGACGCAGCGTCCGCCGTACCTCGGCGAGGAACGACTCGCCGGTCAGCTTCATGAACCCGGCGAGCACCACAAGGTCGGGGTCGTGCTCGCGGCAGGCCTCGGTCAGCGCGCGGTCCCAGTCGGCGCGGGTGTCGAAGTCCTTGACCCGCCGGACGAAGGTCGCGATGCCGGCGCGCTCGGCGCGGGCGAGGCCCTCGATGCCGTCGCGGTCCGCGCCCACGGCGACCACCTAGACGCCGTACGCGGGGTCGCCGCAGGCGTCGAGGAGGGCCTGGAGGTTGGTGCCGGCGCCGGAGACGAGGACGACGACCCGGGCGGGCCGGTGCAGGGTCCGGCCGGCGATCGTGGGGATGGTGGCGGGCACGGACACCAGGCTACCGAGCCGCCGTCGGTCTCAGGGTGCCGGCAGGTACGACGTCGTGCCCCACCGGCGGCCGCGCGAGGCCGCCGACGAGGCCGCCGGAGCCAGCAGCGACACGGCGAGACGCGAGGGGGACGGGCAGGCCGTCGGCGCCCACGTCGGCCATCCGCCCGGGTCCGGCCGCCCCGCCCGCCAGCATCACCAGGCCGACGAGCGCGAGCGCGGCGAGCAGGCCGGCGAGCAGCCCGTGCAGCGCGCCGGGGTCGAGCCGGTCGGTGCCGCCGGGCGCGCAGGACCAGGGCGACACCGACCGCGGTGGCCAGGACGGGCACGCCGACCAGCGCGGTGGTCCAGGCGGGGGTGGCCCACCGGCGTCCGGCAGCGCGGCGAGCAACGGGAACGCCGGCAGCGGGCCGAGCACCACCGCCGTCGGCGACACCACGGTGCCGGCACCGACGGCGAAGCCCGGGCCGAGCAGGTAGGCGCCACCGAGCAGCACCGCGTTGGGCACGAAGGCGATCCCGACGAGGGTGTAGAGCAGGCCGTCGGGCCCGTCGGCGTGCAGGCGCGAGAGCACCGTGGCGGCCGTCCCGAAGTCGGCGAGCAGGCGAGCCGGCGACCAGGAACGCCGACCGCCGCCAGCACGAGCAGGATGGCCAGGCGGCCGCCGGCAGCACGGCACGCAGCCACGACGGGGCGGCCGCCAGCAGCGAGCGGGCGATCCCGGACGCCAGCCAGGACTCCGGCTCCCCCGGCGAGCGCCGCCAGCAGGAACCCTCCGCCGAGCGCGCGGAGCAGGCCGGCCTCGGCGCGGGGATGGGTGGCCACCACCGCCACGAGCATCGCGACGACCGCGTAGACCACCGCCAGCATCCCGGCCGCGTGGAGCGCGAGCCGGAGCTCGGCGGGGTCGCGGCCCAGTCCGGCCGTCCGCGCGACCCAGCGGCCGGCCCGGTAGGTCACCGCGGCGCACAGCAGGGTCAGCCCGAGCGGCAGGACCGTCACGGTCGCGGAGTCGAGGCTGATCCCGGCGCCGTGGGCGAGCAGCCACGCGTCGGCCCCGGCGCGGATGGCGTCCCGGGTGTCGCCGTACCTCCCGGCGTCGGCGGCGAACCATCCCGCCAGCGCCACCGCGACGGTCAGCAGCAGCATGCTGCCGGCGGACACGAGGGCGCCGACGACCGCGGCGAGGACCGGCGGCCTGCCCGGGCGGGCGGCCGGCGGGGGCGGCGAGGTGCGGTGGTCGGCGCTGAGCAGATCGGTCATCTCGGCGATCTTCCCCGACCCGGCGCGGCCGGTCACGCTCCCACGCCGACGCGCGGGCGTCGCATGGCCCCGGGCGCCCGCGGTACCGTTCGAGTGCTGGCCGGCAAGCGAGGGAGGGTGCGGTTCCATGCGCGCGGAGGAGCAGTTCGACTCCTTCTACCTCAAGACCCGGCGCGCCCTGGTCCACCAGACGTTCGCGCTGACCGGTGACCTGGCCGCTGCCGAGCGCGCCGTCCGCGACGCCTACGTCGGCGGCCTGGCACCACTGGCGCAAGGTGGAGGCGTACGACGACCCGCGGGACTGGGTCCGCCCACGCGCCTGGGCGCTGGCCCAGCGTCGGCACACCGCCCGCCTCTGGCAGCGCACCCGGGACCTGTCGGCCGAGGACCGGGCCGGTGCTCGACGCCCTGCACGGGCTCTCCGGCGCCGAGCGGCGTGCCCTGCTGCATGGTGCACCTCGCCGGCGTGCCGCTCGACGTGGCCGCCCGGGAGCTCAACCTCACCCAGGAGACGCTCGAGCGGCAGCTGCAGTCGGCGACGGCCGGTGTCGCCTCCGCGCTCGGCACCGACTCCGCCGACGGTGCGCGGCCCGCTGCTCGCGCTCGCCGGCGCCGCCTCGCACGCCGCGCTCCCCCGCCCGGCGGCGGTCCGGCGCGAGGGGCGCAACCGCCGGCGCACCCACAGCCGTCGTCGCCGCGGCGGTGGCGACCTTCCTCGCCGTGGGCTCGGGCGCGTTCGCCCACGAGCCGCTCGACACGGCGCACGGCTCCCCAGTCGTCGGCGGTCGGCTCCCCGGCCGATCCGTCCGCCGGGCCCGGCACGGAGGCGGCGGACACCCTCGTCTCGAGCCCCTCCCCGACCCCGAGTCCACGCTGCCGTCCGCCGACGACCTGCTCGGGCCGGCGGACCTGCGCACCCTCGACCCGGACACGCGGTGGCGGATCACCGACACCCACGACAACACCTCCGGCGAGCGGCATCAACTACGTGTGCCAGCAGGAGCGCTTCGCCGACCCCGGCGGCCTGGCCACGATCGTGCAGACCTCGGAGGCCCGTCGCCGGCCGGCGCGGACCGTGGTGCAGGCCGTCGAGATGTCCGCCTCGGAGGAGGAGGCGGCCGGCGCCTACGACCGGGTGCTCGAGTGGTTCGCCGGCTGCGAGGGCGGGGAGCTGCAGCTCGACCGCACCTTCGACGTGGCCCGCGTCGGCGACCGGGCGACAGCTGCTCGACCTCGAGGGCTGGGGGTCCCCGCAACGGTCGTGGCTGGTCGGCATCGCGCAGGTCGGACAGGTCGTCACCACGACCGTGGTCCGCACCGTCGGTGGGGAGCAGCCCAGCGCCGTGCGGGGCAGCCGCGCCCTGGCGGCCTCCGCGCGGCTGCTGTGCGAGCGCGCCGGACGAGACGACTGCGGTGGCCGGCCCCGGCTGCGGCGGACGCGGCCGTTGCCCTCCACGGAGCGGCCGGGGGCCCTGGCCCACGTGGACATGCCGCCGCTGCGGGGCGTCGAGCAGCCGTGGGTGGGCACGACGCCGGTGCCGACCTCGCAGAGCCCGGTGTCGCCGTCCTCGTGCGACCGGGCCCGGTTCCGCAAGGAGGGTGCCCGCCGGATCCGCACCCGCACCTTCCTGGTGCCGCAGTCGCGGCTCCCCGACGATCTTCGGCCTGACCGAGACCTACGGCACCTTCCCCGGCCCGAAGCGCGCCGGGGAGTTCATGAGCCAGGTCCGGCGGCAGCTGGCCTCCTGCGAGGACCGCGACCTGGCGACGAAGGTGCTGGTGCCGCACTCGTTGCGCAGCAACGGCCTGGACGGGACCACCTGGCGGCTGCGCACGGAGCTGTCGGAGAGCCGCGACATCGAGTACGACGTCGGCTTCGTCCGCCGCGGCGCCTCGGTGGCCCAGGTGATCTTCGTGCCCGCCCCGCCCGGCGACCTCCCGCCGGGCGCGTTCCGGGCGCTGGTGACCCGCGCCGGGGAGCGCCTGGCGGAGCTGGACTGAGCCGCTCCGGGGCCGCGGCGCGGCCGGGCTACAGTCAGCCCATGACCGACCGATCCCGGGCACGCGCACTGGACGCGGAGAACCCGCTGCGCGGGCGACGTGACCTGTTCGACCTTCCCGCCGGCACCGTCTACCTCGACGGCAACTCGCTGGGCGCCCTGCCTCGCTCGGTCCTCGAGCGCCTCACCCGGGTGGTCACCGAGGAGTGGGGCCGGGACCTGATCGGGTCCTGGAACACCGCCGGCTGGATCGACCTCCCGGCGCGGGTCGGGAACCGGGTCGCCGCCCTGCTCGGCCTGCCCCGGGACACGGTGTGGGTCAGCGACAGCACGAGCGTCAGCCTGTTCAAGACCATGGTGGCCGCCTGCCGGATGCGGCCCGGGCGCGACGTGATCGTGGTCGAGCAGGCCACCTTCCCCACCGACGGCTACGTCGCCGCGAGCGTCGCCCGGATGCTCGGCATGGAGCTGCGCTGGGCCGACTCCGCCCGGGTGGAGGACTCCTTCGACGAGCGGGTGGCCCTGGTGTGCCTGACCCACGTCGACTTTCGCACCGGCGCGAAGTTCGACCTCGCTGCCGTGACCGCGGCCGCGCACGAGGCCGGGGCGCTCATGCTGTGGGACCTGTGCCACACCGCGGGTGCGGTCCCCGTCGACCTGGTCGGCGCCGGAGTCGACCTCGCCGTGGGCTGCAGCTACAAGTACCTCAACGCCGGTCCCGGCTCGCCGGCGTTCATGTACGTCGCCGCCGAGCACCACGACCGGATCGACCAGCCGCTCTCGGGCTGGATGGGCCACGTCCGCCCGTTCGACATGGAGCCGACCTACGAGCCGGCCGACGGCGTCCGGCGCCTGGCGTCGGGGACCCCGCCGGTGCTGGCCCTGTCGGCGCTCGACGCGGCGCTCGACGCCTTCGAGGGTGTCGACCCCGCGGACCTGCGGGCCACCTCCCTGTCGCTGACCGACTACTTCATCGCGCTCGTCGACGAGCGGCTCCCGGGCGTCTTCGAGCTGCTCACCCCGCGCGAGCACGACCGCCGGGGCAGCCAGGTGTCCCTGCGTCATCCCCACGCGTACGGCCTGGTGCAGGCGCTCATCGCCCGCGGCGTCGTCGGCGACTTCCGCACCCCGGACGTCGCCCGGTTCGGGTTCGCACCGCTCTATGTCTCCCACACCGACGTGTGGGACGCCGTCGACCACCTCGTGGCGGTCATCGAGAAGCAGGAGTACGACGACCCGTCGTACTCGACCCGCAACCCCGTCACCTGACCGGAAACGGCTCGGGCCGCCACACCCCGAGGAGTGCGGCGGCCCGGGCAGGCGGTCTGACGCGAGGTCAGAGGTTCTCGATGACCTCACGCATCAGCCGAGCGGTCTCCGACGGGGTCTTGCCGACCTTCACGCCGACCGCTTCGAGCGCCTCCTTCTTGGCCTGCGCGGTGCCCGAGGAGCCCGAGACGATCGCACCGGCGTGGCCCATCGTCTTGCCCTCGGGGGCGGTGAATCCGGCGACGTAGCCGATGACCGGCTTGGTCACGTTGTCCTTGATGTAGTCGGCCGCCCGCTCCTCGGCGTCGCCGCCGATCTCGCCGATCATCACGATCGCGTCGGTCTCGGGGTCGTCCTGGAAGGCCTTCAGGCAGTCGATGTGGGTGGTCCCGATGATCGGGTCACCGCCGATGCCGACCGCGGAGGAGAAGCCGAAGTCCCGCAGCTCGTACATCATCTGGTAGGTCAGCGTGCCCGACTTCGACACCAGGCCGATCCGGCCGCCCTTGGAGATGTCGGCGGGGATGATGCCGGCGTTGGACTTGCCGGGGCTGATCAGCCCCGGGCAGTTGGGCCCGATGATCCGGGTGGTGCCCTTGGACTGCGCGTAGGCGAAGAGCTCCGCGGTGTCGTGCACCGGGACGCCCTCGGTGATCACCACGACCAGCGGCATGCCGGCGTCGACCGCCTCGATGACCGCGGCCTTGGTGAACGCGGGCGGCACGAAGACGACGGACACGTCGGCACCCGTCTTCTCCATGGCCTCGCCGACCGACCCGAACACGGGGACCGCCGTGCCGTCGAAGTCGACCTCCTGGCCGGCCTTCCGGGGGTTCACCCCGCCCACGATGTTCGTGCCCGAGGCGATCATCCGGCGGGTGTGCTTCTGGCCCTCGGAGCCGGTCATCCCCTGGACGACGACCTTGCTGTTCTCGGTCAGGAAAATTGCCATGTCTCTCGCCCCTACTTCGCAGCCAGCTCGGCGGCGCGGTCAGCGGCGCCGTCCATCGTGTCGACCATGGTCACCAGCGGGTGGTTCGCCTCGTTCAGGATCCGGCGGCCCTCCTCGACGTTGTTGCCGTCGAGGCGGACGACCAGTGGCTTGTTCGCCTCGTCGCCGAGCATCCCGAGGGCGTGCACGATGCCGTCGGCCACCGCGTCGCAGGACGTGATGCCGCCGAAGACGTTGACGAACACGCTCTTGACCTGCGGGTCGCCGAGGATGATGTGCAGCCCGTTGGCCATCACCTCGGCGGATGCACCGCCGCCGATGTCGAGGAAGTTCGCGGGCTTGACGCCGCTGTGCCTCTCCCCCGCGTAGGCCACCACGTCGAGGGTGGACATGACCAGACCCGCACCGTTGCCGATGATGCCGACCTCGCCGTCGAGCTTGACGTAGTTGAGGCCCTTCTCCTTGGCCTCGGCCTCCAGCTGGCTGCCGGCGTCGGTGTCCGTGACCTCGAACTCGGCGTGGTCCTCGTGGCGGAAGTCGGCGTTGGCGTCGAGGGTCACCTTGCCGTCGAGGGCCTCGAGGTTGCCGCCGCCGAGACGGACCAGCGGGTTCACCTCGACCAGGCTGGCGTCCTCCTTGATGAAGACGTCCCACAGCTTCTTGACGACGTCCGCGGCCTGGTCGGCGACCTCGGCCGGGAACCGGGTGGCGGACACGATCTCGGCCGCCTTCGCGTCGTCGACACCGGTCATCGGGTCGATGGAGACCTTCGCGACGGCGTCGGGGTTGGTCCGCGCGACCTCCTCGATCTCGACGCCGCCCTCGATGCTCGCGATGCACAGGTAGTTGCGGTTGGCGCGGTCGACGAGGAAGGAGAAGTAGTACTCCTCGGCGATCTCGGCGGTCGGGGCGATGAGCACCCGGTGCACGGTGTGCCCCTTGATGTCCATGCCGAGGATGTCGCGGGCGCGGGTCACCGCCTCGTCGGGGTCCTCCGCGAGCTTCACGCCACCGGCCTTGCCGCGGCCGCCGGTCTTGACCTGGGCCTTGACCACGACCCGGCCTCCCAGCGACTCCGCCGCGGCCGCCGCGTCCTCGGCCTTGTCGACCACGCTGCCGAGCGTCACCGGCACGTCATGCTTGGCGAAGAGCTCCTTCGCTTGGTACTCCATCAAGTCCACAGGCTCTACCCGTCCTTCTCGGTGTCCGACCTCTCCCCCGCGGCGCGGCCGGGACCGGCGGGCACAGGGGTCCTGTCCAACGGCGACCTTAGACCTGTTGCCTGCGTCACGACCACGTAGGGTGCGTCACATGCGTGGTACCCACGAGCCGGCCCAGCACGCCTCCGGCGACGAGCGGCGGGTGGCGTCCACGGGCCTCTCCCTGGCCGTCCGCGAGTACGGCCTCCGCCACGACGCGACCGACCAGCAGCACGTCGTGCTCGTGCACGGGTATCCCGACAACCAGCGGATGTGGGCGCCGGTGGCGCGACGGCTCGCCGAGGCGGGCCTGCACGTCGTGACGTATGACGTCCGCGGCGCCGGCTCCTCCGACGTACCGGCCCGGGTCGAGGACTACCGCGTCGAGCTGCTGGTCGACGACCTCGTCTCCGTGCTGGACGCCACCGTCCCCACCGGAGCCCGGGTGCACCTCGTCGGCCACGACTGGGGGTCGGTCCAGCTGTGGGAGGCGGTGCTCGCCGAGGCCGACGACCCCCGCCTCCGGGGGCGGATCGCCTCGTTCACGTCGGTCAGCGGGCCGGCGATCGAGCACTTCTCCCACCTGCTGCGCCACCCCGGCGGCCGGCGCCTGCGGGTGCTGCGCCAGCTCGGCCACTCCTGGTACGTCCTCGCCTTCCAGGTCCCGGTCCTGCCGGAGGTGGCCTGGCGTGCTGCGACCCGGCCCCTGGGACTGCTGGCCTCCGTGGTCGACCGACAGGGCCGCCGCGGCTACTGGGGGCCCGAGCTCGCCGAGGACGCCGCGCACGGAGTCAACCTCTACCGGGCGAACCTGCGGCGGGGCACCGGCGCCAGGAGCCGCCGACGCACCGAGGTCCCGGTCCTGGTCGTCTCACCGCGCAAGGACCCGTTCCTCACCGGGCTGGTCACCGAGGACCTCGACCGCGTGAGCGCGGACTGGCGGGTGCTGCGGCCCGACACCGGCCACTGGCTGCCGCGGACCGACCCCGACCTGCTCGCCCGGCTGGTGCACGAGCACGTCCGCCACACCGACGGCTCGCAGGGCTAGGAGCACCCGAGAGCGCGTGCGGCTCAGGCGCCGGCGCTCTCCACGACGTTGGCGCGCACCCATCCGACGATCTCGGTGGTGGTCGCGCCCGGGGTGAACACCTTGGCGACGCCGGCCTGCTCGAGCAGCGGGATGTCGCCCTCGGGGATGATGCCGCCGCCGAAGACCAGGATGTCGCGGGCGTCGCGCTCGTCGAGCAGCTCGAGGACGCGCTTGAACAGCGTCATGTGCGCCCCGGACAGCACCGACAGGCCGATGATGTCGGCGTCCTCCTGGATGGCGGTCTCCACGATCTGCTCGGGCGTCTGGTGCAGGCCGGTGTAGATCACCTCGTGGCCGGCGTCGCGCAGGGCGCGCGCGACCACCTTGGCGCCGCGGTCGTGCCCGTCGAGCCCGGGCTTGGCCACCACGATCCGGATCGGAGCCACCATCTGAGCTGCCACCACCTTGCAGGAGAAGTTGCGTCGAGGTCTGCACGGGAGTCCTCGCCGCGCCCCCCGTCGGGGCGCCGCTGTGAAGAGGATCTCCTCCCGCGAGACTAATGCACCGGGGGCGGGCCGCCGATCTAGACAGGGGGTTGACCGCCCGTGACCCCGGGAATCCTGGGGCGTTGGAGACAGTGCGGACCAAGCAGGAGAACCACGCGGAAACGGTCGGTGTACGGTTGCCGACCGTGCCGTGACACGAGCCCGGGGCTTTCGGCCCCCGGGGCCTGGTCCACGAGTAGGGTGGCCCGGCGCGCAACACCGTGATCTTTCCGTTATTGTTGGTCGTTGCGTGCCAATCAACGTAAAAGGACGACGATCTGTGGCAAACCACCGCGCACCGAGGCGCTCC
Organism: uncultured Actinomycetota bacterium; assembly: GCA_963747975.1. Lineage (GTDB taxonomy): Bacteria > Actinomycetota > Actinomycetes > Propionibacteriales > Nocardioidaceae > Nocardioides_C. The sequence continues at coordinate 673,918 of CAVVHI010000003.1, forward strand.
GCCTCGCGCACCGGCTCCACCGACGGCGCGACCCCGCTTCCTGCCGCACCGAGCAGTGCCCCCTCGGTAGCCGGCAAGCGCCGGGCCGGCAAGCCGTCGCGGGTCGCTCGTACCCGTCCCCGGCAGGGACAAACCTCCCGCCCCACCGGCTTTCTGCCCTCGGCCCCCAGCGTGGTGGGCGCTGCCGCCCTCGTCATCGCCGCGACCGGTGCGGTGACCGTCACCCAGCCGACCGAGGAGGTCGCCGCCGCGACGGCTCCCGCGAAGGGCTTCGCCCCGGCCAGTGCGTTCACCGGCACCTCCCGGGCGACGTCCAGCCTGGCGCTCGACAGCCGGACCGAGGCCGTCAGCCGTGACTCGCAGCGTGCCGCCCTCCGCGACGCCGCCGACGAGGAGCTCCTCGAGGCCGTCGAGGCCCAGGCCGAGGAGCGCAACGCCGCCCTGGCTGAGCTCGCGGCCAGCGCCGAGCGGTACGCCGGCGAGATCGCGGCCAACGCCTGGCGGCTGCCGCTCTCCGGCTACCGGCTGACCGCACGTTTCGGCCACTCCTCCAGCCTGTGGGCGAGCACCCACACCGGCCTCGACTTCGCCGCCGCGAGCGGCACCACGGTCGTCTCCGTGGCCAACGGCGTGGTCCGCTCCGCCGGCTACGACGGCTCCTACGGCTACAAGGTCGCGGTGGCTCACGAGGACGGGACCGAGACCTGGTACGCCCACCTGTCCAAGATCACGGTGAGCCCGGGCCAGAAGGTCGTCGGCGGCAAGCAGATCGGCGCGGTCGGCTCCACCGGCAACTCGACCGGTCCGCACCTCCACTTCGAGGTCCGGCCCGGTGCCGGCGACCCGGTCGACCCCTACGCCGCGCTCGTCGCCCGCGGCCTGGCCCCGTAACCTCCCCCGCTCCCACCCGCCGAGTCGGCTTGAACCTGGCACCCGAGCCCGCCGAGTCGGCTTGAACCTGGCACCCGAGCCCGCCGAGTCGGCTTGAACCTGGCACCCCGACGCGTCAGGGCGCCAGCGGCGAGCCGGGGACGTTGCGGAGCACGGTGAAGACCGCGAGCACCGCGAGCAGGCCGTAGGCGAACCGGCCGGACTCCCAGGGGCCGCCCACCGCGGCGCGGGTCCCGGAGGTGGCCTGCGCCAGCCACCACCACGCCAGCCACGCCAGCGCAGGAAGCAGCAGCAGGTTGTGACCGACCGCCTCGACGACGTGGCCGGTGGCGAGGTCGTGGGTTCCCCGCAGGGCTCCGCAGCCGGGGCAGTACACCCCCAGCAGCAGCGACGGGCAGGTGCCGTAGGAGCCACTGCCGTGGGGGTCGCGCACCACGAGGGCGGCGAGCCCGGCGAGAGCGGCCGACGGCAGGGCGTACCGGACCAGGAGCCGGCTGCCGCCGACGCTGCGCAGCGCGATCGTCATGGCGGGTACCGAGCCGGTCAGAAGCCGGTCGCGGACCCGGTGTCGACGACCGTGGTGAACGCGAAGAGGAGCACGTAGACCGCGGCGAGGACCAGCCCGGAGACCGCGGCGATGATCGCCCACTTCCTGGCCGAGGCCGACGCGCTCTGGGCCTCGTCGTACCGCCCGGCCATGTAGAGCCCGTCGACCTTGGCCGCCTGGACGATCGAGACGATCCCGAAGGGCAGGCAGCACAGCAGGGTGGTCAGGATCCCCCACACCAGGTTGCTGCTCGGCTTCGGCGGCATCCCCTCGTGGCCGTAGCCGGGCATCGGCTGGGACGGAGGCGGAGGTGCGTAGGACACGGGGGCTCGCTTTCGAGTCGTGGCTGGTCGGAGCCACTATGGCAGAGACCGCGCGCGGGTCAGAGCTTCTCGACCGGCGCGTAACGCAGCAGCAGCCGCTTGACCCCGCCGGAGCCGAAGTCGATCGATGCGACGGCGTTCTGGCCGGCCCCCTCCAGGGAGACGACCGTGCCGAGGCCGAAGCTGTCGTGGGCGACCCGGTCGCCGGGGGCGAGCGAGGGGACCTCCCGGGTGCTGCGGGACTTGGCGGTCGAGTCGGCACGGATCGCCGCGGTGCCGAAGCGGTGCCCACCCCCCGCCTGACGCTGCGGCAGCGAGGGGGCGACCGGGCGGCTCCAGCTGGTCTGCGCTGCCTCGGTGCGCCGCCAGTCGACCAGGTCGACCGGAAGCTCGTCCACGAACCGGGAGGCCGGGTTGTGCGACGGGGCGCCCCACGCGGACCGGACCACGGCACGGGAGACGTAGAGTCGTTCCCGGGCGCGGGTCAGCCCGACGTAGGCCAGGCGCCTCTCCTCCTCGAGCTCGGTCTGGTCACCGAGCGAGCGCAGGTGCGGGAAGACCCCGTCCTCGAGACCGGTGAGGAACACCACCGGGAACTCCAGGCCCTTCGCGGTGTGCAGCGTCATCAGCGTGACCACGCCACCGCCTTCCTCCTCGGGCCGGTCGGGGATCTGGTCGGAGTCGGCCACCAGTGCCACCCGCTCGAGGAACTCCGGCAGGCCGGCCTCGCCGTCCTCCGGGGAGTCGGCGAACTCGCGGGCCACGGCGACGAGCTCGGCGAGGTTCTCCACCCGGGTCTCGTCCTGCGGGTCGTCGGAGTCCTCGAGCTCCTTGAGGTAGCCGCTGCGCGCGAGCACCTGCTCGAGCACGACGTCGGGCCGCTCGCCCGCGTCGGCCATCGACTGCAGCTCCTCGACCATCGCCACGAAGCCGCGGACCGCGTTCAGCGAGCGGCTCGCGATGCCGGGCGCGTCCTCGGCCCGGCGCAGCGCCTCCCAGAACCCGACCCGGTCGCGTCTGGCGAGCGTCTCGACGCACGCCTCGGCCCGGTCGCCGATGCCGCGCTTGGGCGTGTTGAGGATCCGGCGCAGCGAGATCTCGTCGGCGGGGTTGACCAGGGTCCGCAGGTAGGCAAGCGCGTCCTTGACCTCCTTGCGCTCGTAGAAGCGCACGCCGCCGACGACCTTGTAGGGCAGACCGACCCGGATGAACACCTCCTCGAAGACCCGCGACTGCGCGTTGGTGCGGTAGAAGACGGCCACGTCCCCGGGCCTCGCGGCGCCGGTGTCGGTGAGCCGGTCGACCTCCTCGGCGACGAAACGGGCCTCGTCGTGCTCGTCGTCGGCGACGTAGCCGACGATCGACTCCCCCTCGCCGGCGTCGGACCAGAGGTTCTTCGGCTTGCGCCCGGCGTTCTTGCTGATCACCGAGTTCGCCGCAGTGAGGATCGTCTGCGTCGAGCGGTAGTTCTGCTCGAGCAGCACCGTCCGCGCGTCGGGGAAGTCCTCCTCGAACGCGAGGATGTTGCGGATGTTCGCGCCCCGGAAGGCGTAGATCGACTGGTCGGCGTCCCCGACGACCATCAGCTCCGACGGCCCGATGCCGCCGTCGGGCTCGTCGGGCAGGTGACCGCACAGCTCGCGGATGAGGGCGTACTGAGCGTGGTTGGTGTCCTGGTACTCGTCGACGAGCACGTGCCGGAACCGCCGGCGGTAGGTCTCGCGGACCTCCGGGAAGGCCCGCAGCAGGTGCACGGTGGTCATGATCAGGTCGTCGAAGTCGAGGGCGTTGGCCTCGCGCAGCCGACGCTGGTAGAGCCGCGTAGGCCTCGGCGTAGGTCTCCTCGAGGTGGTTCTTGGCGTCCTTGGCCGCCTGCTCCTCGTCGAGGAGCTCGTTCTTGGCGTTGGACACCCAGTTGAGGACCGCGCGCGGCTGGTAGCGCTTGGGGTCGAGCTCGAGATCGCGCAGGACCAGCGTCATCAGCCGCTTGGAGTCGGCGGCGTCGTAGATCGAGAACGACGACTTGTAGCCCAGCTTGCCGGCCTCCTTGCGGAGGATCCGCACGCACGCGGAGTGGAACGTGGAGACCCACATCAGCCGGGCTCGCCCACCGACGAGCTCCTCGACCCGCTCGCGCATCTCGGCGGCGGCCTTGTTGGTGAAGGTGATCGCGAGGACCGAGCCGGGGTGGACGTCGCGCTCGGAGATCAGCCAGGCGATCCGGCGGGTCAGCACCCGGGTCTTGCCGGAGCCGGCGCCGGCGACCACGAGCAGGGGCGCACCCGCGTGCACGACCGCCTGGCGCTGCGGCTCGTTGAGCCCCTCGAGCAGCTCCTCGGGACTGCGGCGATGGCGCGGGGGCCGCCCCTCGGCCGCACCGTCCGCGACGGCGCCCTCCTCGTGGCGGGCGGGGGTGCTCTTCTGGGGGATCGGGAACAGCGCGCTCATGTCCCGCACAGCCTACGTCCGCCCGGAGACAGTCCTAGGCCTCGGTGCCGGACCGGGTCACCAGAAGACGGCGATGCCGATGTTGAGCACGGTCAGCCCCAGGAGCCCGAAGAACAGACCGTTGGGGATGGCGGTCTTCTTCCGGTTCGCGAACGCGAGCACCAGGATGACCAGGACCACGAGCAGCTTCACGCCGATCTTGGCGTTGTTGACCTCCGCGTCCATGCCTTCGAGGACGCCGACGAGCAGCAGCCCCGTGACGAGCTGGGTCAGGGCTCCGTGGATCACCGCGCTGTTGATCACGCGCGGGTCGGAACGGACCTGCACGAAGAGACCCCCGAAGAGCGCGGCCAGGCCGATGAAGTGCAAGAACAAGAGGATGTCGCGCAGGATCTCCATGCGCTACATCCTCACAGAAGCCTGCGGTCCGACGCCCACCGGGTCAGCTCGTGACGCGACGAAAGCTGCAGCTTGCGCAGCACGCTCGAGACGTGCGTCTCGACAGTCTTCACGGAGATGAACAGCTCCGATGCGACCTCCTTGTATGCGTAGCCGCGGGCGATCAGCCGCATCACCTCCCGCTCCCGCTCGGTGAGCCGGTCGAGGTCCTCGTCGACCTGGGCGACCGCGATGGAGCCGGCGAAAGCGTCCAGGACGAAACCGGCGAGCCTCGGGGAGAACACGGCGTCACCGTCGGCGACCCGGCCGATGGCGGTGACCAGCTCCGGGCCGGTGATCGACTTGGTGACGTAGCCGCGGGCACCTCCGCGGATCGTGCCGATGACGTCCTCGGCCGCGTCGGACACGCTCAGCGCCAGGAACCGCACCTGGGGCAGCCGCGGGCCGACCCGGCGCATCACCTCCACGCCGCCCCCGCCGGGGAGGTGGACGTCGAGCAGCACCACGTCCGGCCTGGCGGCGGTGACCACGGCCACCGCCTCGTCCACGTCGGCCGCCTCGCCCACCACCTCGACGGCGTTGGCGATCTCCGCCCGGACACCGGTGCGGAACATCGCATGGTCGTCGACGATCACCACCCGGTGCGGTCCGTTACCGGTCACTGCTCCTCCTCCGTGCTCGGCCGCGGCAGCGGCATGGACAGGCGTACCTCGGTGCCCTCGTCGGGGGCGGACCGGATCGTCGCCGAACCACCGTGGCGCTGCATCCGGTCCAGGATGCTGCCGCGCACGCCCAGCCGGTCGGCCGGCACGTCGCCGATCTCGAAGCCGCATCCCCGGTCACGCACGAAGACCTCGGCGAGGGCGTCGCCGGCCTCCGCGTACACGTCGACCTTCACAGCCCCCGAGTGCTTGGCCGCGTTCACCATGGCCTCCCGGGCGGCGAGCACGACCGGGTGCGCCGACTCCGAGAGCGGGACGTCGCCCACGGTCACCACCTCCACCGGCACCCCATGGGAGTCCTCGACCTCGGCCGCCGCGGAGCGCAGCGCACCCGCGAGCGTCGTGTCGGCCGCCGACTGGTTCCCGTAGAGCCAGGTCCGCAGGTCCCGTTCCTGGGCCCGCGCCAGCCGCGCCACGGCACGTCCGTCGTCCGCGTGCTTCTGGATGAGGGCCAGCGTCTGCAGCACCGAGTCGTGCAGGTGCGCGGCCATGTCGGCGCGCTCCTGCGACCGGACCCGGGCGGCGCGCTCCTCGGCGAGGTCCGCGGCGAGGCGGAACAGCCAGGGCCCCACGGTGAGCCCGAGGCCGACCACCCCGAGCAGGCCGGCGACCATCACGTCCCGGGTCACCCCGGCCTGGTCGGTCTGCACCGCGAAGAGGACGAACGCCACGGCGAGCAGGACGGCGCCGGCGGCCAGCCGCGCGTAGGAGGCCGCACCTCCCCTGCCCACGAGCGCGCGCAGGGGGTCGATCCGGCCGGTGCTGTCGACCCACCGCTCGCGCTGCGCCTCGTCGGCCTGGCGCCACAGCACCGCGAGACCGGCCAGCCCGAACACCGCCGGCCAGAAGAGGAACCCTCCACCCACGAAGCTCTGCACGAGCACGGCCACCCCGAGCGCCATCACGCTCAGCGCCACGAGCCAGCCGCCGTCCTGGAGCCGGGACGCCCGCCGGGGACGCCTGCCCTGTCTGGTGGCGGCCTCGAGGCCGGGTGCGTCCTCCTCCAGCCGGGCCTCGCCGGGGAGGATCATCCAGAGACCGGCGTACAGGGCGAGCCCGAGGCCGCCGAGGAACGCGGCGAGCACGAAGACCGCCCGCACCACGGTCACGTCGACGCCGAGATGGTCGGCGAGGCCGGCGGCGACCCCGCCCAGGATGCGCCCGTCCGTGTGCCGGGTCGCCCGCCGTGTGCCCGGGCGGGTCTCACGGTCCACGACGTCGCTGCTCATCGGGTCCATCCTCACACGCGCGGTGCCCCCCGACCATGAGATCCGACCCTGACCAGACCCTGGTTCCACCCCGGCCCGGCCCCTGAGAGTTCGGGACCTCGGGCCCGTCCGAATCAGGGCTCTCACCGATACCGGACCGCGGCTTTCGGTAGTTCGATGGAGACATGACCGAAACTCCGCAGCAGGACCGCGTCAACACCGAGCACCTGCGTGACTACAGCCAGCTGCGCCGCAGCGTGACCGACCGGAAGGTGGCCGGTGTCGCGGGCGGCCTCGGCCGGCACCTCAACATCGACCCGACCATCCTGCGTGTCGCCTTCGTGGTGCTCGCGTTCTTCGGCGGGGCGGGCTTCCTCCTGTACGGCGCCGTCTGGCTGTTCGTGCCGGAGGAGGGCAGTGACACCGCCCCGATCCAGACGAGCCCGAACACCCGGACCACGCTGCTGGTCGTGGCCGCCGTCCTCGCCGCCCTGCTGCTCCTCGGAGACAGCTGGGGCGACTTCTGGTTTCCCTGGCCCCTGGCGCTGATCGCCGTGGTCGCCGCCCTCGTCCTGATGAATCGAGACAAGCCCGTGAGCACCACCCACCCCACACCCCCACCCGGTTCCGGGCCCGGCCGGCCCGCAGGGCCCACCGGACCCACCGGCACCTCCGAGACCGCGGCCCCCGGCAGCTCCGAGGAGACGCTTCCCGTCGGCACCGGAACCGACGACACCTCCTCCTACAGCTGGGATCCCTACGGCGGCGCGGTGCCACCGGCCCCGACGCCGTACTCGGCCCAGCAGGCACCGGCCCCGAAGCCGCACCGGGGCCCGAAGCTGTTCTGGTTCACCGTCGCGCTGATCGCGGTCGCGCTCGGTTCGCTCGGCCTGTACGACGTCGCGGCCGGCGGTGTGCCCGACGCCGCCTACCCGGCTCTTGCCCTGGTCGTCGTCGGCACGATGCTCGTCGTCGGCGCCTGGTTCGGCCGGCCCGGCGGGCTCATCGCCCTCGGCGTCGTCTCGGTCATCGCGCTGCTCGGTGCCTCCGCCGGCGACCTGCGCTACGACGACGAGACGGTGACCACCACCCCGACCACGGCCGCCCAGGTCGACGACCGCTACTCCTTCAGCGCAGGCACGACCCACCTCGACCTGAGCCAGGTCAGCGACCTGGAGGCCCTCGACGGCCGCACCATCGAGGTGGACGGCAACGCCGGCGAGATCGTGGTGACGCTGCCGGACGGCGCGGACGTCGACGTCTCCGCCACCGTCGCCGGTGCCGGTGAGGTCACCGTCCTCGGTGAGAACCGCAGCGGGGTCGGCATGGTCAGCGTCGACCGCTCGATCGACGGCGGCGAGGACGTTCCCGCGTTCGACCTCGACCTCGGTCTCGTGGTCGGCAACATCGAAGTGAGGCAGTGATGAACAGCTCCCGCAACACCCATCCCCTGAACGTCAGCTACCTGGTCGTGGGCCTGGTCTTCCTCGGCGTCGCCGGCTCCTGGGCCCTGCGCGAGTCGGGCCTCATCGACCTCTCCGAGCTGCGCTGGCTGTTCCCCGCGACGCTCGTCGCCGCCGGTCTGATCGGCGTGATCGCCATGGCCGCCAAGGGCCTGTCCCGACAGGAGGACCCGCACGGCCACGACCTGGGCGGCCACGAGACCTACGAGCACGACTACGAAGGAGAAGCACGATGACCCAGCCGATGACCCCTCCCCCGTCGGGCGGCACGCCCAAGCGGCTCCTCCGCAGTCGTGACGACCGTTGGCTCGGCGGCGTCTGCGGCGGCGTGGCGCAGTACCTCGGCGTCGACGCCAACCTCGTGCGGCTGGTCGTCGTCCTCGGCACGGTCCTCGGGCTCGGCTCGCTCGCCGTCGCCTACGTCGTGGCGTGGATCCTCATGCCGGAGGAGTGACCACCGCCTCCAGGACGCCGCTCTCCCACCGGGAGGGCGGCGTCCTGGCGTCTGCGGCCGTCCGGCAACGACTTGCGCAGCCCGGTCGGACAGGGCAGCGTGCGCCTCATGCCGGGACGCTCAGTCCCGCGCCGGGTCCTTCGCGGGCCGGGCCTCCGCCTCGTCCGTGGTCGGCTCCGGAGCGACCCCCGCCTCCGCGGCGTGGGCGATGTGCAGGAACGCCCGCCACATCACCACGGTGAGCAGGGCCGAGCCGACGAAGCCGAACCAGTACGGCGCCACCACACCCCACTTCTGGGCGATCACGCCGCCGAGCAGGGAGCCGAGCGCGAGCCCGCCGACCCCGCCGAGCAGGTAGACGCTGGTCACCCGGCCCAGCAGCCGGGACGGGACCGCCCGCTGCCGCACCGTCGTCGAGGTGGTTCCCCACACCACCGCGTGCAGGCCGAAGAGCACCATCACCGCGGCCGCGAACCACGGCTGCCTGGTGAGCGCGAGACAGAGGTGGGTGAGCGTCTCGATGACCAGGCCGACCCGCATCAACGTGGCCAGGGCGAACCGCTCCTCGAGCCACCGGTAGGTCGCCGAGCCGACCAGCCCCCCGACCGCACTGGCCGTCATGAGCAGGCCGTACCCGACCTCGTCGAGACCGAGCCGTTCCGTCGCGTAGAGCACGAAGACCGCCATCCCCGCCCCGAACGTCACGTTGAACCCGGTGATGGTGAGCGCGAGCGTCCGCACCGGCGGGTGCGCCCAGAGCCAGCGCAGCCCCTCGGCGACCTCCTGCCGCATCGCCCGGGGCTGCCCCTGCCGCTCGACGACCTGCCGGGAGATCCGGGAGATCAGGACGGCGGCGAGCAGGAAGCACAGGGCGTTCACGCCGAACGGCACGGCCATGCCGACACCGAACAGGAACGCCCCGATCGGCGGGCCGGCGAGCTGGTTGCCGAGGATCGCCGTACCGAACAGCCGAGAGTTCGCGACGCCCAGCGCCTGCTTGGGCACCGCCGTCGCGACCAGCGTGCTCGCGGCGTTGTCGGCGAAGGTCTCCGAGGTGCCGAGCAGGAACATCGCGGTCAGCACGATCGGGAGGTTCGCCACGTCGGTGAGGACGGCGAGGGAGAGCAGGCCGAGCACCGCGAACCGGACCAGGTCGACGACCACGGTCAGCGTACGCCGGTCCACCCGGTCGATCACCGCGCCGGCGGCCATCCCGAACAGCAGCCACGGCACCTGCTGCAGGAAGGCCGCCAGCGCGACGGCGAACGGCTCGCGGGTGATCGAGGCGACAAGCAGCGGACCGGCGGCCAGCACGATCCCGTCGCCGAGGTTGGACACCGTCGAGGCGCCCCAGATCCAGCGGAAGTCGCGTCCGAGCTGGGACGGGGCGAGGCGGGCGGCGAGGGTCACCGGCCGATTCTGCCGTCACCACCGCTGCGGCTCCACCGGAATACCCCGGATGTGACGAGGACCGCGGATGCTTGATCGGTGACAGTAATGCTGTCACGGTAGAGCCCTGCCGGGCCGCCCCCCGGACGTCGTCCGCGTCCGACACAGCGAAAGTAGTGCCATGAAGCTCTCGACACCCCTGATGTACTCCGGAAACCCCCGCGAGGCCGCCGACCAGGTCGTCGCGCTCGAGAAGGCGGGGCTCGACACCGTCTGGGTGGCCGAGGCCTACGGCTTCGACTCCCCCACCCTCATGGGCTACCTCGCCGCCAAGACCGAGCGCGTCGAGATCGCCGCGGCGATCCTCAACATCTACTCCCGGACCCCCGGCACGCTGGCCCAGACCGCGGCCGGCCTCGACAACGTCAGCGGCGGTCGCGCGATCCTCGGCCTCGGCGCCTCGGGCCCGCAGGTGATCGAGGGCTGGCACGGTCTTCCCTACGACAAGCCGCTCGGCCGCACCCGCGAGATCGTGCAGATCATCCGGGCGATGCTGCGCCGCGAGACGATCGAGTACCACGGCAAGATCTTCACCCTGCCGCTTCCCTCCGACCAGGGCCTCGGGCTCGGCAAGCCGCTGAAGATGCTGACCAGGCCCGAGCGTCCGACGGTCCCGATCTACGTCGCGGCGCTCGGGGAGAAGAACGTGCAGGGCACCGCCGAGTACGCCGACGGCTGGCTGCCGTTCCTGTACGCCCCGGAGAAGGCCGGCGACGTGTGGGGCGACGCCCTGGCCGCCGGGAACGGCGAAGCGGTCCGCCGACCTCGGCCCGCTCGAGGTCGCCGCCGGAGGCATGGTCGCCGTCGGCGAGGACGTCAAGGGCATGCTCGACTTCGCCCGCCCCACGTTCGCGCTCTACATCGGCGGGATGGGCGCCAAGGGCAAGAACTTCTACAACCAGCTGGTCAGCCAGTACGGCTTCGAGGAGGAGGCCGCGAAGATCCAGGACCTCTACCTGAACGGCAACAAGCGCGACGCCGAGGCCCTGGTGCCGACCGAGCTGCTGGAGCTGTGCAACCTCGTCGGCCCGGAGTCCTACGTCAAGGAGCGGATCGCCGCCTTCCGCGAGTCGGGGGTCACGAACCTGCAGGTCACGCCGGTCGACGACGACCCGGCCGGGCTGGTCGCCCGCCTCAAGGAGTGGGTCTCCTGATGACCCGCGAGCTCCTCGAGCCGGAGCACGAGTCGTTCCGCCAGACCGTGCGCTCCTTCATCGAGAAGGAGGTCACGCCCCACCACGAGCAATGGGAGGCGGCCGGCGTCGTCGACCGGTCGGTGTGGACCAGGGCCGGCGAGATGGGCCTGCTGTGCTTCGACGTCGACGAGGAGTACGGCGGCGCCGGGGTCAAGGACTTCCGCTACAACATGGTGATGGCCGAGGAGCTGACCCGGGCCGGTGTCAACGGTCCCGGGTTCCTGGTCCACACCGACATCATCGTCCCCTACATCAGCAGCCTGGGCACCGAGGAGCAGAAGCGGCGCTGGCTTCCCGGGCTCGTCAGCGGCGAGACGATCAGCGCGATCGCGATGACCGAACCCGGCGCCGGCAGCGACCTGCAGGGCATCCGGACGACCGCGGTCGACAAGGGCGACCACTACCTCCTCAACGGGTCCAAGACCTTCATCAGCAACGGCATCCTCGCCGACCTGGTCATCGTGGTCGTCAAGACCGACCCCGAGGCCGGGCACAAGGGCGTGAGCCTGCTCGTCGTCGAGCGTGGCATGGAGGGCTTCGAGCGCGGCCGCAACCTCGACAAGATGGGCCTGAAGGCCCAGGACACCGCCGAGCTCTTCTTCGACGACGTGGTCGTGCCCAAGGAGAACCTCCTCGGCGAGGAGGGCAGCGGCTTCGTCTCGCTGATGGTGAACCTGCCCCAGGAGCGGCTCTCGATTGCGATGATCGCGGCCGCCGCCTGCGAGAGCATCCTGGACATGTCGCTGTCCTACGCCAAGGAGCGGGAGGCCTTCGGCAAGCCGATCGGGAAGTTCCAGCACAACCGGTTCCTCGTCGCCGAGATGGCCACCGAGGCGCACATCGCACGGGTGTTCGTCGACGACTGCGTCCGCAGGCACAACGCCGGCCAGCTCGACGCCAAGCTCGCCGCGATGGCGAAGTGGTGGACCACCGAGCTGCAGACCAAGCTGGTCGACCGCGCCGTCCAGCTCCACGGCGGCTACGGCTACATGATGGAGTACCCGGTCGCCCGGGCCTATGTCGACAGCCGCATCCAGACCATCTACGGCGGCACCACCGAGGTCCAGAAGGAGATCATCGGCCGGTCCCTCGGTCTCTAGCCCGTGCCGCAGTGGTCACGAACGGCAGGCGCCTCGGGCAGAGTGGTCACGAACCGCAGTTCTAGCGCGGGAAACCTGCTGTCTGTGACCACTCTGTCGGCGGCCGCCGCGGTTCGTGCCCACTCCACACCGGACACCAGGTGGACCGACCGCGGGCCCCGCCCACCCTGCTGGGTAGGCTCCTGAGACGCACTCGCACCCGGTGAGGCCATCCGAGGGAGGGCTGTGAGCACCCATCAAGACGGCGTGACGCCGCAGTCGATGCGTCGGGCGCTGGCCCGGGCGGCCCGTGGGGTGACGCTGGACGTGTCGGAGGCCGCCGTACTGCTGACCGCGCGGGGTGAGGACCTGACCGCGTTGTGCGCGACGGCGGCGCGGGTGCGGGACGCGGGCCTGGAGGCGGCGGGGCGGCCGGGGGTGGTGACGTACTCGCCGAAGGTGTTCGTCCCGCTGACCCGGCTGTGCCGGGACCGGTGCCACTACTGCACGTTCGTGGAGACCCCGGCGCAGGCGGCGCGGGAGGGCCGGGCGCCGTTCCTGTCGCCGGACGAGGTGCTGGCGATCGCGGCGCAGGGTGCGGCGCTGGGCTGCAAGGAGGCGCTGTTCACCCTCGGCGACCGCCCCGAGGACCGCTGGCCCGAGGCGGCGCAGTGGCTGGAGGAGAAGGGGTACGCCTCCACGCTGGAGTACGTGCGGGCGATGGCGGTGCTGGTGCTGGAGGAGACCGGGCTGCTGCCGCACCTGAACCCCGGCGTGATGGGCTGGGAGGAGATCAACCGGCTCAAGCCGGTGGCCCCGTCGATGGGGATGATGCTGGAGACCACCAGCCGCCGGCTGTTCGAGACCAAGGGGCTGGCGCACCACGGGTCGCCGGACAAGGACCCGGCGGTGCGGCTGCGGGTCCTCGAGGACGCGGGCCGCCTCTCGGTGCCGTTCACCACCGGCCTGCTGGTCGGGATCGGCGAGACCGTGCAGGAGCGGGCCGAGTCGGTCTTCGCGCTGCGGCGCGTGGCCAGGCAGTACGGGCACGTGCAGGAGGTGATCGTCCAGAACTTCCGGGCCAAGCTCGACACGGCGATGCGCTCGGCCGACGACCTGGGGCTGGAGGAGTACCTCGCCGCGGTCGCGGTGACCCGGATCGTGCTGGGGCCGCGGATGAGGGTGCAGGCGCCACCGAACCTGGTCGACAGCTCCGAGGGCTCGGCCGAGTGCGCCCTGCTGCTGGACGCCGGTGTCGACGACTGGGGCGGGGTGTCCCCGCTGACCCCGGACCACGTGAACCCCGAGCGCCCGTGGCCCTCGCTGGAGCGGCTGCGCCAGGTCACCGCCGGGGCCGGGTTCGAGCTGGCCGAGCGGTTGACCGTGCACCCGGAGTACGTCCGGGCCGGCGAGCCGTGGATCGACCCGCGGGTCTCGGGGCACGTGGCCGCGCTCGCCTCCGAGGACGGGCTCGCGGTCGCCGGCCGGCGTCCGGAAGGGCGGGCCTGGCAGGAGCCCGACGGCGGGTTCGCGTCGGTGGGCCGCACCGACCTGCACGCCGCGATCGACACCGAGGGGCGTACGACGGACCGCCGGGCCGACTTCGAGGACGTCTACGGCGACTGGGCCGAGCTCCAGACGGTGGTCGAGGAGCGAGCCCTTCGAGACGGCTCGGCCCTCACCTCCTCGGGAACCACGTCTCGCGACCACCGCGCCCTGGACGCCGACACCAGGTCCGCGCTGCGCACCGCCGAGCGCGACCCGCAGTCGTTGACCGACGACCAGGCGCTGACCCTGATGACCGCCGACGGCGACGCCCTGGCCGAGGTGTGCCGGATCGCCGACGGCCTGCGCCGCGAGACCGTGGGCGACGAGGTCACCTACGTGGTCAACCGCAACATCAACTTCACCAACGTCTGCTACACCGGCTGCCGGTTCTGCGCCTTCGCCCAGCGCCGCACCGACGCCGACGCCTACAGCCTGTCCCTGGACGAGGTCGCCGACCGGGCCGAGGAGGCCTGGGAGCTGGGCGCGACCGAGGTGTGCATGCAGGGCGGCATCGACCCGGAGCTGCCCGGCACCGCCTACTTCGACCTCACCCGCGCGGTCAAGGAGCGGGTGCCCGGCATGCACGTGCACGCCTACTCCCCGATGGAGATCCTCAACGGCGCCTCCCGTACCGGCCTGTCCTTCCGGGACTGGCTGACCCGGGCCAAGGAGTCAGGCCTGGACACCATCCCCGGCACCGCCGCGGAGATCCTCGACGACGACGTGCGCTGGATCCTCACCAAGGGCAAGCTGCCCACCGCCACCTGGGTCGAGGTGGTCACCACCGCCCACCAGGTCGGCCTCCGGTCGTCCTCGACGATGATGTACGGCCACGTCGACAACCCCCGCCACTGGGTCGGCCACCTGCGCGTGCTGCAACGGATCCAGGACGAGACCGGTGGTTTCACCGAGTTCGTGCCGCTGCCGTTCGTGCACACCTCAGCGCCGATCTACCTCGCCGGCGTCGCGCGCCCCGGGCCCACGATGCGCGACAACCTCGCCGTGCACGCGATGGCCCGGATCATGCTGCACGGCCGGATCGACAACATCCAGACCTCCTGGGTCAAGCTCGGCGTCGAGGGCACCCGCGCCATGCTGGCCGCCGGCGCCAACGACCTCGGCGGGACCCTGATGGAGGAGACCATCTCCCGGATGGCCGGCTCCGAGCACGGCTCCGCGAAGACCGTCGCCGAGCTCGAGGAGATCGGCGCCGGCATCGACCGCCCCGTCCGGCGGCGCACCACGACGTACGAACGACTCGAGCCGGCGCCGGCCCGCTGACGTCAGCCGCCGCGCAGCACGTTCCTCCGGCGGAGGTACTCCTCCTCGTCGATCTCCCCGCGGGCGTACCGCTCGTCGAGCAGACCCTCGGCCCCGGACCGCCCGGCCGGCTCCCCGGAGCGCGGGTCGGGCCGCGTCGAGGTCCCGCGCACGACAAGCAGGACGACGGCGACGACGGCCGCGAGGAGGACCAGCACCAGCAGCCCGGCCAGGAGCCAACCGCCCCAGCCCATGCCGTCGTGCATGCCCCACCCGTCCCCGCCGGGACCGCGACCGGGCCCAGCCGGCCCGTAGAGGTCACGCATCACGAGGACTCACCTCCTGCCGTGCTCGCGACACCCGCAGCATGCGACACCGCGCCCCCGCCGGCACAGGGCCGTTCGACCCCCGAGTCCGGCCGGGAGTGCCGCGCACCAGCCCGCGGCGTCCCGGCTCAGCCGCGTGCAGGCGAGCCGGTCCGTCCCGACTGGCTGACGAAGGATCGCCGCCGCGCGACCGGGGTCACTCCCACTCGATGGTGCCCGGCGGCTTGCTGGTGATGTCGACGGTCACCCGGTTGACCTGGGGCACCTCGTTGGTGATGCGGGTGGAGATCGCCTCGAGGACGTCGTAGGGCAGCCGCGCCCAGTCCGCGGTCATCGCGTCCTCCGAGGTCACCGGCCGCAGCACCACCGGGTGGCCGTAGGTGCGCTGGTCCCCCTGCACGCCGACGGAGCGGACGTCGCCGAGGAGCACCACGGGGAACTGCCAGATGTCGCGGTCCAGGCCCGCCCTGGTGAGCTCCTCGCGGGCGACCGCGTCGGCCTCCCGGAGGATGTCGAGCCGCTCCTGGGTGACCTCGCCGACGATCCGGATGCCGAGCCCGGGGCCGGGGAACGGGTGGCGCCACACGATCTCCGGGGGGAGGCCGAGCTGCTCGCCGACCAGCCGGACCTCGTCCTTGAACAGCGTGCGCAACGGCTCCACGAGCTCGAACTCGAGGTCCTCGGGCAGGCCGCCGACGTTGTGGTGGGACTTGATGTTGGAGGTCCCCGAGCCGCCACCGGACTCCACCACGTCCGGGTACAGCGTGCCCTGCACCAGGTAGGAGACCTTCTCGCCGTGCGCCGCCGCCTCGCCGACGATCTCCCGCTCGGCGCCCTCGAAGACCCGGATGAACTCCCGGCCGATGGCCTTGCGCTTCTCCTCCGGGTCCGCGACCCCGGCGAGCGCGTCGAGGAACCGGCGACGGGCGTCGACGACGTGCAGGTCGACACCGGTGGACGCGACGAAGTCCCGCTCGACCTGCTCCACCTCGCCCTTGCGCAGCAGGCCGTGGTCGACGAAGACACAGGTCAGCTGGTCACCGATGGCGCGCTGCACCAGCGCTGCCGCGACCGCGGAGTCGACCCCGCCGGAGAGCCCGCAGATCGCGCGCTTGTCGCCGATCTGGGCCCGGACCTGCTCGATCTGCTCCTCGACGATGTTGACCATCGTCCAGGTGGGCCGGCACCCGGCGATGTTGTGCAGGAAGTGGGTGAGGACCGCCTGGCCGTGCTCGCTGTGCAGCACCTCCGGGTGCCACTGCACGCCCGCCAGCCGACGGTCGAGGTCCTCGAACGCGGCGACCGGGGACCCGTCCGTGGTGGCCAGCGCGGTGAAGCCGTCGGGTGCGGTGACCACGGAGTCGCCGTGGCTCATCCACACCCGGTGGGACGTGGGGACCTCGGCGAGCAGCGTGCCCGGTGTGGTCACGGTGACCGGCGTCCGGCCGTACTCCGACCGCCCGGTACGTCGAACCTCCCCGCCGAGCGCCTGCGCCATCGCCTGGAAGCCGTAGCACATGCCGAAGACCGGGACGCCGGAGCCGAAGACGTCCGGGTCCACCTGCGGCGCGCCCTGCTCGTAGACCGACGAGGGCCCCCCGGAGAGGACGATCGCCTTCGGCCGGCGGGCGAGCATGTCGGCGACCGGGGTGGTGTGCGGCACGATCTCGCTGTAGACCCGTGCCTCGCGCACCCGGCGCGCGATCAGCTGGGCGTACTGCGCCCCGAAGTCGACGACGAGCACAAGGTCGTGTTCGGTGGTCATCAGGTCCCTTCGGCGACGGCGCGAGCGGCCCGGTCAGTCTATCCGGCACGCTGTACGACCTGCCGGTCCGGACCGCGGGCGGGGCCGGCGCGGAGAAGGCCCGAAAAAAGACGCCGCGCGGCGTAACCCCCGGTTCCTGGCCTCGTTGACCAGGACAGACCCGGTGGCTTTGCTCCCTCCCAGGCCGGGTCTCGAGGTCCGTGCACTGTCCATCAGTTGCGTGGACGGCTCAGGGCCCGGCCAACCCTCCCTCCCCGGTCGGGCCCTGAGCCATTACCGGGTCGGTGCCTGTGATCCCGGGACCTAGGACCGTGGGCAGCGGCGACGTCCGGGAGGGACCCTGGGAGTGGCGCGGTGTTCGCGCCGCACGGGCACGTGGAGGCCACCATGCGTATCGCCCGCCTCCGGCGGGGTCTCTTCGCCACGGCCGCCGTCCTCGCCCTCGGGGTCGTCGGAGTCGTCCCGGGGCTCGCGCCGGCTTCGGCCGCCGCCTCCCTCGCCGTCCCCGCCGCGGAGCCGGGAAGCCCGGCCGTGGTGTCCGCCGAGCCCGGCAGACGGGACCTGCTCTGGACCGCCGCCGGGAGCCTGCGGCACCAGTTCCGGCTGCCGGGCGGCAGCTGGAGCAGGGTGCTCGACCTCGGCGGCTCCCTGCGCTCCCAGCCCGCCGTGGTGTCGTGGGCGCCGGGCCGGTTCGACGTGTTCGCCCGCGGCACCGACGACCGGTTGAAGTGGCGGGTGTGGCGGTCCGGGGCCTGGTCGGACTGGAGGTCGCTGGGTGGCACGCTCACCTCCGCGCCGAGCGTCGCCTCGTGGGACAGGGGAAGGCTGGACGTCTTCGTCCGCGGTGGCGGCGACGCGCTCTACCAGCGCAGCTACGCCGCCGGGGCGTGGAGCGCCTGGCAGCGCCGCGGTGGCGTCCTCACCTCCTCCCCGGCCGCGACCTCGTGGGGACCGGGGCGGATCGACCTCCTCGCGCGCACCACCGGCGCCGACCTGGTCCACCGGGTCTACCGGAGCGGGACCGGCTGGTCGGCGTGGCGGAACCTCGGCGGCGCGTTGGCCTCCCAGCCCGCGGTCGCCTCGCCGGGGCGAGGTCGCCTCGACGCGTTCTTCCGGGCCGGCACCGGTCGGATCAGGGTGCGCTCCTTCGTGCTGGGCAGTGGCTGGACCACGGCCAGCACCATCGGCCGCGCCACCTTCGCCACCGGCCCCGCCGCCACGGCTGTCGGGGACGACGTGGTGGTCGCCTCCAGGCGGGCCGCCGGCACCGTCTCCCAGGCCCTGCGCCGGAGCCCCGTCGCGGCGTGGTCGTCCTGGCGCCGGGTGGACGCCTTGCTCCCGCTGCGCGGCCTCGGCACGTGGGTCGACGTCTTCGACTACGCCTCCCTCACCCCGGCGACAGCCGTCGCGGACATGAAGGCCCGGGGCGTCCGGAGCCTGCTGCTCTGCACCGCCCGCTTCGACAGCAGCGCGGACTTCCACGACGAGACCACGATGGGGCAGTGGCTGGACGAGGCCCACGAGCTGGGTCTCGAGGTCGTCGGCTGGTACGTCCCGGCGTACGGCGACATGCAGCGCGACGTCCGCCGTACCGCCGCCATCGGCAGCTACGTCAGCCCCGGCGGGCAGCGCTTCGACGCGGTCGGCGTGGACATCGAGCGGTTCGCCGACTCCGGGGAGGTCGACCTGGACACCTTCAACGCCAGCGTCGTCCCGCACCTGAGGAAGGTGCGCGACCGGACCTCCGCGGTGGTCGGGGCGATCACGCCGTCGCCCTACGCCACCGACCCGGGCTCGCGCTGGGTGGGCTTCCCGTGGGCAGGCGTCGGGGAGAACAGCGAGGTGGTCCTGCCCATGGCGCTGTGGTCCTTCCGGCTCAACCCCGACGGCACCGCGTTCACCGCCCAGCAGGTGCACGACTGGGTGGCCGACCAGATCGACCGCGCCGAGGCGCTCACCGGGCGGCCCGTCCACGTCGAAGGCGGCGTCGACGACCCCGGCACCGAGAACACCCCCGTCACGCAGCCGCGGGTGCAGGCGTTCGTCGACGCGGTGGCCGACGCGGGAGCCATCGGCGGCAGCCACTACGACTACGCCACCACGGCGGTGGCCCTGTGGCCGGTCCTCGCCGGCATCGACGACTGACTCAGCCGGCCCCGCTCGGGGCTGGTCCGGCCGCGCTCCTGGGCGCACGGACCGGAGGGCCGCTCCCGCCGTCAGGCAGGAGCGGCCCTACCGGGTCGCCACGCGCGTCAGGAGACGCCGACGACGGGCAGCCGGAGCGCGGCGGGCGCGTCGGCGGGGACGGCCGGGTGCTGCGGGGACACCGGCTCGATCCGCTGGTACGCCGCCCCGAGCGCAGGGCGTGGGTCGGCCTCGCCCTTGTTGGGCCAGAACGCCATCGCCCGCTCGGCCTGGGCGGTGATGGTCAGCGACGGGTTCACCCCGAGGTTGGCCGAGATCGCCGAGCCGTCCACCACGTGCAGGCCGGGGTAGTTGAAGACCCGCTGGAACGGGTCGATCACGCCGGTCTCGTCGGTCTCCCCGATCGTGCAGCCCCCGATGAAGTGCGCGGTCAAGGGCCGGTTGAACGGTTCCCCGATCGACCCGCCGGGCTTGCCGCCGATGATCTTCGCCATCTCCCGCACGACCTTGTTCCCCACCGGGATCCACGTCGGGTTGGGCGTCCCGTGCCCTTGCCGGGAGGTCAGGTGCCAACGCCCGGTCAGGCGGCTGCGCTTGGAGAAGGTCGTGATCGAGTTGTCGATCGACTGCATGACCAGCGCGATCACCGTCCGCTCCGACCAGTGCCGCAGGTCGTACAGGTCCAGGACGTTGAGCTTCTCCTTCCACAGCTCCTTCAGCCAGATCTTCCACCGGGCGTGCTCGGGGACGTGGTGGTCGGTGAGCACGGTCTGCAGCAACGACATCACGTTGCTGCCCTTGCCGTAGCGCACCGGCTCGATGTGGGTGTCCTCGTCGGGATGGAACGACGAGGTGATCGCGACCCCTTGGCTGTAGTCGACCTTCGTGTCCGGCGCGATGGCCCCGAGGATCGACTCCGAGTTCGTCCGCGACAGGTGGCCGAGCCGTCCGGACAGCTTCGGCAGGTGGCCCTCGTCGCGCATCCGGTGCAGCAGCCGCTGGGTGCCCAGCGCCGAGGCGGAGAAGACCACCTGCTCGGCCGTCAACGTACGGCGGACCGCCTTCCGGCGTACCTTCGCCTTCGTGAAGCGCACGTCGACGGCGTACCCGCCACCCTCGAGGGGCCGGACCCGGTCCACCGTGGTGAGGTCGTGCACCCGCGCCCCGCGCTGCTCGGCGAGGTACAGGTAGTTCTTCACCAGGGTGTTCTTGGCGTTGTGCCGGCAACCCGTCATGCACTCGCCGCACCCCAGACAGGTGTTGCGCCGAGGGCCGGCACCGCCGAAGAACGGGTCCTCGACCTGCTCGCCCTGCGCCTGCTCGGGGCCGCCGAAGAAGACGCCGACCGGGGTGGGGTGGAAGGTGTCGGCGACCCCCATGTCGTGGGCCACCTTCTCCATCACGTCGTCGGACGGGGTCCGCAGCGGGTTCTCCACCACGCCCAGCATCCGCTTGGCCTGGTCGTAGAACGGCGTCAGCTCGTCGGCCCAGTCGGTGATGTCACGCCACTGCGGGTCCCGGTAGAACGCCGGGAGCGGCTCGTAGAGGGTGTTGGCGTAGACCAGGGAGCCTCCGCCGACACCGGCACCCGACAGGATCAGCGCGTCCCTCAGCATGTCGATGCGCTGGATGCCGTAGCAGCCCACCTCGGGCCGGAAGAGGTACCTCTCGATGTCGAACGAGGTGGAGGCGAAGTCCTCGTCGGTGAAGCGCGCACCGGCCTCGAGGACCCCGACCCGGTAGCCCTTCTCGGTCAGCCGTAGGGCGCTCACCGAGCCGCCGAAGCCGGAGCCGACGACGAGGACGTCATAGTCGAAGCGGTCTGTCATGTCTGTCTCCCTCATGGGCGCTTGGTCCTGCGCAGCAGGCGCATCTGCGCCGTCATCACCTTGGCGAACCGCTCGTCGCTCATCCCGAGCACCGGGGAGAACCGGAAGAGCCGCTGCACCGCGACCGCCTGCGCGTCGGTGTAGCGGTGGATCCCCTCCGCGCCCTGCCTGCGTCCGAGCCCGGACTCCCGCATCCCGCCCATCGGTGCGTCGAGGCTGCCGAAGGTGGCGGCGAAGGCCTCGTTGACGTTGACCGTCCCGCACCTGACCCGGCGGGCGATCTCCCGGCCGCGCTTGACGTCGCGGGTGTAGATCGAGGCGTTGAGGCCGTACTCCCCCGCGTTGGCACGGGCGACCGCGTCGGCCTCGTCGTGGAAGCGGTACAGCGACACCACGGGGCCGAAGGTCTCCTCCCCGAAGCACCTCATGTCCGGGTCGACCCCTTCGAGGACGGTGGGCTCGTAGAAGTACGGCCCGAGATCGGGACGGGCCCGGCCACCGGTGAGCACGCGGGCGCCCTTCGCGACCGCGTCCTCCACGTGTGCGGTGACCGCGTCGAGCTGCTGCTGGGAGATCAGGGAACCGATGTCGGTGCCCCACTCCAGCCCCGGGCCGAGCTTCTGTGCCTTCGTCCGCTCGACGAAGCGCTCCACGAACCGGTCGTAGACCTGGTCGGCGACGAACAGCCGCTCCATCGACACGCACAGCTGGCCGGCGGAGGAGAAGCACGCCCGCACCGCCCCCTCGGCCGCACGCTCGACGTCGGCGTCGCGCAGCACCAGCATCGGGTTCTTGCCGCCGAGCTCGAGCGAGCAGCCGATGAGGTTGCGCCCCGCCTGCTCGGCGATCAGCCGGCCGGTGGCGGTGGAGCCGGTGAAGCACACGTAGTCGGAACGGCCGATGATCTCGCTGCCCAGCACCCTGCCGGGACCGGCCACGATCTGCCAGAGGTCCTCGGGGAAGCCGGCCTCCTCCAGCAGCTGGGCACCGAGCAGCGCCGAGAGCATGGTCTGCGCGTCGGGCTTGTGCACCACCGCGTTCCCCGCCATGAGTGCGGGGAGCCCGTCGGACAGCGCCATGGTGAACGGGTAGTTCCACGGCGAGATGATGCCGACCACGCCCTTGGGGACCCGGTTGACCTGCACCTGCGTGAGCACCGGCACGATGCCGGTCCGCCGGGCCGGCGCCAGGTGCCGCGCGTGCGTCCGGGCGTAGTAGCGCGCGGTCATCGCCACGTGCAGCGGCTCGTCGAAGGCGTGCTTGCGGGACTTGCCGGACTCCCAGCAGATCAGGTCGGTGATCTCGTCCTGCCGGTCCAGGATGAGGTCGTGCAGGTTCAGCAGCTTCTCGGCGCGGGTCTCCACCGGAGTCCGCTGCCAGGCCTCCTGCGCCCGGCGCGCGCGGCGGAACGCCTCGGCGACGTCGTCGGCGCTCGACTGCGGGATGACCGCGAGCGGCTGGCCGTTGAAGGGGCAGAAGGTGGTCACGGACTCGCCCGAGCCGGCCACCACGCGGTCGGTGAGCGAGCGGACGTAGCCGGGGTCGAGGGCGTACGACGCCGTGGGGTCGTGCTCGGGGTCGGCAGGGCCGGCGAGGCCGACGGGGGCCGGTTCACGGGAGGGTTCGGGCATGAGCACCATGATACCGAGAGTATGTGACGCCGCTCTCCCCGACCAGACCTCGACCAGACCCCGGACACGACAAAGCCCCCGCGGGTCGAGCCCGCGGGGGCTTTGCGAAGTTTTGTCCGGCGGCGTCCTACTCTCCCACACACTCCCGTGTGCAGTACCATCGGCGCTGAAAGGCTTAACTTCCGGGTTCGGAATGGGACCGGGTGTTTCCCTTTCGCCATGGCCGCCGTAACACTATGGAACAACAACGACAACGACACAGTGAGCGTGTTCGTGTCTCCCGTTTGTTGTTCGGGAGCCACACAGTGGACGCGTAGCAACTTTGCATGATGAAGACAAGCCCTCGGCCTATTAGTACCGGTCGGCTCCGTACATCACTGCCTTCGACCTCCGGCCTATCAACCCAGTCATCTACTGGGGGCCTTACCCCATCAAGTGGGTGGGAAACCTCATCTTGAAACGTGCTTCCCGCTTAGATGCCTTCAGCGGTTATCACTTCCGAACGTAGCTAACCAGCCGTGCTCCTGGCGGAACAACTGGCACACCAGAGGTTCGTCCATCCCGGTCCTCTCGTACTAGGGACAGCCTTTCTCAAGTTTCCTACGCGCGCGGCGGATAGGGACCGAACTGTCTCACGACGTTCTAAACCCAGCTCGCGTGCCGCTTTAATGGGCGAACAGCCCAACCCTTGGGACCTACTCCAGCCCCAGGATGCGACGAGCCGACATCGAGGTGCCAAACCATCCCGTCGATATGGACTCTTGGGGAAGATCAGCCTGTTATCCCCGGGGTACCTTTTATCCGTTGAGCGACGCCGCTTCCACATGCCAGCGCCGGATCACTAGTTCCGACTTTCGTCCCTGCTCGACATGTCTGTCTCACAGTCAAGCTCCCTTGTGCACTTACACTCGAAACCTGATTGCCAACCAGGCTGAGGGAACCTTTGAGCGCCTCCGTTACATTTTAGGAGGCAACCGCCCCAGTTAAACTACCCACCAGGCACTGTCCCTGATCCGGATAACGGACCTAGGTTAGACATCTAGTACGACCAGAGTGGTATTTCAACGATGGCTCCACCCGAACTGGCGTCCGAGTTTCACAGCCTCCCACCTATCCTACACAAGCCGAACCAAACACCAATACCAAGCTGTAGTAAAGGTCCCGGGGTCTTTCCGTCCTGCCGCGCGTAACGAGCATCTTTACTCGTAGTGCAATTTCGCCGAGTCCATGGTTGAGACAGCGCCCAAGTCGTTACTCCATTCGTGCAGGTCGGAACTTACCCGACAAGGAATTTCGCTACCTTAGGATGGTTATAGTTACCACCGCCGTTTACTGGGGCTTAAGTTCTGCGCTTCGCCATCACTGGCTAACACGTCCCCTTAACCTTCCAGCACCGGGCAGGAGTCAGTCCGTATACATCGTCTTACAACTTCGCACGGACCTGTGTTTTTAGTAAACAGTCGCTTGGGCCTGGTCTCTGCGGCCATCACCGCTACACACCGCAAGGGTGCTCACGGATCCGGCCCCCCTTCTCCCGAAGTTACGGGGGCATTTTGCCGAGTTCCTTAACCATGGTTCACTCGATCGCCTTGGTATTCTCTACCTGATCACCTGAGTCGGTTTGGGGTACGGGCGGCGCACAGCTCGCTAGAGGTTTTTCTCGACAGCATAGGATCATCCACTTCGCCCCTACGGGCTCCCCATCAGATCTCAGCCACATGAGACACGGATTTACCTGCGCCTCGGCCTACATCCTTGGCCGTGGTCTACCATCGCCACGGTTGGACTGCCTTCCTGCGTCACCCCATCGCTTGACTACTACCAGCTCGGGTCCCGCGCTACTCCCACCACCGCTCCCGAAGGAACGACGGCAGTTTCGGGCGGTTAGCATCACCAGCCTCGTCATGGGCGCTGCTTTGCCGGTACGGGAATATCAACCCGTTGTCCATCGACTACGCCTGTCGGCCTCGCCTTAGGTCCCGACTTACCCAGGGCAGATTAGCTTGACCCTGGAACCCTTGATCATTCGGCGGACAGGTTTCTCACCTGTCATTCGCTACTCATGCCTGCATTCTCACTCGTGTGGCGTCCACGACTGGATCACTCCGCCGCTTCACCCCCCACACGACGCTCCCCTACCCATCCACACACCTGAACCACAAAGGCTTAGCTACATGTGTGAATGCCATAGCTTCGGTGGATAACTTGAGCCCCGCTACATTGTCGGCGCGGAATCACTTGACCAGTGAGCTATTACGCACTCTTTCAAGGGTGGCTGCTTCTAAGCCAACCTCCTGGTTGTCTGTGCGACTCCACATCCTTTTCCACTTAGTTACCGCTTAGGGACCTTAGCTGATGGTCTGGGCTGTTTCCCTCTCGACTACGGAGCTTATCCCCCGCAGTCTCACTGCCGCGCTCTCACTTACTGGCATTCGGAGTTTGGTTGACTTCGGTAAGCTTGTGGGCCCCCTAGGCCATCCAGTGCTCTACCTCCAGCAAGAAACACGCGACGCTGCACCTAAATGCATTTCGGGGAGAACCAGCTATCACGGAGTTTGATTGGCCTTTCACCCCTATCCACAGGTCATCCCCCAGGTTTTCAACCCTGGTGGGTTCGGTCCTCCACGCCGTCTTACCGGCGCTTCAACCTGCCCATGGATAGATCACTCCGCTTCGGGTCTAGATCGCGCGACTCAAACGCCCTGTTCGGACTCGCTTTCGCTACGGCTTCCCCACACGGGTTAACCTCGCCACGCAACACTAACTCGCAGGCTCATTCTTCAAAAGGCACGCCGTCACAAGCACGAATGCTCGCTCCGACGGATTGTATGCGCATGGTTTCAGGTACTATTTCACTCCCCGCCAGGGGTACTTTTCACCTTTCCCTCACGGTACTGGTCCGCTATCGGTCACCAAGGAGTATTTAGGCTTAACGGGTGGTCCCGCCAGATTCACACGGAATTTCAGGGGTTCCGTGTTACTTGGGGTCACGCTCCAGAGCCACCGGCTTACGTCTACGGGGGTATCACCCTCTACGCCCAGGCTTTCCAACCTGATTCGACTTCACCCATGGTTTATCACTCTGCGTCAGTACGGCAGCACCGACCGAACGGCCCCACAACCCCTGTCCCGCAACGCCTGCCGGCTATCACACGAAACAGGTTTGGCCTCCTCCGCTTTCGCTCGCCACTACTCACGGAATCACAATTGTTTTCTCTTCCTGTGGGTACTGAGATGTTTCACTTCCCCACGTTCCCTCCACACACCCTATGAGTTCAGGTGCAGGTAACTGGACATGACTCCAGCTGGGTTTCCCCATTCGGACACCCCCGGATCACAGCTCGGTTGCCAACTCCCCGGGGCTTATCGCAGGCTCCTACGTCCTTCATCGGCTCTTGGTGCCAAGGCATCCACCATGCGCACTTAGTAGCTTGTCAACAAAACTGCTACAAAGATGCTCGCGTCCACTGTGTAGTTCTCAAACAACAACCGGCCACCACCACCAGACCCCCGCACACGCGGAAACCGGCAACGGCCCGACAGAGCAAACCAACCAGACACCCAACGTGCCCGCCCGATCCCTCAGGACCCAACAGTGTGCCCACACCCCCACCACGCAGTACGCGCCCCGAGGTTCCACACCCACCCCCCACAGGGAACAGGCAGTACTGACAAGACACCCCCACCACGCGGGAATGTGAATAGTCGACGTTCCACTCCATGAGCATCCCCCGCCGCAGAACACACGCCTGCGAAACGAGAGAACACCAACCAGCACCAACCACCCCCACAAGGGAGGCAACCAGGCCAGCCAGACGAATGCTCCTTAGAAAGGAGGTGATCCAGCCGCACCTTCCGGTACGGCTACCTTGTTACGACTTCGTCCCAATCGCCAGCCCCACCTTCGACGGCTCCCTCCCACAAGGGGTTGGGCCACCGGCTTCGGGTGTTGCCGACTTTCGTGACGTGACGGGCGGTGTGTACAAGGCCCGGGAACGTATTCACCGCAGCGTTGCTGATCTGCGATTACTAGCGACTCCGACTTCATGGGGTCGAGTTGCAGACCCCAATCCGAACTGAGACCGGCTTTTTGGGATTCGCTCCACCTTACAGTTTCGCAGCCCTTTGTACCGGCCATTGTAGCATGCGTGAAGCCCTGGACATAAGGGGCATGATGACTTGACGTCATCCCCACCTTCCTCCGAGTTGACCCCGGCAGTCTCTTATGAGTCCCCACCACGACGTGCTGGCAACATAAGACGAGGGTTGCGCTCGTTGCGGGACTTAACCCAACATCTCACGACACGAGCTGACGACAGCCATGCACCACCTGTATAGAGCCCTTACGGACCCCCCATCTCTGGGAGATTTCTCCATATGTCAAACCCAGGTAAGGTTCTTCGCGTTGCATCGAATTAATCCGCATGCTCCGCCGCTTGTGCGGGCCCCCGTCAATTCCTTTGAGTTTTAGCCTTGCGGCCGTACTCCCCAGGCGGGGCGCTTAATGCGTTAGCTGCGGCACGGAACTCGTGGAATGAGCCCCACACCTAGCGCCCAACGTTTACGGTGTGGACTACCAGGGTATCTAATCCTGTTCGCTCCCCACACTTTCGCTCCTCAGCGTCAGGTCATGCCCAGAGAACCGCCTTCGCCACCGGTGTTCCTCCTGATATCTGCGCATTTCACCGCTACACCAGGAATTCCGTTCTCCCCTGCATACCTCTAGTCTGCCCGTATCGGAAGCAGGCTCGGAGTTAAGCCCCGAGTTTTCACTCCCGACGCGACAAACCGCCTACGAGCCCTTTACGCCCAATAATTCCGGACAACGCTCGGACCCTACGTATTACCGCGGCTGCTGGCACGTAGTTGGCCGGTCCTTCTTCTGTACCTACCGTCACTTGCGCTTCGTCGGTACTGAAAGAGGT
The DNA here is from genome assembly GCA_963747975.1 of uncultured Actinomycetota bacterium. Taxonomy (GTDB): domain Bacteria; phylum Actinomycetota; class Actinomycetes; order Propionibacteriales; family Nocardioidaceae; genus Nocardioides_C. The sequence goes on from CAVVHI010000003.1 coordinate 701,526, forward strand.
TTACAACCCGAAGGCCGTCATCCCTCACGCGGCGTTGCTGGATCAGGCTTTCGCCCATTGTCCAATATTCCCCACTGCTGCCTCCCGTAGGAGTCTGGGCCGTGTCTCAGTCCCAGTGTGGCCGGTCACCCTCTCAGGCCGGCTACCCGTCGTCGCCTTGGTAGGCCATCACCCCACCAACAAGCTGATAGGCCGCGAGCTCATCCTCCACCGCCAGAACTTTCCACCACCACCAGATGCCCGGGGCGGTCGTATCCGGTATTAGCCACCGTTTCCGGTAGTTATCCCGAAGTGAAGGGCAGATTGCTCACGTGTTACTCACCCGTTCGCCGCTCGTGTACCCCCGAAAGGGCCTTACCGCTCGACTTGCATGTGTTAAGCACGCCGCCAGCGTTCGTCCTGAGCCAGGATCAAACTCTCCATCGAAGTAATCAGACAAGACCACCCACCCAAAGACAGGCAGCCTCACCAACACTAGAAGAGCCCCATCCAGGCAAAAACAACCCAACACCCACCCCCAACAAGGGGCAGACACCGAGCCGAATCAACCTAAAGGAACCAAACAACCAGCAGACACCCAGACACACCAAACAGTGCACCCAGCAGCCCGCCGGCTGGCGATACAAACTAATTCGTCGACTTTTAACACACTGTTGAGTTCTCAAAGATCAAACGCACACCACCCAGAACCCTCCCGGATCCCGGCCTGGGGCAACCCGATCAAACTTACCGGATCCGCTGGCCCCGGTCAAACCCGGGGTTGTTGCCTCTCCGGCCCCGCCACACCACGGACTTCCGAGCCGATCCGAGGCCGCTCTCGCGCGCGCCCGGGCCACCCCGGTAGAGGTGAGTGAGTGGGTTTCCGCCGGGGCCGAGCGCCCGGCCTCGCGGCCTTGCGCTCCGTCGCTCCCGGCGACGGAAGTGAACATTACGGGCGCCTCTCCTGCACCGTCAAATCGGCGGGCTGTGGCGCCGGTCACTGCCCTCACGGCACCGGCCCGGAGGCCTGCCCGACGCGAACAGCGACCCTCCGGACCGCCGCGCTCGAGCCCGCTAGACGATCTCGGGGGCGCTCACCCGCGCCTCGTCCGCCTCCTGGTCGGTGAGTGCGAGCTGGCTCTGCCGCTCGGCCTCCACACGACGCCGGTAGTGGTCGACCTCGTCGTCGCACCGGGCCTCGGACCAGCCGAGCTCGGCGGCCATGAGCTCCGCGGCGGGTCCGGCGGCCGCCACCCCCCGGTCGAAGGTCTCGATCGAGATGCGGGTGCGCCGGGTGAGCACGTCGTCGAGGTGCCGGGAACCTTCGTGGCTGACGGCGTAGACCACCTCCGCGGCGAGGTAGTCCTCCGCGCCCGGGAGCGGCCGTGCCAGCTCCGGCCTGCCGGCGACCAGGTCCAGGACCTCGTCCACCAGGTCGCCGTACCTGTCGAGCAGGTGCTCGATGCGGGCGCGGTGCAGGCCCGACCGCTGGGCGAGCGCGGTGCGCTGGTTCCAGCGTGTCTCGTAGCCCTCGGCTCCCGCGAGCGGGACCCGGTCGGTGATCGATGCGGGCACCGTGCCGCCCAGGGAGTGCGCGGCGGCGTCGACCGCGTCGCGTCCCATCACGCGGTAGGTGGTGAGCTTGCCGCCCGCGACGATCACCAGGCCCGGGACCGGCGTCACCACCATGTGCTCCCGTGAGATCCGGCTGGTGGTCTCCGACTCACCGGAGAGCAGCGGTCGGAGCCCGGCGTACACGCCCTCGACGTCTGCGTGGGACAGCGGCTCCCTGAGGAGCTTGTTGACCTCCGCGAGGAGGTACTCGATGTCGCGCCGCGACGCGGCCGGGTGTGCCTTGTCCAGGGCCCAGGGGGTGTCGGTGGTGCCGACGATCCAGTGCCTGCCCCACGGGATCACGAAGAGCACCGACACCGCGGTGCGCATGATCAGGCCGGTCTGGGAGCGGATCCGGTCGCGCGGCACCACCAGGTGGATGCCCTTGCTGGCCTGCACGTGCAGCGCTCCCCGGCCCCCGACCATCTCCTGGATCTCGTCGGTCCACACGCCCGCGGCGTTGACCACCACCCGGGCGCGCACGTCGAGCTCGCGGCCCGTCTCGAGGTCGACCGCGCGGACCCCGGTGACCCGCTCGCCCTCGCGCAGGAAGCCGACCACCTTCGTGCGGTTCATGCACAGCGCGCCGTGGGCGGCCGCGGTCCGGGCGACGGTGACCACGAGGCGGGCGTCGTCGACCTGGGCGTCGTAGTACCGGATCGCGCCGGCGAGCTCCTCGGCCCTGAAGTCGGGGGCGATCCGCCGCACCTGGCGGCGCGAGAGGTGCCGGTGGCGCGGCACCCCCATGTCGTACTTGCCGGCCATCGCCATCGCGTCGTAGAGCGCGAGGCCGGCGCCGACGTAGGGCCGCTCCCAGCCGCGGTGGGTGAGCGGGTAGAGGAACGGCACCGGCTTGACCAGGTGCGGGGCGAGCCGGGTGAGCAGCAGGCCCCGCTCCTGCAGGGCCTCGCGGACCAGGCCGAAGTCGAGCATCTCGAGGTAGCGCAGGCCGCCGTGCACCAGCTTGCTCGACCGCGAGGAGGTGCCGGAGGCGAAGTCGCGCTGCTCGAGCAGGCCCACGGTCAGGCCGCGCGTCACCGCGTCGAGCGCGGTCCCGACCCCGGTGATCCCTCCGCCGACCACCAGCACGTCGACCTCGGTGTCCTGCAGCTGCGTGAGCGCGCGCTCGCGCGCCCGCGGGCTCAGCCGGCCGTCCAGGGTCATGGCGCCCCCACTGTCTGTCGTGTGCGCTGCCCCAGGGAGGGCAGCCGGTCCCTGCCGAGCGGGTGAGCCTGCTGGACCCGGGCCACCTCGGCCGCCACCAGGTCGGCGACCACGAGAGCCGGTCCCTGCTCGGCGGTGCGGGCGAGGGCGCGGCCCTCGGGGTCGTAGACCGCGCTCCCCCCGGCGAAGGTGGCCGCACCGCAGCGGCCGACCAGGCCGGAGAGCACCACGTAGATGCCGTTGTCCAGCGCGCGGGCGGCGTAGTAGAGGTCGCGGCGGTGCTCGGAGCCGGGGAAGTACGCCGCGGGACACAGGTAGGCCATCGCCCCGTCGCGGGCCGCGGCCGCCGCGTGCTCGGGGAAGCAGCCGTCGTAGCAGACGCCGAGGCCGAGCTGCCAGCCGTCGACGAGGAGGCTGGCGCCGTGGTCGCCGGCGGTGAAGAAGCCCTGCTCGGCCTCGATGAGGTGCTGCTTGTCGTACGGCGCGCTCACCTGGCCCGAGGGGTCGACGACGAGCACGCTCAACGTGACCTGCTCCGGCTCGGGACCGTCCCGTCGCACCGCGGCCCCGGCGACGACCACGACGTCGTGGCGGGCGGCGGCCTCGGCCAGCGGAGCCAGCCGGGCGTCTCCGGTGGTGAGCGCGGTCTCCGGCGACCACGACGCGGGGTCGTAGCCGGTGAGGAACAGCTCGGGCAGGACGACGACCCGCACGTCCTGCTCCGCGGCGACGGCGAGGAGGGGGACGGCGGTGGCGACGTTGGCGGCCGGGTCGCCCGGGACGGAGGCCGCCTGCGCAGCCGCGACGCGCAACGTGGCGGTCGGCCGCGCCACGCTCACTGGACCACGACCTCCACCCGCTGGAACTCCTTGAGCTCGGTGTAGCCGGTGGTGGCCATCGCCCGGCGAAGTGCGCCGACGAGGTTCATCGTGCCGTCGGCCACCTCGGAGGGGCCGAACAGGATCTGCTCGAGGGTGCCCACGGTGCCGATCTCCACCCGCTCGCCCCGGGGCAGCTTGGAGTGCCAGGCCTCGGCGCCCCAGTGGAGGCCGCCGCCGGGCGCCTCCTCGGCGCGGGCCAGCGGCGAGCCGATCATCACGGCGTCCGCGCCGCAGGCGACCGCCTTGGCCACGTCCCCGCTGCGGCCGATCGAGCCGTCGGCGATCACGTGCACGTAGCGGCCCCCGGACTCGTCGAGGTAGTCGCGGCGGGCGGCCGCCACGTCGGCGACGGCCGAGGCCATCGGCACCGCGAGCCCGAGCACCGTGCGCGTGGTGTGCGCCGCTCCCCCGCCGAAGCCGACCAGCACCCCGGCCGCGCCGGTGCGCATCAGGTGCAGCGCAGCCTGGTAGGTCGCACAGCCGCCGACGATCACCGGGACGTCGAGCTCGTAGATGAACTCCTTGAGGTTCAGCGGCTCGGTCTGCCCCGACACGTGCTCGGCGGACACGGTGGTGCCACGGATCACGAACATGTCGACCCCCGCGTCGACCACGGTCTTGGCGAACTCCTTGGTGCGCTGCGGGGAGAGCGACCCGGCCACGGTCACGCCGGCCTCGCGCATCTCCTTGAGCCGGGCGGTGATCAGCTCGGGCTTGATCGGCTCGGTGTAGATGCCCTGCATCCGCCGGGTCGCGGCCTGTCCGCGGAGCGTGCCGACCTCGGCGAGCAGCTCCGTGGGGTCGTCGTAGCGCGTCCACAGGCCCTCGAGGTCCAGCACCCCGAGTCCGCCGTACCGCCCGAACTGCACCGCGGTCGCCGGCGACATCACCGAGTCCATCGGTGCGGCCACGATGGGGATCTCGAACCGGTAGGCGTCGATCTGCCAGGCGGTCGACACCTCCTCGGGGTCGCGGGTGCGCCGGCTGGGCACGATCGCGATGTCGTCGAAGGAGTACGCGCGGCGGCCACGCTTGGCGCGGCCGATCTCGATCTCGGTCACGTCAGGGACTCTATCCGGCTCAGGGTGCGGAGTAGTTCGGCGCCTCGGCGACCATCTGGACGTCGTGCGGGTGGCTCTCCTTCAGCCCGGCGGAGGTGATCCGGACGAACCGGCCCCGCTCCTGCAGCTCGGGGACGGTGCGGGCGCCGACGTAGAACATCGACTGGTGCAGCCCGCCGACGAGCTGTTGGGCGACGTTGGCGAGCGGTCCGCGGTAGGCGACCTGGCCCTCGATGCCCTCGGCGACGATCTTGTCGTCGCTGGACACGTCGGCCTGGAAGTAGCGGTCCTTGGAGAACGACTTCTTGCCACGCGAGGCCATCGCGCCGATCGACCCCATGCCGCGGTAGGCCTTGTACTGCTTGCCGTTGACGAAGATCAGGTCGCCGGGGCTCTCCTCGCACCCGGCGAGCAGCGAGCCGACCATCACCGAGTCCGCGCCGGCCACCAGGGCCTTGGCGATGTCGCCGGAGTACTGCAGGCCACCGTCGGCGATCACCGGGACGCCGGCCGGCCCGGCTGCCAGCGACGCGTCGTAGACGGCGGTGACCTGCGGGACGCCCACGCCGGCGACGATCCGGGTGGTGCAGATCGAGCCCGGCCCCACACCGACCTTCACCGCGTCGGCGCCCGCGTCGACCAGCGCCTGCGCGCCCTCGCGGGTGCCGATGTTGCCGCCGATGACCTGCACGTGGCGGGTGGCGGGGTCCTTCTTGAGCCGGTCGATCATCTCCAGCAGCAGCCGGGCGTGGCCGTTGGCGACGTCGGCGACGAGGACGTCGGCCCCGGCCTCGACCAGCGTGGTGGCCCGCTCCCAGGCGTCCCCGAAGTAGCCGATGGCGGCGCCGACGAGGAGCCGGCCGGCGGAGTCCCTGGAGGCGTTCGGGTACTGCTCGCCGCGGACGAAGTCCTTGACGGTGATCAGACCGCCCAGCCTGCCGTGGTCGTCGACGAGCGGGAGCCGCTCCAGCTTGTGCCGGCGCAGGATCTCGGTGGCCGCCTCGCGGCTGATGCCGACCGGGGCCGTGACCAGCGGCATCTTCGTCATCACGTCCGCGACCCGGGTCGAGGCCCACTCCCCCGCCGGGATGAACCTCAGGTCACGGTTGGTGATGATGCCGGTCAGGGTGCCGTCGTCCTCGACGACCGGCAGCCCGGACACGCGGTACTGCCCGCAGCGCTCGTCGAACTCCTCCAACGTCGCCTTGGCGTCGATGGTGACCGGGTTGGGGATGATCCCGGTCTGGGTCCGCTTCACCAGGTCGACCTGGTAGGCCTGGTCCTCGATCGACAGGTTCCGGTGCAGGATGCCGACGCCGCCCTGCCGGGCCATCGCGATCGCCATCCGCGACTCGGTCACGGTGTCCATGGCGCTCGAGACCAGCGGGACCCGGATGTCGAGCTCCCGGGTCAGCCTGGTGGTGGTGTCCACCTCGCTGGGGACCACGTCCGTCTCCCCCGGCAGGAGCAGGACGTCGTCGTAGGTGAGACCGAGGGCTGCGAACTTGTCGGGGACGCCGGCGGGAGAGAGGTTCATGGGGCCTTCCGGAGCGTGGGCGAGCAGGCCGCCAGTCTACCGGCGGGCTCCAGGACGGCGCCGCCGGGCGGCACGACGAACGCCGCCCGCGCCGGGAGGGCGCGGGCGGCGTTCGTGGGTGCCTGGAGGCCGAGGGTCAGTGGCCGTGGCCGTGACCGTGCCCGGCCGCGGCGGCGGCCGACTCGTCCTCATCCTCGGGCTTCTCGACGACCAGGGTCTCGGTCGTCAGGAGCATGCCCGCGATGGAGGAGGCGTTGACCAGCGCGGAGCGGGTGACCTTGACCGGGTCGAGGACGCCCTGCTTGACCAGGTCGCCGTACTCGCCGGTGGCGGCGTTGTAGCCGTTGCCCACCCCGGCCTCACGGACCTTGGCCACGATGACGTAGCCGTTCACGCCGCCGTTCTCGGCGATCCAGCGCAGCGGCTCGTCGGCGGCCTTGCGGACCACGCCGACGCCCATCCGCTCGTCACCGTCGAGGCCCAGACCGTCCTCGAGGACGGAGACGGCGTGGACGATCGCCGAGCCACCGCCGGCGACGATGCCCTCCTCGATCGCGGCGCGGGTCGCGGAGACGGCGTCCTCGATGCGGTGCTTCTTCTCCTTCAGCTCCACCTCGGTGGCGGCGCCGACCCGGATGACGCACACGCCACCGGCCAGCTTCGCCAGCCGCTCCTGCAGCTTCTCGCGGTCCCAGTCGGAGTCGGTCGCCTCGATCTCGGCCTTGATCTGGTTGACCCGGGCGTCGACCTCGTCGGGCTTGCCGCCACCGTCGACGATCGTGGTGTTGTCCTTGGTGACCACCACGCGGCGGGCCTGGCCGAGCACCTCGAGCCCCACCTGGTCGAGCTTGAGGCCGACCTCGGAGGAGACCACCTGGCCGCCGGTGAGGACCGCGATGTCCTGGAGCATCGCCTTGCGGCGGTCACCGAAGGCGGGGGCCTTGACCGCGGCGGCGTTGAACGTGCCGCGGATCTTGTTCACCACCAGGGTGGACAGGGCCTCGCCCTCGATGTCCTCGGCGACGATGAACAGCGGCTTGCCGGCCTGGATGACCTTCTCCAGCAGCGGCAGCAGCTCGGCGATCGCGGAGATCTTGCCCTGGTGCAGCAGGATGTACGCGTCGTCGAGGACGGCCTCCATCCGCTCGGCGTCGGTGACGAAGTAGGGCGAGATGTAGCCCTTGTCGAACTGCATGCCCTCGGTGAAGTCGAGCTCGGTGCCCATGGTGTTGGACTCCTCGACGGTGATCACACCGTCCTTGCCGACCTTGTCGAAGGACTCGGCGATGAGCTCGCCGATGACCGAGTCGCGGGAGGAGACGGTCGCGACCGCGGCCATGTCCTCCTTGGAGTCGACGTCGCGGGCGGCGTCGCGCAGCGCGGTCCCGACCGCCTCGACGGCGAGGTCCATGCCCCGCTTGAGACCCATCGGGTTGGCGCCGGCGGCCACGGCCCGCAGGCCCTCGTGGACCATCGCCTGGGCGAGCACGGTGGCCGTCGTCGTGCCGTCACCGGCGACGTCGTTGGTCTTGGTGGCAACCTCCTTGGCGAGCTGCGCACCGAGGTTCTCGAACGGGTCGTCGCACTCGACCTCGCGCGCGACGGTCACACCGTCGTTGGTGATCGTGGGCGCGCCCCACTTCTTGTCCAGGACGACGTAGCGGCCCCTGGGGCCGAGCGTCACCTTGACGGCGTTGGCGAGCGTGTCCACGCCGCGCTCGAGGGAGCGGCGGGCTTCCTCGTCGAACTCAAGAATCTTCGGCATCGTGTGACTTCAACCTTTCCGGTTGGGCTGTGAACGACCACGCCCCGAGGGCCCGGACGCGTCAGGTGGTGCCTGCGCCTGTCGAGGGCCGCCCGGGGCGGGGTCGAGAAGGACTGCTGTCCGACGGCTCGGTCAGCCGATGACCGCGAGCACGTCGCGGGCGGACAGGATGAGGTACTCCTCGCCGGAGTACTTCACCTCGGTGCCGCCGTACTTGCTGTAGATGACCTTGTCCCCGACGGTGATGTCCATCGGGATGCGCTCGTCACCGTCGTCGTTGAAGCGACCCGGGCCGACGGCGACGACCTCGCCCTCCTGCGGCTTCTCCTTGGCGGTGTCCGGGATGACCAGGCCGGAAGCCGTGGTCTGCTCCGCGTCGAGCGGCTTGACGACGATGCGGTCCTCGAGCGGCTTGATGTTGACCGACACGATGTCGACCTCCACTTTCTCGGATACGAGATTCACATGGCTGATGGGGTTTGCTTGCGTCGTCGTACGCCGTCGCGGGGGTCGCACGCCGGGCAAGCGGCTGGCACCCTCACACGGAGAGTGCTAACGCCGAATCTATGCCTGGATTAGCACTCGGTCAAGTGGAGTGCCAGACTGGGCGACCGTGGATCTCGCAGCGTTCCGGTGGCTGCTCTCCGACGAGGGCCAGGCCCTCCTCGCCCGTGCGCACGAGGTGTACGACGGGCAGCCCGGCAACGCCCTGACCGCCGGTACCCGGCTGCGTCGCGGCCACTCCCCCGAGCACGTCTCGGCCGCGATGACCCAGGTGGAGCTGCGCCGCCGGGCCCGCGAGAAGTTCGGCGACCTCGCGGCCTCGATGTACTTCACCCCCGACGGGCTCGAGCAGTCCACCCGGCTGCGGGTCGCCGGGCACCGCGCGGCCCGGATCGCCGCCGCGCGCCCGCCGTCGGTGCTGGACCTCGGCTGCGGCATCGGCGGCGACCTGGTGGCTCTCACCCGCGCCGGCCTCACCACCGCGGGCGTCGACCGCGACCCGCTCCGGGTGGCCGTGGCCGGCGCGAACCTCGCCGCCCTGGGGCTCGGCGGGGCGGTGCAGGTGGCGGAGGCCGAGGCCCTGGACCTGTCCGGGTTCGGAGTGGTCTTCGTCGATCCCGCACGCCGCACCGACCGCGGCCGGGTGTTCGACCCCGACGCCTACTCCCCGCCGTGGTCCTTCGTCGAGGAGCTGCTCCGCCGCCCGTCGGCGGCCAAGCTGGCCCCGGGGATCCCGCACGACCTCGTGCCCGAGGGGGTCGAGGCCGAGTGGGTCAGCGACGACGGGGACCTCAAGGAGGCCGTGCTGTGGTCTCCGCAGCTGGCGACCGCGCGGCGCCGGGCCACCGTCGTCCGGTCGCACGGGCTGGCCACGCTCACCGACGAGGACGACCCCGGCGAACGCAGGGTGCGGGAGGTCGGCCGGTTCCTCTACGAGCCCGACGACGCGGTGATCCGGGCCGGTCTGGTGACCGCGGTGGCCGCCGGGGTGCACGGCGGGCTCGTGGACGAGCACATCGCCTACGTCACCGGCGACGAGGCGTTCACCACTCCGTTCGCCCGGGGCTACGAGGTGCTCGAGGTCCTTCCGTACCGGGAACGCGCCCTGAAGGCCGAGCTGCGGCGGCGTGGCGTCGGCCGGCTGACGATCAAGAAGCGCGGCGTGAACGTCGTCCCCGAGCAGCTGCGGCGCCGGCTGGGCCTGCACGGGGAGCAGGACGCGACCCTGGTGCTCACCCGCGTCGGTGGGCACGGCACGGCCCTGCTGGTCCGGCCGATCGTCGCGGGCTGAGCCGGTGCGTCAGGTGCCGGACCCGGCTCGACAGCCGCGGCGCTCGACGCCCGGGACGTGGACCGGGAGCCTGCCCGGGGCGCGTGCCCGGCCGAGGAGGACGTCGACGAGCGCGCGCATGGCGCCGCGGGTGTCGCCGTACATCGCGACCTTCGCCACCCGTGCCGAGCTGCGGCCCAGCGGGTACGGCGTATCGGTGGTGACGACCACGTCCGCGACGGTGCCCGCACCGCGGTAGCCGACGAAGCCGACGGTCGTGCCGGACCCTGTCCGCAGACCGGCCTTCCGCGCCACCGCGTGGAACCGCGCGACCGCCTCCGCCGGCCCGAAGGCCCGCACCGCCCCGCCGACCAGCCGGCCGCGGCAGGGCCCGGCGACCACCGTGGCGGCGCCCGCGGAGAGCCGGTACGAGGCCCGGCCGCTCGTGCCGGGGGCGCGGGTCAGCGCGGGCTCGAGGTCTCGCTGGTGGCGCAGGACCGCGATCTGCCGGGCCGCCGCCTCCACGAGCCGGGCCCGCGGCAGCCGGCCCGTGCGCACGGCGGCGACGATCCCGTCCCGGGCGGCGACCGGGCTCGGCGGCATCAGCACGACGTCGTTGCCGGCGAGCAGGGAGCGCACCGCCGCCTCGCCGCTGGAGAACCGGTCCGCGACCGCGGCCATGTTCAGCGCGTCGGTCACCGCCAGGCCGTGGAAGCCGGTCTCGCGGCGGAGCAGACCGCGCACCACCTTCCGCGACAGCGTGGCCGGCACGCCCGGGTCCACCGCGCGTACGTCGATGTGGGCGACCATCACCGCCGGGACGCCGTGCTCGACGCCGGCCCGGAACGGGACCAGGTCACTGGTGCGCAGGCGGCGCAGGGACCTGTCCTGCACCGGCAGCTCCACGTGGCTGTCGGCGGGGACGGAGCCGTGGCCGGGGAAGTGCTTGACGACCGGCAGGACGCCCGCGGAGAGGTAGCCCCGGACGGCCGCGGTCATCTGCCGGGCGACGACCCGGGGGTTGCTGCCGGCGGAGCGGGACCCGATCGTGGGGTCGCCGGGACCGGAGGTGACGTCGCCGCTGGGCGCGAACACGACGCTGAACCCGAGGTCGCGCAGCTCGGCGCCGCTCGCGGCCGCGGCCCGCCGCGTGAGCCCTGCGTCCCGCGCGGCGCCGGCGCTCATGAAGGTGGGGAACCGGGTGGCCCGCCCCTTCACCCGCTCCACGATGCCGCCCTCCTGGTCCACACCGATGAACACCGGCCAGCGTCGGCCGGCCGCGCGTGCGGACCGCTGGAGGGCCCGGTTGCCGCGGCGCAGCGCGTCGGTGCCGCCGATGTTGTCGGCCATGACGATCACCCCGCCGAGGTGGAGGCCGTTGACCAGCGACGTCGGCGCCTGCTGCCCGTCGTACTCGGCGACGATGACCTGGCCCGCGAGCCGGGGCAGCGGCATCCTGGCCGCGACGCGGCGTGCCCGCCTCAGCTCGGCCGGGGTGGGTCCCCAGCCGCCGGCCCGCGCGGAGCGCGTCAGGCTGCGCGACACCGGCGTACCGGCGTCGTCCGTGGACCGCTCGCCGGTGTCCGGCTCGGTGGCCGGTGGCTGCGCAGAGCCCTCGGGCGGCGTGGTCGCCGCGGCGGGGCCGGCGGGCACGTCCGCGGACGGCACCGGTGACGACGGGGAGCCCGCGCGCCCCGCGCTCGCGGCCGGGGTCGCGGCGGCGTCGGCCGTTGTCGCGGCTGCCCCGGCCGTCTCGGAGCGGCCGGGGCCCGCGAGGGAGCAGGAGGTGAGGACCAGGGACAGCCCCAGCAGGGCCGCGGCGGCTCTCGTCGTGGTCATCGCCGCGATTGTTGCAGGTCCCCGGTCGCGGCGTGGACGATCAGGGCGCCAGGACGAGCGCCGACCGCCCCGGTACCTCGACGGTGCCGTCGACGACCTCGACGTCCGGCTCCCAGCTCAGCAGCACCGTCCCGACCGCCTCCGCGCGCACCGGGTCCTCGCCGAGGTTGGCCAGCACCCGGTGCTCCCCGCGCTCGACGACCACCAGGCCGTCCTCGCGCCGCCGGGCCCGGACCCGGCCGAGGTGCGGGTCGCGCAGGTCGTGGCGCTCGCGCCGCAGCCGCACCAGGTCGCGGTACCAGTGCAGGAGTCGGGCGTGGTCGTCCTGGGCGAGCTCACCCCAGTCGAGCCGCGACCGCTCGAACGTGGCCGCGTCCTGCGGGTCCGGCACGTCGTGCTCGTCCCAGCCGTGGGAGGCGAACTCGGCGCGGCGCCCCTGCCGGACCGCGTCGGCGATGGCCGGGTCGGTGTGGTCGGTGAAGAACTGCCACGGCGTGCTCGCACCCCACTCCTCGCCCATGAACAGCATCGGGGTCCACGGGGCGGTCAGCAGCAGCGCGGCCCCGCAGGCGAGCAGGCCGGTGGGCACCGTCGCGGAGAGCCGGTCCCCGACGGCGCGGTTGCCGACCTGGTCGTGGGTCTGCAGGGAGGCGACGAAGCGCCAGCCGGGCACCGACGCCGTGTCGACCGGACGTCCGTGCGGACGTCCGCGGAACGTCGACCAGGTGCCGTCGTGGAAGAACGGCGAGCCGAGCACCTTCTCCAGGGACTCGGGGTGGGCGGCGAAGTCCTCGTAGTAGCCCTGGCTCTCGCCGGTCAGCGCGACGTGCAGCGCGTGGTGCACGTCGTCGGCCCACTGGGCGTGGACGCCGAGGCCCCCGACGGCGTCGCCGCGGCCGCGCGGGGTGACCGTGCGGGGGTCGTTGCGGTCGGACTCGGCGATCAGCCACAGCCGGCGTCCCAGGCGCTGGGAGAGGGCGTCGACGTCCCGCGACATCTCCTCCAGCACGTGCAGCGCCCGGTCGTCGTGCAGCTCGTGGACGGCGTCGAGGCGGAGCGCGTCGACGTGGAAGTCGCGGAACCACTGCCGCACGTTGTCGAGCACCCAGCGGCGGACCGGCTCGCTGTCGGGCGCGTCGAGGTTGACCGCGGCGCCCCACGGGGTGTGGTGGGTGTCGGTGAGGTACGGGCCGAACTCGGCGAGGTAGTTCCCGTCGGGGCCGAGGTGGTTGTAGACCACGTCCAGGCACACCCCGATCCCCCGGGCGTGGGCCGCGTCGACGAAGCGCTGCAGGGCCGCGGGTCCGCCGTACACCTCGTGCACCGCGTAGGGCGCCACCCCGTCGTACCCCCAGTTGCGGGTGCCGGGGAAGGGCGCCAGCGGCAGCAGCTCCACGAGCCCGACACCGAGGTCGGCGAGGTGCTCGAGCCGGCCGGCGGCCGCGTCGAGCGTGCCCTCGGGGGTGAAGGTGCCGACGTGGAGCTCGTAGATCACGCTGCCTTCGAGCTCGACCCCGGACCACCGCGCGTCGCCCCAGTCGAAGGCGTCGGCGTCGAACAGCTGCGACCACCCGTGCGGCCCGTCCGGCAGCCGGAGACCCCGCGGGTCGGGCCGCGGGTCGCCGCCGTCGAGGGAGAAGGCGTACGGCGTCGCAGGGTCCGACCCGACGGCGACGTGCCAGTGCCCGTCCTCGCCCCGCGACATCGGGTGCCGGCCTTCGGGCAGCAGCAGGTCGACCGACGACGCGGCCGGCGCCCAGACGGTGAAGTCAGGCATGGGTTCCCTCCTCGCCGTTCCCGGCGGTGGTGCGGTCGACGAGCAGGGCGACCGGGAGCCGGTCGAGCAGCTCGGCGCAGCGGACCGCGCCGCCCTCGACGACCCGGCCGGTGAGCTCGTCGCGCCACGTGCCCTCGGGCAGCGTCACGGTCTGGTCCGTCCAGCCGCCGGCGTCGGCGAGACGACGGGGCGCCCGGGTGGCGACGGCGGCGACCCGGCCGGTGCGGACGAACCCGACGACGTGCTCGGTGTCGGTGGGCAGCGCCTCGTAGGTGGCGTGGTCACCGAACGCCTCGCGGCGCTCCCGGCGCACCCGCAGCGCCCGGGAGGTGACCAGCATCTTCTCGTCGTCGAGGTCGCCCGGAGCCTCGTGATCGAGCCGTGCGAGCCGCTCGGCGAGGGCGTCGAAGTCCACCGGCCGGCGGTTGTCGGGGTCGACCAGCGAGAGGTTGACGACCTCACAGCCCTGGTAGGTGTCGGCGGTGCCGGGCAGCAGCAGCTGGAGCAGCTTCTGGCCGAGGACGGTCGCCCGGACCGCGTCGAGGTTGGCGTGGACGGCCTCGTCCACCGCGGACCGCAGCGGACCGGGAGCGGTGGCACGGTCGGCGAGGGCCAGGACCCGGGCCTCGTACTCGAGGTTGCCGTCCACCCAGGCGGTGTGCCGCTTGGCCTCCCGCATCGCCTTGGTGAGGTAGCCGTGGAGGCGGCCCTGCGGCAGCGGGCCGGCTCCGACCATCGTCTGCCACAGCAGGTGGGCGGTGGGCCGGTCGACGCCTGCCTCGTCGGCGGCGGCGCGGAACACCCGCGAGCAGTGCTCCCAGGCGGCCGGGTCCTGGGCCACGGCGAGGAGCCGCGCCCGGACGTCCTCGCTCCGCTTGGTGTCGTGCGTGGAGAGCGTGGTCATGCCCAGCGGCCACGCCTCCTGCTGGAACGACGCCCAGGAGTGCAGCACCTCCGGGGCCGCGTGCTCGAGGACGGCGGGGTCGCCGCCCACCTCGTTGAGGGCGACCAGCCGGTGCCACCGGTAGAAGGTGGTGTCCTCGATGCCCTTGGCCATCACCGGTCCCCACGTCTGCTGCAGCCGCACCGCGAAGTCCAGCGACGCCTCGTCGTGGGGGTGCTCGGCCTTCGCCAGCTCCGCGAGGACGCTCAGCTCCGGCGTGAGGTCGGGGCGTGCGGCGACCGCGTCCTCGCGGGCCCGCCGGATCCGCCGGTCCGCCGAGCGGGTGAGCCGCTCCTCCGGGCGGATGTAGGCCCGGTAGACCTCGCTGGCGACGAGGAGCTCGACGACCGCCTCGCGGACCCGCCCCTCGTCGAGGTCGGGCCGCGTCTGGCACGCCCGGCGCGTCAGCCGCTGCACCTCGGGGCCGAGGAGGTCGTCGACGATCTCCCGCTTCGCACGCTCCACGGCGTTCTCGAGGTCGAGGCCGCCGCCGGCCTCCGCCCAGCAGGTGTCCAGCACGTCGAGCGTCGCCGGGTCGGCCAGGGCGCCCGAGACGGCCCGCATCGCGTCGTACCCGGTGGTGCCGTCACAGGGCCAGGAGCGGGGCAGCCGCTCCTCCTTCTCCAGGATCTTCTCCACCCAGATTCCTGTGCCCACGACCGTCGCCTCGCGCAGCTGGCGCAGGTAGCCCTCGGGGTCGGCGAGGCCGTCGGGGTGGTCGATGCGGAACCCCTCGACGATCCCGCGGTGGTTCAGGTCCAGCAGCAGCCGGTGGGTGGCCTCGAAGACGTCCGGCAGCTCGACGCGGACCGCGATCAGCTGGCTGACGTCGAAGAACCGCCGGTAGTTGAGCATCGCGTCGGTGTCGCGCCAGTTGGCCAGCTCGTAGTGCTGGCGCGCCAGGACCTCGCCCACGTCGCCGCCCTCGGTGCCCGGCGCGACCGGGAACACGTGGTCGTAGTAGCCGACCACCGGCTCGCCCGCGAGCTCGTCGAGAACGACCTCTCCGGCGGCCAGGGCCTCCTCGAGGGTCCCGCCGAGGACGGGCAGGCCGAGCTTGCCTCCGCCCGCCTCCCAGTCGACGTCGAACCAGTGGGCGGTGGCCGACTCGCGGCCGTGCTTCAGCGTGTCCCACAGCGGCGCGTTGTCGTGCTCGGGGGCGACCAGCGCCATGTGGTTCGGCACGACGTCGACGACGAGGCCGAGGCCGTGTGCGCGGGCGGTCCCCGCCAGGGAGAGCAGCCCCTCCTCGCCGCCGAGGTCCTCGTTGATGCGCGTGTGGTCCAGCACGTCGTAGCCGTGCATGGATCCGGGCACGGCCTGGAGGACCGGCGAGAGGTAGAGGTGGCTGATCCCGAGGTCGGCGAGGTAGGGAACCCTCGCCTCCGCGTCGGCGAAGGTGAAGCCGGCATGGAGCTGGAGGCGGTAGGTGGCAATCACGTCCCCCTCGTTCCCCTCTGGCCGGAGGTTCAACCTGTGAGCCGCCCCGCGTCTCCCCCGCGGCCCGTCTCCCACGTCACCGCGAAGGCCACCGGACCCTGGGTACCGTCGAGGCATGCCCGCCTTCGAACGCACCGTGACCGTGACCCGCCCGGTCGACGAGGTCTTCGCCTACCTCAGCGACTTCACCCACACCGAGGAGTGGGACTCCGGCACCGTGCGGACCACCCGGGTCGGCGGGGACGGCGGGGTCGGTACGACGTACCACAACGTGTCGAGGTTCCTCGGCCGCGAGGTGGAGATCGAGTACGTGGTGCAGCGGGTCGTGCCCCGCGAGGAGTTCGCGCTGCGCGGCGAGAACGGTACGACGGTCGCCCACGACACGTTGACCTTCCGCGAGGTCGCGGGGGGCACGCAGGTGACCTACCGGGGCGACTTCGCGTTCAAGGGCCCGCTGAAGCTCTTCGCGCCGCTCACCGTGCCGGTGTTCAACAGGCTGTTCGACGAGGGCGCGAAGGGCATCCAGCGGGTGTTCGAGCGCGGGTAGGGCCGGCTCAGGCCAGGTTGGCCCGCTCGTCGCCGACCGTGGTGTCCTCGCCGTGGCCGGTGTGCACCACGGTGCTGTCCGGGAGCGCGAACAGCTTGTCGCGGATCGAGTCGACGATCGTGTCGTGGTCGCTGAAGGACCGGCCGGTCGCGCCGGGTCCCCCGTGGAACAGGGTGTCCCCGGTGAACACGCAGCCGAGGTCCTCGGCGTAGTAGCAGACCGCCCCCGGTGCGTGTCCGGGGGTGTGCAGCACCTGGAGCCGGACGTCGGCCACCTCGATGATCTGGCCGTCCACCAGGTTCACGTCCCAGGCGTCGGCCGGGTGGGTCATCTCCCACAGCTGCCGGTCGTCGGGGTGGAGGAAGATCGACGCCTGGGTCTCCTGCCGCAGCCGCGGCGCGACCCGGACGTGGTCGTCGTGCGCATGGGTGCACAAGATGCCCTTGACCTGCCGGTCGCCGACGACCGCGAGGATCCGGTCGACGTCGTGCGGGGCGTCGATGACCACGCACTCGTGGTCGTCGCCGACGACCCACACGTTGTTGTCGACGTCGAAGGTCTGCCCGTCCAACGAGAACGTCCCGCTGGTCGTGGTGTGGTCGATGCGGGCCCGGGGGCAGCGGTCCTGGTCGGTCACAGGACCACCACCGACCGCAGCACGTCACCCTTGTGCATCCGCTCGAAGGCGTGCTCCACGTCGTCGAGGCCGATCCGCTCGGTGACGAACGCGTCGAGGTCGAGGCGGCCCTGCTGGTAGAGGCCGACCAGCATCGGGAAGTCCCGAGACGGGAGGCAGTCGCCGTACCAGCTCGACCTCAGCGACCCGCCGCGGCCGAAGAAGTCCAGCAGCGGGATGTCGGGCACCTTCATCTCCGGGGTGGGAACGCCGACCAGCACCACGGTGCCCGCGAGGTCGCGGGCGTAGAAGGCCTGCCGCCACGTCTCGGGTCGGCCGACGGCGTCGATGACCACGTCGGCGCCGAACCCGCCGGTGAGCTCCTGGACGGCCTCGACCGGGTCGGTCGTGGTGGCGTCGACGGTGTGGGTGGCGCCCATCTTCCGCGCCCACTCGAGCTTCTGGCCGTCGATGTCGACCGCGATGATCTTCGCCGCCCCGGCGAGCCGGGCCCCCAGCACCGAGGCGGACCCCACGCCGCCGCAGCCGATCACCGCGACGGACTGACCCCGGGTGACCTGGCCGGTGTTGATCGCTGCCCCGATCCCCGCCATCACCCCGCAGCCGAGGAGCCCCACCGCGGCCGGGTCCGCGGCCGGGTCGACCTTGGTGCACTGGCCGGAGTGCACCAGCGTCTTGTCCGCGAACGCCCCGATGCCCAGGGCCGGGGAGAGCTCGGTCCCGGCACCCTCGCCCTCGGCGATCGTCATCTTCTGCGCGGCGTTGTGCGTCGAGAAGCAGTACCACGGCTCACCGCGGTCGCAGGCCCGGCAGCTGCCGCAGACCGCGCGCCAGTTGAGGATCACGAAGTCACCGGGGGCGACGTCGTCGACGCCCTCGCCGACGGACTCCACGACACCGGCGGCCTCGTGGCCGAGCAGGAACGGGAAGTCGTCGTTGATGCCACCCTCCCGGTAGTGCAGGTCGGTGTGGCACACCCCGCAGGCCTGCACCTTCACCACCGCCTCCCCCGGCCCCGGGTCCGGCACGTTGATGGTGACCACCTCGACCGGCGCTCCCTCGGACCTCGCGATGACTCCGCGGACCTGCTGCACTCGCACACTCCCTCGTCGTGGTCTGGCCGTCCTGCCCGTTCACCCTACTGAGTGCCCGTAGCCGGTGCCGCGGTGGACGACCGGCACCGCCCGCCCGGCCGTGACCAGGCCGATGGTGAGCACGGATGCAACCCATCCGGCGGTTCTCGCGTCTTGCAGGGCAGATCCGGAGAGGATGTGGGTGAGGTGGAGCTCGTGGCCCGGACGGGGGTGGACGTGGGAACGGCGACGTCCGCTCGTGCTCTGCGGGATGCGGAGTTCGAGGAGTACATGGCGGCGCGGCAGCCGAGCCTGCTGCGGACCGCCTACCTGTTGACCGGTGACCGGCACAGCGCCGAGGACCTGGTGCAGACGTCGCTGGCCAAGCTGTACCTGGCCTGGGACAAGGTGCAGCGCCGGGAGATGGTGGACGGGTACCTGCGCCGCATCATGGTCAACGAGCACAACTCGCTGTGGCGGCGGGCGTGGAAGCGCAAGGAGGTCGCCACCGACACCGTGCCCGACCGCACCGGGGTCGAGGACAGCCCCGACGACGGCACCTCGACGGCCTTGTGGGAGTTCGTGCAGACCCTGCCGCGCAAGCAGCGTGCGGTGGTGGTGCTGAGGTTCTACGAGGACATGTCCGAGTCCGAGGTCGCCGAGGTCATGGGGATCTCGGTGGGCACGGTGAAGTCCCAGTCCAGCCGCGCGCTGGCCGCACTGCGGCAGCGGGTGCACACCCAGCCGATGCTGGCGCGGGAGGAGGAGCGATGAACCACCTCGACGACAAGGACCTGCTCGCCCGGACCCTGCACGAGCGCGCCGGGGACGTGACCGGCCAGCCGGTCAGCTTCCAGGCGGTGCGCGGGTCGGCACGGCGGATGCAGCGGCGCCGCACCGTGATCACCGGTGCCGTCGCGGCCGCGGTGGCCACCATCGCCGTCCCCACCGGCATCGCGCTGAACAACGCCGTCCAGGGCCCGTCCGGTCCGGACACCGAGCCGCAGTACGCCGCCACCCCGACCACGGACGGCGGCGCGTCACCGAGCCAGGGCGCGGCTCCCGCGCCGACCCCCCGCGACGACGGCACCTTCGCGTTCACGCTCGAGGGCCTGCCCGACGGCGCGCCGACCAGTGTGCGCTACATCCTGGGCGGGGGTCCCACCCTCGTCACGCCGGACGGCGAGGTCGAGCTCGACAGGCGGTACACCCAGATGACGCCGTACCGCGACGGCTGGCTGGCCCTGGCCGGCACCGGGAACGGCTGGGAGAACTACGTGCTCGGCGAGGACCTCACGCTCGAGCGCAGCACGCTCGGTGGCGAGGCGATCGCCCGGGACACCGAGGGCACGCGCGTGCTCTACGTCCAGCGCGACTTCAACGTTCCCGGGCGCACCGTCGTCGTGGACGAGCCGAGCACGACGACGTACGAGCGTGAGCAGTCGACGTGGGACGTCCCCGACGCCGACACCGTCCGCCCGGTCGGCTACGTGGACCGGGAGACCGTCGTCTACCAGGCCACGGCGGCCGACGGTCGCCCCACCGCCTACCTGGCCTCGACCGGCGACGGTGACCCGGTGCCCCTCGAGCCGTTCCTGCGGGTCACGGCCACGTCGGAGGCGACCGGGCTGGTCGCCGGCCAGGTCAGCTACGACCCCGAGAACGGCAGCTGCTGGGGCGTCGCTGAACCCCCGGAAGAGCACCACCGACCTGGTCTGGCGGACCTGCGACTACTCGCTGTGGCAGTTCAGCCCCGACGGGAGGTACGTCGTCGCGAGCGCGCCCGACTTCGACGGGTACGGCCCGGGCGGGCTGGTCGTGCTGGACACGCGGACCTGGCAGCCGGTCGTCGACTTCGAACCGGCACCGCAGCGTCTGGTGGCCCTGGCCCAGGCGACGTGGGAGGACGCCGACAGCGTGATCGCCGTCGTCGCGGACGGCGACGACGTCGGCCTGGTGCGTGCCGAGCTCGACGGGCGGCTGGAGTCGGTGAGCGACGTCTACCGGTCGCGGGACATGACCCTGCCGCTGTGGCTGGCGGAGCAGCCGCGCGGCTGACCCGGACCCGTGGCGAGAGGCACCGGCCCCGGTGCTCGTGGGGTGCCTCTCGCCACGCCTCTTCAGGCCACGACCGTGGTCACCGGCATGCTGCTGTCGGCCGGCAGGTCCAGCGACGAGGCGTCCCGCCCGCGGGCGACGAGCTCGGAGCCGAGCGCCGCGACCATCGCGCCGTTGTCGGTGCACAGGCCCGGGCGCGGCACGCGCACCCGGACGCCCCTGGCGGCGGCCCGCTCCTCGGCCACCACACGGAGCCGGGAGTTCGCGGCGACGCCACCGCCGATGAGGATGTCGTCGATGCCGTGGGTGACCGCGGCGTCCACGGCCTTGCGGGTGAGCACGTCGACCACGGCCTCCTGGAAGGACGCGGCGACGTCGTTCACCGGGACCGGCTCGCCGGCACGCTCCTTGGCCTCCACCCAGCGGGCGACCGCGGTCTTGAGGCCCGAGAAGGAGAAGTCGAAGCGGTGCCGCTGCAGGTCGCGTCCGGAGGTCAGGCCGCGCGGGAAGTCGATCGCGACCGAGCTGCCCGAGCGTGCGGCCCGGTCCACGTGCGGCCCGCCCGGGAAGGGCAGGCCGAGCAGCCGCGCGACCTTGTCGAAGGCCTCCCCCGCCGCGTCGTCGATGCTGGCCCCGAGCGGGTCGACGCCGGAGGTGACGTCGTCCACCCGCAGCAGCGAGGAGTGGCCCCCGCTGACCAGCAGCGCCACGCAGGGCTCGGGGAGCGGCCCGTGCTCGAGCTGGTCGACGGCCACGTGCGCGGCGAGGTGGTTGACGCCGTAGAGGGGCTTGCCGAGGCCGAGCGCGAGCGCCTTGGCCGCGGCGACGCCGACGAGCAGCGACCCGGCGAGGCCGGGACCGCTGGTGACCGCGATCGCGTCGACGTCGTCGAGCCGGACCCCCGCGGTGTCGCAGGCCCGCTCGACGGTCGGCACCATCGCCTCGAGGTGCGCCCGGGAGGCGACCTCGGGCACCACCCCGCCGAACCTCGCGTGCTCCTCCACGCTGGAGGCGACCGCGTCGGCCAGCAACGTCTGCCCGCGCACGATCCCGACGCCGGTCTCGTCGCAGGAGGTCTCGACCCCCAGCACCAGGGGCCCGTCCGTCTGTGCCATGTCCCTATCCTCTCCCGCTGAAGGCGGTCCGCCCCAGCGGCCGACTCATCACGACCGCGTCGCTGCCGTCGCGGTAGTAGCGGCGCCGCCGGTCGATCTCCACGAACCCGGCGCCGGTGTAGAAGGCCAGCGCACCGGTGTTGGTCGCGCTGACCTCCAGCAGGCAGCGGGTCGCACCCTCCGCACCGGCCGTGTCCAGCAACTCCTCGAGCAGCCGCGCGGCCAGGCCGCGGCGACGCTGCGCCGGACGTACGGCGATCCGCTGCAGGTCGGCGACATCGTCGGAGCGCAGGGTGATCGCGTAGCCCACGACGGCGCCGTCCTCGTCGGCGACCAGTGCGTGGCGTCCGGCGCCCAGGACCTCGCCGCGGACGGCGTCCTCGCTCCAGGCGTCGGCCCCGAACAGGTCACGCTCCGTCGCGGCCAGGGACGCCACGTCCTCGGCCGTCGCCGGACGCAGCAGCGTCACGAGACCGGCTTCGGCTTGTGCGGAGCGGCGATGTCGGGGCGGCGCAGGTACATCGGCTCGGGGTCGTGCAGCTCGGCGCGCTCCTCGGCGACCACCCGCGCCACCCAGCCGGCGGAGGGGTTCTCCGGTCCGCGGCCGTCCGGGAAGGCGTCCGGGTAGAGGACCGCGCCGCGGCCGACGACCGGTCCGTCCGTGGCGACGGTGGCGGGCTTGACCACCACCGGGCCCTCGAGGCGGTTCCCGTCGGCGTCGTAGGCGGCCCAGTACACCTCCTTGCGGCGGGCGTCGGTGGCGACGTGGAAGGGGCCGGTGACCGTGCCGGTCTCGACCGCCTGCACCGCCAGCACGTCGAGCGTGCACACCCCGTAGACCGGGATGCCGAGGACCGCCGCCAGCGTCCGGGCGGTCACCAGCCCGACCCGCAGGCCGGTGAACGGACCGGGGCCGACCCCGACGGCGATCGCGGTCAGGTCCTGCCGCACCAGGCCGGCCTCCTCGAGCACCGCGCTGATGGCGGGCGCGAGCAGCTCACCGTGGCGCAGGGCGTCCACCGTGGTCCGCTCCGCGGCGATCCGGCCGTCGTCGTACAACGCGACGGTGACGGCGGGCGTGGCGGTGTCGAAGGCGAGCAGCACGACGCCCCAGGTTACGCGAGCGTCTCGTGCAGCCGGGCACCGAGCCAGCGTGCGCCGACCGGGGTGAACCGCAGGTGGCGGGGGTCGGTCTCGGCGAGCGGGTCGTCGCCGTGGGAGCGGGTGATGTGCACCTCGAGCCGGGTCTCCGACAGTCCCTCCGCCACGCCCTCGCCCCACTCGACGACCGTGACGGCCTCGTCGAGGGAGGTGTCGAGGTCGAGGTCGTCGAGCTCCTCGATGCCGCCGAGCCGGTAGGCGTCGACGTGCACGAGCGCCGGACCGCCGACGAGGGAGGGGTGCACCCGCGAGATCACGAACGTCGGGGAGGTCACCTGCCCACGCACGCCGAGGCCCTCCCCGAGACCCTGCGTGAACGTGGTCTTGCCGGCGCCGAGGTCGCCGCTGAGGATCAGCAGGTCCCCGGGCCCCAGCACCGTCGCGAGGCGCTCCCCGAGCCTTTGCATCTCCTCGGCGGTCCCGGCGGTGCGCTCGAGGGGCAGGGGCTTGCCCATGGTCAGCCAGGTGCCGTCACGGGCGACCTCGCCGTAGCCGAGGTGCTCCCAGAACGCCACCGTCGAGGGCAGCTCCGCCCGGGCGCCGAGCACCACCCCGTCGTACCCCTCCTGCGCGGCGACCCGCTCGGCGGCGCCGACCATCGCGCCGGCGACCCCGGTGCTCTGCGCGACCGGGTCGACCGACACGCGACGCAGCCGCAGCATCGGTCCGTCCGGCTCCAGCAGCATGGTCCCCACCGGGACCGTGCCGTTCACCACGAGCAGGCCCCGGTGCGCGGCGAGCACCGCGGCGACGGAGTCGACGGTCTCCCCGGTGGCCGTGGACGGCGGGTCCAGCACCGGCCGCGCCCCGAAGGCCGCGTGGATCAGGGGTACGACGTCCGCGGCACGCTCCGGGCCGACCTCGTGGACGGCCGGCGTCCCGGTCAGCACCTGGTCCGTGCTCACGCCGCCGCCTTCCGGGCGACGGCCGCCAGCAGCCGGTCGAGGGCGGCGTTCACCTCGTCCTTGCGCTCGAGGATCACCATGTGGCCCGCGCCCTCCACCTCGACCAGCTCGACGCCCTTGATGCGCGCGGCCATCTTCCGGCTGTGCCCGACGGAGGTGAGCACGTCGTCGGTGCCCGCCAGGATCAGCGTCGGCACCTGGTCGAAGGAGTGGAGCACCTCGAACTTGTCGAGGGCGTCGAAGTTGGGGAAGAACTCGGCGAGCACCTCGAAGGGGGTCCGGGACAGCATCTCGTCGACGAACTCGACGTAGGGCGTGGGCACGTCCGAGCCGAACGCCATCCGGCTGGTCACGAGGAAGCCGATGTCGGAGCCGGTGCGGCGCGCCCCGTCGACCAGCCCCGGCGCCCGGGCGAGCAGGGCCATCGCCCGCGGCGTGACCTGGCGCATCACCCGGTCGGGCAGGTAGGGGTTGATCACCCGGTGCGTGCGCAGCCCGCCGGCGGTGGTGGCCACCAGCGCCACCCCGACGACCCGGTCGCCGAACATCTCCGGGTGGCTCTCCGCCAGCGACATCACCGTCATCCCGCCCATCGAGTGGCCGACCAGGACGACCGGTCCCTCGGGGACCAGCTCGTCGAGCACGGAGCGCAGGTCGTGGCCGAGCTGGTCGATGGTGGCGTGGCCGGCCGAGGAGCGCTCCGAGCGGCCGTGGGAGCGCTGGTCGTAGAACACCAGCCGGTGCCGGCCGCGGAAGTGCTCGCGCTGGAAGTGCCAGCAGTCGAGGTTGAGCGCGTAGCCGTGCACGAACACGATCGTCGGTCCGTCGCCGGGCTCCTCGGGCTCGTCGACCTCGGCGTGCAGCCGGATCCCGTCGAGCGCGGCCACCGGCCGGGGCGCCGACCGCAGCGCGCCGAACGGGTCCGGGGACGTGGAGCCGGCCCGGCGCCTGCGGACCGAGCGGCGGGTCGCGAGCGCCGCGGCCACCCCGCCGGCGGCGAGGGTGCCGGCCGTCGCCGCGGCCACGCCGAGCATCCGGCCCCGGGCGGTCACTGCCGCTCCCCGACGTACGTGCGCTGCATGCGTCCTCCGATACGCGTGACGATCTCGTAGCTGATGGTGCCGCAGGCGTCGGCCCAGTCCTGGGCGGTGGGCTCGCCGTCCCCGCCGGGGCCGAAGAGCACCACCGGGTCGCCGGCCGCGGCGTCGGCGTCCCCGAGGTCGAGGACGAACTGGTCCATGCACACCCGGCCGGCGATCGGCCGGGTCTGGCCCGCCGCGAGCACCGGGGCCTTCGAGGACCCGTGCCGCGGGACCCCGTCGCCGTACCCGACCGGCACCACGCCCACGGTCGTGTCGTGCGGGGTGACGTAGGTGTGGCCGTAGGACACCCCGGCGCCGGCGGGGACGGGCTTGACCACCGCGAGCCGGGACCGGACCGTCATCGCCGGGACCAGGCCCAGCTCCTCGGAGCCGGCGACGTCGGGCATCGGGGTCAGCCCGTAGACGGAGATGCCGCAGCGGGCCAGGTCGAACAGCGAGGAGGGCCGGCTCAGCGCCGCGGCCGAGTTGGCCAGGTGCCGCACCTCCGGCCGCAGACCCGAGCGCTCGGCGAGGTCGACCGCCCAGCGGAACACCTCCTCCTGCGCGTCGTTGGCCGGATGGGCGGGCTCGTCGCTGCAGGCGAAGTGGGACCAGACCCCGGTGACCCGGACCTCCCCGGCCGCCTCGGCGGCCACCGAGGCGGCGACCAGGTCGGGCCAGTCCTCGGGGGTCGCTGCCGCCCCGGGCGAGGCCGGTGTCGATCTTCAGCTGCACCCGCGCGGTGCGGCCGACCCGCCGGGCCGCGGCGCGGATCTCGTCGAGCTCGTGCGACCGTGTAGGCGGAGACGTCGACGTCGCGCTCGAGAGCGGGGGCGGTAGTCCTCACCGGGCACGGCAGCCAGCACAGCAGCGGACCGGTGTCACCGGCCTCGCGCAGCGCCAGCGCCTCCTCGAGGACGGCCACCCCGAGCCAGTCGGCGCCGGCCTCGCGGGCGGCCCGGGCGACCGGGACCATGCCGTGGCCGTAGCCGTCGGCCTTCACCACCGCCATCAGGGCACGACCGTCGATGTGCTGCCTGAGCGTGCGGACGTTGTGGCGCACCGCGTCGAGGTCCACGACGATCTGTGCCCGGGCGGGGGTCGTGGTGGCGGCGCTCATGACCGGCCCATCCTCCCACCTCAGCCCACGAGCAGCTCGCGGGACACGACCGGGAGGGCCCCGGCGACCTCCGGCGCGGTGACCGGGCCGCCTCCACCGGCGCGGGCGGCGGCCGCCCCGTGCAGCCAGGCGCCGACCGGCCCGGCGTCGAACGCGTCGAGCCCCGCGGCCACCAGCGCGCCGCACAGGCCCGCGAGGACGTCACCGGCGCCGGCGGTCGCCAGCCACGGCGACCCCGCTGGTGTTCACCCGCACCCGGCCGTCGGGCGCGGCGACGAGCGTGTGCCGCCCCTTGAGCAGCACCACGGCGTCGAACCGGGCCGCCGCCTGCCGCGCGTGCCGGAGCTGGTCGGCCTCCACGTCCTCCCGGTCGACGCCCAGCATCCGGGCGAGCTCGCCGGCGTGCGGCGTCAGCAGCGGCCGGCGCGGCGACGGGACCGGTGAGGTGGGCCAGCGCGTCGGCGTCGACGACCACCGGCACCCCGTCGGCCAGACACCGGTCCAGCGCCTTCCCCGCCGCCTCGCCGCCACCGGAGCCGACCACCCAGGCCTGCACCCTGCCGGGGCCGACGACCACCTCCGGGTGGGCCTGCTGCACGGCCGGCGGCCGCTCCCCCGTCGTACCGGACCATGCCGGCCAGGCCGGAGGACGCGCCGGCGACGCAGAGCACACCGGCGCCGGGGTACTGCCCGGACCCGGCACGGACCCCGACGACGCCACGGGAGTACTTGTGCGCGGCCGGGTCCGGACGGGGCAGCAGCCGCGCGACGTCGTCGGCCTGCAGCGCGGTCACGGCCGCCTCCGGCAGGTCGAGCCCGATGTCGACGAGGTGCACCGCTCCGCACGCCCGGGAGGCCGGGTCGACGAGGTGGGCGATCTTGTGGGTGCCGAAGGTGACGGTGACCGCCGCCTCGACGTGCGGGCCGGCGACCCGGCCGGTGTCGACGTCCACCCCCGACGGCACGTCGACGGCGACGAACGGCACGCCGCGCAGCCGGGCGACCACGTCCGCCGCCTGCTCCCGCAGCGCTCCCGTGCCGCCGATGCCGACGATCCCGTCGACCACGACGTCGGGCCGACGGGAGGGCTCGAGGTCCTCCCGGGCCCGGCCTCCGGCCCGGCGCAGCGCCGCCAGGCCCCCGGCGTGGGCGCGGTCCGGGCTGAGCAGCAGCGCCTCCACGACGGCTCCGCGGCGGGCCAGCATCGCACCGGCGTACAGCGCGTCCCCGCCGTTGTCCCCGGAGCCGACGAGCAGCAGCACCCGGCGGCCGTAGCCACCGCCGAGCAGGTCGAGGACCGCCTGGGCCAGCCCGGCGGCGGCGCGCTGCATGAGCGTGCCCCCGGGCAGCCTGGCCATCAGCTCCGCCTCGGCCCTCCGGACCTCCTCCACCGTGTGGGCACTCCGCATGCCCCCACCCTAGAGCCCGCATGTAACACGGGGTCATGGACGCAGAACTGGGCGCACACCCCTCGTGAGGCGTCCACAGCCCTGGCGAAGTCGCACCGCCCCAGGAGTACGACGACCCGCACCCGACGACCGGGTCAGGACTCCAGGATCACCACCGCGGAGGCGATGCCGGCGTCGTGCGACAACGACACGTGCACCTGCCCCACGCCCAGGACGTCGGCCTTGGCGAGCACGCTCCCCCGCAGCTCGAACTGTGGGTTTCCCGAGTGCTCCTTGCGGATCTCGGCGTCGTGCCAGGCCATCCCGGTGGGTGCGCCGAGGGCCTTGGCCAGGGCCTCCTTGGCGGCGAACCGGGCGGCGAGGGAGTTCAGCGGGTGCTCCCGCTCCTGCTCGGTGAACAGCCGCGCCCGCAGCGTCGGGGTGCGCGCGAGCGCCTCCTCGAAACGGCCGACGTCGACCACGTCGATGCCGACTCCCAGGATCATCGCGCTACTCGACGGTGACGGACTTGGCCAGGTTCCGCGGCTGGTCGACGTCGAGCCCCTTGTGGGTGGCGAGCTCGCACGCGAACAGCTGGAGCGGGATCACCGACACCAGCGGCTGCAGCAGGGTGGGGACCTTCGGCAGCCGGATCAGCACGTCGGCGTACGGCGTCACCACGTCGTCGCCCTCCTCGGCGAGCACGATCGTGCGCGCGCCACGGGCCCGGACCTCCTGGATGCCGCTGACCATCTTGTCGTGGAGCTGGTCGCGGCCGCGCGGGGGCACCACGCAGAACACCGGCAGCTGCTCCTCGACCAGCGCGATGGGACCGTGCTTGAGCTCACCGGCGGCGAAGCCCTCGGCGTGGATGTAGGCCAGCTCCTTGAGCTTGAGCGCCCCCTCGAGCGCGACCGGGTAGCCGGCGTGGCGGCCGAGGAAGAGCACCGACCGGGCGTCGGAGAGCTCGCGGGCCAGCCGGTAGACCTCCTCGGAGGCGTCGAGGACCTGCTGGATCTTGGTGGGGGTCTGGGAGATCTCCTGCACCACCTGGGCGATCTCGTCGCCGTAGCGGGTGCCGCGCACCTGGGCGAGGTAGAGCCCGAGCAGGTAGCAGGCCACCAGCTGGGTGGTGTAGCCCTTCGTCGAGGCGACGCCGATCTCCGGGCCGGCGTGCGTGTAGATCACCGCGTCGGACTCGCGCGGGATCGTGGAGCCGTTGGTGTTGCAGATCGCGAGGACCTTCGCACGCTGCTCCCGGGCGTGCCGGATCGCCATCAGCGTGTCGGCGGTCTCCCCCGACTGGCTGATCGCGACCACCAGCGTGTCCCGGGTGAGGATCGGGTCGCGGTAGCGGAACTCCGAGGCGAGCTCGACCTCGCAGGCGATCCGGGTCCAGTGCTCGATGGCGTACTTCGCGACCAGGCCCGCGTAGAACGAGGTGCCGGTGGCGATGACGATGATCTTGTCGACGTCACGCAGGTCCTCCTCGCTGATCCGGATCTCGTCGAGCTGCAGGGCCCCGCTCTCGTCGTGCCGGCCGAGCAGCGTGTCCGCCACCGCACGCGGCTGCTCGAAGATCTCCTTGCGCATGAACCAGTCGAAGCCGCCCTTCTCCGCGGCCGACAGGTCCCAGTCGACGTGGAACTGCCTGGCCTCGGCCGGCTGCCCCGCGAAGTCGGTCACGGAGACGTCCTCGGCGGTGATCGTCACGACCTGGCCCTGCCCGAGCTCCAGCGCCTCCCGGGTGTGCTCGATGAAGGCCGCGACGTCGGAGGCGACGAAGTTCTCCCCCTCGCCCAGGCCCACCACGAGCGGCGAGTTCCGGCGGGCGGCGACCACGCGGCCGGGGTCGCCCGCGTCGACGGCGACGAGGGTGAACGCGCCCTCCAGCCGGCGCGCGACCCGCTGCATCGCCTCGGTCAGGTCGGCCCCGCCCTCGACCTCCCGCTCCAGCAGGTGCGCGGCGACCTCGGTGTCGGTCTCGGAGCGCAGGTCGTGGCCGGCGGCCTCCAGCTCCGCACGCAGGGCGGCGAAGTTCTCGATGATCCCGTTGTGGACCAGCGCCACCCGGCCCCCGGCGCCGAGGTGCGGGTGGGCGTTGCGGTCGTTGGGCGCTCCGTGCGTGGCCCAGCGGGTGTGCCCGATGCCGGTCGTCGAGGGCGGCAGCGGGTTGTCCGCGACCGCCTTCTCGAGGTTCGCGAGCTTGCCGGCGCGCTTCTGCGACGCGATCGTCTCGCCGTCGACGAGGGCGATGCCGGCGGAGTCGTAGCCGCGGTACTCCATGCGCCGCAGCCCGTCCACGACGATGCCCTGTGCCTGCTGCGGCCCGACGTACCCCACGATTCCACACATGCGCCTCAGCCTACCGGCGGTGGGCCCGCCCGGCGGCCTCCGGCACGTGGCCACGGGGTCGTGGCCTCCCTCCGCGCGGGTCGCGGCGGGACGGGACCGTCCCACCGGACGGGTGCGGCGGGACGGGACGGAAGGTGCGTGGGGAACAATGCAGGTCATGAGCTCTGGGCACGTGGCCGGACCGGGGCCGGCGCCGTCGAACGGCGACCGGGAGCGTTCGCCGTACGTCGAGCTGGACCGGGCCGCCTGGGCGGCGCTCGGGGCGGCCACGGAGCAGCCGCTCAGCGAGGAGGAGATCGCCCGGGTGCGCGGCCTCGGCGACGAGCTGGACCTCGAGGAGGTGCAGCAGGTCTACCTCCCGCTGTCCCGGCTGCTGAGCCTCTACGTCAAGGCCGCCGGCGACCTGCACCGGGCGCAGGAGGAGTTCCTGGACCGGCCGCACCCGCCGCGCACGCCGTTCGTGATCGGCCTGGCCGGCTCGGTCGCGGTCGGCAAGTCCACCACCGCCCGCGTCCTGCAGCAGATGCTGGCCCACTGGCCCGAGCACCCGTCGGTGTCCCTGGTCACCACCGACGGGTTCCTCTACCCCAACGCCGAGCTCGAGCGCCGCAGGATCATGCACCGCAAGGGCTTCCCCGAGTCCTACGACCGCAAGTCGCTGCTGCGCTTCGTCATGGACATCAAGTCCGGCAAGGACGAGGTGGCGGCTCCGACGTACTCCCACCTGACCTACGACGTGATGCCGCACGAGACGGTGTGCATCAAGTCCCCCGACGTCGTCATCGTCGAGGGGCTCAACGTGCTCCAGCCGGCCCGGGTGCGCGAGGACGGACGCACCGGCCTGGCGATCAGCGACTTCTTCGACTTCTCGGTGTACGTCGATGCAGCCAACCGGGACATCCGCCGGTGGTACACCGATCGGTTCCTCCGGCTGCGCGAGACCGCCTTCCGCAACCCGGCGTCGTACTTCGCCAAGTACGCCGACCTCACCGAGGCCGAGGCGGTCGCGGAGTCCCGACGGATCTGGGACACCATCAACGGCCCCAACCTGGAGGAGAACGTCCGGCCGACCCGCAGCCGGGCCACCCTGGTGCTGCGCAAGGACGCCGACCACTCGGTCCGCTACGTCCGGCTCCGCAAGGTCTGAGCGCTCCGGAAAAGCAGGTGCGGTGGCCGCGCCGGGCGCCTACCGTCCTGCCCATGCAGACCATGCTCGACCTGACCGTCCGCGAGCTCGACGTCCACGACGACGCGGCGATGCAGCGCTGGCACGCCGTCGTCGAGGCCGCCGACGCCTTCGAGCGTCCCTGGGCGACCACCTGGTCGCTTCCCGAGATGCTCGCGCACTTCCGCAGCCCCGACGACGCGCTGCGGTGGCTGCCGCTCGGCGCGTTCGACGGCGGGGAGATGGTCGGTGCCGCCACGGTCGTGCTGCCGCTGCAGGACAACCTGGAGAAGACCTACGGCGAGGTCTTCGTCGAGCCGGAGCGGCGCGGACACGGGATCGGCAGCGCCCTCGTGGAAGGCATCCTCGAGCGGATGCGTGCCGAGGCCCGCAGCGTGCTGATCGTCGACGCCGGCATCCCCGGCGACCGGCGCGGGGACCATCCCTACGCCCGGTTCGCCCTCAGGCACGGGTTCACCATGGCCAACGTCGAGGTGCACCGGGTGCTCGACCTCCCGGTGGAGACCTCCGTGCTGGAGGCGATGGCGGCCGAGGCGGCGCCGTACCACGAGGGCTACCGGATCCGGACCTTCGAGGACGGGGTGCCCGAGGAGCTGCTCGACTCCTACCTCGTGCTGCTGAGCCAGCTGGCGGTCGACGCGCCCACGGGGGAGATCGACTTCGAGGAGGAGAAGGTCACCCGCGAGACCCACGCCCAGCACCTGCAGAAGCTGCGCGACCAGGGCCGTCGCAAGCTGGTGACGCTCGCGGTGAGCCCCGACGGAGAGGCGGTCGCGCACTCCGACCTGGTGGTTCCCGCGCACGACATGCCGAAGGCCTACCAGTGGGGCACGCTCGTGCGCCGCGACCACCGGGGCCACCACCTCGGCGCGGCCACGAAGGTGGCGAACCTGCTCGCGCTGCAGGCGCGCTTCCCGGAGCGGACCGAGGTGCACACCACGAACGCGGAGACCAACGCGACCATGATCGGGATCAACGAGCGGCTCGGGTTCCGGGTGGTCGAGATCTGCCCGGAGTTCATGCTGCGGCTCTGACCCGCCTCAGACCTCCAGCACCCGGTGCGGGCCCGCGAGGTGGCGCAGCAGCTCGGGCGGGGCGTAGGAGCCGTCCCGGTCTCGACGCAGCACGGCCGAGTCCGCGACGTACTCCTGCCCGTCCTCGGTGGCCCCGATCGGCCGGTCGTGGCGACGCAGCAGCCGGTAGAACCCGGTCCGCGACTCGTGGAGGCGGCCGAGCGGGTCGGGGTTCGCCGGGAAGTCGCAGCCCGGGCCGGGCTCGCCGGAGGCGAGGGCGGCCTCGTCGAAGCCGAGGCCGAACGACCGGGCCCGCTCGACCATCCAGAGCAGGGCGATGTCTGCGAGCCCCGAGTCCGGGTAGCCACCGCCGACGTCACTGTGGACGCCGCTGAACCACACCTGCTCCACCCGCTGGGTCCCCGCGTGCGGCTGCCGGCGCCACACCGCCGGGGCGAACGGCGGCCGCTTCTCGTCGACGGCGAGAGCCTGGAAGGCCGCGTCGACCGTGCTGCTCAGGTCGGTGTCGTGGAACTGCCAGCGCCGGTTGAAGGCGTTCGCCCAGCGGAGCCCGCTGATCGGGATCCCGAGTGCGCCGACCGTGTCCCACACGCCGATGAAGCGGATCCGGGTCTCGAGGGAGTAGGACCGCCGGAACAGCGTCGCCGCGGTGCCCGTCGGCCTCGCCTCGTCGGAACGGTTCCGGTACAGCCGGAACGCCTCGTCCACCCGGTCGAGGTGGTTGCGGCGCAGCACCCCGGCGTTGCGGATCAGGCCGGCGGTGCTGCGCGCGGTGTACGCGCCGCGGCTGAAGCCGAACAGGAACAGCTCGTCCCCAGGCTCGAAGTGCTCCGCGACCGACCGGTAGGCCTCCTTGACGTTGCGCGAGAGCCCCAGGCCGAACGCGCCCCCGCGGATCCGCTCCCACCGCTCGGTGCCGACGCCCTGGTGGTAGAACAGCCGCTGCTCCACCCCGTCCTCGCCCACCGGCGCGAGCGCGAGCGCCAGCTTGGTGACGTTCGTCGGACAGGCCCGCCCGTCCGTGGACTGGTCAGGCGTGTTCCAGGTGCCGTCGCAGCAGACGACCAGTCGCTTCCCCATGGTCCTCCCGGCGCAGGGTTCGCTCTCGTCCGGGCGGCCCGCCTGTCGAGCTGTGCAGGCGCGGGCAGCCCGCTCCACCCGACCGATTGTGGCCCCCGGGCCGGGTCGCGGTCAGGAGTTCGGCGAAACGTGCGTCTGCGGGAGCAGACTCGTCCCGGGGACCCGGCGGCGGGGTCAGAGGGTGAGGCGGTCGCGTACGACGTCGGCGAGACGGTCCGCGACCGCCTGGGCGTGGTCGGCCGTACCGGCCTCGACCATCACCCGCACCAGCGCCTCGGTGCCCGAGGGCCGTAGCAGCACCCGGCCGTTCTCGCCGAGCTCGGCCTCGGCCTCGGCCACCGCGGCGGCGACCCGTGGGTCCTCGTCGGTGCGGGACTTGTCCACCCCGGACACGTTGACCAGGACCTGGGGCAACCGCTCGACGACCGCGGCGAGGTCGGCGAGGGAGGCGGCCTTCCCAGCCATCCGGGCCAGCACCTGCAGCGCGGTGAGGATGCCGTCGCCGGTGGTCGCGTGCTCGCTCATGATGACGTGGCCGGACTGCTCGCCGCCGAGGGAGTAGCCGCCGGCCTTCATCGCCTCGAGGACGTAGCGGTCCCCCACCTTGGTCTGGCGCACGCCGATGCCCTCGCGCGTCATCGCCTGGACGAAGCCGAGGTTGCTCATCACCGTGGCGACCACGGTGTCGGAGTGAAGGCGGCCGGCGTCACGCATGCCCAGCGCCAGGACCGCCAGGATCTGGTCACCGTCGACCACGTTGCCCTGGTGGTCGACGGCCAGGCACCGGTCGGCGTCGCCGTCGAGCGCGAAGCCGACGTCGGCGCCGTGCTCCACGACCGCCTTCTGCAGCACCTCCAGGTGGGTCGACCCGCAGCCGTCGTTGATGTTGAGCCCGTCGGGGTCGGCGCAGATCGCGACCACCTCGGCGCCGGCGTCGGCGAGCGCCCTGGGGCCGGCGACGGAGGCGGCGCCGTGGGCGCAGTCGAGCACGACCCGGATCCCGTCGAGCCGGGCCGGGAGCGTGGAGACCAGGTGCGCGGCGTAGCGGTCCACCGCGTCCTCGACGGCGGTCACCCGCCCCACCCCTGCGCCGGTGGGCCGGTTCCAGGGCTCGCGGAGCCGCTCCTCGATGGCCACCTCGATGCCGTCGTCGAGCTTGACGCCACCGCGGGCGAGGAACTTGATGCCGTTGTCGGGCATCGGGTTGTGGCTCGCCGACAGCACCACGCCGAGGTCGGCACGGAGGGAGTCGGTCAGGTACGCCACGCCGGGGGTGGGGACGACGCCCAGGAGCCGGACGTCGACGCCGGCGGAGGCGAGGCCGGCCACGACCGCGGCCTCGAGGAACTGGCCCGAGATCCGGGTGTCACGCCCCACGACGGCGACGGGCCGGTGCCCTTCGAAGGCACCGGCCTCGCCGAGGACGTGCGCTGCGGCGACCGAGAGGTCCACCGCGAGCTCTGCGGTCAGGGTGTCGTTCGCGAGCCCACGGACACCGTCGGTGCCGAACAGACGTGCCACCACGCGTGCAGGCAGTGGGTCAGCGCTTGCTGAACTGGGGCGCCTTGCGGGCCTTCTTCAGACCCGCCTTCTTGCGCTCGATCGCACGCGCGTCGCGGGTGAGGAGGCCGGCCTTCTTCAGCGCCGGGCGGTTCGCCTCGACGTCGACGGCGTTGAGGGCCCGGGCCACACCCAGACGCAGCGCACCGGCCTGGCCGGTGATGCCACCGCCGTGGATCCGGGCGATCACGTCGAAGCGTCCCACCAGGTCGGCGGCCACGAACGGCTCGTTGACGACCTGCTGGTGCAGCTTGTTGGGGAAGTAGCTGTCGAGCGTGCGGCCGTTGACGGTCCACTGGCCGGTGCCGGGCACGATGCGCACCCGGGCGACGGCCTCCTTGCGGCGGCCGGTCGCCGCCGCCGGGGCGATGGTCGCCGGGCGAGCAGCAGCCTCGTCGGACGCGGCGCTCTCGGTGCTGTAGGCGACGCCCTGCTCGTTGACCTCGTAGGTCTCCTCGGCGCCCTCGGTGGTGGTCTCAGCCACGGATGTTCCTCACTTGTACGACTGCGGTTCTCGACGGGATGGTTACTGCGAGATCTGCGTGATCTCGAACGGCTGTGCCTGCTGCGCCTGGTGCGGGTGCTCCGGACCGGCGTACACCTTGAGCTTCTTCAGCATCTGGCGGCCGAGACGGTTCTTGGGGAGCATGCCCCACACGGCCTTCTCGATGGCCCGGCGCGGGTCCTTCTCGAGAAGCTCGCCGAACGCGGTGGCCGTGAGGCCACCGGGGTAGCCCGAGTGGCGGTAGGCCATCTTGGTGGTGGCCTTGTTCGCGGACAGCGCCACCTTCCCCGCGTTCACGATGATGACGAAGTCACCGGTGTCGACGTGGGGGGCAAACATCGGCTTGTGCTTGCCGCGAAGCAGCGTCGCGGTCTGGACGGCGAGGCGTCCGAGCACCACGTCGGTGGCGTCGATGACGTGCCACTCGCGCTGGATGTCAGCGGGCTTCGGGCTGTACGTACGCACGGTTGTTTGCCTTCTGGTCGAGATCGGTTGTGTCCCGGCCCGACTGCATCGGGCCCGTGTGGCGGCCGGGGACGGCGGACCAGGAGGTCCCGCCAGAACATGCCGCGACCGTCAAGACTACCGGGGGCTCGTCGCCGGGGTCAAAACGAGCCCGGTTTCCCTCACGGGAGGCTTCGGGCATAAGTTAGACGGCGACTACCTGTGACAACAGTACGACGTCCCCCGCGTGCACGCGGCCCCATCCCGGCCGGTGCGCACACGGGCACAAGGACGGTCCCGACTCAGCGAGGAGCCGACGTGACCGAGAGCACGGCCACTCAGTCCGACCCCGGAAACACCTCGGGTGACAAGCACGAGACCCTCACCGTCCGGGACAACCGGACCGGCCAGGAGTACGAAGTCCCGATCCTCGACGGCGGCGCGATCAAGGCCGGCGACATGGGTCAGATCCGCGTCGCCGAGGACCAGCCCGGTCTGGCGGTCTACGACCCCGGGTTCGTCAACACCGCCTCCTGCAAGAGCGCGGTGACGTTCATCGACGGCGACAAGGGCATCCTGGAGTACCGCGGGTACCCGATCGAGCAGCTGGCCGAGAAGTCGACCTACCTCGAGGTCTCCTACCTGCTCATCCACGGCGACCTGCCCACCAAGGAGCAGTACGAGTCCTGGGTGCACGAGATCACCTACCACACCTTCGTGCACGAGAACGTACGCCGGTTCATGGAGGGCTTCCGCTACGACGCCCACCCGATGGGGATGCTGCTCGCCTCGGTGGGCGCCCTCTCGACGTTCTACCCCGAGTCGCGCAACATCTCCGACGCCGACAACCGGCACATGCAGATCGTGCGGCTCATCGCGAAGATGCCGACACTCGGCGCGTGGGCCTTCCGCCATGCACAGGGCAAGCCCTACATCTACCCCGACAACGACCTCGGCTACGCCGCCAACTTCCTCGCGATGCTGTACCGGATGAGCGAGAGCAAGTTCGACGCCGACGAGCGTCTGGTCCGGGCGCTCGAGGTGCTGTTCATCCTGCACGCCGACCACGAGCAGAACGCGTCCGCGAACGCCGTCCGCGCCGTCGGGTCCACGCAGGTCGACCCCTACTCCTCGCTCGCCGCCGGCATCTCGGCGCTCTACGGCCCGCTGCACGGCGGCGCCAACGAGGCCGTGCTGCGGATGCTGCGCCGGATCGGCTCGGTGGAGAAGGTCCCCGAGTTCATCGAGGGCGTGAAGAACGGCAAGGAGCGCCTGATGGGCTTCGGCCACCGGGTGTACAAGAACTACGACCCGCGGGCGAAGATCATCAAGAAGGCGGCCGACGACGTCTTCGAGGTCACCGGCAAGAACCCGCTGCTGCAGATCGCGCTGGAGCTGGAGAAGATCGCCCTCGAGGACGAGTACTTCGTCAAGCGCAAGCTCTACCCGAACGTGGACTTCTACAGCGGCCTGATCTACGAGGCGCTGCAGTTCCCGCCGGAGATGTTCACCGTGCTCTTCGCGATCCCGCGCACGTCCGGCTGGCTGGCCCAGTGGCTGGAGCTCGTGCAGGACCCGGAGCAGAAGATCGCCCGGCCCAAGCAGCTCTACACCGGCCCGCGGACCCTCGACTTCGTCCCGGCCGCGGAGCGCTGGACGTGACCTGAGCCGACAGGCACCCGGCCACACAGAACGCCACGTCCCCGGCACTGCCGGGGACGTGGCGTTCTGCTTCGACCGACGGGGTCAGGGTCGGACGAAGGCCAGCCGCCACGCCTCGGGGCCGCGCTCGACGTAGCTGACGTCGAAGGCGCCCGGTGAGCGCTGCTCGATCTGGGCCAGCAGCGGAAGCGGGTCGTGCGGGGCGACCAGGACCATCCCGCCGCCGGGCTTCACCGCGTCCAGCGCGCCGAAGATCGTCGCGTGCCGGATGGCGTGCGGGACCGCCCGGGCGTCGAGCTCGGGGTACCCCTCGCCCTCCTTCTCCCCGCAGTTGCAGTGGTGCCCCTCCGCCTCGTCGTGGCCGGCCACGTCCGCTGCACCGTGCTCGTGGCCGTGCTCGTGGCCGCGCTCTTGACCGGGCTCGGGCCCGAGCAGCTCGTGCATGCCGCCGAGCAGGTCCGCGACCGACACGTCGGCGGCGCCGACCAGCAGCGGCAGCACCAGGTCGTTCTCCTTGCCCAGGTGGCTGTCGAACATCACCTGGAGCGCCTTGGCGGCCGCAGCCGCGCGCACCACGTCGTCGGTGTCGGCGACCTCGCGCACCAGACCGGTGATGACCTTGTGCTCCTCCAGCATCCCGTCGACGAGCAGTCGGCCCTCGGTGCGGGCCCGGGCGGCCGGGTACATCGTCTTCTCCTCCGCGAGCGCGTGCGGGACGAGCTCGCGCTCGCACCAGGCCACCAGCTCCTCGCGTGCCGCCTCGGCAAGCGCGTCGCTGCGGCCGGCGGAGCCGACGAGTGCCTCGACCCTCACCGCCAGCGTGCCGGCCATCTGCGCGTGGTGCTGCTCGACCGCCTCGGCGGCGCGGGCGTCCGCCTCGTTCGATGCGATCACGACGTCGTCCATCTTGTTGGTCCCTCCGACCTGTTCGTCCTCGCGGCGGGGCACAGGAGTGGCGGCCTCGCCGAATATTTATTACAGTAAACCCCGTGAAAAATGAAGTGCGCAACATCGGCCGCCCCGGCTACGGCCCCCGGCCCGTCACCCCGGCCGCGGAGCGCCGGGCACTCTCCCCGGCCCGCGTCACCGTGCTCGACGCCGTGCAGGAGGCGGCGGAGCCGACCACGCTGGCCGCGCTCTCCGAAGCCACCGGACTGCACCCGAACACGCTGCGCGAGCACCTCGACGCCCTCGTCGCGCGAGGTCTCGTCCGCCGCACCCGGGCCACCCCCAGCGGCCGCGGCCGGCCGGCCTGGCTCTTCAGCCCCGCCGAGGCCGAGCCGGGGGCCCCCGGGAGCGAGTACGCCGGTCTCGCCGCGACGCTCGCCGCCCACATCCGCCGCACCAGCCAGGAACCCGGCGAGGACGCGATCGCCGCCGGACGGGCCTGGGGCCGGGACCTCGCGCGCAAGGCCGGACCGCCCGACGCACCCGGCCCCGAGGCGGCCCGCCGCCAGGTCGCCCGGTTGCTGGACGAGGTCGGCTTCGCCCCGACCACCGACGCCCACGCCCACACCGTGCGGCTCACCCGCTGCCCGCTGCTGGAGACCGCCAAGGAGTTCCCCGACGTGGTCTGCGGCGTCCACCTCGGCATCGTCCGCGGCGCGCTCGAGGAGTACGGCGCCGACAGCGACCGCACCGACCTGTTCGCCTTCTCCGAGCCGGGCGCCTGCCGGCTCGAGCTGCTCACCCGGACGGAGCGCCGATGACCGTGACCGCCGCCCAGCAGGCCGCCCAGGAGGCCGCCGCGGAGGAGTCCGCCGCTGAGGCCGCCCCGCGGACCACCGGCCGGCGGACCCCCGGCCCGGGCACCTCGCCGTCGGCGAGCACGCGTCGCCGCGCGGCGGCCTGGGCCAGGCTTCCGTTCCTGGTCCCGGGCGGCCTCGCGCTGCTCGCCGGGCTCGACGCCGCACTGCTCCTGATCGGCCTGCCCGCACCCGTCAGCGCCGCCCGGCTCCCCGACGTGCACGGCGTGCTGCTCGTCCTCGGCTTCGTCGGCACGCTGATCGCCCTGGAGCGGGCGGTCGCGCTCGGCCGGCGGGTCGGCTACCTCGCGCCGGGCCTGCTCGGCGCCGGAGCGGTCCTGCTGCTCTCCCCCGCCCCGCTCGCCGCCGGCCGTGCGGCCCTGGTCGCCGGGACCGCCGCCCTGGTCCTGGTCTACGTGCCCCTGTGGCGCCGCCAGCGCGACGACGCCGTGCTCGTGCAGGCGCTCGGCGCGGTGCTCGCCACCGGTGCCGCCATCTTGTGGCTGGGTGGGGTCCCCGTGCCCGCCCTGCTGCCCTGGCTCGTCGGCTTCGTGGTGCTCACGATCGCCGGCGAACGCCTCGAGCTGGCCCGGCTCGCGATGGGGCCCGGCGCCGGCACCCGGCTGGTGCTCCTCAGCAGCGCGGTGGTCGTCGCGGTCGTCGGCTCGCTGCTGTGGGCCGACGTCGCCACCCCGGCCCTCGGCGTCGCCCTGCTGGCCCTGGTCGGCTGGCTGGCCGCCCACGACGTCGCCCGTCGTACCGTCCGCGCCACCGGCCTGGTGCGGTTCATGGCCGCGAGCATGCTGGCCGGGTACGCCTGGCTGGCGGTCGCAGGCACGGTGTGGCTGGTCGCCGGCCCGGTCACCGAGGGTGTCGGGTACGACGCCGTGGTCCACGCGGTCTTCCTCGGCTTCACGATGGCGATGATCATGGCGCACGCGCCGGTGATCCTGCCCGCGGTGCTGCGCCGACCGATGCCCTACCACCCCGCGCTGCTCGTCCCTGCGGGGCTGCTCCACGGGTCCCTGGTGCTGCGGCTGTGGGTCGGCGACGGGCTCGGCAGCCCGGCGGCCTGGCAGCTCGGCGGTGCGCTGAACATCACCGCAGTGCTGGCGTTCGTGGGCGTGGTGGTGTGGCTGGTCGCCCGGCCCCGGCGCCGTACGGCAGGCGGCCGACCGGTCGGGACGGAGGCGGGTCGATGAGCAGCCGGACCCGGGGCTTCTGGCCGCTGCGCGACCTGCCCGTGCTCCTGTGGCTGGTCGCCACCGCGGCGGTCGCCCTCGTGCACCCGTTCGTCCCGGCGCCGCGCTGGCTGATGGTGCACCTGCTGCTCCTCGGGGCGGTGAGCCACGCGATCCTGGTCTGGAGCCGCCACTTCGCCGACGCGCTGCTGCACACCAGGCCCGGCCCCGGCGACCGGCGGGTCCAGTCGACCAGGCTGCTGCTGCTCAACGGCGGCGTCGCCGCGGTCGTCGGCGGGGTCGTCGGCGGCGTCTGGCCCCTGACCGTGGCGGGCGCGGCCGGCGTCGTCGCGGCGGTCGCCTGGCACGGGGTGGCACTGGTGCGGCAGATGCAGCGGGCCCTGCCCTCCCGGTTCGGCGCGACCGTCCGGTACTACGTCGTGGCGGCCGCCCTGCTCCCGGTCGGGGCGACGCTGGGCACGATCCTGGCCCGCGGCCTGGCCGACCCGCTGCACGGCCAGATGCGGCTCGCGCACGCGACCGTCAACGTGCTCGGCTGGATGGGGCTGACCGTGGTCGGCACCCTGGTCACGCTGTGGCCGACCATGCTGCGGACCCGGATGGCGCCGGGCACCGAGCGGGCCGCCCGGTGGGCGCTGCCCGTGCTCGCCACCTCGGTCGTCGTGGCGGCCGGTGGCGCCCTGCTCGGCAGCCGCGCCGCCGTCGTGCTCGGGCTGGCCGGCTACGTCGCCGGTCTCGGCCTGGTCGCCGTCCCGTTCCTGCGGACCGCACTCGCCAAGCGCCCGGCGTCGTACCCGACCTGGTCGGTGCTGGCCGGCATGGGCTGGCTCGTCGCGGTGCTCGCCGCGATGGTGGTCGGGGTGGCGACCGCGGCCGACTGGCAGGTCGCCGACGAGCGGGTGTCCTGGCTGACCCCGTTCCTGGCCGCCGGCTTCGGCGCCCAGGTGCTGCTCGGCGCGCTGTCCTACCTCGTGCCGATGGCGCTCGGCGGCGGGCCGGGCCCGGTCCGCGCCGCGAACACGGTCCTCGACCGCGGTGGGGCGCTGCGGGCCGTCCTGGTCAACGGCGGGCTGCTGCTGGCCGTGCTCCCCGTCCCCGGCGTGGTCCGGGTGGTCGCGACCAGCCTCGTCCTCGCGGGGCTCGCCGCCTTCGTCCCGCTGCTCGTCGCCGCGATCGGCGCCTCCCGCCGCGTCAAGGACGGGGCGGTCCCCGCCGGCGTCCGGGCCGAGCCTCCCGCGGGACGGGTACGACGTCCCGCGGCACCCGACGGGGAGCGCCCCGCCGGGCAGGTCACCGGGCTCGCCGCCGTCGGGCTGGCCGCGCTGGTCCTCGCCGTCGCGGCCGGCGTGGCCGTCGACCCGGCTGCGCTCACCGGCACCCGGACGCTCGCCGCCGCGGCCGCGGGCGTGGCCGCCACCGGGGAGACGCGCACGGTCACGGTCGAGGCCCGGGACATGCGGTTCTTCCCCTCCACCGTGGAGGTGCCGGCCGGCACCCGGCTGGTGCTCGAGCTGACCAACACCGACGACGCGGACGTCCACGACCTCGTGCTGGACTCCGGCGCCGACTCCGGCCGCCTCGCCCCGGGAGAGTCCGCGACGCTCGACGTGGGCGTGGTGGGCCGCGACGTCGACGGTTGGTGCTCCGTGGTGGGGCACAGGCAGATGGGGATGGTGCTCACCATCGTCGCCACCGGGGCCGGCAGCACGGCCGCCGGTGCCACCGCCGCCGGCGCGACCGGCGGCGACGCGGACGGGGCCGGTGACGGGCACGGCGACCACGCCCACGGCCCGGCCGCGGAGGGCACCGGGGCGGAGGACACGGAGGAAACGCCCGCGGACGCGGCCGCGGCCCTGGACCACCTGGCCACCCCCGATGAGTCGTTCGTGGCCCACGACGCCGAGCTGCCGCCGCCCCCGAGGGCCGGGTGCACCGCCGTACCCTCACCGTCTCGGAGGTGGAGCGCGAGGTGGCGCCCGGGGTGACCCAGCGGCTGTGGACCTACGACGGCTCGGCCCCGGGGCCGACGCTGCACGGCCGCGTCGGCGACGTCTTCGAGATCACGCTGGTCAACGACGGCTCCATCGGCCACTCGGTCGACTTCCACGCCGGCGCGCTGGCCCCGGACCGGCCGATGCGCACGCTGGCACCGGGCGAGTCCCTGGTCTACCGGTTCACCGCGAAGCGGGCCGGGGTGTGGATGTACCACTGCTCGACGATGCCGCTGTCGGCGCACATCGCCAACGGCATGTTCGGCGCGGTGGTCATCGAGCCCGCCGACCTGCCGCCGGTGGACCGGACCTACCTGCTGGTGCAGTCGGAGCTGTACCTCGGCGAGCAGGGCGGCGTCGTGGACACCGCCAAGCTGGCCGACGAGGACCCCGACCTGGTGGTGTTCAACGGGTACGCCAACCAGTACGACGCCCGCCCGCTGCGCGCCCGCGTAGGCGAACGGGTGCGCGTCTGGGTGCTCGACGCCGGGCCCAACCGGCCCACCTCGTTCCACGTGATCGGCGGCCAGTTCGACACCGTGTGGTTCGAGGGCGACTACCTCCTCGACCGCCGCGACGGCGGGGACGGCGGCTCGCAGACCCTGGCACTCGCCGCGGCGCAGGGCGGGTTCGTCGAGCTGAGCTTCCCCGAGGCCGGCAGCTACCCGTTCGTGTCGCACATCATGGTCGACGCGGAGCGGGGCGCCCACGGGCTCTTCCGGGTCACCGACTGACGCGCACCGCAGAGGTGACTTCCGACCCTGGCGGGTCCGGTGACGGGTGGGCGACGCTGGACGTACGCACCCACAGGGGGGTTCTCATCATGCGCACCCGCATCGCGCTCACCCTCGCCGCTGCCCTCGTGGCCGTCCCGACCGCCGCAGCGGCTGTCACCCTCACCGGCACGTCCGGCGCCGACATCCTCGTCGGCACCGACCGCCCGGACACGCTGGTCGGACTGGCCGGCGACGACATCCTGCGGGGCCTCGGCGCCGAGGACCTCCTGTACGGAGGCCGCGGCGACGACAGGCTCCGCGGCGGGGTCGGTGCCGACGTGATGTACGGCGGCGCCGCCGGCGACCGGATGTACGGCGGTCCCGGCCGCGACATGCTCCGCGGCAAGCACGGGATCGACAACCTCTTCGGCGGGCTCCACGCCGACGCCATGTTCGGCGGAACCGGGGTGGACTTCCTCGACGGCGGCCCCGGCAACGACCTGCTCCGGGGCGGGGACGACGGCGACAGCCTGGCCGGTGGCTACGGCAACGACCGGGTGTACGGCGACGAGGGCGACGACTCGCTCACCGACACCGACCTCGGGTCCCCCGGGCCCGGCACCGTGCCCGACCTCACCGTCCCCGGTGACCGCGACCTGCTCGCCGGTGGGCCCGGCGACGACACGATCGCGGTGCAGTCCGGCCCCGACACGGTCCGGGGAGGCGACGGCGACGACACCGTCAAGGTCCTCGGCGACGACGACGCGGTCGACACGATCTTCTGCGGACCGGGCCGCGACGTCGTCGAGTACTTCTACGCCTTCGACGACGCTGACGTCATCGGCGCGGACTGCGAACGCATCCTGCTCCCCGAGGAAGAGCAACGGTGACGACGTGATCCGCAGCACCGCACTGGCGGCGCTGAGCGCT
Organism: uncultured Actinomycetota bacterium; assembly: GCA_963747975.1. Taxonomy (GTDB): domain Bacteria; phylum Actinomycetota; class Actinomycetes; order Propionibacteriales; family Nocardioidaceae; genus Nocardioides_C. The sequence continues at coordinate 744,796 of CAVVHI010000003.1, forward strand.
GCCCTGCTGCTCTCCTCCGGCGCCGCTGCGGCCGTGACGCTGGTCGGCGACGGCGCGACGGACATCCTCCGGGGAAGCACCTCCACCGACACCCTCGTCTCCCTCGGCGGCGACGACCAGCTGTACGGCGGTGCCGGCGACGACCTGCTGTCGGCCGGCCCGGGAGACGACGACCTGTACGGCGGCGGAGGCCACGACGTCCTCTTCGCCGGGGCCGGGAACGACCAGCTCAGGGGCGGCGTCGGACGGGATCTGCTGCGTGGACAGCGCGGACCGGACCTGCTCTTCGGCTCGGTCGGCGCCGATCTGATGTACGGCGGAGGGCATCACGACTTCCTCGACGGAGGCCCCGGCGCGGACCTGCTCCACGGAGGCCTGGCCGAGGACAACCTGGCCGGTGGCTACGGCAACGACCGGGTGTTCGGCGACGGCGGCGGCGACTACCTCACCGACACCGACATCTGGTCCCCGGGGCCGGGCACGCCCCCCGACACGACCATCCCCGGCGACCGTGACCTGCTCGCCGGCGGGCCCGGCGACGACAGCATCACGGTGCAGTCCGGCCCGGACACGGTCCGCGGCGGCGACGGTGACGACACCGTCAAGGTATTCGGCGACGACGACGCCGTGGACCGGATCTCCTGCGGCAACGGCAGGGACGTGGTGGTCTACGCCTGGGCGGTCGACCCCGACGACGTCATCGCCGGCGACTGCGAGCAGGTCCGCCTCGAGAAGTGAGGAGCGGGCTCACCGCACGCGGGTGACCCGCCCCTCGTCCCAGACCGGTGCCGGGGACTCGTAGACCGAGCCGTCGGCGCCGTACACGAGGAAGCGGTCGAACCCGCGCGCGAACCACCGGTCGTGCGTGACCGCGACCACCGTGCCCTCGAAGGCGGCCAGCCCGTCCTCGAGGGCCTCGGCGGACTCGACGTCGAGGTTGTCGGTCGGCTCGTCGAGCAGCAGCAGCGTCGCCCCGGAGAGCTCGAGCAGCAGGATCTGGAACCGCGCCTGCTGCCCGCCGGAGAGGGACTCGAACCGCTGCTCGGCGGCGTGCGCGAGCTCGTAGCGGTCCAGGGCGCGGGCGGCCTGCTCGCGCGGCATCCCGTGCCGGTGGTCGTCGCCGCGATGCAGGATCTCCAGCAGCGTGCGACCGCGGAGCTCGGGGTGCTCGTGGGTCTGCACGAACCATCCCGGCCGCACCCGGGCGCCGAGCCGGGCGCGCCCGGTGTGGGCCACCGGCTCGATCCGGCTCTCGCCGACGGGCCGGTGCTCGCGGTCGGGGTCGCTCCCCCCGGCGGCGAGCAGCCGCAGGAAGTGGGACTTGCCCGACCCGTTCGAGCCCAGCACGGCCACCCGTTCGCCGTACCAGACCTCGAGGTCGAAGGGCCGCATCAGCCCGGTCAGCTCGAGCTGCTCGCAGACCACGGCCCGCTTGCCGGTGCGGCCCCCGGTGAGCCGCATGGTGACCTGCTGCTCCCGCGGGATGGCCTGGGGCGGCCCGGCCTCCTCGAACTTCCGCAGCCGGGTCTGTGCGGCGCGGTACTGCGAGGACATCCCGTCGTTGTACTCCGCCTTGATCTTCAGCCGCAGCACCAGGGCCTTGAGCTTGGCGTGCTCCTCGTCCCAGCGGCGGCGCAGCTCCTCGAAGCGCTCGAAGCGGGCCCGGCGGGCGTCGTGGTAGGAGGCGAACCCTCCCGGGTGCACCCAGACCGTGTTGCCGGCGGCGCCGAGCTCCACGGTCACCACCCGGGTGGCGGTGTTCGCCAGCAGCTCCCGGTCGTGGCTGATGTAGAGGATCGTCTTCGGCGACTCGTTGATGCGCTCCTCGAGCCAGGTCTTGCCGGGCACGTCGAGGAAGTTGTCGGGCTCGTCGAGCAGCAGCACCTCGTCCGGCCCGCGGAGCAGGAACTCCAGGACCAGCCGCTTCTGCTCCCCGCCGGAGAGCGTGCGCAGCTCGCGGTACTTCGCCTTGTCGTAGGAGATCCCGAGCGCCGCGGTGCAGCACACGTCCCAGGTCACCTCGACGTCGTAGCCGCCGGCGTCGGCCCACTCCGCGAGGGCGGCGGCGTAGCGCATCTGGGTCTTCTCGTCGTCGGTCTCCATCAGTGCGAGCTCGCAGGCGTCGACCTCCGCCGCTGCGGCGCGGGCACGCGGAGGCGAGACCGACAGGAGCAGGTCGTGCACCGACCGGCCCTCGTTCTCCTGGGTGACCATCTGGCGCATCACGCCCAGGCCCCCGCTGCGGACGACCGTGCCCGCGTGCGGGTCCAGGTCACCGGTGACGATCCGCAGCAGCGTGGTCTTGCCGGCCCCGTTGGCACCGACCAGCGCGACCTTGGCACCCTCGCCCACCCGGAACGAGACGTCGTCGAGGAGCACCCGGCCGTCCGGGAGCTCGTACCTGACACCTGACACGTCGACGTGGCCCACAGCAGTCCATCCTCTCCCGAGGGCCGACGCTCCCGCACCCGGTTTTCGTCGGTACGACGTCCCGCGAGCCGCTCGCACGCCGGGACCAACGCCCCTCGCCGTGCGTTCCTTCCGGCGGGATCCTGGAGCCGAGGAGGAGTGCTCCGGCGGGCAACGGCCCGCGGCCACCCCGCCCGCGTCACGGGGCGAAGGGAATGAGTGCGATGACCCGCGTGGCCAGGGCCCTGAGGTACACCGCGTTCTCGTTGATGGTCCTGTTCGGGGTGCTCGGCGGGCTCTTCGTCGCCGGGTACGCGTTCGAGGACCCCGGAGGCTGGAACGCGGTGCTGATGACCGCCGGCTGGGTGCTGCCGATGCTGGCGCTGGTCGTCTACGCGCTGGTGCGCAAGGAGGCCGCGGGACCGGTGTTCGTCGCGGTCACCGCGTTCGTCGGCGTGGGGACGGTCCTCGACTCGCTGGTGACCCTGGTGCCCCGTGACGACTGGGGACCGGTGCTGTCGGTCTCGGTCCTCGCCCTCGGGGTGGCGCTGGCCTTCCTGGGTCTGTTCCACGCCCGGCTCGCCGGCCTGCTGATGACCGGCCTCGCGCTGGTGCAGCTGCTGGCGACCGCGCTGGCCCACGTCGTCCACGGCGAGCTCTTCACCGACGGGGGCCCGGGGCTGGTGGCGCTGCTCGGCGGCTCGAGCGGGGTGGTGGTGCTGCCGCTGCTCGTGACCGGCGCGCTGTTCCTGATGGCCGACTCGCTCTCGCACCAGCCACGGCACCGCACCCACCACTCGCGGGTCCGTCCGGCGCAGTGATCCGCGGCCGGAGGCCCGTCCGGCGGGCGCCGTACCGCCCGGGCCGGGCAGAAACCGGTTGACGCGGTGCCGGGCACCGGACCATGGTCGGCGATGAGGCAGCTCAGCACCGTCACACCGTCACGGAGGAGCCATGGGCCACGGCGACATCACGCACATCGACATCCCGGTCAGCGACACCGAGCGGGCCAAGGGCTTCTACGAGGCCCTCTTCGGCTGGCGGATCGCCGAGGTCCCCGGCTTCGAGGGCTACCCGATGTGGCAGGCCCCGAACCAGATCTCCGGCGGCGGGCTCGCGCCGCGGTCCGACACGTTCACGCAGCCGCGCTCCTACGTCGAGGTGGGCTCCATCGACGAGGCACTCGCCCGCGCCGAGCAGAACGGCGGAAAGGTCGTCATGGCCCGGCAGCCGATCAGCGAGACCAGCTGGTGGGCCGTCCTCGAGGACCCCGACGGCAACCACATCGGCCTCTACGAAGGCACCACCCAGACCTGACCGGCCAGGACGGGAGACGCCCCGGTCGGTTCGACCGGGGCGCCCCGCGGGCTGCTGGGTACGCCGGTCAGGCGGAGTCGCTCTGCTCCCCGGTGTTCGACCGGCCGGCCTCGAGCCTCGCGACCGGGACCCGGAACGGCGAGCAGGACACGTAGTCCAGCCCCACCTCGTCGAAGAAGTGGATCGAGTCCGGGTCACCGCCGTGCTCCCCACAGACGCCGAGGTGCAGGTCGGGCCGGGTGCCGCGGCCGCGCTCGACCGCCATCCTCACCAGCTGCCCGACACCGTCCCGGTCGAGGGTCTCGAACGGCGAGACCCCGAAGACGCCCTTCTCCAGGTAGTTGCTGAAGAAGGAGGCCTCCACGTCGTCGCGGGAGAAGCCCCACGTCATCTGGGTGAGGTCGTTGGTGCCGAAGGAGAAGAACTCCGCCGCCTCGGCGATCTCGCCCGCGGCCACGGCGGCCCGTGGCAGCTCGATCATCGTGCCGATCCTGTAGTCGAGCTCGACGCCGGTCTCGGCCTGGACGTCCTCGGCGACCGCGACGATCTCGGCCTTGACCAGCTCCAGCTCCTGCACGGTCGCCACGAGCGGGATCATGATCTCCGGCTGCGGGTGGCCACCGGTCTTCTTGCGCTCGACCGCGGCCTCGAGGATGGCGCGGGCCTGCATCTTGAACAGACCGGGGATCACGATGCCGAGGCGCACGCCGCGCAGACCCAGCATCGGGTTCTGCTCGTGGAGCCGCTTCACCGCGTCGAGCAGCTTGTGGTGCAGGCTGTCGCGGTTCCCGTGGTCGTCCTCGATGGCGACCTGCACCGACAGGTCGGTGTAGTCGGGGAGGAACTCGTGCAGCGGCGGGTCGATCAGCCGGATCGTCACCGGCAGGTCGTCCATGGCCTCCAGGATCTCGATGAAGTCCTGGCGCTGCAGGGGCAGCAGCGCGCTCAGCGCCTTCTCCTGCTCCTCGGTGGTCTCGGCGACGATCAGGTGCTCGACGAGCTCGCGCCGGTCGCCGAGGAACATGTGCTCGGTGCGGCACAGGCCGATGCCCTGGGCGCCGAACCGGCGGGCGCGGGCGCAGTCCTCCGCGGTGTCGGCGTTCGTGCGCACCAGCATCCGCCGGGTCCGGTCGGCGTGCTCCATGATCCGCGCGACCGCCCGGACCACCTCGTCGTCGGTCGCCGACTCGTCACCCTCGAAGTACCTGACCACGAGGCTGTCCTGCACCGGCACCTCGCCCTTGAACACCTCGCCGGTGGTGCCGTCGATCGAGATCACGTCGCCCTCGTTGACGACCTCCCCGCCGGTGGACACGAACGTGCGCGCCTTGGTGTCCACGTCCAGGGAGTCCGCGCCGCACACGCAGGTGCGGCCCATGCCGCGGGCGACCACGGCGGCGTGGGACGTCTTGCCGCCGCGGCTGGTCAGGATGCCCTTGGCCGCCACCATGCCCTTGAGGTCGTCGGGGTTGGTCTCGCGGCGCACGAGGATGACCGGCTCGCCGCGCTCGCTCCACTCCACGGCCGTGGTGGAGTCGAACACCGCCTTGCCGACCGCGGCACCCGGCGAGGCGTTCATGCCCTTGGCGACCAGCTCCTTGTCGGCGGACTCGTCGAAACGGGGGAACATCAGCTGCGCGAGCTGCGCGCCGGTGACCCGTCGTACCGCCTCGTCCATGTCGATGAGGCCCTGGTCGACGAGCTGGACCGCGATCCGGAAGGCCGCCTCGGCGGTGCGCTTGCCGACCCGGGTCTGCAGCATCCACAGCTTGCCGTGCTCGACGGTGAACTCGATGTCGCACAGGTCGAGGTAGTGCTCCTCGAGCTTCTGCATGATGGTCATCAGCTCGTCGTAGGAGGACTTGTCGAGCTGCTCGAGGTCGGCGAGCGGCACGGTGTTGCGGATGCCGGCCACGACGTCCTCGCCCTGGGCGTTCTGCAGGTAGTCGCCGTAGACGCCCTGGTGGCCGCTGGCGGGATCGCGGGTGAAGGCCACCCCGGTGCCCGAGTCCATGCCCACGTTGCCGAAGACCATCGCCATCACGTTGACCGCGGTGCCGAGGTCGGAGGGGATCCGCTCCTGGCGGCGGTACAGGACCGCCCGCTCGGTGTTCCAGGAGTCGAAGACCGCGCGCACGGCCATGTCGAGCTGCTCGCGCGGCTCCTGCGGGAACTCCGTGCGCGTGTGGTCGGAGATGATCTGCTTGTAGACCCCGACGAGCTCCTTGAAGTCGTCCGTGGTCAGGTCCAGGTCGCTCGTGGAGCCCCTGGCCTTCTTCCGCGACTCGAGCTCCTCGTCGAACCGCTCACCGTCGATACCGAGCACGGTCTTGCCGAACATCGTCAGCAGGCGACGGTAGGAGTCGTAGGCGAACCGCTCGTCACCGGACTGGGCGGCAAGGCCGTGCACGGACTCGTCGTTGAGGCCGATGTTGAGGACGGTCTCCATCATCCCGGGCATGGAGAACTTGGCCCCCGAACGGACCGAGACCAGCAGCGGGTCGTCGGGCTGCCCGAGCTTCTTGCCCATCCGCTCCTCGAGCGCGGCGAGATGCGCGGCGACCTGCTCGGCCATCTCCGGCGGCTCGTCGCCCCGCTCGAGGTAGGCCCGGCACGCCTCGGTGCTGATCGTGAAGCCGGGAGGGACCGGGAGGCCGAGGTTGGTCATCTCCGCGAGATTCGCACCCTTGCCCCCGAGCAGGTCCTTCTGGTCCTTGCTGCCGTCGTCGAATCCGAACACGAACTGGGTCATGGGGGAATCATGCACCACGGGTTTCGGCACCGACAGGGGCCCTTCGTCCCGCTATGCCAGGACTCCCCGGAACCCTGCCGGGACCTCGGTCCTCATTCCCGTGTCTGCTCGGCCCAGAGGTTGACGTCGGCGTCCACGGCGTGCTCGTCGATCCTGCGCAGCTCGTCCTCGGTGAACGCCGGCGCACCGACGACGTCGAGATTCTCGTCGAGCTGCGCCACCGACGACGCACCGACCACCAGGGAGGTGACCCGCTTGTCCCGCAGTGCCCACTGCAGCGCCATCTGTGCCAGCGTCTGGCCGCGCTCGCGGGCGATCGCGTCCAGCGCCCGGACCCGGTCGAGGGTCTCGGCGGACAGGTGCTCCTGCGGCAGCGAGCCCTCGCGGGACGCCCGCGAGCCCTCGGGGACGCCGCCGAGGTACTTGGCGGTGAGCAGGCCCTGCGCCAGCGGGGTGAACGCGATGCAGCCCATCCCCTGCTCCTCGAGCTCGTCGAGCAGGTCCTCCTCGATCCAGCGGTTGAGCATCGAGTAGGACGGCTGGTGGATGAGCAGCGGCGTGCCGAGGTCACGGGCGATGGTGGCGGCCTCGTGGGTCTTCTTCGCCGAGTACGACGAGATGCCGGCGTAGAGCGCCTTGCCCGAGCGGACCGCGTGGTCGAGCGCCCGCATCGTCTCCTCGACGGGGGTCTCGGGGTCGAAGCGGTGGCTGTAGAAGACGTCCACGTAGTCGACGCCGAGCCGCTGCAGCGACTGGTCGAGGCTGGCCAGGACGTACTTCCGCGACCCGCCGCCCTGGCCGTAGGGGCCGGGCCACATGTCCCAGCCGGCCTTCGTGGAGATCACCAGCTCGTCGCGGTAGCGCGCGAGGTCGTGCCTGAGGAACTGCCCGAAGTTGACCTCGGCCTGGCCGTAGGGCGGCCCGTAGTTGTTGGCGAGGTCGAAGTGGGTGACGCCGCGGTCGAAGGCGCGGCGCAGGATCGCGCGCTGCACGCCGAGCGGCTGGTCGTCGCCGAAGTTCTGCCACAGCCCCAGGGAGACCACCGGGAGCCGCAGCCCGCTGCGGCCGCTGAAGCGGTACTCCATCTCGTCGTAGCGGCCCGGTGCTGCCTGGTAGTCGTCCATGCCTCCCATCCTGCCTGTCAGGCGGAGCCGGCCGCACACCGGGACTCCAGGACCCGGAAGCCCTTCGCGCTGCCCAGCCGGTCGGTCGGGTACCCCTGCTCGGCCAGCCACCGCTGCAGCGAGTCGGCGCCGAGGTTCTTGCCGACCACCAGCACCGCCCGACCGTCGGGGGCGAGCCGGGGCAGCCAGGTGAGCAGCAGGTCGTGCAGGGCCTGCTTGCCGACCCGGATCGGGGGGTTGGACCAGATCTCGTCGAAGCGTACGCCGGTGGGCACGCCGTCGGGGGTCACCGCCGTGTAGCGGTCTGCCACCCCCAGGGCCGCGGCGTTCTCGTTGGCGAGCAGCACCGCGCGCTCGTTCACGTCGACGGCCCACACCCGGGCGTCGGGGACGGCCACGGCGACGGCCAGGCCGATGATGCCGTACCCGCAGCCCAGGTCGAGGACCGTCCCGGCCGGGGGCGGCTCGGTCTCGCGGAACAGCACCGCGGTGCCCACGTCCAGGCGGCCCTGGGCGAAGACCCCCGAGCCGCTGGTCAGGGCGAGGTCGTGGCCCCACACCGTGGCGTGGACCGGGACCCGGCGGAAGGCGACGGCCGGGTCGGCGGAGAAGTAGTGGTCATCCACGTGCGTCCGCCCTCTTCCCCAGACCGCCCTGCGGGTCGTCGTACCTCTGCTGCTCGGGGAGGGTGCGCAGCCGCCGCGCGGCGCTCGCCTGGGCGGCGAGCCCGCTGTCGTCGGGGTAGCCCACCTCCTCGAGGGTGAGGCCGTGGGCGTGCACGACGGTCACCGACGGGTCCCGCTCGCGCCGACGCAGCACCTCGGCCGGCCACGCGGTGTCGCGGCGGCCCTCCCCCACCGCGATCATCGCGCCGACCAGCGCCCGGACCATGTTGTGGCAGAACGCGTCGGCGCGGACCGTCGCCACCGCGAGCCCGCGCGCGTCGCGCTCCCAGCGGAGGTCGAGGAGGGTCCGGACCGTGCTGGCCCCCTCACGCCTGCGGCAGTAGGCCGCGAAGTCGCGCTCGCCGTGCAGCGGGCGTGCCGCCTGGTTCATCGCCGCCACGTCGAGGTCTCGCCCCCAGGCCAGCACGAAGCGCCGCGAGAGCGGGTCGACGAGTGCGGGCGCGTCGGCGACGCGGTAGGCGTAGCGGCGCCAGATCGCGGAGAACCTGGCGTCGAAGCCGTCCGGGGCCTCGCCGACGCGGTGCACGCGCACGTCGGCCGGCAGCACGCCGTTGAGCCGGCGCAGCAACGCCTGGGCGGCTGGCCGTGGAGTCCGGCCGGCCGCCCCCGCGAGGGTCTCCGGCGCGACGTCGAGGTGGACCACCTGGCCGCGGGCGTGGACGCCGGTGTCGGTGCGCCCCGCGACGGTCAGCGGCGCCCGGTCGGTACGCAGCACCTTCGTCAGCGCCGCCTCGAGCGTGCCCTGGACGGTGCGCAGCCCCGGCTGGGTGGCCCACCCGTGGAACTCCGTGCCGTCGTAGGCGAGGTCGAGTCGGAGCCGCACCCGCCCATCCTCTCAAACCGGTGCCGGTCGGCTACGTTCACCCACATGGACGACCTCGTGATCGACCCCGGCTCCCCCGTACCGCCGTTCGAGCAGCTGCGCGCACAGATCGCCGGACGCGTGGCCCGGGGCGAGCTCGCCGCCGGCACCCGCCTGGCCACCGTCCGGGAGACCGCCCAACGGCTGGGCGTCGCGGTGAACACCGTCGCCCGGGCCTACCGCGAGCTCGAGGCCGACGGTGTCGTGGTGACCGAGGGGCGGCGCGGCACCTTCGTCCGCTCCGGCGCCCTCGACGGCCCCGCGGACGGTGCCGCGGGCGGCGGCGCGGACGGCGGCGCGGACGGCGGCGGGCCCGGGGCCGTCGCCGACGTGCGCCGGGCCGCGACCGAGTACGTCCGCGTCGCCCGTCGAGCCGGTCTCACCCGGGCCGAGGCCCTCCGCCTGGTGGACCGCTCCTGGCCCTGAGGCGGCTGCCCGGTCACCGGGGTGTGCAGCCGACCTTCCTCTTCCCGCGGGACCGGCCCCAGGGGGCGCGGCGAGGTCCGGGCACGACGAAGGCCCGCCACCACCGGTGACGGGCCCTCGTGGTGAGGCAGCTCAGGCCTTGGTGTCCTCGTCGGTCCCGGCAGCCGGGGCCTCGTCGGTCTCGGCGTCCGCGACGGGAGCCTCCTCCTCCGTGGCCGGAGCGGTGTCCTCGGCAGGGGCCTCCGTGGCCTCGGCCTCGGTGGCCTCGGCCTCGGGGGCCTCGGTCTCCGTGGCCTCGGCAGCCGGAGCGGCGGGGGCCTCGGCCTGGGCCGAACGTGCCGGCTTGGCCTGGGGGGCGTACTCCTCGGTCACCAGCTCGATGACCGCCATCGGGGCGTTGTCGCCCTTGCGGGGACCGAGCTTGGTGATCCGGGTGTAGCCGCCCGGACGCTCGGCGAAGCGCGGGGCGATCTCCTCGAACAGCTCGTGCACGACGCCCTTGTCACGGATGTCGCGGAGCACGAGACGACGGTTGTGCAGGTCGCCCTTCTTCGCCTTGGTGATCAGCCGCTCGGCGTAGGGCCGCAGCATGCGCGCCTTCGCCTCGGTGGTGCTGATCCGGCCGTGCTCGAAGAGGCTCGTCGCCAGGTTCGACAGGATGAGCTTCTGGTGAGCCGGGCTGCCGCCGAGGCGGGTGCCCTTCTTGGGAGTAGGCATGGTGTGTTCTCACTTCTCCCGGGCCGTACGAGGTACCCGGGTAGCTGGTTTCGTTGTCCGTCCACGGGGGCGGGAGCCCCCGGGGTGGGTCAGTACTGCTCGTCCTCGACGAAGCTGTCGTCCTCGTCCTCGTAGGCCGCGAGGGCAGCCTGGGGGTCGAAGCCCGGGAGCGCTGTCCTTGAGGTTGAGACCCATCTCGACGAGCTTGGCCTTGACCTCGTCGATCGACTTCGCACCGAAGTTGCGGATGTCGAGCAGGTCCTGCTCCGAGCGGGAGATGAGCTCACCCACGGTGTGGATGCCCTCACGCTTGAGGCAGTTGTAGGACCGGACGGTCAGCTGCAGGTCCTCGACCGGAAGCGCCAGGTCCGCGGCCAGCTGCTCGTCGACCGGCGACGGGCCGATGTCGATGCCCTCGGCCTCGACGTTGAGCTCGCGCGCGAGACCGAACAGCTCGACGAGGGTCTTGCCTGCCGACGCGAGCGCGTCGCGCGGCGCGATCGCCGGCTTGGTCTCGACGTCGATGATCAGCTTGTCGAAGTCGGTGCGCTGCTCGACTCGGGTCGCCTCGACCTTGTAGGTGACCTTGAGCACCGGGGAGTAGATCGAGTCCACCGGCATGCGGCCGATCTCGTTGTCGTTGCCCTTGTTCTGCACGGCGCTGACGTAGCCACGGCCGCGCTCGACGACGAGCTCCATCTCGAGCTTGCCCTTGTCGTTCAGGGTGGCGATCTTCAGGTCCGGGTTGTGCACCTCGACACCGGCCGGCGGCGCGATGTCGGCGGCGGTGACGTCACCGGGGCCCTGCTTGCGCAGGTACATGGTCACCGGCTCGTCGTGCTCGGAGGAGACGACGAGGTCCTTGAGGTTCAAGATGACCTCGGTGACGTCCTCCTTGACCCCCTCGACGGTCGAGAACTCGTGGAGCACGCTGTCGATCTTGATGCTGGTGACCGCCGCGCCGGGGATCGACGACAGCAGGGTGCGACGCAGCGAGTTGCCGAGCGTGTAGCCGAAGCCGGGCTCGAGCGGCTCGATGACGAACCGCGAACGGAACTCGTCGACGACCTCTTCCGACAGGGTCGGGCGCTGAGCGATAAGCACGTGATGTTCCTTTCCGAGCCCACCCGCTATATGACGGGCTCGAACCGAAGGGAAATGGCTCCACGGGGGCGGAGCCTTGACCAGCAGACCCAGCCACCGTGGGGGTCCACGGGGGCGGAGCCCCCGTGTGTTTACTTCTTGGAGTAGAACTCGACGATCAGCTGCTCCTGGACCGGCAGGTCGATCTGCTCGCGGGTCGGGAGCTGGTGCACCAGGATGCGCATCCGGTTGGGCAGCGCCTCCAGCCAGGCCGGGACGTTGCGCTCACCGTGGGTCTCGCGAGCCACGATGAACGGCGTCATCTCCCGGGACTTCTCCCGGACGTCGATCACGTCGTGCTTGCTCACCTGGTACGACGGGATGTCGACCTTCTTGCCGTTGACCGTGAAGTGGCCGTGCACGACGAGCTGGCGAGCGTGGCGACGGGTCCGGGCGAAGCCTGCGCGGTAGACCACGTTGTCGAGGCGGCTCTCGAGCATCTGCAGCAGGTTGTCACCGGTCTTGCCGGGACGACGGTTCGCCTCGGCGTAGTAGCGGTGGAACTGCTTCTCGAGCACGCCGTAGGTGAAGCGAGCCTTCTGCTTCTCACGAAGCTGGAGCAGGTACTCGCTCTCCTTGATGCGGCCCCGGCCGTGCTGGCCGGGCGGGTAGGGGCGACGCTCGTAAGCCTGGTCGCCGCCGATGAGGTCGACACCCAGGCGGCGCGACTTCTTCGTCATGGGGCCGGTGTAGCGGGCCATGTTTCAAAGACTCCTTGATTCGCTGGGCGGTCGGGTCAGACGCGGCGGCGCTTGGGCGGCCGGCATCCGTTGTGGGGCGTGGGCGTGACGTCCGCGATGGTGCCGACCTCGAGGCCGATCGCACCGAGCGAGCGGATCGCCGTCTCGCGGCCCGAACCGGGGCCCTTGACGAAGACGTCGATCTTCTTCATGCCGTGCTCCATCGCCCGACGGCCGGCGGCCTCGGCCGCCATCTGCGCGGCGAACGGGGTGGACTTGCGCGAGCCCTTGAAGCCGACGGTCCCGGCGGAGGCCCAGGAGATCACCGCACCGGTCGGGTCGGTGATCGTGACGATCGTGTTGTTGAACGTGCTCTTGATGTGGGCCTCGCCCTGGACGACGTTCTTCTTCTCCTTGCGGCGCACCTTCTTCGCGCCGGCGGCCTGGCGGCTCTTGGGAGGCATTCAGTTACTCCTGAGGATTGTCTGGTGAAGCGTGATCTGAGGAAGCCGGCGAGCGACCGGGGAGGTCATCTCGCCTTCTTCTTGCCGGCGACGGTGCGCTTGGGACCCTTGCGGGTGCGCGCGTTGGTCTTGGTGCGCTGGCCACGGACAGGGAGACCCTGACGGTGGCGGCGACCCTGGTAGCTGCCGATCTCGATCTTGCGACGGATGTCGGCCTGGACCTCACGGCGGAGGTCACCCTCGATCTTGTAGTTGCCTTCGATCTCGTCGCGGAGCTTGACCAGCTCCTCGTCTCCCAGCTGGTGGACGCGCATGTCCGGGTCCACACCGGTGTTCGAGAGAACCTGCTGGGCGCGAGTACGGCCGATGCCGTAGATGTAGGTGAGTGCGATCTCGATGCGCTTGTCGCGCGGGAGATCCACACCAACGAGGCGTGCCATGGAGGGCGGTTTCCCTTCGTTACGTCGGAGGTGTCTGGTCGTGCCGCGTCCTGCCCCGGCACAGCCCGCCTCGGCTGCGTCGTCGTCAGGCCCCGGCCTCCGGTCCGGGGGTCGCACCCGGCTCTCGCCGGGTGAGCGGTCACGATTCTTGGTCGGGCCCCTCGAGGCCCTGTGTTCAGTTGTGCTGCCGGCCCGCGATCGTCGTACGACGTCCGCGCCGGCGCGCCGGGATCAGCCCTGGCGCTGCTTGTGGCGAGGGTTGTCGCAGATGACCATGACCCGGCCGTGGCGACGGATCACCTTGCACTTGTCACAGATCGGCTTGACGCTCGGGTTGACCTTCATGTTCGAAGCTCTTTCAGGTGGTGACGGCTGGAACCCGCGGTGAGAGAGCCAGGGCTCGACCACCGGCGGGGGTCCACGGGGACCAGGCCCCGTGTGGGTTACTTGTAGCGGTAGACGATCCGTCCCCTGGTCAGGTCGTACGGCGAGAGTTCGACGACGACACGGTCCTCGGGAAGGATCCGGATGTAGTGCTGACGCATCTTGCCGCTGATGTGGGCGAGGACCTTGTGGCCGTTGCTGAGCTCGACCCGGAACATCGCGTTCGGGAGTGCCTCGACAACCGTGCCCTCGATCTCGATCACGCCTTCTTTCTTCGGCATGTCCTCCGCAATCTGTTGATGACTCGTCTACCGTGGCCCGGGAACCTCCGGCGTGCGCCGGTGGACCTCGTGCGGTCCGCCGCAGCGCCCCATCCCGGACCAGCCGGGCAGCCGCAGGGCACCACGAAACAGACCCACGTTGGGCCGACGTACAAGTCTAGGCCACAACCCCGCCGGAGCGTTAATCGGACTGCCCGGGGGCCCGACTCCACGAGGGCCGTGGACGCTTTGCGAGGGGTGTGCCACGTGTTCTGCGGCCATAACCCCGCGTTACATGGGGTTGGTCGGTGACCGACTTGCGAGACGCGCGCTCCGCCGGCTGGTCAGTGACCGCCGAAGGGGACGCCGAGCTCGGCGAGCCTGGCCTCTCCCCCGTCGAGGGCGGTGAGCACCCAGGCACCCCGGGGGGTGAGCGTGAAGGTGTGCTCGAAGTGGGCGGCGTAGGACCCGTCGTCGGTCATGACCGTCCAGTCGTCGGCGAGGACGTGCGTGGCCGGGTCGCCGAGCACCACCATCGGCTCCACGGCGAGGGCGAGGCCCTCCACGAGCTTCGCGCCCCGCCCGGGGCGGCCGAGGTTCGGCACGTTCGGCGGCTGGTGCATCGCCGACCCGATGCCGTGGCCGACGTAGTCCTCGACGATGCCGAAGTCGCCCTGGCTGCGCACGTAGCTCTCGACGGCGTGCGAGATGTCGCCGATCCGGCCGCCGAGGCGGGCCGCGGCGAGGCCGCGCCACAGCGCCTCCTCGGTCACCCGCATCAGCTCCTGCGCGGCGGCCGGGACCTCGCCGACCGCCACGGTGACCGCGGCGTCGCCGTGCCAGCCGTCGACGATCGCACCGCAGTCGACCGAGACCAGGTCCCCGTCCTCGATCACCCGGTCGCCGGGGATGCCGTGCACGACCTCGTCGTTGACCGAGGCGCAGATGCTGCCGGTGAAGCCGTGGTAGCCCTTGAACGACGGGACGCCGCCGCCGGAGCGGATGCTGTCCTCGGCGATCCGGTCGAGCTCCCGGGTGCTGATGCCGGGGCGCAGGGCCGAGCGCAGCACCTCGAGGGTTTGCCCGACGAGCAGACCCGCCACCCGCATCTTCTCGATCTGGTCGCGGGACTTGATCTCGATGCCGCGCTCGCGGAACACGGCCGGCTCAGCCCGCGTCGGCGCCGCGGGCCTGGTGGAGCGCGGCGAAGACCCGGTCGGTCACCTCGTCGACCGCACCGATCCCGTCGACCTCCACGAGCAGCCCGCGACCGGCGTACACCTCGATGAGCGGGGCGGTCTGCTCGGCGTACACGTCCTGCCGGTGCCGGATGACCTCCTCGGTGTCGTCGGTGCGCCCCTCGGTCTCGGCACGGTGCAGCAGCCGCTGGACCAGCTCGTCCTGCCGACGGTGAGGACGACGACCGCGTCGAGCGAGTGCCCGGCGTCGCCGAGCATCGCGTCGAGCTCCTCGACCTGGGCGACCGTGCGCGGGTAGCCGTCGAGCAGGAACCCCCCGGCGGCGTCCTCCTGGGCGAGCCGGTCGCGGACCATCGCGTTCGTGACCTCGTCGGGCACGTAGTCGCCGGCGTCCATGTAGCGCTTGGCCTCCACGCCGAGCGGCGTGCCCTCGGAGACGTTGGCGCGGAAGATGTCACCGGTCGAGACGGGCGGCACCCCCAGCCGCTCGGAGATGATCTTCGCCTGGGTGCCCTTGCCGGCCCCCGGAGGGCCCATCAGGATCGAGTCGCATTAGCGGAGGAATCCTTCGTAGTTGCGCTGCTGCAGCTGGCTCTCGATCTGCTTCACGGTGTCGAGCGCGACGCCGACCATGATCAGGATCGACGTGCCTCCGAAGGGGAAGTTCTGGTTCGCGCCGATGAGAACGAACGCCACCAGCGGGATGATCGCGACCAGACCCAGGTAGAGCGAGCCCGGTGCGGTGATGCGGGACAGGACGTAGGAGAGGTACTCCTCGGTCGGCTTCCCCGCCCGGATCCCGGGGATGAAGCCGCCGTACTTCTTCATGTTGTCGGCGACCTCCTCGGGGTTGAAGGTGATCGCGACGTAGAAGTAGGTGAAGAAGATGATCATCGCGAAGTACACCGCCATGTAGAGCGGGTGACTTCCGGTCGGAGAAGTAGGTCTGGACGAACTCCGAGAACCAGCCGCCTCCGGACTGGAACTGCGCCGCCATCGCCGGCAGGTAGAGCAGGCTGGAGGCGAAGATGACCGGGATGACGCCGGCCTGGTTGACCTTGAGCGGGATGTACGTCGAGGAGCCGCCGAACATCTTGCGGCCGACCATCCGGCGGGCGTACTGCACCGGGATCCGGCGCTGGGCCTGCTCGATGAAGATGACCGCCGCGATGATGATCAGGCCGACCGCGACGACGATGCTGAACGTCAGCCAGCCGTTGGTCTGGCGGACCGCCCACAGCGAGGCGGGGAAGGTCGCGACCACCTGGGTGAAGATCAGCAGCGACATGCCGTTGCCGATGCCCCGGTCGGTGATCAGCTCGCCGAGCCACATGATCACCGCCGTGCCCGCGGTCATCGTGATCACCATGATCAGCATGGTCGACAGCGCCTGCTCGTTGTGCAGCAGCGGGAGGTCGCAGCCCTGAAGCAGCTGCCGGTTGCGCGCCAGGGCAGTGATCCCGGTGGCCTGCAGGATCGCGAGGGCGAGCGTCAGGTAGCGGGTGTACTGGGTGATCTTCGTCTGACCGGCCTGGCCCTCCTTCTTGAGGGCCTCCAGGCGTGGGATGACGACCACGAGCAGCTGCAGGATGATGCTCGCGGTGATGTAGGGCATGATGCCCAGCGCGAAGATCGTCAGCTGGAGCAGCGCCCCGCCGGAGAAGAGGTTGATCAGGCCGTAGATGCCCTGGTTCTCGACCTGGGCGAAACATGCCTGCACGTTGGACACGTTCACCCCGGGAGCGGGGATCTGCGAGCCGAGCCTGAAGATCGCGAGGATCAACAGGACGAACAGAAGCTTGCGTCGCAGGTCCGGCGTCCGGAACGCGTTGGCGAAAGCGCCTAGCACCTGGTCCTCTTTCTACACGTGCGGAATCTCGCTCGGGTGCAAGCGGGACCCCGGAAGCCTAACAGGCACGCTGCCCGGCGTCTGACCGCCGCTTCACAGTGCCCCCGTCCGAATGCGAGCAGGGGCGCAGCCGGCTCGCGCCGCCCACGCCCCTGCTCGATACAACTGTGCCGGTGTGACCTACGAGGTCACAGCTCGGTGGTGCTGCCGCCGGCCGCGGCGATCTTGTCCTTGGCCGAGGCCGAGAACGCGTGCGCGCTGACCTGCACGGCCACCGAGATGTCCCCGGAGCCGAGGACCTTCACCGGCTGGCCCTTGCGGACCGCGCCCTTGGCGACGAGGTCGCTCGACCCCCACGGTGCCGCCCTCGGGGAACAGGTCGCCCGAGGCGGTCGAGGTTGACGACCTGGTACTCGACCTTGAACGGGTTCTTGAAGCCCTTGAGCTTCGGCAGCCGCATGTGCAGCGGCATCTGCCCGCCCTCGAAGCTCTCCGGCACCTGGTAACGGGCCTTGGTGCCCTTGGTGCCACGGCCCGCGGTCTTGCCCTTCGAGGCCTCACCGCGACCGACACGTGTCTTCGCGGTCTTGGCCCCGGGGGCGGGACGCAGGTGGTGCAGCTTGAGCGTCATGTCAGTCGACCTCCTCGACCACGATCAGGTGCCTGACCGTGTGGAGCATGCCACGGATCTCGGGGCGGTCCTCCTTGACGACGACGTCGCCGATGCGCTTGAGACCAAGCGTGCGGAGGGTGTCCCGCTGGTTCTGCTTGCAGCCGATCGTCGACCGCTTCTGCTCGACCTTGAGGCGCGCCATCAGCGGCTCACCTCCGCACGAGCCTTGAGCAGGGCGGCCGGGGCGACGTCCTCGACCGGGAGACCGCGACGCGAGGCGACGGCCTCGGGCTCCTCCAGGCTCCGGAGGGCCTCGACCGTGGCGTGCACGATGTTGATCTGGTTCGACGAGCCGAGCGACTTGCTCAGCACGTCGTGGATGCCGGCACACTCCAGCACGGCGCGCACCGGGCCACCGGCGATGACACCGGTACCGGGGGCTGCCGGACGGAGCAGGACGACGCCCGCGGCCTTCTCACCCTGCACGGGGTGCGGGATGGTGCCCTGGATGCGCGGGACGCGGAAGAAGCTCTTCTTCGCCTCCTCGACACCCTTCGCGATCGCCGCCGGGACCTCCTTGGCCTTGCCGTACCCGACACCGACCATGCCGTCGCCGTCACCGACGATCACGAGGGCGGTGAAGCTGAAGCGACGACCACCCTTCACGACCTTGGCGACACGGTTGATCGCGACGACACGCTCGATGTAGGCGGTCTTGTCCGCAGCCTGGCCGCGACGGTCGTCGCGCCCGCGACGGTCGCCGCCGCTACGGCGCTGGGATCCGCTCATGTCGAACTACCTCTTCCTTCTTCTTGTCAGTTCGCGATCAGAACGCGAGGCCGCCCTCGCGGGCGCCGTCGGCGAGCGCGGCAACGCGCCCGTGGTACTTGTTGCCCGGCCCGGTCGAACACGACCGAGCCCTCGACGCCGGCAGCCTTGGCGCGCTCGGCGACGAGCTCGCCGACGCGACGGGCCTTGGCCGTCTTGTCGCCCTCGGACGAACGGAGGTCGGCCTCCATGGTGCTGGCCGAGGCGACCGTCTTGCCGACCAGGTCGTCGACGACCTGCACGGTGATGTGCTTGGCTCGACCGGGTGACGACCATGCGCGGGCGCTCGGCGGTGCCGGTGATCTTCTTGCGGCCGCGGACCTGACGGCGCAGACGCGACGCGGTGCGGGCGGCGGTGTGCTTGCGAGCCCTGAGTGCGATAGCCATCGTCACTTACCAGCCTTTCCGACCTTGCGACGGATCTGCTCACCCGCGTAGCGAACGCCCTTGCCCTTGTACGGCTCGGGCTTGCGCAGCTTGCGGATGTTGGCAGCGACCTCGCCGACGAGCTGCTTGTCGATGCCCTGGACGCCGAGCCTGGTCGGGCCGTCCACGGTGAAGGTGATCCCCTCGGGCGCGTCGAACGTGATCGGGTGGGAGTAGCCGAGCTGGAACTCCAGCTGGGTCGGCCCCTTGGACAGGACGCGGTAGCCGACGCCCACGATCTCGAGCTTCTTCTCGTACCCGTCGGTCACGCCGGTCACCATGTTGGCGATCAGCGTGCGGGTCAGACCGTGCAGCGACCTTGCTGGTGCGCTCGTCGTCCGGACGGTTCACGTCGAGTGCGCCGTCCTCGTCACGGGCGATGGTGATCGGGCTCGGCCACGGTGTGCGACAGGGTGCCCTTGGGGCCCTTCACCGTCACGGTGCGGTCCTCGACGGACACGTCGACACCCGACGGGACCGTGACGGGGAGCTTGCCGATGCGCGACATGCTTCTCCTCTTCCTCTCTGGTCTCGGGGTGTGCGACTACCAGACGTAGGCGAGGACTTCCCCACCCACGCCCTTCTTGTTCGCCTGGCGGTCGGTCAGGAGCCCCTGGCTCGTCGAGATGATCGCGACGCCGAGGCCGCCGAGCACCTTCGGGAGACCGGAGGCCTTGGCGTACACGCGCAGGCCGGGCTTGCTGATCCGGCGGAGGCCGGCGATCGAGCGCTCACGGTTCTGGCCGTACTTGAGGGTGAGGGTCAGCGTCTTGCCGACGACGGCAGCGGTGCCCTCAGGGGCGTTCTCTTCCACTCTCCAGGAGGTGATGTACCCCTCCTGCTGGAGGATCTCGGCGACGCCGGCCTTGAGCTTGCTGTAAGGCATCGACACCGCGTCGTGGTACGCCTGGTTGGCGTTGCGCAGACGCGTGAGCATGTCTGCGATCGGGTCAGTCATCGTCATGGCCGTCAGGGCCCTTTCCCACCGTGGTTTCGCCCTGGCTGGCCGGGGCGACCTTCAGCGATCGAGTTGCTTGATAAGTCGAGGATTACGGGGGTGACGCGTGCTCACCAGGAGCTCTTGGTGACGCCGGGGAGCTCGCCCCGGTGAGCCATCTCGCGCAGGCAGACGCGGCAGAGACCGAACTTGCGGTACACGGCGCGAGGCCGGCCGCAACGCTGGCACCGGGTGTAGCCCTGCACCTTGAACTTCGGCTTGCGCGACGCCTTGACGATCAGTGCTGTCTTCGCCATGCTCACTGCTCCTTGAACGGGAACCCGAGCTGCTTGAGCAGCGCGCGACCCTCGTCGTCGTTCGTAGCTGAGGTCACGACCGTGATGTCCATGCCCCGCGAGCGGTCGACCTTGTCCTGGTCGATCTCGTGGAACATGACCTGCTCGGTCAGACCGAAGGTGTAGTTGCCGCGGCCGTCGAACTGGTTGCCGTTGAGGCCCCGGAAGTCGCGGATCCGCGGCAGTGCGAGCGAGAGCAGGCGGTCGAGGAACTCCCACATGCGGTCGCCGCGCAGCGTGACGTGGGCACCGATCGGCATGCCCTCGCGCAGCTTGAACTGGGCGATGGACTTGCGGGCCCGCGTGACCTGCGGCTTCTGGCCGGTGATGGCGGTCAGGTCGCGGACGGCGCCCTCGATGAGCTTCGAGTCGCGCGCCGCCTCCCCGACACCCATGTTGACCACGATCTTGGTCAGGCCGGGGACCTGCATGATGTTGTCGTAGCCGAACTGCTCACGCAGGGCGGGGAGGATCTCCCCGCGGTAGCGCTGCTTGAGCCGCGGCATCGTGCTCTCAGTGGCTGCGGTGGTCATCAGATCTCCTCACCGGACTTGCGCGCGACACGCACGCTGCGCTGGGCGGTGTAGGTCGAGCCGTCGGGGCGGCGCTTGGTCACCTCGTCGCGGCGGAAGCCGACGCGGGTGGTGACCTTGCCCTTCTCGCCCTTCGGGGCGTCGACGACGAGCATCACGTTCGACACGTGGATCGGCGCCTCCTGGGTGACGATCCCGCCGGTGGTGCCGGCGCGGCCGCCCTGGTTGACGACCTTGGTGTGCCGCTTGA
Organism: uncultured Actinomycetota bacterium; assembly: GCA_963747975.1. Lineage (GTDB taxonomy): Bacteria > Actinomycetota > Actinomycetes > Propionibacteriales > Nocardioidaceae > Nocardioides_C. Next base: position 765,451 of record CAVVHI010000003.1, read on the forward strand.
TGCGGTTGACGCCCTCGACGATGACCCGCTCGCGCTCTGCCTGGACGGCGATGACCTTGCCCTCGGCGCCCTTGTCCTTGCCGGCGATGACGCGGACGACGTCGCCCTTCTTGATGTTCAAGTTCTTCTTCTTCTGTGCCATGGTCAGAGCACCTCCGGCGCCAGCGAGATGATCTTCATGAACTTCTTCTCACGCAGCTCGCGACCCACCGGGCCGAAGATGCGGGTGCCGCGCGGCTCGCCGTCGTTCCTGAGGATCACCGCAGCGTTCTCGTCGAAGCGGATGTAGGAACCGTCGGGGCGGCGGCGCTCCTTCACGGTGCGGACGACGACCGCCTTGACGACGTCGCCCTTCTTCACGTTGCCACCGGGGATCGCATCCTTGACGGTGGCGACGACGACGTCGCCGATGCCGGCGTAGCGCCGACCCGAGCCACCGAGCACACGGATGCAAAGGATCTCCTTCGCACCGGTGTTGTCGGCGACCTTGAGTCGCGACTCCTGCTGGATCATCACTTTCTCCTTGTCGCCCCGGTTCTCACCCGCGGTGAGCCTGGGGGAACGTCCCTGGCGGCTGGGCCGCCCCTACCGTCCAGCTTCGCCGGACCACTCGCGTGGCCCGGCCCGGCCGGGCTGTCTGTTCAGTTGCGGAGCGACGAACCGCGCTCCGCGGCGGTCACTTCGCCTTCTCGAGCACCTCGACGACGCGCCAGCGCTTGGTGGCCGACAGGGGCCGGGTCTCCATGATCAGGACCCGGTCACCGACGCCGCACTGGTTCTGCTCGTCGTGCGCCTTCAGCTTGCTGGTGCGGCGCAGGACCTTGCCGTACAGCGCGTGCTTGACGCGGTCCTCGACGGACACCACCACGGTCTTGTCCATCTTGTCGCTGACCACGAGGCCCTCACGGACCTTGCGGTAGTTGCGCTGCTGCGTCTCTGCCACGTTGGTTCCCTCGCTCATGCGGCACCGTCCTCAGTGCCCGGGTTCTGACGGATCCCGAGCTCACGCTCACGCACCACGGTGTAGATGCGGGCGATGTCACGCTTGACCGTGCGCAGACGGCCGTGGCTCTCGAGCTGCCCGGTGGCGGCCTGGAAGCGCAGGTTGAACAGCTCTTCCTTGGCCTCGCGCAGCTTCTGCTCGAGGTCGACGTTGGTCATCGAGTCGAGCTCGTGTGCAGCGGTAGCCATCAGAATTCACCACTTTCGCGGGTGACGAACTTGCACTTCATCGGGAGCTTGTGCATCGCGCGGCGCATCGCCTCGCGAGCCACGTCCTCCGGGACACCGGAGAGCTCGAACATCACGCGCCCGGGCTTGACGTTCGCGACCCACCACTCCGGCGAGCCCTTGCCGGAACCCATCCGGGTCTCGGCGGGCTTCTTGGTCAGCGGGCGGTCGGGGTAGATGTTGATCCACACCTTTCCACCTCGCTTGATGTGACGGGTCATCGCGATACGCGCGGACTCGATCTGGCGGTTGGTGACGTAGGACGGCTCCAGGGCCTGGATGCCGTAGTCGCCGAACGTGACCTGGGTGCCGCCCTTGGCCGCACCGGTCCGCTTCGGGTGGTGCTGCTTGCGGTGCTTGACCCTGCGGGGCATCAGCATGTCGGTCAGCCCTCCTGTCCGGACTGGGGCTGCGTCTCGGCAGCGGCGGTCGCCGGAGCGCCACCCTGAGCCTCGACGGCAGGTGCTTCGGTCTGCTGCGGCGCGGAGGCACCGCGGTCCGCGCGGGACGGACGGTCGCCACGGCTGCCACGGGTCGGCCGGTCGCCACCACGACGACCACGGCCGGGAGCGGCTGCACGAGCGGCGGCCTGGGCCTCACGCTCGGCGCGGGTGCCGGCGACCTCGCCCTTGTAGATCCAGACCTTCACGCCGATCCGGCCGAAGGTCGTGCGGGCCTCGTAGAACCCGTAGTCGATGTCCGCCCGAAGGGTGTGCAGGGGCACGCGGCCCTCGCGGTAGAACTCCGAGCGCGACATCTCCGCACCGCCGAGGCGGCCCGAGCACTGGATCCGGACGCCCTTCGCACCGCTGCGCATCGAGGTCTGGATCGCCTTGCGCATCGCACGGCGGAACGCCACCCGGCCCGACAGCTGCTCGGCCACGCCCTGCGCGACGAGCTGCGCGTCGATCTCGGGGTTCTTCACCTCGAGGATGTTGAGCTGGACCTGCTTGCCGGTGAGCTTCTCGAGCTCCCCGCGGATCCGGTCGGCCTCGGCGCCGCGGCGGCCGATCACGATGCCGGGACGCGCGGTGTGGATGTCCACGCGCACGCGGTCACGGGTGCGCTCGATCTCCACGCGGCTGATGCCGGCGCGCTCCATGCCCTTCGAGAGCAGCTTGCGGATCGCGACGTCCTCACCGACGTAGGACTTGTAGAGCTTGTCGGCGTACCAACGGCTCCGGTGGTCGGTGGAGATGCCGAGGCGGAAGCCGTTCGGGTTGATCTTCTGACCCATTACTTGTTGCCCGCCTTCCGTGCCTTCGTGCTCTTCCCGGCGCTGTCCGCGACGGCCGCGGGCTGCACCACGAGCGTGATGTGGCTCGTGCGCTTGTTGATCCGCGACGCGCGGCCCTGGGCGCGGGGGCGCCAGCGCTTCATCGTCGGGCCCTCGTCGACCGTCGCCTTGGTGATGACCAGCGTGTTCCGGTCGAGGTTCTCGGTGCCCTCCGCGTTGGCGATGGCACTCTCAAGGACCTTGTAGACCGTCTCGCTGGCGGCCTGCGGCGCGAACTGCAGCAGCGCGAGGGCCTCGTCCACACCCATGCCCCGGACCATGTCGACGACACGGCGGGCCTTCATCGGGGTGATCCGGACGAAACGTGCGCTGGCAAAGGCCCCGGGCTCGTCACCCAGCAGGCTCTCGCGTCGGGCGCTGACGCGCCTCCGCTCCATAACGCTCATAATTCTTTCGACTCTCTCGACTTCTGTCGTCAGCTCGCCCGCGTCAGCGGCGGCGGCTCTTCCGGTCGTCCTTGACGTGCCCGCGGTAGGTGCGGGTCGGGGCGAACTCGCCGAGCTTGTGCCCGACCATCGCGTCGGTGATGAACACCGGAACGTGCTTGCGGCCGTCGTGTACGGCGATCGTGTGGCCGATCATGGCCGGCACGATCATCGAACGACGCGACCAGGTCTTGATCACGTTGTGGGTGCCCTTGTCGTTCTGTCCGTCCACCTTCTTCATCAGGTGGTCGTCGACGAAGGGACCCTTCTTCAGGCTGCGTGGCATTGGTCAGGTCCTTTCTCAGCGACGCTTGCCGGTCTTGCGGCGACGGACGATGAGGGCATCGCTGGCCTTGCGCTTGCGCGTACGGCCCTCGGGCTTGCCCCACGGCGAGACCGGGTGGCGGCCACCGGAGGTCTTGCCCTCACCACCACCGTGCGGGTGGTCCACCGGGTTCATGACGACACCGCGGACGGTCGGGCGCTTGCCCTTCCACCGCATGCGGCCGGCCTTGCCCCAGCTGATGTTGGACTGCTCGGCGTTGCCGACCCCGCCGACCGTCGCGCGGCAGCGGACGTCGACGTAGCGCATCTCGCCGGAGGGCATGCGCAGCTGCGCACGGCTGCCCTCCTTCGCGACCAGCTGGGCGCTGTTGCCGGCGGACCGGGCGATCTTGGCGCCGCCACCGGGACGCAGCTCGATGCAGTGGATCGTCGTACCGACCGGGATGTTGCGCAGCGGCAGGTTGTTGCCCGGCTTGATGTCGGCCCGCGGGCCGGCCTCGACGACGGTGCCCTGCCCGAGGCCCTGCGGCGCGATGATGTAGCGCTTCTCGCCGTCGGCGTAGTGCAGCAGCGCGATCCGGGCGGTGCGGTTCGGGTCGTACTCGATGTGCGCGACCTTGGCCGGCACGCCGTCCTTGTCGTAGCGACGGAAGTCGACGACGCGGTAGGCGCGCTTGTGGCCACCGCCCTGGTGCCGCGTGGTGATGCGGCCCTGGTTGTTGCGACCGCCCTTCTTCGGGAGCGGGCGCACCAGCGACTTCTCCGGCGTCGACCGCGTCACCTCGACGAAGTCGGCGACCGACGAGCCACGACGGCCCGGGGTGGTCGGCTTGTACTTGCGGATTGCCATGAGTTCTCAGTCCTTGTCCAGGCGCCCGGTCAGGAGACCGGACCTCCGAAGATGTCGATGCGCTGGCCCTCGGCGAGGCTGACGATCGCGCGCTTGGTGTCGGCTCGCTTGCCGATGCCGTAACGGGTGCGACGGGTCTTGCCCTGGCGGTTGAGGGTGTTGACGGAGGTGACCTTGACGTTGAACACCTTCTCGACCGCGATCTTGATCTCGGTCTTGTTGGCGTCCGGGTGCACCAGGAAGGTGTACTTGTTCGCGTCGAGCAGGCCGTAGCTCTTCTCGCTCACGACCGGCGCGATCAGCACGTCGCGGTGGTCCTTGTGGAAGGTGCTCACTTGGCGGCCTCCTTGTCGGCCTCGGTGGACGTGGCGACGGCCTTCACGGACTTGCCGCTCTGCGGGCCGGCCACGAACGCGTCGAACGCACCCTTGGTGAACACCACGTCGTCCGAGAGCAGGACGTCGTAGGTGTTGAGCTGGTCGACGGCGATGAGGTGCACCTCGGGGACGTTGCGCAGCGACAGCCAGCTCACCGTGTCGGCACGCTCGAGCACCACGAGCGTGCGGGGACGCTCGGTCAGGCCGGCGAGCGCGGCCAGCGCCTGCTTGGTCGACGGCGCGTCACCGGTGACCAGCGACTCGATCACGTGGATGCGGTCCGCGCGGGCCCGGTCGGAGAGGGCGGCACGCAGCGCGGCGGCCTTCATCTTCTTGGGCGTGCGCTGGTCGTAGCTGCGTGGCACGGGGCCGTGCACGGTGCCACCACCGGCGAACTGCGGCGCGCGGGTCGAGCCCTGACGGGCGCGGCCGGTGCCCTTCTGCTTGTAGGGCTTGCGACCGCCGCCGCGGACCTCGGAACGGGTCTTGGTGTCGCGGTGCCCTGACGGGCGGCGGCCTGCTGGGCCACGACGACCTGGTGGATCAGCGGCACGTTGACCTGGACGTCGAAGATCTCGGCGGGGAGATCGACCTTGACGGTCTTCGCGGTCATGGTCAGGCCTCCTTCACGGGCGACTTGGCGGCGGAACGGATGATCACGAGGCCGCCCTTGGGGCCGGGGAGCGCGCCCTTGAGCAGGATCAGACCCTTCTCGGGGTCGACGGCGTGCACGCTGACGTTCTGCGTGGTCACCGTCTCGCCGCCCATGCGTCCGGCCATCTTCATGCCCGGGAAGACACGGCCGGGGGTGGCGCAGCCACCGATGGAGCCGGGCGAACGGTGCTTGCGGTGCACACCGTGCGAGGCGCGCAGACCGTGGAAGCCGTGGCGCTTCATCACGCCGGCGTTGCCCTTGCCCTTGCTGGTGCCCGTGACGTCGACCTCGTCGCCGGCGGAGAACAGCTCAGGGCTGAGCTCCTGACCGACGGAGTACGAGCCGGCGTCCGCCGTACGGATCTCCACCAGGTGACGACGCGGGGTGGACCCGGCCTTGGCGAAGTGGCCCGCAGCTCGGCTTGTTCACCTTGCGGCCCGTCGATCTCGCCGAAGCCGATCTGGACGGCGTTGTAGCCGTCGGTCTCGGGCAGGCGGACCTGCGTCACCACGTTGGTGCCCGCCGCGACGACGGTCACGGGCACGATGCGGTTGTTCTCGTCCCAGGTCTGGGTCATGCCGAGCTTGGTGCCCAGCAGCCCGCGGACGTTGCGTTCGAAAGTGCTCATGGATCTGTCGGCCTTCAGAGCTTGATCTCGATGTCGACACCCGCGGGCAGGTCGAGTCGCATGAGCGAGTCGACCGTCTTCGGCGTGGGGTCGATGATGTCGATAAGACGCTTGTGCGTGCGCATCTCGAAGTGCTCGCGGCTGTCCTTGTACTTGTGGGGCGAGCGGATGACGCAGTAGACGTTCTTCTCGGTCGGGAGGGGCACAGGGCCGGCGACCTTCGCGCCCGTACGGGTGACCGTGTCAACGATCTTGCGCGCCGAGGTGTCGATCACCTCGTGGTCGTAGGCCTTGAGCCTGATGCGGATCTTCTGTCCCGCCATAGCTCTCAGTTCGTCCTTCTACTCGTGTACCGCTGAGTATCTCGTCGCACTCCGGGAGGAGTGCTCCGCCCTTGCTCCACCGACCCCCGAGGTCGGGCGTGTCGCGCAACTTGCCGCGCAAACGCCGCCGTCGATCTGTCATTTGTTGGGGTGGCGCCCGACGGGTTGGGTCGGGCTCACGGAGGTCTCCTGGTGCGGTGCGCCGCCGAGCCCGCCTCTGCGGCGTATCTCCCTGGCGCACCCCGGCGACCTCGCCGGAGCAACCGGACTATCTTGTCAGACTCCCGGCGCCCATATCAAATCGAGGCCGCGCCGGCCGGCATCCGGCGGCCCGTGAGTCGCGCCACGCCGGTCGTCCCGGTCAGCTGCGGCGGCGGTAGGCCAGGTCGGTGACGGGTCGGCCGGCCCGGACGCCGCGCCGCTCGAAGCGGGTCGCCGGCCGGTCCTCCCAGCGCGGCGCGGGCCCGTCGTACAGGTTCTCGAGCAGCGGCTCGGCGTCGAGGACCTCGACCATGCGCTCGGCGTACTCGGGCCAGTCCGTCGCCAGGCGCCACGTCGCACCGAGCGCGAGCCGGGTCGCCGCCACGCGGGCGAAGGCGGGGGCGACCAGGCGGCGGCGGTGGTGGCGCTTCTTCGGCCACGGGTCGGGGAAGAACGTCCACAGCTCGGCGACGTCCCCCTCCCCCAGCAGGTGCTCCATCGACCACACGGCGTCGACGCTGACCAGCCGGACGTTCGTCGGACATCGCGCTCCTCGAGGCGGAGGATGGTCTCGGCGACGCCGGGGCGCCACACCTCGAAGGCGAGGACGTTGTACGACGGCCTCGCGGCCGCGAGGGCTGCCGTGGCCTCCCCGATCCCCGAGCCGATCTCCACCACGAGCGGGGCCGAGGGGTCCTCGAAGAAGCTGCGGACGTCGAAGTCCGGGTCGTCGACGGACTCGTCGGGGACCCACCAGCTCTCCCGGTGCCGCTCCCAGGCGCCGGCCTGCCGCTCGGTCAGCCGGCCCCCTCGCCGGGCGTAGGTCAGCACCTGCGCCAGCCGGCGGCCGTCCTCGGTCAGCCCGGTGTGCGGGCGGGCCGGGCGGACGCGGTTCTCGGGCATCGGGTGCTGCTCCTCGGGCGGGTGGCGGACCGGGCGGCCGGGGCCGGGCGGGGCCGCGGACCGGCGGACTTCACGGGGTCTGTGGACGGTTGTGCGGGGGTGTGCGCCATGTGGAGTGGCCATAACCCCGCGCTACAAGGGAGGGCCGGGGGACGGCGAGAGGCCCGGTCCCCACGGGGACCGGGCCTCTCGGCTGGTTCAGCTCAGGGTCACTTCGTGATCTTGGTGACCCGGCCGGCGCCGACGGTGCGGCCACCCTCGCGGATCGCGAAGCGGAGACCCTCCTCCATGGCGATCGGCTGGATCAGCTCGACCGTCATGTCGGTGTTGTCGCCCGGCATGACCATCTCGGTGCCCTCGGGCAGGGTCACGACGCCCGTGACGTCCGTGGTCCGGAAGTAGAACTGCGGACGGTAGTTGTTGAAGAACGGGGTGTGACGGCCGCCCTCCTCCTTCGAGAGGATGTAGACGCTCGCCTCGAAGTTGGTGTGCGGGGTCGTGGTGCCCGGCTTGATGACGACCATGCCGCGCTCGACGTCCTCGCGCTTGGTGCCGCGCAGGAGCAGACCGACGTTCTCACCGGCCTGGCCCTCGTCGAGGAGCTTGCGGAACATCTCGATGCCGGTGACGGTGCTCTTCTGCGAGCCCTCGCGGATGCCGACGATCTCGACCTCCTCGTTGACCTTGATCACACCGCGCTCGATACGGCCGGTGATCACGGTGCCGCGACCGGTGATCGTGAAGACGTCCTCGACGGGCATCAGGAACGGCTTGTCGATCTCGCGCTCGGGCTGCGGGATGTAGTCGTCGACCGCGTCCATCAGCTCCATGATGGACTCGCCCCACTTCTCGTCGCCGTTCAGCGCCGGGAAGGCGGCCACGCGCACCACGGGGATGTCGTCGCCGGGGAACTCGTACTCGCTGAGGAGCTCGCGGACCTCCATCTCGACGAGCTCGATGAGCTCCTCGTCGTCGACCATGTCGCACTTGTTGAGCGCGACGACGATCGCCGGGACGCCGACCTGGCGGGCCAGGAGGACGTGCTCGCGGGTCTGCGGCATCGGACCGTCGGTCGCGGCGACGACCAGGATCGCGCCGTCCATCTGAGCCGCACCGGTGATCATGTTCTTGATGTAGTCGGCGTGACCCGGGCAGTCGACGTGGGCGTAGTGCCGCTTCTCGGTCTGGTACTCGACGTGCGCGATCGAGATGGTGATACCGCGCTGCCGCTCTTCAGGGGCCTTGTCGATCTCGTCGAACGGCGTGAAGGGGTTCAGCTCAGGGTGCTTGTCGTGCAGCACCTTCGTGATCGCTGCGGTCAACGTCGTCTTGCCATGGTCGATGTGACCGATGGTGCCGATGTTGACGTGCGGCTTAGTCCGCTCGAACTTCGCCTTAGCCACTGGGGCTCCTCCTAGCTAGTTTCCTGACTCGTGTGTACTTGAGCGCCGGGCTCTGCCGTGTGGGCAGTTACTCGCCGCGGACCTTCTTGATGATCTCGTCCGCGACGTTCTGGGGAACCTCGGCGTACGAGTCGAACTCCATCGAGTACGAAGCCTGACCCGAGGTCTTGGACCGCAGATCGCCAACGTACCCGAACATCTCTGACAGCGGAACAAGGGCCTCCACCACACGATCGCCGTGGCGTTCGAACATGGACTGGACCTGTCCGCGGCGGGAGTTGATGTCACCGATCACGTCACCGAGGAAGTTCTCGGGCGTGGTGACCTCCACCTTGAACATGGGCTCGAGCAGCACCGGCTTGGCCTGGCGGGCGGCCTCCTTGAAGGCCTGGTTGCCGGCGAGCTTGAACGCGAGCTCGGAGGAGTCGACCTCGTGGTAGGCACCGTCCTCGAGCGTGAACTTCACGTCGACCATCGGGTAGCCGGCGAGGACGCCGAACTCCATGGCCTCCTGGCCGCCCTGGTCCACCGACGGGATGTACTCACGCGGGACGCGACCACCGGTCACGTTGTTGACGAACTCGTAGCCCGCACCGGCGCCGGTCTCGGGGTCGATGCTCGGCTCGAGCGAGACCACGACCTTCGCGAACTGGCCCGAACCACCCGTCTGCTTCTTGTGGGTGTAGGAGTGCTTCTCGACCTTCCTGCGGAGGGTCTCGCGGTAGGCGACCTGCGGCTTGCCGACGGTGGCCTCGACGCGGAACTCGCGCTTCATCCGGTCGACGAGCACCTCGAGGTGGAGCTCGCCCATGCCGGCGATGATGGTCTGGCCGGTCTCCTCGTCGGTCTTCACGGTGAAGGTGGGGTCCTCCTCCGAGAGCCGCTGGATCGCGACGCCGAGCTTCTCCTGGTCGCCCTTGGTCTTGGGCTCGATGGCGACCTCGATCACCGGGGCCGGGAAGGTCATCGACTCGAGCACGACCGGGTCGCCCTGGACGCAGAGGGTCTCGCCGGTGGTGGTGTCCTTCAGGCCCATCACGGCCACGATCTGGCCGGCGCCGACCGAGGCGATCTCCTCACGCTTGTTCGCGTGCATCTGGTAGATCTTGCCGATCCGCTCCTTCTTGCCCTTGACCGGGTTGAGCACGGTCTGCCCGGCCTCGAGCTTGCCGGAGTAGACCCGGATGTAGGTCAGCTTGCCCAGGTGCGGGTCCGCGGCGATCTTGAAGGCGAGGGCCGCGAACGGCTCCTCCTCGCTCGGCCGCCGCTCGATCACGGTGTCCTCGTCGCCCACGGCGTGACCCTCGATCGAGGCCACGTCGAGCGGCGAGGGAAGGTACTTCACGACCGCGTCGAGCAGGGGCTGGACGCCCTTGTTCTTGAAGGCGGTGCCGGTGAGGACCGGGTTGACCTTGTCGGCCAGGGTCGCGCGCCGGATGGCCGCCTCGATCTCGTCGACCGAGAGGTCCTCGCCCTCGAGGTACTTCTCCATGATCTCGTCGTCGGCCTCGGCCAGGGTCTCGAGGAGCTTCTCGCGCCACTCGGCCGCCTTGTCGACCATGTCGGCGGGGATCTCCTCGACCTCGTAGTCCTCGCCCATCTTGGTCTCGCCGCGCCAGGTGAGCGCGCGCATCCCGACCAGGTCGACGACGCCCAGGAAGTCGGACTCGGCGCCGATAGGCAGCTGCACGACCAGCGGGGTGGCGTTGAGGCGGTCGACGATCATGTCGACGCAGCGGTAGAAGTCGGCACCGGTGCGGTCGAGCTTGTTGACGAAGCACATCCGCGGGACCTTGTACTTGTTGGCCTGGCGCCACACGGTCATGCTCTGCGGCTCCACGCCCGCGACACCGTCGAAGACCGCGATCGCACCGTCGAGCACGCGCAGCGAGCGCTCCACCTCGACGGTGAAGTCGACGTGGCCGGGCGTGTCGATGATGTTGATCTGGCGGTCCTTCCACCAGCAGGTCGTCGCGGCCGACGTGATGGTGATGCCGCGCTCCTGCTCCTGCTCCATCCAGTCCATGACGGCGCCGCCCTCGTGGACCTCACCGATCTTGTAGGTGATGCCGGTGTAGAACAGGATCCGCTCGGTGGTGGTGGTCTTGCCGGCGTCGATGTGCGCCATGATGCCGATGTTGCGGACCTTGTCGAGGTCCGTGGTGATGTCGACGGCCACTTGTCAGTTCCCTCGGTCTGGTGCTCGGGTGGTGGGCTGCAGCGCTGGTGCGGGGCACGACGGGCAGGTCGTCCTTGTGGGACGTGACCGCTGCCCGTCGTACCGCCGGGTCACCAGCGGTAGTGCGCGAAGGCCTTGTTCGACTCGGCCATCTTGTGCGTGTCCTCGCGGCGCTTGACAGCGGCACCGAGGCCGTTGGAGGCGTCGAGGATCTCGTTCATCAGCCGCTCGGCCATGGTCTTCTCACGGCGGGCCTGCGCGTAGCTCACGAGCCAGCGCAGCGCCAGGGTGGTGGAGCGGCTCGCGCGCACCTCGACCGGGACCTGGTAGGTCGCGCCACCCACACGGCGGCTGCGGACCTCGAGAGCGGGCTTGACGTTGTCGAGCGCCCGCTTCAGGGTCACCACCGGGTCGGTGCCGGTCTTCTCACGGCAGCCCTCGAGGGCGGTGTAGACGATGCGCTGGGCAACCTGCTTCTTGCCGTCCTGCAGCACCTTGCTGACCAGCTGCGTGACGATCGGGCTGCCGTAGACCGGGTCGACGACGACCGGGCGCTTCGGGGCGGGACCCTTGCGCGGCATTAGCTCTTCTCCTTCTTCGCGCCGTAGCGGCTGCGAGCCTGCTTGCGGTTCTTCACGCCCTGTGTGTCGAGCGAACCGCGGATGATCTTGTAGCGGACACCGGGAAGGTCCTTCACACGACCGCCACGCACGAGCACGATCGAGTGCTCCTGCAGGTTGTGGCCCACTCCCGGGATGTAGGCCGTGACCTCGATGCCGCTGGACAGCCGCACACGGGCGACCTTGCGCAGCGCGGAGTTCGGCTTCTTCGGGGTGGTCGTGTAGACACGCGTGCACACGCCGCGTCGCTGGGGCGAACCCTTCAGAGCGGGCGTCTTGTTCTTCGACACCTTGTCCTGGCGGCCCTTACGGACCAACTGCTGGATGGTGGGCACCGCGTGGTTCCCCTTCGCTAATGAGTACTGGCCTCTTCGGTGATGCTGTCTGAATCCTGCTGTGCCGGCCACGGTACGGCTCCGGTCAGGCCGGGCCCGTCCTCCCGTTCGTCCCCCGAGGTCGGGCGTGTCGGCCCTTCCACATCCCACCGCAGGTCGGGCCGCGGCAGGGAGACGCTTCGGTTGAACGCTGCGACTGGCAGCCACGTGGCTCGCGATGGGACCTGCCCGGCACGGGCCGGGCGTCGGCCCCGCCTCCGGAGCACACGCGATGACCTGGGTCGACCCAGGCACGCTGAAAAAGATTACCGGCTTGCCGGAGCAGGGTCAAAACGAGCCCGGCCGCCGTGTGGTACGAGCCGACGAACCACGCAGCCGGCTCCGAAAAGGGGCCGTTTGGCCCGATTTTGCTCGTTCTGCGGGTGGGGCCGTCCGGTTCGCCCGACGATAGCACCGTGGGGGACCTCGTCGAGCGCGCCGCGGAGACGGCCGCGGTACAGCGCCTGCTCGCGCAGGCAGCGGCCGGTGCCGGTGGCTCGCTGCTGTTCCTCGGACCCGCGGGCATCGGCAAGACGGCGCTGCTCAGGTACGGCCACGACGCCGCCCGGGCCGCCGGCTTCGCGGTGCTCACCTCCTCCCCCACCCCGGTCTCGGCGGTGCTTCCGCACGGCGTGGTCCGGGACTGGCTGACGAGCCGGGTCCGCGCCACGCCACCGGGCGCGCGGCCCTTCGACGGACCCGCCGCGGCGCTGGCCACCACCCTGCGCGAGACCACGGACCCCGCGCGCGGGTGGACGCTCGCCCAGCTGGACTACGCCCTGACCTGGGTGCTCGAGAGCATCGCGGAGCGCCAGCCGCTGCTCCTGGTCGTCGACGACCTGCAGTGGGCCGACGTCGGGTCGCTGCAGCTGCTGGACCTGCTGTCCGCCCGGCTGTCCGGGCTGCCGGCCGCGCTGGTGCTGGCCCGCCGCGCGGGTGAGCCGTCGGGGGCGACCGGGGTCCTGGACCGGATCGCCGGTCGTGCCGTCCGCGTGGAGCCCGCCCCGCTCTCGGTCGCCGGTGTGGAGCAGGTACGGCGGACGCTCGGCCCCGGACCCGGCGCGGGCACGGCGGACGTCGCGGCCGCCGAGCTGCACCGGCTCACCGGCGGTGTCCCGTTCCTGCTGCAGGAGCTGCTCAGGGCGGGCACGCCGGCGGCCACGCCGCGCACCGTCGTGGAGTCGCTCCGGGAGCGGCTGGACCGGCTGGGCCCGGCGGCGGTCACCGTGGCGTGCGCGGTCGCGGTGCTCGACGACGAGGCGACGCGGGACAGCGTCGCGCTGCTCGCCGACCGTCGCCCCGCCGAGCTCGCGGAGCCCTTGGCGGCGCTCACGGAGGCGGGCATCCTCACCGTCGGCACCTGGCAGGTGCGGCCGGCACATCCACTCGTGGCCGAGGCGGTGCTCTCGGGGATGTCGGCCACCCGACGCTCGGCGATGCACCGGGCGGCGGCCGACCACCTCCGCGACCGAGGCCGGTCCGACACCGTGGTGGCCGCGCACCTGGTCCACACCCTGCCCGGCGGGGACCCGGAGGTGGTCCGGCTGCTGCGCTCGGCGGGAGAGGAGTCGCTGGCGGCCGGGTCCCCCGACGCCGCTGCCCGGCTGCTGCTGCGTGCCGCCGAGGAGGCCCGCCCGGAGGACACGGACCCCGAGCTGGTCGCCGAGGCCGCGTCCGCACACCTCCAGGCCGGCGGACGCGAGGACGCCCACCGGCTGTGGTCGGTGGCGCTGGAGCGCACCACCGACCCGGTCCGACTGGCGCGGATGCTCGCCGACATGGGGCGCGTGCAGATGACCATGGGCGAGCGCAAGGACGCCTCGGAGGCGTACCGGCGCGCGGTCCGGGCGCTGGAGGAGTCCGGGCACGGCCCCTCGTCGCCCCACCTGCGCGCGGTCCTGGTGCGGATGGGCCTGAACCAGGCATTGTACGAAGGCGGCCGTGCAGAGATCCTCTCCGCGGCCGACAGCGCCGGTGCGCAGCCGGAGGGCGAGGACACCCACGACGACCGGCTCCTGTTCGCGGTGGCCGCCGCCGACCTCGCGGTCCGGGCCACGGACCGGCCCCGGGCGCACGAGCTGGCGCTGCGTGCCTTCGGCGGGGGCAGGCTCCTCGAGGAGGAGACCGCCGACGGGTTCGGCTACTACGTCGCCTCGGGGGTGCTGTCCTGGGCCGACGCCTACGAGGACAACCGCCGCGTCCTCGAGTCGGCGATGGCGGAGGCACGGCGACGCGGCTCCGTGCTCGGCTTCGCCACGGCGTCGTACTGCCGGGGGCTGGTCCGTCAGCGGACCGGCGACCTGCGTGGCGCGCTGCTGGACTTCGAGGGGGCGCTGGAGCTCCGGGAGCGGGGCTGGACTGGCTTCGCCACGCCTGCGGTGGCCGGCGCGGCCCTCGCCCACGTGGGGCTCGGGCAGCTGGAGGAGGCGTCGCGGCTCGAGCCCGACCTGCGGGCGGCGGCCCGGCGCGGGGGCTTCGTGACGGCCCAGCCGCTGGCCGCGGCCGGCGTCCTGCGTGCCTCGTTCGGCGACCACGAGCAGGCGCTGGCCGACTACCGGGCCGCCGCCGGGCTCATGGGCGAGCACCCGGACAACGCCTCGATCGTGGAGTGGCGCGAGCTGTCGGTGTGGTCGCTGCTCGCCCTCCGGCGGGAGGCGGAGGCGCGTGCCCTCGCCGAGGAGGCGGTCGGGCTCGCGCGCCGGTGGGGCGCCCCTCGGGCCCTGTCGTTCTCGCTGCGGACGCTGGCCCGGGCCTCGCGGCGCGACGAGGCGGTGGCCCTCCTCACCGAGGCCGTCGGGCTGCTCGGCGCCTGCGGCTGCACCGACTACCTGGCACGGACGCAGACCGACCTCGCGGCGCGGCTGCTCGAGGACGGCCCCGGGGAGCGCGACACGGCCGTGGAGCTGCTGCGCAGCGCCCTCGAGGAGGGACGGCGCAGCGGGGTCGACCCGGTCGCGCGCCGGGCCGCCCGGCTGCTGGGCCGTGCCGGGTTCCCGGTGACCGGCCCGGCGGCCGATCCCGCCCAGTACCTGACGGCCGGTGAACGGCGGGTGGCGGAGCTGGCCGCGTCCGGGCTCACCAACCGGCTGATCGCGCAGAAGCTGTTCGTGACCGTGAAGGCGGTCGAGTGGCACCTGTCCAACGCCTACCGGAAGCTGGCCATCTCCTCCCGCCGGGAGCTGCCGGGGGCGCTCTACTCCGGCGACGACCCGAGCAGCAGCTCCGCCATGTGAACGGCCCGCACGTCGGCGAGGTCGTCGAGCTGGGTGCGGCAGGAGAACCCGTCGGCGAGCACGACGGCCTCCCGCCCCGCCTCGCGCACGGCCGGCAGCAGGCTGTGCTCGGCGATCGCCACCGACACCTCGTAGTGCCCCTTCTCGACGCCGAAGTTGCCGGCGAGCCCGCAGCAGCCGCCGACCCGGCGGACCGTGGCGTGGGCCCGGCCGAGGATCCGGGCGTCGGCCTCCCAGCCCAGGACGGAGGCGTGGTGGCAGTGCGGCTGCGCCACGACCGTCGTACCGGTCAGGTCGGGCGGTGACCAGTCCGGGAGCGTCTCCAGGACCTCGGCCAGCGTGCGCACGCCCCGAGCCAGCTCGGCCGCCCGCGGGTCGCCGGTCAGCTGCACGAGCTCGGCACGGAGCGCCGCGGTGCACGAGGGTTCCAGCCCCACGACGGGCACCCCGGCCGCGGCGTAGGGATGGAGGACGTCGACGGTGTGCCCCACGATGCGCCGGGCGGCGTCGAGCTGACCGGTGCTGATCCAGGTCAGCCCGCAGCAGGCGTCCTGGCCCACCACCGCCACCTCCAGGCCGGCCCGCTCCAGCAGCGTCACCGCGGCCTGGCCGGGGCCGGTCGCGAAGTGCTCGGTGAAGGAGTCGGCCCACACGACCACGTCGGGTCGTCCGGTGCCCTGGGCCCGGCCGGCGTACCACTGGGAGAGGGAGCGGACGGCGAAGGCGGGGATGCCGCGTCGCTGGTCGATCCCGGCGAGCGCCTTCGCCACCCGTTGCAGGGTCTTCGACCGCAGCGCCCGATTGGCCAGCGGCACCACCGGACGGGTGAGCCGGGCCCACCGCGGCAGCCGGCCGAGCGCGTAGTGGCTGCGCGGACGCAGCCGGCGCCGGTACCTCTGGTGCAGCGCCTCGGCCTTGTAGGTGGCCATGTCCACGCCGGTGGGGCAGTCGGTGGAGCATCCCTTGCAGGCCAGGCACAGGTCGAGGGCCTCGTGCACCTCGTCGGAGCGCCAGCCGCCGTCGACCAGCTCGCCGTTGACCATCTCCTGGAGCACCCGGGCGCGGCCCCGCGTGGAGTCCTTCTCCTCGCGCGTGGCGACGTAGGAGGGGCACATCACCCCGCCGGTGCCGGTGTTGTCGGCGATGCAGCGACCGACACCGGTGCACCGGTGCACCGCACGGACCAGGGAGCCGCCGTCCTCGACCAGGCGCAGCGTGGTGCGCGGCTCGCGGAGCGGACGGCCCAGGCGCAGGTCGGCGTCGACGGGCCTCGGGTCGACGAGCACCCCGGGGTTGAGCACGTCGTCGGGGTCGAGCGCGGCCTTGACCCGGCCGAACAGGGCGAGCGCGTCGGCGGAGTACATCGCGGGCAGCAGCTCCGAGCGGGCCCGTCCGTCGCCGTGCTCGCCCGACAGCGTGCCGCCGTGCGCGGCGACGAGCTCGGCGGCGTCGCCCAGGAACGAGCGGAACCGGTTCCGCCCGCCCCCGGTCCCGTCGAGCTCGAAGTCGATCCGGACGTGCACGCAACCCTCGCCGAAGTGTCCGTAGGGGACCCCGTCGTAGCCGTACCGGCCGAGCAGGTCGTCGAAGCCGCGCAGGTAGGCCCCGAGCCGCTCGGGCGGCACCGCCGCGTCCTCCCAGCCGGCGTGCGCGGGCCGCCCGAGGCTGCGGGCGGCCAGCCCCGCGCCGTCCTCGCGGATCCGCCACAGCGCCGCCTGCTCGGCCACGTCGGTGACCACGCGGTGGCCGGTGGCCCCGGCGTCGCGGGCGACCGACTCGGCGAGGTGCCGGGCCTCCTCCGCGGTCGCCGCGGTCACCTCGGCGAAGAGCCAGCCGCCGCCGCGGGGCAGCGGCGGGACGGCCGAGGGCCCGCGGCGTTCGACGACCACGTCGACGATGCGCTGGCCGAGGCCCTCGCAGGCGACGAGCCGGTGGTGCAGCAGCGCGGGTACGGCGTCGGCCGCCTCCACCATGGTGGGGTAGCCCAGGACCGCCAGCGCCCGGAACGGCGCGTCCTCGACGAGCGACACACGGGCGCCGAGGACCAGTCCGAGCGTGCCCTCGCTGCCGACCAGCATCCGGTCCAGCCGGCGACCGTTCTCGGGCAGCATGTGCTCGAGGGAGTAGCCCGACACCTGGCGGGTGAACCGTCCGAACTCGGTGCGCACGGTGGCCAGGTCCGCGTCGACCGCGGCCGCCACCCGGCGCGCCGCGTCCGAGCCGGTGCCGTCGGCGTCGGCGTCGAGCAGCAGCCGCTCCCCCGCCCCGGTGAGCACGTCGAGCGCCACCACGTTGTCGACGGTCCGGCCGTAGCCGAGGGCCCGCGACCCGCAGGCGTTGTTGCCGATCATCCCGCCGACCGTGCAGCGGGAGTGCGTCGACGGGTCGGGCCCGAAGCGCAGGCCGTGGCGCAGGGCCTGCACCTGCAGGGTCGCGTGCACGGTGCCGGGCTGCACCAGGGCGGTGCGGCTGTCCGGGTCCAGCTCCAGGACCCGGTTCAGATGCCGGCTGGTGTCGACCACGATGCCGGGTCCCACGGCGTTCCCGGCGATCGACGTACCGGCCCCGCGCATGGTCACCGGCGTGCCGACCTCGCGGGCCGCCGCCAGCGTCGCCTCGATCTCCTCGACACGGCGAGGGCGCACCACGACCTGAGGCACCACCCGGTAGAGCGAGGCGTCGGTGGAGTACATCGCCCGGGCCAGGGACGAGTCGTCGACCTCGACCACGCCCTGGCGCCGCAGCGCCTCCACGGTGTCACGGGTGCTCTCCACGTCAGCCCTCCTCGGGCGGGCGGTAACGGACGGTCGGCCTGCGGAGGGGGCGGGTACGCGCAGTCACCAGAGCTCCAGGGAGGACCGCAGGATCTGCGCGGCGTCCTCCTCGGTGACCTCACGCGGGGCGGTCGCCAGCAGCCGCTGCTGCTTCATGGTGCCCTCGACCAGGTCGTCGACGTCGGCCTCGGTGTAGCCGACCGCCCCGATGCCGTTGGGCATCCCGACGTCGCGCATCAGCGCGACCAGCACCTGCGGGAGGAAGTCGCCGACGTCGTCGGGAAGCGCCAGGTCGGGGGCGAGCAGCTCCGCGGCACGGACGTGGCGGTCCGGCGCCGCCTCGAAGGTGAACCGGAACGCCTCCGGCGCGGTGAGCGAGACGGCCATCCCGTGCGGGACCATCGGGTGGTCCCGGGGGTAGTCACGGGGGACGAACCCGCCGACGCGCCCGGCGATCGGGTAGGCGTTCGCGTGCGGGATGTGGACACCGGCGTTCCCGAAGCCCAGCCCGGCGAAGGTCGCTGCGAGCGCCATCTGTCCTCGCGCCTCCTCGTCGTCCCCGTGCCGGACGGCGCGGCGGAAGGAGCCGGCGAGCAGCGACAGCGCCTTCTCCGACCACATGTCCGAGATCGGGTTCGCCCCGCAGTAGGGCACCCGCTGCTCGGGCCGCTTGCGCGCGAACGAGTCGTAGGGCCGGGCGGTGTAGCTCTCCAGGGCGTGGCACAGGATGTCCATCCCGGCCGCGGCGGTGACGCCGGCCGGCTGGGTGAGGGTCAGCCGCGGGTCGACCACCGCGAGCGTGGGACGCAGCCGTCCGTGGCTGATCCCGGTCTTCACCTTCTGGTCGAGCACGTCGAGCACGCAGATCGTGGTGCTCTCGCTGCCGGTGCCGGTGGTGGTGGGCACCGCGACCAGCGGCTTGAGCGGCTCGGACGGCGCGGTGCCCTTCCCCACCGGTGCGTTGACGTAGTCCATCAGCTCGCCGGGGTTCGTGGTGAGCAGGTTCACCGCCTTCGCGGTGTCGATCGCCGAGCCGCCACCCACGGCGACGAAGGCGTCCCAGGGGCCGTTCTCTCGGGCGAACGCGATGGCCGCCTCGAGACTCTGGTCGGTCGGCTCCACGTGGGCGAGATCGGTGACCACCACGTCCGTGCCGTAGCCGCGGATCTGCTCGGCCACACGGTCGGGGTGGCCGATGGCGGCGACCCCGGGGTCGGTGACCACGAGCACCCGGCGCACGTCGTACTGCTGGAGGTCGAAGCCGATCTCGTCGGCGGCGCCGGCACCGTACTTCAGCGCCGGCGCGCCGTAGGTGAAGACGGTCTCCGTGGTCATGGGCGGTCTCCTTCCAGTAGCCCGAGGGCGTGGCGGGCCGCCGAGAGCAGGTCGAGCTGCAGGGCCTCCGCCAGCGGCAGCCAGGCGGCCCGCTCGGTGGAGCCGTCCTCCTCCACCACGTGGGGCTCCACGTCCCGGGACTGCGCCTCGACCGCGGCCTCGAAGATCAGGTGGATGCCGTGGTAGTCCTCGACGACGCCGTCGGCTCGCGCGCCGACGAAGTGGGTGTGGTGCACGTCGACGACCCGTCCGGGCCGCACCCACAGGCCGGTCTCCTCGTGCACCTCCCGCCGCAGCGCGTCCCGCGGGTCCTCACCGTGGTCGATGCCACCACCGGGCAGCGTCCAGCGACCCTCGATCCGGGTCCGCGACGACATCCGGGTCAGCAGCACCTCGTCGCTCCGGGTGAGCAGCGCGTAGGCGGCGACCCGCTGGCGCTCCGGAGGTGCGGCGTCGAGGGTCATGCGGCGAGTCTAAGGGGGGTGGTCCGGGCCCACGTTTCCACCGGGGCGTGACCGGGCAAAGAGGAGGAGCCGTCCACCGACCTCGCCAGTGAGCCGATGACCACCACGCAGACCGACGCGACGCCCCGCCCCGGCACCCCGCAGGGACCCTCTCCGCGGGGCCGGGACCCGTGGTTCGACAACGCGAAGATGCTGCTGGTCACGCTCGTGGTCGTCGGCCACTCGTGGGTGCTGCTGCCGGCCGACTCGCTGGCACGCAACTGGTTCTACGACTTCATGTACCTGTGGCACATGCCGGCGTTCCTGGTCGTGACCGGCTACCTGTCGCGCAGCTTCACCTGGAGCCGGCGCAACCTGTGGCGCCTGGTCACCATGGTCGCGGTTCCCTACCTGGTGTTCGAGGCGTTGATGGCCGCCTTCCGCGTCCGGGTCGGCGGGGAGTCCGGCATCGACACCTTGTTCCTGGAGCCGCACTGGCCGATGTGGTTCCTCGCCGCCCTGTTCCTGTGGCGGCTGGCCACCCCCGTGCTCACCCGCCTCCCCGCCGCACCGGCGGTCGCCGTCGCCGTGTCGCTGCTCGGCGGCCTGCTGCCGGGAGACCTGCTCGACGTCGGCCGGGTCACCGCGATGCTGCCGTTCTTCGTGACCGGCCTCGTCGCACGCCGCGAGCACGTCGAGCTGCTGCGCACGCCGAGGGTCCGCCTGGCCGCGGTGGCGGTCCTGGCCGTGGCCTTCGTGGCGGCGACGTTCATGGACGGACGGATACGCACGGAGTGGCTCTACTGGCGCTCGGGCTACGACGCGCTGGAGGTCTCCTTCGCGACGGGGGCCGCGGTCCGGCTCGGCCTCCTCGTCGTGGCCACGGTGCTCGCGCTGGGTGCGCTGTCGCTGGTGCCGGCGCGGCGGCACTGGTTCAGCGCCCTCGGGGCGTCGACGATGACCGTCTACCTCTTCCACGGCTTCGTCGTCAGGGGTGCCGAGTACGCCGGTCTCCTGGACTGGTCGCAGGCCCGGCCCTGGCTCGGCCTGCTCGTCGCGACCGCGGCGTCCGCCGTACTCGCCGTCCTGCTCGCCGCTCCCCCGGTGTCGCGGCGGCTCGAGGTGCTCATCGACCCGGTGGGGGCGCTGCAGCGCAGCAACGACGAGTGGCCGTCGCCCTACACGCGGCCGCACGGACCGGAGGCGCCCGCCGCGCGCCGGCGCCCGGTCTCCCACGTGCCTCTGTGACCCTGCCCCTCCGACCCTGCCTCTGTGACCCGCCGCCGGGCCCGGACGGCCCCGGCCGGGACACGGAAGGGCCCCGCACCTCGGCCGAGGTGCGGGGCCCTTCTCGTCTGCGTCCGCGTCTGCGGCGACCTGCCGTCAGCTCTGGTAGGAGCCGAAGTCGAAGTCGTCGAGCGCCACGGCCTCGCCACCGGCGGTGCCGCCGAAGTCGTAGTCGTAGCCCTCGTAGCCGGTCACCGAGTAGGCGTTCGCACGCGCCTCCTCGGTCGGCTCCACGCGGATGTTGCGGTACCGCTCCAGACCGGTGCCGGCCGGGATCAGCTTCCCGATGATCACGTTCTCCTTCAGGCCGAGCAGCGAGTCGGACTTGCCGTTGATCGCCGCGTCGGTGAGGACGCGCGTGGTCTCCTGGAAGGACGCCGCCGACAGCCACGACTCGGTGGCCAGCGACGCCTTGGTGATGCCCATCAGCTGCGGACGGCCGGACGCGGGCTTGCCGCCCTCGGCCAGGACCCGGCGGTTCTCCTCCTCGAAGATGACCCGCTCGACCAGGTCGGACGGGAGCAGCCGGGTGTCGCCCTGCTCCAGCACCAGGACCCGGCGCAGCATCTGCCGCACGATGATCTCGATGTGCTTGTCGTGGATGGCCACACCCTGGCTGCGGTAGACCTCCTGGACCTCGTCGACCAGGTGCTCCTGCGCCTTGCGGACACCGAGGATGCGCAGGATCTCCTGCGGGTCCGGGGTACCCAGCGTGAGCTGCTGGCCGACCTCGACGTGGTCACCCTCGCCGACGAGCAGGCGGGACCGCTTGCTGACGGGGTACTCCTGCACCTCCGAGCCGTCGTCGGGCGTGACGACCACCTTGCGGGCCTTGTCGGTCTCCTCGATGGCGACCCGGCCGGCGGCCTCGGTGATCGGTGCCCGGCCCTTGGGCTGGCGGGCCTCGAAGAGCTCGACCACACGGGGCAGACCCTGCGTGATGTCGTCCGCGGAGGCCACACCACCGGTGTGGAAGGTACGCATCGTCAGCTGCGTGCCCGGCTCACCGATCGACTGGGCGGCGATGATGCCGACCGCCTCGCCGATGTCCACGAGCTTGCCGGTGGCCAGCGAGCGGCCGTAGCACTTCGCACAGGTCCCGGTGCGGGCCTCGCAGGTCAGCACCGAGCGGACCTTGACCTCCTCGATGCCCGACGCGACGAGCTCGTCGATCTTCACGTCGCCGAGGTCCTCACCGGCGGAGGCCAGCTTCTCACCGGTCTCCGGGTGCAGCACCTCGACGGCGGCAGTGCGGGCGTAGGCCGCGGTCTCGGCGTTCTCCGCCTTGACCACAACGCCGTCGGGCAGCCGCTCGCCGATCCGCTTGGGCAGGCCGCGCTCGGTGCCGCAGTCGTCCTCGCGGATGATGACGTCCTGCGACACGTCGACCAGACGACGGGTCAGGTAGCCGGAGTCGGCGGTCCGCAGCGCCGTGTCGGCCAGGCCCTTCCGGGCACCGTGGCTGGCGATGAAGTACTCCAGCACCGACAGGCCCTCGCGGAAGTTCGACTTGATCGGCCGCGGGATGATGTCGCCCTTCGGGTTCGCCACCAGACCACGCATCGCGGCGATCTGACGCACCTGCATCATGTTTCCGCGGGCACCCGAGTGGACCATCATGTAGATCGGGTTGGCCTTGTCGAAGGTGGTCTCGAGCTCCTCGGCGACCTTGTTCGACGCCTGCGTCCAGATCTCGATGAGCTCCTGACGGCGCTCGTCGTCGGTGATCAGACCACGCTCGAACTGCTGCTGGACCTTCTTGGCCTGCGCCTCGAAGGACTCCAGGATCTCGGCCTTGCGCGGCGGGGTCACGACGTCCTCGATCGACACGGTCACACCGGAGCGGGTCGCCCAGTGGAAACCGAGGTCCTTGAGGTTGTCCAGGGCCCGCGCCACCGACACCTTGGTGTAGCGCTCGGCGAGGTCGTTCACGATCGTGCCGAGCTGCTTCTTGCCCACCTCGTAGTTCACGAAGGGGTAGTCGGCCGGCAGGGCGTCGTTGAACAGCGCCCGGCCCAGCGTGGTCTCGAGCAGGACCCGCTCGCCGGCCTGCCAGCCCTCCGGCAGCGCCTCATCGGGCGCGGGGACCAGCTCGGGGAACCGGATCCGGACCTTGCTCTGCATCGCGATCTCGCCGCGGTCGAAGGCCATGATGCCCTCGGCCACCGAGGAGAACACCCGGCCGTCGCCCGGCATCTCCCGCTCCTCGTCGCGGTGGGTGAGGAAGTACAGGCCGATGATCATGTCCTGCGTCGGCATCGTCACCGGCCGGCCGTCGGACGGCTTGAGGATGTTGTTGGTCGAGAGCATCAGGATGCGAGCCTCGGCCTGCGCCTCCGCCGACAGCGGCAGGTGCACCGCCATCTGGTCACCGTCGAAGTCCGCGTTGAACGCGGTGCACACGAGCGGGTGGATCTGGATGGCCTTGCCCTCGATCAGCTGCGGCTCGAACGCCTGGATGCCGAGCCGGTGCAGCGTGGGCGCACGGTTCAGCAGCACCGGGTGCTCGGTGATGACCTCCTCGAGCACGTCCCACACGACCGGACGCGCACGCTCGACCATCCGCTTGGCGGACTTGATGTTCTGCGCGTGGTTGAGGTCCACGAGCCGCTTCATCACGAACGGCTTGAACAGCTCGAGCGCCATCTGCTTCGGCAGACCGCACTGGTGCAGCTTCAGCTGCGGGCCGACCACGATGACCGAACGGCCGGAGTAGTCGACGCGCTTGCCGAGCAGGTTCTGGCGGAAGCGCCCCTGCTTGCCCTTGAGCATGTCGGACAGCGACTTCAGCGGCCGGTTGCCCGGTCCGGTGACCGGACGCCCGCGACGGCCGTTGTCGAACAGCGAGTCGACGGCCTCCTGCAGCATCCGCTTCTCGTTGTTGACGATGATCTCGGGGGCGCCGAGGTCGAGCAGTCGCTTCAACCGGTTGTTGCGGTTGATGACGCGGCGGTACAGGTCGTTGAGGTCGGAGGTCGCGAACCGGCCACCGTCGAGCTGCACCATCGGGCGCAGGTCCGGCGGGATCACCGGCACCGCGTCGAGGACCATGCCGGTCGGGCTGTTGGTCGTCGACCGGAACGCCTCGACCACCTTGAGCCGCTTCAGGGCGCGGACCTTGCGCTGGCCCTTGCCGGTGGCGATGGTCTCGCGCAGCGACTCCACCTCGGCGTCGAGGTCGAAGCTCTCGAGCCGCTTCTGGATCGCCGCGGCGCCCATGTGGCCCTCGAAGTACTTGCCGAACCAGGTCTTCATCTCCCGGTACAGCAGCTCGTCGCCCTCGAGGTCCTGGACCTTGAGGTTCTTGAACCGGTCCCACACCTCGTCGAGGCGGTCGATCTCGCGCTGGGCACGGTCACGGACCTGCTTCATCTCCCGCTCGGCGCCGTCCTTGACCTTGCGCCGGGCGTCCGCCTTGGCCCCTTCGGCCTCCAGGGCCGCGAGGTCCTCCTCGAGCTTCCGGGCGCGCTCCTCGATCTGCGCGTCGCGGCGCTTCTCGAGACGGTCACGCTCCATGCCCACCTTCGCCTCGAGCGAGGACAGGTCGCGGTGACGGGCCTCCTCGTCGACCTGGGTGATCATGTAGGCCGCGAAGTAGATGACCTTCTCCAGGTCCTTCGGGGCCAGGTCCAGCAGGTAGCCCAGACGGCTGGGCACGCCCTTGAAGTACCAGATGTGGGTCACCGGGGCGGCGAGCTCGATGTGGCCCATCCGCTCACGGCGCACCTTCGAGCGCGTCACCTCGACGCCGCAGCGCTCGCAGATGATGCCCTTGAAGCGGACCCGCTTGTACTTCCCGCAGTAGCACTCCCAGTCCCGGGTGGGACCGAAGATCTTCTCGCAGAAAAGGCCGTCACGCTCGGGCTTGAGCGTGCGGTAGTTGATCGTCTCCGGCTTCTTGACCTCGCCGTGCGACCACTGACGGATGTCGTCTGCGGTGGCGAGGCCGATCCTCAGCTGGTCGAAGAAGTTAACGTCGAGCACAGTGGCTGCTTTCCTCGTGATGTCGGTCTGTATCGCTGGTCTTGAGGGAGTCAGGGGCGCCGTACGGCGGTGCGCCGGCCGGCGCCCCCGGGCTCACACTTCTTCGACGCTGCTGGGCTCGCGGCGGGAGAGGTCGATGCCGAGCTCCTCGGCGGCGCGGAAGACGTCCTCCTCCGCGTCGCGCATCTCGATCGCCGTGCCGTCCTGGGACAGCACCTCGACGTTGAGGCAGAGCGACTGCATCTCCTTCACGAGAACCTTGAACGACTCGGGGATGCCGGAGTCGGGGATGTTCTCGCCCTTCACGATGGCCTCGTAGACCTTGACGCGCCCTGGCACGTCGTCGGACTTGATGGTGAGGAGCTCCTGGAGGGCGTAGGCGGCGCCGTACGCCTCCATCGCCCAGACCTCCATCTCACCGAAGCGCTGACCGCCGAACTGCGCCTTACCACCGAGCGGCTGCTGGGTGATCATCGAGTACGGACCCGTCGAGCGTGCGTGGATCTTGTCGTCGACGAGGTGGTGCAGCTTCAGGATGTACATGTAGCCGACCGAGACCGGGTCCGGGAACGGCTCGCCGGAACGGCCGTCGAAGAGCCGTGCCTTGCCGTTCTCGCCGACCACACGGACGCCGTCGCGGTTGGGCAGGCTGGAGGCGAGCAGGCCGGTGATCTCGTCCTCGCGGGCACCGTCGAAGACCGGCGTGGCGACCTTGGTGTCGGACTCTGCGGCCTCCGCGTGGATCTTGATCAGCCGGTCCTTCCACTCTGCGTCGGCACCGGCGTCCTCCGCGTTGACGTCCCAGCCGGTCTTGGCCAGCCAGCCGAGGTGGATCTCCAGGATCTGGCCGATGTTCATCCGGCCCGGCACACCGAGCGGGTTGAGGATGATGTCGACCGGGCTGCCGTCCTCGAGGAACGGCATGTCCTCGACCGGCAGGATCTTCGAGATGACGCCCTTGTTGCCGTGCCGGCCGGCGAGCTTGTCGCCCACGGAGATCTTGCGCTTCTGGGCGACGTAGACCCGGACCAGCTGGTTCACGCCCGGGGGCAGCTCGTCGCCGTCCTCGCGGTCGAAGACCCGGACGCCGATGACCGTGCCGGCCTCACCGTGCGGGACCTTCATCGAGGTGTCGCGCACCTCGCGCGCCTTCTCGCCGAAGATCGCGCGCAGCAGCCGCTCCTCGGGGGTCAGCTCGGTCTCACCCTTCGGGGTCACCTTGCCGACCAGGATGTCACCGGTGGTGACCTCCGCGCCGATCCGGATGATGCCGCGCTCGTCGAGGTCGGCGAGCATCTCCTCGCTGACGTTCGGGATGTCGCGGGTGATCTCCTCGGGGCCGAGCTTGGTGTCGCGGGCGTCGACCTCGTGCTCCTCGATGTGGATAGAGGTGAGCACGTCCTCCTGCACCAGGCGCTGGGACAGGATGATCGCGTCCTCGTAGTTGTGGCCCTCCCACGACATGAAGGCGACGAGCAGGTTCTTGCCCAGCGCCATCTCGGCGTCGTCGGTGCTCGGCCCGTCCGCGACCGGGGAGCCGACCTCGACGCGGTCGCCCTCGGACACCAGCGGACGCTGGTTGATGCAGGTGCCCTGGTTGGAGCGGGTGAACTTCTGCATCCGGTAGGTCCGGTAGGTGCCGTCGTCGTGCATCACCTCGACGGCGTCGGCGGACACGTCCTTGACCACACCGGCCTGCTCGGCGACCATCACGTCGCCCGCGTCGACGGCCGCGCGGTACTCCATGCCGGTGCCGACCAGCGGGGACTCGGTCTTGACCAGCGGCACCGCCTGGCGCTGCATGTTCGCGCCCATGAGCGCGCGGTTGGCGTCGTCGTGCTCCAGGAACGGGATCAGCGCGGTCGCCACCGACACCATCTGGCGCGGCGAGACGTCCATGTAGTCGACCAGCTCGGCCGGGATGACGTCGACCTCGTTGTCGCGCTGGCGCACCAGCACGCGCTCCTCGGCGAACCTGCCGTCGTCGGTCAGCGCGGCGTTGGCCTGTGCGATGACGAAACGGTCCTCCTCGTCCGCGGTGAGGTACTCGACCTTGTCGGTGACGCGGCCGTTCTCCACCTTGCGGTAGGGGGTCTCCACGAAACCGAACGGGTTGATCCGTCCGAACGTGGACAGTGAGCCGATCAGACCGATGTTCGGACCCTCGGGGGTCTCGATCGGGCACATCCGGCCGTAGTGCGACGGGTGGACGTCACGGACCTCGAAGCCCGCCCGGTCGCGGGAGAGACCGCCGGGGCCGAGCGCCGAGAGGCGACGCTTGTGCGTCAGGCCGGCGATCGGGTTCGTCTGGTCCATGAACTGCGACAGCTGCGAGGTCCCGAAGAACTCCTTCAGCGCCGCGACCACGGGGCGGATGTTGATCAGGCTCTGCGGCGTGATCGCCTCGACGTCCTGGGTGGTCATCCGCTCGCGGACCACGCGCTCCATGCGGGCGAGGCCGGTGCGCAGCTGGTTCTGGATCAGCTCGCCGACCGTGCGCATCCGGCGGTTGCCGAAGTGGTCGATGTCGTCCGCGCGGACCTCGATCGCGTCCCCCTCACGGTCCAGGAGGTCGGTGCCCTGGGCGTCCTTGAGGGTGTTGTTGCCGGCGTGCAGCTGCACCACGAACCGGATGGCCGACACGATGTCGTCGATGGTCAGCGTCTGCTGGTCGAACGCCTCGTGCGTGCCGAGCTTCTTGTTGATCTTGTAGCGGCCGACCTTGGCGAGGTCGTAGCGCTTGGGGTTGAAGTAGTAGTTCTCGAGCAGCGTCTGCGCGGCCTCGCGCGTCGGCGGCTCCCCCGGACGGAGCTTGCGGTAGATGTCGAGCAGCGCGTCGTCCTGGCCCGCGGTGTGGTCCTTCTCGAGCGTGAGCATCATCGACTCGTACTCGCCGAACTCCTCGCGGATCTGCTCGGTGGTCCAGCCGAGGGCCTTGAGCAGCACCGTGACGTTCTGCTTGCGCTTGCGGTCGAGGCGGACGCCGACCATGTCGCGCTTGTCGACCTCGAACTCGAGCCACGCACCGCGCGAGGGGATCACCTTGGCGGTGTAGATGTCCTTGTCGGAGGTCTTGTCGGCGGCGCGCTCGAAGTAGACCCCCGGCGAGCGGACGAGCTGGGACACCACGACACGCTCGGTGCCGTTGATGACGAAGGTGCCCTTCGGGGTCATCAGGGGGAAGTCGCCCATGAAGACCGTCTGGCCCTTGATCTCACCGGTCTCGTTGTTCATGAACTCCGCGGACACGTACAGCGGAGCGGAGTAGGTGAAGTCCTTCTCCTTGCACTCGTCCACGGTGTACTTCGGGTCGTAGAACACCGGGTTCTCGAAGGAGAGGGACATGGTGTCGGAGAAGTCCGAGATCGGGGAGATCTCCTCGAAGATCTCCTGGAGACCGGACTTCTGGCTGACGTCTTCGCCGATATCGAGACGCCGGGCGACGTCCTCCTGCCACCGCTCGTTGCCGATCAGCCAGTCGAAGCTGTCGGTCTGCAGTGCGAGGAGCTGGGGAACCTCGAGGGGTTCCTTGATCTTGGCGAAGGAGATGCGGCGCGGGTTGCTGCGGGACGTGCTGGTGCTGCGCGAGGCGGCCAAGAGGGGTCCTTCCGAGGATCGCTCTGGTATCAGGGTCTGCCAACCACAAAACCAGCCACCGGACAGGCTGGAACGCATATGAGGGCAGACGCAACGAACGATCATAGCCGGGACCGCACGTGGGCACAACCCAGCACGTCCGGCAAGCGTCAAGGACTGCGCAGAAGCATGAACGCCCGGCCCCGCCCCAGTCAAGCACCGCCGCCCGGGACCGGTGGGCGCGTCGCCCGGCGGGGTCACCGGGCGCTCCCGGGGGGTCAGTAGGACGTGATGCCGTCCACCAGCCAGGCACCGTCCACCTCGACCATGTCGAGCTGCACCCGGTTCAGGGCCACCCTGGGTTCGGTGGAGGCGCTGCTCGTCGTGGTCTGGTTGACGAACACCAGGACCGGCACCCGGTCGGGTCGCTCGCGCGGGCTGTTCATCGGCGCCGAGGCGAGCACCGCCGCCTCGACCGTGGCCTTCGTCCGGGTGGCGCTGTCCACCACCAGCTCGTCGAAGGTCTCGAGGTAGTCCTCGCGGTAGTCCTCGGTGAGGAACCGCGCCGCGGCGTCGCGGTCGGCCTCGAGCGAACGGTGGCCGTAGGACAGCACGGCCGCGGCGGCGTTCTCGGCCGCCGACGGCGCGCGGTCGAGCGCCTCCTGGAAGCGCTCGGCGCGTCGGTCCTCCTGGTAGGACCTCCAGCCCTGGGTGCCGAGGTAGGCGCCCAGAGCGACCGCCACGAGCGCGAGCACGGCCAGGACGGCGAGCAGGGCCACCGACCGTCCGGACACACTGTCCCGGCCGGCCGGGGCCACGGGTACGGCGGACGCTCCGGACGCCGTGGGAGCGGGCGTGGCGGCGTCGTCCACGACGCCACCCGCCGTCCCGGGGGCACCCACCGCCCCGGCGGGGGCCGCGGCGCTGCTCGCACCCGGCATCGGCGGCCCGGGCACGACGCCGGCCGGACCCTCGTCCTCCGTAGTCGTCTCCTCGGCCCACGGCGTCGCCCCGCTGGGGCCCTCACCGTGCGCGGTCGTCTCCTCGGCGGAGGGAGGTTGCGCCAGCGTGGCGTCGTAGGCCGCGCGCCGCTCGGGGTCGAGCAGCACCTCCGCCGCCTCGTTGACCCGGCGGAGGCGCTGCGCCGAGCCCTCCCCCGGCTCGATGGCGTCGGCCGCCTCCCGCCAGGCGGCCCGGACCCGGTCCGGTCCCGCGGCCCGGGACACCCCGAGGACGTCGTACAGCGTCGGCTCCATCGTCGCTCCCTTCCCGGTGCTCACTCGCCGACCGGCGTGAAGTCGTCGACCAGCCAGTCGCCGTCGACCTTGACCAGCGAGACCTCCCACCGGAAGTGGCGCTGCCGCTCGTCGAAGACCGTGGTGACGCCGGCGTCCGCGGCGACGAGCACCCGGGCCGAGTCGTCGTCGAGCGAGGCGACCCCGGAGGCGAGGACCTCGCCCTGCGACTCCATCCGGGCCTCCTGCACCTGGGCGACGATGTCCTGCATCGCCTGGTCGAAGTCGGCGCGGAACTTGGTGCTCAGCAGCCCCCCGACGGACTCGGTGTAGTCGTCGACCGAGTCCGCGTCGTAGTTGTTGACGCGGACGGTGAACTGCTCGGCGACGCGGGTGACCTCCGCGCGCTGGTCGAGCCGGGCGGCGGCCTGGCCCGGCTCCCGGGCGACCCACCAGCCGGCGACCGCGACCAGCGCACCGACCAGGACCAGCGCGGCGAGCACGGAGCCCATGGTGACGACGAGGCGGCTCGCGCGCGGCCGCCCGTCCGTCTCCTGGTCGTGGCCGGGGGTCATTCCTGCTCTTTCGCGAGCGGCTGGAGCAGCAACCACTTCCACGACTCCTCTCCGAAGACCGACGCGGCTCCCCCGGTGTAGCTGACCCCGTCGCTGGGACTGACGTCGGTGTACTCGAGCTTGCCGGTGCCGGGATCGTACGCAGCGACGACGGGCGACCGGTACGCCGCACCCGACCGCGGCCGCGGTGCGTGCTGCGCGCCGCGGGCGTTGGACCGGGACTGCGGCTCGGTGCAGCGGGCGTCCATGTCCATCGGCCGGTCCTCCCGGTCCTGGGGCCCCCGGACCTCGCCGGGGTCGTAGCCCCCGGTGCACACCTGGGGCTCCTGCTGGAGGATCAGTCCGAAGTGGGCGTCGTACAGCCCGGACCTGGGGTCCTTGGCGACCACGGTGTAGCCGCCCTCGACGACGTAGGGGTAGACGACCAGGACCTGCTCGACCCCGTCGAGGTGGCGGACGGTCACCTCGCCGGTGGTCACCAGGTTGTTGATCAGCTCCCCGAGGTCGACCCGGTTGTCCTCGAGGAAGCGGCGCAGCTGGTTGGCGGTGGCGCTGCCGTTGTCGATGACCCGACGCAGGTCGGCGTCGGAGGCGACCAGGGTGTCCGAGAGCAGCGCCAGGTCCCGGGCGAAGCTGCGCAGCCGGCCGGTGCTGTCGAGCTGGGTCTGCAGCACCGTGTTGCTGTCGTTGATCAGCGCGGTGGTGATGTCGAAGTTCTCGTTGGCCGTCTCGATGAACGAGTTCGAGGTGTCGATGATCTGCCCGAGGCTCTCCCCGGTGCCGTCGAACGCCCTGCCCAGCTCCGAGACGACCGTGCGCAGGTCTCCCTTGTCGACCGAGTTGACCGTCTTGTCCAGGTCGACCAGCAGCTGCATGGTCGGGATCGGGGTCTTCGTCCGCTCCCGCGGGATCTCGGAGTCCTCCCCCAGGTAGGGGCCCTGGTCGGTGTTCGGCAACAGGTCGACGTACTGCTCGCCGACCGCCGAGCGGTTGGCGACCAGCGCGTCGGCGTCGCGGGGGATCGGCTCGCTGTCGTCGTCGATCTCGAGGACGACGTCGACGCCCGTCGTCGGTCACCTCCAGCGCGCCGACCTGGCCCACGGTCACGCCGCGGTAGGAGACTCCTGCCCCGGCGAAGATGCCGCCGGACTCCTCGAAGTGGGCGACCACGCGGTAGGTGTCGTCGAAGAACAGGCGGTCGAGCCGGGCGTAGGTCGCCCCGACGTAGGCCACGCCCACCATGGTGATCAGCGCGAACACCATGAGCTGGACCTTGGTCCGCTGGGTGATCACTGCGTCACCATCCCCTGGATCAGGAGCGCACCGAGGGTGGGCTCGTAGGCGAGACGCCCGTCGGACGCCCCGTCGGCGGCCACGGTGGGCGCCCCGAAGAAGACCTGACCCGGCGCCGCGCGCCCCAGGCCGGGCAGCGGGAGGGGCAGCAGGCCGCCGTCCTCGTCGTCGCCGCCGCCGCCGTCCTGCTCGCCCCCGCCGTCCTGCTCGCCCCCGGTGCCGGGGACCAGCGCGTCGCAGATCGGGTTCTGCGGGAACTGGCCGCACAGCTTCTCGCCTGCTTGGGGCCGAGGTCCTGGCACGCCGTGCTGTCCGGGGTCGCCGGTGTTGGCGCACTTGACGACGTCGTTGACCGTGCCGACCGGGTCCAGCGGGAGGTCGGGCGGCCCGGGAGCCCAGGCAGCTGGGGAAGGCCCTGGCTGAGGTCGATGTCCATCTGGATCGACAGGTTGGTGTAGTCGCCCATGTGCAGGTTCCGCGCCTGCGCCGGGTTGCGCCCGACCACCTCGTCGACGAACGGGTAGGTCAAGAACACCTGGAAGGACCTCGGCAGCGCGTCGCCTGCCTCGGCCAGCTTGGTCAGGATCGGGTCGAGCGACCTGCAGGCTGTCGACCGTGGCCGCCTTGGACTCGTCGGATCACCTCGGTGCCCACGGCGCCGAGCTCGTCGAGCGCGTCGAGCATCCGCACCAGGTCGTCGCGCTGCTGGTCGATCGACGCGAGGGCCTCGGGCATCTCGTCGAGCGGCGAGCTCGATGGAGCCGCGCTGCTCGTCGATCGACACCGCGAGCGCGTTGAGGGACTCGATGGCCTGCACGATGTCCTTCTTGTTCTCGTCGAGCTGGCGCCATGAACGTGTCCAGCTGGCGCAGGACCGACTTGACGTCGCTCTCGCGGCCCTCGAACGCCTTGTTGAGCTCGGTGGCGATCGTCTTCAGCTGCGCGACCCCGCCGCCGTTGAGCAGCAGCGACATCGCTCCCAGGACCTCCTCGACCTCGGGGTTGCGGCCGCTGCGGTCCAGCGGGATCACGTCACCCTCCGACAGCAGGTTCGCGCCGGCGCGCTCGGCCGGCGGGGCCAGGGAGACGAACTTCTCGCCCAGCAGGCTGGTCTGGCGGATCTCCGCGCGGGAGTCGTCGGGCAGCTCCACGTCGCCGTTGAGCGCGACGGTCACCTCGGCGTGCCAGCCGTCGAGCTCGATGTCGGTGACCTTGCCGACGGTGACGTCGTTGACCTTCACCGACGACTGCGGGACGAGGTCGAGCACGTCGCGGAACTCCACGGTCGACCGTGTACGGGTCGTCGCCGAGGTCGGCACCGCCGGGCAGCGGCAGGCCGAAGACGTCGAAGTCGCATCCGCTGAGCGCCAGTGCTCCGGCGCAGGCCAGCGCGGTCGCACGTGCCGCGCGGGACCTTCTTGACGGGTTGCCGGTGCGCATGGTCAGTCCACCTCCACGAGGCCGGCGAGCGACCTGTCGATGTGCTCGACCTCGACGGTGGCCGGGGCTCCGTCGCGACCGAGCGCGGCCGCGCGGTTGGCGCCCCGGAGCGCCTGCTTCAGCAGGTCGCAGGTGCGGCCGGTGGGGTCGTTGGGGTCGAGGACCGCGCGCACAGGAAGCCGGCCGGGTCGGTCTCGAGCTGCCCGGGCAGTCTCGCCCTGGTTGGAGCGGGTGTCCAGGGTGCCGGTGGTGGGGTTGTAGGTCAGGAACAGGTTGTTCAGCGCGAGCGGCGCCACGGTGAGCACCTCGTCGAGCGCGTCGCGCTGCTTGACCAGGACC
The DNA here is from genome assembly GCA_963747975.1 of uncultured Actinomycetota bacterium. Taxonomy (GTDB): domain Bacteria; phylum Actinomycetota; class Actinomycetes; order Propionibacteriales; family Nocardioidaceae; genus Nocardioides_C. The sequence continues at coordinate 798,715 of CAVVHI010000003.1, forward strand.
CGGCTCACCCGATTGAGCCCCGTGATGTTCTCGCCGAGGACGTCGCGGTTCTCACGGACGAAGGACGACACCTGCTCCATCGCGACGCCGAGGTTGCGCAGCGAGGCCGCGAGGTCGTCGCGCTCGCCCTCGAGCACCCCCGCGGCCTGTGCCAGCGACTGGTTGAAGTCGCGGACGGTCTGGTCGTTCTCGGCCAGGGCGGAGACGAAGCGCTCGAGCTGCTCGGCGGTGCCGAACAGCTGCTCCTTGTTGTCGTCCAGGGTGCGGGTCAGCTTGCCGAGGTCCTCGATCGACTGGTTGAACTGTTCGCCCTGCCCGGCGAAGTTGCGGGCGGTCGTGTCGAGCAGCCGGGTCAGCGCGCCCTCCTTGTTCGCGCCCTCGGGGCCGAGCGCCACGGTCAGGTCGTCGATGCTCTGGTAGATCTCGTCGAGCTCCAGCGGGGTCGAGGTCCTCTCCGTGCTCAGCGTCGCCTGGTCGGCCAGCGCCGGGCCGCCCGGTGTAGGCGGGCGTGAGCTGGACGAACCGGTCGCCCACGATCGAGGGGGTGATGATCACCGCCTCCGCGTCCGCGGGCACCTGGTACTCGGCGTCGTACCACATCGTCACCGTCACGTCGGTGCCGGCGGGGGTCACCGACTCCACCTGGCCGACGGGGACGCCGAGGATCCGCACGTCCGAGCCCTCGTAGAGCGACACGGTCCGCGGGAAGCTGGCGGTGACGTACATGCGGTCCTGGTCGGGCAGCACCAGGAGCACCCCGGCGAGCACCACCGCGGCGACCGCCACCATGGACAGCACCCGGGTGATCCCGGCCGTCCCCATGCGCGAGGCGTGCTGGCTCATCAGTTGCCTCCGATCGCGGCGGGCGGCAGGTTCTGGATGTAGGTGTCGAACCAGGGGCCCGTGCCGAGGGTGTTGGCGAAGACCCGGTAGAAGGGCGCCATCAGCCGGAGGCTGTTGTCGAGGTTCTCCTGGTTCTTGTTCAGCATGTCCACCACGCTGTCGAGGTGCTCGAGCGCCGGCCTGAGGTCGGCCCGGGTCCGCCGCACCAGCTGCGTGAGCTCGCGGGAGAGGCGGCTGGTGGCGACGAGCAGGTCGTGGACGGCCTCACGGCGGGCCACCAGCGCCCGGAACAGCTTGTCGCCGTCGGCCATCAGGGTCACCAGGTCCTCGTTGCGGTCGGCCAGCACCCGTGAGACCTTCTCCATGTTGCCCAGCAGCTCGCCCAGCTGCTCGTCACGGGCCGCGATGTTGGTCGAGAGCGCCGACATGCCCTCGAGCGCTGCCTGGAACTCCTCGGGGGTGTCGTGCATCAGCGTCGACAGCGTGTCGAGGCTGCGGGCCAGGCGGTCGGTGTCGATCCGCTCGGAGGTGTCGGCCAGGCCGCTGAACGCGTCGACGACGTCGTACGGCGAGCTGGTCCGCTCGACGGGGATGACGGAGTCCTCCTCCAGCTGCCCCTCGCCGGAGGGCTCGAGCCCGAGGTACATCGCGCCGAGGAGGGTCTTCACCTTGATCGCGGCGGCGGTGGCCGGCCCGAAGCCCACCCCGTCCTCGACGGTGAACTCGACGCGGACGTGGTCGCCGGCGAGGTCGACCGACTGCACCTTGCCTACCCGGACGCCCGCGATGCGCACCTCGTCGTTGGCCTTCAGGCCCCCGGCCTCGCTGAACGCGGCGTAGTAGGTGTCCCCGCCCCCGATCACCGGGAGGTCCTCGGCGCGGAAGGCCGCGAGCACCAGGGCCGCGATGACGGCGAGACTGACCGCCCCGACGATGACGGGGTTCCTCTCGCGGAACGGGACGCTCATCCGAGATCACACCTCGCCGCGTTCACGTCGTACTCGACGTCGTCGATGACCCTGCCGCCGGGCAGGGTCACCTGACCCTTGAAGTTGCACAGGTAGAAGTTGAACCAGGAGCCGTAGACCGCGGTCCGGCCGATCTTCTCCAGCTTGATGGGCAGCACCTGGATCGCGCGGTCCAGCTCGGCCTTGTTGCGGTCGAGGGTGCCGGCCACCTCGCGGAGCTCCTTGATGTCCTTGGTCAGCGGCCGGCGGATCCCGGTGACCAGGTCGGAGGTCTCCACGGCGAGGTCGGAGATGGACTCCAGCGAGCCCAGGATGGCCCGGCGGTCCTGCGACAGGCCCGACACGAACCGGCGCAGCCGGACGATCAGCTCGGACAGCTCGGCGTCCCGGTCGCCGAGGGTGACCATCACCTCGTTGAGGTTCTCGATGAGCTCGCCGATCACCTGGTCGCGGCTGGCCAGCGTGCTGGTCACGGACGCGGTGTGCGCGAGCAGGCTCTCCAGGGTGCCGCCCTCGCCCTGGAAGACCGTGACGATCTCGTAGGACAGCTTGTTGACGTCCTGGGGCGAGAGCGCCTCGAACAGCGGCTTGAAGCCGTTGAACAGCACCGTCAGGTCGAGTGCCGGCTGGGTCCGCGAGAGCGGGATCGTGGCGCCGTCGCGGAGGATCGACGGGCTGCCCACGCCCTGGGTGAGGGCGATGTAGCGCTGACCCACGAGGTTGCGGTAGCGGACCGCGGCCTTGGTGCCGGCGGTGACCTGGGCGTCCTCGTCGACGGTGAAGGTGACGAGCGCCTCGGTCCGCTCGTGGATGTCGATGTCCTTCACGGTGCCGACCTTCACCCCGGCGATCCGGACGTCGTCGCCCTTCACCACGCCGGTCGCGTCGCTGAAGACCGCCTTGTACTCGTGCTCGGGGCCGAACGACAGGTTGCCGATGGTGACCACGAGCAGGCTGGTCGCCACGGTCGTGACCACGACGAAGACCAGCAGCTTGACCGCGTCGCTCGCCGTCCGCTTGTCGAGCAGGCTCATCGCAGGCTCACCTCCGTCCCGCGGGCCAGGGGGCCGAAGAGCAGGGTCGCCACGTCGGGCACGGCTTCCACGGGGACTCCCATCACAGGTGCGGCGACTGCGTCGACCACCGATCGCTCGGCGGCGGTGCCGGCGAAGCCGGAGGTCAGGTCGAACCCGGTCGCGGCCCGCCGGCGGAACTTCCCGTGTCCGTCCTCCACACCGTCGTCGACGGTCGACATCGGCGGCTGCGGCCCGGGGTTGGCCTGGGAGTACGGCGGTGCCGGGAGCGTCAGGCAGCTCGGCCCGTTGTCGGCGGCGTACTCCGGGTCGTCACCGGGCGAGTAGCCGGTAGGCTGGGTCGGCAGCACCTCGAGGTTGATGTGCAGCGCGTGCCCTCGCCAGCCGCTGTTCATCTGGGGGATCCAGTCCGACATGCCGCGGAGGAGGCAGGGGTACTCCGGGGCGTACTCGGCGAGTACGTCCAGCTGCGGCACGCTGACCTCGCCCGAGGCGGATGATGTTGTCGCCGTTGGCCTCGAGGAAGTCGCGCGAGGTCGAGGAGAACGACGCGACGTCACCGAAGAGCGCTCTGGACCTTCTGCTCCTTCTCCAGCAGCGTGTTGCCGGTCGTCACGCTGTTGCGCAGCAGGCGCGCGACCTCCGGCATCACCGCCCGGTAGGTGTCGGAGACCTCGCTCAGCATGCGGAGGTCCTCGACCAGGGCCGGGATCTGCGGGTTGGTCCGCCTCAGGTAGTCGTCGAGCGTGACCAGGTTGGCGCCGATCTGCTCGCCGCGGCCCTCCAGCGCGGTGGCGAGCGCGGTGAGCGTGGTAGTTGAGCTCGGCGGGCTGCACGGTGCGCAGGAAGGGGTAGAGGTCCTCGAGGACCTGCTCGACCTCCATGGCCACCTCCGACTGGGTGATCACGTCACCGGCCGAGAGCGTCCCGGACGGCTGGTCGGGCACCTGCAGGGCGACGTACTTCTCACCGAAGAGGGTCTTCGGCTGGATCCGTGCGGTGGCGTTGCCCGGGATGATGTCGACCTTGTCCGGCTGGATCGCCAGCTCCAGGCGGGCACCGTCGCCCTCCGAGACCACCTCGCGGACCTCGCCGACGATCACCCCGCGGATCTTGACGTCGGCGAGCATCGGCAGCTGGAGGCCGATCTTGGACGTCTCGCAGGGTGACGGGGACGTAGTCGACGAACTTCTTGGTGAACACCGCGTAGGTGGCCCAGACCCCGACGAGGAGCAGGACCAGGAAGACCACGCCGAGCGCGCGGTGGCCGGCTGCGGCGGCGATGGACCGTGCCGTCATCGCAGCTCGACCTCCGTCCCGCGGGCCAGGGGGCCGAAGAGCAGGGCCGCCACGTCGGGCACCGACTTCGCCGGGACCCCGAGGACGGGAGCGGCGACGGTGTTGACCAACGACCGCTCGGCCCGGCTGCCGGCGAACCCGGAGGTCAGGTCGAGCACGGGAGCGGGCCGCTGCTTGCCCGTGGTGTCGTCGACGCCGTCGACGATGTCGGGGATCATCGAGTCCGGCGGCAGGTTCTGCTGGGTCCACTCCTCGTCGCGGTAGCCGCGCCAGCACAGGTCGAGGTCCATCGGCCCGCGCTTGTCGCCGTAGACCGGGTCGTCCTGGGGGCCGAAGCCTCGCGGCTGGTGGGGCAGCAGCTCGAGGTTGATGTGCAGGGCGTAGCCGCGGAAGGTCTCTGCCTGCCACGGGGCCACCTTGTCGATGCCGTAGAACAGGCAGGGGTACTGCGGGGCGTACTTCTCGAACACGGGGAGCTGGCGGGCACCGAGGTCGCCGAGCCGGATGATGTTGTCGCCGTTGGCCTCGAGGAAGTCGCGCGAGGTCGACGAGAACGAGGCGACGTCGGCGAAGAGGGCTTGGATCTTCTCCTCCTTCTCGGTGAACGTGCTGCCCGTGGTCACGCCGTTGCGCAGCAGGCGGGCGACCTCGGGCATGACCGCCCGGTAGGTGTCGGAGACCTCGCTGAGCATGCCGGAGGTCCTCCACCAGGGCCGGGATCTGCGGGTTGGTCTGCCTCAGGTAGTCGTCCAGCGTGGCGAGGTTGGTGCCGATCAGCGCACCCCGGCCCTCCAGCGCCGTCGCCATGGCGGTCAGGGTGCGGTTGAGGTCGGCCGGCCGCACGGTGCGCAGCAGCGGGTAGATGTCGCGGAGGACCTGCTCGACCTCCATCGACAGCTCCGCCTCCTCGATCTGCGCCCCCGCCTCGATGGGCACGTCGGCGCGGCCCTGCGGGACGAGGGAGACGAACTTCTCGCCGAACAGCGTCTTGGGCGCGATGTCGGCCGTCACGTCGGCGGGGACCAGTCGCCGCTTCGGCGGGTAGATGCCCAGGGTGAGCTCGACACCCTCCGCGGTGGTCTCGGTCGCGACCACCTCGCCGACCCTCACCCCGCGGACCTTGACGTCGGCCCGGTCCGGCAGCTGCAGCCCGAGCTGCGACGCGTGCAGCGTCACCTCGTCGTAGTCGGTGAACGACTTGTCGAACACCGCGTAGGTGAACCAGGTCCCGAGTGCGAGCAGGCCGAGGAACGCCACGCCGAGCATCCGGTGCTCGAGCGCGACGGCCGACCTGAAGGCGCGGGACCGGCGGTCGACCATGGCTAGCCGGCCAGCCTCACGGTCGTGGTGGTGCCCCAGATCGCCATCGACAGGAACAGGTCGATCACGTTGATCGCGACGATCGAGGTGCGCACCGCCTGGCCCACGGCGATGCCCACACCCGCCGGACCGCCCTTGGCGTTGTAGCCGTGGTAGGTGTGGATGAGGATCACCACGACGGCGAACACCAGCACCTTCCCGAAGGACCAGAGCACGTCGCCCGGTGGCAGGAACTGGTTGAAGTAGTGGTCGTAGGTGCCGGTGCTCTGTCCGAAGAACTGCGTGACGGTCAGCCTGGTGGCGAAGTACGACGACAGCAGCCCGACGACGTACAACGGCACGATCGCGACCAGCCCGGCGATCATCCGGGTGGTGACCAGGAAGGGCATCGACGGGATGGCCATCACCTCGAGCGCGTCGACCTCCTCCGAGATCCGCATCGCGCCGAGCTGGGCGGTGAAGCCGCACCCGACCGTCGCGGCGAGCGCGATGCCGGCGACCAGCGGGGCGATCTCGCGGGTGTTGAAGTAGGCGGAGACGAAGCCGGAGAACGCTGCGGTGCCGATCTGGTTCAGCGCGGCGTAGCCCTGGAGGCCGACCTCGGTGCCGGTGAAGAAGGACATCGCGGTGATGACACCGACGGTGCCGCCGATGACCGCGAGGGCGCCCGAGCCGAGGGTCACCTCGGCGAGGAGACGCAGGATCTCCTTCTTGTAGCGCCGCACCGTGCGCGGGGTCCAGGCGATCGCCTTGACGTAGAAGGCCAGCTGGCTGCCCAGCCGGTCCAGGAAGCCCAGGGGCCTCTGGTACGCCGAGCGCAGGGTGGTGCCGATGTCTGCCATGGACCTCACCCTGTCTTCGGCGGGACGAGCTGGAAGTAGATCGCGCTCATCACGAAGTTGGCTACGAACAGGAGCATGAAGGTGATCACCACCGCCTCGTTCACGGCGTCTCCGACGCCCTTGGGGCCACCGGCGGCGTTCATGCCCTTGTAGCAGGCGACGATCGCCGCGATCAGGCCGAACACGACCGCCTTGGCCATCCCCTGCCACAGGTCCGGCAGCTGGGCCAGGGCCGTGAAGCTGGCGAGGTAGGCCCCTGGTGTGCCGTCCTGCAGCACCACGTTGAACACGTAGCCGCCGGCCACCCCGACGACGCTGACGAGCCCGTTGAGGAACACCGCGACCAGCATGGTGGCCAGCACCCGGGGCACGACCAGGCGCTGGATGGGGTCGATGCCGAGCACCATCATCGCGTCGAGCTCCTCGCGGATCTTGCGCGCCCCGAGGTCGGCGGCGATCGCGGAGCCGCCGGCGCCGGCGATGAGCAGCGAGGTGGCGATCGGCCCGGCCTCCCGGACGACCGCGAGAACGGACGCGGAGCCGGTGAAGGACTGGGCGCCGAACTGCTTGATGAGGCCGCCGACCTGCAGTGCGATGACCGCACCGAACGGGATCGCGACGAGCGCGGTGGGGACGATCGTCACCGAGGCGATGAACCAGGCCTGCTGGATGAACTCCCGCAGCTGGAAGGGCCTCTTGAACAGCGCCCGCACCACGTCGAGACCGAAGGCGAACAGCTTGCCCGCGGTGCCGACCGGCGCGAGGACCTTGGCGGAGGTGATCGAGGACACGGTCAGACCCCGGTCGCCATCGACATGTTCTCGTCGAACGAGCCGGGCGGGGGGACGACGCCGTTGTCCCGGCACCACTCCCCCGGCGGGCGCTGGCTGCGGCGCGGCATGCCGTTGGAGGGCTCGAGCTGCATCGGGATCGGCGGCAGCGGCGGCAGCTCCTGGTCCGCCTCGGCCGCGAGCTCGTCGGCGTCCTTCTCCTCGGACATGCCGATCGGGCCGACGCGCTGGGCGTTGAGGAACTGGCGCACCACCGGCTCCTCCGAGGACAGCAGCATCTCGCGCGGGCCGAACATCGCCAGGTGCTTGTGGTAGAGCAGCCCGATGTTGTCCGGGACTGTCCGGGCGGTGTTGATGTCGTGGGTGACGATCAGGAACGTCGCGTCGATCTGGGCGTTCAGGTCGACGATGAGCTGGTTGAGGAACGCGGTGCGCACCGGGTCCAGACCGGAGTCCGGCTCGTCGAACAGGACGATCTCGGGGTCGAGGACCAGGGCGCGGGCCAGGCCCGCACGCTTGCGCATGCCGCCGGAGATCTCACCGGGGAGCTTGCCCTCGGCGCCGAGCAGGCCGACGAGCTCCATCTTCTCCATGACGATGTCGCGGATCTCCGACTCGGACTTCCTGGTGTGCTCGCGGAGCGGGAAGGCGACGTTGTCGTAGAGGCTCATCGAGCCGAACATCGCGCCGTCCTGGAACAGCACGCCGAACAGCTTGCGGATCTCGTAGAGCTCACGCTCGGGGCAGCTGGCGATGTCGGTGCCCTCGATCATGATGTGCCCGGTGTCGGGCTTGAGCAGCCCGATCAGGGTCTTGAGGAACACCGACTTCCCGGTCCCGGACGGCCCGAGCATCACGCAGATCTCGCCGGAGGGGATCGTCAGGGTGACGTCCTTCCAGATGAGGTCCCTGCCGAAGGACTTCGTGAGTCCGTCAACCTTGATCTCGACGCCCACCAGGGCCCTCCCTTGTCCGATCCGACTCCGTGTCGCCAGCGTGAGTGGCGGCTGCGCGACACCTTCTCCCCGGCCATACCAACGAGCAAGGCCGCGGCAGGTTACGCGCCCCCGCAACCGACAGTCCCGGCAATGTGGGACATGTCGCCCCGCGGGTGAGCCGCACCAGTGTGGCCCGGGTCACCGCATCGGCGCCACCGGTCCCCCGACCGGCCCCCGGGGTCGTTACGGAGAAGAGACAGTCCGGCGGACGTCGTACCGGACCGTCTCGGAAAAAGCAGTACGGCGGCCGCTCCACCCTGCTCGCAAGCAGGGGGAGCGACCGCCGTACCGACCGTGGCCCCGGGACGGGGCCGCCGGATGTCCTAGCGGAGCGTCACTTGAGGGTGACGGTGGCGCCGGCGCCCTCGAGGGCCTCCTTCGCCTTGTCCGCGGCCTCCTTGTTGACGCCCTCGAGGATCGCCTTCGGAGCGGCCTCGACCAGCTCCTTGGCCTCCTTCAGGCCGAGGGAGGTCAGGCCGCGGACCTCCTTGATGACGTTGATCTTCTTGTCGCCGGCAGCCTCGAGAACGACGTCGAACTCGTCCTTCTCCTCGACAGCGGCGGCCTCGCCCGCGCCGCCGCCGGCGGCCGGGGCAGCGGCGGCGGCGACCGGAGCGGCCGCGGTGACGCCGAAGGTGTCCTCGAACTCCTTCACGAACTCGCTGAGCTCGAGGAGGGTCATCTCCTTGAAAGCGTCGAGCAGCTCGTCGGTGCTGAGCTTCGCCATGGTGGCGGTTCCTCTCTGTTCTCGCTGACCCTGGGTTACCGGCCGGCCCGCCGGATCGCGGCGCCGGTCAGTGGGTCATCACTGGTGATGGTGTGGTGAAGGGCCCCGGGTCAGGACTCTTCGGTGGTCTCCGCAGCCTCCGCGGGCACAGCCTCGGAAGCGTCGTCGGACGCGGGGGCCGCTGCGGCCTCCGCGGACTCCTCGGCCGGAGCGGCGGCCGGCTCGCCGGCACCGCCCTTGAGGACCGAGGGGTCCTCCTCCGCCTTGGCCTGCAGGGCACCCGCGAGGCGGGCGGCCTGGGACAACGGCTCGTTGAGGAGGTACACAGCCTGGCTGAGCGACGCGAGCATCGCGCCGGCGAGCTTCCCGAGGAGGACCTCGCGAGACTCCAGATCAGCAAGCTTTGCGATCTCCGCCGGGTCGAGGGTCTTGCCTTCGTAGAGGCCGCCCTTGACGACGAGGGAGGGGTTCACCCTGGCAAAGTCACGCAGCCCCTTGGCCGCCTCGACCACGTCGCCCTTGATGAAGGCGACCGCGGTCGGCCCGGTCAGCAGGTCGTCGAAGCCCTCGACACCCGCCTCCCGAGCAGCGATCTGGGTGAGCGTGTTCTTGACCACGGCGTAGTTGGCGTTCTCGCCGAGAGCGCGCCGCAGGTCCTGCAGCTGCTTGACGGTGAGACCGCGGTACTCGGTCAGCACAGCACCAGCAGACTCCTGGAACTCCTCCACGAGCTCTGCAACGGCTGCTGCCTTGTCTGGCCGCGCCATGGGTCTCCTTCCACGGTTCAGATGCGATCAAGCATGGTGGGTGCCGCTGATGGCACCCGGAGACCGGAACGTCGGGCCCCGACAACGAAAAACGCCCCGGCGCAGATGCACGGGGCGCGGTCGGGCGTAGCACGCGTCGACAGACACTGTGTCACCTGCGCAGGCCGCCCGCGATGCGGGACCTTCAGCCGTTGCACCCCACCGCAGTGTTGGCGCGCCGGCAACCGGCGGTCTCTGGTTTCACCCAGAACTGTAGGCGACGCGGCCGCCGGGCGCCAAATCGGGGCGCCGGCGGTGGGCGGCCCGGTGGCCGCGGATCGTGCGAAACCGGTCACGACGGACGCGCGGCTCTGCTTCCATGACCTGGTGGACTTCTCCCTGCAGTCGCTCTCCGACGTCCTCGAGCAGGCCGACCACCGGCTCCAGGCGGGCTCGCACGCCGCCGCGAGCATCTGGCCGACCGGCTTCGACCTCCTCGACCGGAACCTCGGCGGCGGGATCCGCTCGGGCGAGCTGGTCCTGCTCTCGGGGCCGCAGGGCCTCGGCAAGACGACGTGGGCCCTGCAGACGGCCCGCAACGTCGCCCGCTCCGGCCGTTCGGTGCTGTTCTTCTCCTTCGAGCACGACCAGCAGACCGTGCTGATCCGCCTGCTGGCGCTCGAGGCCGGGCTCATCGCCGGGCACGAGGCGCCCAACCTGGCCCGGATCCGTGCCGCCTTCGAGGCGACCGACGGGCGGCGGGGGGCGGTCACCGACCGGCTCGCCGACACCAGGGGTGGCGTCGAGGCGGTCCGGGCCGTCGAGGACTACGCCGACCGGCTCGTGGTGCACCGCTCGACCGGGAGCAGCACCACCCTCGAGGTGGTCCGGGAGGCCGTCGAGGAGGCCCGCCACCAGACCGGTCAGCTCCCCGTCGTGGTCGTGGACTACCTCCAGAAGATCCGCGTCCCGAGCCACCAGTTCGCCGAGGACGAGCGCGTCACCACCATCGTGGAGGGGCTCAAGGACCTCGCGCTCGACATCAACATCCCGGTGCTCGCGATCGTCGCCGCCGACAAGGACGGCATCACGCAGGGCAGGCGGATGCGCGTGAACAACCTGCGCGGCTCCTCCGCACTCGCCTACGAGGCCGACACCGTGCTGATCCTCAACGACAAGTACGACGTCGTCGCCCGCCACCACCTGGTCTACGACGTGGGCAACGCGGAGCGGTTCAAGCACTGGGTGGTGCTGAGCATCGAGAAGAACCGCAGCGGCAAGGACGGCATCGACATGGAGTTCCGCAAGCGCTTCGAGCAGGGCCGCTTCGACCCCGAGGGCCAGATGGTGACCGAGAAGCTCGTCGACGAGCGGGTCTTCGTCGAGTAGGTCCCCCGAGACGACGAGTCGGCCCGAACGCGTGCGCGCTCGGGCCGACTGCCGACTGTGACGGGGAGGCTCAGGCCTCGTCGTCCCCCGCGACGTTGCGCGTGCGGTTGGGGTCGACCTGGATGCCGGGGCCCATCGTCGTGGACACGGTGACCTTCTTCAGGTACCGCCCCTTGGAGCTCGACGGCTTCAGCCGCAGCACCTCCTCGAGGGCAGCCGCGTAGTTCTCGGCGAGCTGCCTCTCGTCGAAGGAGGTCTTGCCGATGATGAAGTGCAGGTTCGCGTGACGGTCGACGCGGAACTCGATCTTGCCGCCCTTGATGTCGGTGACGGCCTTGGCCACGTCCGGCGTGACCGTGCCGGTCTTCGGGTTCGGCATGAGACCACGGGGCCCGAGCACCCGGCCGAGCCGGCCGACCTTGCCCATCAGGTCCGGGGTGGCGACGACGGCGTCGAAGTCCAGCCAGCCGCCGTTCACCTTGTCGATGAGCTCGTCGCCGCCGACGAAGTCGGCGCCAGCCTCACGGGCGGCCTCGGCCTTCTCGGCGGTGGCGAAGACCAGGACCCGGGCGGTCTTGCCGGTGCCGTGCGGCAGGTTGACCGTGCCACGGACCATCTGGTCCGCCTTGCGCGGGTCGACACCGAGGCGCATCGCGACGTCGATGGTCTCGTCGAACTTCTTCTTGCTCCCCGACCTGGCGAGCTTGATCGCCTCGACCGGGCTGTACAGCGCGTCCTGGTCGAACGACTCGGCGGCTGCGCGGTAGGTCTTGCTGCGCTGCATGGCTGGTTCCCTCTTTCTCTGGGCCAGGTGTGGTCCTCGGGCGCGTCAGCGGCCCTGCCACAGGTTGTTCTGGAGTACGACGGCCGCGTGGCCGTCACGGGGTCACTCGGTGGTGACGCCCATCGACCGAGCGGTGCCCTCGACGATCTTCATCGCGGAGTCGAGGTCGTTCGCGTTCAGGTCGGGCAGCTTGGTCGTGGCGATCTCACGGATCTGGTCCTTGGTGAGCTTGCCGACCTTGTCCTTGTGCGGGACGCCCGAGCCCTTCTGGAGACCGGCCGCCTTCTTGATCAGCTCGGCCGCCGGCGGCGTCTTGGTGATGAACGTGAAGCTGCGGTCCTCGTAGACGGTGATCTCGACGGGGATGACGTTGCCGCGCATCGGCTCGGTGGCGGCGTTGTAGGCCTTGCAGAACTCCATGATGTTCACGCCGTGGGGACCGAGAGCGGTACCGACCGGCGGAGCAGGAGTTGCCGCCCCGGCCTGCAGCTGCACCTTGACGAGCGCTGCGATCTTCTTCTTGGGAGGCATGGATCGGGTCCTTTGACTGGTTCTGCGGTGTGTTGCTGTGGTGAAACGCAGCGGTGCTGCGGCGAGCTTCCCGCTCAGACCTTCTGGATCTGGCTGAAGCTCAGCTCGACCGGGGTCTCCCGGCCGAAGATCTCGACGAGGGCCTTGACCCTCTGGGTGTCCGCGTTGATCTCGGTGATCGTCGCGTGGAGCGTCGCGAACGGGCCGTCGACGACCATCACGGAGTCGCCCACGTTGAAGTCCGCGACCTCGGTCTTCCGCTTCGCCGGGGCGCCACCGGCGGCCGCCTCGGCAGGCGCTGCGGCCTCGGCCGCGGCCACGATGCCGGGGGCCAGCATGTTCTCGACCTCCTGCAGCGACAGCGGCACCGGCTGGTGGCTGTGGCCGACGAAGCCGGTGACCGACGGCGTGTGGCGCACGGCGGCCCAGGACTCGTCGGTCAGGTCCATGCGGACGAGGACGTAGCCGGGCAGGACGGTGCGCTTGACGAGCTTGCGCTGGCCGTTCTTGATCTCCGCGACCTCCTCGGTGGGGACCACGACCTCGTGGATGTAGTCCTCCATGTTGAGCGAGGTGATGCGGTTCTCGAGGTTCGCCTTCACCCGGTTCTCCATGCCGGAGTAGGTGTGGATGACGAACCAGTCGCCGGGCTTGGCCCACAGGCTCTTGCGGAACTCCTCGAGGGGGTCCTCCTCCTCGGCCGCCTCCGCGGTCTGCTCGGACTCGCCGGCCGCCTCCGCGTCGAGCGCGTCGGCGACGGCGGCGGTGTCGGCGGCCCCCTCCGCGGCGGGCTGCTCGTCGTCGGGGAGGTCGTCGGCGGGGAGGTCGGAGGTCGTCGCCCCGGCGTCGGTGCTCGCGTCGGCGTCGGTCACGTCCGCCCCGGCCACCTCGTCGCCGGCCGCCTCGGGGGCGGCTACGGCGTCGTCGGTCACCGGTGCGGTCTCGGCGTCACCCTCGGGTTCGCCGAAGACGTCCTCGAGGGTCGGCTCGGCGCCCTCGGGCTGGTTGTCGTACGGCTGCGACACGGTCAATCAGTCACCTTCGTTGTGCGGATGGTCCAGGGCTCGTGCGTCCGGTCGGGGCTCACCCGAAGACCCAGAACGCGAGCCTTCCGAACCCGAGGTCGAGCAGGGAGATGATCGTCATCAGCACGACCACGAACACCATCACGACGATGAAGTAGGTGATCAGCTGCTGCTGCGTCGGCCACACGACCTTGCGCAGCTCGGCCACGACCTGGCGGTAGAAGGTGACCGGACCGGTGCGCTTGTCCGAAGAAGAAACGGAGCGGCTCTCCGACACTGTCCTCCACCTTCCTTGTACGTCGACCGACAGGACCTGGTCGCCTCCCGGCGGGAGGGACCTAGCAGGGCACGAGGGACTTGAACCCCCAACCTTCGGTTTTGGAGACCGATGCTCTGCCAGTTGAGCTAGTGCCCTTCGGAGGCCCGGTCGCCCTGCTCGTCGTACCGACGGACCCGGGGCGCGGACGAGCTGCGCGGCGAGGTGCGGGCATGACAACCAAGGGTGCGAACCACCAGGACCAGGATTCTACGGGGTCGACCGAGCCGAAGTCGAACCGAGGCCGCCAGGGCGCCGCCGTCGGCGGTCGCGCTCGCGCCCGAGGCGCGGGACCCGGCTGCCGTTTCCGCGCGCCGGATGGAACGATGATGCCATGACCGACACCGCTGATCGTCCCGGCCGCCACGCAGCCCAGCCCATCGTGCCGCCGACCGAGCGCCGCATCTCGATGCGGGTCGGGGGCATCGCCGAGTCCGCGACCCTCGCGGTCGACGCGAAGGCCAAGGAGCTCAAGGCCGCCGGACGCCCGGTGATCGGGTTCGGCGCCGGCGAGCCGGACTTCCCCACCCCGGGCTACGTCGTCGACGCCGCGGTCGAGGCCTGCCGCGACCCGCGCAACCACCGCTACAGCCCGGCTGGCGGCCTTCCGGAGCTCAAGCAGGCGATCGTGGACAAGACGCGCCGCGACTCGGGCTACCAGGTCGAGCCCGCGCAGGTGCTGGTCACCAACGGCGGCAAGCAGGCGATCTACGAGGCGTTCGCCACCATGCTCGACCCCGGCGACGAGGTGATCGTGCCCGCGCCGTACTGGACCACCTACCCCGAGTCGATCCGGCTCGCCGGCGGCGTCCCGGTCGAGGTGCTCGCCGACGAGACCCAGGAGTACAAGGTCACCCTGGACCAGCTCGAGGCCGCCCGCACCGAGCGCACCAAGGTGCTGGTCTTCAACTCCCCGTCCAACCCGACCGGGGCCGTCTACAGCCGCGACGAGGTCGAGGCCATCGGCCGCTGGGCCGTCGAACACGGCCTGTGGGTGATGACGGACGAGATCTACGAGCACCTCGTCTACGACGGCCTCGAGACCGCCTCCATGCCGGTCGTGGTGCCCGAGCTCGCGGACCGGTGCGTGGTCGTCAACGGGGTCGCGAAGACCTACGCCATGACCGGCTGGCGGGTCGGCTGGGTGATCGGGCCCAAGGACGTCGTCAAGGCCGCGACCAACCTGCAGTCCCACGCCACCTCCAACGTCTCCAACGTGGCCCAGCGGGCCGCGGTCGCCGCGGTCTCCGGAGACCTCGCGGCCGTCGAGGAGATGAAGGTCGCCTTCGACCGCCGGCGCCGCCGGGTCGTGGAGATGCTGAACCAGATCGACGGCGTGGTCTGCCCCGAACCGAAGGGCGCCTTCTACGCCTACCCGTCGGTCAAGGGGCTGCTCGGGCGCACCGTCGGCGGCGCGACGCCGCAGACCTCCGCCGAGCTCGCCGCGCTGATCCTCGAGCAGGCCGAGGTGGCCGCGGTCCCCGGCGAGGCGTTCGGCTCCCCCGGCTACCTGCGGTTCTCCTACGCGCTCGGGGACGACGACCTGGTGGAGGGCATCTCACGGCTGCAGAAGCTCTTCGGCTGAGCGGCCGCGGCAGCCGATGACGGAGCCGCGGGCACTGACCGCCCTCCCCAAGGCGCACCTGCACCTGCACTTCACGGGGTCGATGCGCCACGCGACGCTGCTGGAGCTGGCCACGCGGGAGGGAGTGTCGCTGCCCGAGGCGCTGGTCGAGGACTGGCCACCGCAGCTGTCGGCCGCGGACGAGAAGGGCTGGTTCCGCTTCCAGCGCCTGTACGACGTCGCCCGGTCGGTCCTGCGCACCGAGGACGACGTACGACGGCTGGTGCTCGAGGCCGCCGAGGACGACGTGGCCGACGGGTCCCGGTGGCTGGAGATCCAGGTCGACCCGAGCGGGTACGCCGCGCGGTTCGGCGGCATCACCGCCTTCACCGACCTCGTGCTGGACGCGGTCCACGACGCCTCGGCGCGGACCGGTCTGGGCATGGCCGTGATCATCGCCGCGAACCGCACCCGCCACCCGCTCGACGCCCGCACCCTGGCCCGGCTCGCCGCCCAGTACGCCGGGCGCGGCGTGGTCGGGTTCGGGCTGAGCAACGACGAGCGCCGTGGCAGCACCGAGGAGTTCGCCGCGGCCTTCCGGATCGCCGAGCGGGCCGGGCTGATGCTGGCCCCGCACGGCGGCGAGCTGCTCGGGCCGCACAGCGTGCGCACCTGCCTCGACGACCTGCACGCAGACCGGCTCGGGCACGGCGTCCGCGCGGTGGAGGACCCCGCCCTGCTCGAGCGGGTCGTGGCGCAGGGGGTCGCCCTGGAGGTGTGTCCGGTCTCGAACGTGTCGCTGGGGGTCTACTCCGACCTGTCCTCGGTGCCCCTGCCCGCCCTGCTCGATGCCGGAGCGACGGTCGCGCTCGGCGCCGACGACCCGCTGCTGTTCGGCTCGCGGCTCACCGGGCAGTACGCCACGATGCGCGCCGCCCACGGCCTCTCCGACGGGCAGCTGGCCGACCTGGCGCGGATGTCGGTCCGGGCGTCGCGGGCTCCCGAGGAGACCAGGACGGCGTTGCTGCGTGAGGTCGACGCCTGGTTGGCGACAGACTAGGCACATGACGAACACACCGGGCGACGGCCCGAGCCAGCCCGAGGAGCCGCGCGACGGCGACCAGCCCTCCGACCAGACCCCGCCGGAGCAGCCTGGCTACTGGGAGCAGCAGGCTGGCCAGCCGGGCCAGCCGGGCCAGGGCTGGGGCCCGCCGACCGCGCCCTACCCCCAGGCGTACCCGCCGCCCGGGTACCCGCCGTCCGGGTACCCGCCGTCCGGGTACCCGCCGCAGGGATACCCGCCGCAGGGGCCGGTGCAGTACGCGCCGGACCACCCGCGCGCGACCACGTCGCTGGTGCTCGGCATCCTCGGCGTCGTCGCCTGCCAGGTGCTGGGGCCGGTCGCCTGGTGGATGGGCAAGAAGACGCTGGAGGAGATCGACGCGAGCGGTGGCCGGTACGGCGGACGCGGGGCGGCCCAGGCCGGCTACGTCATGGGCGTGGTGGGGACCGTGCTGCTCGCCCTCGCGCTCGTCTTCCTGGTGATCTACGCGGTGTTCTTCGTGGCCATCATCGGGGGCGCGATGTCGACGTCGTCCATCGGCTGACGCGGCTCGCCGGCGCGCCCTCCCGGGGCACGGCCTGGTGGACGCTCAGCAGCCGGTCACAGGGCGCAGCCGACCAGGACGGGCTCGTTCTCCAGCCGCACCCCGAACCGCCGCTCGACACCCGCGCGGATCTCGCGCGCCAGGGCGAGCAGGTCGTCGGTGGTGGCCCCGCCCCGGTTGGTCAGCGCCAGGGTGTGCTTGCCCGAGAGGGCGACCCGCTCGTTGCCGTGGCCCCGGCCGAAGCCGGCGTGCTCGATCAGCCAGGCAGCGCTGGTCTTCACCACTCCGTCAGGCTGCGGCCATCGGGGGGCGTCCTCCGGCAACGCGTCGGCCTCCCGCGCCGGCAGCACCGGGTTGGTGAAGAACGACCCCGCGCTCCACGTGTCGTGGTCCTCGTCGTCGAGGACCATGCCCTTCCCGCGGCGCAGACCCAGGACGGCCTCGCGGACGCTCCGCAGGTCGGCCCGGTCCCCCGGCTCGACCCCGAGCGTCCGCGCGAGCTCGGCGTACCTCACCGGCGCGCCGAGGTCCCCGAGCCGGAGCTGGAAGGTCACCGACAGCACCACGAACCGCCCGGGTTCCTGCTTGAACCGGCTGGTGCGGTAGCCGAAGCCGCAGTCGGCCGCGGCGAGCGTGCGGATCGCCGCCTCCCGCCGGTCCCAGCACCGCACCGACGCGACCGTCTGCGACACCTCCTGCCCGTAGGCGCCGACGTTCTGGATCGGGGTGGCGCCGACGCTGCCCGGGATGCCGGAGAGCGCCTCGACGCCGACCCAGCCCTGCTCGACGGCCCGGGCGACGAAGGCGTCCCAGCTCTCGCCGGCGGCCACCCGGACGGTGGCGCCGCTGCAGGCGTCCTGCTCGACCGCGACGCCCCTGGTGGCGATCTTCACCACGGTGCCGGGGAACCCCTCGTCGGCGACCACCAGGTTGCTGCCGCCCGCGACGAGCAGGACCGGCTCCCCGGCCTCGTCGGCGGAGCGGACCGCGGCGACCAGCTCCTCCTCGGTGTCCGCCTCGACGTAGTGCGCGGCGGGGCCGCCGAGGCGCAGCGTGGTGTGCCCGGCGAGCTGCTCAGCCACGCAGGAGCACCGCCTTGGGCGCCCCGAGGACCTTCTCGCCGTCACAGGTGACCTCGAGGGCGACGTGCACGCCGTCCTCGGTGAGGTTCCGGACGGTGCCGGCGACGACCACCTCGACGCCCTCGTCGTCGTCCGGTACGACGACGGGCCTGGTGAACTTGCAGCCGATCTCGGCGATCCGCCCCGGGGCACCCGCCCAGGTGTCGAGCGCACGCGCAGCCAGGGCCATGGTGTACATGCCGTGCGCGATCACCCCGGGCAGGCCGACCGACGTCGCGACCCGGTCCGACCAGTGGATGGGGTTGAAGTCGCCGCTGGCACCGGCGTACCGCACCAGGTCCGCGCGGGTGACGCGGTAGGTCTGGGTGGGCAGCGTCTGCCCCGAGGACAGCCCGGTCACGACGCGGCGTCCTCTCCGCGGTGCACCAGGGTCGCGTAGGCGGTGCAGACGTGCTCGCCGTGCTCGTCGGTGATCTCGCTGCGGGTGCCGATGATGTCGGCGCCGCCGATCTGGCGGAGACTGTCGACGGTCAGCGCGGCCGACAGCCGGTCCCCCACCACGACGGGCCGGGTGTAGGTGAACCGCTGGTCGCCGTGCACGACGCGGTGCAGCGCGATGCCGACCTCGGGGTCCTCCATCAGCGAGGTCATCGCGGCGAACGCGACCACGATGGGGAAGGTGGCCGGCGCGGTGGTGCCGTCGAAGTGCGAACCGGTGGCCGCGGCGAACTCGGCGACCTTCTCGCGGCTGACGCGGTAGGGCTCCGTCGGCGCGAAGGCGCGACCGGCCAGCGAGGTGTCGACTGCCATGCGCGCGACGCTAGCAGGGCGCGGGCCCCCTCCCGTCGGCACCCGCACACCGGGCGGCGGGGACCTCCGGATGCACCACACGGTGCCGAAAGTCCCTGTTCCGGACAGCTCGGACGCGCGAGTGTGAACGTGTCCTGCACCACACTCCGAGAAGACCACCCACGACTCCGACCGAGGAGAAGATCCCATGGCGACCCCGTACCCGCGCTCAGGCAGCGACCTCGCCCTGGCCCCGGTGCTGATCCGGCTCGAGCAGAACCTCGAGCTGCTGCGTACCGCCAGGAGCATTCCCTTCGAGCTCGCGCTGGAGCTGAACGACGACGAGCGCAGCTACCCGACCCCGCAGACCCGGGCCGCACGGCTGCTGCGCGCCGCGACCCGCAACGTCAACCTGCACGGCCTGACGGCGGCGTCCACCGCGGACCTGAACGGGCTCAGCGTCTCGCACGGCGAGTACCGGGTCTCCCTGATGCTCGGCGCCCGCCTCGCCGACTACGTCCGCTCCGGCGCCGCGACAGCCCTGACGTCGGCCTGAGTCCGCCGTACCGGCCCCGGACGCGAAGAAGCGACGGCACCGAGCGGTGCCGTCGCTCCGACGGAAGCTCTCGTGACGCCTGCCCTCAGCGGGTCTCGCGATGCACGGTGTGGGTGCGGCAGCGGGGGCAGAACTTCTTCATCTCGAGCCGGTCGGGGTCGTTGCGCCGGTTCTTCTTGGTGATGTAGTTGCGTTCCTTGCATTCGACGCACGCCAAGGTGATCTTGGGACGGACGTCCGAGCTCTTGCTGGCCACGGCAAATGCCTCTTCTTCTCCGGTAGTACTGCCTGTCCAAGTCTGCCCGAGAGGTGAAAACCCGGACGCCTGCGCTGGTGTGAGTAGCGGGGGCGGGACTCGAACCCGCGACACCACGATTATGAGCCGTGTGCTCTAACCACCTGAGCTACCCCGCCACCGGGACGGGGCCCCCGGCCGCTCGCGCGACCGGGTTTCCCTTACCCAGAGCCCCTTTACGGAATCGAACCGTAGACCTTCTCCTTACCATGGAGACGCTCTGCCGACTGAGCTAAAGGGGCAAGCGACGAGAAAGAATACACAGGCCCGACCATGAAGCGAAATCGAGGTACGACAGCGCCGTGAGCAGCAGCTTCTACGTGACCCAGGGCACCTCTGCGCAGGCCCGCGAGCAGGTCCTCCCCCAGCCCGCCGCCGCCGGTCCGTGGGGCCCGGCGAGCCAGCACGGCAGCCCCCCTGCCGCGCTGCTGGCACGGGCGGTGGAGCGTCTCGACGGGGGTGGGGAGCGCTTCGTCGGCCGCCTCACCATGGAGCTCCTCGGGCCGGTCCCGATGGGTCCGCTCTCGGTCGAGGCCTCGGTGGTGCGGCCCGGTCGCAACGTCGACCTGTGCCGGGCCACGTTGTACGACGACACCGCCGGCCGGCCGGTGGCGCTGACCGCCGCCTGGCGCTTCCCGGCCGGCGTGGAGGGGCCCGGCCCGGCCGGCACGCCGCTCCCCCACGGTCCCGCGGACGGCGAGGAGCAGCCGGCGCCGCAGGTGTGGTCGCCCGGCTACGTCCAGGCCGTCGAGTGGCGCTGGGTCAAGGGCGGCGTCGCGGAGCCCGGTCCCGCGGTGGTGTGGATGCGGCCGCGGGTGGCGCTCGTCGAGGGCGAGGACGTCACCCCGCTGCAGCGGCTCATGGCCTGCGTGGACTCGGCCTCCGGGGTCTCCTCCGAGCTCGACCCGGCCCGCTGGGGGTTCCAGAACCCCGAGCTCACCGTGCACCTGTTCCGCGAGCCGGTCGGCGACTGGTTCTGCCTCGACGCCGAGACCACGCTGGGCCCCGCCAGCTCGGCGGTGGCCACGTCCTCGGTGTACGACGAGCAGGGGCTGGTCGCGCGGACCACCCAGGCCCTGCTCACCGTTCCGCGGCGCTGACCGCGGCCCAGGTTCACGCCGACTCGACCCGCCTGCGCACAGGTTCACGCCGACTCGACCCGCCTGGGCCCAGGTTCACGCCGACTCGGCGGTCAGGGGGTGAAGGACCAGGTCGCCACGGTGTAGAGGACGCCGAACGGGTCGTCGCGGTAGGTCACCCGGGTGCTCGCGGGGCCGCCCGCGCTCCGGCCGAGCGCGCCCAGCACGGCCAGCGCCGCACGTCCCTGCACCAGCAGCTCCGCGCCGAGCGAGGCGTCCAGGGCCAGCAGCGCCCGGGCGTCGCCGTCCGCCAGCGCGGAGCCGATCTCGTCGTCGTAGCCGAAGGCACGCTCGTCGAGGTGGCCGGGAGCCCGCTCACCGCGCCGGGCACTGCCGTCGGCCATCACCACGACGGCCACCCTGCCCGGGGTCCCGGCCACCGTGCGGGCGACGTCGGCGACCGCGGTCGCGTCGGCGTCCCAGGCGATCGTGTGCAGGCGGAGCGGGCCGTCCCAGCCGGCCTCGTCCAGGAGCCGGCGGGCCACGCCCAGGCTCTGCGGGAGGTAGCTCGCGTCACGGGCGGTCGTCGTACCGAAGCGGCGCACGCCGAGCGGCAGCGACGACGGCCAGGTCCCGGTCGGGGCCGCGCCGCCGACGACGACCACGGTGGCCGGGTCCTGCGCGAACGCCCACGTGAGCGCCTCGGCGCAGGCGCCGCGCACGTCCACCAGCGGGTCCGCGCGACCGCCCAGCTCGCGGAGCAGCGCGGGCGGGTGCGGGCAGACGACGGCGGCGACGATCACGGTCGCCGAGGCTACCGGGGCCCGAAGGTCCACACCTTGGCCGTTTCGGTGACAGCACGCTGCCGGACGGGATACAACTGCTGCGTCCCGACCGCCAACCCCTGTGCGCTCCCATGCTCTCCTCTCGGCCCCCCACGCCGCCGGCCGCACCCCGTCCGTTGGCCGGTCGCCTCGCCGTCGCGGTGGCGACGGTCCTGCTCGGCCTCCTCGGCGGCTGGCTGGGCCTGCTCCTCGCCGGCACGGTGCACCACGAGGTCGGCCCGCTGACCACGACGATGCGCGTCCTGCCCGCCTGGGGCGGCGGCACCACCGTGGAGATCCCCCCGCTCGGCGAGCTCGTCGTCGACACGCACCGCGGTCCACTGGGGGTCGAGGCCCGTCTGGTCGGGGTCGACGTGGAGGAGGCGCGGGCCTACCTGGAGGAGCCCGAGCTGCTCACCGGGCTGCGGAACCGGGCCGAGCAGGACCTGCGGTGGGAGCTGCAGATGGCGGCGCTCCGGTCGCTCGCCGCGGCGGTGCTGGGGGGCACCGCTCTCGCCCTGCTCGCACTGCGCAGGGTCCGCAGCGGTCTGCTCGCCGGCGCCAGCGCGGGGACGGCGGTGGTCGCGGCCGCGGCGGTGGCGGTGGCGACGTGGAACCCGGCCTCCCTGGTCGAGCCGCGCTACACCGGCCTGCTCGCGAGCGCGCCCACCGTGATCGGCGACGCCGACCGGATCGTCGGCGACTTCTCGCTCTACGGCGACCAGCTGGCCCGGCTCGTCGAGAACGTCACCGGCCTCTACGCCGTCACGACCAGCCTGCCGATCCTGCCCGGTGACCGCGACGTGGTGCGGGTGCTGCACGTGTCCGACCTGCACCTGGCCCCGCACGCCTGGGACGTGGTCCGCACCGTCTCCGAGCAGTACGACGTCGACGTGGTCGTGGACTCCGGCGACATCACCGACCACGGCTCCCGGCCGGAGAACCGCTACGTCCAGGAGATCCGGCACCTGCCCACGCCGTACGTGTGGGTGCGTGGCAACCACGACTCCCTCCAGACCGAGCGGGCGATGCGGCGGCTCGACAACGTGGTGGTGCTCGACGGCGAGGTCCGCACGATCAAGGGGCTGAGGTTCCTCGGCGTCGGCGACCCGACCTTCACCCCGGACAAGTCCGTGGACCTCGACGAGGAGGCGATCGCGGGCTACGTCGACGAGGCCGCGGATCGGCTGGCCGCGGCGGCCGAGGAGGCCGGCGGCGTGGACGTCGCGGTCTTCCACGACGCCCGTGCGGCCGACGCGCTCGACGGGGTGGCCTCGGTGACGCTGTCCGGCCACCTGCACTACCGCAAGGTCCGCCGCGGCGCGGAGGGGACCTGGCTGATGCAGCAGGGCTCGACCGGCGGCTCCGGCATGCGTGCCCTCGAGCCCGCCGACGGGCCGGCGCGGATCATGCTCTCGGTGCTCTACCTCGACCGCAGCACCGGGGAGCTGCTGGCCTACGACGACATCAGCCTGGGCGGGCTGGGCCTCGCCTCGGCCGAGATCGACCGGCAGGTCGTGGCACCGCCGCAGCCGGAGACCGAGCTGGTCGCGCCGGCGCCCGACGGCGGCGACCCCGACGGCTCCGCGGCACCCTGACGGGTCCGGACCATCGCCCGAAAGGCCTGCGTGCTGCCGGCCGGCCCCATGTAACGCGGGGTTACCGCCGCAGGACAAGGGGCACACCCCTCGTGAAGCGTCCATACCGGCGGGGAAGTGGACCGCCCCCGGTTGGCTCCGCCCGCACCTGGGGACAGACTGGCCCCGGAACAACATCGAACCGAAGCGAGGTCAACCGTGGCACCCATCGCCGAGAACGAGAAGCAGCTGATCGACTCCCTGAAGACAGGGTTGTACATCGACGGCTCCTGGCGTGACGCCGGCGACGGGGGCACCTTCGAGGTGGAGGATCCGGCGACCGGAGAGGTGCTGACCACGGTCGCGAGCGCGACGCCCGAGGACGGCATGGCGGCCCTCGCCGCGGCCTCCGAGGCGCAGCAGGCCTGGGGCACCACGGCCCCCCGCGAACGGGCGGAGATCCTGCGGCGGGCCTTCGAGACGGTGACCTCGCGGGCCGACGACTTCGCCCTCCTGATGACCCTGGAGATGGGCAAGCCGCTCGCGGAGGCGCACGGGGAGGTGACCTACGGCGCCGAGTTCCTGCGCTGGTTCTCCGAGGAGGCGGCCAGGGTCTCGGGGCGCTACGCGGTCGCCCCCGACGGCAAGGCCCGGCTCATGGTGCACAAGAGGCCGGTCGGCCCGTCCCTGTTCATCACCCCCTGGAACTTCCCCCTCGCCATGGCCACCCGCAAGATCGCCCCGGCGATCGCGGCCGGCTGCACCATGGTGATCAAGCCGGCCACGCTCACGCCGCTGACCACGATGCTGTTCGCCTCGGTCCTCGAGGAGGTCGGCCTGCCCCCGGGCGTCCTGAACGTGATCCCCACCAGGGACGCCGGCGGGGTCACCGGCCCGATCATCAAGGACCCGCGGCTGCGCAAGCTCTCCTTCACCGGCTCCACCGAGGTCGGCCGCGCCCTGCTGCGTGACTCCGCGGACCAGATCCTGCGCACCTCGATGGAGCTCGGCGGCAACGCGCCGTTCCTGGTCTTCGAGGACGCCGACCTCGACGCCGCCGTCGAGGGCGCGATGCTCGCCAAGCTGCGCAACATGGGCGAGGCGTGCACGGCCGCCAACCGGTTCATCGTCCACGAGTCCGTGGCCGAGCAGTTCTCCAAGCGCCTCGCCGAGCGGATGGCCGCGATGCCGGTGAAGCGCGGCACCGAGGACGACGCCAAGGTCGGCCCGCTCATCGACGAGAAGAGCCGGACGAAGGTCCACGAGCTCGTCCAGGACGCGATCGCCTCGGGCGGCCAGCTCCGCACCGGCGGCGAGCCGCAGAGCGGTGCGGGGTACTTCTACGCGCCGACGGTCATCAGCGGCGTCGGCCGTGACGCCCGGATCCTCAGCGAGGAGGTCTTCGGCCCCGTCGCCCCGGTGGTGACCTTCTCGACGGAGGAGGAGGCGGTCGCGCTGGCCAACGACACCGAGTACGGCCTGGTCGCCTACGCCTACACCCGCGACGTCTCCCGCTCGCTCCGGCTCGCCGACACGGTCGAGTCCGGCATGCTCGGGCTCAACGTCGGCATCGTGTCCAACCCCGCGGCCCCGTTCGGCGGCGTCAAGCAGTCCGGGCTCGGTCGCGAGGGCGGCTTCGAGGGCATCGAGGAGTTCCTCGAGACCAAGTACGTCGGCCTCGCGGACCCGTTCGCGGACCAGCAGAAGGGTTAGCCGGCCAGCGCCGCGGAGACCACCTCGCGCGCCTCGGCCTGCACCAGCGCGAGGTGGTCGGCGCCCTTGAACGACTCGGCGTAGATCTTGTAGACCTCCTCGGTCCCCGACGGCCGGGCGGCGAACCACGCGTGCTCGGTGGCCACCTTCAGCCCGCCGATCGGGGCCCCGTTGCCGGGCGCCTCGGTCAGCCGTGCGGTGATCGGGTCGCCGGCCAGCGTGTCCGCGGCGACGTCGCCGGGGGTCAGCGCGGCGAGCTTGGACTTCTCCTCCCGGGTGGCGGGAGCGTCGATCCGGGCGTAGGCAGGGGCGCCGTGCCGCTCGGTGAGCTCGGCGTAGTGGCGGCTCGGGGTCCGGCCGGTGGCGGCGAGGACCTCCGCGGCGAGCAGGGCCAGGACGATCCCGTCCTTGTCGGTGGTCCACACCGACCCGTCGAAGCGCAGGAACGAGGCCCCGGCCGACTCCTCTCCCCCGAACACCACGGAGCCGTCGAGGAGACCGGGGACGAACCACTTGAACCCGACCGGCACCTCGGTCAGCCGGCGTCCGGCGTCCGCGACCACCCGGTCGATCATCGAGGAGGAGACCAGGGTCTTGCCCACCGCGGCCTGCGGGGACCACCGGGGACGGGCCCCGAGCAGGTAGCCGATCGCCACGGCCAGGTAGTGGTTCGGGTTCATCAGCCCCGCGTCGGGGGTCACGATCCCGTGCCGGTCGCTGTCGGCGTCGTTGCCCGTGGCGACGTCGTACTCCCCCGACCGCTCGATCAACGAGGCCATCGCCGACGGTGACGAGCAGTCCATCCGGATCTTGCCGTCCCAGTCCAGTGTCATGAACCGCCACGTCGGGTCGACGAGCGGGTTCACCACGGTCAGGTCGAGCCGGTGCCGGTCGGCGATCTCGCTCCAGTAGGCGACGCTGGCGCCGCCGAGCGGGTCGGCGCCGATGCGGACCCCGGCCTGCCGGATGCGGTCGAGGTCCACCACCGACGGCAGGTCGTCGACGTAGCGGCCGAGGAAGTCGTAGCCCTCGGCGGCCGCGCGCGCCCGCGCGAAGGGAACCCTGCGCACGCCGCCGAGACCGTCGCGGATGTAGGCGTTGGCGCGCTCGGCGATCGCGCCGGTGGCGTCGGAGCCCGCCGGACCGCCGTGGGGCGGGTTGTACTTGAAGCCGCCGTCGGCCGGAGGGTTGTGCGAGGGGGTGACCACGATCCCGTCGGCCAGACCTGCACCTGTGGTGCGACCCCCGTTGACGGTGAGGATGGCGTGGGAGACCGCGGGGGTCGGGGTGTAGCCGTCGCGGTCGTCCACGAGGACCGTCACGTCGTTGGCGGCGAGCACCTCGAGCGCAGAGGCCCAGGCCGGCTCGGACAGGGCGTGGGTGTCGCGGCCCAGGAACAGCGGACCGTCGTACCCCTGCTCCCGGCGGTAGTCGCAGATCGCCTGCGTGGTGGCGACGATGTGGGTCTCGTTGAAGGCGGTCCGCAGGCTGCTGCCGCGGTGGCCGGAGGTGCCGAACGCGACCGCCTGCGCCGGGTCGGCGGGGTCCGGCTCGAGCGTGTAGTAGGCGGTCAGGAGGTGAGGTACGTCGACGAGGTCCTCGGGCTGGGCAGGGGTTCCGGCGCGCGGGTCGCTCATGGCCCGCATGCTACCCACGCCCCGCTTGTCCATCCCCGTTCCGAGGTGCGGCCCGGCCCCCGAGGTGCGGCCCGGCCCCGACGGGTCAGTCAGGGCCGGGGCAGCTCGTGCCCGTCGGGCAGCCCCTGCGGCTCCGGCTCGCCCACCGAGGCGCGCGAGAGGTAGGGCGCGAGCAGGGCGGTGAGGCCGGTGGACTCCACCTGCTGCTCGTACCTGTGCTGCTCGCGGACGCAGACCTCCTCCCAGCAGTCGGGGTGGTACCACTCCTCCTGCCCGGGCCGTGACACGGCGACGCTGCGGATGGGGTTGCGACACTTCGTGCACCGATGGCGCTCCATGATGCGGGCCTCCTCCTGCGGCGGTACGACGACGGCCTCCACGTGCTCGTCGCCGCCCACCGGCTCCTGTCGTGGCTGTGCCCACCCCCCGGAGCCGTCGCCCCGGCGCCACCTGCCCAGGTTAGGAGCGACACGTGGTCACCAGGCGCACATCCCGGCAGGCTTTACCGGATGCAGAACGACGGACCCGGAACGACAACGAAGGCCGTCCACCAGAGGTGGACGGCCTTCCTGCGTCGAGACCGGCCGGGGGGAGGATGGCGCTGGGAACAAACTGTCGAGTTGGGGGGGTTGACTCGTCTGTCCTGGTCTCGAGCTTTTTTGTAGTTGTCACGGTTGTCCCGAACCGCTTGTCCAAGAGCATGACCCAGGCAGGGCCCGGGATTCCATCGAAATCGGGCGCAGGAATGTGCACTGCACGTTCCTGCAGAAGTCTGCGCGGCCGGCCCGGTGCGGCTAGGACCGTCCCACTGCGTCTCATTTTGTGAGACGCACGTCCACCATCCGGACACGGTGGCGGGCCGGACGGTCCGGCTCCCTACCGTGGACGCCATGACCTACGCCGGAGACCTCACCCCGACCGAGGCCTGGGAGCTGCTCGACCGCGACCCCGGAGCCGTCCTCGTCGACGTGCGTTCCGAGGCGGAGTGGATGTTCGTCGGCGTCCCCGACCTGGCCGCGGTGGGCAAGAAGCTGGTCACCGTCGAGTGGAACCACTGGCCGTCCGGCCGACGCAACGAGGGGTTCCTCGAGCAGCTGGCCGACGCCGGGTGTCGGGCACCGGGCCGGTGGTCTTCATCTGCCGGTCGGGCCAGCGCTCCCGCGGCGCCGCGGCCCTGGCGACCGCGGCCGGGGTCACCCCGGCGTACAACGTGCACGACGGGTTCGAGGGCGAGCTCGACGACGAGGAGCACCGCGGCGACGGCGGGTGGCGTGCCTGCGGCCTGCCCTGGCGGCAGTCGTGACCGACGACACCACGGGCTGGCGCCCCGACACGCTCGCCGTTCGGGGCGGGCTGCACCGCTCCGAGCACGAGGAGACCTCCGAGGCCCTCTACCTGACCTCCGGCTACGTCTACTCCTCCGCCGCCGAGGCCGAGGCCGCCTTCCGTGGCGAGTCCGAGCACTACATGTACTCGAGGTTCAGCAACCCGACCGTCACCGCGTTCGGGGAGCGGCTCCGGCTGCTCGAGGGCGCCGAGGCGTGCTTCCCCACCGCGAGCGGGATGGCGGCGGTGTTCAACGCGCTGCTCGCGCTGGTCCGCGCCGGAGACCGGGTGGTCGCGGCCCGGAGCCTCTTCGGGTCCTGCTTCGCGATCCTCGACGACATCCTGCCGCGGTTCGGGGTGGAGACCGAGTTCGTCGACGGCCTCGACCTCACCCAGTGGGAGAAGGCCCTCGCCTCGCCGGCACGCGCGGTGTTCTTCGAGTCGCCGTCCAACCCGATGCAGGAGCTCGTCGACGTCCGCGCCGTGTGCGAGCTCGCGCACGCGGCCGGGGCGACGGTGGTGGTCGACAACGTCTTCGCCACCCCGGTGCTGCAGCGCCCACTCGACCTCGGTGCGGACGTGGTGGTCTACTCCGCGACCAAGCACATCGACGGCCAGGGCCGGACCCTCGGCGGTGCGATCCTCGGCCCCTCGGAGCTCATCGAGGGGGCGGTGAAGACCCTGATGCGCAACACGGGCCCGTCGCTGAGCCCGTTCAACGCCTGGGTGCTCACCAAGGGGCTCGAGACGCTGCGGATGCGGGTGCGTCACTCCACCGCTGCGGCCGAGACGATCGCCCGCCGGCTCGAGGAGCATCCCCGCGTCGACCGGGTGCTCTACCCGTGGCTCGAGTCGCACCCGCAGCACGCCCTCGCGCGGAGCCAGATGACCGGCGGTGGCACGGTGGTCACCTTCGAGGTCGCCGGCGGCAAGGAGCAGGCGTTCGGCGTGCTCGACAGGCTGCGGATCGTCGACATCTCCAACAACCTCGGCGACACCAGGTCGCTCATCACCCACCCCGCGACCACCACCCACCACCGGATGGGTGCCGAGGGCCGCGCCCGGGTGGGCATCACCGAGGGCACGGTCCGGCTCTCCGTCGGGCTCGAGGACGTCGACGACCTCCTCGAGGACCTCGACCAGGCGCTGGGCTGAGACCGCTCAGGGCTCCGGCTCGTAGGTCCGGCCGCTGCCGTCGACGTACTGGTTGTCGTGCTTGACGAGCACGTTGTCGGCCGTGAAGACCCCCTGGGCGTCGAGGGCGCCCTCCACGATCGCGCCCTGTCCCTCTCGAAAGACCCCGGGGGCCTTGCCCTCGTAGGTGACGGGGACGTCGTACGCGCCGTCGGTCAGCACGAAGCGCAGGGTGCCGGACTCGCGGGAGACCGACCCCTGTTGCACCAGGCCGCCCAGGCGCACCCGGTCGTCGCCGACGGTGGCGACGTCGATCTCGCCGGGGGTGCGGTAGTAGACGAGGTTGTCCTGCATCCCGGTCACCCCGAGCACACCGAGGACGCCGGCCGCGGCCAGACCGACGACGGCCAGCCGGGCGCGCGGTGTGTCCAGCACCGACCTCACCTCGCCCTACGGGTCGTCGACCGCAGCCACAGCGCGAGCCAGACCCAGAAGGCGGCAGTGAGCGCGTAGCCGACGATGGCGTAGGTCATGCCCGGCTCCTCTCCGTCGTCGGCTCGACGACGATCTCGGCGGGTTCGTCGGTGGCGTCGGTCTCGTCCGCCGTTGCCTGCCGTGTCGCGAGGTGCCCCAGCAGGCGGGTACGGCGGAGGAGCACCCAGGCCCAGAGCAGCGTGAACGCGACGATCGCCACCAGCAGGGTGGCCAGCATCGGCTCCGGGATCGCCCCGCCCGGACCGCCGGGGCGCAGCGCACTCGGCGGCTGGTGCAGCGTGCGCCACCACACCACGGAGAAGTGCACCACCGGCACGTTCGCCACGGCGACGACGCCGAGCACCGCGGCGCGGCGGGCGTTCACTCCCGGGTCGGT
Source organism: uncultured Actinomycetota bacterium (assembly GCA_963747975.1). Lineage (GTDB taxonomy): Bacteria > Actinomycetota > Actinomycetes > Propionibacteriales > Nocardioidaceae > Nocardioides_C. The sequence goes on from CAVVHI010000003.1 coordinate 828,382, forward strand.
GCTCAGGCCTCGGACGCCGAGGTAGCCGATGTAGACCAGGAGCAGGACGACCGTGGTGACCAGCCGTGGGTCCCACGTCCACCAGGTCCCCCACGTGGGACGGGCCCACAGGCTGCCGAGCACGATGGCCAGCGCCGTCAGCCCGACCCCCAGCTCGGCCGACGCCTGCGCCACGCGGTCGTACCTGAGGTCCCGGCGGACGAGGTAGAGCAGGCTGGCGCCGGCCACGACGGCGAACGACAGGTAGGCGGCCCAGGCAGCGGGCACGTGGACGTACATCAGCCGTTGGGCGTCGCCCTGGTAGGCGTCGGGGGGCGCCACGACCAGCGCGAGCACGAGTGCAAGCAGTGCCACACCGAGGGCCAGCAGGCCCAGGACGCGGTCGAAGGGGTGCGATCTCATCATTCCTCCAGCAGGGCGGGGTGCACCGCCCACACGGTCACGAGCACGAGCACGTCGTACCCGAGCAGCAGTACGGTCCAGGGCGTGTGGTCCTGCCCCGCGGTGCCCATGGTCACCCCGGCCAGGAGGACCGGCAGGCTCAGCGGGAGCAGCAGCACGGCGAGCAGACCGGTGCGCCGCCGGGTGCCCACCAGGAGCGCACCGAACGCGACGGTCAACGCCGCCAGCCCGAGTGTCCCGAGCGGCCCCGCCACCAGGGCCGACCTCGGCATCGGCGCCGGGAACATCACCGCGACGAGCACCGCCGCCACCGCCCACGTCGCCAGGTAGTGCAGCCACAGGCCTGCGACCTTGCCCGCCAGCAGGGTGACGGGCGAGACGAGGCCGCGCAGGCAGTCCCAGGTGCCCTCGTCCCGCTCGGCCGCGGCCACGCCTCGTGCCAGCGTCGGGACCGCGAAGAGGACGACCAGCCACGTGACCCCCGGCGCCACGGTCTGCAGCACGTCGCGCGCGGGACCCATCGCCAGGCCGGCCAGCAGGACCGCGGCCAGCACGAAGGGCAGGACGGTGGTGGTGGCCTCGCGTCCGGACGCCTCCAGCCGAGCCTCGCGGCGGACGAGCGTGAGGACGGCACTCATCTCACGACCGCCTCGGGCCGCCTCGCGGGGTGTCCCAGGCTGCGCACGACACCCTCCTCGAGCTGGAGGTGGGCGTCGACCGGCCAGCCGTGGGCGGCGGGGTCGTGGGTGGCCACCAGCACCGCGCTCCCTCGGGCGGTGAGGGTCGCCATGGTGGCGGTGACCAGCGCCGCGCCGTCGCTGTCGAGGTGCGCGGTCGGCTCGTCGAGGCAGACCACCGCCGTGGGGCAGGCGAGGGCCACCGCGAGGCTGACCCGGGCGCGCTGCCCCGAGGAGAAGGTCCCGACGGGCCGGTCCGCGAGCCGGGCGAGGCCCACCGCATCGAGTGCCGAGGCTGCCGCCTGCACCGCTTCGCCGCGGGTCAGTCCGGCGAGCCGGGCGGCCGTCACCACAGCCGCCCGGGCCGGCTCCACCGCACGGGCGCCGTCTCCGGCGAGCAGGTAGAGCGCCCGGCCGTCGGCCTCCCGGCTACCGGTGCTCGGACGCAGCAGGCCCGCCACCAGCCGCAGCAGCGTGCTCTTGCCCGAGCCGTTGTGGCCGGTGACGAGCGTGGCCGTCCCGGGATGCAGGCTCAGGCTGACCGGCGCGAGCGCCAGCGCACCGTCATAGCGCCTGCTCACACCCCGGAGCCGGACCACCGGCTCCGGGGTCGGCCCGGCCGCTCCGACCACGGTCATCCCCCGGAGCCCTGGCTGCCACGCGGCTCCGACCAGGTGGGCTTGCTCGTGCCGGCAAGGTCGCCGACAGGGACCGTGTAGTGCTCCTGCAGGTACGCGGTGATCTGCTTCGCCGTCGGGTCGTCGATCGGCGCCCCGTAGGTCTCCCGCATCTTCTGCACCTCGCTCTCCCACTGCTCGGCGGTGAAGCCGGAGTGGCGCAGGATCGGCGCGAGGGAGTGGCAGGCTGTGCAGTAGGCCTGGACGAGGCCGCTGTTGTCCGCGCGGACCAGTCGCAGCTCTTCGTTCTGGGGGTACTGCCCCACACCGCCCTGACTGCCCGACACCACGGGTGCCGGCTCGTCGCGGGTCACCGCGTAGACACCGACCGACGTGGCCGCGGCCAGGGCCACCACTGCGGGGATCTTCCATCCACCGGGAACGTTCATGCTCACACCACCTCGAAGATGCCGGCGAAGACCTTGGCTGCGGTCTCCTTCCGAGCGCCGGTCTCGACCGCGTCGGGGGCCGGGTCGGTCGGTTGGACGTCGCCCTCGGCGTTGGTCGCCCGGCACAGGACCCGCTGCTCACCGGTCCGCTCGAAGCCGACCGTGGCGTGCCACACCCGCCAGGTGTACTTGCCGTAGGACCTCTCCAGCTCCGCCTCCTCCCAGGTGTTGCCCTCGTCCTGGCTGACCTCCACCTTGGTGATGCCGGTGCCCTTGTCGAAGGCGATGCCGGTGAGCTCGACCTTGCGGTTCACCGGGATCTGGGTGCCGTCGGTCGGGGTGACGATGAGCGAGAAGGGCTTCAGCTCGTTGGGCGTGATCTCCCGCCCGGACCACTCCATCTCGTTGGGGGTGGTGCGGATGTCGATCTCGACGAGCTGCTTGGTCCAGGTCGGGGCCCAGGTGCCGGGGAAGACCAGCCGCACCGGGTAGCCGTTCCAGAACGGAATGTCCTCGCCGTTCATCTGGGTCGCCACCAGCGGCTCGTACTGCCGGATCGTCTCGAGCAGGTAGGAGCGCCAGTAGTCGGGCTTCTCCAGGCTGAGCACGCGTCCGCCGCCGAAGGAGGCGTGCAGCGCGCTGTTGCGCACACCGACCTCGTCGAGCAGGTCGTTCAGGGGCACCCCGGTCCACTCGGCCGCGGACACGTCCCCCTTGGTCCACGGCATGCCCGGGATCACCGGGTGGTGCAGACCGCGGCCCTCGCCGGCGCACATCCCGACCGCGCCGACCGTCTTGGAGGCACGCCGGTTGAGCTCGTCGAGGGTGAGCGTGATCTCGTTGAAGGCTGCGTCGCCGCCGATCTTGAGCCGGTAGTTCTCGGGCGTCAGCTGCAGGACCGACGTCTCCCGGTAGCGGACGTAGTAGTACTCGTTGTCGGTGTAGGGGTAGTTCTGCTGCCCGATCAGGTGCTCGACCGGCGTCTCGTAGTTCGGCGGCCGGTCGTAGACCTGACCCATCGGCGCCTTGCCGGGCAGCGAGACCAGCGGGTACGGGGTTCCGGTCCTCAGCTTCAGGTCCTTGGCCCGGAGCACCGCCTCGGAGGCGGCTCCGGGCGATCCCTCGCCGAGGAGGCCGATCCCCTTCCCGCCAAGCGCAACGCCTGCCGGCACGCCGAGCGCCGCCAGGAGGAACTTCCTTCTGTCCACGTTCATCACCTCTCGGAGGGTCGGACCGGCTCGTTGGACGGCGTTCCGGTCACCGCCGCCGGGTCGTATCGGTATGCGGAGTCGGCGCCCGGGATCGCCTCGGGGCCGGCGAACGCACGGATGTACTCGACGAGCCGGTCGATCTCGGCGTCGCTGAGCAGCGCTCCGAACGGCGGCATCGCGGTGCCCGGCCGACCGTTGCGCACGGCGTCTGCGAGCTTCTCGTCGGTCTGTCCGGCCATCCAGGTGGGATTGCGGAAGGACCGCGGGTTCGGCGCGATGCGGCCCGCGGCCACGCCCTGGCCGTCGCCGCCGACTCCGTGACAGGACGCGCAGTAGGCGCGGTAGCTCTGCTGTGCCCAGCCACTGAGCGGGTTGGGGCGCTGCTCCACGTCGGCGAGCCGGCGCAGGTAGGCGACGACCGCGTCGATCTCGCGGTTGCCCAGCTCGTCGTAGAACGAAGGCATGGAGGTGCCGGGGATGCCCTCGACGACCGTCCTGTGCAGCTGCTGGTCGGTGCGTCCGGAGAGCCAGCCCCCGTCGGCGAGTGCACGCGGTTGCGTGTCGAACGACTCGGCGGCGTCTCCGTCGCCGGAACCGAACTCGCCGTGGCACCCGGCGCACTGGGCGGCGAAGACCTCCTGGCCCTGGCTGACCAGCACCTCGTCGGCCTCGGCCTGGTCGAGCTCGACCTTCGGGGAGAAGCCCCGCAGGTAGGCGGTGACCGCCCAGATGTCGCGCTCCGACAGGCGTCCCGCGAACGAGGGCATCGGCGTGCCCGGCACCCCGCGCAGGATCGAGGTGACGAACACCCCGTCGGACTGGCTCTCCATCCAGGCGTCGTCGGTGAAGTCACGTGCCGGCGTGGAGAGCGTCGCCGCCCACGGCCCCTGACCGTCTCCCCGTCCGCCGTGGCAGACGAAGCAGTTGGCGGCGTACACCTCGGCGCCCCGTTCGACGAGCCCTTCGTAGGCTTCCGGCTCCGGCGCCCAGGCCTGGTCGAACGCGGCCGGCGCCGCGGCCTGGCCGGCGTCTCCGGACGTGCTCACGTCGGAGGCCCGCACGGAGTCGCTCTGGCCGTTGTCGAGCAGGTAGAACACGCCGACGGCGGCGGCTGCCGCCAGGACCACGGCGAGCACGCCGGTGAGAATGCTCCTGCCCATCAGCGCTCCCCCTCGTCCTCGTCGTCGGTCTCCTGCTTGCCCCACCGTTCCCGGTCGCGCCGCACCATGTCTTCGGCAGGCCGCTGGAGCATGGCGCGGAGTCTCGGGCTGGCGAGACCGGCGACCACAAAGGCCGCGATCAGCACCACCCCTACCCAGAACAGGATGGTCAGAACCGAGTCACCCATCTGTCACATCCCTCCCTGGCCGGCACCGGCGTTCCCGCTCATGGCGTCGCGGCCGCGCTCCGTCTGCGGGCCGGCCTTCTCGATGTCGCGCCCCAGGTAGTTGAGGTAGGCGACCAGGGCCTCGGCGTCCTCGGTCGGCACGACCGAACCGTCCGCGGCCTCGTCGAAGAGCCACGGATAGCCCGGCATGACCGACTGCGGCACCGTGCTTCGCGGGTTGTGCAGGTGGGCGTACTGCCAGCCGTCCGAGCGGTTGCCCGACTCCCGTGAGAGGTCCGGGCCGATCCTGCGCGTGCCCCACTGCTGGGGGTACTGGTCCTGGTACTCCCAGGCCTCCGCCGGCGGGCCGAACCGCCGCACGTCGGAGGGGATGTCCCGCACGAACGTCGTGTGGCAGTAGGCGCATCCCTCTCGCTTGTAGATCGTGAAGCCGCGCTGCTCCTCGGCGGTCATCGCGGTGTACTGCTCCGGAGTGCTCCGGGTGACCTCGTCGCGCAGCTCGAACAGGGGGATCACGCCGAGGGCGAGGAAGGAGAACAGCAGGGAGCCGACCCCGCCGAGCAGCATGATCGTCTCGCCCCGCTCGAGGAAGCGCACCAGCCGCGAGTCGTGGTCGCTGCTCGGATCGACCGCCTTGTCCCCGGCCTCGGGAGCCAGCGGTGCGGTGTCGTCGTACTCGTCGCTCACTGGCCCACTCCTGCAGCCTCACGGTCGTCACGGTCGTCGCCGGCTTGGTCCCTTCCGGGGCCCGGAGCCTTGTAGAGCGCGACGATCAGCAGCACGAAGGAGGCGAACAGCGCCGTCCCGCTGAGCGTGCGCACCAGCCAGCCGGTCTTCGACACCACCACGCTCTCGATCCACGGCGCCCCGCTCATCCACGCGTCGGCCTGCTGGAGGCCGATGATGGTCAGGTAGAGGACCATGGTGACCAGCCCGGTCGTGGCGACCCAGTAGGCGACGTTCGCGACCCGGCCGTTCACGGTGCGGCCGCTGACGTTGGGCCAGGCATGGAGAAGGCCGCCGATGATGATGAAGCTGGCGAAGCCGGCCATCGCCAGGTGGGAGTGGGCGATGACCCAGTCGCTGAAGTGGATCTGCTCCTGGACCCGCATCGAGGCCTGGAAGGCGCCCTGCAGGGAGACCAGCAGGTAGAACACGATGCCGGTCCACACGAAGCGGAGCGGGACGTCCCAGAACGTCAGGTAGCCGTTGCCCCGCAGGCTCGCGAGGAGGTTGGTCACCACGATGACCACGCCGATGCCCATGAACACCGACGCCATGATGGCGACCTTCTGGGCACCCATCGGGATCGGCGAGAACACGTAGTGGTGGATCCCGTTGAGCGGGTAGAAGAAGACCAGGGTCCAGAACCCGACCATCGACATGAAGTGGCTGAAGATCGGCCGCCCTGTCGTCGCCGGGATCACGTAGTAGGCGATGGCCAGTGACAGCGGGGTGACCAGCAGCCCCACGGCGTCGTGGATCCACAAGCCGGAGAGCACCGCGCCCATCGCACCGGGGGTGAGGTACTCGGGGAAGAACTGGCCGATGACGAACGCCGCCGGGGTGAAGGTCAGCGCCAGCAGGGTGTACCAGCTCGACACGTAGAGGCGTCCGCGGGGCCTGCGGAGGTACGGCACGAGGAACTGGGCGCCGAGAGCCAGGAACGCGACGACCGTGACGACGTCGACCACGACCGGGAACTCCCCCCACTCGACCGACTGGCTGTAGCCGATCAGCACGAAGGTCCAGCCGAGCAGGACCACGCCGATGTTCCAGACGTAGAAGATGACCCAGCCGAGGGTTCGACTCAGCACCGCCCGGCCGGAGAGCGTCGGCACGGCGTAGTAGGTGAAGGCGATGAAGCCGTTCATCAGCCAGGCGTAGAGGATGCCCTGGACGTGGGCGAAGCGCAGCCGGCCCCAGCTGGTGACCGAGCTGTCGCCGAGGAACTCCGGTGCGCTGAACTTCGTCGCCACGATCAGCCCGAAGGTCGCTGCGAGCAGCAGCCCGACCAGCCCGGTGACGGTGTGGGCCCGGACCAGGTCGTGGTGGATGGGGGCCTGCTCCGAAGCCTTGGGCGGCAGGTCGACGCCGGAGACCGGCTCGTGCGCAGAGACCCGTTTGTCGGCGGTCTCGTCGACTTCGCGGGGCGAGGTGGTCATCGGGTCACCGCCCACCAGGTCGCCGGGCCGCCGAGCATGAACGCGACGATCATGAACAACCACACCGTCGTCGCCGACGGTGGCCAGGAGTAGCGCTCCTCGCGCGCCTCGGTCCTCTCCCGTGGGACCGGGGCGCCGGGTCCTGTCGTGCCTGGGTCTGTCATCCCGAGTGCCTTCCGGTTGCGTCGGTGGCCGCCTGGACCACCTCGATCTGTTCGACCATCCCTTGTGACTCGTGCCCCGGCAGGGTGCAGAGCAGGATCGACGCCTTCTCGGCGCCGGTCAGGTCCGCTCGCAGGGTCTGCGTCTCGCCGGGCCGCAGCACCTTCGTCGCCGCCACCACCTGCTCGCCGACGATGACCTGCATGTCGTGCGGCGTGGACCCGGCGTTGGTGACCTCGAGCTCCACCGGCCCGGCCACCAGGGCCGACGCCGACGAGGTGAACCCCCACTCGACCAGCCCGATCCGTGCCTGCGAGGCCGGTGGGCCCGCGGCGCGGGTGGGCGACGCCGGCTGGGCACAGGCGGTCAGCGTCAGCAGCGCTGCCAGGGCCGCCGAGCCGAGGACCGGCCGCCTCATCGGTCCTCCTCCAGCAGCTTGCTGACCAGCGGGACGGCCGGGTGGTCCGCGGGGGCGAGCCGGAGGAAGGAGCGGAGGGCCGACGTGGCCGCCCGGTCCGTCCTCGACTCCGCCGCCAGACCGCGGAGCATCAGCGCGTCGACGTTGCGCGGCTCCCGCTTCAGCGCGGCGTCCGCCTGGACGCGCGCGACGTCGAGCCGGCCGCTCTGGAACGCCGTCGAGGCCAGCGCCAGACGGGCTCGGACGTCGTCCGGGTCCTCCTCCACCGCGGTGCGGAGCCGCTCCATCGCGGCGACCGGGGAGTCGGTGTCGCCGTTCGCCCCGTCTCCGCCCGTCCCGCCGCTGTCCTCGGCCGGCGGCTGCTCCGCAGCGGTCTGCGACCCCAGGGGCGTGACGTTCCCGGTGGCGAGCTCACCTGCCTCCCGGGTGTCGAGGTTGGTCGCGATGAGCACGCCCAGCGAGGCGGCGAGCACACCGCCGACGGCCGTCCACCGCAGCGCCTGCGCACCCCGGCTCCCCGGCCCCGCGGCCGCGTGCCCGCCCCGGCGGCCGGCGGCTGCCTCGTTACCGACGTCGGCGCCGACCCCGGTGTCCGGCACGGGGCTCGGTCGGCGGCGGACGACGGAGGAGACGACGAGCAGTCCGACCAGGACAGCGGCTCCGGGCACCGCCCACACCACCCAGCCGCCGTCGTGCGCCGGCGGGACGAGGAGCACCCAGTCGCCGTACCGGTCGACGAAGTACTGCTTGATCTCCCCTTCGTCGCTTCCCGCCGCGACCTGCTCGTCGATGATGTCGCGCATGCTCCGCGCCAGCGGTGAGCCGGAGTCGGCGACCGACAGGCCCTGGCAGGTGGGGCAGCGCAACGAGGCGGCGACCTCGTGCGCGCGTTCGGCGTCGGTGACCGGCCCGTCCGTGCCGGCGGACCGCACCAGGCCGGCCACGGCCAGGGCGACGAGGACACCGAGCACGGCCGCGGCCGTCACGACTCGTCGAGAAGGGGAACGACGTTCTGCTCGATCCACGCGGAGGTCACCTCCCCCACCTGACGAGCACGCACGGTGCCGGTCGAGTCGACGACGAAGGTCTCGGGGATGCCGAAGACCCCCCAGTCGACGGCGTGACGGCCCTCATCGTCCAGGACACTCGGGTAGACCTCGCCACCCATCTCGCGCAGGAACGCCTTGGCGTCCTCCGGCTCGTCCTGGGTGTTGATGCCCACCACCGACAGCCCGCGGGACTCCAGTCCGCGTGCGGCCGCGGCCAGGACCGGGTACTCCGCCTTGCACGGGCCGCACCACGAGGCCCAGACGTTCACCAGCACCACGTCGGCCGGATCCTCGTGGAGGTCGTAGCGACCACCGTCCAGGGTCGCGCCGGCGAGGTCGGGGGCCGGCTCGGAGACGAAGTTCGACGGGACTACCGACGGGTCCTTGCCGAAACCGTCGGAGACGACCGAGACGGCCGCCGCGACACCGAGGACGGCGGCGAGGACGATCCAGCGCTTCATCGGGTCTCGCCCCCCGCGACCATGGCGGACTCCTCGACGGGTCCGGTCGTGGACCCGGAGGTCGCGGACCCGGGGCGCTCGGTACGGCGTCGGCCCGGCCACAGGGCGAGCACCGCACCGCCGACCATGACCGCGCCGGCGACCCAGAGCCACAGCATCAGCGAGGTGACGGTGAGCCGGACGGTGGCGCTCGAGGCGTCCGGCGACACCGCGGAGACGGTGAGGTAGGCGTCCTCGGTCAGGCCGGTCCGCACGGAGGGGCGCCCGATCGCCTCGCTCATCGTGGGGTAGAACCGCAGCATCGGCTCCCACGTGCCCAGGCTCTGGTCGTCCCGGACGAGCTCGGTAAGCGCGGACACCTGCATGAACCGTGGCGTCCGCTCGCGGTCCACGCCGGTGAGTGTCGCGGTGTACCCGCCGACCTCGAGGCTCTCGCCGACGGCCAGCGTGCGCTCCTGGGAGGCCGCGTACGACGACGAGCCCGCGATCGCGACCGCGGCGATGACCACACCCGCGTGTGTGACCAGCCCGCCGTACCGGCGCCGGTTCCCCGTCACCGCCCGTCGCGTGGCGCCGAACCAGCCGGTGCCGCCCCGTCGGGCGGCACGTACCCCCCGGACCATCTCACCCACGACGGCCGACAGCGCGAACGCACCGACGCCGAAGGCCAGCAGCGTGAGGGGGTGCGGGAGGCCGGCGAGCCCCAGACCCGCCACCACGCCGAGGCCGAGCACCAGTGGCAACCGCAGCCGACGGAACGCCGCCGCGGTCTCGGCGTCACGGCCACCCCACGGGAGCATCGGTCCCACACCCATGAGCAGCACCAGGACGAGGGCGAGGGGGACCACCATCCGGTTGAAGTACGGCGCCCCGACACTGACCCGGTCGCCGTTGAGCGCCTCGACGAGCAGCGGGAACGTCGTGCCGAAGAGCACGGTCACGGCCAGAGCGACGAAGAGCACGTTGTTGACCAGGAAGGCGGCCTCGCGCGAGACCGCGCTGTCGATCCGGTCGACCGCGCCGAGCCGTCCGGCACGCCACACGAAGAGCCCGATGGCGGCGAGCACCACGAAGGCGATGTAGCCGAGCAGCACCGGGCCGAGGGGCGACTGCGTGAAGGCGTGGACGCTCGCGATGACGCCGCTACGGGTGATGAAGGTGCCGATCAGGACCAGCACGAACGTCGACACCGCCAGGGAGAGGTTCCAGGCGCGCAGGATCGCTCGGCGCTGCTGGACCATGACCGAGTGGATCAGCGCGGTCGCGGTGAACCAGGGCAGGATGGAGGCGTTCTCGACGGGGTCCCAGGCCCAGTAGCCGCCCCAGCCGAGCACTTCGTAGGACCACCAGGAGCCCAGCACGATGCCCGCGGTCAGCGACGTCCAGGCGACGAGGAGCCAGGCCCGGGTGGCGACGAGCCAGTCGCGCCCCGTCCTGCCCGTGGCCAGCGCTGCCACGGCGTAGGCGAAGGGGACGGTGAGGCCGACGTACCCGACGTAGAGCAGTGGTGGATGGATCCCCATCAGTGGGTGGTCCTGGAGCAGCGGGTTGGGGCCCGGGCCGTTCTCGGGGACCGGGGACATCCGGGCGAACGCGTCGTCGGCAGCGAGCGCGAGGCCGAAGAAGAAGACCGCGACCGACATGAGCGTGGCCATCGCGGCCGGGTGCAGGTCACGGGCTTTCGGCGGGACCCGGTGCATCATCAGCACCCCGAACGACGCCAGCACCAGCAGCCACAGCAGCAGTGAGCCCTCGAGGGCGGCCCAGAGGCTGATCACGCGGTAGTACAGCGGCACCTCGCGCGCGCTGTTCTCGGCGACGTACCGGACGCTGAAGTCGTTGGTCGCCAGCGCCCACTCCATGGCGACCACCACCGCGACCGCGGAGGCGAAGGTGCTCCAGGTGAGCAGTCGCGCGGGTGCGGCCAGCTGAGGACGACGCGACGCGGCCGCCCATAGCCCGGTGCCCACCAGGCTCGCGCCGAAGCCGGCGGCCAGGAACACGGGGCCGAGCGCGCTGACCAAGAGCCCGAGACCCTCCCAAGACGTACGTGCACTCCCAAAGCATGCGCAACCGCGCATATGACTGGTCCACCGTAGACGTTCACGTCCGGAAACGCCATGCGAGATGGTCCATCCGGGCCATGTCCACCTCACCCGAACGTGCTACGCGCCAGACGGCCGAGTCGGCGCAAACCTCGCGCGCAGACGGCCGAGTCGGCGCGAACCTCGCGCGCCAGACGGCCGAGTCGGCGCGAACCTCGCGCGCAGACGGCCGAGTCGGCGCGAACCCCGCGCGTTTCAAGCCGACTCGACGGTCCTGGGCCGGGGTTCAAGCCGACTCGACGGTCCTGGGCCGGGGTTCAAGCCGACTCGGCGAGGTCAGAGGCCGAGGTCGCGGCCGATGAGCTCCTTCATGATCTCGTTGGAGCCGGCCCAGATCTTGGTGACCCGCGCGTCGCGCCAGGCACGGGCGACGCGGTACTCGTTCATGTAGCCGTAGCCGCCGAAGATCTGCAGGCAGTGGTCGAGCACGTCGTTCTGCACCTCGGCGGACCACCACTTGGCCTTCGCCGCGTCGATCGCGGTCAGCTCGCCGGCCGAGTGCGCGACGACCGCCTGGTCGATGTACGCCTGCGCCACCTCGATCTTCGTGACCAGCTCGGCCAGCAGGAACTTGTTGTGCTGGAAGTTGCCGATCGCCTGGCCGAAGGCCTTGCGCTCCTTGGCGTACTCGACCGTCTCCTGCAGGATCTGCGCGGCGTGGGCCACGTTGGTGACCGCCGAGCCGAGCCGCTCCTGCGGCAGCCACTGCATCATGTGGATGAAGCCGCCGTCGATCTCGCCGACCACGTTGGCCGACGGCACCCGGACGTCCTCGAAGAACAGCTCGGAGGTGTCCGCCTCGGGCTGGCCGACCTTGTCCAGCTTGCGGCCGCGCGAGAAGCCCTCCATGCCGGCCTCGACCGCGAACAGCGTGATGCCGCGGGCCTTCTTCTCGGGGCTGGTGCGCGCGGCGACCACGACCAGGTCCGCGGAGTAGCCGTTGGTGATGAACGTCTTGGACCCGTTCAGGATCCAGTCGTCGCCGTCCTTGACCGCGGTGGTGCGCAGCGCTGCGAGGTCGGAGCCGCCGGACGGCTCGGTCATCCCGATGCCGGTGAGGATCTCGCCGCTGGCCACCCCGGGCAGCCAGCGCTGCTTCTGCTCCTCGGTGGTCAGGTGCACCAGGTACGGCGGCACGATGTCGGCGTGGATGCCGACCGAGGAGGCGAGCGCCATGTTGACCTTGGCCAGCTCCTCGGTCAGCACCGCGTTGTAGCGGTAGTCGCCGGCCTCCGAGCCGCCGTACTGCTCGGGGATCTCGAGCCCGAGGAAGCCGACCTTGCCGGCTGCGAGCCACATCTCGCGCGGCATCGCCTTGGCCTCGATGTGCTCGTCGAGGTGCGGCCTGACCTCCCGGTCGAGGAACTCCCGGGCCGACGCCCGGAACGCTTCGTGGTCGGAGTCGTAGATCGTTCGCTTCACGCAGTCGAACTTACCGCACGGTAGCCACACGCCCGAGGCCGGTTCGTCGCGTGCGGCAGAGCTTTGGGGTAAAACGCACCATTTCGTCTGGGGTGACTGCTCTAATGAAACCGAGGGCGTGATCTCCAGCACGCGCACTCAGAGACCGGGGGGCTCATGGACGGCATCGACGTGGACGGCCGGGAGGTTGCCGCGCTGCGCAGGCTGCACGAGCTGATGTGCCGGGTCAACACCGGCGACGACCTGGCCTCCGTGCTGCAGTCCCTCGTCGACGGCGTCGCCGACGTCACCGGGTTCGCCGTCGCCGCGGTCAGCTACCTGCACCCCGACCGTGAGCTCGAGGTGATCGCCGTGGCCGGTGACGACGCCGCGCGCGAGCAGCTCGTCGGGGTCCGCACCCCGGTGGACGAGATCAGCGTGGAGTTCGACCTCGCGGACCACTGGGGGATGCTGCGCTTCGTGCCCCACGAGCGGCTCAACGGCGAGAAGGCCCGCGGCTGGATCCCCGACATGCAGCCGCTCGACGTCCCGGACGCGTGGCATCCCGAGGACGCCCTGCTGGCCCCGCTCTTCGCGCCGACCGGCGAGATGGTCGGCCTGCTGTCGGTGGACCTGCCGCGAACCGGCCGGCGCCCCGACCGGTTCGCGCGAGAGGCGCTGGAGATGTACGCCGCACAGGCCGGGATCGCGATCAGCAACGCCCGGCAGCGCGAGCACCTGCGCGAGGAGGTCCGCCTCGCGGCCGTCGTGCGGGACGTCGCCCAGTCGGCCGGCAAGGCGCTCGACCTGGGCCAGGTCGTCGACGCCTGCGTGACGCCGATCGTGGACGGCCTGGGCTGCGAGGCCCTGTGGGTGCGCACCTTCGACGGCCTGGGCGAGACGCCGGGCCGAGGTCGCGGCGCCTCGCACGGCACCCCGGACGCGATCGCCCCCGACGCCGTCGTGGCCGCCGCCGGCCGGGTCGCCGAGCAGTGCTGGAGCACCGGTCTTGCCGCCGCCCTGCCCGGCACGCCGCAGGCGCCGGTCGGGAAGCTGTCACCGGACGAGGAGAGCCTGCTGCTGGAGTTCGTGGGGCGCGCCGGGTGCCGCTCGGTCCTGCTGGTGCCCATGGGGGCCGGGCCCGAGTGCCTGGGCTACGTGGCCGCGGGCCGGGCCGGGGAGGCGGCGTCGTGGAGCGCCGAGGAGGTCGCCGCTGCCCTCGAGGTCGGCCGGGACCTCGGCCGGGCGGTCCTGCACGCCCGGCTCTTCGAGCGCGAGCACCACCTGGTCGGCGAGCTCCGGCAGCTCGACCGCTACAAGACCGAGATGATCGCCACCCTCGCCCACGAGCTGAAGAACCCGCTGACGGCGATCATCGGTCACCTCGAGCTTCTCGACACGGTCGAGGACGGTCGGCCGACCGACCGGTCGCTCGCCGCGATCGAGCGCGGGGCCACCCGCCTGTCGGACCTGGTGGAGGACCTCCTGCTGCTGTCGAAGGTCGGTGACCCGCGCCGGCCGTTCGTGCCCGCGCCGGTGGACCTCGCCGAGGTCGTGCGCAACGCCGCGGAGATGCTCGAGGCCGCCGCGGCCCGGCAGCGGGTGCACCTCGAGCTGGTCGGCGCCACCACGGAGGTGACCGCCTACGGCAGCACCGCCGAGCTCGACCGGGTGGTGACGAACCTGCTCGGCAACGCGGTGAAGTTCAGCCCGGCCGGCAGCACGGTCACCTGCGGCGTGGGGCAGTACGACGGGCAGGTCGTGCTGCGCTGCGTCGACCAGGGCATCGGGATCTCGCCCGAGGACCAGCAGCAGCTGTTCACCGAGTTCTTCCGCTCCACGAACCCGGAGGCGCTCGACATCCCCGGCACCGGGCTCGGCCTGACGATCGTGAAGCGGATCGTCGAGCGGCACCACGGCCGGATCGAGGTGGAGTCCGAGCTCGGCCGCGGCACCACGTTCACGGTCCGGCTGCCCTCGACGGCAGGCGCCCCAGCCGGTCAGGCCCGCCAGCCGGCAGGCACGTAGGCGCACGCCGGGTCGGAGGACAGCGGGTCGCCGGTCACGGCGTAGGCACGGCCCCGCTGGCCGCCGCACACCTCCCGGAACTCGCAGGCCCCGCACTTCCCGGTGAGCCGGGAGGGGTCGCGCAGCGAGCGGAACAGGTCGTGGTCGCGGTAGACCTCCACCACGTCGTCGTCCCGGACGTTGCCGGCGGACAGCGGCAGGAACCCCGACGGCATGATCTCGCCGAGGTGGGAGATGAACAGGAACCCGCGGCCGTCGTTCACGCCCTGCACCGGCCGGTCCAGGCCGTCGTGGAAGGCGAACCCGGCGCCGGCCGGCGGCCCACCGTCGCCGCGACCCTGCGCGGCGATCCGGCGGTACATCGGCGCCGCGGTCGCCTTGATGTCGAAGTCGCTGCTCCGGGAGAGCTCGTAGAGCCAGGTCAGGACGCGCTCGTGCTCCTCGGGCGAGATCATCGACAGCTGCTGCGCCCGCCCGGTGGGGACGAGGAAGAAGACGCTCCACTGGACCGCGCCGACGTCACGGACGAAGTCGACCATCTCCGGCAGCAAGTGCACGTTGTGTGTCGTGACGGTGGTGTTGACCTGGGTGCTCAGCCCGACGTCGTGGGCGTTCCGCAGGATGGTCATGGTCCGCTCCCACGACCCCTCGACCTTGCGGAACGCGTCGTGCACCTCCGGCGAGGGGCCGTCGAGACTGAGCGCCACCCGGCGGACCCCGGCCAGCGCCGCCATGCGCAGCCGTTGCTTGGTCGGTGACGTCGTCGCCGTGGGGGTCAGCGAGCAGCGCAGGCCCGCGTCGTCGGCGTAGGAGATGAGGTCGAACAGGTCCCGCCGCATCATCGGGTCGCCTCCGGTGAACACCAGGATCGGCGACCCGAACTCCGCGAGCCGGTCGATGAGCCGGTAGCCCTCCTCCGTGCTGAGCTCGCGTGGGTCACGGCGCCGCTGGGCGTCGGCCCGGCAGTGCACGCAGGAGAACACGCACGCGCGGGTCACCTCCCAGGCGATCGTGAACGGGGCGTGGTCGAAGTCCACGTCGGCCATCCACGCGTCACGCAGCGCGCGCTCGTACAGCGGAAGTGCAGTCATCGCGGGAACCACCTGTCTCACCTCGGTGGCCGCCGAGACGCCGGCGGCCACCGGGCGAGGCTAGGTCCGGGACGCTCCGGAGAAAACGGGTCGTTGGTCCCGTCTTCCCCCTACGCGGGTCAGACCCGGGCGAGAAGGGCGTGCCCGAAGGCGAACACGTTGTCCGGGTCGACCCGACGCTTGACCTCCAGGAGCCGGGCGTGGGTGTCGGTCCCCCAGGCCGTCGCGACCGCCGCGGGCGTCACCGCCTGCCCGAAGAAGTTCAGCTGCGCCGTACCGGTCAGCCACGGCCCCAGCGCGGAGACGACGGCGTCCCCGGCCGCGGACACGGCCTCCTCGAGACCGGGCACGAGCGGGGCCAGCAGGAACAGCGAGAAGGCCGCCTCGCGTCCGCTCACCGCGTTCGGCACCGCGGCGGGACGGCCCAGCGCACCGCCCATCAACCTCATCTCGACCATCAGCAGCGGGCTGTCCACCTCGGGTCCGGCCACGTCCAGCAGGGACTCGACCGTCTCCTCGGACAGCTCCCCGAGCAGCCCGCCGCGCTCCCACACCGGGAGGGGCTCGGTCGGGTCCTGGTGGATGAGGTCGGCCTGCGTGTACGGCAGCGGCCCGACCGCCGGCAGCAGCACCTCCCCGGCCGCGAGCATCGGCGCCAGCAGCCGCTCCCCCTCGGCCACGGGACCGTTGTAGGCGAACCGCAGGTGCACCACGAAGCGGCCACGGAGGATCTCCGGCAGCTCCTCCATCGGTGGCATCCGCATGAGGCCCACCGAGGCGGTGGCCTGCTCGGGCAGCGACGGCGCCCACTCCCGGAACGCGTGGAGTACGGCGGACGCCGAGTCGCCGTGGAAGAAGACACCGCCACCGTAGATCTCGGAGACCGGCACCAGACCGAACTCCAACGCGGTGACGACGCCGAAGTTGCCCTTGCCCCCGCGCACCGCCCAGAACAGGTCCGGGTCGCTGTCCGCGGTGACGGAGCGGATCCGTCCGTCGGCGGTGACCAGCTCGACCCGGTGGACGTGGTCGGCGGCGAAGCCGTGCTCGCGGGCCAGGCAGCCCATGCCGCCGCCGAGCGTGTAGCCGACCACGCCGACCTGCGAGGACGACCCGCTCAGCGGCGCCAGGCCGTGCGCGGCCGTCGCGGCCACGACGTCCGCCCAGCGCACGCCCGCCGCGGCGGTGGCCCGCCGGCGTACCGGGTCCACGACGACGCCGCTCATCCGGGCCGTGGTGACGAGCACCCCGCCCTCGAAGGCTCGGACCGGACCGTGCCCGGTGGCCTGGACCGCGACCGGGAGCCGCCTGTCCGCGGCCCAGCCGACGGCCGCCGCGACGTCCTCGGCCGAGGTGGCCCCCACGACGACGGCGGGACGGTGGGTGACCGCGAGGTTGAAGGTGGTGATCTCGCCCGCGGCCGCGGGGTCGTGGCCGGCCAGGACCGGCCCGCGGACGGTGGCGGCCAGCTCCTCGAGCCCGAGCTCGGCAGGAGGAAGGATGGTGGTCATTCGGTGGCTCCGTGTGGTCTGCGGCCTGGGCCATCCAGGCCGCGGACGAGGCTGGCGCAGACCAGTGGAGCAGGTCGATGTCTTTTCGCCACACGGTCCTTCGACGCTGCCTAACATCGCTGGCCATGGACCTGCGGCAGCTGCGCTACTTCGTCACCGTGGCGGAGGAGCTGCACTTCGCGCGTGCCGCGTCCCGGCTGCTGATCACCTCCCCGACGCTGAGCCAGCAGGTGAAGGCGCTGGAACGCGACCTCGGGCTGCGGCTGTTCGACCGGTCCAGCAGCGGCGTGCGGCTCACCGCGGCCGGCGTCGAGCTGCTCCCCGGGGCCCGGCGGACGCTCGCGGCCGCCGACGACCTGCGCGAGGCGGCCGCCCGGGTGCGCCGCGGGGTGGAGACGTCCCTGCGCCTGGGCTTCGTGTCGTTCTCCCTCACCGCGCCCGCGCGTCGTCTGGTCACCGACTTCAGCCGCGGCCACCCCGACGTCGACCTGCAGCTGCGGCAGTTCGAGTGGGACGACCCGTCGGCGGGGCTCCTCGACGGCTCGAGCGACGCGGCCCTGGTGCGCCCGCCGTTCACCGGCCTGGACCGGCTGCGCACGGTCGAGGTCGGCCGGGACCGGCTGCACCTGGTGCTGGCCGACGACCACCCGCTGGCCGGCTCGGCCGGGATCACGGTGGCGGACCTCGCGCGGCTGCCGTTCCTGCGCACGCACCTGGTGACCGACCCGGTCTTCGCCGACCGCTGGTACCTGGCCCGGCTCCGTGGCCCCGACGCCCCGGTCGTGTCCAGCCGCGCCGCGACCGTGGAGGAGTGGCTCGGCGAGATCGGCCTGGGCCGGGGAGTCGACCTGGTGCCCGAGGGGATGGTCGAGGCCTACCGCCAGCCCGGCCTGGCGTTCGTGCCGGTCTCCGGGACCGACCCGTCGCCCGTCGTACTCGCCTGGGACCCGCGCCGGGAGACCGACTGCGTACGCAGCCTGGTGGCCCTCGCCGAGCAGGCCGGCGCGACGGTGTGACCGCGGCCGGGCCGGCAGGTCAGGCCGGGGCCGGCTCGGTGCGGGCCTTCGGCTTCTTGGTGACGACGGTGAGCGCGACGCCGGCCAGGCCGATGACCCCCATGACCGTGTAGCCCAACGTGTAGTTGGGCTCCCCGGTGCTGAACAGCCAGGCGATGAGGATCGGGCCGACCACGCCGGCGATGCTCCAGGCGATCAGCATCAGACCGTAGATGGCACCGGCGAACTTGACGCCGAAGTAGTCGCCCGCCGTCGCCGGCATCGTCCCGAACCCGCCGCCGTAGCAGAGGTAGACCACCGCCGCGAGGACGAACCACAGCGCGGCGTTCCCGGCGTGCGGGAGGATCAGCAGGCACGCACCCTGCAGGCCGAGCATCGCCGCGAACGCCGGCATCCGGCCGACGTAGTCGGAGGCGGCGGCCCACACGATCCGGCCGGCACCGTTGAAGATCGCGAGGACCCCCACGACCGTGGCCGCGCCCGCCGCGCTGTAGCCGGCGATGCCGGCGGCGCTGCCTGCGGCCTGGGAGATCAGCGCGATCCCGACCGCGGTGTTCAGCGTCAGGATCGAGGTGAGCAGGTACCACTGGGGGGTGCGCAGCGCCTCACCCTGGGTGAAGTCCTTGCCCCGGTCACCAACGCCGCCGCCCTGCTCGTAGCCGGGGACCACGTAGCCCTCCGGCGGGTTCTTGAAGAACGCCGCGCCGGTGAGCGACATGACCAGGTAGGCGAGGCCGAGCCAGAAGAAGGCCTTCGTGGGCTGGGCAGGGTCCTGCGCGATGAGCCACTGCGCCACCGGCGAGGGGAGCACCGCCCCGAAGCAGAAGCCACCGACGGCGAGGCCGGTGATCAGGCCCAACTTGTCGGGGAACCACTTCTGCAGCATGGCGATCGGCACGATGTAGGCCGCGCCGAGGCCGAAGCCGCCGATCACGCCGTACCCGGCGATCAGCAGCCAGAGCTGGTCACCACCGCGGGCGAAGGAGGCCAGCAGGATCCCGACCGCGTAGATCACGCCGCCGGTCAGCGCGACCACCCGCGGCCCCTTGCGGTCCTGGATCCGGCCGCCGGTGTAGGTGCCGAGGAAGATCATCGCGATGGTGACCGTGAACGGCAGCGACGCCTCGACCTTGCTGAGGCTCCACGGCTCGGCCTCCTGCAGGGCCTTGGCGAAGACGCTCCAGGCGTAGACCGCACCGATGGAGAACTGCAGCAGGAGCGCTGCCCCCACCAGCAGCCATCGGTTGCCCGACGGGGTCTGCGACCCGGTTGTGCGCGCGGTCCCTGCTGTGCTCGCCATCTCGACTCCGTCCGTGCCCGAGCCGGGCGGTGCGGGGACTAGCCGTGGTAGCGGACCGGTTCCCCCCGCTCGAGACGCTCACGCTGCGGGACGACGGTGTACTTGGGGTCCTCCGCCGAGGCCAGCCCCGCTTCGAAGACGCCGAAGCGGGTGCACACCGAGCCCGCCATCAGCGCCGCGCCGGACAGCGCGGACAGGGCGCGGCTCCGCCCGCCGAGCAGCGCCCCGGCCGCTCCGGCGGCGGTGAGCACCTTCGCCGCCTTCATCAGCCTGCCCGCGCGGCCCTCGTGCAGCGGCTCGGCGGTCAGCCCCATGGAGCGCTCCATCTGCTGCTCGGCGAGCAGCTCGAACACGGCCCCGCCGGCCGCCATCCGGCGTGCGGGCCCCGCCTGGTCGACCGGAGCGGCCATCATGCCCAGGCCGCCCGAGGCGGCCAGCGCGGAGCTGACGAAGACGAACGGGAGCTCCTTGTACGCGTCGTGCCACGTGGGGGTCGCCGTGTCGGCCAGCAGCACCGCGGTGTAGGCGGCCACCGGCGGCGCGGTCAGTCCCGCGAGCAGGCCCGCCGGGCGGCCCGCCCCCCGCAGCAGCGCCAGCGGGCCGCGTGCCTGCTCACCGGCGAGCATCCCGAGCGCCTCCGACGCCGCGGCGGCCCCGGCGAACGGGCCGTAGATCGAGAGGATCCAGGTGCCGACCGACATCGGCGAGGTCAGCTTGACCGTGCGCAGCATGTTGACGAACCGCGACGGCTTGCCCAGGTCGTGGACCAGCGCCGCCATGCTGAAGCCGAGCGCACCGAGGGCGGCGAGCCGGCCGGTGCGCCGCAGCGCCGGGAGGTCGTTGAGGTCGGCGCCGGCGGCGAGCAGCGAGGACCCGGCCGCCAGCCCGCCGGAGAACAGGTAGGCCGCGATGTCGTGCTCCCACGGTGCCGGCTTGACCACCGGGCGTCCGTAGTAGGAGCTGAACGTGGCCTCGGGCACCATCGACCGGTCGCCGCCACCCCCACGGCCACGGCGCCGGCCCCGCCGCCGAGCGTTGCCGCTGCCGTCGTAGCCGATCACGGCCTCGCGGGCCGGTCGCGTGTCCTCCGGACCGGTCCGGTCCACGCCCGGGCTCATCCACGCCTCCCCAGGAACGAGATCGCCGCGCCGGCGAGCATCGCCAGTGCCGCCGCCGTGGCGCGGTTGAACATCTGCGGCAGGTCCTTGGTGGTCACCACAGGGTCCGGCGGGAAGCCGTAGACCTCGGGCTCGTCGAGGAGCAGGAAGAACGCACCGGTGCCGCCCACGCCGTCGTCCGGGTCGTTGCCGTAGAGCCGGGCGTCCATGATCCCGGCCTCCTGCAGCTGGGCGACCCGCTGGTTCGCGCGGTCCCGGAGCTCCTCGACGTCGCCGAACTGGATCGACTCGGTGGGGCAGGCCTGCGCGCACGCCGGGGTCTGGTCGGCCTTGAGCCGGTCGTAGCACAGCGTGCACTTCTGGGCGATCCCGTCGTTGAGCACCGCCTTGCCGAGCGCGTCCTCGCCCCCCTTGCGCCGGTCGATGACGCCGTAGGGACAGGCCGGCACGCAGTAGCCGCATCCGTTGCAGATGTCGTCCTGCACCACGACGGTGCCGAACTCGGTGCGGAACAGGGAGCCGGTCGGGCACACGTCGAGGCACGCGGCGTGGGTGCAGTGCTTGCACACGTCGGAGGACATCAGCCAGCGGAAGTCCGGCTTCTCCCCGACCAGGCCGTCGGCGCCGGCCGTCCCCGGCCCGTCCGGGTGCTCCGGCCCCACGGTCGGCATGCCCAGGTCGACCGGCGGCTGCCGCATCCCGGGCTCCTGGTCGCCGGTGCGGCGCGGCTGCTCGATGAAGGCCACGTGCCGCCACTGGTTGGCGTTGAGCGAGTGGCTGTTGTCGTAGGACGTGCCCAGCATGTCGAAGCCGTGGTCGGGGACGTCGTTCCACTCCTTGCACGCGACCTCGCACGCCTTGCAGCCGATGCAGATGCTGGTGTCGGTGAAGAAGCCCTTGCGCTTCGGCGGGTCGTCGTACCCGGTCTCCTCCGCCGGGTCGACCGGGCCCCAGAGGCTGTTCCTGCCGATCATGTGTCCGCCTCACTCGGGTCGGGGGTCGGGTTGCCCTCGTCGTCGCCGCGGGTGGCCGCCCCGGTCGTGACGACCGGTGCGTACACGTCCTGTCTGGATGCCGGCGCGGTCCTTGTAGCTCTGCACGAGACGGGTCAGCTCGGCTCCCTCGGGGCGACGTCCCGGCCGGACGTCACAGGTGCCGACCTTGGTCTCCTGGATCAGCACGTTGGGGTCCAGCGAGATGCCGAACAGGTCGTTCGCCGAGTCGCCGGTGACCAGCCCGCCGGTGCCCCAGTGGTAGGGCAGCCAGACCTGGTGGACGGTGCGCCCCTCGACCGTCAGCGGCGAGAGCCGGTCGGTCACCATGACCCGTCCCTCCACCGCGGACCGGGCGGTGACCACGTGGCACCAGCCGTTGTGCTCCAGCCCCCGCTCCGCGGCGAGCTCGGGCGAGACCTCGACGAACATCTCCGGCTGCAGCTCGGCGAGGTGCTCGAGGTAGCGGCTCATCCCGCCGGCGGTGTGGTGCTCGGTGAGCCGGCTGGTGGTGAACACGAACGGGTAGACGTCCGCGTGCGGCTCCGGGGGAGCCGGGTTCATCCGGTTGTCCTCGCGGTCGTACTGCTTGCGCGTCGGGTTCGCCTGCTGGGCGTAGAGGGGGTTGCGGAACGGCGACTCCACCGGCTCGTAGTGCGTCGGGAGCGGACCGTCGATGAGGCCCTGCGGCACGAAGAGCGCGCCCTTCCCGTCGCCCTGCATGATGAACGGGTCGACGCCCTCGAGGGCGTCCACGCCGTCGGCCCCCTCGGGGGCGCGGTAGCCCGGCGGCTTGGTCTTCTCGAAGTCCGGCACGTCGTGGCCGGTCCACTCCCCCTTCTCCTCGTCCCACCAGACGTAGGCCTTGCGCTCGCTCCACGGCCGCCCGTCGGGGTCCGCCGAGGCGCGGTTGTAGAGGATCCGCCGGTTCGCGGGCCAGACCCAGCCCCACTCGGCGGCGACCCAGTCCTGCTCGCCGGCGGGCTTGCGGCGTGCGGCCTGGTTGACCCCGTCGGCGAAGACGCCGGTGTAGATCCAGCAGCCGCCGAGTGTCGACCCGTCGTCCTTCATCTCGTTGAAGGACGACAGCGGCCGGCCGGTGGCCACCTCGTAGCCGTTGATCTCCTTCAGCACCGCCTCGGGGTCCGGCTCCGCCGTCTCGCCGTGGACCGGGTAGTCCCACGCGAGGTCCTGGACCGGCCGGTCCTTGGGGTCGGTGGAGTCCTTCAGCCGTTCCCGGACCAGCCGGCCGAGGTGGTAGAAGAACCACAGCTCCGAACGGCAGTCGCCCTGCGGCTCGACGGCCTGCTCGCGCCACTGCAGCATCCGCTGGGTCTGGGTGAACGTCCCCGACTTCTCCACGTGGGAGGCCGCCGGCATCAAGAACACCTCGGTGCGGCACTCCTCCGGCACGATCTCGCCGGTCTCGACCTCCGGGGAGCTCCGCCAGAAGCTCGCGCTCTCGATCTCGAACAGGTCGCGGACCACGAGCCAGTCGAGGTTGGCCATGCCCAGCCGCTGCGCCCGCCCGTGCGCCGACCCGACGGCCGGGTTCTGCCCGAGCAGGAAGTAGCCCTTGACCTTGCCGTCGATCATGTCGAGCACCGTGCGGTAGGTGCCGTGGTCGCCGGTGATCCTGGGCAGGTAGTCGAAGCAGAAGTCGTTCTCGGCCGTGGCGTGCTCGCCCCAGTAGGCCTTGAGCAGGTTGATCCCGTAGGCCCCGGCGTTGGCCCAGAACCCCTTGGACCCGGGCTTGCGCACCGAGTCGACCCACTGCTGGAGGTTCTGGTGCTGCTCGGCGTTCGGCATCGGCAGGTAGCCGGGCAGGATGTTGAACAGGGTCGGGATGTCGGTCGACCCCTGGATGCTGGCGTGGCCGCGCAGCGCCAGGATCCCGCCACCGGGCCGGCCCATGTTGCCCAGCAGCAGCTGGAGGATGGAGCCGGTGCGGATGTACTGCACGCCGACGCTGTGCTGGGTCCAGCCCACGCTGTAGACCAGCGCGGTGGTGCGGTCGCGCCCGGAGTTCTTCGTCCACGCCTCGCAGACCTCGAGGAACGCCTCCTTGGAGACGCCGCAGGCCTCGGCCACCATCTCCGGGGTGTAGCGGGAGTAGTGGCGCTTGAGGATCTGGTAGACGCAGCGCGGGTGCTGCAGCGTCTCGTCCCGCGGTGGCCGCGAGGTCACCTCGATGCCGTGCGTCTCGTGCTGCAGGGCGCTGGCGGTCTCGCGCTGCATGGCCTGGTCCTGGCGCTCCTCGCCCTCGCGCTCGTGGGCCTCGAACTGCCAGCTCTCGGGGTCGTAGGTGCGGGTCTCGGGGTCGAAGCCCGGAGAACAGGCCGTCGAGGTCCTCGGTGTCCTGGTACTCCTCGCTGACGATGTGCGCCGCGTTGGTGTAGCTGACGACGTACTCGCGGAAGTCCAGCTCGTGCTCGAGGACGTAGTTGATGATCCCGCCGAGGAACACGATGTCGGTGCCGGCGCGCAGCGGCACGAACGTGTCGGCGAGCGCGCTGGTGCGCGTGAACCGGGGGTCGACGTGGATGATCTTCGCCCCGCGGGCCTTCGCCTCGACCACCCACTGGAAGCCCACGGGGTGGGCCTCGGCCATGTTGGAGCCCTGGATGACGATGCAGTCAGCGTTGGCGAGGTCCTGCTGGAACCCGGTGGCGCCGCCGCGCCCGAAGCTGGTCCCCAGACCGGGGACGGTGGCGGAGTGTCAAATGCGCGCCTGGTTCTCGATCTGGAGTGCGCCCATCGCCGTGAACAGCTTCTTGATGAGGTAGTTCTCCTCGTTGTCGAGGGTGGCTCCTCCGAGGCTGGCGATGCCGAGGGTACGGCGGACCTTGCGGCCCTCCTCGTCGACGTCCTGCCAGGTGTCGTCGCGGGCCTTGACGACCCGGTCGGCGATCATCTCCATCGCCGTGTCGAGGTCGAGCTCCTCCCACTCGGTCCCGAAGGGCCGGCGGTACTTCACCGTGGTCTCCCGCAGGCCGCTGGTGACGAGGTTCTTGCTCGCCGAGCCCTTCGGGCACAGCCGTCCGCGCGAGATCGGGCTGTCGGGGTCGCCCTCGATCTGAGAGGATCTGCTCGTCCTTGACGAAGATCCGCTGGCCGCACCCGACGGCGCAGTAGGGGCAGACACTGCGGGCGACGCGGTCGGCACCGGTGGTGCGGGAGACCGTCTCCTCGGTCCGCCTGGACCGGACCGAGGGACCGCGGCCGAGCGGGTCGCGGCCGGACAGCTGGCGCAGCGACCGGCCAGCCGAGGAACGCCTTGCGAGAAACCATCGGTGCTCTCCTCCCGTTGGCCGCCAACCTACCCAGCCGGTCGCGGTTCATGCCCGCGGTGGCGTCGCTGCGCTCAGCGGACCTCGACGAGGTGGTCCCGGCGGGGCACCAGCTCACCGACGACCGGGTGCCCGGGCAGCTCGCCGGCGACCAGCAGACCGCCCGAGGTCTGGGCGTCGGCGAGCAGCACCAGCTCGTCCTCGGGCAGCGACGACGACAGGTGCGGCCGGACCCAGTCGAGGTTGCGCCGGCTGCCGCCCGGCACGAACCCGGCGGCGAGGGACTGTCGCGCCCCGTCGACGTACGGGACCGCCGCGGCGTCGACGACGGCGGTGACCTCGCTGGCGCGCGCCAGCTTCATCAGGTGTCCCAGCAGGCCGAAGCCGGTGACGTCGGTCGCGCAGCGCAGACCGGCGGCGACCGCTGCCCGCGATGCGTCGCGGTTGAGCGTGGTCATCACCGCGACCGCCTCCTCGAACCGCTCGCCGGTCGCCTTGTGGCGGTTGTTGAGCACGCCGAGGCCCAGCGGCTTGGTCAGGGTGAGCGGCAGGCCGGCCCGTCCGGCGTCGTTGCGCAGCAGCCGAGCCGGGTCGGCCATGCCGGTGACCGCGAGGCCGTACTTGGGCTCCGGGTCGTCGATGCTGTGCCCGCCCGCCAGGTGGGTGGCCGCCTCCACGCAGACGTCGGCGCCACCGCGCAGCACCTCGGCCGCGAGCTCGAACGGGATCCGGTCGCGCGGCCAGGCCAGCAGGTTGACCGCGACGAGAGGCATGCCCCCCATGGCGTAGACGTCGGAGAGGGCGTTGGCGGCGGCGATGCGGCCCCAGTCGTAGGCGTCGTCCACCACGGGGGTGAAGAAGTCCGCGGTGGCGACCACGGCCCGGTCGCCGTCGATGCGGACCGCCGCCGCGTCGTCGCCGTGGTCGAGACCGACCAGGAGGTCACCGCCCTCGTGGCTGGTCGGCAGGTCGGCGAGGATCCCCTCGAGCTCGCCGGGCGGCACCTTGCAGGCGCATCCCCCTCCGGCGGCGTACTGGGTGAGCCGCAGCGGCGCACCGTGGTCCTGGGCTGGGTCGGGGCGTGGGGTGGTGGCGGTCACGGGGCCAATCTACGTGCCGGTCCGCACAGCACCTAGAGTGTCCGGCGGAGGCGTTTCTCGTCTGGTGACGGGCGCGGTCCTCAAAACCGTAGGGGCCCAGTACCTGGGTCCGGCGGGTTCGATTCCCGTCCGCCTCCGCCATACGCCCTCAGCGCTGCGGCGCGACCATCACCGGGCAGGCCGCCTCCCGGATCAGCGCGCGCCCGGTCGACCCGAGGTGGTGCCCGAAGGGCGCGCCGTGTCCGCGCCGCCCCACCACCACGAGGTCCGCGTCCCGGGACGCCTTCACCAGGGCGGGCGCGGGGTGCTCGTGCCGGACGAGCACCTCCACCCCGACCTGCGGGTGCTCCTCGCACAGTGGCGCCAGCGCGCTGCGCAGCTGCTCGGCCGCGTCCGACCGCCACTCCTCGACGGCGACCTGCGAGACGATCGCCGCGTCGTAGGCCGTGGGCAGCCGCCACGCGTGCAGCACCACGAGGCCGACGTCGCGGAGCTCGGCCTCGACGAAGGCTGCCCGCAGCGCGTCGTGCTCCGCGGTCGCCTCGTCGACACCGACGAGGACCGGACGCGGCTGCCGCGGCTCCTCCCACCCCTGGGGGACGCTGATGACCGGGGCGTGGGCGCGCGCCGCCAGGCCGGTGGCGATGGAGTGCGTGAGGATCCGGCTGACCAGCGACCGGTGACGGTGGCCGACGACGATCGCGGAGGCCCCCTCCCCCACCGTGGCGAGGACGGCCGACCCCGGCCCGGGCTCCACGACCGTGCGCACCTGCAGGTCCGGGTCCAGCGCGTGCACGGTCTGCTCGGCGTCGGCCACCAGCCGCCGCGCCACCGCCCCGAAGGCGTCGACGTTGTAGAGCGCGACGGGCGTCGCGATCGGCTGGGTCTCGGTGATCACGTGCACGATCGTGATCCCCGCTCCGCGGCGACGCGCCTCGCCGACCGCGTAGTCCAGGGCTCGGTCGCTCTGTGCGTCACCGTCCACGCCGACGACGACGGGCAGGCTCGTGATGGCCATGGCGGCTCCTCCTCCTCGGGGCCTTCAGGATTCCGCGCCTCGGGCCTCGGCGGCAGTGCCGCCCGTCACGGTCGGCCGGGACATTCGGCCCCTCGGCAGGTGGTCCCCGCCCGGCCTGCCGCCCGACGGGCCGTCAGGCCACCACCACGGTGAGCGGGAGGTCGCCGCAGCCGGTGCGTTCGCGCACCGTGGCGAGGTCGACGAGCGAGCCCGGCGCCACCCGGTGGTCGGCCGAGACCATCGTCCGGCCGTGGTCACCGACCAGGGTCGCCCCGACCGCGCTGACCGTGTCCAGCAGCAGCGTCTCCAGGGTCTCCACGAGCACGTCGGCGCCCACGACGCCGACCATCCGGCCGCCCGCGTGGACCGGCGCCGTGCAGGTGACGACGTACTCGTCGGTGCACACGTAGTCGACGTAGGGCCCCGTCACGTGCGCCCGACCGGTCCCCTCGGGCACGCGGAACCACTCACGGCGGGTGTAGTCGAACGGCGCCCCGCTTGCCGGCGCGTCGGACTCCCCCAGCAGCTGACGGTCCGGTCCCTGCCACCAGGCCAGGTAGAGGGCCCGGTCCCCCAGGGCGTGCTGCGCGGCGACGAACCCGGCACCGAAGGCGACGCCCCCGTCGAGGATCGCCAGCGCCTGCGGCTCGACGGCCGCGAGCACGGCCGGGGAGTCGACCGGCCCGGCGGCGAAGACCTCCTCGAGCCGGGCGCGCATCCGGTCGAGCTCGCCGAAGATCCGCGCGAACAGCGCCGTCACCTCGGCGGCGGCCGGGTCGAGGACATGGGTGGACACCTTCATCGGGGAACAACCTTTCCGGTACGTCGACCTGCGCTCCCCCGGTTCATCGTCGCACCTGTGCGTGCCTCTCGACCACGCGTCCCAGCGCATCGTCGACGTGCTCGTGCACCTGCGCCCGCGCGCCCGCTCCGTCCCGCGCCTCGATGGCGTCGACCAGGGCCAGGTGCCGTCGCACGGCCGCCGCCCGGAAGCCGGGGTCGGCGAACGGCAGGCGCAGCAGGGCTCCGAAGTCGGCCTCCAGACCGACCACCTGCCTGGTCATCCGCGCCGACTGGGTCAGCGCCGCGACCGAGAGGAACAGCTCGGAGTCCGCGTGCCGCCACCGGCCGACGTCCGCCTCCCCGGGGGCCAGGAGAAGCGCGCGCAGGTCCAGCACGTCCGAGGCGTCCGCCCGCTCGGCGGCGAGCTCGGCGCAGCCGGCGAGGATGATCCGGTACACCGTGCCGCGGTCGCGCAGCTCGACCCGCGACATCGACGCGAGCCGCGAGCCGAGGAGCTCGTCGTCCTGGTGCTTGGGGCGGTGGACGAAGCTGCCCCCGCCCCGGCCCCGCACGGTGGTGACCAGGCCCTGGGCCCGCAGGGAGACGAGTGCCTCCCGGGCGGTCACGGTGGCCACGCCGAGCATGGCGGCCAGCTCGCTCTCGCTCGGCAGGCGCTCGCCGTCGGCGAGCAGTCCGGCCCGGATCGCCTCGGCCAGCCGCTGCTCGACGCGTGCGGCGCGACCGGGGTCGCCCAGCGGGGCGAACACCGCCGACCGTGTCCGCGAGCTGTGACGCATCGCCATCGGCGCGGCCCTCCTGCCTCCCGGCTCCGGATCGGCGGTTCCCCGGAACTCTAGACCTATAACCTCTGGTTGTATATCTTTCTGAGAGGTGTGACCCACGCCGCAGCCCCGCTCCCGACCCGAGGACCTCGATGAGCCTGGACCCGACCGCGCCGCGCCGGTACGCGATCTCGCTGCGCTCGGTCACCAAGAAGTACGCCGACGTCACGGCGGTCGACAGGATCGACCTCGACATCGTCGACGGCGAGTTCTTCTCGATGCTCGGACCCTCCGGGTCGGGGAAGACCACGGTGCTGCGCCTGATCGCCGGGTTCGAGCGGGCCACCGACGGCCACATCGAGCTCGACGGCCAGGACGTGACCCGCACCGCGCCGTTCGACCGCAACGTCAACACCGTCTTCCAGGACTACGCACTGTTCCCGCACATGAACGTGCTGGAAAACGTCGCCTACGGCCTTCGCGTGCGCAAGGTCGGCAGGAAGGAACGGCAGGCCAAGGCCAGGGAGGCGCTCGAGACCGTGCGGCTCGGACACCTCGCCGACCGACGACCGGACCAGCTCTCGGGAGGGCAGCGGCAGCGCGTGGCCCTGGCCCGGTCGATCGTGGTGCGCCCCAAGGTGCTGCTGCTCGACGAGCCGCTCGGCGCCCTCGACCTGAAGCTCCGCGAGCAGATGCAGGTCGAGCTCAAGGAGCTGCAGCGCGAGCTCGGGATCACGTTCGTGTTCGTCACCCACGACCAGGAGGAGGCGCTGACGCTCAGCGACCGGATCGCGGTCTTCAGCGAGGGGCAGGTCGTCCAGCTCGGCACCCCCGCGGAGATCTACGAGCGGCCCGGGTCGTCGTACGTGGCCTCGTTCGTGGGCACCTCGAACCTCTTCGACGACGCGACCTCGCGCCGTCTGCTCGGACGCGGGGGAAGCCACGCCCTGCGACCGGAGAAGATCACCCTCTCCCCCACCGCGGGCGGAGAGACCCCGGCCTCCGGCGACGGCGTGATCCGTGTCGCCGGGGAGATCACCGAGGCGATCTACCTCGGCACCGGGCAGCGCCTCCACGTCCGCCTGTCGGACGGCACCCCGCTCGTGGTGCTGGAGCAGAGCAGAGGCAGCCACGACGAGCCCGAGCACCGCGGCGACAGCGTCGTCGCCGCCTGGTCGACCGAGGACCTCGTGCCGCTCGCGGACGAGGCCGCATCCCCCATCGAGATGGAGAACTCATGAAGCACAACCTGAGGCGACGGGGCGGTCGCCGTACCGCGGCCGCCGCGTTGACCGCGGTCTCGCTCGTCGCCCTCGCCGCGTGCGGCAACGACGCGGGCACCAGCAGCGGGGGCGGCGAGGCCGTCCAGGAGCTCGGCGAGAACGAGGGGCAGGTGTCGATCCTCGCCTGGCCCGGCTACGTCGAGGACGGCAGCAACGACCCGAACGTCGACTGGGTGTCCTCCTTCGAGGAGGAGACGGGCTGCCAGGTCACCAGCAAGGTGTACGGCACCTCCGACGAGGCGCTCAACCTCGCCAAGTCCGGCGAGTACGACGTCATCGCGGCGTCCGGCGACCTGTCCCTGCGGCTGATCGCCAGCGGGGACGCCGCTCCGGTCAACACCGACC
Organism: uncultured Actinomycetota bacterium; assembly: GCA_963747975.1. Lineage (GTDB taxonomy): Bacteria > Actinomycetota > Actinomycetes > Propionibacteriales > Nocardioidaceae > Nocardioides_C. Next base: position 858,504 of record CAVVHI010000003.1, read on the forward strand.
TGGTGGAGAACTACGAGGGGATCTTCGACTTCCTCAAGGACACCGAGTGGAACACCGTGGACGGTGTCAACTACGGGATCCCGCACGGCTACGGCGCGAACCTGCTGATGTACAACGCCGACGTGGTGGACGAGCCGAGCTCGTGGGGCGCGGTCTTCGAGCCCTCGGAGCTGGAGAAGTACCAGGGCAAGGTCACCGCCTACGACTCCCCGATCTACATCGCGGACGCGGCGCTGTACCTGATGAAGACCCAGCCCGACCTCGGCATCGAGAACCCCTACGCCCTCGACCAGGAGCAGCTCGACGCGGCCGTCGAGCTGCTGAAGACCCAGCGGCAGTACGTCGGGGAGTACTGGTCGGACTACCTCAAGGAGATCCAGGCCTTCCAGACCGGCGACAGCGTCATCGGCACCACGTGGCAGGTGATCGTGAACGCGATCGACAAGCCCAACATCCAGGCCGTGCTGCCCGAGGAGGGCGCCACCGCGTGGAACGACACCTGGATGCTGTCGTCGCAGGCGGACAACCCGAACTGCGCCTACGCGTGGATGAACCACATCGTCAGCCCGGAGGCCAACGCCCAGGCCACCGAGTACTTCGGCGAGGCACCCAACAGCGAGGCAGCCTGCGCGGAGACCGAGAACCCGGACCACTGCGAGGTCTTCCACGCCGGCGACGAGTCCTACAGCGAGCAGCTGTGGTACTGGCGCACGCCGGTCAAGGAGTGCCTCGACGGCCGCGAGGACGCCGAGTGCACCGACTACCAGCAGTGGACCCAGGCCTGGACCGAGATCAAGGGCTGACCTGGATGTCCTCCGACACCGCCCGCGCGGCCGTCCCCGTCCCCCGGGGGACGGCCGCACGGCGGCTCTCCTCGGTCCTCAGCCGCAGCCCGCGGCTCCGGCTCGGGCTGCTGCTCGCGGCGCCGCTGACCTGGCTGGTCCTGGTGTACGTCGTCGCGCTGGCCGCCCTGCTCGTCACCGCGCTGTGGACCGTGGACAGCTTCACCGGCGACCTCGACCGGTCGACGTGGACGCTGGACAACATCACGAGGGTGCTCACCGAGGAGCTCTACCGCACGGTGACCCTGCGCACCGTCGGGGTGGCCGCGCTGGTGACCGTGATCGACGTACTGGCTGCCCTGCCGATCGCTTTCTACATGGCCAAGGTGGCCACGCCCCGGGTGCAGCGGATGCTGGTGATCGCGGTGCTCACCCCGCTGTGGGCCAGCTACCTGGTGAAGGCCTACGCCTGGCGGTCGATGCTCTCCGACGGCGGCCTGGTGGAGTGGCTGGGCGCACCCCTCGGGGTCGAGTCGTTCGGCTACGGGCTGCCCGCGGTGGTGATCACCCAGGCCTACATCTGGCTGCCCTACGTGATCCTGCCGATCTTCGCCGGGCTCGAGCGGGTGCCGGACTCGCTGCTGGACGCCTCGAGCGACCTGGGCGCCCGGAGCTGGCGGACGGTGCGCTCGGTGATCCTCCCGCTGCTGTACCCGGCCATCATCGCGGGGTCCATCTTCAGCTTCTCCCTGACGCTGGGCGACTACATCACCGTCAACATCGTCGGGGGCGCCAACCAGATGCTCGGAAACCTCGTGTACGTCAACGCCGGTGCGGCGAACAACCTGCCGCTGGCGGCGGCCCTGGCGTTGATCCCGATCACGATCATGGTCGTGTTCCTCGCCGCGGTGCGCCGGACCGGTGCGCTCCAGAACCTGTGAAGGACCCGGCATGACCCTGAGCCCTGCCGCGCGCCGACTGCTGGCGGCCGGCACCGTGCTGATCCTGGCGGTGCTCTACCTGCCCCTGCTCGTGGTGCTGCTGAACTCCTTCAACCCCAGCCAGGCGATGACCTGGCCGCTGGAGGGCCTGACCCTGGAGTGGTGGGGCCGGGCCTGGCGCAGCCAGGGCGCCCGCGACGCGGTCCTCACCAGCGTGCAGGTGGCCCTGGTGGCGACGAGCAGCGCCCTGCTGCTCGGCACCCTGCTCGCCCTGGCCCTGCAGCGCTTCGAGTTCTTCGGCAAGAACTCCGTGAACCTGCTGGTGATCCTGCCGATCGCGCTGCCCGGCATCGTCACCGGCATCGCCCTCAACAACGCCTTCCGGGGCATCCTGGCGATCCAGCTGTCGCTGATGACCCTGATCGTCGCGCACGCCACGTTCACGATCGTGACCGTCTTCAACAACGTCCAGGCCCGGCTGCGGCGCCTCGGCGGGAGCCTGGAGGAGGCCTCCGCCGACCTCGGTGCCGGCACCTGGACGACCTTCCGGCTGGTGACCTTCCCGCAGCTGCGCTCGGCGCTGCTCGCCGGTGGTCTGCTGGCCTTCGCGCTGAGCTTCGACGAGATCATCGTGACCACGTTCACCGCCGGCCAGGGCGTGACCACGCTGCCGATCTGGATCCTGCAGAACCTGTTCCGGCCCAACCAGGCACCGGTGGTCAACGTGGTCGCGGTCGTGCTGATCTTGCTGTCGATCGTGCCGATCTGGCTGGCACAGCGGCTGTCGGGAGACACCGGGGGCCGGCGCTAGCCGGACGCACGGGCCGCGCGCCCACCGCGCGGCGCCGGCCGGAGGGCCGTGGCCTCACGCTGGTGCCGTCGCACCCGGGGGCCGGTCCTGGGCACCGGCGGTCCGGCGTGATGGAATCCAGGCAAGCAGCCGCAGCCGGACCCTGGGAGGCACGCGTGACCGACCGGCGCCGCTCGACGCCGCGGACGGACCAGCTCCTCGCCGACCCGCGCCTGCGTGCTGCGGCCGAACGGGTCGGGGCCCGGCTGGTCAAGCAGGCGGTGCGGGCCGCACAGGAGCGGTGCCGGGCCGGCGACATCTCCCCTGCGGACGTCGCCGACGCCGCGGTCGACCTTGTTCCCGGCTCCGCCTCGGCCATGCGCCGGGTGGTCAACGCCACCGGCGTCGTGGTGCACACCAACCTCGGGCGGGCCCCGCTCTCTCCGGCGGCGGTGGAGGCGGTCACCGTGGCCGCCGGCGCGACCGACGTCGAGCTCGACCTCGGAACCGGGCGGCGGGGCCGCCGGGGCCGGTCGGCGATGGCCGCACTCGCCGACGCCGTGCCGGACGCAGGAGGCGTCCACGTGGTGAACAACGGCGCGGCGGCGCTGGCCCTCGTGACCTGCGCCCTGGCCGCGGGACGCAACGTCGTGGTCGCCCGGGGCGAGATGGTGGAGATCGGCGACGGGTTCCGCATCCCCGAGCTCGTCGAGTCCGTGGGCGCGACGCTGCGCGAGGTGGGCACCACCAACCGGGTGCGGCTCGACGACTACGCGCGCGCCGTGGACGAGGACACCGCCTTCGTGCTGAAGGTGCACCCCTCGAACTTCGTGGTGGAGGGCTTCACCAGCTCCGTGCCGGTCGCCGAGCTGGCCGGCCTGCCCGTGCCCGTGGTCGCCGACATCGGGTCGGGCCTGCTCGCCCCGCACCCCCGGCTGCCCGACGAGCCGAGCGCCTCCGCGTCTCTTCGTGAGGGGGCCGACCTGGTGACCGCGTCCGGCGACAAGCTGCTCGGCGGGCCCCAGGCCGGGCTGCTGCTGGGCCGGGCCGAGCTGGTGGAACGGCTGCGCCGGCACCCGTTCGCCCGTGCGATGCGCGTGGACAAGCTCACGCTGGCCGCGCTCGAGGCCACGCTCACCGGGCCCACGCCGCCGGTCACGGCAGCGCTGTCGGCCGCCGTCGAGGACCTGGCCGTGCGGGCCGAGAGGCTGGTCGCGGAGCTGGCCGACGTCGTCGCGGCCGAGGCGGTGCCCTCCCGTGCCGCGGTCGGCGGCGGGGGCGCCCCGGGCGTGGAGCTGCCGAGCGCCGCGGTCGCCCTCCCCCCGGGGCTCGCGAAGCCACTGCGGCTCGGCGACCCCCCGGTGGTGGGCCACGTCGCGCGTGGGCGCCTCTTCCTCGACCTGCTGATGGTCCCGCCCGAGGACGACCGCCTGGTCGCCGCGGCGGTACGACGGGCAGCCGAACGGCAGGAGGGGTGACGACGTGCACGTGATCGCCACCGCCGGCCACGTCGACCACGGCAAGTCCACCCTGGTCCGCGCCCTCACCGGCCACGACCCGGACCGGCTCGAGGAGGAGCACCGGCGCGGGCTGTCCATCGAGCTCGGCTACGTGTGGACCTCGCTGGACCCGGTCGGGGACGTCGCCTTCGTCGACGTCCCGGGCCACGAGCGGTTCATCTCCACGATGCTCGCCGGGATCGGCCCGGTGCCGGCTGCGCTGCTGGTGGTGGCCGCGGACGACCCGTGGATGCCGCAGGCCGCCGAGCACCTCGCCGCCCTCGACGCGCTGGGCGTCTCCCACGGCGTGGTCGCCGTCTCCCGCTCCGACCTCGCCGACCCGGCGCCGGCCGTCGCCCGGGTGCGCGCCGAGATCGAGCGCACATCCCTGCGGACCGCGCCCGTCGTCGCCGTGAGCGGACACACCGGGGCGGGCCTGGACGAGCTGCGACACCACCTGGTGGAGATGGTGTCGAGCCTGCCCACCCCCGACCCGGGCGCCGACGTCCGGCTGTGGGTCGACCGCCGGTTCACGATCAGGGGCGCCGGCACCGTGGTCACAGGCACGCTCCCCGCCGGCACCGTCCGGGTCGGCGACACGCTCGCGGTCGGCGACGCCACGGTGCGGGTGCGCGGCGTGCAGTCCCTGGAACGCGATGCCGACGCGGTGGCAGGGGTGGCCCGGGTCGCCCTCAACCTCGCCGGCGACGGTACGGGCCGCCTCGAGCGGGGCAGCGCGCTGGTCACCCCGGGCGCCTGGCACCACACCGACGTGCTCGACGTGCGGGTGTCCCCGGCGGGCGGGTCGGCCGGTCCCCCGCCCGAGCGCCCGCTGCTCCACGTCGGGGCCACCTCCGTCGCGACGCACTGCCGGCCGCTGTCCGACGACCTGGTCCGGGTCCGGCTGGACCGCACGCTGCCGCTGCGCATCGGCGACCGGGCGCTGCTGCGCGACCCCGGCAGCCGCCAGGTGTGGGGCGTCACCGTGCTCGACCCGCTGCCGCCGCCGCTGCGCCGCCGCGGTGCGGCCACCGCGCGCGCCAAGCAGCTCGCCCCGGTGCAGGACGCCGACCTCGCCGAGGAGGTACGCCGGCGCGGGCTGGTCCGGGTCGACGACCTGCGCCGGATCGGCGTGCCCGTCGACGACTCCGCCGTCGGCTCCGTCCCGGCGGTGCGGGCCGACGGCTGGCTGCTCAGCGACGAACGTGCCGCCGGCGCCGCGACCACGGCAGCCGACCTCGTGGCCGAGCACGCCCGCAGCTCGCCGCTGGACCCGGGCCTGCCGCTGCCGGCGCTGGCCGGACGACTGGGCCTCCCCTCGGCCGAGCTGGCCCGGGCCGTCCTCCGGCCGCCGCTCCGGGTGGACGCGGGACGGGTGACGTCGGGAGCGTCCGCCGTACTCCCGGCCGGGCTGCAGCGCGCCGTCGACGCGGTCCGTGCGGACCTGGCGGCGGAGCCGTTCGCGGCCCCGACCGCGGACCGGCTGCGTGAGGTGGGCCTGGACAACAAGGCAGCGGCCGCCGCCGCGAAGGCCGGGCTGCTGCTGCGTCCCGCGCCCGGGATCGTGCTGCTGCCCGGCGCCGACCGGCTGGCGGCGCAGTGGCTCGCCGAGCTGCCCCAGCCGTTCACCACGAGCCAGGCGCGGCAACGGCTCGGCACCAGCCGCCGGGTCGTGCTGCCGCTGCTCGAGCACCTCGACCGCGCCGGTCTCACCCGGCGCCTGCCCGACGACCGGCGCGAGGTGGCCGGCGCCTAGCTTCCCGGACCCGGTCAGCCGGTGGCGGGCCGCCTCACCGCGCCATCAGCTCGGCGACGACGCACCCGAGGTCCTCGCCGGCGTCCTCCTGCAGGAAGTGGCCGGCGCGCTCGATGACGGGGTGCGCGAGCGCGGCGGCACCCGGGACCGTCTTGCGCAGGATCGGCGCCATCGCCGCGGTGATCGGGTCGGAGTCGCTGAACGCGACCAGGAACGGCTTCTCCCACCGCGTCAGCACGTCCCACGCGGCGCGGTTCGCCATCGTCTCCGGGTCCTCCGGCGTGGTCGGCACCAGGGACGGCATCGCCCGCGGCCCTGCCTTGTGCTCCTCGGTGGGGAACGGCGCGTCGTAGGCGGCGCGCACCTCCGGGGCCATCGGGCGCGCACAGCCCGAGTCGACGAGCCGGCCGACGTCGAGGACCTCCGCGGTCTCCACGGCCCGGCGGAACTGCCACCAGATGTCGGGCATCCCGTAGTCCCCGGTCGGCAGGCCGGTGTTGGCCGCGACCACCCGGGAGAACCGGTCGGGGTGCTCGGCGACCAGGCGCAGGCCGATCAGCCCGCCCCAGTCCTGGCCGACCATCGTGATGTCCTGCAGGTCGAGCACGTCGAGGACCAGCGCGCGCGTCCACTCGACGTGGCGTGCGTAGGAGTGGTCGGCGACGTCGGCCGGCTTGTCGGAGCGGCCGAAGCCCACCATGTCCGGGGCGATGCAGCGCACGCCCTCGGCGCTGAGGGTCCGGATCACGTGGCGGTACAGGAAGGACCAGGTCGGCTCGCCGTGCAGCAGCAGCGCCACCGGCCCGTCGGCGGGTCCCACGTCGACGTACGACATGCGCAGGGTGCCGCCCTCGCCGTCGGGGACCTCGGCGTACCGGGCGGGGTGCTCGAAGTCGGGGAGGTCGGCGAAGCGGTCATCGGGGGTGCGGAGTACGTTCACCCGACCTAGCCTGCCATCCGCCGAAAGGAGACGCCGCTCAGCCCCACGCGCTGGGGTCGCCGGGGCCGGGTGGGTTCAGCCGCGGCCTGATGCGGACGTTCGGCAGCGGCGGGGCGGGGATCCGGCCGGGCCGACCGGCGTACCCCGCGACGCGGCCGAACCGCTGCGACCCGCGCTCCCACGCGTCGCGGTACTCCACGATCTCGTCGTGGGACCTGCCGACGAAGTTCCACCACATGGTGATCGGCTCGCGGAACGGCTCCCCGCCGAGGACCAGCACCCGCGCCGTCTCGTCACCCGGGTTAGTCAGGGTCAGCCGGTCCGCCCCGGGTGCGGTGCAGCCGAGGTCCGCCGGCTTCAGCTCGGTGGCCTCGAGCAGCACCGGGCCCGAGTCCACCAGGACCCCGTGCTCGTACGACGGGTCGACGGGGAGGGTCACCTCCGCGGCGGGGTCCAGCAGCAGCTCCGCCCCCAGCAACGGGGTGTGGGTGGGCACCGGCGAGGTGGTCCCCGCGAGGCTGCCGAGCAGCACGCGGACCGTGGCCCCGTCGACCGGCACCGGCTCGGGCACGTGGTGGGTGAGGTCGGGCGCGGCTTCCCGGCTCGCCTCGGGCAGCGCCACCCACAGCTGGACGCCGTGCAGGACGGTGGTGGCCGCGGTGGAGACCTCCGAGTGCGCGATGCCGCGGCCGGCGGTCATCAGGTTCAGCTCGCCGGGGCGCACCATCGCGTGGGAGCCGAGGCTGTCGCGGTGCTCGATCTCCCCGGTGAACAGCCAGCTGACCGTCTGCAGGCCGGTGTGCGGGTGAGGGGCCACGTCCATGCCGCCGGTCTCGGCGACGTCGTCGGGGCCGTAGTGGTCCACGAAGCACCAGGCGCCCGACCATCGACCTCCGGCGCTGCGGGAGCGTCCGCCGCACGGTCATGGCCCGGGGCCCTCCGAGCGGCACCTCCCGGGCGGTCACCACCTCGACGCCGGCCATGCACCTACTGTGACACGGCCAGCACCTCGCCGGGAGTGCGCAGCCGCACGGCGACGAGGGCGACGTCGTCCTCGTTCTCCTCGGGCAGCAGCCCGGCCAGCAGCCGGTCGCACATCACCCGCAGCGGCAGGTCCCGCCAGCCGGTCCACCGCCGCGACGAGCGTGGCCACCCCCTGGTCGAGCGACTCGCCGCGGCGCTCGATCAGCCCGTCGGTGTAGAGCAGCAGCGTGCCGCCGGGCTCCAGCCGCGCCGACGACTCCTGCCGGTCGGTGTGGGCCAGGACCCCCAGCAGCAGGTCCGGGTCGTCGTTCTCCAGCGCCGCCGCGCCGCCGCCGGGCGGGACGACGATCGCCGGTGGGTGCCCGGCGTTGGACCAGCACAGCCGGGCCGGCCCGGTGTCGTCGCGCTCCCGTGGTTCGACGCGTACGACGAGTCCGGTCGCGGTCGTCTTGACCTGGAGGCCCTCGATGGCCTCGTCGAGCCGGGTCAGCATGTCGGCCGGTCCGGTCCCGGTGGTGTAGCCGATGCCGCGCAGCAGCGCGCGCAGCTGGCCCATCGCCGCAGCGGCCCGGGTGTCGTGGCCCATGACGTCGCCGATCACGAGCACGGTCCCGCCGTCGGGCTGCAGGAAGGCGTCGTACCAGTCGCCGCCGACCTGCGCCTCCTCCGCCGCCGCCACGTAGCGGACGACGACCTCGGTCTGCTCGTTGTCCGGAGGGTCGGTCAGCAGGTTGCGCTGGAGCTCGGCCGCGAGGTCACGCTGCTGGGCGTAGAGCGCGAGCGTGTCGAGCGCGACACCGGCGCGCCGGCCCACCTCGACGCCGACCGCGAGGTCCTGGGGGGTGTACGGGCGGCGAGCCCACGCCGCGGACCATCGTCATCGAGCCGCGCACCTCGTCACGACCGGGCAGCGGCACCGACAGCACGCTGCCGACACCGAGGCGGTGCAGCCCGGCGCGGGCCCGCTCCTCGGGTACGTACTCCGCGAGGTCGCCCTCGGTGACCGACTGCAGCAGGACCGGCTGGCCGCTCGCCATGACCCGGCGGCTCGGCGAGGTCTCGCGGAGTCCTCGCATCAGCCCCTCGCGGAGGGCCGCCGCCCCGGCCTCCAGGGCCCGGTCGCGGTGCCGGATGACGACGCGCTCGCTCTGCCCCCGCTCGTCGTAGGTCTGCAGGCTCACCCAGTCCGCGAACCCGGGCACGACCTGGTCGGCGAGGCGCAGCAGCCCCGCCTCGACCTCGAGGGTGCCCGCGAGGGCCTCGGAGACGCGACCGAGCAGCCCCACGTGCTCGGCGAGCCGGTCCCGGGTGCGCTCGGCCTGCCGCCGGGCGCTCACGTCGAGGGCCAGCACGAGCACCGCCTCGTCGCCGTTCTCCAGGCGCGTAGAGGCGGTGCTCACCTCGATCGCGCTCTCGGCCGGGCCCTCGAGGATCGAGGCGGCCGGTGACTCGTCCAGCCGGCCGCTCCGGGCGAGCGCGAACGCGTGCTCCAGGTAGTCCGGGGACGGGAAGAGGGAGGAGACGGGGGTGCCGGTGGCGTCGTTGGCCAGGTCGAGCAGGTCGCCGGACCAGCGGTTCCAGGTGACCAGTCGGCCCTCGAGGTCGGCCGACGAGCACACCGAACGGGGCGTGGTCGAGCAGCGCCCCCACCGACGCCGGCGCCAGCGCCGGCCGGGTCGCCGCCGGCTCCCGTGCGGAGACGGCGGAGAGCGTGGCCTCGTGGGCGCGGCGGAGCCTGCCGGCCTCGAGGATCTCGGCCGCCTGCTGCCCGACCTCGGGGCCCGTGGCGTCGAGGATCGTCAACGAGGCCGGCATGTCCGGCGCGTACATCGCGGTGCGCCGCAGCTCGGCGTCGGTCGCGGGCACGGTGAGCAGCAGCACCCCGCACAACGGTTGGGCGCGGTGCACCCACTGCACCGCCGCCAGCGGCGACGGGGTCCGGGTGCCGATCACGACCGCGTCCACCTGGTCGTCGAGGCAGCCACGGAGCTCGGGCAGCGCCACGGAGCGGCAGGACGGCTCACCCACCGCCTCGACCAGCGTCGTCTCCTCGTCGGGTGTGACCGCGACGAGCAACAGCGTTCCCATCGGCCCTCAGGTGCCGAGCAGCGGTACGTCGAGCAGCGCGCGGCCCGCCCAGGTCCGGAGGATGTCGGTGGTCGGGCTCATCACGTGAGAGGCCCGCGCGTCGCGGAGGTGACGCTCCATCGGGTGACGGTCCCGGTAGCCGATGCCGCCCACCAGCGTCATCGCCTCGTTGGCCACCCAGGTGGCGGTGTCGGCGACCTCCGCCTTCGCCGACGCCAGAGCGGGCAGCGCCTCGGGCCCGCCGGTGTCCGCCTCCTCGGCGGCCCAGTGGACCAGCCGGCGGGTGCTCTGCACCCGGGCCCACAGCGTCCCGAGCCGGTGCTGGAGCACCGGCTCGCTCGAGATGGCACGCCCGGTGTGGCTGTGCCGGCGGGTCCTGACGTGCTCGGTCGCCTCGGCGAGCGCGGCCTGGGCGACCCCGAGGTAGGTGCCGGCCATCGCGACCAGGAAGTAGGGCGCGACGACCTCGAAGACGTACCAGATCTGGTCGCCGGGTGCCCCGAGGAGGGCGTCCGGCCCGACGGTGACGTCCTCGAGCCGCGCCGCGAGGGAGGAGTTGCCGCGCATGCCGATGCCGTCCCAGCCGCCGTGCCAGCTCAGCCCCGCGCTGTCCGCCCACACGACCACCGCGGAGAACTCACCGACGGGCGCGCCGGGGTCGGCCGCGACGGTGGAGACGACGTAGGAGTCGGCCCTGGACCCGTTGGTCACGAAGCTCTTCTCGCCGTTGACCAGCCAGCGCTCGCCCTGCGAGGTCAGCCGGGTCTGTGGCAGCCAGAACTCCGCGCCCGTCCCCGGCTCGGACAGGGCCAGCGTGGTGAGGTGCTCGCCCGCGGCGATCGGCCGGAGGAACTCCTTGCGCTGGCGCTCGGTCGGCTTGGCGGCGATGACGGCCGTGGCGACGTTGTGCATGCCGAAGCAGATGGCGGTGGAGGCACAGACCTCGCCGAGCGGCCTCGCACACCGCGGCCATCGCGCGGAGCCCCAGCCCGGCGCCGCCGTCCTCGCGGGGGACGACCAGGCCACCGAGCGAGCCCTGCAGTGCGCGCAGCGACTCCTCGGGCCACACGCCCGAGTCGGTGCGGTCCGCGACGGGGGGCGGCCACCTCCTGGGCGACCTCACGGGCGCGCGCGACCGCCTCCTGGACGGACGCGACGGGTGCTGGCATGCGCCCACCTTAACCGTCCGCGCCGGTCTTCCTCCCGTCGATGCGGCCGCCCGTCCGGCGGCCTCGGCACCGCCGCATGCTGCGAGAGCCGCCGGGGTAGCACCCCGGCAGCCCCCCGGACCCGTCGGGAGGTGCCGGCCACACCGCAGGAGAGGAGTCCACACCATGGCTTCGGAGAGCCACACCACCACCGACCACGACGAGATCCGCCGCTGGGTCGAGGACCACGACGGCACGCCCGCCAGCGTCCGGGGCACCGAGGGCGGCGACGGCGCCGGTGTCCTGCGGATCGACTTCCCCGGAGGCGCGGGCGAGGACCAGCTCGAGCACATCGGCTGGGAGGAGTGGTTCGAGAAGTTCGAGCAGGAGAACCTCGCGTTCCTCTACCAGGAGAAGAAGGCCAGCGGCGAGGACAGCACGTTCTTCAAGCTGGTCGCGCGCTGACGCCGCGACGCATGCTGCCGCGGCCGCCGGGGCACCACCAGGACAACAGATCCTGAGGAGGTAGTCAGATGCCTGCGAAGAAGGACATGCCCTCGACCATCCAGCGGTCCCCCAAGAAGGCCCAGCGCACCTGGTCCGAGGCGCACGACTCGGCCGTCGACAGCTACGGCGAGGGCGAGCGGGCACACCGCACCGCGTTCTCCGCGCTCAAGCACGGCCACGAGAAGGTCGGGGACCACTGGGAGCCCAAGGGCCGGAAGGGACCCTCGGACGAGCAGGCGGAGAAGTCCACGCCCTCGTCGCGCAAGGGCAGCAGCACCGCCGGCGGCGTGGACGCGAACGCGTCCAAGAGCCACCTCTACGACGTGGCGAAGAAGCTCGACATCGACGGCCGTTCCAAGATGGACAAGGACGAGCTGGTACAGGCCATCGAGAAGGCCAACGCGCGCGAGACGCGCAAGAGCCGGTCCTGACCGGACCGGCGGCATGAACCACCCCCGGCGGGGTAGTGCTGCGTCATGAGCGCGCACTCCCCCGCCGTGACCCCGCCCGGCCGCGTCGTCGTCACCGGCGGCGCCGGCTTCGTCGGCTCGTGGACCTGCGAGCGCCTGCTCGACCTGGGCGCCGAGGTGGTCTGCGTCGACAACCTCCTGACCGGCTCGGCGGAGAACGTCTCCCACCTCGCCGACCGGCCCGGGTTCCGCCTGCTGGACCAGGACGTGTCGGCGGCCCTCGACGTCGACGGCGAGGTCGACTGGGTGCTGCACCTGGCCTCGCCGGCCTCCCCGATCCACTACCTGCGGCTGCCTCTCGAGACGATGAGGGTGGGCAGCCTCGGCACGATGCACGCGCTCGACCTGGCCGAGGCCAAGCACGCGCGCTTCCTGCTCGCCTCCACCTCCGAGGTGTACGGCGACCCGGAGGTGCACCCGCAGCCGGAGGACTACTGGGGCAACGTGAACCCGGTCGGTCCCCGCAGCGTCTACGACGAGTCCAAGCGCTTCTCCGAGGCGCTCACCATGGCCTACCGCAACGAGCGCGGGGTCGACACCACGATCGTGCGGATCTTCAACACCTACGGTCCCCGGATGCGCGTCGACGACGGCCGCGCGATCCCGGCCTTCATGTCGCAGGCGCTGGCCGGGGAGCCGTTGACGGTCACCGGCGACGGCAGCCAGACCCGCTCCCTGTGCTACGTCGAGGACACCGTGGAGGGCATCCTCGCGCTGGCCGCCAGCGGCCACCCCGGCCCGGTCAACATCGGCAGCTCCGAGGAGATCACGATGCTCGAGCTCGCCGAGAAGGTGCGCGACCTCGTCGGCTCGGCCTCACCGGTGGAGTTCGTCGACCTGCCCACCGACGACCCGAAGGTGCGCCGCCCGGACACCACGCTCGCCGCCGAGGTCCTCGGCTGGCAGCCCACCACTCCCACGGAGGAGGGCCTCAAGCACACCCTGGAGTGGTTCGCCGCCCAGGCCCCCCGGACGCACTGACCGGGCCCTCGCCGAGCAGGTCCCCGGCCGCCGCGAGCACCTCGTCGACGGTGACCGCCAGCAGGGCCGGGTCGACCCGGTCGCTCCAGGGGTCGCCGGTGCCGTCGCCGTGCCAGAGCACGCGGTGCGGCCCGTCGGCCGGCGGCCCCCAGCGCGCGGGCGACAGTGGGCCCGAACAGCAGCACGGACGGTGTGGCGAAGGCACGTGGCCAGGTGGGCCACGCCGGTGTCCCCGCTGACCACGCAGCCGCGCCGAGGCGACCTCGGCGGCCAGCTCCAGCAGGTCGGTGCGGCCGGCGAGCACGGCGGAGGCGGGCAGGCCGGCGCCTCGACGCACCTCCTCGGCGAGGTCCGACTCGTCGGGGCCCCCGGTCACCGCGACGTCGTAGCCCTGCCCGGCGGCCCACCGGGCGACGGCCGCGAACCGCTCCGGCGGCCAGCGGCGGGAGGCGAAGGCGGCACCGGGGTGCACCACCACCGCGCCGGGCGAGCCGGCCGGCACGGCGGGCGCGGGCAGCCCGAGGCCACGCGGGTCGGCGGTGACGTGCAGGGCCTCCTCGAGCAGCCGGCACCAGCGGCGTACCTCGTGCTCGTCGGCGCTCCAGGCCGGGCCGTCGTGACCCGCGTCGGGGCTGCCGAAGGCGACCAGGCGCCCCGGACGCAGCGCCTGCAGCAGCCGGTGGCTCTGCGGCCCCTTGCCGTGCAGGTTGACCGCCACCGCCGGCGGCGGCCCCTCCCACCGCAGCGGCTCGAGGCCGGAGGAGTCGAGCAGCCGGTCGGCCACCCCGGCGAGCTCGACGAGCGGCTGCAGGGCCCGAGGGGCGGCCAGGACGACCTCGTGGCCGGGGTAGGCGTGGCGCAACGCGCGGAGCGCCGGGACACCGGTGAGCAGGTCACCGAGTCCCAGCGCTCGCAGGACCAGCAGCGTCGGTCGGGTCATCGGATCAGGGCCACGACCCCTCGACCGACGGGCGTCACGACGAGCTCGCGGACCTCGCAGCCCGGCGGCTGCCGCAGCGCGAACAGGACGGTCTGCGGCGACGTCCTCCGGCCGGTTGAGCTTCGCGTCCGGCGGGGGCATGTACTGCGGGTCGCGGCCGTCGAAGAAGTGCGTGTGCATGCCGCCGGGCACCAGCATGGTGGTGCTGATCCGGCCCTGGGTCTCCGCGGCGAGGGCGCGGGTGAACCCGACCACGCCGAACTTCGACGCGGAGTAGGCGGTCGCGTCGCTCAGGGCGCGGACGCCGAGCGTGGAGGCGACGGTGACCACGTGCCCGTTGCGCTCGAACAGGTCGGGCAGCGCGGCGCGGACGACGGCGACGGTGCCGACCAGGTTCACCTGGATGACACGGTCCCAGTCCTCGGCCGCGACGTCGTCGAGCTTGCCGCAGGCGTCGGTGCCGGCACAGGTGACCACCGCGTCGAGCCCGCCGACCCGCTCGGACACCGCGCGCACCGCCTGCTCGGCGGCCCGGGCGTCGGAGAGGTCGACGATCTCCTGCTCGACGTCGGCGTCGGACTTGACCCGGTCGAGGCTCACCGGGCGCCCGCCTGCCTCCGCGACGGCGGCGACCACGCGCCTCACCGAGTCCGGAGGAGCCTCCGGTCACGAGCACGGTCCCTAGGGTCATCGAACGATCTCCTTCTCACTGTGGTGGGTGGTCGCCGCGGCACGGGCGGCCGCGGTCTGGACGAGCCTGGTGGTGGAGCGGCCCTCGAGGTAGGGCAGGACGACCGCCTGGCCGCCCCACTCCTCGAGCACCGCCGCCTCGGGCACGTCGGTGCCGGCGTAGTCGCCGCCCTTGGCCCACACGTGCGGGCGGATCCGGCGGATCGCCTCGACCGGGGTGTCCTCGTCGAAGACGACGACCGCGTCGACGTACTCCAGCGCCTCGAGGACCCGGGCCCGGTCGGCGGCGGGGACGAGCGGACGCGACGGGCCCTTGAGCCGGCGGACCGACTCGTCGCTGTTGAGGCAGACGACCAGGCAGTCCCCGAGCTGCCGCGCGGAGCGCAGCGTGGCGACGTGGCCGGCGTGGAGCAGGTCGAAGCAGCCTCCGGTGGCGACGACCGTGCCACCGCGCGCGGCGACGGAGCCGACCAGGTCCTCGGCCGACGCCGGCGCCTGGCCCTCGTCCGGCTCCGGGGTGCGGCGGAGCGAGGCGGGGCCGCCTGCGGCGACGTACTCCGCGGCCGCCACGACGGCGTCGGCGACGGCCTCGGTGGGCACCCGCCCCGCGCCGAGCGCGAGCGCCGTGCTCACCGCGAACCGGTCCCCGGCGCCGCACGGGTCGATGCAGTGCACGTCCGGTGCGGGCGCCACGACGGGCGCCCCCTGGCCGTAGGACAGCAGCGCCCCGCGGTCGCCCAGCGTGACCGCCACCGCCTGGGCGTCCCAGTGGGCCACCAGGGCGTCGGCACGCCTGCCGGCCGCGGCCAGCGCACCCGCTCCCTCGGCGGGGGGTACGTCGATGCGGCCGGCGCGCTCAGCCGCCTCCGACTCGTTGGGGGTGACCATCCGGGCCCCGCGCACCGGGACGGACCCGCGCGGGTGCGGGTCCCACACCAGCGGGACGCGGCGGGGCAGCCCTTCGAGGAGCCGGCGCAGGGACGGCACCGCGGTGACACCACGGCCGTAGTCGGCGACGAGCACCGCACCGGCCCCGGCGAGGACCGCGGCGAGGCCGTCGACGTCGTCGTCGATCGTCCCGGGCGTGCTGCCGCTGTCGAGACGCAGCAGGGACTGGCCGGCGGCACGGACCCGCTGCTTCACCGGGGTGGGGCCGTCGTAGCGGAGCCGGTGCACGGCCACGCCGCAGAGCAGCTCCTCGACGCGCCTGCCGGCGTCGTCGTCGCCGAGCGCGGTGACCAGGACGACGTCGTGCCCGTCCGCGGCGGCCATCATCGCGGCCAGGCCGGCGCCACCCGGGCGCGGCCTCTCGACGAGGCCGTCGAGCACCGGCACCGGTGCGTCCGGGGTGAGCCGGTCGGCGCTGCCTTCGAGGTCGATGTCGAGGAGGGTGTCCCCGACGATCACCAGCGGGCCCCTCATGCCATGCTCCGGCGGCCGGACTGCGCGGGGATCGCGGTCTCGGCGGGGATCACGCCGAGCTCGCGGTCGAGGCCGGCGCAGAGGACGTGCAGCCCGACCAGGTGCAGCTCCTGGACGGTCGCGGTGAACCGGGCGTCGACGCACAGCGCCTCGTGCGCGACGTCCGCGAGCGGGTTCGGCCGCGGCCCGGTGAACGCCCAGACCTGCATGCCGACCTCGCGGCCGCGCTCCGCGGCGGCGACGATGTTGGGGCTGGTGCCGCTGGTCGACATCAGGACCAGCACGTCGCCGGGTCGGCCGTGGGCCTGCACCTGCCGGGCGAACAGCTCCTCGGGCGGGTAGTCGTTGGCGATCGCGGTGAGGCTGGAGGTCTCGGCGGTCAGGCAGATCGCGGAGAACGGGTCCCGGTCGTCGCGGTAGCGGCCCACCAGCTCGGCGGTGAGGTGCTGGGCCTGCGCGGCGCTGCCGCCGTTGCCCGCGGCGAGCAGGCGACCGCCCGCGTCGAGGACCGACGCCAGGCGCGTCCCCCACTCGTCGGCGGTGTCGACGCAGGACTCGAAGGACCGTGCTGCGGTCATCAGCTCGGCGAGGTGGTCCCGCGCACAAGGGGTGGTGTGGGTCATCGGCTCGCTCCTGTCCGAAGTCGGGAACCGGCGGTGGAGCGCTCCCCCACCCCGGCGACGCCGGCGTACACGTGCTCGGTGTCGGCGGCGACCTGCCGCCACTGGTAGGTCTCCACGGCCCGGGCCCTTCCGGCCCGCCCGTAGGCCTCGCGGCGTGCGGGGTCGGCGAGGAGGTCCCGCAGCACCGGGGCCAGCCGGTCCGGCCGGCGGGGCGGCACCAGCTCGCCGGTGACGCCCGGCACGACGGTGTCCAGCAGCCCGCCGACGGCCGACCCGACGACGGGTCGGCCGCACGCCATCGCCTCGACGGGCACGATCCCGAAGGGTTCGTACCACGGCACCGCCACCACGACGTCGGCTGCGGCCATCACCGCGGGCACGTCGGGCCGGCTGACCGACCCGAGGAACCGGACCCGGTCCTCGACGCCGTGCCTCGCGGCCAGGGCGCGCAGCCGCGCCACGTCGGGGTCGGTCTCGAGGAACTCCGCCGCGGGGCCGCCGGCGATCATCAGCTCGACGCCCGGCAGCCCGGCCAGCGCCTCGATCACGTTGCCGACCCCCTTGCGCTCGACGAGACGGCCGATCACCAGGAGCCGCTGCCGGTCGCTCGGGCGTGCGGGGACCGGGCGGAACGCGTCGGTGTCCACCCCGCACGGGATCACGGTGGCCCGCCATGGCGGGAGGCCCATCGCGCCGAGCTCGGCGACCTCGTCGCTGCAGGTGGCGATCACCCGGTCGACGCTGCGGCACAGCCGGCGCTCGAGCGGGATCCGTGTCGACGGGCTGGTGTCGCGCTCGCCCTGGTGCCGCTTCTTGACCGTGCCGAGCGCGTGGAACGTGTGCAGCACCGGCACACCGGTGGCCCGGGCCGCCTCCGCCGAGGCGAGGCCGCTCATCCAGAAGTGCGCGTGCACGACGTCGGGTGGCTCCTGGCGCCACCGGTCGACGAGGTAGTCCGCGAAGGCCGGCATGTACTGCAGCAGCTCGTCCTTCGGCACGTCCGAGGGCGGCCCGGCCGGCACGTGCTCGACGACGTACCCCTCCGGGGCGGTCACCCGGACCGGCGCCGCGGCGGTGTCCCGCCGCGTGAAGACGGTGACGTCGTGGCCTCGCTCGACGAGCCCACCGGCGAGGGCGGCCACGTGCACGTTCTGGCCTCCCGCGTCCACGCTGCCGACGGTCGCCAGCGGGTTCGCGTGCTCTGAAACCAGCGCAATCCTCATGGGCCCTCCTAAGCCGGGTTGCCGATGTGCATGGGGGTGGATCGGCCGCACAGCTGCTCGACGGCTCGCAGCACGTCCTCGGGACCCACCGAGCTCAGGCACGGGTGTCCGTCGAACGGGCATCGGGTGACCCTCGTGTCCCGGCAGACCGCGTGCTGGTCGCCGAGGAGCACGGTCGGGACCCGGTAGGGCGCCCACCGCACCGCGGGCACGGTGGGCGCGAACAGGGAGACGACAGGGGTGCGCACGGCGGCTGCCAGGTGCGCGGGTCCGGTGTTGCCGACCACCACGGCGGCGGCGGAGTCGAGGACCGCGGCCAGCTCCGGAAGGGTGGTGCGGCCGCCCAGGTCCACCGCCGGCGTGCCGGCGGCGACCTCGGCGGTGAGCGCGGTCTCCGAGGGTGCACCGGTGACCACGACCCGGTAGCCCTCGCCGGCGAGCAGCCCGGCCGCCGCGGCGAACCGGTCGGCGGGCCAGGCGCGCGCCGGCACGGAGGTGCCGGGGTGCAGCACCACGAAGGGCCGGTCCGGGAGCAGGTGGGAGACGTCCGGCAGCGGACGCCGTACGGCCAGGCCGCCGTCGTCGCCGTCCGGCAGGGAGAACCCGGCGGCGAGCGCCAGGGACAGCGCGCGCTCGGCCTCCGGCAGGTCCTCGTCGACGCGGTGCCTCAGGTCGAGCAGCGACCCCGGGTAGTCCACGCTCACCGCACCTACCCACGGCACCCCGGCCATGCGCAGCGCCAGGGCGGTGGGCAGCGGCGACTGGTGGAACGACCCCAGCACCAGGGCCCGGTCGAAGCGGTGCCGCGCGAGCAGGTCGACGAGCCGGTCGACCTGCTCGCGGGAGACCGGGTCGGGGTCGGGGTCGATCCAGGGGCAGCGCCACTCGAGGACCTCGTCGACGCCCGGCAGCAGCTTCGCGGCCGCCGCGCCGTTCGGCCCCGCGAGCACGCTCACGCGGTCTCTTCCCGCGGCCGCCGCGCGGATCGCGGGGCCGGCGAGGAGGACGTCGCCTGCGTTGTCCAGGCGGACGACGAGGGTGTGCATCACCAGCGCCCCGCCAGGACGTCGTCGACGGCGTGGACCAGGCTCGGCGCCACGTGCTCCGCGGCGGCGACCTCCTCGTGACGGGTCGTCGGGGTGGGCACCAGGACGGCGCGGGCGCCGGCCGCCTCGGCGGCCTCGACGTCGCTGCCGATGTCGCCGACCAGCACGGTCCGCGACGTCGGTACGTCGAGCTCCGCGCAGGCGTCCTTGACCATGCCGGGGGCCGGCTTGCGGCAGTGGCACCCCTCGTCCCGTGCGTGGGGGCAGTAGCGCCAGACGTCGAAGGGGCCGAGCAGCTCCTCGACCCGCGCGTTCACGGCGTCCACCTGGGCGGCGGTGAGCCGGCCGGAGCCGATGCCGGACTGGTTGGTCACGACACCGGTCCGCACGCCGCGCGCCCGGAGCCGGTCCAGCGCCTCCCGGGCACCCTCGACGGGCACCACCTTGGCCGGGTCGCCGTTGTAGGGCACGTCGTGCACGAGCGTCCCGTCGCGGTCGAGGAGCACCAGCTCGGGCAGGCCCCGCCACTGCTCGGCGCGGCGGTGCTGCCAGGCGCCCCTGACGGAGTGCCAGGTGGCGGCGGGCGGGATCGCGGCGCTGGTGAGCAGCATCCGGCGGACCTCGGCGCGGTCGCGCGGCCCGGGGGCGATGCGGCGCCAGGCGAGCTCGGCGGTGCCCGCGAGCCAGGCGGCGGCCGCGGCGGCGGCCAGGCGGGGCCGGCGCGCGGCGAGGCCGGCGGCCGCCGTGGCGGCGGCGGCGGTGACGGCGACGTGTCGAGGGCGGCGTCCGGCGGGCGCGCCGACCCGGGTGCGCCAGTCGCGGCCGTGCAGCGCGCGCATCAGGAAGTCGTCGGCATTGCCCTTCTGCTGCTTCAGGCTGGCCCGGTCGTCGGCAGGACGCACCGGGTGGGTGATCCAGCGATCCCCGCGGACGATCTCGCCCTGGGTGCGGGTGACCCGCAGGCCGAGGTCGGCGTCCTCCCGGAACGCCCGCGGGAAGCGTTCGTCGAAGCCGCCCACCGCGGAGAGCGCGGAGCGCCGGTAGGTCAGGTCCGCGGTGATCCACCGTGCGTCGGCGAGTCCGGCGGTGCCGCGTTCCCAGTCGGTGGGCCGGCGGTGCTCGGGCAGCGGCACGCGCACCCGGCCCTGGGTGCCGGCCACCTCCGGGCCGACCGTGGCGAGCTCGTGCAGCAGCGCGTCGTACCAGTCCTCGTCGGTCACCACGTCGTCGTCGAGGAAGCTCACCCACGGCGTGCGGGTGTGCCGCCAGCCGATGTTGCGCGCACGGGCGGGTCCCCCGCCACCGGAGCGCACCACCTGCAGGCCCGGCAGGTCGAGGCCGGCGAGCTCGTCGGCGAGCTCGTCATGTCCCGCTCCGGGGCGGTCGTCGACCACGACCACCGGGCAGTCCACCCGGACGCTGCCGCCGGCCAGCGCCTCCAGCAGCACGCGCAGGCTCGGCCGCCCGACGGTCGGCACGACGATCGAGGTGAGGGGCCGCGTCATCACAGCCCCTTCGGCCGCCGGACGACGAACGGGCCGATCGCCAGCAGGTCCACCGGCGCGGAGCCGAAGCACTCCAGCGCGTCGCGGGGGTCGTCGACCATCGGCCGCCCGGCGGTGTTGAGGCTGGTGTTGATCACGACCGGCAGGCCGGTGCGCCGCTCGAAGCCTTCCAGCATCCGTGCCACCAGGGGCTCGGTCCCGGCGTCCACGGTCTGCACCCGTGCGGTGCCGTCGACGTGCACCACGGCCGGGATCCGGTCGCGCCACTCCTCGGCCACGTCGTGCACGAACAGCATGTACGGCGAGGGCAGCGGCCCGCGGCTGAAGATCCGGGCAGCACGCTCGGCGCGCACCATCGGGGCGACCGGGCGGAACTGCTCGCGGCCCTTGACGTCGTTGAGCCGCTCGAGGTTCTCCTCGTGGCCGGGGTGGGCGAGCAGGGAACGGTGGCCCAGCGCCCGGGGGCCGTACTCGCTGCGGCCCTGGAACCAGGCCACCACGCCGTTGTCCGCCAGGCAGTCCGCGACCGTGTCGGCGACGTCGTCGGGACGCTCGTAGGGGACCTTCGCGGTCTGCAGCCAGGCCTCGATGTCGGCGTCGCTGAAGCCGCGGCCGAGGTCGACCCCGGGCACCGCACCGGTGAGGTCGCCCTCGGCGCGGGCAACGTGCAGCGCGCTGCCGAGCGCGGTGCCCGCGTCGCCGGAGGCCGGCTGGACCCACACCTGCCGGTAGGGGCTCTCGTCGAAGATCCGGGTGTTGGCCACGCAGTTCAGCGCCACCCCGCCGGCCAGCGTCAGCGTGTCGCTGCCGGTGCGCTCGTGCAGCCAGCCGGCGAGCTCGAGCAGCACCTCCTCGAGGCGGGCCTGGACGCTCGCGGCGAGGTCGGCGTGGTCGGCGGTCCACTCCTCGTCCTTGCCGCGCTGCTTGACCAGCGACTGCCAGTCGACCGGGTCGGTGTGGAAGCCGCCGTCGCCGGTGGCGTAGATGGCGCGCCGCAGCTCGTCGAGGAAGCGGGGCCTGCCGTAGGAGGCCAGCGCCATCACCTTGTACTCGTCGCTGCTGCGCAGGAACCCGAGGTGCTCGGTGACGTCCTCGTAGAGCAGGCCGAGGGAGTGCGGGAGGTCCTGGGTGCGGAACACCTCGAGGTCACCGGACCGGTAGCGCCCGGCGAGGTGGCTCGCCGACTCGCCCCGCCCGTCGAGTACCAGCACGTCGGCGTCGTCGAAGTGGGGGGAGGCCAGCCCGGCGGAGGCGGCGTGCGCGACGTGGTGCGGCACGAACCTGACCGCCGCCGGGTCGAGGCCCGGCAGCGCCGTGGCGAGGAAGCCCGGGACGCGCTGGGCGTAGGTCTGGCGCAGGTGGTCCCAGGGGTCGTCGAGGCCCAGCTGCTCGGCCGGCCTGGCGAGCTCGGGGTCGTAGGAGTAGGCGACCGCGTCCACGTCGGAGATGTCGAGGCCGGCCTGCTCCAGGCACCAGCGGGCGGCGAGCTCAGGGAGCTCCCAGGCGGAGAACGGCACCGGCCGCTTGCCGTGCTTGCGGCGCGAGAAGCGCTCCTCCTCCGCGGCCGCGACCGTCTCGCCGTCGACGACGAGCGCTGCGGCCGGGTCGTGGAAGAGCGCATTGATGCCGAGAACCTTCACGCCGTACTCCTCACTTGCGAGACGCCTGTCCGACAGACCAGCTCTGTTGGCGGGTTGCCCACTTCTGCGTCTCGCAAACGCCGCCCCGAGAGAAGTGACTCTCGGAAAGTCAAGATCTGCCGGGGATTTCCTGGCATGTTTTCCGCCGCAGCCGGGCATGGGACGGAGGTGCGAATCTCCGTCATCGGGACCGGCTACCTCGGCGCGACCCACGCCGCGGCCCTCTCCGCGTGCGGCCACGACGTCGTCGGCGTCGACACCGACCCCGACCGAGTCGCCCGGCTGTGCGACGGGCGTGCCCCCTTCCACGAACCGGGTCTCGACGACCTGCTCGGCTCCGGGGTGTCGTCGGGACGGCTGGGCTTCACCACCGACATCGCCGAGGCCCGTGACGCCGACGTGCACTTCCTGTGCGTGGGCACCCCGCAGCGCCCGGGCAGCCACGCCGCCGACCTGACCGCGCTGCACGCCGCCGTCGACGCGCTCGCGCCCCTGCTGGAGCGGCCCTGCGTCGTCGTCGGAAAGTCCACCGTGCCGGTCGGCACCGCCCGCCGGCTCGCCGGTCGGGTCCGCGCCGCGGCGCCGGCGAGCGAGGGCGTGGCGATGGCGTGGAACCCGGAGTTCCTCCGTGAGGGGCACGCCGTGGAGGACTCGCTGCACCCGGACCGGCTGGTCTTCGGCGTCGAGCGCGACGAGGACCACCAGGTCCTGCGCGAGGTCTACGCCGACCAGCTCAACGAGGGCGTCCCGGTCGTGCGCACCGACCTGGCGACCGCGGAGCTGGCCAAGGTCTCGGCCAACGCGATGCTCGCCGCGAGGATCTCGCTGGTGAACATGCTGGCCGAGGTCTGCGAGGCCGCCGAGGCCGACGTCGGCGACCTCACCCGGATCCTCGGCCTCGACGAGCGGATCGGCTCCGAGTTCCTGGACCCGGGGGTCGGCTACGGCGGTGGCTGCCTGCCCAAGGACACCCGCGCGTTCGTCGCCCGGGCCGAGGAGCTGGGCGTCACCGGGCCCGTCGCCGTCCTGCGGGAGGTGGACTCGATCAACATGCGGCAGCGGGCGCGCACCATCGACCTGGCCGCCGACATGCTGGGCGGCCGGCTGGCCGGACGACGGGTGGCCGTGCTCGGCGCCGCGTTCAAGGCCGGCTCCGACGACGTCCGCGACTCCCCCGCGTTGGACGTGGCCGCCACGCTGGAGGCCCGCGGCGCCGAGGTGCACGTCCACGACCCCGAGGCCAACGAGAACGCGCGCCGGGTCCACCCCCGGCTGCACACGCACGGCAGCGTCGAGGACGCCTGCCGGGACGCGGAGATCCTGCTGGTGCTCACCGACTGGGTGCAGTTCCGCGGGATCGACCCGGTGGCGCTCGCCGACGTGGTCGCCCACCCCCGGGTCATCGACGGCCGGCTGGTGCTCGACGCCGACAAGTGGCGGGCGGCCGGCTGGGACCTCCATGCACTGGGACGAGGAACGAGGTAGCGGATGCGGATCCTGATGTGGCACGTGCACGGGTCCTGGACGACGTCGTTCGTCCAGGGCGAGCACGAGTACCTGCTGCCGGTGACCCCCGGGCGCGACTCCGACGGTCTCGGCCGCGCGGAGACGTGGGACTGGCCGGCCAACGCGGTCGAGGTGCCGCACGACCGGCTGCGGGAGACCGACGTCGACCTGGTGCTGCTGCAGCGTCCGCACGAGCTCGAGCTCGCCGAGCGGTGGACGGGGCGGCGCCCCGGCCGCGACGTGCCGGCGGTGTACGTCGAGCACAACACCCCCGGCGGGGAGGTGCCCTTCACCCGGCACCCGCTCGCGGACCAGACCGAGATCCCGGTCGTCCACGTCACGCACTTCAACCGGCTGTTCTGGGACTGCGGCTCCGCGCCGACCGACGTGGTCGAGCACGGCATCGTGGACCCCGGGCACCAGTACTCCGGGGACTGGGCGCGGGCCGCCGTGGTGGTCAACGACCCGGTACGCCGGTGGCGCGCCGTGGGCACCGACCTGCTGCCCGGCCTCGCGCGGACCGCGGCGCTGGACGTGTTCGGGATGAACGTGCACCGGCTCGGCGACGAGCTCGACGTCCCCGGCGACCGGCTGTGGACCTTCGAGGACCTGCCGCAGCACCGGCTGCACGCCGAGCTGGCACGGCGGCGGGTGTACGTGCACACCTCCCGGTGGACGTCGCTGGGGCTGTCCCTGCTCGAGGCGATGCACCTGGGCATGCCCGTGGTCGCGCTGGGCACCACCGAGGCGGTCGCCGCGGTGCCCCCGGAGGCCGGCGTGGTGACCACCCGGCCCGACGAGCTCGCCCAGGCCGTGTGGCGGTTCATCCACGACCCCTCGGAGGCGCAGGCGGTCGGCGCCAAGGCCCGCGAGGCGGCCCTCGCCCGCTACGGGCTCGGCAGGTTCCTCGCCGACTGGGACGCCCGACTGCACTCCTGGGTCCCCGCCGCCGTGGCCTGACGCGACGAAGACGAACCCGCGGGGGGACCGGCCTCGCCGGGCCACCGGCCCCCACCGGACGGCCCGCCGGGCAGCCCGACACGAACCGAACCGAAGGTGGACAGCGACATGGCGACCGAGCCCGATGCCCGGGTGACCGTCGTGGTGATGACCCGCGACCGCTGGCCGGACCTACGCCGGTCCCTGGCGCACCACGACCCGCCCGTGATCGTGGTCGACAACGGGTCCGGTGACGGCACGCCGGACCTGGTGCGGCGGCACTTCCCCCACGTCGAGGTGCTCGAGCTCGGCGAGAACCGGGGGGTCACCGCCCGGAACGTCGGGGTGCGGCACGCGCGCACGCCGTACGTCGCCTTCGCCGACGACGACTCCTGGTGGGAGCCCGGCGCCCTGGCGGAGGCGGTCCGCGTCCTGGACGCACACCCGCGGCTGGCGGTCCTCGCCGCCCGGATGCTGGTCGGTGACGAGGACCGTTCCGACCCGATCTGCGCGATGATGGCCGACTCCCCCCTCGGCGTCGCCGACGACCTCCCCGGCCCGTCGGTGCTCGGTTTCCTGGCCTGCGGCGCGGTCGTCCGGCGGGCGGCGTACCTGCTGGTCGGCGGCTTCGACGAGCAGCTGTTCTTCATGGGCGAGGAGGAGAAGCTCTCCCTCGACCTCGCCGCGGCCGGCTGGGGGCTCGCCTACGTGGAGCAGGTGGTCGCCCGGCACCATCCCTCCGCGGCACGAGCCCCGCGCGACCGCCGGGTCCAGGAGGGACGGAACCGGCTCCTGACCACGCTGATGCGCCGGCCCTGGCCGGTGGTCGGGCGCGCGGTGGCTGCCGGGCTGCGCGACGGCGACGTCGGGCGGGCCGCGGTCGTCGCCGCGCTGCCGAAGGTGCCGCGGGCGCTGGCCCGCCGGCAGGTGGTCCCGGACCGCGTCGAGCGCGCCCGCAGGCTGCTCGACGAGAAGCCCGAGCCCCCGGCGCGCAACCGCCGGGCGGCGTGACCACCTCACCCCGCGACAGACGCACGGAACGGAGGCAGATGAGCGACGGACGCGTCACGGTCGTGATGATCACCCACAACCGCTGCGCCGAGGCCGACCAGGCGCTCGAGCGCCTCGAGGCGCTGCCCGAGCGCCCCCCGTGGTGGTCGTCGACAACGGCTCGACCGACGGCACCGCGCAGATGGTGCGGCACCGGCATCCCGGCGTGGTCCTGCTGACCCCGGGGGCGAACCTGGGGGCGGTCGGCCGCAACCTCGGGGTCGCGGTCGCCGAGACCCCCTACGTCGCCTTCTGCGACGACGACACGTGGTACGACCCCGGCGCGCTGGCGCACGCGGCCGACCTGCTCGACCGGCACCCTGCGCTCGCCGTGGTCACCGGCAGCATCCGCGTCGAGCCGGAGGGCCGCCTCGACGCGATCTGCGAGGAGATGGCCCAGAGCCCGCTCGACCGGCCCGACGGCCTGCCCGGGCACCCGCTGCTCAGCTTCCTGGCAGGTGTCTCCGTCGTGCGCCGGGACGCGTTCGAGCAGGTCGGCGGGTTCTCCTCGCGGCTGTGGCTCGGCGGTGAGGAGGAGCTGCTCGCCTCGGACCTCGCCCGGCACGGCTGGCACATGAGCTACGTGCCCGAGGTGGTGGCGCACCACCGGGCGTCGCAGGCGCGGGACCCGCACCTGCGCCGCCAGCACGGGATCCGCAACACGCTCTGGTTCACCTGGCTGCGCCGGCCGCTGCCGAGCGCGGCACGCCGGACCGGGCAGCTGCTGGTGCGCCTGCCGCGGGACCGGGTGAGCCTGCGCGGCGTGGCCGAGGCCGTGGCCGGCCTGCCCTGGGTGCTCCACGACCGGGCGGTGGTGCCGCCGCACGTCGAGCGCGGCTACCGGCAGCTCGAGACCATGCAGCTCGACAGCGAGGCGCGTTCGTATGTCTCGTGAGCACGCCTCCGCCGGCCGCGCCGACGGGGCCCGGGCCGACGGGGTCCGGGCCCTGGTCACCGGCTGGTTCAGCTTCCTGCACGGCGAGGCCACGGCCGGCGACCTGCTCGCCGCGGAGACGGTGCAGGACTGGCTGCGCGACCGCGGCGTCGACCACCAGGTGGCCACCTCCCCGGTGCTCGACGACGGGCCGAGCCTCGAGGACGTCGACCCGGCCGACTTCACCCACCTGGTCTTCGTGTGCGGCCCGGCGGCCGGCTGGCAGCTGGAGGAGCTGCTCGACCGGTTCGCCGGGTGCGTCAAGGTCGCCGTGGGAGTCTCGGTGGTCGACGGCACCCCCGACGGGTTCGACGTCGTGATCAGCCGCGACGGGCTCGGCGACCGCCCGGACCTGTCGCTGGTCGCCGGCCGCGGGACCACCCCGCCGGTGGTGGGCCTGGTGCGCTCGCACCCGCAGAAGGAGTACCCCGACGCCCGGCACGACAGGGTCCACGAGGTCGTCGAGGAGGCGCTGCGCTCCTGCGACGTCGCGGTCGTCGAGCTCGGCACGCGCGTCGACCCGCGCGAGGTGGAGGGGCGACGGCCCGAGGACGTGGAGGCAGCGCTGGGCCGGGTCGACGCGGTGGTGACCACCCGGATGCACGGGCTGGTGCTGGCGCTCAAGAACGGCGTGCCCGCGGTCGCGGTCGACCCCGTGCCCGGTGGCGCGAAGGTGCGGCGCCAGGCAGCGACGCTGGACTGGCCCGCGGCCCTCGTCCCGGAGGAGCTGAGTCCCGAGCGGGTCGTGGCCGACCTGACGTGGGCGCTCGGTCCCGAGGCACGCGCCCGTGCCGACGACTGCGCGACCAGGGCGCGTCGGCGGCTGCGCGACGAGGTCGCCGACGAGCTGGCCGCGACGCTGGCCCGCCGCCCGCGCTGAGGCTGCACCGGCATGTGAGGGCGGGCACCGGGTAGCACCAGGGCCAGCTTCCGCCGACAGAGGGGACCCGTTCATGCGTGTCGTGGTC
This sequence comes from uncultured Actinomycetota bacterium, assembly GCA_963747975.1. Lineage (GTDB taxonomy): Bacteria > Actinomycetota > Actinomycetes > Propionibacteriales > Nocardioidaceae > Nocardioides_C. The sequence continues at coordinate 885,876 of CAVVHI010000003.1, forward strand.
ACCGGCGCGACCGGCAACGTCGGGACCGCCGTGGTCGAGGCCCTGGCGGCCGACGACCAGGTCAGCGAGATCGTCGCCGTCGCCCGGCGCACCCCGGCGCACGCGCCGCCGAAGACCCGGTTCGTGGCTGCCGACGTCGCCACCGACGACCTGGTGCCGCACCTGCGCGGGGCCGACGCCCTGGTGCACCTGGCGTGGATGTTCCAGCCGACGCACCGTCCGCAGGTCACCTGGGAGGCGAACGCGGTCGGCAGCTCGCGCGTGTTCCGGGCCGCGGCCGACGCCGGGGTGTCCGCCGTGGTCCACGCCTCCTCCGTCGGGGCGTACTCCCCCGGACAGGGCCGGCGGGTCGACGAGTCGTGGCCCACGCACAGCAGCCCCGCCGCCGGCTACGGCCGGGAGAAGGCGTACGTCGAACGGGTGCTCGACGCCTTCGAGACCGAGCACCCCGGCATCCGCGTGGTGCGGCTGCGACCGGCGTTCATCTTCCAGCGGCCGGCCGCCACCGCCCAGCGCCGGATCTTCGCGGGGCCGCTGCTGCCCGGCTCGCTGCTGCGCAGGGGCCGGCTGCCCGTGCTGCCCTGGCCCGACGACCTGCGCTTCCAGGCCCTGCACGCACGCGACGTCGCCGAGGCCTACCGGCTCGCCGTGGTCCGCGACGTCCGCGGTGCGTTCAACGTCGCCGCCGATCCCGTGATCGACCGGACCACGGTCGGCGACCTGCTCGGCGCGCGCACCGTCCGGGCCCCTGCCGCCGCGGCCCGGTGGGCCCTGGCCGGGCTCTGGCACCTGCACGCCGTGCCGGCGGAGCCGGCGCTGCTGGACCTGGTGCTCTCGCTGCCGCTGCTGGACACCACCAGGGCCCGGACCGAGCTCGGCTGGCAGCCCGAGCACACCGCGGTCGAGGCGCTGCAGGAGGTGTTCTCGGGGATGGCCGAGGGCGCCGGAGCATCCACCCCGCCGCTGGCCGAGGACACTCCCGGACGCCGTGCGGACGAGCTCGCCACCGGTGTCGGGGAGCGCTACTCCCGCGACATCTGACCCGGGCGCGGAGCCGGCGGCGGTGCGGCTCGTGGAGCGGCACCGGCCGCCGGGTCGCGGCCGGCCCGCGCCCGGAGCGAGTCAGGTCCGCGGCAGGCCGAGGTGCACCACCTTGGTGGCGGTCATCTCGTCGAGCAGCTCGGGTCCGTAGCCGAAGCCCTGACCGCTGGCCCCACGCGGCTGTGCGGCCCCACCGGGCGCGCCGCCGAACGCGGCGTTGACCTTCACCGTTCCCACGGGCAGCTCCCGCCAGGCCCGCTGCGCGCGCTCCATCGAGGCGGTGAGCACGACCGCGCCCAGCCCGTAGTGGCCCGACGAGGCGGCCTCGAGACCGCGGTCGAAGTCGGGGACCACGCAGACGGGTGCCACCGGGCCGAAGGTCTCCTCCAGCATCACGGTCATCTCCGCGGTGCAGCCCGACAGCACCGTGGCGGGGTAGAACGTCCCCGGCCCGTCCGGGACCTCGCCGCCGGCCAGCAGGTCGGCACCTGCCTCGACGGCCTGGGTGACCTGCGCGTGCACGGTGTCGCGCATCCGGGCGTCGACGAGGGGGCCGAGCTCCGTGGCCGGGTCGGCGCCCGGTCCCACGACCAGCTCGCGCGCCCGTCGTACGAGCGCCTCGGTGAACGCCTCCGCGACCGACTCCACCACGTAGATCCGCTCCACGGAGGTGCAGATCTGGCCGGCGTTGGCGAAGCAGCCGAGGGCCGCCTGCTCCGCGGCCCACTCGGGGTCGACGGTCTCGTCGACCAGCATGGGGTCGTTGCCGCCGTTCTCCAGCAGCACCTTCGCGCCGGTCGCGGCGGCCGCCGCGGCGATGGAGCGACCGGTGGCGGTGGAGCCGACGTGCGCGACCACGTCGACGTCGGGCGACCCGGCCAGCGCGGCCCCGGCCTCGCCGTCGCCGACGACCACCTCGAGGACGCCGGAGGGCAGCTCGGCGGCCAGCAGCCGGGCCAGCTCGAGGCCGGTGTGCGGGGTGCGCTCGGAGGGCTTGAAGACCACGGTGTTGCCGGTGACCAGGGCGGCACCGAGCAGTCCGCAGGGCACGGCGACCGGGTCGTTCCACGGGGTGATCGCGGCGACCACGCCCCGCGGGCCCGGGACCATCAGGTCGGTGGCGTCCCAGGAGCCCTGCAGCGACCGGCCGCGGTGCACCGGGCCGAGCTCGGCGTACTGCCGCAGGGTGCCCACGCCGGCGTCCACGCCCCCACGCGCGTCGGCGGCCGGCTTGCCCATCTCTCGGGTGGTCAGCTCGGCGAGCCGGTCGGCGGCGGCGGCCACCCGGTCGGCCGCGGCCGACACCATCGCCGCCCGGTCGGCCGGCGCGGTGCGCGCCCACTCCGGAGCCGACTTCACCGCGGAGCAGACCGCGCTCTCCACCTCGCTGCGGGTGGCGAGGTCGAGCTCACCGACGAGCGCGCCGTCCGCGGGGTCGAGGATCGACAGACGGGACACGGACACAGGACCTCCTGGATGTGGTGGGAACGTCACTGCTCCCATACCCAGGGGCGCGCCGCCTCATCCTCCGTGGCCGCGACTCTCCTCGGGCAGCAGCACCTCCAGGTCCGGCTCGAGCGCCCGGGCGAGCTCGGTGGCGAGGTGCACCCGCCGGGCCAGGTGGGCGCGGGCGGCCTCGCCGCTGTCGCCGTAGGAGCCGGGGTCCGCGGTGATCCGCAGCGCCACCCCGAGCCGGGCGGCACGCCGGGCCGCCTCGGCCACCGCGTCCAACGAGACCTCGGCGTGGTCGACCGCCACGAGCACCGGCTCCGGCGCCTCCGGCGAGACCGGGTCGGCCTCCGGACCCGCGTCCGCGGCTCCGTCGGAGCGGGCGCGGTCCGCGGCCTCCATGTCCGCCAGGGACACCTCCTGGCGCAGCCGGTCCTCCACCCAGCGCACCAGCCGCGGGTCGCTGCCGGTGCCGGGCAGGCCCTGGCAGATGTCGTGCACGATGGCACGGGCGACCGCGGCCGGCGGGACACCCGCCTCCGCCGCCCACAGCTGCATGAGGCTGGCCGCGGCCTCCGCCCCGATGGAGTACCGGAAGATCAGCACGCCGGTGGCCTGCTCCACGACCGCGTGGAGGTCCGGCCGGCCGGTGGCTGCCGAGGTGTCGTCGACGGTGTGCGTCATGCGGTCCCGCCTGTGCCCGGGGCCCCCGACGCCCGTGCTCTCGAGCCGGGCCCACCGGTCCCTTACCCCGAGCGGACCTCCTGCATGCCAGCCGAGGTGCTGGGTACGCGGGCGGCACCGAACCACTCGCACCCGAAGGACCAGGAAGGAGCCACATCCATGGCGACCGACAACAACCAGGTCAGCGACGAGCTCTGGGAGGAGTTCCACCGGGTGGTGAACATGACCTCCCGCGAGCTGCGGGAGTGGCTCGCGGTCCGTGACGCCGGAGAGGCCTCGGAGGTGCCGCCCGACCAGGCCGGCAGCGAGACCGGCCAGCACGTGCTGAGCATCCTGGGGAAGCGGCGCACCGACCTCACCGCCGACGACGCCGCGGTGATGGAGAGGGTGGTCCGCAAGGTCCTCGACGAGCGCCGCGAGGACCTCGAGCCGACCGCCGGCCAGGCCGCCTGGCGGCACAAGCTGATGACGATGGGGCACGACCCGCTGAAGCCGGCCGGCTGACCCGTCGTGGACAGCCTCACCTTCGTCGGCACCGCGACCACCCTGCTGCGGATCGGGTCGTTCACGCTGCTGACCGACCCCAACTTCCTGCACCGGGGGCAGCGGGCCTACCTCGGCAAGGGGCTGTGGTCGCGGCGGCTCACCGAGCCCGCGATGCAGCCGGAGGACCTCCCCCGGCTCGACGCGGTCGTGCTCTCCCACCTGCACGGCGACCACTTCGACCGGGTCGCCCGGCGCCGCCTGGTCCGGGACCAGCCCGTGGTCACCACGCCGGCGGCCGCCCGCAGGCTGTCCCGCTGGGGCTTCGACGCCCGCCCGCTGCAGACCTGGACGCAGGAGACCCTGGTCCGCGACGGCGAGACGCTCACCGTCGAGGCGCTGCCGGGCGTCCACGCCCGCGGGGTGATGGGGGCGCTGCTGCCGCCGGTGATGGGCTCGCTGCTCGAGCACCGGGTGGGCGGGGAGGTGCGGCGACGGGTGTACCTCACCGGGGACACCCTGACCGGCGACCACCTCGACGAGATCGCCCGCCGGCACCCCGACATCGACGTCGCGGTGACCCACCTCGGCGGGACCCGGGTGCTCTTCCACACCGTGACCATGGACGCCGGCCAGGGCGTGGACCTGCTGCGCCGGGTGCGTCCCCGGCAGGCGGTGCCGGTGCACCACGACGACTACCGGGTGTTCCGCTCGCCGCTGTCGGCGTTCGAGCGGGCCGCGGCCGACGCCGGCCTCGACGGGCTGGTGCGCACGGTGCGCCGCGGGGAGACCGTGCCGCTGGAGCCCGCGCTCCGGCCCTGAGGTACGACGTCCCGCACGCCCGCCGTACGACGTCCCGCACGCCCGCCGTACGACGTCCCGCACGCCCGTCGTACGTCACAGGCATGGCCGGAACCGCCGGGGGAACCCCGCCGCATGGTCCCGACCCCCACCCCCGACACCACCGCCGGTCCGGCCTCGGAACGCAGCAACGGACGGGCGCGCGAGGCGGCCGAGCGCCACTTCGGGCACCGCAGCCTGCTCCCCGGCCAGGAGGAGACGATCGGCTGCCTGCTCGACGGCCACGACGTGCTGCTGGTGTCGCCCACCGGCTCGGGGAAGTCGCTGACCTACCAGGTCGCCGGGGTGCTGCTGGAGGGCTGCACGGTCGTCGTGTCACCCCTGCTCGCGCTCCAGCAGGACCAGATCCACGGCCTCTCCGAGCTCGGCCCCGAGCTCCGCGCGGCCCGGGTCAGCTCCGCGGAGACCGACGCGCAGCGGCAGCAGGCGCTGGACCTGGCCGCGGCCGGCGAGGTCGAGTTCCTGTTCCTGTCCCCCGAGCAGCTCGCGAACCCCGACGTGCTCACGGCGGTCGCGAAGGCGGCGCCGAGCCTGGTCGCCGTCGACGAGGCGCACTGCGTCTCCGCGTGGGGGCACGACTTCCGTCCCGACTACTTCCGGCTCGGGGAGCTCGTCGACGAGATCGGCCGGCCCCGGGTCATCGCGATGACCGCGACCGCCGCGCTGCCGGTGCGCCACGACATCGTCGAGCGGCTCGGCCTGCGCGACCACCACGTCGTGGTCACCGGCTTCGCACGGGACAACATCGCGTTGGACGTGGTGCGGGTCACCTCCCCCGAGGAGCAGCGGCAGACCGTGCTGGACCGGGTCGCCGACGCAGGCCCGGGCGCGGGGATCGTCTACTGCCGCACGCGCAAGGGCGCCGAGGAGCACGCCACCGCGCTCGAGGAGAGCGGACGCCGCACCGTGGTCTACCACGCCGGTCTGGGCACGAAGCGCCGCGAGGAGGCACACGAGAGGTTCATGTCCGGCGAGGTGGACACCGTGGTCGCGACCTCGGCGTTCGGGATGGGCATCGACAAGCCCGACATCCGGTTCGTGGTCCACGCCGACGTTCCCGAGTCGCCGGACACCTACTACCAGGAGGTCGGCCGGGCCGGACGGGACGGGGAGCCGGCCACCGGCACGCTGGTCTACCGACCCGAGGACCTCTCGCTCGGCAGGTTCTTCGCCACCGGCATCCCGAAGCGCGACGACGTGGCGGCGGTGCTCGCCGCGGTCGAGGCGACCGGGGGGACCGACCCGCGCCGGGTGCGCCGGCACAGCGGGTTCGGCGCGCGGAAGGCCGGGCGGATCCTCAACCTCCTCGAGCTCGCCCTCGGCACCGGGGAGCGCATCGACGCCGGGGAGGCCACGGTGGACGCGGTGGTGGAGCGTGCCGAGGCGCAGCGCCGGCTCGAGGAGTCCCGGGTGGAGATGATGCGCGGGTACGCCGAGACCACCCGCTGCCGGGCCGACTTCCTGCTCGCCTACTTCGGCGAGGAGGTCGAGGACCGCTGCGGCATCTGCGACAGCTGCCGGGCCGGCGTCGCGGACGAGGTGGTCACCGGCGAGGGGTCGGCCTTCCCGCTCCAGTCGCAGGTGGTCCACGAGGAGTTCGGCGAAGGCACGGTCACCGACCTCGAGGAGGACCGGCTCACGGTGCTGTTCGACGACGCCGGCTACAAGACGCTCTCCCTCGAGCTCGTGGAGCGCGACGGGCTGCTCGACCGCACCGGCGGCTGAGCCCGGCCACCGCCGAATGGGCGACAGGGCGTCGGGTACGACCGCTCCATGAGGGCCTCCGGCGGGGCCGCAGGCCCCCCGGCCCGGACGACGACACAGGAGGAAGCATGTCGCACCACGAGCTCCCGCTCCCCGACTACGACAACCTGCCGGTCGGCTCCATCGAGTCGCGGATCCGCACGCTCGGCGAGCGGGACGTCCGCCGGCTCTACGACTACGAGAAGGACCACGCCGACCGGGTGCAGGTCGTGCAGATCCTCGAGCGCCGGCTGGTCGCGCTGAACACCGGCGAGGCCGAGCCCACCGGCGGCGACCCGACCGGCACCGCTCCCGAGACGCACCAGGAGGCCCGTGGCGGCTCCAAGGCGTCCCCGGCGAACCAGGGACCGGTCCAGAACCCGCCCTCGCAGGGCGTCCCGACCAACCCCGCGCAGCCGCGCCGCTGACCGGGGCAACGACGACCCCCTGAGGCCGTGAACCCCGTCCACCGTCCACCGTCGTCCACCGTCGCTCCACCGGGGCGATGGTGACGGCGCTGCGGCGGCGCGCACGGACGCTGCGGCGGAAGACCCCGCCGTTCCTGCGCGAGCTGGTCGAGGAGTCCCTCGGGGACCGGTTGGTCGGTCTGGCCGCCGAGACCGCGTTCTTCGCGGTGCTGAGCATCTTCCCCTCGCTGCTGATCGCCACGAGCCTGCTCAGCATGCTCGACGTGTTCGCCGGGTCCGACGTCGCCGAGCAGACCAAGCAACGGGTCGTCGACGCCCTGGACCTGGTGCTCACCGGACGTGCCTCGCCGGCCATCGAGTCGGTGGAGGCGGTGTTCGAGGGCGGCTACGGCGGGCTGCTCACCTTCGCCGCCCTCGGCGCCATGGTGACCCTCTCCGGCGCGTGGGCGGTGGTGGTCGACGCGCTGAACCACGCCTACGACACCGAGGAGCGCCGCACCTGGGTGCACCGCCGCCTGCTGGGCCTGGCCATGGGGCTGGCCACCGTCGTGGTGGTCGTCGTGGCGCTGAGCACGATCGTGGTGGGCCCGCTGCTGGGCCGGGGCGACGACCTCGCCGACCTGGTCGGCCTCGGGGCGGCGTTCGCGACCGTGTGGAACCTGCTGCGGATCCCGCTGGTGTTCGTCGCCGTCACCCTGTGGCTGATGTCGGTCTACCACTTCGCGCCGAACCGCCGCACCACCTGGGGCTCCTCGCTCCCGGGCGCGGTGACCACCACCGCGCTGTGGCTGCTCGCGACGGCGGGGTTCCACCTGTACCTGCGGCTGATGGGTTCGACCAACCCCGTCCTCGGTGCCTTCGGCGGCGGCGCGATCATCATGATCTGGGCCTACCTGCTCAGCCTCGCGCTGCTCGTCGGCGGCGAGATCAACGCCATCTGGCACCGACGCCGCACCGACGGCTGACGTCGTACGACCGCCAGGGTGACCGCTCGCACGGCCAGGTGTCACCCGGGGCCGGACCGGGCATAGGACCCTCATGACGCAGGACTGGACCGCCGACCGGATCGAAGGACTCTTCCGCACGCTGGACAAGCACGCCGAGGAGGCCGCGGCGCTGCGCCGGGCGATCCACGCCGAGCCCCGGCTGGGCGGCGACGAGGGCCACACCACCGAGCAGATCATCGCCGCGCTGGACCTCCCGGCGGTGCGGCTCGACACCGGCGGCGCGATCGTCCGGGTGGGCGACCCCGACGGCCCCGCCGTGGGGCTGCGCGCGGAGCTCGACGCGCTGCCCGTCGTGGAGCGCAGCGCGGTGCCGTGGCGCTCCCGCAACGAGGCCATGCACGCCTGCGGCCACGACGTGCACATGGCCGCGGCCTACGCCGTCGCCCGCACGCTCGACGACGCCGGCGGCCCGCTGCCGCTGGTGCTGGTCCTGCAGCCCCGTGAGGAGACCTACCCGTCCGGGGCGAAGGACGTCACGCTGTCGGAGGAGTTCGGGCGGCACGACCTGCGGGCCTTCGTCGGCGCCCACGTGCAGCCGCGCCTGCGCCAGGGCTGCTTCTCCGCCGTCCCCGGCCCGGTCAACGCCGCGGCCGACGAGTTCACGGTCGTGGTGCAGGGACGCCCCGGGCACGCGGCGTACCCGCACCTGACCGCCGACCCGGTGGTCGCCGCCGCCGACCTGATCGGCACCCTCCAGCACCTGGTGTCACGCCAGGTCGACCCGACGAACCCCACGGTGCTGACGGTCGGCTCGATCACCGGCGGCAACTCCCCCAACGTGGTGCCGGCGGCGGTGCGGATGACCGGGATCCTGCGGACCTTCGACGAGCACGACCGGGTCACCCTGCACCGGGCGATCCGGCAGAGCGCGGAGGCGATAGCCGAGGTGCACGGGTGCGACGCCGAGGTGGAGATCTCCCTCGGCGCCCCGGTGCTCGACAACGACCCGGCCCTCGCCCGGCTGTCGGAGAGCTGGATCGAGCAGGCAGCCGGGATGTCGGCCGCACCGCCGCTGCGGTCGTGCGGCGCCGACGACTTCTCGTTCTACTGCCCGGTGGTGCCCTCGCTGATGGTGTTCGTCGGGGTCGGCAGCAGGAGCGCCGACGAGCCGGGGCTGCACCACCCCGACTTCCTGCCGCCGGAGGAGACGGTCGCGGAGGTGGCCCGGGTGATGCTCGCGGCCTACCTCGGCGGGTGCTCCACCGTGGAGGAGCTGCCGCTGCCGGGGCTCACCGGTCCGACGGTGTGACCCCCCGTCAGCCGCCCACCCCGGCGGTGACCCGCGCGATGTCGGCGGCCACCTCGGAGAGACGACCGGTGCGGCCCAGCACCGAGCGCTGACGGTCGGCGCCGTTGCCGCGCTCGAGGACGCGCGCCAGGCGCTCTTCGACCATCGCCAGGTCGCCGGCGTCCTCCAGCGCCGGCCGGAGGTGGTCGACGAGCGCGGACAGGACCTCCCGGGCCGGCCGCGGCCGGTGGGTGACCGGGTCGAGCAGCGAGCCGGAGACCCCCTCCCGGCCCGCCTGCCAGGTGGCCAGCCGCAGCATCGCGGTCGGCACGTCGGCGGCCGGGGAGCCCTCGGCCCACTCCCGCGCGGCGGTCTCCACGAGGCCGCGCGCGAGGGCGGCGACCAGCACCGCGTCGGAGGGCTCCATGCACACGTCGGCCACCCGCACCTCGACGGTCGGATAGCTCTGCGACAGCCGGGCGTCGAAGTAGGCCATGCCCTTGTCGAGCAGCACCCCGCTGGCGCACATGTCGTCGACCAGCCGGTGGTAGGCCTCGGGCGAGCCGAAGACGTCGTACGGTCCCGCCGACGGCCAGCGGACCATCAGCTGGGAGCGGAAGCTCGCGTAGTGGGTGTCCTTGCCCTGGTAGTACGGCGAGTTCGCGCTCACCGCCAGCAGCGCGGGCAACCAGGTCCGGATCCGGTCCAGGACGCCCACGCCCTCCTCGTCGGAGTCGACGGAGACGTGCACGTGGCAGCCGCAGCTGAGGTGCTCGGTCGTGGTGAGGCCGAAGCGCTCCAGCATCGTCTCGAACCGGCTGCTGCGCACCAGGTCCGGGCTGGCCTCGACCGGTGAGGTCCCCGAGGCGAGGATCCGGGCGCCGCTCTTGCGGGCGGAGGTGGCGGCCAGGCTGCGCCACGCCCGGACGTCCTCCTCGAGCTCGGCCAGGTCTGTCCGCGGGGGCGTGTCGGTCTCGACCTGCTGCCGCTGGAGCTCTCCCTCGACCCCGCCGCCTGGCGAGTCGCCGTCACCGTCGGCGAGGCCGGCCTTCTCCTTCTGCTCGGGGGCCGCGGCACGGCGCAGCACACGTTCGGACACGGACAGGGGTCGGCCGCTCCCGCCGTCGACGACGAGCAGCTCTTCCTCGATTCCCACACTGCGAGACATGGGCAGCAGGTGCCCCGCCCGGCGCCGGGGAAACCCCGCCGGGTTCAGGAGTGACGCGTCCAACGTCCCAGCAGGGTGCCGTCGGCCTCGAGCAGCAGCCGCGGCGTGAGCGAGGCGGCGAGGCGGTCGCCGGCCAGGACCCGGGGGTGCTCGCCGGCGAGCAGGTGGGGTACGACGGTCAGGCACAGCTCGTCGAGGAGGCCGGCGGCGGTCAGGTCGCGCAGCAGCTGCGGGCCGCCCTCGGTGAGCATCCGCCGCATCCCGCGGGCCGCGAGGTCGTCGAGGAGCCGCGGGAGGTCGACACCGTCCTCGCCGAGCACGAGCACGTGGTCCTCGCCCAGCGCGGCGCGGGCGGCCTCCAGGGAGTGCTCGTCGGTCGCCGCGCTCGTCGCCAGGAACACCTCCCCGGCGCCGTCCACGTCCGGCGCCGTGGCCAGCCGCAGCGGCAGGTTCCCGTGGCGGCTGACCACGACGAGCGCCGGCGCCGGGCTCCGCCCCTCCCGCAGCGCCGCGAGCCGGCCGTCGACCGGGTCCGGGTGCCGGTAGCCCTCCTCGCGCGCCGTCCCGGCGCCGACGACGATCACGTCGGCCAGGGCGCGCAGCAGCCGGAACACCGCCTTGTCGGCCTCGTTGTTGATCGACCCGGTCCGCCCGTCGGGGCCCGTGGCCGCGCCGTCGAGGGTGCTGACCATGTTGGCGCGCAGCCACCGGCCCTCCGGGTAGGCGTACAGCCGGGCCACGGTCTCCTCGTCGGTCACCGTGGTGTCGCCGTTGTCGGGCGCGATGTCGTTGAGCAGCAGGCGCATGGCCCTCCTAGGCGAGTCCGCGGATGGCACGGGCAGGCGGTCGGGTACCCCGGATCGAGGCGACCATGTCCAGCACCTGCCGGGTCTCGGGGACCTCGTGCACCCGGTACACCCGCGCCCCGTGCCAGGCGCAGACCGCGGTCGCCGCGAGCGTCCCCGTCAGCCGCTCCCCCACCGGCCGGTCCAGGGTCTCCCCCACGAAGTCCTTGTTGGACAGCGACACGAGCACCGGCCACCCGGTGGCGGTCATCTCGTCGAGCCGGCGGGTGATCTCCAGCGAGTGCCAGGTGTTCTTGCCGAAGTCGTGCGCCGGGTCTATCAGCACGCTGCGCGGGTCGACCCCGAGGCCGACGGCCCGTTCGGCGTAGGCCATGGTCCGCTGCACCGCGTCGGCCACCACGTCGTCGTACTCGACCCGGTGCGGGCGGGTGCGGGGCGTGACACCACCCGTGTGCGTGCACACGAGCGCGGCCCCGTGCTCCGCGGCGACCGCGGCCAGCTCCGGGTCGTGGCCGCCCCAGGCGTCGTTGAGCAGGTCGGCGCCGGCCTCGCAGGCGGCACGACCGACCTCGGTGCGCCAGGTGTCCACGCTGACCACGAGGTCGGGGTACGTCGAACGCACCCGCTCGACGAAGCCGACGACGCGCCTGGTCTCCTCCCCGGGGTCGACCTCGCCGCCGGGAGCGGCCTTGACCCCGCCGATGTCGACGATCTCGGCGCCCTCGTCGACGACCTGGCGGACCCGGTCGAAGGCGGCGTCCTCTGCCCAGGTGGCGCCCTTGTCGTAGAAGGAGTCCGGGGTCCGGTTCACGATGGCCATCACCAGCATCGCGTCGTCGTCGAACTCCTGCCGGCCGAGCCTCAGCACGTGCCGGCTCCCCGCCGTACCGGCTCGTAGCCCGCCACGCCGGCAGCCGGCGGACGCGCGCCGACGTCGACGGCACGGTCCACCGGCAGGGCCCGGCCCTCGGCGACGTCGTACTGGCGCAGCCGGACCTCGCCCCCGGGCGGCACCGACGGCTCGCCATCGGAGCCGGTGGCGCGGGTGGCCGCCATCGCCAGGATCTGCAGCGACATCGCACCGAGGTCGCGCAGCGGCTGGTGGCCGTGCCGCCGGCGGCCGAGGTCGACCTGCGCGACCGCCCCGGCGCCGCGCAGCCGCACCGTGTCGACGAGGGCGGCGAGCTCGACGGCGTACCCGTGCGGCACGGAGAGCTGCTCGAAGACCTCGCGGCGCACGGCCCACTCGCCGGCGAGCGGCTGGACGACCCCGGCCAGCTCGGGCCAGTGCAGCGCGACCAGGGGCCGCGCGACGAGCTCGGTGACCCGGCCGCCCTCGGAGGGGACCTCCCCCCGGACGCCCTTGACGGTGCTGCCGCGGGGCCGGTCGTAGAAGCCCTTGACCAGGTCGACGCCGCGGTCGGTGAGCAGCGGACCGAGCAGGCCGGTGACGAAGTGGGTGCCCCACTCGGTCAGGTCGGCGTCCATGAACACCAGGACGTCGCCGGCGGTGACGAAAAGCGACTTCCACATCGCCTCGCCCTTGCCGGCCCGGGTGCCGAGGTCGGGCCGGACCGCGGCCGCCTCGTGCACCACCGCGCCCGCGTCCCGGGCAGCCCGCGCGGTGCCGTCGGTGGAGTCGGAGTCGATGACCACGATCTCGTCGACGAGGGGCACCGCCTCGACGAGGTCGGCCCGGACCCGGGTCACGATCTCGCCGACCGTGGCCGACTCGTCGCGGGCCGGCAGCACCACGCTCACGCGGGTGCCGGCGCGCTCCTTGTGCGCCAGGAGCCGCTGCGGGGTCCACTCCGCCGCGACGTGGGTGCGCGTGAGCGGAGTGGTGGCCACGGCTTTCACAGTAGCCGGATCGCCTGCAGCCCCTGGCGGTCGGTCAGACGTCGGTGACGCGGACGCCGGAGTGCGCCTTGTAGCGGCGGTTGATGCTGATCAGGTTGCAGGTCAGCGCCTCGACCTGGTGGGCGTTGCGCAGCCGGCCGGCGTAGACGCCGCGCATGCCGGGGATCGTCCCGGCGAGCTCGCGGACCACGTCGGTGGCCTCCCGGTCGTCGCCGAGCACCATCACGTCGGTGTCCATGGTCTCCACCGCCGGGTCCTCGAGCAGCACCGCGCTGACGTGGTGGAACGCCGCGACCACCCGGCTGTCCGGCAGCACCGCCTCGGCCTGCTGCGCCGCGGAGCCCTCCTCGACGGCCAGCGCGTAGGCACCCTGCTTGTCGAAGCCCATCGGGTTCACGCAGTCCACGACGATCTTGCCCGCCAGCGCCGGCGCCAGCTCCACCAGGAGCTCGCGGTGGCCCTCCCACGGGACCGCGACGACCACGATGTCGCCCTGCGCGGCCGCGTCGGCGTTCGCCGCCCCGGTGATCGGGCCGCCCGTGGCCTCGGCGAGGTCGGCGGCGGTCGACGCCGCCCGCTCGGCGCTGCGGCTGCCGATCACGACCGGCACGCCGGCGGCGGCGAACCGCCGGGCGAGGCCGCGCCCCTGCGGGCCGGTCCCGCCGAGGACGGCGACGGTCTGGTTCTCCAGAAGACTCATGTACGCGGTTCCCTTCCAGTCCGGAGCCGTCATTGTGGCGTGTCCGCCGACCGGCGGGCCCGGCGCCTCAGGGAGTGGACGCGCGGCAGGGCGGCGGCCACCCTGGAGTGCGGTACGGCGGAGGAGCCGGATGGGCATCGAGCAGGCCGGCGGGGACCCGAGGCCCGCACGCTCGTGCTGCGCCGGGTCGCCCGCTGACCGGTCAGGGGGTGGCCGCCTGCTCCAGCATGCGTTCCCGGTCGATCCGGTTCTGCCGGATCACCGCACGCAGCCGGGCGGTGTCCTCGTCGGTCCAGCCGTCGGGGGCCGCGACCGCCGCCCAGGCGTCGACGTAGTACTCGCTGTAGCGGTGCCCCGCGCCGTCGGGGACGGGGTACGTCGACGGCAGGTCCGCGGTCACCTGCCAGAAGGTGACCACCGGGGTCCAGGTCATCCGCCCGGACACGTCAGGCGCCGGCGGCTCCTCGAGCCAGTCCGGCTCGCTGAAGGCCAGCGCCGGGCTCCACCTGACCACGGCGTCCGAGCCGTACTGCAGGTAGACGACCCGCGGCTCCTTCCAGGGCTCCTCCGGGTTGTCGAGGTCGCCCGGCCGGGCCATGAACCGCACGTGCCGCCCGTCGTCGTACACCGGCAGCCACTCGTAGGATCCCGGGTCGCGGTCCTCGACGAACCGGGCGTGCAGCGGGCTGAAGTGGGGGGTGCCGGCCCAGACCGCGCCGTCGACGCGGTGCAGCAGGTCCGCCTCGCCGCTGAACGCGGCCTCGGACCCGTAGACGCCCATGCTGGTGCCGTTGACCAGCAGCAGCGGCCGGTCCCACGCCGGCAGCTCGGACCAGACCGCGTAGACGGCGTTGAACAGCTCGCGGCCCGCCTCGCGCGCCTTGTCCTGGTCGACGAGGAAGGAGACCCAGCTCGGCAGGTAGGAGTACTGGATGCTCACGGTCGCGCTGTCGCCGTTGTACATGTACTCCACGGTGTCCACCGCGGACGGGTCCACGAACCCGGTCCCGGTGGAGGTGGCCACGACCAGCACCGCGCGGTCGAAGCCCCCGGCCCGCTCCAGGTCGCGGACGGCGAGCTCGGCCCGGTCCTCGGTGTCCTCGGCCGACCGGAGACCGGCGTACACCCGCACCGGCTCCGGCGCCGGCTCTCCGGAGAACCGCTCGAGCTCGGCGACCCCCGGCCCGGTGCCGACGAAGTTGCGGCCCTGCCGCCCCAGCGACCCCCACGAGACCAGGGAGTCGGGGCTCCCGGAGCGTTCGGCGGCCAGCGAGCGGAAGGTGCCCGGGTCGGTGGTGCCGTTGACGGCGCCGAAGCCGGCGTTGGCCGCGGCGACCAGGCCGCGCTCGAACACGCCGTTGTTGAGGCCGACCATGACCGTCACCAGGATGATGATCGCGAGCGGGCGCGCGAGCCGGTCGGGCACGAGCGGCATCAACCGCGTGGTGAGCCAGCGCAGCACCGCCCGCAGCGCCCTGCCCACGGCGACGATGGCGACGAAGAGGATCGTGCCGACGAGCAGGATCCGCACCCACGCGTAGGACTCCGGCGGCGGCAGGTGCACGAGCCGGTGGATCTGGCGCTGCCAGTGGTCGCCCAGCCACAGGCTGGCGACCGTCAGCGGCAGCCCCAGCGCCGCGACCGCCCACCACATCCGGCGTGTGGCGCGCGCCGAGGGGTGCCACCCGGTGAGCGCCCGCCCGAGCCAGGCGAGCACGACCCCGACCGTGTAGCCGACCGCCGCGCTCAGCCCGCTGACGATGCCCTGCACCAGCCAGTCGCGCGGGACCAGCGAGGGGGTGAAGGAGACCGCGCCGAACAGCATCGCCCCGACGACTCCGGGCAGGCTGTAGTGCGGCCAGCGCGCGAACGCGCGGCCGATCGTCCGCTCCAGCACCAACCCCCGTGCAGCCGGCGTGCTCGTCGCCGTCCCGGTCACGCTGTCATTGTCCCAGTGGGCGCCAACGAGCGCCGGGAGTTGTGGGCAGTGCAGGCACGGGCGGGCAGCCTAGTCCCCCGCCGGGCGGGGCCGGGTCGGCGGGCGCCGGGCCGGGTTCGACGGGCGCGCGGGCGCGGGGGCGGCCCGGGCGTCAGCCGCCGCTGACGATCCGCCAGGCGACCAGGCCGAAGAGGACGCCGAGGCCGTTGGTGGCCCAGTGCATGCCGGCGCTGGCCAGGACGCTGCCGCTGCGGCGCCGGAGCTCCCCGGCGACCACGCCGCCCAGGGCGGTGAACAGCACCGTCCCGACGACGATGAGCGCGGTGGCGCCGGGGCCGGTCGCGGCCGGGCCGAGGTCTCGCGCGGCGGCGAAGTCGAGCGAGGGCAGCACGTGCCAGAGGCCGAAGAGTGTCGACGACACCACCACGGTGCGGGTCGCGCTCATGTGCCGGCGCAGCACCCCCCACAGCACCGAGCGGAACGCGATCTCCTCGAACAGCACGGTGCCGATGGGGATCACGACCAGGGCCGTCCTGAGCGCGTCGGCCGCCTCGAGCTGGTAGCGGGCGTCGAGGAAGGCGGTCCGGGTCAGCGGGATGGCCAGGCCGGCGAGGTAGACGGCGCCGACCGCGCCGATCGCGCCCGCGCCCCACAGGAGCCCCTGCCGGAGCCGGTCCGGGCTCAGCCCCAGCTGCGCCCAGGTCAGCCCGCTCGCCCGGGCGATCGCCAACAGACCCGCCGTGGCGGTGGCGCCGAACACCAGGTCGGCCGACGGCATCAGGTGCTTGACCACGTTGAGGCCGGCGAGCACCGAGATCACCGCCGCGGTGGTGACCACCGCGGGTCTCCGGTCCAGGGCCATGCCGGAGTAGGGCCCGGCCTGGAGGTAACGGGTTCGTACGAGTCGACGGACCATTCTTCCAGTATGTGGGTCGCCCGGAAACCTGCTCATACAGCCGGTTACCCCGTTGTGGATCGGGGAACACTCCCGCGTTGCTCGGTGTTCAGCACACTTTCGCGCCCGTCGTACTCGTTCTGTCCGGGTCCGCGGTGGTTCGTGTGCAGCCGGACGGCCGGGGTCAGGAGACCCGACGGAAGAGCGCGGCCAGCGCCTGGCCGCCGCCGATGCACATGGTGACGATGCCGAGCTCGAGGTCGCGGCGGACCAGGTCCTTTGCCACCCGCAGGGTCAGGATCGCCCCCGTGGCACCGACCGGGTGGCCCAGCGCGATCGCGCCGCCGTAGGGGTTGGTCCGCTCCGGATCCAGCTTCGCGTCCCGGATCACCGCCACCGCCTGCGCGGCGAACGCCTCGTTCAGCTCGACGACATCGATGTCACCCGGCGTGGTGCCGGTCTTCTCGAACAGCGCCTGCAGCGCCAGCACCGGCGCATAGCCCATCAGCTCCGGCTCCATCGCCGCCGTGGTCACCGCCTCCAGGGACACCAGCCCGGTCAGCCCCCGCTCCGCGGCCGCCGACTCACGCGCCAGCACCAGCGCCGCCGCCCCGTCGTTGATCCCCGAGGCGTTCCCCGCGGTGACCGACCCGTCCTTGGCGAACGCCGGGCGCAGACCCGCCAGCGTCTCCAGCGTGGTGCCGGGCTTCGGGTGCTCGTCCTCGGTCACCGTGACCGGCTTGCGTCCGCCGACCTGCACCGGGGTGATCTCCTCGGCGAACGCCGCCCGCGCCGCCTCCGAGGCCGCGCGCTGCTGCGACTGCAGCGCGAACTCGTCCTGCGCCTGCCGGGACACGTCGTACTTCTTGGCGACGTTCTCCGCGGTCACGCCCATGTGGATGCCGTGGAAGGGGTCGGTCAGCATCATCACCGTGCCGTCGACCAGCGTCCGGTCTCCCAGCCTGTAGCCGGACCGGGCGCCGAAGTCGTAGAACGGCATCCGGGTCATGTTCTCGTCGCCCCCGGCCAGGGTGAGGTCGAGGTCGTTCCAGCGCATCTCCATCGCCGCGGACCACACCGCCTGCAGCCCCGAGCCGCACAGCCGGTTCACGGTGTACGCCGGTGTCCGCTTCGGCAGGCCGGCCTCGACGGCCACCCGGCGGGCGTTGTAGGCATCGGGACCCACCTGCCCGATGCAGCCCATCACCACCTCGGAGACGTCGTCGCCGGCCACCCCGGCACGCTCCAGCGCCGCCCGCCCGGCGACTCCGCCCAGCTCGTGCGCCCCGACGTCCTTGAACACGCCGCCGAAGGACCCGACCGGGGTCCGCGCACCGTCGATGACCAGGATCTTCTCGTCGTTCATGGGTCCGTCCGTTCGCAGGAGAGGGGTCGTCCTCCTGCCGATCCTAGGTCGCCCGTCGTACCACCGGCTGGGAAGCCCGGCCCCGGGATGGTTGACTAGGTCTACCAATACCCTGCCGCGGCACCGCGCGGCGACGACCACGGGGGCAGGAAGGCAGGCATGCACGTCGGCAGCACACCGAAGCGCGCTGCGACGTCCCGCGAGCCGGGCCGCAGCGGGCTCGTCCTCGCCACACTCGCACTGACCGGCACCGTGGTCTCGCTGCAGCAGACACTGGTGCTGCCGCTGCTGCCGGACTTCCCGCGCCTGCTCGACACCACCGCCGACACCGCGTCGTGGCTGGTCACCGCCACCCTCCTCAGCGGCGCCGTGGCGACCCCGACCATCTCGCGGCTGGCCGACATGTTCGGCAAGAAGCGGATGATGCTGGTCGCGCTCGGGGTCATGGTGCTCGGCTCGGTGCTCGGCGCCCTGAGCCAGGCGCTCCCCCTGGTGATCGCCGCCCGCGCGCTCCAGGGCGTGGGCATGGCGCTCGTCCCGGTCGGCATCGCGATCATGCGCGACGAGCTGCCCCGCGACCGGGTCCCGCTCGGGGTGGCGCTGATGAGCGCCACGCTGGCGATCGGCGCCGGGACCGGGCTGCCGCTGGCCGGGCTGATCTCCGAGCACATGGACTGGCACTCGATCTTCTGGGTGACCGCGGTGGCGGGCTCGGTGATGCTGACAGCGGTCGCGCTGGTGCTCCGGGAGTCGCCGGTGGTGACCCGCGGGTCCTTCGACTACCGCGGCGCCGTGCTGCTCTCCACCGCGCTCACCGCGGTGCTGCTCACCCTGTCCAAGGGCGGCAGCTGGGGGTGGACCTCGCCCCTCACCCTGGGCCTCGCGACGGTCGGCGTGGCACTGCTGGTGCTGTGGGTGCCGTTGGAGCTGCGGGTGCGCAACCCGCTGGTGGACGTGCGCGTCGCCGCCCGGCCGGCGGTCCTGCTGGTCAACCTCGCCTCGGTTCTCACCGGCTTCGCGATGTTCGCGAACATGCTGTCCACCACCCAGCAGCTCCAGCTGCCGGCGACGACCGGGTACGGCCTCGGCCTCGACGTCCTCGAGACCGGGCTGTGGATGGCACCGAACGCGCTGGTCTTCGGTGCGATGGCCCCGGTCGCGGCGTCGCTGATCCGTCGCTTCGGGCCGCTGACCGCGCTGTTCACCGGCGCCCTGCTGATGTCGGCCGCCTACGTCGCACGGGTCTTCCTCACCGGGGCGCTGTGGCAGGTGGTGACCGGCGCGACGCTGGTCGCGGTGGGGACCTCGATGGCCTACGCGGCCATGCCGACGCTGATCATGCGCGCGGTGCCGGTCACCGAGACCGCGTCCGCGAACGGCCTCAACACCCTGCTCCGCTCGATCGGCACGTCCGCCTCGAGCGCCACGATGGCGGCGGTCGTCACGATCGGCGCGGTCCGCGTGGGCGGCGAGGTCTTCCCGTCCCTGCAGGCGCTCGTGGCGGTGTTCTGGGTGGCGGCGGGGATGTCCCTGGCCGCGGCCCTCCTCGTCATCCCGATGTGGCGGATGCGGGAGTACGCCGAGGACCGGACCGAGCCGGAGAGCCACCGCCACGACACGGTCGTGCAGGGCACGGTGGTCGACGCCGACGGACGGCCGGTGCGCAACGCGGTGGTCACCCTGCTCACCCGCTCCGGGGACCAGGTGGACTGGAGCCAGGCCGACTCCGCCGGGGACTGCGCGCTGGCGGTCCCCGGCCCGGGCAGCTACGTCCTGGTCGCCTCGGCCGAGGGCTGGTCGCCACGGTCGCAGCTGGTCGGCCTGGCCGACGGCGGCCGGATGGAGCCGATCGTGCTCTCGGACCGGCTCGCGCTGTCCGGCACCGTCACCGGCCCGGACGGCCCGGCCCGCGACGCCGTGGTGGTGCTGACCCGGCACGGCGGCAAGGGAGCCGGTACGACGACCAGCGGGGCCGACGGGCACTACACGATGCCGCTTCCGGCCAACGGCAGGTACGTCCTGACCGCCGTGTGCGGCGAGCTGACCGCGGCCCGGGCGGTGACGGTGTGGGGTTCCTCCCGCACCGTCGACCTGGACCTGGTCGACCGCTCCGCACCGACCCGGTAGGCGGTCTCCCGGAGCGGCCGCGCAGGGACGAACGCCTCTGGGACGGAGCACCCGACCGCGCGACGATCGAGGTGGGGGTGGCGGACATGACCGGCTTCCGGCAGCGCCTTACCCAGATCTCCTCGACCGCGCCGACCCTGGCGTGGGTCTCCTTCGCGGTGACACTCTCCTTCGTCGCCCTGGCGACGCTGATGATCGTCGGCACGGCATTCACCGATCCCGGCGGCTGGACCGGGGTGGGTCTGACCGCAGCGTGGCTGGTGCCGACGCTCGCGCTGACGGCACTGGCGTTCTACCGGCCCGTCACGGCGCTCTGGGTCCTCGCCGTCGCGGCCACGATCCCCGTGGCGTTCGGGATGTGGGCACTGCTCGACTATCCAGCGATGAGCGGCTGGGAGGACCGGACGGGACCGGTCTCCTTGGTGCTGCTGCTGGTGGTCGCGCTGCCGCTGGGCGTCGCCGGTCTCTCGCGGCCCGGACCGGCCGGCGCACTGCTGACGCTCGCCACCGTCGTGCCGTGGCTGCTCGCCGTCGTCGGTGCCGGGAGCGAGTGGGGCAGGGCGCTGTCCATCGGGCTGGTCAGCGTGCCGTTGCTGGCCGCCGGCGTACTCGACCTGGTCGCGGCCCGGCACCGCCCGGCGTCCGGAGCCCATCGTGCGCCCCGGACGGCCCGGGCCTGAGGGACCTGCCACCCCGACCCGGGCCTGACGGGCCGGCTCAGCGCCAGATGTAGCCGGCCGGGTTCACCGTGCGGCCGCGCTTCTTGAGGACGAAGTGCAGGTGCGGGCCGGTGCTGTTGCCGGTCGAGCCCACCCGGCCGAGGACCTGGCCGGGACGGACCCGCTGCCCCTTGCGGACCCGGATGCCGCTCATGTGCGCCGACAGGGTGCGGCCACCGGGGTGCCTGACCACCACGTGCTTGCCGTACGACGTGCGCCACTTGCGGACCTTCACCACGCGGCCGTAGGCCACGGAGCGGACCGGGGTGCCCTTCCGGGCGGCGAAGTCGAGGGCGCGGTGACCGTGGTGGAACCGCTGTGAGACCCGGAAGGTGCCGGGCTTGACGGGGACGGCGAGCTGGCCGTGCGGACGCTGCTTGAGCCGGGCGGCTGCCTCGGCGTCGGAGGTGGCTGCGATCGTGCCGCCGCTGACCAGGGCCAGCGTGAGGGCGAACGAGGTGAGGGCGTGAACGAGGGTGCGGGAGGACATGATCTCCATCCGGGACGTTGCCCGCGATCGGTCTAGGCGGGCGGGTACGGGGAGTCCAACGGCCGGTGCCGGCCCTGCATGCCCCGGCGGTACGTGCCCTTCGTCACCTGTGACGGCGCGCACCGGGCCGGCGGCGCGCAGCCGGTCCGGTGCGCGCTGCCGGTCCGCCTGCCGACCTGGCGGCCCGGTTGGCCGACCTGGCGGGAGGCGTGCGCCCGGGTGGCATCATCGCGGTATGACCGTCATCAAGATCAACGCCATCACCGTCCCGGAGGACAGCGGCGACGAGCTGGCCCGCCGCTTCGCCGCGCGCGCCGGTGCCGTCGACGACCAGGACGGCTTCGAGGGGTTCGAGCTGCTCAAGCCGACCGACGACCGCACCACCTGGCTGGTGCTGACCCGGTGGCGCGACGAGGAGGCGTTCCAGGCCTGGCTGAGCTCACCGGCCTTCGCGCACGGCCACCGGGGTGCGGGGTCGGGGTCAGGCGAGGGCGACGGCGGGTCCGCGGGTCACGGGGCCGGGGCAGGGCACGGTCATGCGGCGGAGCACGGCCACGGCCACGGCCACGCAGACGCCCAGGGCAGCGGCGAGCGGCCGGTCGGCGTCCGCAGCGAGCTGTGGTCCTTCGAGATCGCCGGAGGCTCCGCGCCGTCCTGACGAACGGCGCCGCGGCGCCGGATCGGACGCAGGCCGGCGGGCGTCAGATCGCGCGCAGCTCGGCCGCAGTCAGCAGCCGTGGCGCCCGGGTGCAGGAGACCCACTCCCGGCCGCCCTTGTCGATCCGGATGTCGGCGAGCAGCGGGCAGGCCAGGCACCGGTCCAGGTCCACGGCGCCGACTGCGGAACGTGGGCATCCCACGCGTCCGTTCGTGACCAGGTGCTCGTAGCCGGAACGACGGTGACGCCGGTGGAGACGGCGCTTGATCATCTGCATACCGCCACGTTATGGGGCACGACGCCGGCCCCCGCAGGGTCGTTGGACCCCGACGGGTGCGCCGGTCGTCCCGGGTTACGCCGCCGAACGACCCGCAGGCCCCGGCGCGGGGCGTCCGCCGGCTCCCCGGCGGTCAGCCCTGCCGCGGAGAGCGTGCGACGAAGTCGTCGGCGATCTCGTCGAAGGTGCACCACTGCGCGCCGTCATGGCCGTTGATGTGCTCGATCAGCCGCTCCAGAGCCATGAGGACCTGCGGCCGCCCGGAGACGTCGGGGTGGATCGTCATCGTGAACGCGGCGTAGTCCATCTCCCGGTAGACCCAGTCGAACTGGTCGCGCCACATCTGCTCGATGTCGCGCGGGTTGACGAAGCCGTGGCTGTTCGGGCTGGACTTGATGAACATCATCGGCGGCAGGTCGTCGAGGTACCAGTTGGCGGGGATCTCCACGAGGTCGGTCTCGGTGCCCCGCTCGAGCGGCTTCATCCACTCGTGCGCCGACTTCGCGTCGTAGTCGATCTTGGTCCACGAGTCGCCGACCCGGACGTAGTACGGCTCGAAGTCGCGGTGCATCAGCGAGTGGTCGTACTTGATGCCGCGGTCGAGCAGCAGCTCGTTGGTGACCCGGCTGAACTCCCACCACGGCGCGACGTAACCGGTGGGGCGCCTGCCCGAGCGCGACTCGACGAGGTCGATGCAGTAGTCGAGGACCTCGGTCTCCTGCTGCCGCGACATGGCGATCGGGTTCTCGTGGGCGTAGCCGTGCACGCCGATCTCGTGGCCGGCCTCGACACACGCGTCGAACTCGTCGGGGAAGGTCTCGATCGAGTGGCCCGGCCAGAACCAGGTCTGCTTCAGGTCGTTGCGGCGGAACAGCTCCAGCAGCCGGGGCACGCCGACCTCGCCGGCGAAGACGCCGCGGGAGATGTCGTCCGGCGACTCCTCACCGCCGTACGAGCCGAGCCAGCCGCCGACGGCGTCGACGTCGGTGCCGAAAGCGACCTTGATGTCCTTGGTCATCGCTACTCCTTGTTCGTCGGTGAACGGTCGTACGGACGGGACTGCCGGCCAGCGGCGGTCACGCGGAGGTGTGGCGGGCGACCCAGTCGGCGACGGTCTGCGCCGCGTCGGGACCGGGCGTCAGCGCGAGCGCGACGGACAGCAGGACCCGCGCCTGCCAGGTGGAGAGGTCACCGGCGAAGACGGCGCCGCCCTGCTCGAGCGCCTTGCCGCCGCCGTTGCCGTAGACCGGTCGTACGGCGCCGCGCAGGACGCGGGTGCTGACGAGGACGGGGATGCCGGCCGCGACCGCCTCGCCGACGGCCGCAGCGTCCTCCACCGAGGCGTTGCCGATGCCGAGTGCCTGGAAGACGATCCCGGCCGGCCGATGACGCACGGCGTCGCGTACGGCCTCGCCCGTGCCTCCCGGGACGGCCGCGACGATCGACACCGGCGCCATCGACGTACCGGCGAGCTGGGGTGCGGCGCCAGGCAGCGTGGACCGGGCGGCGTCGTCCAGGCCGGGGCGCGACGGGTTCGCGAACGCCGCGAGCTCCATCGTCTCGACCTTCCGGACGCCCCGGGCGGGGAGCACCTTGCCACCGAACGCGACGAGCACGCCGTGGCCGCGCGCGCTCGGCGACGCGGCCGTCTCCAGGGCCAGGGCCAGGTTGTCGGGGCCGTCTGCCTCGGCGGCGTCGAAGGCCCGCTGGGCTCCGGTGACGACGACGGGCGCCTGCCCCTCGTGCAGCAGGTCGACCAGGAACGCGGTCTCCTCCAGGGAGTCGGTGCCGTGGGTGACGACCACGCCCTCCGCGCCGGCCGCGCACGCGTCGAGGACGGCCCGGGCGACGGCGTGCATGTCGTCGAGCGTCAGCGCGAAGCTGCCCCGCACGCCCACGTCGGTGACGGTCACGTCGGCACCTTCGGGCAGCCGGTCCTCACCCAGCGCGTCGAGCAGGCCCGCGCCCGAGACGTCCGCGACCAGCCCATCGGGAGTCTCGCGGCTGGCGATCGTGCCGCCTGTCGCCACCAGGGCGATCCTCATCGTCGGCTCCGTCCCGCTCGCTTGCCGGCCCTCTGGCTCGACGCTAGCAACCGCTGTGTGGACGCGGAGGGTCGCAGGAACGGGCTGCCGGGGGTCCCCCGGTAGCAGACGTCGAAGGCGACGTGGAGACGGTGCTCGGGTGCCAGGTGGGCGAGGGTGGCCATCGCCTCCGCCACGTGGCGACGACTCCGGTCAGAGGGTGATCTCGTAGGCCTTGAGCTTGCGGTAGAGGCTGGACCGGGACATCCCCAGGTTCTCGGCGGCGGCCACCTTGTTCCCGTCGTGCCCCTGGAGGGCGGCCACGATGGCGTCGCGCTCAGCGCTCTCCAACGGCGTCAACGTGCGCCGGCAGGCAGTGTGGCAGTAGCCGGGCAGGTCTTCCCTCTGGATCTCCCCGACCGGCCGCTGGCGCAGCGCGTGGACGAGCGCATCGCGCAGCTGTGCCACGTTGCGCGGCCAGCTGTAGCGGGCGACCACCCGGTGCGCCTCCGGGCTGAGCCTCACCCGGCGCGAGGGCGCGATCTCCCGGAGGACCGAGGAGGCGATCGCAGGGAGGTCCTCGGTGCGACAGCGCAACGGCGGCACCGTGATCGCCACGTCGAAGTGTCCCAGCAGCGTGTGGAATGGAAGGTCGGAGTCCAGGGACGAGTCGGACAGGGTCGCCACGAACCAGGTCGGCCCCTCTTGTCGCGCGACCGCGGCGAAGATGCCGTCGAGCTGCACCACCCCGTCGGTGCTCGCCTCGTCGAGGTTGCGGACGATCAGCAGCGTCGGCTCCCCCTGAGGGGACATCAGCGAGTCGACGTCGGCGGACGCTCCCTCGCCGGCGAGCTGGCCGGCATCGATCGACACACTGCGCCCCCGCGGGTAGGAGGCGTGGAAGATCTCGGCGACAAGGGTGAACTTCCCGGTCCCGGTCTCCCCCATCACCACCGCGGGTCGTTCGTACTCCAGCGCCTCGCGAAGCTCGTTGCAGGCCCGCACCCACGCAGGCGAGCTGCCGCCGGCGATGGTGTCGTGGGGCCGGTGGAGATCGACGGCGATCCGCGAGGTCTGCGGGGTGGCCACCGCGACCTGCGGAAGCACACGCTCGGCGAAACCGCTCGTGGACGCCTCCTGCCGATCGGTCACGACCTCCGCGATGACGACCATGCCCGCCACCTCGGAGTCGGCCAGGATCCGGGTGCCGCGGATGTGCACCATCCGCCCGTCCGGCAGCATCACGGTGTCGCTGGCCCGTCCTCGCCGGCGGGTCAGGAAGGTGGCGTGGTCGCGCAGGATCTGCTGCTCCTGGCCGTCGAACATCGCCTGCGCCTGCGCGTTCGCCGTGAAGACCGACTCGCCGAACGCGAACACCGCCTGCCCGGACGTGCGTGCCACCACCCGGAGGTAGGTGTCGAAGATCACCTGCTGGGACTGGCTGCGGTCCAGGAGGAGGTTCCGGCTGATGTCCTTCGCGGCGCTCTTGACCAGGGTGTGCATGAGCGGGCTCCAGGCGTGGGTGAGCGAGGAGATGTCCAGCACCCCGCCGACGCGGCCGGTCACCGGGTCGAGGATCGGCGCGCCGGTGCAGGCGAACGCCTGGAGGTTCTCGGTGAAGTGCTCGGGCCCCACCACGCTGACCGGCTGCCCGGCCTCCAGGACGGTGCCCACCCCGTTGGTGCCCATCGCGGACTCCGCGTAGCTGAAGCCGGGCGCGAAGTGGACCCGGTCCAGCAGGCGTCCTACCGCGGAGGAGGAGTCGATCCGGTGGACGAGGCGGGCGCGGTGGTCGGTCAGGGCGATCACCAGGGGGAGCTCCGCGGTGTCGTTCCCGAGCTGCTGGAGCACCGGCCGGGCGCAACGCATCAGCAGCGAGCCGGCGTCGTACTCCTCGTCGTAGTCGGTGTGCGGCTGGGCGATGTCCACCCCCGCAGCCTGGCTGCGCTCCCATGAGGCCGCGAGCACCTCGGGAACGCCGGCAGCGCCGGCGCGTCCGCTGTCCAGGAAGTCGGCCCGGGCGGCGGCGACACGCAGGAGCCGGTTCTCGGTGTTCGGCATGTCAGGTCCCTCTCGAGCTGCCCCGCACGAACCATCGTGACAGTGACCTGTGCAACAACCAACCGGTCGCGCTGTCCGAAATTGGGACACCGGGGGCTCCCCGGACATCGCTGAGAGTGATTCACGTCGCACCGACAGCCCGCCGCGTCGCCGGCGCCGGCGACCTCCGACGAGAAGGAAACGACATGGAAACGCTCATCAACATCGACAACGGTGGGACGCTCACCGACATCTGTGTCTGGGACGGCTCGAGCTTCACCTTCACCAAGACCCTGACCACTCCGCACGACCTGTCCGAGTGCCTGTTCACCGGAATCGAGAAGGCGTCGGGTGCCCTGTACGGCCACGCCGACACGGAGCGGCTGCTCCACGCGACCAAGCACATCCGGTACTCGACCACCCAGGGCACCAACGCCCTGGTGGAGCGCCGCGGCCCGATGGTCGGGATCCTCACCACGCTCCCGGACCTGGCCGCTGCCATGGTCGGGTCCTCACCGCAGAAGCGGCTCTTCGACGACCTGGTGTCCGAGCGGGTCTTCACCATCGACACCGAGGCCGCCGAGGCGGCGGTCGACTTCGAGGTCGTCCAGCTCGTCAACCGGCTCACCACGCTCGGCGCGGCGCGAGTGGTGGTGACCGGGCGGACACCGGAGGAGGAGCACCGGCTGCGCCAGGTCCTGCTGCGCAAGTTCCCCCGCCACCTGCTGGGCTCGGTGCCGCTGATCTACAGCTGGGACATGGCCGGCGACCGGGACGACGCCCGGCGCACGTGGTCGTGCGTCATCAACTCCTTCCTGCACCCGACGATGGAGCGCTTCCTGTACGGCGCCGAGCGGCGGCTGAAGGAGTACAAGGTCAGCAACCCCCTCCTGGTCTACCGCAACGACGGCGCCTCCTCGCGGGTGGCGAAGTCGGTGGCCCTGAAGACCTACTCCTCGGGACCGCGAGGCGGGCTGGAGGGTACTGCGGCGCTGGCCCGCACGTACGGGCTGCGGCACACGCTGATGATGGACATCGGCGGTACGACGACCGACGTCGGCGTGGTGGACGGCAGCACGGTCACCGCCGACGAGCGGGGAACCATCAAGGGCGTCCCGATCTCCTACCCGATGAGCAACGTCCACTCCCGCGGTGTGGGCGGCTCGTCGGTGATCGCGGTGAGGGACGGACGAGTCACCGTCGGTCCGCACTCGGTGGGTGCTGCCCCCGGCCCGGCCTGCTTCGGGTTCGGAGGCAAGGAGGCCACGATCACCGACGTCAACCTGCTCCTCGGGGTGCTGGACGCCGACACCTACCTGGACGGCACCTTCAAGCTGGACGCCGACCGTTCCCGGGCGGTGATCACCGAGACCGTCGCCGAGCCCCTGGGGGTCGGTCTCGAGGAGGCACTGGTGCTCATGGAGCAGGCCTACTTCGAGGCGGTCTCGGCCTCCTTCGCACACCTGGTCGGCCCCGAGACGACGCTGGCCGCCTTCGGTGGGGCCGGCCCGATGAGCGCGACCGGGGCCGCCCGCCCGGCGGGCGTGCGCCGGGTGCTGGTGCCCCGCACCGCGGCGGTGTTCTCCGCCCTCGGCATCTCCTTCTCCGACATCGGCAAGACCTACGAGGTGCGGGTCCCCGAGCCGACCACTGCGGCGGTGGAGCAGACCTACCGCGATCTACTGCTGCGGGCACGGCGGGACATGTTCCAGGAGGGCTTCGAGCTGGAGCACTGCCGCCTGGAGTGCGACCTCGTCCTGGAGGACGCCGACGGCACCGTCGTCTCCCACCGGGCCTACGAGCCCGGGTCCGCGGCCGACCACGCCGGCACCTACGCAGCGCTGCGACTGACGGTGAGCGCACCGCTCAGCCAGCCGGACCTGACCCCGGACACGCCGGTGGAACAGGCTCCCGCGCCCCTGGCGGGGACCCGGCAGGTCAGGTCGGCCGCCGACCAGGTCGACACCGTCCCGGTGCACGTGCTCGACGACCTCGTGCCCGGTCACGCCGGAGCCGGGCCGGCGATCGTCGAGGGCCCCTTCTTCACCGCCCGGGTGCTGCCCGGGTGGAGCTTCCGGGTCACCTCCGCCGGCGACCTGCTGCTGACCGACACCACCGCCTGACCTCCCACCCGCTCCCCAACGGACCAACACGAAAGGAGACTCCGATGCGAGTCCCCATGACCGAGTACCTCGTCATCGACCTGGACAGCGAACGATGGGTGTGCCGCGTCTGCTCCCACGACATCGGCTCTGCCCACGAGAACTACAAGCCCGGGACGCTGGTCTACGACCGCGACCCGCGCGAGATCCACCAGCCCGTCCTCGATCCCGAGCGCTACGAGTACACGTTCAGCCCGGACCCGGACTTCTGCCGGATCGTGGAGTACTACTGCCCCGGCTGTGCCACCCAGATCGAGGTGGAGTACCTCCCGCCGGGCCACCCGCCGACCGAGGACCTGGTCATCGACGTCGCCGCCCTGCGCGCGCAGTGGGAGGAGCGGGGCGCCGATGCCGAGGAGGTCCACAACTACGGACCCGGCGAGGACGCCGCGAAGCACACCGCCGCATTCAAGGCCGTCGGCCACATCCGCTGAGTGCCCGGACCCAACGACTCAAGGAGCTACACGTCATGAAGCGCATCTCCGTGGACATCGGTGGCACGTTCACCGACTGTTTCTTCGTCTGGGACGACATCTACGTCGACGCCAAGGCCCTGACGACGCATCACAACCTCGCGCTCGGGTTCAACGAGGCACTCGACCTTGCGTGCAAGCGGGCCGGGCTGGACCGGATCTCGGTCCTGTCCGAGGTCGACTCGGTGCGGTACGCCACGACACTGGGCACCAATGCGCTCATCGAGCGCAAGGGACCGAAGGTCGCGGCGATCGTGACCCACGGCTTCGAGGACACCATCCCGCTCTCTCGGGGACGGGGGTACGGCGAGGGCCTGGACTACTCCATGCAGCAGAACCTGCCTGCCGCGGAACGCCCCGAGCCGCTGGTGCCGCGCTCGATGATCCGGTCGGTGAAGGAGCGCATCAGCTCCGCAGGCAAGGTGGTCGCGCCGCTGGACCCGGAGGACGTCCGCACGGTCGTCCGCGAGCTGGTCGACGCGGGCGCCGAGGCGCTGGTGGTGTCCCTGGTCAACGCGACCGAGAACCCCGAGCACGAGCTGCGCATCCAGGAGATCGTCCTCGACGAGTTCCCGCCGCACGAGCTCGGCGCCATCCCGCTGCTGCTGGGCCACCAGGTCTCGGGCCGCAAGGGCGAGTACGTGCGGGCGACGTCGACGATCATCGACGGCTTCCTGCACGAGATCATGTTCCACGCCCTCTCGCAGCTGTCGAACAACCTGCGCGACTTCGGCTACGACAAGCCGATGCTGGTCATCCACAACTCCGGCGGCATGGCGCAGATGAACTCCACCGACGCACTGCAGACCATCCACTCCGGCCCGATCGCCGGGGTCAGTGCCGCCGAGCACCTGTCCACCGAGACCGGCCTGGGCCACGTCATCTCCACCGACATGGGCGGCACGTCGTTCGACATCGGGCTGGTGCCCGAGGGCGGGGTGAAGCACTACGACTTCCTGCCCACGATCGACCGCTGGCTGGTGTCGGTGCCGATGGTGCACCTGGACACGCTCGGTGCCGGGGGCGGTTCCATCGCCAGCTACGACCGGATCCACGACTCGATCCGGATCGGTCCCGAGTCCGCCGGGTCCAACCCGGGTCCTGCCTGCTACGACCGCGGGGGGCTGCGGCCGACCGTCACCGACGCGGACCTGCTGCTGGGCTACCTCGACCCGGACAACTACGCCAACGGCTACATCAAGCTGAACCAGAAGCGGTCGGTGTTCGCGATCGAGGAGACCCTGTGCGACCCGCTCGACATGGACATCCTCGACGTCGCTCGCGTCATCAAGGACAGCGTCGACGAGCAGATGGCGATCGGCATCGGCAAGGAGCTGCGGGTGCGCGGCTACCTGCCCGAGGACTTCACCATGCTCGCCTACGGCGGCAACGGCCCGCTGCACGCGTGCGGCATCGCCCGGCACGCCGGCATCAAGCGGGTGCTGGCACCGCCGTTCTCCTCGGTGTTCTCCGCGTGCGGCGCCGGGAACATGAAGCAGCTGCACTTCCACGAGCGCGGCGTCCACGTGACCATGTACAACCCGACGACCCGCTCGCTGTACGACGACTACGACGAGTTCAACGCGGTCGTGGAGGAGCTCGAGGCACGCGGCCGGGAGGACCTGGTCCGCCAGGGCTTCCGCGCCGAGGACGTCCGGCACCGCCTGGAGCTGGACATGCGCTACGGCAACCAGCTGCTCACCCAGGCGGTGGCGCTGCAGGACATCGACCGGATGAGCGGCGTGGGCGACGTGCTGGCGATGATCAAGATCTTCGGCGACGTCTACAGCCACCGGTTCGGTGCGTCTTCGGCGGCCCCGGAGGCCGGCATCCGCTGCAACACGATCCGCGTCGCGTCGTACGTCGACGGCGACGTGGTGAACTTCGAGTCCCTCGAGAGCGGCGGCGACCGCACGGAGCCGACGCCGGTCAGCCGGCGGCCCGCCCACTTCATCGGCCACGCAGGAGCGACCGACACCCCGGTCTACGACCAGACCGCGATCTCCGAGGAGCACGTCGTCCACGGACCCGCCATCGTCACGACGGAGAACACCACGTTCCTCGTCGAGCCCGGCTGGCGGCTGGAGCCGACCCGGCAGGGCGCCGTCTGGTTCCTCCAGGACTGACCGGCCCGCACCCACTCACAGCTAAGGAAGCAACCGACATGACCGCAGTCAACGAGAACCCGGCTCGCACCCTGACTCCCCAGGAGCAGGAGTGGGTCGACAGGTTCATGGACGAGACCACGCTGTTCCTCGGACCGGACCCGGAGATCATGCGTGACCACAGCATCGCCTCCCGTTCCGACCACGAGGAGCTCGCCATCGCGGCCGGGGTGGACCGGATGGAGGTGGAGCGGATCCGCAAGCGCATCGCCGGTGCCCTCGACGAGGGCTACGAGATGTGCGAGGCGCAGGGCGCCGCGCCCGGTGCGAAGTGGGGGGACCTCACCACCGCCATCTACACCGCCGCCGGCGACGTCTCCTACCTGTCCTGCCACGGCGTGATCGCGTTCAGCGCGATCCTGCACCACCCGATCCGGTACATCATGAAGTACTGGAAGGACGAGCCCACGGTGGGCATCCATCCGGGCGACGGGTTCATCCACAACGACGCCCGCTACGGCAACATCCACAACACCGACCAGTCGATGATCATGCCGATCATGCGCGACGGGCAGATCCTGGCCTGGGTCGCGGCGACGATCCACGAGGGCGAGAACGGCGCCTGCGAGCCCGGCGGGATGCCGTCGGGCTCGGAGACCCCCTTCGACGACGGCCTGCGGATGAGCCCGTTCAAGATCGTCGAGCGGGGCGAGCTCCGGCGTGACCTCCTCACCTTCCTGCAGCACTCGGTGCGGGACCCGAAGCTGCAGCTGGCCGACCTGAAGGTCAAGATCACCGCGGTCCGCAAGATCATGGACCGCATCGACAAGGTGATCGACGAGGTCGGCGTGGACACCTTCGTGGCCGCCCTGCGCACCACGGTGGAGGACGTGGACGCCGAGGTGCGTCGGCGGATCGGGGAGCTGCCGGACGGGACCTACCGGCTGGACCAGTTCATGGACAGCACCCTGAAGGAGAACATCCTCATCAAGTTCGCCTGCAAGATCACTGTCAAGGGCGAGCACATGACGGTCGACCTGCGCGGCACCGGCCCGGAGATCCTCAACCGGGCCATCAACTCACCGCTGTGCTCGGTGAAGTCGATGTTCGTGCAGGCGATCCTCGCCTTCTGGTGGCCGGACCTGCCACGCACCACGTCGGCCATGAGCTGCATCGAGATCATCTCCGACGAGGGAACGTGGGCGGACGCCTCGTACGACGCTCCCATGGGACAGTCCCTGCAGGCGTCGTTCCGCGGGTTCTCGGCGATGCAGGCGCTCTACAGCCGGATGTCCTTCTCCACACCGCACAAGTACAGCAACGTGGTGGCCAACTGGTTCAACCAGATCAACACGTTCCTGTGGGGCGGCATCACCCAGCACGGCGACATGGTCGGCAACCTCTGCGCGGACCTGAACGGGATGCCCGGCGGGGCCAAGCCGTTCCGCGACGGCGAGGACGCGGTCTCCCCGCTGTTCTGCGCCATGGCGGACACCGCCGAGCAGGAGGTCATGGAGGAGGAGGTTCCCTTCATGCAGCTGGTGTCGAAGCGGCTGGTCCGCGACAACATGGGCTTCGGCAAGTTCACCGGTGGCATGGGCTACGAGATGATCGTCGCCGCCGAGGGCACGGCGCAGTGGGGCTTCATGACCGTGACCTCGGGCGCCAAGTTCTCCTCCGTCTACGGCATGTACGGCGGCTACGGGTGCGGCACCTACCCGCTGGCGATGGTCAAGGGCACCAACGTCTACGAGCACATCCGCCAGGACCCCAGCAAGTTCGACCTCTCCATGGAGAAGGTCATGAACGAGCGGCCGTTCCCCGAGGGGCGGTACTCGACGTACCACATGGGTCTGCAGTTCGACCTCGCCAAGGACGGCGAGCTGTACATGATCAGCCAGGGTGCGGGCGGTGGCTACGGCGACCCGCTCGAGCGGCTCCCCGAGTCCGTGGTGCGCGACGCCGAGCTGGGGCGGATCAGCCAGAAGGTGGCGGAGGACCTGTTCGGGGTCCGCTACGACCCCGAGACCTTCCGGCTCGACGTGGAGGGCACCGAGGCGGCGCGGCAGGCGGCACGCCGGGCGCGGCTGCAGCGCGGCAAGCCGTACGCAGAGTTCTGCGAGGAGTTCGTCAAGGCCGAGCCTCCGAAGGACCTCTTCTACTACGGCTCCTGGGGCTCGGACACCGACGACATCACCGCCACGGTGTTCAGCATCGACGGTCCGGAACGTGTCGCGGCACCCCTGAAGGAGCTGCCGATCGTGATGATCCCGGACCGCCGCGAGGTCAAGATCTCCGAGCTCGAGGCGCGTGTCCTGGAGCTGGAGGACAAGTACGGCGAGGACGTCCGGCGCCTCGCCTGATGCGAGCCAGAGCGGCGGTGGTGGCTCCGGCGAGCGCCCGGGGCCACCACCGCCCGTCCGCGGCCGGCGTGACCGTCACGGCCGGTCCCCATCGGAAGGAGCACCAATGCCCTCGTCACTGGAGAAGCTCGTCAGCACCTCGCCCAGCGGGCGAAGCCGCCCCCTGCTTCTCGACCACTCCGCCTACGGGATGGCTGTGATCCGTCAGGGCCGACCGGTCCCGTGGACCGACCTGGCGGAGCTGACCGGCTACTTCGGCCAGATCCACAGCCTGCTCGACCCGGACGCGACCTGGGTCGACGTCGCCGCCCTCTACGCCGCACACCTGGACGCCAGCGAGGGGCTGAGGGCCGAGATGGCAGCTCGCACACGTACCGGCTACGCGATGCGCACCCTGCTGGCCGACGAGGAGGGCATCGACCTGGTGCTACGGACCGCGTCCACGTTGACCGAGTCCTCGCGCCGCCCGGTGGTGCTTGCGGTGCCCTCGCCGGCGCGGTGGCTGGGTCAGGCCCACGTAGCGGCGGGGACTCCGTTGGGCACAGTGGACGAGGACGGCGCAGACAGGGCCTCGATGTACCTCGCCGAGTGGCTGGGTCGGCTGGGCGGTCTCACCGTCGCCCTGGTGCTCCTGGACAGACGGGGGGTCGAGGAGACCCCGGTCAAGGCCGAGGAGGACCTCGCTGGCTACACGGCGATCAACAACGTCGCAGACCACTTCGGATGGTCCGTGGCCATGCGCGGGCCCGACAAGGTCGACACCCGACGTGCGGAGCCAGCGGTCGGCCTCGTTCCAGAGTCGTTCTGGCTGGAGGGGACGCAGCCGCCGGGTGGGTCCGCGCTGATCGGGACCATCCCCGACACCGCGTCTCCGGAACGTGTGCTCGAGCAGATGGCCCTGCTTCGGTGATGTGCCCCCGGCTCGGGCCGGCGGCCGTCGGGCACGCACCGAGTGTGTCGGGTGTTCCCTTCAGTCCGCGCGGGCGACCACGCTGGCCGCGACGTCCTCGAGGACCGCGACGGAACCGGCGTACGGTCCATCCGGACGCGGCCAGTGGCTGATCACGTCGGTGAAGCCGAGGTCCTCTGAGCGGCCGACCATCTCCTCGAAGACCCCGCGGCTGGTCAGGGAGAACTGCGGCGACGAGTCGAGGTTGAGATAGCGCGGGAAGGACGCCGGGTCGCGCCCGGCGGTCGCGAGCGTCTCCTCCAGCGTCTGCCGCGCCGTGTCGAGGCCTGTCCACCACTCCTCGAGGTCGTCCACCTTGGGGCCGGTGGTGACCCAGGCGTCTCCGGTACGGGCAGCGAAGCGGAGCGACCGGGGCCCGTTGGCGGCCACCACCAGCGGTACCTCGCGCAGTGGTGGGAGCGTGCGGGCGTCACGTGCTGAGAACCACCGGCCGTCGGCGTCGACGTGGTCCTCGGTCCGCAGCCGCACCAGCAGCTCGACGAACTCCTGGAACCGGTCGACGCGCTCCCGGGTGCTCAGCTTCGCGCCGCCGAGGATCCCGGAGTCGAGGTCGCCGCCGGTGCCGACACCGAGCAGGAAGCGGCCCTCCGAGACGTCGTCGAGCGACTGCACGTCGCGGTGCAGCACCAGAGGGTGGCGGAAGTTGGGCGACGACACGAAGGTGCCGAGTCCGACCCGCTCGGTGACCAGCGCGGCGGCCGTCAGCGTCGGCATCGTGCCGTACCAGGGTGACTCGGGCAGCCCGCCCCACACGAGGTGGTCGTAGGTCCAGGCGTGGTCGAAGCCCATTGCTTCCGCCGCCTCCCACCGCGGCCGCAGCTCGGCCCAGGGCAGCTCGGGCAGGATCGTCAGTCCGAAGCGCATGGGGAAGACGGTAGCCGCGGCCCCGCCTCAGGCGCAGAGCCCGCCCCGGAGTCGCCGATGCGTCGGCCGCCCGTGTCCGGTGACCACGGCGACAGGCGCCTCGCCGCTCACCCCACGACGACGAAGCCGTGCGGACCGGCCGAGATGCGTGTCGCTCCGTCGCCGACGTGCTCGGCGGTGCCCGTGCCGGCCAGGACCTCTCCCCCGAGCGGAAGGTCCGCCTGGGTCGAGGAGTCGCCGACGTTGAGCACCACCGCCAGGCTGCTGTCTCCGGCGGACAGGCGGAACGCCAGGACCTCGTTCGTCAGCACGTCCGGCTCCATGACCGTGGCGTCGTTGATCCAGGCGTTCCGCCTGCGGAGGGCGATGAGCGCCCGGTGCAGGTCGTGCACGCCGGCGCCGGCGGGGTCGAGCTCCCCGGGAGTGGCCGGGTAGGCCGGCCGGATCGCGTCGTCGCCGCCTTCCCGGTCCTCCTTCACACCGTGCAGGCCGCGCTCGTCTCCGTAGTAGACGCTCGGCACTCCCGGCACCGTGAAGAGCACCGCGAGGGCCAGAGCGAGGTGGCGCTCGTCGGAGAGCTGGGTCGCGATCCGGGTGACGTCGTGATTCCCGACGAACGTCTGGGGAAGGAACGTGGGAAGCAGCTCCGCGTGCCGCGACAAGGCGTGCGCGAGCTCGAAGAGGTTGCGGTCGTTCAACGAGCTCCAGATCGCCTTCCACAGCTCGTACTGCGTGACCGAGTCGATCCCGGACGCATCGACGTACGCCTCGTAGTCGCCGTGGATCATCTCGCCGCTGATCCAGACGTCCGGGTGGTGCGCGCGCACCTCGGGCAGGACGTCGGCCCAGAACCTCGGCGGCACGGCGTACGCCGCGTCCAGGCGCCAGCTGTCGACACCCCGCTCGCACCAGTACGACATCACCCGGGTCACGTACTCGACGACCTCGGGGTTGTCGTGGTCCAGCGCCACGAGTGCGTCGTGACCCTCGAAGCTGCGGTAGGCGAACCCGTCGGGGCCCGGGCGATCGAAGTCGACGTGGAACCAGGAGGCGTACGGCGAGGCGGCGCCCTTCTCGACCACGTCGCGGAACGCCGGGAAGTCGCGGCCGACGTGGTTGAACACTCCGTCGAGCTGCAGCCGGACACCGCGGGAGTGACAGGCCTCGGCCAGGGCGACGAGGTCGTCCTCCGTGCCCAGCCGGGGGTCGATGCGCAGATGGTCGGTGGTGTCGTAACCGTGCGTCGACGATGCGAAGACGGGGCCGAGAGCCAACCCGTTGGCCCCCAGCTCGACCACGTAGTCCAGCCACCCCTCCAGGTTCCGGAGACGAGGCGTCGTGTCGACCACCGCCGTGCTCTCCGCCCCCAGGAACCCCAGCGGGTACACCTGCCACCACATCACGTACCTGGCCCAGTCGGCTGCCATCGAGACTCCCGCTTGTCGTCCGTCGCTCGTCGCCCCCTCCCCGGACATCCTTGGCGAGCCGGCGCGGTGGCAAACGTCATTTGCGCCACGCCCAGACCACGATGCGCCGTCACGGGGTTTCCGTCGGATCCAAGGTGGTCTGACACACGGTCCCGCCGCCCCAGGTCCTGCAGTGGACAGGCCGGTGTGGCGGAGTGGGTCGGCAGCGTCCGGGTGACTCCTCAACAGCAGAGAGCCGCTGACCGGCAAAGCCTGTGGTCAGCGGCCCTTTGCGACTGGGTGGCAGGTGCAGGATTCGAACCTGCGTAGGCATACGCCGACGGATTCACAGGCCGAGGGGCCCGGCACTGTGGGCTGATCTGACGCCGCCGTGGTTCCGCGCTTCCGCACGATTTCCTCACGGCAGGGGGCGCCGGCGTCGGTTGGCCCGTCTACAACGGGCGTAGTGTCTGAGACGTAGCGCTCGACCGGACGACGCTCCCGCCTCTGCTTACATCGCGTCAAGTGGTCGCCTGGCCGCCCCTATCACCCTCCGACAGATGTTCGAAGGTCTCGCCCGTAGCGATGATGGTGCGGGTGACGTCACGGCCGCCGTACACCCAGTAGATGCTCATCACCGAGTCACCACGGTTGTAGAACCGGTGCGGAACGCCAGCGGGTACCCAGGTCACCTGGCCCGGCACGAGATCGAAGTCATCCTCGCCGATCTGCGCAGTCGCGAGCCCTTCTAAAACCAACACGGATTCGTCGACGTTGTGCGAGTGCAATGGCAGGCCAGTGCCTACCTGGAACCGCGTCTGCCCAGTCGTGACGACGTTGCCTTCGCAGTTCCACTTGCCGACAAAGGGAATGGTCGCAACACCGTTGCCTCGGTCGAACGGCGCGACGTCGTCCGGAGAAATCACAAGGCTCGGAGGTGAAGGCGTATAGGGGTTCATGTCCGTACCTTCCAGTGGGAGTTGAATTTCCAACGCGTTTGTCCCGTGCAGTGCAAACCGGTCCGGCCGGCTCGGCGCCGTGAAGGCATGCCCAGACATCGATGACCGGCTCGAGGCAAGGCGATGGGCGGGCGACACGGCGGGACCCACAGCGCCCGCCGCCAAACCAGGTTCGTTTGCCCCTTCTGTGATGTTGCCCCATGGACACCTGACCTGAGGGCGTGAATCACGGTTGGCTCAGCCGATGACGACCGTGCGGATGTTCGTGAACTCGCGGGCGCCGGCCTCACCCAGCTCACGTCCGTAGCCGCTCTGCTTCACACCGCCGAACGGCAGTCGAGGGTCGGAGGCAGTGACTGCGTTGATGAAGAGTGCTCCGGAACTGATCCGTTCTCCGAGCCGGAGTGCGTGGTCGACGTCTGCGGACCAGACGCTGGCGCCGAGGCCGTAGGGCGTGGCGTTGGCCAGCTCGACAGCCTCATCGTCCGTCCGGAAGGCAATCACCGCCGCGACAGGTCCGAACGTCTCCTCCGCCATCACGGGCATGTCGGGTCTGACGTTCACCAGCACCGTCGGCGCGAACCATGCCGGTCCCCGATCCACACGCACACCCCCGGTGAGAGCGACGGCACCGGCCTCCACAGATTCCTGCACCTGGCGTTCGAGGGTCGCTGCCAGGTCCGGCCGGGCCAGCGGTCCGATGTTCGAGGTCTCCTCCTCCGGGGGCCCGACCACCAGGTCGTCAACCGCGGCGGCGAACCGTCGAGCGAACTCGTCCGCGAGTGACTCGTGCACGATGAACCGCTTCGCGCACAGGCAGGACTGGCCGCCGTTGGTGAACCGTCCCGCGACCGCCTTCGGCACCACGAAGTCGAGGTCGGCATCGGCGAGGACGACGAATGGATCCGACCCCCCGAGTTCCAGGACGGTCTTCTTGGCCGCGCGACCGGCACTCGCAGCGACGCTGGCGCCCGCTCGGTTGCTGCCGGTGAGCGTCACGGCCGAGATGCGGTCGTCCTGGATGAGCCGATCGACGGTGTCGGGGACATCGTTCTCGGCGACGACCAGGGTGCGGAAAACCCCCTCGGGGAGTCCCGCCTCGGCGAGCAGCTGCTCGATGGCCAAGGCGACTCCGGTAACGTTCGGCGAGTGCTTGAGGATGCCCGCGTTGCCGGCGGTGAGCGTGGGCGCGACGAAGCGGAACACCTGCCAGTAGGGAAAGTTCCACGGCATGACCGCCAGCACCGTTCCCAGCGGTTCGTAGCGGACGAGGCTGCGCGAGCCGGCGGCGACGACCACTTCATCGGCCAGCTGCCGCGGTGATGTCTCGGCGTAGTACTCGCACACCCAGGCACACTTCTCCACCTCGGCGACCGCCTCGATGATGGGCTTGCCCATCTCGGCGGTGGCCAGGGCCCCGAGATCGCCGGCACGCTCGCGCAGCAGCTTGGCGGACCTCAGCAGTACCCCGACCCGGTCCTCGATCGGCGTGCCTGCCCAGGCCTTCTGAGCGGTCGTGACCTGGTCGAGCAGGCCGTCAATGTCCGCACGGGTCATGGCGCCGTAACGGCGTAGCTCGCGGCCGGTGGCCGGGTCGTGGGTGATGATCTGGTCGGGAGCCACGGAAGGCCATCCTTTCGAGGATCACCCTCCACGGGGCGGGCTCCGTGGAGGGTGAGGGTCAGTGGTCGAGCGGGTCGTACGGTGATGTCACGATGTCGCCATCCGGACCGACCCGGATTACCGCACCGGTCACGTAGGCGGGCTCGCCTCGGTCGTGGCCGTGCTCGTGGCTGAGGACAGAGCGCAGTACGGGCGAGTGCGTCACGCACACCAGCAGGTGGCGCTGGTGTGGACCTGGGTCGGCGAAGCTCCTGGCGAACCGCTGGATACGACGCGCCACGTCGTGGCGGTTCTCGCCGGGCGGGTCCTCGTGCCCGAGCCACCAGCCGATGCGGTCCGGGGCCGTGAGGAACCCGGTCCACCAGTTGTTCGCCGCGACCTGTGCGACGGTCATTCCTGGCACCTGCTCGGCGAGGAACTCCGCCGCGCTCACCATGTTGACGCGTGCGCCTGCGATGTAGACGTCGGGGTTACGCAGGGCGAACGAGTCGATCGGGCCGTCCACACGCTGGGGGTCGTCGATCCCCCGGATGATCGCCTCGGCGGTCTCGCGGGTCCGCCGGGTGCCTCCGAAGAAGACTGAGATCGGTGAGTCGGTGCTGCCGCCGATGGCCTTGCCGGTGCGTTCGGCGTGGGCGAGACCGGCGTCGGTGACGGGGACGTCGCCGCGGTGCGAGGCGACCTCCCCGTGTCGCAGCAGGAGCAGGCGGACCTCAGACATCGATGGTGGTGTAGGTCTTCACCGAGCGCTCCTCGAGGTACTCGATGATGTAGCCGAAGACGTTCTCCTGGAAGTACGGCGTCGCCTTGTGGGCCTCGTAGCCGGCCTCGTCGGTGTACTGCTCGTAGAGGAAGAACGTGCGCGGGTCCTCCGGAGATACCTGAGCCTGGTAGAAGAGGTTGGCCTCCTCGTCTCGTGAAAGTGGGGTCATCTTCCGGATGACCTCCTCAACGCGGCCCTCCTCCCCTTCCTTGGCCTTCCAGGTGGCGGCGACGACGAATGCCATGACTGACTCCTCTTGCTGTTGTTGGATGTTCGAAGCTGGTGCTGCCGGTTCAGGCCGGCCGCGGTCCGACGGTGTTGCGGAGCACTCCGATGCCGGAGGCCTCCATCTCGATGACGTCCCCCGCGTCGATCCATCGATCGAGCTC
Organism: uncultured Actinomycetota bacterium; assembly: GCA_963747975.1. Lineage (GTDB taxonomy): Bacteria > Actinomycetota > Actinomycetes > Propionibacteriales > Nocardioidaceae > Nocardioides_C. Next base: position 925,946 of record CAVVHI010000003.1, read on the forward strand.
GATGCCGCTGCCGCCCGTGGCGGTGCCGGAACCGAGCACCTCGCCCGCGTGGAGAGTGAGCGCCTGTGAGGCGTAGGCGATCATCGCCTCGAAGGTGTGGTGCATGTCCTTGGTGTTGGCGCCGCCCCATCGCTCTCCGTTGATGCGGACCTCCAGCTCGACGTCGTGGGGGTCGATCTCGTCCGCGGTGACGATGCAGGGGCCGAGGACGTTGGACCCGTCCCAGTCCTTGGCCTTGCAGGGACCCATCCCGACGGGCAGCTCACGGGCCTGGATGTCGCGGGCGGACAGGTCGTTCCAGATCGTGTAGCCGAAGACGTGGTCCAGTGCGTTCGCCTCGGTGATGTCCCTGCCCGGGCGACCGATGACGGCGGCGAGCTCCAGCTCGTGGTCGAGCTTCTGGGTGTACGCCGGCCAGGGGATCACGTCGTCGGGGCCGATGACCGTGTCTGGCAGGCCCTTGTAGTGCGCCGGCACGTCGTACCACTCCTGGGGGATCTCCTTTCCGAGGCCGGGGAACACGTTGAGCAGGTGTCCCTCGAAGGCGAGGAAGTCGCGGAGCGTGCGCGGCCGCAGTGGGGCGCGCAGCACGGCGCCTTCGACGGCCTTGCCGGCCGTGACAGGCGCACCGGCCTCGATGAAGGCGACCATGTCGCCGTCGAAGCCGGCGTCGACGACCACCTCGCCGTCCAGGTACCCGACCCGGCGGCCGTCGACGTAAGGGGCTTCGTAGGTTACGAACTTCACGGTGCACGTCTCTCTCAGCGGTCCATTTGGGGGGCGACCCCCTCGATCTGTCTACAGCGTCGTCACGGGCCGCGACTGGAGCATGTAGAGCCCGGTGGAGTCGTAGGCCCACTCGATGTCCTGGGGACAGCCGTTGAGGTCCGCGAGATGAAGGCCCAGCTTGACCAGGTCGGCCAGCTCGGAGGTGGTGAGCACCTGCTCGTCGACCACGCGAGCCTTCTTCAGCGTCCCCTTGCGGTCCAACGTGTAGTAGTCGGGGGTGACCTCACCGGAGACGACGTGCTCTCCGACCCCGCGGGCCGCTTCCACGACGACGCGGTCCCTGCGATGGTTCACCGGGTCGACCGTGAACATGACCCCGGCCTTGTCGGCATCCACCATCTGCTGGACGACGACGGCCATCTGGATGTCGTCGAGGTCTCCCTTGTGCTGTCGGTAGAACAGGGCCCGCTCGGAGAAGAACGACAGCCAGCACTCCACAACCTTCTCGCAGACCTCGTCGAAGGACTCCACGAACAGGTAGGTCTCCTGCTGACCCGCGTAGGACGCCTCAGCGCCGTCCTCGGCGCACGCCGAGGACCGCACCGCGACGGAGACTCCCTGCGGTAGCCGCTCGTAGGCCGCCTTGATCAGGTCCCGTGGCGGTTCGGTCCCGGACACGACCGCGCGGGCACCCTCCAGATCCCGGGCCTTGAGGCAGGTCAGGAGCCCCGCTTCGTCGACAGCCTGGGCGAAGGCAGCCGAGGTGACGACGAAGCCAGGCGGCACGGGCAGGCCGTTCTGAGTCATCGACGCCAGGCTCGCGCCCTTGCCACCCGACAGCTGCACCTCGCGGCATCGCTCGTCGGTGAAGTCGAGGACGAGTGGGGTATCGGACATGGACGGTTCCTCCAAACCGGGATGCTCGGGGACAGTCTCGCTCCGCCCTACAGGGCGCCGTGCGAGTGGGCGGAACGGTCGGCCGCCCCGGTCCCTGGCTCGGAGGAGAGCACCTGGACCAGGCCGGTCGCGCCGTTGACGCGGATCTTGTCGCCGGTGTTGATCCGGCGGGTTGCGTCCGAGGTGCCGACCACGGCCGGAATGCCGAACTCTCGCGAGACCACCGCGGGGTGTGAGGCCATCCCGCCGGCGTCGGTGACCAGGCCACCGATCTTGGTGAACAGCACGACCCAGGACGGGCTGGTCATCCGGCAGATGATGATCTCGTCCTGCTCGACCTGGCCGAACTGTTCCGGCGAGAGCACGACGCGGGCGGTGCCCTCGACGACGCCCTTGGAGGCGCCGAGGCCCTGGATCTCGCCCTCGACCTCCGACGGCTTGCGGTAGACCTTCTCCGGGAACGCCCACAGCGCCAGGTAGGGGAAGGCCAGACTCTCCTCGGTTGCGGTGCCGATCCAGTCACGGGGCCGCAGCTCGTAGGCCTCCTCACGCTCGTCGCGGCGGTCACCGATGAGATCCTCGGCGTCGAAGCCGTTGCTGCCGGCCATGAGGGTGCGCAGCTCGTTGTAGCGCAGGTACATGACGTCCTCGGGGTCGCCGAGCTTGCCGGCCTCCACGAGCTTCTTGCCGATCGCGATGAGCACGATCCGGACCCGGGCGTTGGTGCCCTGGTCGATGTAGAAGTGGTGGTCCGGGGTCAGTGGGTTCATCCGGAGACTGAGGTCGAGCGCACTCTGCAGGCGCTCGAGGTCCTCGCCCTCGACGCCCTCGACAGCTTCCGCCTTGGCCGCCTCGAGGTCCTTGGCGACCGCGGCGATCTCGGCCGGGTAGTCGTAGTCGGACTCCAGGTAGCTGCGGATCGTCTCCAGGACCGGTGCGGGGTCCTCGCGCCAGGTCTTGAACGAGAACTCGTGGGCATACATGGACTTGAACCCGAAGACCGCCTGGTAGGACTCGATGTCCTTCTCGAGGAACTCCCGCCCTTCCGGGGTGGACTCCAGTGCCTGCCGGATCTCCGGCGCCGTGTCCCGCGCGAAGGCATCGGCGACGGGGCCGCCGGCGTTCTTGATCTGCTCCTTGAGCCTCCACAGCTCCTCGATCGAGTCCCAGTTGCGGTTGTCGAGAGAGCTCTGCAGGCGGCCCATCAGGTCGCTGTGGTCACCCTCGCCCTTCACCTCGGCGATGATCGTGTTGAGGTTGGTGGTGGAGGAGAACTGGGCGAAGTTCAGCACCCAGTGGATCTGCCAGTGGCGGTCGTGCATGTCGATGGCGTCCTCGAGCAGGATCGCGAGCTCGACGAGGCTGGCGGAGTCGTAGTCATAGGCGTCGAAGCGCTCGAAGTTCCGCGTCATCTCGGGGACGAGGCGGTCGCGCCACCAGTGCAGGAAGTTCTCGGCGTAGTAAGGCAGCGTCCAGCCGAGGTAGCCGCCGATCTCTGCGGCGTACTCCTCGTTGTCCGGGACGCGAGGCACGTAGCGGGCACCGTACTCGGTTGTCTCGGCGGAGAGCCCGGGCTGGGCGGGGATGGCAGCCGTGTAGACGTAGCCGTTGACGATCTTGGAGATCCAGTCGGAGGCAAAGGGTGTCCCGAACCGGCGGAACATGTAGTCGCACTTGAGCCACCAGCCGCCGATGTCGGCGTACATGGGCGACACGGGATTCGGGATGTGCAGGTCGTCGTGGACCCAGAGCAGCTCCTTCTGCCCGTCCTCCCAGGCAACGGGGAACTCCTCGTCGCCGAAGAATGTCGCAACGGTCTCGGTCATTGGGGCCTCCTGGTCTGCGGCATCCACCCATTGGGGACGACCGTCCGGCGCTAGATAATCGATAATCTATGGGTGACTGTCGTCACGCGTCAACCCTGCAGGCGGGACCTTCTGCGGCGCGTACGACAGCGGGTCGGAAAGGGGGAACAGAGCGCAGCGGCCCAGGGGCAGGACCCTGGGCCGCTGACGCATGAGTCAGTGAGACAAGCTCACCACTCGCAGGTGTTCGGCGGGTCCTCCGGGTCGCACTCCGCCTCGGTCGCGATCGCCTGCACGACCTCCAGGGCGCGCTGAGGGTCGATCACCACGGGCTCGCCGGGCTCGCCGTTCTCGGTGAACGGCGTGTAGGCCTGGACGATCTGGTTCACGCCGCCCTCGGTGTATTCACCGGTGCCGGTGACGCCGTCGTAGTCGATCTCCTCACCGCCACGGACGAGCTCGAGGCACTCCTCGTAGGTGTAGCACTTGGTGCCCGGAGCTTCACCGACCTCGTGCATGGCCGGTGCCCAGTCACTGGCCTTGTAGGAACCGCCGGCCTCGACCGCAAGTGCCGTCTGCACCATCAGGTCATAAGTGGAGTAGTGGTAGGCGTCGCTCGGCGGGCCGAACTTGTCGCCGTAGCCGGGGGTGTTCTTCCACTTCTCGGAGAAGAAGTCCCAGGCTGGCGAGTCCTCGTTGTAGGAGAAGGCTGCGAAGCCGACGCCCTGCTGGGCCTTGAGGGGCCCCGTGCCCAGGGTCTTCATGAACTCGGGCTGGACCCACCCGGTCTCGCCGATCCACTCCAGGGAGATACCGGCCTCGGTGGCCTGCTTGATCAGCGTGGCGGACTCGACGGAGCCGGCCTGCATGATGACCGCGTCAGGCTTGAGGTCCGCGATTTTCCTGGCCTCCGCGACGTAGGAAGGCTGCTCAGCAGCGGCGTCGATGCGTCCGAGGACCTCGATCCCCAGGTGCTCGGCCGTCTTCTCCGCGGCGTCCGCGGCGAGCTGGAAGCCCTCGACGTTGGTGGCGAAGATGACCACCGACTCGGCGCCGATCTCCTCGGCGTAGAGGGCGCCGGTCATGCCGAGGGTCTCGTCGAGGCCCTGGGCACGGAAGATGGGCTCTTCCGCCTTGCCTCCCAGGTTCCCGGGGATCGCACCACCGTGGACCGTGGGCCCCAGCGGGCTGTCCTGCTCCTCCCAGCGCTGCATCATCAGGTCGCGGTAGGTCCGGTACCCGTGCGCGATGCTCACCAGGATGTCAGCGTCGTGGCGGTCCAGGCACGTGCGGGCCGCCTGCGCTTCACCGACGGTGCCGAGATCCTCGTGGTACAGCTTCCACTCGCGGCCCAGCGGCGGGTCCTCGTTGATGACCTCCTCGACCGGGAACACCACGTCCGCGGTCAGGGACTCCCCGTAGGAGCCGAACTCGCCGGTGTAGTAGGCGAGCTCGCAGACTGCGACCGGCCCGGACTCACCGTCGCCGCTGCTCTGACTGTTGCTGGTCGCGCAGCCACTGGCCAGCAAAGTGGTGGCGACCAGCGCAACGGCGGCGCGGCTCACTTGAGGTTTACGTTTCATCGGAATGTTCCTCTCTCGGGCCAGCGGTTGGACTGGTCAGATCTGGTAGGCGTGCTTCAACTGCTCGGTGGTGATCTCGGATGCATCCATCACGGCCGACTCTTGGCCCAGGCTGAGCACCATCACGCGGTCGGCGACTCCGAGGGCCTGCGATGCGTTCTGCTCCGCGACGATGATGGCGACCTGACGCTCGGCACGAATGCGGGCGATGGCCTCGAAGAACATGCTGACGTAGAGCGGGGACAGGCCGGCTGTTGGTTCGTCGAGGAGGAGCAGCGAGGGCTCTTGCATGAGCGCCCGGCCACACGCGACCATGCGTGACTCGCCGCCGCTGAGACTGCCGGCGCGGAGGTGCAGCTTGCGCTTGAGGTCGGGGAAGAAGGTGAAGACATCCTCGACCCGCTCCTGCAGTGGCCGGTCACCGATCATCCCGCCGACGCGCAGGTTGTCCATGACGCTCAGGTCGGGGAAGACACCCTTCTCCTGCGGCACGTAGCCGATCCCGAGCGAGGCGCTCTCATAGGCCCGCATCCGGCTGATGTCCGTGCCACCGAACGTGATCGTTCCCGCCATCAGTGGATTGAGGCGCGCCAGCGTTGCCAGAAGAGTTGTCTTCCCCGCGCCGTTGGCGCCGAGGATCGCGAAGACCTCCTCACCGACCGTGAAGTCGACGTCCTCGAGCACCGCGATCCCGTCGTACCCGGTCCGTAGCCCGCGGACCTCCAGCACCCTTCTCGACTCAGGCATGACCCTGCCCCAGGTAGCTCTCGACGACGTCCCTGTGCTCGCGGATTTCCGACGGCGTGCCCCGGAGCCGGGCTTGCCCCTCGGCCATGAAGGTCACCTGCGTGCACAGGTTCCAGATCACGTCGAGGTCGTGCTCGATGAGGACCACCGTCGTACCGTCGGCAGCGAGGTCCGACACGGCATGCATGACCTTCTGCGTCACGTCGCCTGGGAGGCCGGCCGTGGGCTCGTCGAGGAGCAGCACAGCTGGCTTCAGCAGCAGACATCGAATGATGTCCACGAGCTTCTTCTCACCGGCGGAGAGCGCCACTCGGCGGCTGTTCTCGAGACCGAAGTAGTCGAGCCAATGCTCGATCTCGGCATGGTGCTCTGCGTACGTCGGCCGCTCCCCCATCAGGTGCAGAGGGAACTCGCGGCGCTCGGGGGTGACTGAGAGCAGAAGCGAGTCGAGGATGGTGAGCCCGTCGAAGTCGGTGATCACCTGGTTGGTCTTGATCACGCCGTTCTGCGCCACCTTGTGCGCCGGGAGCCGCGACAGCTCGATCGGCCGACCTCCCGGCCGCTCGAGCTGGATGTGTCCGGAGTCCGCCTTGAGCGATCCGGTGATCATCCGCATCAGCGTGGTCTTGCCGGCACCGTTGGGGCCGATCAGCCCCTCGATGGGGTGGTCACCCAGGTGAAGGCTCTCGACGTCGACCACCGTGCGACCCGAGAAGCTCTTCGAGACGTTCGTGATGGAGAGCCGGGGGCGCGCCATGATGTCGGTCGGCCGCGTGGCCCGGACTGTCGTGGTGTGTTCAGGCACCGTGCATCTTCTCCATGAGTCGGTCGCGCCGCATATGGCCGAGGATTCCGAGCGGTCGGAAGATCAGGACGAGGATCAACGCCAAGCCGAAGAGGACCTCCCGCAGGAGGGGGATGGTCTGCGTGTACCAGTCGGCGGGCAGCGGGATGTAGGACTGAATGACGATGTCGAAGACGCCGACGGTGATCAGCACTCCGATGACCGCTCCGAGCACCCGCACCGACCCGCCGACGACCAGCCCGACGACGACCGCCAGGGTCAGCTCGATGCCGAGACTCGACACCTCGAGGAAGCGGACCTTGACGCCGTACATGACGCCGAGCAGCCCCATGAGCGCGGACGTCACCGTGAACAGCCCGAGCTTGGTGCGTGCGGCAGGCTTGCCGAGGCTCTTGGCCAGCGGCTCGTTGCTCCCGATCGCGATCAAGAGTCGCCCGTACGGCTGTCTGTGCACGCGCCAGACGTAGGCGAGGATGCCGGCGACGAGCGCGCACAGGATGAGCAGCCAGGCGAGCTCGTTGACGGCCACATCCCCGAGGTCGAAGGGGAAGCGCAGCCCACCCATGCCCAGCGCACCTCCGGTGAGCTCCTGCTCGGTCGTCGCGAGGATCGCGACGACCGAGGCGAAGCCGAGCGTGACCACCAGCACGCCGTCGATGTCGAGGTCGCCGATCAGGTAGCCGACCACGAGACCGCACAGACCAGCAGCCGCCGTGGCGAGCGCCGCGGAGACGAGGAACTGCCACGGGTCCCCGAACGGCCAGTCAACCCGGACGTAGAGGACGCCGAAGACGTAGAGACCGACCCCCCAGAAGCCGACGACGCCGAAGTTGGCGACCCGGGTGAGGCCGAGCTGGAGGTGGAGCAGGAGCGCGAGCCCGATCAGCATGACAACGTTGAACAGGCCGGCGATCAGAAACGTATCGAGAACCATGGCGTCAGACCTTCGTGCTTTCAGTGAGCCGGCGTCCCCGCACCTTGAGGACCACCAGGAACGCAACGATGAGTACCAGCTGGGCGTACAGGACCTGCCCGAGCGTGAGCGTCATGAAGGCGAGGGCGATGCCGGTGGCGACACCGACAGCGATGACGCCGTTGAGCCCCCAGATGCCCCCGACGAGCACGACCAGGATGAGGAGCAGAAATATCCGCATTCCGAGCCACGGGGACACCGAGGATCCGACACCGTAGAAGGCACCCGCCATGCCTCCCGCCAAGCCGGCGACGAACCAGATGAACACCGTCACCGCGAACGGCCGGATGCCGCTGACCTGCGCGAGCGACTCGTCCCCTGCCAGCGCTCGGATCATCAGCCCGTAGCGCGACCGCTGGATGAAGAGGTACAGGCCAATCGCGAGGAGCACGACGCTGACCAGCGCCACCAGGCGGAACGACGCGACACCGACCCCGAAGACGTTGATGCTGTCGGGGGGTGGGACGTCGAAGAAACGCACCGGTGTGCCGAAGACCAGTTGGAGGCCGTAGCGCAGCGCGATGGAGAGCCCGAACGAGATGATGATGAGCTCGAGCGCTCCGACGCCACGGAGCTTTGCGGGACGGAAGATCAGCAGGTACGTCGCCACGCTCAGGAGACCGGCCAGGATGCCTGCTGGGAGCAGGACCACGAAGAACCCCAGGCCGTACGTCGTATTGAGGTGCATGGCGAAGTAGGCACCCAGCGTGACCGTCTCTGCATAGGCGACGTTGATCAGCCCGGTCAGGCGGTACAGCAGAGCGAAGCCGATGGCAGCCAGCACCAACGGCGCATGCTCGGTGAGTCCGATGACGAGCGAGGGCACGATCGCGGATTGGTTGCCGGTGAGCCACACGAGTGCCAGCAGGACGATGCCGACCACCGTCGGAATCGTTCCGCCGCGCTGCAACTTGGGCTTGGGACCACGCCCCGAGGTCTGCGGCGCCTCCGGCTCGACGACCGCCCGGTCGGGTGCGCGGCTGCTCATGCGCAGCCCCACGTCAGGGGCCACGTGAGCGGTCCCGCGACGGGGCGCGCGGCGCCCCCGCTCGCGGCCTGCTGACCAACCATGTCCGAGTCACTCCATCCATCGGTGGCATGCATTCGATTCTCGATTATGGATGGAACGTAACCCGGGTCACACCGGGCGTCAAGGGCGACGGGCCGGTCGTTTACCGCGGGTTGACACAGTCACATCGAGAATCGATTATGTCTGGACAGGCAGCAGCCGCATGGATCGTTGCTCGCCCAAAACGGCCCCCCGGCCCCGCTCTCCAGGAGGTTCCCCGTGCAGCGCGTCACCCCGCACGTGTTCACGTCCACCGACATCCGCGGCTGCAATCCCAGCTACGTCGTCACCTCGGCCGGCGTGGTCGTCATCGATACCCCGCAACTGCCCACCAAGGCCCTTGAGATGCGGAAGACCGCCGAGGCCGAGGGCCCGATCAGGTTCGTGATCAACACCGAGCACCACGTCGACCACATCTTCGGCAACTACTTCTTCAAGGGTGCCGGCGATGTCGTTCACCACCAGGGCGTCGCCGACAACTTCATGGTGACCACGCCGGACCTCGACCCGTTCGCCTATGCGCTCGAGGCCATCCCCACCGACGACCCGGAGGCGGAGGCTGCCTCCATCGTGCCGGACCGGGACACCTACTACGAGGACCCAAACCGTGGTGACCTGGTGTTCACCGGGGACCTCGAGATGAAGGTGGGCGAGAAGACCTTCCACCTCATCCACACCCCGGGGCACACCCCCGGTCAGGTCGCGGTTTACGTCCCCGACGAGCGGGTCGTGTTCACCGGGGACACCGTGTTCTCGGAGTGCCAGACCTGGCTGATGACCTCGGACGTCAACGAGTGGGTCGGCGCTCTCGACGTGATCGCCAGCCTCGACGTCGACACCGTCGTCCCCGGGCACGGGCCGGTGACCACCCCGGCCTACCTCGCCACCCAGCGCGCGGTGCTCCTGGAGTGGACCAGCGCCGTCGCCGAGGCGGTGGCGAAGGGATGGTCGCGCGAGGAGACCGTTGCCCGGGTCGACTTCCGCGACAAGTTCGGGCCGGTCGACGTCGGCCAAGGCTACATGATGGACCACATCCAGACGCTCAACGCCGCGTCGCTGTGGGACAAGTTCAACGCCAAGCCCTCCCCCGTCCGCTGAACCAGCACCGTCCACATCGACCGGAGGTTCTCCCCGTCATGACACAGGCCAGCACCAACGAACTGCAGCGCTTCAGCCTCGACGACCGCGTGGCGGTGGTCGCGGGCGGCTCCGGAGGAGTGGGCGTCAGGACCTGCGGCGCGCTGGCCGCGGTCGGCGCCAAGGTCGCCATCATCGGTCGGTCCGAGGAGCGGCTCTCCGATGCTCGGGAGGCCGTCGAGAAGGCCGGCGGCGACGCCCTCGTCATCGCCGCCGACATGGCGCACAAGGCGGAGGCGGACGAAGCCGTGCAGCGGGTCCACGAGACCTTCGGGCGCGTCGACGTCCTCGTCAACGGCATCGGAGGCGGCGCCGGCACGGCTCTCTTCCCTGCAGAGGAGTACCCCCAGTCGGACTGGGACCGGATCCTCGACCTGAACCTGACCACCGCGCTGCTGGTGTCCCAGGCCATCGCCCGAGAAATGATCGCCGGCGGCAGGGGCGGCTCGATCCTCAACATCAGCTCCGTGCGTGGCCAGCTGGGCATCGACGCCGGCTACTCGGCGTACGTGGCCGCCAAGGGCGCCATGGACGCCTTGACCCGGCAGCACGCCACCGAGTGGGCCAAGCACGGCATCCGGGTCAACGCGATCTCGCCGACGTTCGTGCGGACCGAGCAGGCCGCAGCGCTGCTGGCCGCTCCCGGCTTCTACGACAACCTGGTCAACCGGATCCCGCTGGGTCGGATCGCGGAGACGGACGACCTCGTTGGGGCGGTGCTGTTCTTCTGCTCCGACGCCTCGTCCTTCGTCACCGGCCAGAACCTCACGCTGGACGGCGGCCTCACGGCCACCCAGTGAGCGGCGACACCGTGAGCCATCAGGCAACCTGCGCCGTCGTCCGCGAGCCGGGCGGGCCATTCCTCCTGGAGCAGGTCGAGCTCTCCGAGCCGCAGTCGGACGAGGTGCTCGTGGAGGTCGTCGCCTCCGGCATGTGTCACACCGACCTGCTGGTGCGGGACTCGCGGCCTGACTCCCTGCCCGCCGTGCTCGGTCACGAGGGCGCGGGGATCGTGCGCGAGACGGGCAGTACGGTCCGGGGGGTCAGACCCGGCGACAAGGTCGTGATGAGCTTTCCGTCGTGCGGGCGGTGCTCTCGTTGTGTCACCGGGCGCTCGGCGTACTGCGACTCCATCGCGAAGCTCAAGTTCGGCTGCACCCGTCCGGACGGCTCGGTCGCCACGACCGACCGGAACGGCCGGCCGGTCGGTGACCACTTTTTCGGCCAGTCGTCCTTCGGGACCCTGTGCGTGGCCAACGCGCGCAGCGTGGTCCAGGTCCCCGAGGACACCGACCTGCGTCTCGCGGGACCGCTGGCCTGCGGGGTCCAGACGGGGGCCGGAGCAGTGCTCGACGTCCTCCGGGTGACCCCCGGCTCGTCGGTCGCCGTGTTCGGAACCGGATCCGTAGGTCTGTGCGCGGTGATGGCGGCCCGGCTCTGCGGCGCGAAGACCATCGTGGCGGTCAACCGCCGCGCCTCACGGCTAGCGCTGGCCGCAGAGCTCGGGGCGACCCACCTGGTCTCCCCCGAGGAGGTGGACCCGGTCGAGGCCATCCGGGACGCGACAAGCGGCCGGGGGGTCGAGTTCGCCCTCGAGACCACCGGCGTACCCCACGTCCTCACCCAGGCCGTGCAGTCGCTGGACTCCCTCGGCACCTGCGCCTACGTCGGCACCGCACCCCCGGGCGTGACCGGGGGAATCCCGATGCTGGAGTCCATGCTCAAGGGTCAGACCGTGCGCGGGGTCCTACAAGGGGACAGCACGCCGGGCGTGATGATCCCGCGCCTTCTGGATCTGCACCGGCGCGGGCTACTCCCGTTCGACCGGCTGCTGACCCACTACCGCCTCGACGAGATCAACCGGGCGGCCGGCGACAGCGTCGGCGGCGACGTCGTCAAGCCCGTGCTCCTCATGGGCGGCGACGTGGCCTGAAGCCGCGCGCACCCACCAGCTCAGCTCGTCGGGTCGGGAAGCAGCACGTCGCGCACCACGGCCTCGAGGTCGGCGCAGGCCCCGAGGAACTGCCGAAGCGTGCGGCGCGAGGCGCCGAAGCTTTCGAACTCCTCGCTCGTCATCCCGTCGGGGTCATAGGCACTTCGGAACTCGGCGATGCCCTCGTACAGGGCACCCACGACGGCCTCCTCGACCGGCTCGTCGATGCGCGGAAGCGGCTCCATGCCGGTGGCGTTGAGCCGCACCTGCCATTCGAACGGCGGGGAGATGACGACGTCGCCGCCCACCAGCTCGCTCCAATGCAGGGTGTTGCGGAAGGCGGCCGACAGCAGCCGGGTGCGGAATCCGCGGTCACGGAAGATTCGGTAGGCGCGCTTGAACACCGCAACACCCGCCCACTCCAGGGCCTCCGGGTCGACGGTGACGCCATCCCGTACGGCGACCGCCTTGATCCAGTCGTCAAGCCGGCCGACCATGATCGTGCATACCGGGCCCATCCCGGCGACGTCGAGCCCCTCCGCCTCACGCCGCTCGAGCCCCCGCTCGATGGCCTCCGCGACGGCGACCGCCTGCGGCACCGTGAAGGACACCGTCGCGTTGATGCTCACACCCCGGTAGGTGGCTTCCTCCATGGCCCGGATCCCCGTCGCCGTGGCCGGGATCTTCACGATGATGTTGGGTGCGAGGGCGTCGAACCGCATCGCCTGCGCGACGAGGGCGTCGACGTCGCGGTAGAGCCGCGGATCCGTCTGCATCGAGAGCCGACCGTTGCGCCCTCCGTGCTCGGTGAAGGCATCGGTGAGCAGGGCGGCCGCCTCGACCGACAGTCGCTCCACCATCGCCCAGCCGACCTGGGACTCGGACGCGGTCGGGTGCTCGTCCGCGTAATCGCGAATTCGTCGTTGCCAGCGCGGCAGGTCACTTCGCAGGGCGGCAAGCGCGATGACCGGGTTGCAGGTCGCCCCCTCCGCTCCCCACCCGATCGAGGTCGCGAGCTCATCGGGAGCCGCGGAGTCGTTCCACAGCCGCGTAGGGGTCTCCCGCGTCATGCGCAGTAACGGAGGCACCCCCGAGTCCGGGGCAAGCGTCACCTTGTTAGTGACCGGGTTGCTCATTTGTCTCCTCCCGTATTCCCCACACCGGCCACGGACCACGTGTCAGGGACATCGAATCGGATCTGCGGTGGGCGATGGTCCACACGCGTGTTTCTTCTCGAGGGGCTCAGGTGCGCGGTGCGCGCCGATCGCGTGTTCGGCGGTCCGGACCGGAGCGCTCGAGCTGCGGTGGGGACCGGCGCCGGGGCGGTCGGCGTCATGGTGTCCTGGCGGCCGCCGTCGCGGCGTCCTGCTGCTCAACCACATCGGTCAGGTGACCGGCGAGCCGTTCGCGGATCTCGTCGAAGTGACCCTCGATGGCTCGTACGACGCCCTCGGTGTCGCGCTCACGGACCGCCTCGAGGATTGGGTCGTGAAGCGCCGCGCTCCACTGCGGGTCCGACCGGGGACCGGTGAGTGTGATGTAAGTGCGCGACATCGGCTCCAACGACCGCCACACTCTTAGCAACGTGCGGTTGCCGGCTAGCTGCATGATGCGCTCGTGCAGGCTGGCGTCCACGATGGCCAGCCTCTTGCCGTCGCCGGCGTCCGCAGCCTCCTGCATCTGGTCCCCGATCGCGAGCAGCTCGACGATGTCATCTTCGCTCAGACGAGCCATCGCCAGCCGTGCACCCAATACCTCGATCGCGGAACGCACGACGTACGCCTCCAGGAGCTCTGCCGCCTCGAGCCGACGCACTCGCGCTCCACGGAACGGCGCAATCTCGACGATGCCGATGGCCTCAAGACTGCGCAACGCTTCGCGCACCGGAGCCTGGCTCGTGCCCAACTCCTTGGCCACGGCGGTCTCGACGATGCGGGAGTCAGGCGGGTAGGTGCCGTTGAGGATCGCGTCCAGCAGCCACTCCTTCACCTGGTCGGCAAGGACGCTCCGCATCAGGGGATCGGAACCGGTGGTCATGAGCAGCCTCCAAGCCTCTCGGAGTGAGCGCCAGCGCCCCGCGCCCTTGATCTCGTGACCGCAGTCACCTAGAGAGCTTCAGAGTTCATGGGCCGTATCTCCGATAATCGATTACTCATCCTAGAAGTGCCCGTGCGGGTACGTCAAGGCGTGCGGAGTCCCGTCCCGACGCACCCAGATCGTCTCCGTGTGGCCAGGCTCGACGCCGGGGCCGCCGCTTCGCCCCTGCTGGCGCCTCGAACCCCCGAAGGCGGGGGCCGGGCGGGTCAGACAGCGTCCCCGGCGTTCTCGGTCAGCCGGTCTGCCGGCGCGTAGTGCTCGCGGAGCAGGGCTCCCACGTTCAACTGATGCTGGCGTGCACGCTTCGCGGCCAGCGCCCCGTTATGTTGCTCGAGCGCATCGAGAATCAACCTGTGCTCAGCGATGATCGACTTCACGTCGGCGTTGGGCAGGGTGAGCGTGATAAACGTACGCGCGAAGGGCTCGAGCTGGTCGAACACGTGCTGCACGGCCTGGTTGGCGGACGTTACCGCGACGAGCCGGTGGAACTGAGCGTCGGCCTGGGTCAACGCTACGTGGTTGCCCGTTGCCTGATGACGCTCCATGTCGGCGTAGGCCTCGCGCAGCTGCTCGATCACGCTCTCGTCCACTAGGGACGCCGCCAACTTGGCCGCCAGTGCGTCGATCTCGGAGCGGACCAGACTGATGTCGGCCAGTTCCTTGCCCGTAGGCAGACGAACGCGGGCTCCGCGTCGGGAATGGATCGTCACGATCCCGATCGCGGCGAGGTCCCGGAGCGCCTCACGCACGGGAGACTGACTGGTCCCCAGTTCCTTGGACAGCTGCAGCTCAATGATCCGTTCGCCCGGCTTGTAGTAGCCGCTCATGATCCTGTCCAGCAAGAGCTTCTTGACCGAAGTTGAGAGCAACTCCCCGCTGAGAGGCGACCCAGCGCCGTTGCCGTCCATCACTCTGTCCTCCTGTAACGCGCTCCTGCGTGGACCAGACAATCTCACGCCGCCCATGCTGACTTCTACTCAGTCGGCCGAACGGAGGGCGAGTCGTCGGCGCGCCTCCGCGGGGCTTGCGACGTCGCGGTAGACATTCTCCGCCGCCGACCTGATGCGTTCCACCTGCACCCGGCTGGACGTGGCAAGCCGACCAGGGCCGTCCCACAGTGAGTCCTCGAGCCCTACCCGAGCGTTCCCACCGAGGGCGAGGGCGATCGTGCCCACGCGAATCTGTGCGGCTCCGGCGCCGAGGGTCGACCACTCGAACTGGTCACCGAAGAGCCGCACGGCCGTGCGGCGCAGGTGCAGCAGATCCTCTACGTCGGCCCCGATGCCACCGAGCAGTCCGACGACGCTCTGGATGAAGAGCGGCGGCCGGACCAGACCACGCTCGAGGAAGTGCGCGAGGTTGTACAGGTGCGCGGTGTCGTAGCACTCGAACTCGAACCGGGTTCCCTGGTCCCCGCACGTCCTCAGGATGCGCTCGATGTCCGCGAAGGTGTTCTTGAAGACGAGGTCCTTGTTGCCCAGGTGCTGCCTCTCCCAGTCGTGCTTCAGGTCCGGGAACCGGTCCAGCATCGGGAAGAGACCCATGTTCATCGTGCCCATGTTCAAGGAGGCGAGCTCCGGCGCCAGTTCCATGGCGGGCCTGATGCGCTCGTCGACCGTCATGTGCGGGCTGCCGCCCGTGGTCAGGTTGATGACGACGTCGGACCTGCTCTGGACCTCCTCGATCAGCTCTCTGAACAGTCCCGTGTCCTGCACTGGATGCCCGTCCTCGGGGTCCCTTACGTGCAGGTGCACGATCGCGGCGCCGGCGTCGGCGGCGGCCAGCGCAGCCTCGGCGATCTCATTAGGGGTGACCGGGAGGTACTCCGACATGGACGGTGTGTGGATCGCCCCGGTAGGGGCGCAGGTGATGATGGCGTGAGACACCGGCTCTCCTTTTTGTTCTTCACCCGCGGACATGCCGCGGCGGCGGTTCCTTCGAGGGGCGGGTGCACGCCTGGTGACGCGAAGGTCACCAGGCGGGCACTCGTCAGCCTCTGGTGCAGGGCAGCGAACCGACGACGTTCACTCGGCGCGCTGCTCGCGCGCCGACCACTGCTTCATGAAGAGGTCGAAGATGGCGTCCGCGAACTCCTCGTCGTTGATGTTGTTGTGCATCTCGACGAGCTCGACGCCCGGGTCGAGGTTCTTGCGGATGGAGTCGAACAGCGGCGTGACGTCCACGTCGTGCCACTGGCTGCCTTCCTTGAAGTAGTTGTCGAGACCATCGAGCGGCAGTCCCACAGCCTTGGGTCCCGGTGCCCGGTTGACGTGGTCGGCGACGTACTCGCCGAGCTCGACGAGCTCGTCGGGTGTGGCAAGCAGCGAGGTGATGTTGGGGTTGTGGATCAGCACGTTGCGCTCGGGTCGTGTTGAACTCCGCCGGGATCGTGTCCACTGCGCCGAAGTTGAAGCACTCGATGGCGCCGGGCACTACCACCAGCGGGATGCCGGTGCGGACCGCGGCCTCCATCCGCTCGCACCCGGGGTCGAAGATGCCTTGGTTCCAGTGGTTGAGCACCTCCGGGAGGGTGTAGTCGATGAGCCCGTCGATGGCGCCGTGGTCGATGAGGTGCTCCATGCCCGCACCCTCGCCCACCGCATGGAAGGTCACGACCTCGAAGCCCTCGGACTCCAGGCGGCTGCGGATCGCGCATGACACCCGGAGTGGTCACGCCGAACATCGAGACTGCGATCAACGGCTTGCTGGCCTCGGCCTGGGCCTGGACGTGCGCGCGGCCCCTGGCCATGCCTGCGGCGGCGTTGGCGGCGTTGCCGAGCACCTGCTTGGAGATGCTGTTGAGCCCGGCGATGTCGGTGACGGCGTTGGCCATGAGCATGTCGGAGTGGCCGACGTACGGACGTGTGTTGTTGGAGGCCATCGTGCTGACGATCAGCTTGGGGAAGCCCAGCCGAGGTTCTTGAAGGCGCCGCTGAGCAGGTCCGTGCCGCCGGTTCCGCCGAGGCCGATGACCGCGTCGATCCGGTCCTGTCCCACCAGCTCCTCGAGCACCTTCTGCAGGCCCTCGCTCATCTTGGTGACGGCCAGGACGCGGCCGCCGGCGCCCTCGACCCCGGACTTGAAGTCGTCGAGGCTGATGCCGGCCCTCTCGGCGACCTGGGCCGCGTCGACGTCCGGGGCGAAGACGGGCTCGCCGAGCACGCCGCAGTCGACGACGAGGACGTCGACCCCGGCGGCGAGCAGGCAGTCCTTGACATAGGCGTACTCCGTGCCCTTGGTGTCCAGGGTGCCGGCGAGGCACACGACAGCGTTGCGTTCCATCTTGTTCTCCGATCAGTTGAGTCCGACTGCGTCCTGAAGATGCCGAGCAGCATCCCCTCTGTGTGGGGCCGTGCGAGGGCGGCCCTGCCTGCTCATCGCGCGTTGGGTCCTCGCCGCCCTCGGCCGCGGCCGCCCTTGTTCAACGTCATCCAGACACGTTCCGGCGTTAGGGGCAGGTCACGGACGGGCTCCCCGATGGCATCGCTGACTGCCGACGCCGAGTGCGCCGGCCGTGCACAGCAGGGCGCCCTCGCTGATGCCCTTGGAGCCGTAGGGGCCGGGGCCGTCGTGGTTCTCGATGCCGTGGGTGACCAGCTCCACCGGGACGTCCTTGAACGTGGGGATCCGGTAGTCGAGTGCGCCGAGGTTGCGGATGACGCCGTGGTCGTCGACGAGCAGCTGCTCCATCTGGCTGTGGCCGAGGCCCATGATCGAGGCGCCCTCGTCCTGGGAGACGACCTGGATGGGGTTGAGCTCGGTGCCGACGTCGCTGACCGACACGTGCCTGTGCAGGAGCAGCTCGCCGGTCTCCGGGTCGACCTCGACCTCGATGGCGGTGCAGTTGAACTCGTAGAAGGCGGCGTCCCCGCCCAGCGGGTGTCCCTTGCGGCCCCGCATGCGGGCGGTGCCCTGCCCGACGAACTCGCCGCCCAGCGAGCCCAGCGCGATGCGGGACGCCTCGAGCAGCGGCATGTCGCCCTCCGGGGTGACGAGGACGCCGGGCGCCTCGGACAGCTCGTCCTCGTCGAGGTCCGGTCGCCTCGGCGTAAAGCGACACGACCCGCTGCCTGATGTCGCGGCAGGCCTCGAGGACCGCGTTGCCCATGAAGACCGTCGAGCGGCTGGCCGAGGTCTGCAGGTCGAACGGGACGATGCCGGTGTCGCCGCTGACCACGCGCACCTTGTCCAGCGGAGGTGCCGAGCTCGTCGGCGACGATCTGCTGCCACAGCGTTCGGGCGCCCTGCCCCATGTCGGAGGTGCCGGCGTAGGCGAGGGCGCTGCCGTCCGCGAGGAAGCGCACGAGGCTCTGGGACAGGCCCGAGGTCGCTCCGGGCTTGATCGCGACCGCGATGCCGCGGCCGCGGTTCGGCGCCAGCGGCTGGCCCCACCCGACCAGCTCGGCGGCCTTCTCCAGGGCCTCGTGCCAGCTGCCCGTCGGCCGGCAGCCTCGTAGGGGCCGCGGAAGAACGCCTCCCCGTTGTTCACCAGGTTGCGCTCGGCGGATCTCGCAGCGAGTCCAGGCCCAGCTGCCGGGCACCGGCGTCCATCTGGGACTCGGTGGCCCAGGCGACCTGCGGGGCACCGAAACCGCGGAAGGCGGTGCTGGGCGTGGTGTTGGACATGACCGCGCGGGAGGAGGTGCGCGCGTGGGGAATCCGGTACGGACCGGCGCCCACGTAACTGCCCTTGGTCATCACCCGGGGAGCCACGTCGGCGTAGGCACCGATCAGGAAGTCGCACTCGAGGTCGTGGAAGACGAGTGCCCCGTCGCGGGTGAACCCGGTGCGCGCCCGGATCTGGCACGCGGCCCGCCGCATCATCTGGAAGGTCTGCTCCAGGGAGAGGACCAGCCGGCAAGTACGCCCTGTCTTCAGGGCCAGGAAGGCCAGCAGAGGCTCCAGCCGCGGGGTCTGCTTGCCGCCGAACCCTCCACCGGGGTCGGGCGCGAACACCCGCACCTGGGCGAGCGTCAGGCCGACGACCTTCGCGATCGTGCGCTGCAGCAGGTAGGGGTGCTGGACAGGTGAGTAGACGTCGAGTCCACCGGAGTCCGTCGGCACCACCACGGTGCCCCCCGGCTCGATCGGGAAGTGGGTCACCATCGGGAACGTGTAGGTGTTCTCCACCACGACGTCCGCATCCCCTGTCGCAGCGGCGGTGTCGCCCCACTCGTACAAGGCGGCTTCCAGGACGTTGGTGCCCTCATGGGCGTGGTCCGCAGGCCAAGAGGTAGGGATTGTTGACCACCGGGGCCTCGGGAGCGAGCGCCTGGTCAAGGTCGAAGACGCCCTTCCGTTCCTCGAAGGTCACTTCAACGACCCGGGCGGCGGCCTCAGCCTGGTCGAGGCTCTCGGCAACCACGGCCGCTACCGGCTCGCCGTGGTAGAGGGTTTCGCCGTCCGCAAGGACGGGTCGGTCCTCGTGGGAGATCCCGAACCGCGGAACCGGCTGCGGCAGGTCCGCGGCGGTGAGCACGTCGATCACGCCCGGCAGTTCGAGAGCACGTGCGACGTCGACGCCGGTGATGCGCGCACACCCAACCGGCAGCGTGACCAGGGCGACCTGCGCGACGTCGGTGAAGTGAAGGTCGGAGAGGAACTTCTGCTGACCCGTGACCCGGTCGTCTCCCCCGTAGCGCAGGATCGGCGCGCCTACCGACCTGGCCGCCTCTGACGGGCCGGGCCGCAGGAGCTGTGTCCCTTCAACCGCGCCGCCAGCTCACCCGCCTGAACGGAGTCGAGCGGCGACCGGTCATCGCGCGCTCGCGCTCGATGGTCGTCTGCGGACACGTCGGTCCGCGCACGCCTCTCGGTCATCGGCTCGCCCGCTTCTGCGCCGTCATCTCGACGGCCGCGACGATGCGCTGGTAGCCCGCGCACCGGCACAGGTTGCCCGACATTCCTTCACGGATCTCGTCCACGGACGGATCCGGGTTGTTCCGCAGCAGGTACTCCGCGGACATGACCTGCCCCGGGATGCAGAAGCCGCACTGCACGGCTCCCGCCTCGAGGAAGGAGCTCTGGAGGTCACACAGACCGTCAGGTTGTCCGGCCCCGAGCCCCTCGATGGTGAGGATGTCGAGCCCCCCGGCCTCCGCCGCGAGCATCAGGCAGCTGTTCACCGCGGCACCGTCGATGATCACGGTGCACGCGCCGCACTCTCCCTCCGCGCAGCAGGTCTTGGTGCCGGTGAGACCGAGCTCGTAGCGAAGCGCGTCCATCAGCGTGCGATGAGGCGGGACTGTGAACCCGGCGGACTCCCCGTTGACGGTGCACGTGACAGCGACCATGTCGCTACCAACGTCGTCGGTGGACTCGACGTTCGAGGCCGTCATGAGCTGCTCCCTCCTGTCGTCCGATCTACGTGTGACTCGCTAGACGCACCGCCCAAGACGTCGGGCAGGGCGAGGTCCAGATCGGTGCGCCGTGCGGCGGCTCGGAGCACCGCGCGTCTGGTCAGCACCCGGACCATGGCAGTTCGGTAGGGCTTCCCCGCACGGACGTCTGTGATCGGCGTAGCCGGCGCCAGCAAGGCGTCGAGCGCGCGCTCCAGCTGCTCCTCGGACGACAGGTCGACCGGAGCCACTGGGCCACCCAGGAGCGTGGTGGGACCCACAGCGCCCAGACCGACCGTGATGGCGCCCTCGGCATCGACCACCGCACCGACGCTGCAAGTGGCCAGATCGACCCCGCGGCGCCGCGTCATCCGCTCGAAGGCAGAGGAGCTGCCGGGCGCGGGTCGCGGTACCCGCATGGACGTCACCATCTCGCCTGGGCCGCAGAGCGTCCTGCGTGGGCCCAGGAAGAACTCCCGCAGCGGGCTGGTGCGTTCACCAGAGACCGACGAGATGGTGACGGAGGCGTCGAGCGACACGAGCGGAGGTGACGTGTCCGCGGCCGGAGAGCCGTTGGCCGAGTTCGCGATGAGACCGGCGCGATTCCTGATGGCCACGGATCCCACCAACACGGCGGACTCGACCAGGGCGGGCAACCACTCCCGGACCACGGGGTGTGCGACCACGTCACTCATGGTGGCCGTCGGTCCGAACGTGATGCCCTCCTCGTCCACGGTGATCGGAGCGACCAGGTCCTGCACACCCTTGATATCGACCAACAGCGTGGGCTCGACGGTCTTGTGACGCATGGCCACCAGGAGGTCGGTCCCTCCCACCAGGATCCGGGAGCTTCGGGGCTCACTGGCCAGGGCTGTCACTGCCTCCGCAGTGGTCACGGGGCGGTAGTAGCGCACTGCTCCTCCTTCCATCTGGCCTGAGCTTCGGCTGCTAGGGGTGGACGATGATCTTGATCGCGCCACTCGACCGGTCGTTGAACGTGGCCAGCGCCTTGTCGTACTCGGAGAGCTTGAAGCGGTGGGTGATGAGCTCCTTTGCCCGCATCCGTCCGTTGGCGATGAAGGGGATGACCCGGCGCATCTCGCCGGCCGACGCCCGCGACCCGACCAGCTCCAGCTCGTCCAGCACCAGGGGCTGACACTTTAGGCTCACGTCTTCCGTGGGGATGCCGACCATCGCGCACCGCCCGCCGCGGCGCAGCATGGCCATCCCCCAGGTCAGGGTCTCCGGGACTCCTGCACACTCCAGAACGACGTCAGCACCCAAACCACCGGTGAGCTCGCGGACCGGTGGGACGGGGTCGCCCGCTCCGGTGTCGACCGTCTCGAACCCGAGATCCGCAGCGCGCTGCAGACGGTGCCCGCGCCCCACCACGACGACACGTGCCGCTCCGCAGATGAGCGCGGCGTCGGCGGCGAGGAGCCCGATCGCACCCGCTCCGGTCACCGCAACGGTGTCGCCGGATTTGATGTTGCCGCGGCGTGCCACGTGCAGCGCGATGCTCGCAGGGTCGGCGAGGGCCCCCTCGTCGAAGCTCATCTCGTCGGGCAGATGGAAGATGCTCTTGATGTTGTGCACGGCGTAGGTGGCATTGACGCCCTGCACGTTGTGCCCGTACTGGGCGTGGAGACCGGGCTTGCCATAGTTCTCACACAGGTTGTACTGCCCCTCGACGCATTTCTGGCAGGCGCCGCATGCGTTGTGGCTGGTGCCCGCGACGCGATCACCGACCTTCCAACCGTAGGCGTCCGCGCCGTCGCCGAGAGCAACGATCTCGCCTGCCCACTCGTGCCCCGGGGTGAAGGGGAAAGCGGGTGGCCAGAAACCGGGGTAGTCCCCGTTGATGAGGTGGGCGTCGGTGCCACAGATCGAGACGGAACGGACCCGTGCCAGTACCTCGTCGCGTGCCGGCTCCGGCACGGGCAGTTCGGTGATGTCGAGAACGTTGGGCTCGCGCACCACCAGGGCCTGCATCATCTGTGTCACTGTCGCTCGCTTCTGAGAGGGTGCGGTCTCGTGGACCTTTATCGATAATCGAACGTAGGCCTCATCAGAATGTGAGTCAAGCCACTCCGGGGAAGTCCTTGGGGAAACCTCGGTCAGCCCGCGAGGGTTCACACGCCGACGCCCTTCGATTACTCTCGATAATCGACTACATGTCAAGAGGCAAGGAGCCAACAGGTGAGCGACACACCGACGACGCGAACGGCAACCGAGCTCCGCGAGGTCGGACCGGCGGGTGACCAGAGCCCGGACGAGCTCTTGGGTGCGCTTCGACTGCCGCGACAGGGACGGGTCTTCTCGCTGGCGCTGCCGAGGTTCACCGGCATGCCGCTCTTCGGTTCTCACCCTCCCTTTCAGGTGACCATGTACCGCACACCCAGCGGCCTACGGGGCGACGGGGTCGAGCCGTGGGGGCCCCACAACGAGGTCAACCTCCAGTACATGGCCGAGAACGTGAGCGGCACCGCGCACAGCGGTGCGCACGTCGACGCGCTCGCCCACATGACCATCGGCGAGGACGACCACTGGTACGGCGGAGCCAATGCCCGAGAACACCTCGGCGACCGTGGACCGACCGTAGGAGATGGCAGCAAGCTCCCGCCCTTCATTCGCCGAGGGGTGCTGTTGGACGTGCCAGGGCACCTCGGGGTGGACGCCCTGTCGTCACACCAACCGGTCGACGCCGACCAGCTTCAGGCGGTCGCCGAGCACCAGGGCGTCACAATCCGACAAGGGGACGTCGTCCTGATCAGGACCGGTTACCTCGGGGCCTGGCCGGACGTCGACAAGATGGCCCTGCACCTCACCGCTGGACCGGACATCTCAGCAGCCCGCTGGCTGCTGGAGCAGGGCGTCGTCGCCACGGGCAGCGACACGGAGACCTATGAGGTCCAGCCGGCGCCCGACCCTGGTTCTCCGGCCAATCCACAGCCTGTGCACACCCTGCTGCTGATCGAGAACGGCATCTACCTCTTCGAGGGGGTCTACCTCGAAGAACTGGCGCGCGAGCAGGTCTATGAGTTTCTGTTCATCGCGCTTCCCCTGAAAATCAAGGGCACCACGGGTTCGATGCTGGACCCCGTGGCCATCGTCTGAGGAAGCTGCGGGTATGAGAATTCGTCTCCAGCACGACCGCCCCAGCGTCGATCAAGATGCCTGGGTGGCGTCCAGTGCCGTGCTCGCAGGAGCAGTCACGGTCGCGCGTGGGGCAAGCGTCTGGTTCGGTAGCGTCCTGCGTGCCGACGGCGACACAATCTCGATCGGCGAGGAGAGCAACCTGCAGGACGGCGTCATCGCGCACGCGGACCCACGGTTCCCGGTGGTGGTCGCTCGACGCGTCTCCGTCGGTCACGGAGCAGTGCTGCACGGATGCCACATCGGGGAGGGATCGCTGATAGGGATGCGCGCCGTCGTCCTGAACGGCGCCAGAATCGGCCCTGAGTGCCTGGTAGCCGCAGGCTCGGTCGTCCTCGAGGGCGCGGAGTTCGAAGCCCGCAGCCTGATAGCAGGAGTTCCCGCCAAACGCCGACGCGAGCTGACCGACGGGGAGTGCGAAGACCTGCTGCGGAACGCGAACGACTACCTGGCGCTGGCCGATCGCTACCGGGACGCAGCACCGGAATGACCCGGCCCTACCGAGTGGTCGTGGCGCCCGACAAGTTCAAGGGGTCACTTCGAGCCGAGGACGTGACGGAGACGATCGCCGAGGTGCTGGCTTCCCGACCGGGGGTCGAGATCGTCGAGCATCCGGTCGCAGACGGCGGCGAGGGCACCGTCGCCGTGGCTCTCGCCGCGGGATTCGAACCCGTGACGGTCGAGGTCACCGGGCCGCTGGGGCAGCCCGTCGAGGCAATGCTCGCCCTGCGTGACCAGATGGCCGTCCTGGAGATGGCGTCCGCGGCCGGCCTGGCCCTGCTCCCGGGCTACCCCGACCCAGGTACGGCGTGGACGGCCACGACGCACGGGGTCGGCGAGCTCGTCCTCGCCGCCGCGGAACGCGGAGCCACGCATATCGTCGTCGGAGCCGGCGGGAGCGCCACGACCGACGGCGGCGCGGGCGCCGTCCAAGCCTTGGGAATCGATGTCGCGGCCCTCGGCTCGCAACCTCAGCATTCCCGCGCTCGACGCGCGATGCTCCACGAGCGTCTTGCCGGCGTCGACCTCGTGGTCGCCTGCGACGTCGACAACCCCCTTCTCGGGCCGACGGGTGCAGCCGCCGTGTATGCGCCTCAGAAGGGTGCCGATCCGCCGTGCGTCGCCGCCCTGGAAAGTCGGCTGACCGCGTGGGCCGACGCCGTCGCCGCGGCGACCGGTGAGGACGTCCGCGACCTGCCGGGCGCTGGCGCGGCCGGCGGTCTCAGCTTCGGTCTGGTTGCCCTCGCAGGAGCCCGACTCGTCTCTGGAGCCGAGCTGCTTCTGGAGCTCACCGGCTTCCACGAGGTCGCCGCATCAGCCGACCTGGTCATCGTCGGGGAAGGATCCCTGGACCGCCAGAGCCTGCGGGGCAAAGGGCCCGTGGGCGTGGCTCGGGCGGCTGCCGCGCGTGGTACTCCCGTGATCGCGGTGACGGGTCGCTGCTCGTTGACGGAGCGCGAGCTCCAGCGAGCGGGCCTGCGCGCGGTCTATTCACTCAGTGCCCTGGAGAGCGATCCCGAAGTTTGCATGCGCGAAGCGCGACGGGTCCTTGGCCAGGCCGCCCGCCTGCTCGCCGAGGATTGGTTGCCCCCTCTCTCAGTTGGGGAACCGACGACTCGCACGGCCGGGCCGACCAGATCCCAAACCAACTGACCAGGTCAGTTGCGGCATCGCCGGCAGGGCGTAGTCCTTACAACCGGTGACAGGCTGGCTCTGGCCGACCTGAGCCGCATGATCCTGGCAATGGCCCCGGATCCAGCGGTCTCACCGATCGCACCGCCGACGAAACCGGCCGAAGGGCCTCACTTCCGCCCGCCGCACTCAACCTGCGTTACGAACAGGCCGACTTTCGCCGGCACGACAGCCCTCAAGCATTCCGGTCACGAACCAGACTCAGGGTCAAGGGTGTCGGCTCGGTCGAGAAGTCGATCGAGTGTTTCCACGAGCCCGGGCACTCGAGTTGTCGCGACCTGCCAAACCAGCTCGTCGTCGATAACCGCGTACCCATGCACCAGCACGTTCCGGAAGGCAACGATCCTCTCCAACTCCGGAATCAGCGCAGCTGTCGCATCGTCGACGCGACTGAGCCGGTTCAGCGCCTCCCCGATGATCTGGAACTGGCGCTCGACCGCCGACCTGAGCATCGCGTCGGCCTGGTAGTGCTGCCAGCTACGACCGTCGATGAACATCAAGATGAGTCGCGCCGCCTCACGCGCATCCCACAGGAGCGCCGGGGCGTCAGGCCGCATACAGCTCCTGTCCGGTCCTCGCCACGGACGCGGCGAAGTAGGGATTCTTCAGCGCCGGTGCGGCCACCAGGTCAACCGGATGGCCAAGAAGCGCCTCGAGCGACTCCTTGAGGCCGAAGTATGCGGCGAACCGATCTTCAATACCCTCGCCGAACTCCACAAGGAAGTCCACGTCGCTGCTCAGCTCGTCGAAGGACTCCGTGACTGCCGAGCCGAACACGACCATCCGGCGCACGCCAAACTGCCGACACAGACGAGCGATGGCGTCCCGATCCATCGCTAACGGCCCTGCCATGACCACCTCCCCTGTTGCGGCGACGCTTCACCGCCAGTTTCGCACGTGCCACCCCCACTGGCACGCGATCGGCCGCCGAGCGGGTACCTGCTGCTGCGAGCCTGCGTTTGCGGAAGATTTCGCCGGCGCGTTGGTCGGGTCGTCTGTGGTCGCGATCCACGGGAGTTTGTCGGTAAGACGTATGTACCGTCTGCTCGCGGTTTCGTGCGCTGCCCATGGACGCCCCCTTGACTCCGGCATTCGACACTCATGTTCGCCACGTTCTCGTCCTCGAGGACCGTCATGACAGTCATTCCGAGGCGACGCAATCCCCGCCTCACCATGCAACCTCACAAGGAGACCACACACCTGGTGCATGCGATGACCAGTAGGTACCGCGAGGTCTCACGTCGTCGTGACGGAAAGCCCACCCCGGATTGCTGTCTGTGAGCGGCGCGCGGGCACGCCTACCTCCCCGAGGAGGTACGCCATGGCGAAGCGTCCACGCCGGCGGGCGGACCAGACTCTGGTGTGCGGCTGGTGCTCGCGAGAGTTCTTCCCCGCCAACCGAGGGCGCGCGCCGAAGTGGTGTTCACAGGTCTGTCGCCAGCGGGCGTGGGAGCAACGCCGAGCCGCCCGGTCCGGCCTTGCGGCGGTCGAGATCGTGCAGCAGGTCGTCGAGGTCGAGAAGGTCGTCCAGAAGGAGGCGGTCGTGAAGCGGGTCGAGGTGCCCGTGCGCCCTTCACGACGCGACTGGCCCGCTCTGCTCGCCGAGCTCACCACTCAGCTCGAGCGCGGCCTGGTCTACGACCGCGACCTACCGGAGTTAGCGACCCACCTCAGCGGTGTACTCGAAGTGCTGGAGCGTCGGCCCGGTTACCAGCGGATCATGGTCAGGTCCCGGAGCCCTGGAGCAGGTCACTGCTCAGCCGCAGCCCTCGCTCAGGCCGTACCGATGTCGAGGTGGCTGCTCCTCGCCGGTGAGGCAACGGTGGCCGGACTCGACTCATCAGCCGCCTCACTGAAGTGCTCACCAAGGCCGCAGCTCGTCGGTCCCCACGCTCACCAGCGAGCGCCCTGTCCACAAGCCGGCACGCCGGACGCCTACGACAGGCATCGGGTCAACCAGACTCGTGTCGATCGTCGAGGTGATCAGAATGAGCGAGCACACCACTTCCCGGCATCTGACCGTCGCGGACATCTGCGCCGAGCTGGGGATCTCCAAGTCGACGTTCTACGACTGGCGCGCCGCCCGCAAGGCACCGTGCTGCATCAAGCTGCCGAACGGCGGCCTCCGCATCCGTCTGGCGGACCTCGAACGGTGGCTGGAGAGCCGTGAGGGCCAGTAGATGACGGCCAGGGGCGAGGTCAGCTACGACGTCCGCGTCTGGTCCATCAGCAGGTACCAGGGCAAGCGAGGCACGACGTACACCGTGCGTTGGGCGGTCGACGGCAAGCGCCACCAGCGCACCTTCCCCACGCACAAGCCCGCGGAGGGGTTCCGGGCCGAGCTCCTTGTCGCTGCACGCGAAGGGGTCCCGTTCGGTGTCAGCGACGGGCTGCCCCGAAGCATGCAAGCTCCGCAACTTCCACGGACGTGGCTCGCCCATGCGATGGAGTACGTCGACATCAAGTGGCCCGGCGCTTCACCCCGCCATCGGCGAGGAATCGCAGAAGCGCTGACCGACATCACCATGGCCCTGCTGGCCGAAGAGAAGGCGCCGGTCAGCACGCAAGAGCTGCGACGAGCCCTCTACCGGTACGCCTTCAACGTCCCCGCGCGTAAGGACGCGGCACCCAAGGAGCTCGAGTCGGCACTTGCATGGATGCAGCGACGCAGCCCAGCGCTGGCCGACCTGAACGACGCGGTGGTTCTCCGCGGCCTGCTGAACCGGCTTACCCTGCGTCAGGACGGTAAGCCGGCCGCACCCTCCACCATCGCCCGGAAGCGGGCGACGCTGCACAGCGTCCTCGAGTACGCCGTTGAGCTCGAACTGTTCCCCACCAACCCGCTCAAACGGGTCCGCTGGAAGGCACCGATCCCGACGGACGTCGTCGACCGTCGCGTAGTCGTCAACCCCGCCCAAGCGAGGGCCTTGCTCGACGCGGTGTGGGAGCAGGACCCCGCGTTGGCCGGGTTCTTCGCCTGCCTCTACTACGCCGGCCTCCGACCGGCCGAGGCACGCAACCTCCGCCTCGCGGACTGCACCCTGCCGGAGACCGGTTGGGGCAGGCTGCTGCTGACCAGCAGCCACCAGACCCCGGGCAGCGCCTGGACCGATGAGGCCACCAGCGGCGAGGACCGCGGGCTCAAGCACCGCGGCCGAGCGGACATCAGGCTCGTCCCCGCGCATCCCGAGCTGGTCAGGGCGCTCCGCCGGCACATCGACACCTTCCAACTCGGCCGGGACGGACGCCTGTTCGTCACCCGGACCGGCAAGGCCGGTGTCCCGATCTCGCCGCCCTACGACAACCCGGTCTCGATGGGCACGATCTACCGCGCCTGGCACAAGGCCCGCCAGGCCGCGCTCGACGAGCGTCAGGTCGACTCCATGCTCGCCCGCCGCCCCTACGACCTCCGGCACGCCTGCGTCTCCACGTGGCTCAACGCGGGTGTCCCTCCCGCGCAGGTGGCCGAGTGGGCCGGGCACGGCGTCGAGGTGCTCCTCCGCGTGTACGCCAAGTGCGTCGACGGGGACGACCAGGTGGCCCTGCGCAGGATCGAGGACGCGACCCGATGACGCGCCCGATCAGCCCGCAGAACCCGCCCGTCGACGAAACTTCCGCACAACTTCCGCACAGAAACCCGCAATCGGCCGGATCCGGCCGGGGTCACCCGGACCACACAAGAAGAGCCCCTGACCGGCAAACCCGCTGGTCAGAGGCCCTTTTCGACTGGGTGGCAGGTGCAGGATTCGAACCTGCGTAGGCATACGCCGACGGATTTACAGTCCGCTTCCATTGGCCACTCGGACAACCTGCCATGTCGTGCCCCGGTTAGCCTGGGGCGCAACGACACGAAAGAATACCGCAGCCCATCCCGAGGTCTAAATCGGGCCGATCCACCACCGACAGGAGCGCACCAAGATGGCCGACTCGTCGTTCGACATCGTCAGCAAGCTCGACCTGCAGGAGATCGACAACGCGATCAACCAGGCCCAGCGCGAGATCAGTCAGCGCTTCGACTTCAAGAACACCGGCGCCACCATCGAGCGCTCCGGCGAGCACACCGTCGAGATCGCCGCGAACGCCGACGACCGCGCGACCGCCGTCCTCGACGTCTTCAAGGACAAGCTGGTCAAGCGCAACCAGTCGCTGAAGATCCTCGACGCCGGAGACCCGCGCCAGTCGGGCAAGGAGTCCAAGATCACCGTGGCCCTCAAGGAGGGCATCTCCCAGGAGAACGCCAAGAAGGTCGGCAAGCTGATCCGTGACGAGGGCCCCAAGGGCGTCAAGGTCCAGGTGCAGGGCGACGAGCTTCGCGTCACCAGCAAGAAGCGCGACGACCTGCAGTCGGTGATCGCGCTGGTCAAGGAGCAGGACTACGACTTCGCGGTGCAGTTCACCAACTACCGCTGACCCATCGGTACGACGTCCGCTCGCCTCCACCGGGGACGGGCGGACGTCGTCGTCTCAGCGACGGCACCAGCAACGGCCAGGGAAGGTCACCGGGCTGTGTACCCCCGCGACCACACCAGCGAGGAGTCCGGGTCGCGCAGGTCGCCGCCGTTCCAGACGACCAGCGCGTCACCGGCGGGGTCGACCGCCGGAGCGCCGAGGAAGGCGTCGCCGCGGTCGGGGCTGACCCGGGCGACCGGTCCCCACCCACCGCCCGCGGGACGGTAGGCCGCCTCGATCGGGTGGTCGCCGCCGCGCACGGAGTCCCAGGCGACGACAGCGGCGCCGGCAGGGTTCACCGCCAGGTGCATGCCGTAGTACACCGACACGTCTCCGACCAGGCGGGACCGGGTGGCCACTCCGGCGGCCGAGACCTGCCCGGCCCACACGGTGTCCGCGGCGTTGCTGTACGCCACGGTCACCCGCCCGGAACGATCCAGGCCCGCGTCGATCCAGCTGCTCGGGAGCCCACCGGGGACGCGGCCGGAGAGCCGCCACCCCGTCCCGGCGACCCAGCGCCACACCCGGACGCCGGTCCGGTCCTCGCCGCGGAACCCGAACGCGACGGCGAGGTCCCCGCCGGGCAGGCCGGCGAGCTGGGGAGACCCTGCCTGCACCGCGCGGCTGCTGAGCGCACGCGCCGGCGTCCAGGCTCCGGCGCCGGTCACCTGCCGGGACCGGGTCCGCACGACCAGGCCCTTCCGGAGCGGCTCACCCCAGACCGCGGTGGCCCGACCGTGCCGATCGACGTACACCTCCGGCCGGATGCCCGTGCGCTCCGTCGCCGACAGCGTCCGGGCCCGGCTCCAGGCACCCGAGACCGAGCGGGTCACCGCCTGCACCGCCGAGTCCGCGTACGGCGGCGCCTCGTCGTCGTCCATGGTCTGCCAGCCGACGACCGCGGCGCCGCCCCGGTTCACCGACAGCTCCAGGTACGTCGGCCGGGTGCCCAACGGACCCGACGGGGTCTCGTGCAGGACGACCGGCCGGGTCCACGTGCCGGAGACCCGCAGCATCGACGCCTTCACCAGGCGACCGACGGCCCACACCAGGTGCGCCCGCCCACGCCCGTCGTACGCGATCTCCACCTCGGCCGCACGGCCCGTCCCGGTCACCGCGGCCGGCCGGGTCCACCCGCCGGTCCTGCGTTGTACGGCGGTCATCACCCGGGTCCGATCGCCACCCCACCGGACCCACGCCGCGCGGCCGGCCGCGCCGTTCAGCGCGAGGTCGACGTCCCAGACGTCGGCTCCCGACCGGGAGACCGGGAGCGTCGGGCCCCACCCCTCACCGGTGTCTCCGGCAGCTCCCGAGGCCGGGGCGGAGCCGACCAGCGAGACGGCGAGCATTGAGGCCGCGAGGGCAGCCACTGACCTGGTACGACGCATGGCGTCCCCCGTTTCAATGGTGGTTGGACTGTTGTTGCACGTGGGCCTGCCGGGCCTGGCGCAGGAACATCCCGGCCAGCTCGAGCGCCTCGGCAGGGGCGAGCTCGGCGATCTCGAGCAGTGGACCGTCGGGTCCGAACGAGCCCTCGAGGTCCACGAAGGGCTCCCCGCCGTTCTCGGCGACGACGGACACGCGGAGCCGTGCACCGCTCGAGAGGGCGAGAGTCTGCCCCTCGCCGGTGTGGACCCGGTGGCCGCGCGCCGCGACGGTGCACCAGTCATAGGTTGCGCAACGGCGGCGTTGCGGCGGGATGCCCGCCATGTGTGACCTCCTTCGGCCACCCCCCGGACTCCTCAGTGTGCAGCCGGCGGTCTTTCCCCGGGCCAGTTCCGCGAACATCACCGGCGCGCATCACCAGGTCGTCGAGACGAACCGGGGCAAATGCCGCGACCGGCGGCGACGCCCCTGGGCCCCGGATGGAACCCGGACCGGACTGCCGCCCCGGATCGGACCCGGGCCGGACCCGGCTCAGCGGCCGAGCGAGGTGAGCACCGGGTCGAGCAGCAGCCCCGGCAACACCGAGAACACCACGCCCGCGGTGAGCGTCATCCCGATCGCCGCGCCGACACCGTTCGGGACGTCGTACCGCGACGCCCCCTCGGCCGCCGCCGGACGGAACAGCTCCATCAGCCAGCGCGCGTAGTAGACCAGCCCGATCGCGACGTTGACCGCCATCACGACCGCGAGCCAGGTGGCCGGGCCGGCGGCGGTGGAGAACACGACCACCTTCGCCACCAGGCCGACCACACCCGGCGGCAGCCCGGCCAGCGCGACGAGAAAGAAGGCCAGCGCCCAGCCCGCCAGCGGCTCCTCGCGGATCAGTCCGCGGTAGTCGGTGAGCCGCTGCGCCGGGTACCGGGTGCCCACGACCGCGGCCACCGCGAAGGCGCCGAGGTTGATCACCGCGTAGACCGCCAGGTAGCCGGCCGTCCGGCTGAGCACCTCCCCGATCTGACCGGGCGCGGCCGCCGCGACCGCCCCGAACGGCACCAGCATGTAGCCCGCCTGCGCAACCGACGACCACGCCAGCAACCGCACCGCGTGCTGCTGCCACAGGGCGAGCACGTTCCCCACGGTCATCGTCAGGGCCGCCATCACCGCCACGACCGGCGACCAGGTCTCGGCCAACGACGGCAGCCCGTGCGCCAGCACCAGCATCAGCCCGACGAACCCGGCCGCCTTGGAGACCACGGAGAGGTACGCCGCCACCGCGATCGGCGCACCGACGTAGGTGTCGGGGACCCACATGTGGAACGGCACGGCGGCCACCTTGAACGCCAGGCCCACGACGGTCAGCAGCGCGGCGACCACGGCCACCCCGCGGGCCTCGACCCCGGCGGCCAGCGCGACGTGCATCTGGCTGAGGAACACCGACCCCGTCGCGCCGTACAGAAGCGAGATGCCCATCAGCGTCACCGCGGTCGAGACCACCGAGACCAGGAAGAACTTCACCGACGCCTCGGCGGCGCGACGGTCCCCGCGACGCAGGCCGACCATCGCGAACGCGGGCAGCGAGACCACCTCGAGCGCGACGAGCAGGGTGACCAGGTCGCGGGACGCGGCGATCACCATCGCCCCGGTCGCGGTGCACAGCAGCAGGAAGTTCCACTCGCCGGGCGGGGTGCGTCCCTCGTCGATGTCGGCGGTCTGCAGCAGCGCGACGACGAGCACGCCGAGCAGCACGACCGCCCAGAAGACCAGGGTCAGCGGGTCGACGACGTACGAGCACGGCGCCGGGCCCTCGAGCAGGCCCTCCACGCAGAACGTGGCCTGCGGTCCGCCGTCGCGGTAGGCGACGTACGTGCCGAGCGCGAACGCCGCGGCGAGGACGGTCCCGGCGACGGTGATCGTGGCCGGGACCAAGGCCCGGGCGCGGGTGCGCGGCGGCCCCGCGAACGCGTCGCCGAGGAGTACGACGATCGCGGTGCACGCCAGGGTCAACGGCGCCGCGATCGCCGCC
Organism: uncultured Actinomycetota bacterium; assembly: GCA_963747975.1. GTDB lineage: Bacteria > Actinomycetota > Actinomycetes > Propionibacteriales > Nocardioidaceae > Nocardioides_C. The sequence goes on from CAVVHI010000003.1 coordinate 958,765, forward strand.
CAGTCGATGTGCTGGACCAGCCCGGTCATCCGAGGACCCCCAGGAACGTCGTCGCGGCCTCGGCCACCGGGGTGAGCAGCAGCCCGGGCATCACGCCGAGGAGCAGGGTGAGCACGATCAGCGGCGACCACGCGGCCCACTCGCTCGCCGCCACGTCGCGCCTGGCCGGCACCGGGTCGGCCGGGACGGTGTCCGCGACCAGCTCGACCGTGCCGTCGACGCCCTCGGCGACGGGCTTGAGGGTGCCGCCCTGCAGCATGCTGCGCATGACCGCGAGGAAGTAGGCGGAGGTGAGGATGACGCCCAGCGCGGCGACGAACGCCAGCCACCGGTAGGTGACCTCCGGCAGTGCCGCGGCCTGGTCGACGGCGGCGCGGATGGCGAGCATCTCGCCCCAGAAGCCCGCCAGCCCGGGCAGGCCCAGGGACGCCATCGCCGCGAACGCGAACACGCCCGCCAGCCTCGGCACCCGTCCGTAGAGCACCCGCAGCCGGGCCAGGTCGGTGGTGCCGTAGCGGTCCTTGACCGCCCCGGCGAGGAAGAACAGCAGCCCGGTGATCAGGCCGTGCGCGACGCTGGCGAAGACCGCGGCCTGCACCCCGCCGACGGTGAACGTGGCCGCGCCCAGCACCACGAAGCCCATGTGGCCGACGCTGGAGTAGGCGATCAGCCGCTTCAGGTCGGTCTGCGCGAGGCAGGCGAGCGCGGCGTACACGATCCCGACCACGGCTAGCGCGGCGACGACCGGCACCAGCAGCCACTCCGGCGAGGTCACCGGCATCCAGAACCGCAGGAACCCGTAGGTGCCCAGCTTGAGCAGCACCGCCGCCAGCAGCACCGACCCGACGGTGGGCGCCTTGGAGTGCGCGTCCGGGAGCCAGGTGTGCAGCGGCCACAGCGGGGTCTTGACCGCCAGGCCGAGCGCGACGAGCAGGCTCGCGGCCAGCGCGGTGGCACCGCGCGGGGTGTACGACGTCGCCAGCTCGACGATGTCGAAGGTCCCGGCCTCGGCCCGCACCAGCAGGAACCCGACCAGCATCAACGCCGAGCCGGTGACGGTGAAGACCAGGAACCGGGTGGCCGCCCGGCGCCGGGCCGCGGCGTCGTGGGCGTCGCCCCAGGCGCTGATCACGAACCACATCGGGATCAGCGCGACCTCGAAGAAGACGAAGAACAGGACCATGTCCAGGGCCAGGAAGCTGCCCAGCACCCCGGCCTCGATCAGCATCAGCAGGGCGGCCAGCGACCCCGTGCGCCGGGGGCCGCCCTCCGCGGCCTCGGGGGCGTGCCGGAGCAGGGAGAACAGCGCGGTCGCGAAGACCAGCGTGCTCATCAGCAGCAGCGGCCCGGAGATCCCGTCGACGCCGAGCCGCCAGTGCACGTCGAGCGCCCGCAGCCACACGGCGTCGACGGTGGTGGCCGGGTCGCCGAGCCCGCCGGGGCGGGTCTGCACCACGAGCACGACCGACCACGCGAAGGTGACCACGGCCCCGGCCACCGCGGCGGCGACCGCGGCCCGCTCCCGGCGCACGAGCAGCCAGGCCACCAGGGCGAAGCCCGCGGGGACGGCCACCATGCCGTTGAGGAGCAGCGCGCTCATGCCGCCACCCCCGCGGCCACCGCGACGGCGCAGGCACCGACCACGACCACCATCAGGTACGTCTGCACGTTGCCGGCCTGCGCCCGCCGCAGCGCCCAGCCGAGACCACGGGTGACCGCCCCGGCCCCGTCGGCGTAGCCGTCGATGACGTCGCGGTCACCGGCGCGCACCAGGCGGGCGAGCCACTGCACGGGGCCGACCACGCCGACCTGGTAGACCCGGTCGACGGCCGGGTGCGGCAGCACGAACGGGTGCCAGGGGTCCCGGCCCCCCGCGCGCCGCCACTGCCCGTGGACGACGACCGCGGTCACCACGACGAGGGCGGTCATCACCACCGCCATCCAGGGGTGCACCAGGTCGTACTCCCCCGGGCCGAACACCGCCTCCGGGTAGGCGACGACGAGCCCGCCCAGCGCGGTCGGGACCGAGAGCAGGTACAGCGGCGTCCGCATCGACCAGCCGCTCTCGTGCGGCTCCCGCGCCGCCGGCGTCCCCGGCTCCGGAGTCGGCTGCAGCAGTCCCGTCGGCTCGCCACCGGCACTGCCGGACGTAGCCGCGGCGGACACCGCGGAAGGGGTGAAGAACACCAGGAGCCAGGCCCGCATCGAGTACGCCACGGTCAGCACGGCGGTGAGCACCGCGGAGACGAGCAGCACCCAGGCCACCCACGGCCAGACCAGGTTCCCGTGCAGGGCGGCCTCCCAGATGGCGCCGACCACGGCGTCCTTGGTGAAGAAGCCGACCAGCGGCACCACCCCGGCGAGCGCGCCGAAGCCGATCGTCATCGTGATGAACGTGTCCGGCAGCTTGTCGCGCAGGCCGCCCATCGCCGACATCGAGGTGGTGCCGACCGCGTGCACCACCGACCCGGCGGCGAGGAAGAGCAGCGCCTTGAAGGCACCGTGCGCGAGCAGGTGCAGCACGCCCGCGGCGTAGGCGCCCACCGCCAGCGCACCGAACATGTAGGCCAGCTGGCTGACCGTCGACCAGGCCAGCACCCGCTTCAGGTCGTGGCTGAACAGTGCGTTCAGCGCGGAGAGCAGCATCGTCACCGACGCGACGAGGGCCAGCACCGTCAGCGCCGCCGGCGCGGAGAGGAACAGCGGGAACGCCCGCGCCACCAGGAACACGCCCGCGGCCACCATCGTCGCGGCGTGGATCAGCGCGGAGATCGGGGTGGGGCCCGGCATCGCGTCGGGAAGCCAGGTGTGGAAGGGGAACTGCGAGGACTTGCCGAGGACCGCGACGGTCAGCAGGATCGCCGGCAGCCACAGGTCGTCGCGGGCGAAGCCACCGGCGTCGATCTCGGCCATGATCGTGCTGATCCGGTAGCTGTCGAAGCGGATCCCGAGCACGATGATGCCGAACAGCAGCCCGAGGTCCGCCGTACGCGTCAGCAGGAACGCCTTGACCGCACCGGCGCGCGCCTCGGGCAGCTCCCAGTGGTGGGAGATCAGGAAGTACGAGCACGCACCCATCAGCTCCCAGCCGATGAGCAGCACCCACAGGTCGTCGGCGGTGACCACCAGCGTCATCGCGCCGGTGAACAGCGAGACGAGCGCGGCGTACGACGGGTAGCGGGGGTCGCCTGCCATGTAGCCCAGGGAGTAGAGCTGGACGAGGAACGCCACCGTGTGCGCGAGCAGCAGCATCACCGCGCTGAGCTGGTCGACCCGGAAGGACAGCTCGATCGGCGGCCCGGCCGCGGCGGTGGTGGCGAAGACGTGCGTCAGCGGCTCGGCGTCGCCGAGGTGCGGCAGCGCGACGACCACCGCCAGGCCCAGCCCGAGCAGTGCCGCGCCGACCGCGATCCCCCGCTCGGCGACCTCCCCGCGGTGCCCGATCAGCAGCGACAGCCCCGCGGACACGAACGGCACCAGGACCAGCAGCAGCACCACCCAGCTCACGGCGCGCCCACCTCGTCCCGGTCGGCGAGCTCCCGGAGGCGGTCGACGTCGATGTGGCCGTGGGTGCGGAAGACCCGCAGCACGATCGCGAGCGCCAGACCCACCTCGGCGGCCGCGATCACGATCACGAACAGCGCCAGGGTCTGCCCGCCGTGCAGGACGTCGCGGAAGTAGGCGTCGAAGGCGACCAGGTTGATGTTCACCGCGTTGAGCATCAGCTCCACGCCCATCAGCACCAGGATCGCGTTGCGCCGCACCAGCACGGCGTAGACGCCGATCGAGAAGAGCAGGCCGGCCAGGACCAGCGGCCACCACAGCGGCATCAGCGCTCATCCCCTCGCGAGAGCACGATCGCGCCGATCAGCGCCGCGAGCAGGAGCACGGAGAGCACCTCGAACGGCAGCACCCACTTCTCGAAGACCGTCGCCCCGGTCATCGCCGCGGAGCCGACCACCGCCCCCTCGAGGTCGAGCCGGACGTCGGAGAACCCCGCCACCACCGTGGTCACGAGGACCGCTCCGACGAGGACGGCGACGAGCGCGGCCGGCAGCGACCGGCGTACGTCCAGGTCGGGCTGCGGCCCGGTCGGCGCTCGGGTGAGCATGAGCGCGAACAGCAGGAGTACGACGACCGCTCCGACGTAGATCAGCACCTGCACCCAGGCCAGGAACTCCGCCGCCAGCAGCAGGAACACCCCCGCCACGGCACCCAGCGTGACGACCAGCCACAGCGCGGCGTGGACCATGTGGCGGGTCGTCACCACCAGCAGCGCCGACCCGACGGCGACGACACCGAGGAGGACGAACAGCACCTGGACGACGGTCATGCGCCACCGCCCGAGGGCTCCTCCGGCGGGGCGGCGCGCTCGGCGGCCTTCTCCGCGACGCCGATCTCCTTGGCCGGCTCGGCCCCCGGGTCGAGGGCGACCGGGGCGGGGACGGTCCACATCCAGTCGCGGAGCCGGTCCTTCTCGTGGGTCAGCTCGCGGATGTCGAGCTCGGAGTACTCGAACTCCGGGCTCCAGTGCAGCGCGTCGAAGGGGCACACCTCGACGCAGATCGAGCAGTACATGCAGATGGAGTAGTCGATCGCGAACCGGTCGAGGACGTTGCGCTGCTTGTCCTTGCCGCCCTCGGTGGTGGCCGGGATCGTGTCCTTGTGGGAGTCGATGTAGATGCACCACGCCGGGCACTCGCGCGCGCAGAGCATGCAGACCGTGCAGTTCTCCTCGATCAGCGCGATCACGCCGCGGGAGCGCGGTGGCAGGTCGGGCATCACGTCGGGGTACTGCGCGGTGACCGACCGGCGGGTCATGTTGCGCCAGGTCACCGCGAGGCCCTGCAGCAGGCCCTTGCCCGGGAAGCTCACGAGGCCGTCACCACCACTCCGATCGCCGTGATCGCCAGCTGGAACAGCGCGAGCGGCACCAGGCCCTGCCAGGCGAGCCGCTGCAGCTGGTCCTCGCGCAGCCGCGGGTAGGTGACGCGGACCCAGATCACCACGAAGGACACCAGGCCGATCTTCACCAGCGTCCACAGCCACCCGAGCTGCTCGTCGAACGGTCCGCGCCAGCCGCCGAGGAAGAGCACCGTGGTCAGGCCCGCGAGGATGACGATGCCGGCGTACTCGGCCAGCATGAAGACCGCGAACCTGAGTCCGCCGTACTCGGTGTAGGGGCCCATCACCAGCTCGGAGTCCGCGATCGGCATGTCGAACGGCGGCCGCTGCAGCTCGGCCAGCCCGGCCACGAAGAAGACGAGCGCGGCCGGCGCCTGCCACAGCAGCCACCACGGGCTCCACGCCCCGACGATGCCGACCAGCGACAGGGTGCCCGCGGCCATCGCGACCGAGGCGGCGGCGAGCACGAACGGCAGCTCGTAGGCCATCAGCTGTGCCGCGACCCGGACCCCGCCGAGCAGGCTGAACTTGTTCGCGCTGGCCCAGCCGCCCATCAGGGTGCCGACCACGCCGACGCCCATCACCGCGAGCACGAAGAACAGGCCGACGTCGAGGTCCTGGCCGACCAGGCTCGGGCCGACCGGGATCGCCAGCATCACCACCAGGTAGGGGATCAGCGCGACCGCCGGGGCCAGCTTGAACACCTGCCGGTCCGCCGCGGCGGGGACGACCGCCTCCTTCTGCACGAACTTCACGCCGTCGGCGACGAGCTGGGCCCAGCCGTGGAAGGCGCCGGCGTACATCGGACCCACGCGGGACTGCATGTGCGCCATCGCCTTGTGCTCGAGCTGGCCCACGGCGAGCGGCAGCACCAGAAACGCCGCGACCACGACCAGCACCCGCAGCAGCACCTCGAGCAGGTCAGCCATCGCTGCCCTCCGCGTCGGGCGGCGGGGTGGCGCGGCGGGCGCGCCGCGGTCGGGGCGCCGGTCCTCCCGCCGCGGCGGCGAGGGTGTCGGGCTGCTCGGAGCCGGGTTCGCGGGGTCCCCACTGCTCGGGCTCGGGGACCCCGGGCGGGCGGGTACGACGTCGCGACGGCGACCCGGCCTGGTGGTCGGACTCCCCCGGCTCCTTCGCCCCCGGCCAGGGCTTGGCGACCCGGGAGGCCAGCACGAAGTCCTTGCGCAGCGGGTGGCCCTCGAAGTTCTCCGGCAGCAGCAGCTTGTCGAGCTGGAGCCGCTCCCCGTCGGCGCCGGCGAACTCCACGCCGAACATCTCGTTCGTCTCCCGCTCGTGCCACGCCGCGCCGGCGAAGAGGTGCACGACCGACGCGAGCACCGGCTCCTCCCGGGGCACCAGCGTGCGCACGACCAGGTGCTCGACGCCGCGCGGACGGTGGTCGGCCAGGTGGCACACGATCCGGAAGCCGTCGGTCAGCTCGTCGACGGCGGTGAGAAAGTCGAAGTAGGTGCAGTCCAGGGTGTCGCGGGCGAGCTCGACCGCCTCGGGCCACCGGTCCGCCGGCACGTCCACGGTGACCGGACCGAAGCCCTCCTCGACGGGGACCTCGCCGAGTGCCTCGGTGTAGGCGCTGCGGACCCGGCCCGGCCAGTGCGCGGCGCGGCCGGTCACGTGGCGTCTCCCGGCGGCAGCACCAGTCCGCGGGTCACCGACGCCGCGTCGGTGGACCGGTACCGCTCGTGGAGCACCTCGCCGTCGATCTTCTCCTGCAGCTTGAGGATCCCCTGCAGCAGCGCCTCGGGGCGCGGCGGGCAGCCGGGCACGTAGACGTCGACGGGGATGATCTGGTCCACGCCCTTGGTCACGCAGTAGGAGTCCCAGTAGGGCCCGCCGGAGTTGGCGCAGGAGCCGAAGGAGATGACGTACTTCGGCTCCGGCATCTGCTCGTAGAGCCGCTTGATCGCCGGCGCCATCTTGTCGGTCACCGTGCCCGAGACCACCATCAGGTCGGCCTGGCGGGGGCCGGGGGCGAACGGGATCACGCCCAGCCGGATGAAGTCGTGGCGCGACATCGAGGTGGCGATGAACTCGATGGCGCAGCAGGCCAGCCCGAAGTTGAAGACCCACAGGGAGTACTTCCGGCCCCAGTTGAGCAGGTACCGCGCGGGCTTCGGCGCCAGCTTCTGCAGCGCCCCCACCCGCGGCATCCCCAGCTCCACCGGCGGCTGAGGAGGCCCGGCCTGCGCGGCCGTCTCGAAACCGCCGCCCGCTCCGTGGCTGCTCACGTCCACGTCAGCACCCCCTTCCGCCACGCGTAGACCAGGCCGACGGCGATGAAGCCGATGAACACCGCCATCTCGCCCACGGTGATCCAGCCCAGCCCGCCGAAGACCGTCGCCCACGGGAACAGGAACACCGCGTCCACGGCGAAGATGACGTAGAGGTAGGCGAACACGTAGTAGCGCACGTGCTGCTGGGCCCATCCCTCACCGACCGGGTCGACGCCGCACTCGTAGGTGAGCAGCTTCTCCCGGGTCGGATGGGTGGGGCGCAGCAGGCGGTTGGCGAGGAACATGGCGACGACGAGCACCACACCGACGACGAGCATCACCAGCAGAGGAAGGTAGGCCTCGTAGTACTGCCCGGTGTTCTCGCCCACGCCGCCACTCTAGGGCGGAACCGACGACCTCGCAGCGATCCGCGCCGCGTCCGCCCGGCGGCACCTGCGCGGGCGCGACCACCACTTCCTTTACCCTTCTGGGGCCGAGACGTCGGCTGACGGGGAGTCGTGAGGCAACCGATCCGCCTGTCGATGCGTCTCCTCGACAGGACACAGCCACAGGGGCACCGCCCCGGGAGGACCACATGCAACGGGGTACCCGCCTGACCACCACCCTGGCCCTGACGGTCGCGCTCGCCGCCGCCGTCGGCACCGGCACGGCGTCCGGGGTGCTCTCCCTCCCGGTCGTCACCCACTCGTCCGCGACGGGTCCGGCCGAGCCGGTCGTCGACGAGACCGCCGCCCGGACCCAGCCGGCACCCGCGCCGGGCGCCGACTCCGAGCCCGAGCCTTCGGAGCCCGCGGACCTGGAGCCCACGGTCGAGCCGGAGCCCGAGCCGCTGCTCGCACGCGGGGACCAGGGCCGGCAGGTGCGCGAGCTGCAGCACCGGCTGCTCCAGCTCGCGTGGCACCGCAGCCCGCCCACCGGCAGCTTCGACAAGACGACCGCGCAGGCGGTGCGCGGCTTCCAGGACAAGCGCGGCTTCGAGGTCACCGGCAAGGTCGACCGGAGGACCTGGCGACGGCTGGTCCGGATGAGCCGCGAGCCCAGCGCCGACGAGCTGTTCAACCGCTCCGGCCCGGCGCTGTTCTCCGCCGGCGACTCCGGGGCCGACGTGCGCGAGATCCAGGCCCGGCTGCGCCAGATCGGCTGGTTCTACGGCGACGTCTCCGACCACTACGGAGAACAGACCGCCACCGCCGTACGCGGCTTCCAGGGCAAGCGGCAGGTCCCGGTCACCGGTGACGTCGACCAGCGCACCCTCGACCTGCTCGTGGGCATGACCCGCGAGCCCACCGGCGACGAGCTGGCGAACCGGCCGCCGGACCCGGCCGACGGCGCCCCCCTCGACCCGAGGTGTACGACGGGCAGGGTGCTGTGCATCGACAAGAGCAGCAACAGCCTGCGCTGGGTGGTGGACGGCGAGGTGCTCTCGACCGTCGACGTCCGGTTCGGTGTCGACGAGATGCCCACCCGCGAGGGGCAGTTCGCGGTCCAGTTCAAGTCACGCGACCACGTGTCGTCGTTGTACAACACCTCGATGCCGTTCGCGATGTTCTTCAGCGGAGGCCAGGCGGTGCACTACTCCCCCGACTTCGCCGCCAACGGCTACTACGGCGGGTCGCACGGGTGCGTGAACGTCCGCGACTACAGCACGGTGGCGTGGCTGTTCGACCAGGTGGCCGTCGGCGACAAGGTCATCGTCTACTGGTCCTGACCGCCGAGTCGGCGTGAACCTGCACCCCAGACCCACCGAGTCGGCGTGAACCTGCACCCCAAACCCACCGAGTCGGCCTGAACCTGCACCCCAAACCCACCGAGTCGGCTTGAACCGTGCACCCAGCAAGCCGAGTCGGCACATCCACCCGGCTAACGCGACACCTCCGACTCCGAGCCGGCGGCCGGCTCCCCGGGCGCGAGGACCGGGTCTCCAGGAAGTAGGCGCCGAGGCTCCCGGCGAGGGTGGCGAAGACGACCACGGAGAACGCCGCCAGCCCGACCTCGAGCAGCCGCGCGAAGCCGTCGGGCCGGTCGAGCGGTGCTCCGGTGATCGTGGCCATGGCGGCCGCGTGCAGGGCGTCGGCGTACGTGTCGTAGCCGGAGAACTGGTAGAGCAGCTGGCTGCTGCCGAGCACCGTGATCGCCGAGACCGCCGCGAGCCAGCCGAGGCGGCTGCCGAGCACGTTGCGCGCCGACCGGGACGACCGCACCGCCGAGGACAGGACCCGGCCGGTGCGCAGGAACCGGGCCGCGCGCAGCAGCCGCAGGAACCGGAGGAACGGCAGCGCCAGGAACAGCAGCTGCCACCAGTTCCGGCGCCAGAAGCGGCCCTTGTCCGGGGCCACGACGTGGCGGGCGACGAACTCGGTGACGAAGACCCCCCACAGGGTCCAGCTGAGCAGCGCCAGCCCGGTGCTCAGCGCGCTACCGCCCCGGGCGAGCTGCTCCCCGAGCACGACCAGCAGGAACAGGAAGCCGAGGGCGCTCATGGCCGGGGTGAGCCGGTCGAGGAGCTCCTCGGCCCACCGCTCCCGCTCTCGCGCGTCGCGCTGCAGGGGCGCGGCCGGCTGCTCGGTCATGACGAGGGGTACCCACGGGAACAACGGGTGATTCCGACGCGTTCTGGACTTCAGCACTCGGCCTCATGGGGCCGCCGTAGCATGGCTGACAGGGCACCCTGAGTAAAGGGGTCCGGCCGGGGGAGCCAGCCCGGACGGCCCCGTGGAGAGAAGGCGTGAGCGTGACCAAGCAGGTCAAGCAGCTCGACCGGGTGATCATCCGGTTCGCGGGCGACTCCGGTGACGGTATGCAGCTGACGGGTGACCGGTTCACCCAGGAGACCGCGTCGTTCGGCAACGACCTGTCGACCCTGCCGAACTTCCCGGCCGAGATACGTGCTCCGCAGGGGACGCTACCGGGCGTCTCGTCGTTCCAGGTGCACTTCGCCGACCACGACATCCTCACCCCGGGTGATGCGCCGAACGTGCTGGTGGCGATGAACCCGGCCGCGCTGAAAGCCAACCTCGGCGACCTGCCGAAGGGCGCGACGATCATCGTCGACACCGCCGACTTCACCACCCGCAACCTGACCAAGGCCGGTTACACCGAGAACCCGTTGGACAACGACGGGCTGGCCGAGTACGTCGTGCACCCGGTGGACCTGACCGGGATGACGGTGGAGGCGGTCAAGGAGTTCGGGCTGACCCGCAAGGACGCCTCGCGGGCGAAGAACATGTTCGCCCTGGGACTGGTGTCGTGGATGTACGGCCGCCCCACCGAGCCGACCGAGACGTTCCTGGAGCGCCGGTTCGCCAAGGCCCCCGACATCCGGGATGCGAACATCACCGCGTTCAAGGCGGGGTGGAACTTCGGGGAGACCACCGAGGCGTTCGCGGTGCAGTACGAGATCAAGCCCGCCCCGATGCGCCCAGGGACCTACCGCAACATCACCGGCAACCTGGCGCTGGCCTACGGCCTGATCGCGGGCTCGACCCAGTCGGGGCTGCCGCTGTTCCTGGGCTCCTACCCGATCACCCCGGCGAGCGACATCCTCCACGAGCTGTCCAAGCACAAGCGGTTCGGTGTCACCACGTTCCAGGCCGAGGACGAGATCGCCGGCATCGGCGCCGCCCTGGGCGCCTCCTTCGGCGGCGCGCTCGGGGTGACGACCACGTCGGGGCCCGGTATCGCGCTGAAGTCGGAGACGATCGGGCTGGCGGTGATGACCGAGCTGCCGCTGGTCATCGTCGACGTCCAGCGCGGCGGCCCGTCCACCGGGCTGCCGACCAAGACCGAGCAGGCCGACCTGCTGCAGGCGATGTTCGGCCGCAACGGCGAGTCCCCGGTCCCGATCGTCGCCCCCCAGTCCCCGGCCGACTGCTTCGACGCCGCCGTGGAGGCCGCCCGGATCGCGGTCACCTATCGCACCCCGGTGATGCTGCTCTCGGACGGGATGCTCGCCAACGGCTCCGAGCCGTGGCGGATCCCCGAGGTCACCGACCTGCCGCACATCGACCCGGCCTTCGCCACCGCGCCCAACCACGCCTCGAAGAAGGCCGTCGCGGCCGCCGGCGACGGCGAGGCCGAGGCGGACGAGTTCTGGCCCTACACCCGCGACGAGGACACCCTCGCCCGGCCCTGGGCCGTGCCCGGCAACCCGGGCCTGGAGCACCGCATCGGCGGCCTGGAGAAGGCCGACGGCCACGGCAACATCTCCTACGACCCGACCAACCACGACCTGATGGTCCGCACCCGCCAGGCCAAGGTCGACCGGGTCGCCGACACCATCGCGGCCCTGGAGGTCGACGACCCCTCAGACAAGGCGCGGGTGCTGGTGCTCGGCTGGGGCTCGACCTACGGCCCGATCGGTGCCGCGGTACGACGGGCGCGGCTGGCCGGTCTCGACGTGGCCCAGGTCCACCTGCGCCACCTCAACCCCTTCCCCGCCAACCTCGGCGAGATCCTCAAGGGCTACGACAAGGTGCTGGTGCCCGAGATGAACCTCGGCCAGCTCTCCCTGCTGCTGCGCGCCAAGTACCTCGTCGACGTCGTCGGCTACAACTACGTCCGCGGCCTGCCCCTGAAGGCCGCCGAGCTCGCCGACGCCATCACCGACCTCGTCGCCACCACCACCGGCCAGAACCCCTCGGCCAACGGACAGCAGGCGACCCCCTCCCACAAGGAGTCCGTGCGATGACCACCCAGTCCACGACCGAGTCGCTCCCGTTCCCGGGGCTTCGCGACGTGCCGGCCACCGACACACCCCAGACCGGCAAGGACTTCGCCTGCGACCAGGAGGTCCGCTGGTGCCCCGGCTGCGGCGACTACGCCGTGCTCAAGGCCGTCCAGGGCTTCCTGCCCGGCCTCGGCCTGGCTCGTTCGAACATCGTGTTCGTCTCCGGCATCGGCTGCTCCTCGCGGTTCCCCTACTACCTCGACACCTACGGGATGCACTCCATCCACGGCCGCGCTCCCGCGATCGCCACCGGCCTGGCCACCAGCCGCGAGGACCTGTCGCGTGTGGGTGGTCACCGGTGACGGCGACGCGCTCTCCATCGGCGGCAACCACCTCATCCACGCGCTGCGCCGCAACGTGAACATGACCATCCTGCTGTTCAACAACCGGATCTACGGGCTCACCAAGGGCCAGTACTCCCCCACCTCAGAGCTCGGCAAGGTCACCAAGTCCACCCCGATGGGGTCCCTGGACAACCCCTTCAACCCCGTCTCCCTCGCGCTCGGCGCCGAAGGCACCTTCGTCGCCCGCACCATCGACTCCGACCGCAAGCACCTCACCCACGTGCTGTCGGCCGCGGCCGCACACCGGGGCACCGCGTTCGTCGAGATCTTCCAGAACTGCCCGATCTTCAACGACGGCGCCTTCGACGACCTCAAGGGCCCCGACACCAAGCAGACCGCGATCATCCCGCTCGTCCACGACGAACCCATCCGGTTCGGCCCCGCCGGCGAGGACGGCCTCGGCTCCCGCGGCGTCTTCCGCGACCCTGCCACCGGCGTACTCCACACCGGTGAGGTCACCACCGACAACGCCGACGCCGTGCTGGTCCACGACGCCCACGCCGACGACCCCACCACCGCCTTCGCGCTCTCGAGGCTCACCGACCCCGGCTACCTCCAGCAGGCCCCCATCGGCATCTTTCGCCAGGTCGACCACGCCACCTACGACGACCAGGCCCGCGCCCAGATCGAGACGGCCCGCGCCGGCCACCCCGACGCAAACCACGAGCTCGACACCCTCCTCCACTCCGGCGACACCTGGACCGTCGCCTGACCAAACGTCGAGTCGGCGCGAACCTGCGCTCCGACACCCCCGAGTCGGCGTGAACCTGCACCGGGAGAGCCCCGAGTCGGCGTGAACCTCGCGGCCGAGCACGGCGCCGCTCCGGCCGAGGCTCAGATGGCGCTCGCCTGGGCAGTGAGGCGAAGCTGTCGCCGTCGATGGGTGATCGCCTCGTAGGTGAACATCACGAGCGCGATCCACACCAGCCCGAAGCCGACCCAGCGCATCACAGGCATGTCCTCGTCGTAGATCAGCACCCCGATCGCGAACTGGAACGTCGGCGCCAGATACTGCAGCAGACCGATCGTGGTCAGCGACACCCGGGTCGCCGCAGCACCGAAGAAGATCAACGGGATCGCCGTCACGATGCCCGTGGACACCAGCAGAGCGGAGTGAGCGATCCCCTCGGTCCCGAACGTGGAGGTCCCCCCGTTGACCAGCCACAGGATGTACAAGCCGGCGATCGGCCCGAGCACCATGGTCTCGACGGTCAGGCTTTCGATGGCCCCGACGTTCGCCTTCTTCTTCGCCAGGCCGTAGCTGCCGAACGAGAACGCGAGAACGATCGCCACCCACGGCGGCCGGCCGTACTCGACGGCCAGCACCAGCACCGCCAGGAAGGCAACGCCGAGTGCCACCCACTGCAGCGTGCGCAGCCGCTCGCCCAGGATGACCACGCCCATCATCACGGTGACCAGCGGGTTGATGAAGTAGCCGAGCGACGCCTCTACGACGTGCCCGTTGTTGACGCCCCAGATGTAGGTGCCCCAGTTGACCGCGATGACGACTGCGGCCAGGCTCAGGATTCCGAGCGTACGTCGATGTGCGAGCACGGCCCTGAGCTGACGGACCCGGCCGAAGACGAGGACGAACAACAGCATCGTGGCCAACGACCAGAACACCCGGTGCGCGAGGATCTCCACGGCCCCGGCGGGCTCGAGGAGAGGGAAGTAGAGGGGGAAGACGCCCCAGATGGTGTAGGCGGCCGCCCCGAGGAGGAAGCCGCGTCGTTGCTCTGCCACCGGAGAAGCCTAACGGGCTTGTAAGAGCCAAACACACTACCTACCGATGACGAGACAGTGCGGCGTGGCGGGCCTGCCGTGACGCCGCGGCCCGCGCCGACTCGGCCCCGTGCCGGACCAGGTTCACGCCGACTCGAGCCCCTCCCGGCCAGGTTCACGCCGACTCGGCCGCTTCCCGCCGAGGTTCAAGCCGACTCGAGCCCCTCCCGGCCAGGTTCACGCCGACTCGACGCCCCGCGCGCCCAGGTTCACGCCGACTCGAGGCCCCGCGTGCCCAGGTTCACGCCGACTCGGCGGTCAGGCGGTGCGGGTGGCGATCAGCGCGGCGAAGGCGTCCAACGCGTCACGCACCGGCCCCTCGGGCAGCACCTTGAGCAGCGCGCGGGCCTCGTTGGCCCGATCGATCACGTAGGTCCGGGCCTGCGCCATCGCGGGGTGCTTGCGCAGCAGGTCCAGCGCCTCCGCGTGGAGGGTGTCGTCGGTCAGGTCCGCGGAGAGCAGCTCCTGCAGCCGCGCGTCCCCCGGGTCGGTGGAGCGCCGGGCGATCAGCACCGGCAGCGTCGGGACGCCCTCGCGCAGGTCGGTCCCGGGGGTCTTGCCCGACTCGTCGCTCTCGCTGGCCACGTCGAGGATGTCGTCCGAGAGCTGGAAGGCGGTGCCGACCTTCTCGCCGTACTCCGTCAGCGCCTCCTCCACCTCCAGCGGGGCACCGGCGAACCGTGCCCCGTAGCGGGCCGAGGTGGCGATCAGCGACCCGGTCTTCCCGGCCACCACGCGCAGGTAGTGCTCGAGCGGGTCCTCCCCGTCCTGGGGGCCGAGCGTCTCGAGGATCTGGCCCTCGACGAGCCGGGTGAAGGTCTCCGCCTGGATCCGCACCGCGTCCGCGCCGAGGCGGGCGGTGAACTCCGAGGACTTCGAGAACAGGAAGTCACCGGTGAGGATCGCGACGAGGTTGTCCCAGCGGGCGTTGGCCGACTCCGCGCCCCGGCGCAGGTCCGCCTCGTCCATGACGTCGTCGTGGTACAGCGACGCGAGGTGGGTCAGCTCCACGACGCACGCGGAGGTGACCACCCCGTCGGCGTAGGGGTCGCCGGTCTCCGCGGCGAGCAGGACCAGCAGCGGCCGGAACCGCTTGCCGCCGGCCTGCATCAGGTGACGCGCGGCGTCGGTGACGAAGGGCGCCTCGCTACGGACCGCCTCCTCGAGCGCCTCCTCGACCTCCTGCATGCGGGCACGCAGCCGGGCCTCGAGGGCGGGATCGAGGATCGGCAGCGCCAGGGACGGCGCGGCGGGGGTGGACGACACCGAGCTCGGCTCCTTCAGGGTCGGCGTCCGCCGCCGGTGGCGGGCGCTGGTCAGCGGATGAACTCCCCGGCTGCTGCCGCCAGGTCCAGGACCGGGCCGGGCACGACGCCCAGGAGCAGCGTGGCCGTGAAGCCCACTGCAATCACGATAGTCGTGAGCACCGAAGGCATCATCACCGTGGGTCCCTCACCGACCGGGTCGGAGAAGTACATCAGCACGATCACCCGCAGGTAGAAGAAGGCCGCCACCGCGCTCATCAGCACCGCGACCACCACCAGCGGCCACGCGCCGCCGGCCAGCGCGGAGGCGAACACGGCCCACTTGCCGGTGAACCCGCTGGTCAGCGGGATGCCGGCCATGCCGAGGAGCAGGAAGGCGAAGACCCCGGCCACGACCGGCGACTCCTTGCCGAGACCCGCCCACCGCTGCAGCGAGGTGGCCTCGCCGCTGGCGTCGCGGACCACGGTCACGATCGCGAACGCGCCGATCGTCATGAAGCCGTAGGTGACCAGGTAGAACATCACCGCCTGCACCGTGCCCATGCCGCCGATGCCCTGGCCGGCCTGCTGGAAGCCGACGAAGGCGGTGAGGATGAAGCCGGTGTGCGCGATGGCCGAGTAGGCCAGCATCCGCTTGATGTCGTTCTGCGCCAGGGCGATGACCGAGCCCACCACCATGGTGAGGATCGCGACGACCCAGATCATCGGCGTCCAGTCCCAGCGGGCCCCGCCGAGGGCGACGTAGAAGACCCGCAGCAGCGCACCGAACGCGGCGATCTTGGTGCTGGCCGCCATGAAGGCGGTGACCGCCGTCGGCGAGCCCTGGTAGACGTCGGGGGTCCAGGCGTGGAACGGCGCGGCGCCGACCTTGAACAGCAGGCCGACCGAGAGCATGCCGATGCCGCCGAGGAGCAGGACCGAGCCGCCGGCGCGGCCGGAGACGGCCTCGTTGATCGCGGCGTAGTCCATGGCGCCCGCGAAGCCGTAGAGCAGCGCGACGCCGTAGATGACGAACGCGGAGCTGAACGCGCCGAGCAGGAAGTACTTCAGCGCCGCCTCCTGGCTCAGCAGCCGGCGGCGCCGGGCCAGGCCGGCGAGGAGGTACAGCGGCAGCGAGAGCACCTCGAGCGCGACGAACAGCGTCAGCAGGTCCGACGCCGCCGGCATCAGCATCATGCCGGTCATCGCGAACAGCATCAGCGGGAAGACCTCGGTGTGCTCCAGGCCGCGGGTCGACGCCTCGCGCTCGGCCTGCGTGCCCGGCAGCGCCGAGGCCTGCCCGGCGAAGGAGAGCACGCCGCCCTCCAGGTGACGCTCCGCGAACAGCAGGACGCTGATCAGGCCCATCACCAGCAGCGTGCCCCAGATGAACAGCGTGGGCCCGTCCACGGCCACCGAGCCGGCCCCCGCCACCTGACCACGGGCCAGGCCGTCCGCCAGCACCTCGGCGTCGGCCGCGACCCAGATCGTGGCGACCAGGGCGCCGAGGACGCCGACGATCGCGAGCACGGTCTGCACCAGGTACCGGAGCCGCCGGGGCGCGAACGCCTCGACGAGCACGCCGACGAGCGCGACGCCCGCGACGATCAGGAGCGGTGAGAGCAGGCTGTACTCGATGCTTGGCGCCTGGAACTCTGCGGTCACTGGTCGCTCTCCTCTTCCTCACCGGAGCCGGCGGTGACCGGGACCTCCGGAGCAGGGTCAGACACTCCCACCTGCTGCAGGGTGTCCTGCACGGCGGGCTCGATGATGGCGGTCAACGGCTTGGGGTAGAAGCCGAGCAGGACGATCAGCACGAGCAGCGGCGCGAGCGCCGAGACCTCGCGCAGGCCGAGGTCCTTCATCGGCGCCACGGCCGGGACCGTCGGGCCGGTCATCGTGCGCTGGTACATCAGCAGGATGTAGAGCGCGGCGAGCACGATGCCGAGGACGGCGAAGATCGCGAACCACCAGTTGTGGGCGAACGTGCCGACCAGCACCAGGAACTCGGAGACGAACGGCGAGAGGCCCGGCAGCGACAGCGACGACAGGCCGGCGACGAGGAAGATGCCGGCCAGGACCGGGGCCACCTTCTCCACACCACCGAAGTCGCTGATCAGCTGCGAGCCCCGGCGCCGGATCAGGAACCCGGTCACCAGGAACAGCGCCGCGGTCGAGAGCCCGTGGTTGAACATGTACAGCGTCGAGCCGACCTGGCCGTAGCTGTTGAGCACGAAGATGCCGAGCACGATGAAGCCGAAGTGCGACACCGACGTGTAGGCGATCAGGCGCGGGATGCTGTTCTGGCCGATGGCGAGCAGCGCGCCGTACAGCACCGAGACCACCGCGAGGACGAGCACCACCGGCGTCGCCCACTGCGAGGCCTCGGGGAAGAGCCCGAGCCCGAAGCGCAGCATGCCGAAGGTGCCGATCTTGTCCAGCACGCTGACCAGCAGCACCGACGTGCCCGGCGTCGCGGCGCCGGCGGCGTCGGGCAGCCAGGTGTGCACCGGGAACATCGGCGCCTTGATCGCGAAGGCGACGAAGAAGCCGATGAACAGCAGTCGGCCCGGTGGTCGTGCCCATCTCGATCTGGGACAGCTCCGAGAGCAGGTACGTCGGGCCGAACTCGCTGCCCGCGGAGACGACGTAGAGGCCGATCACCGAGGCCAGCATCAGCAGGCCGCCGAGCAGCGAGTACAGCAGGAACTTGACCGCGGCGTAGGAGCGGCGTGCCCCGCCGAACCCGCCGATCAGGAAGTAGACCGGGATCAGCGTGGCCTCGAAGAAGACGTAGAACAAGAACACGTCGGTGGCCATGAAGACGCCGAGCGCCAGCCCCTCGAGCGCCAGCATCCAGGCGAAGAAGGAGTTCACGCTCCAGCGGCCGTTGTCGCCGTCGTGCCACGAGGCGAGCAGCACGACCGGGGTCAGGATCACCGTGAGCAGGACCAGGGTCAGGCCGATCCCGTCGACGCCGAGGGCGTAGTGCGCGCCGAAGGCCGCGATCCAGGTGTACTCCTCGCTGAACTGCATGCCGCCGCCGACGTCGTACCCGAGGGCGACGAGCGCGGCCAGGGCCAGGGTGAGCACGGAGACGCCGAGCGCGGTCTGCTTCGCCAGCACGCCACCGGGGCGCTTGGGCAGCAGGGCGACCACCACGGCGCCGAGCAGCGGCACCGCCATCAGGACGGTCAACCAGGGAAAGGAGCTCACAGCGACACCAGCCTCAGCATCTCGTCGTGTCCAGCGAATTCTGGGTAGGTTCATGCCAGGTTCACCGCCAGCAGGACACCGAGCACCAGGACGGCACCTGCGGCCAGCGACAGCGCGTAGGAGCGGACGAACCCGGTCTGCCAGCGCCGCATCCGGCCGGCCAGACCGCCGAACGTCGCCGCGGTGCCGTTGACCGCGCCGTCGATGCCGTGGTCGTCGAAGTCGGTCAGGTCGGTGACGAAGCGGTCACCGGGGCGCATGAACAGGCCCTCGTTGATCGCGTCGCCGTACAGGTCCGCGCGGGCCGCCCGGGTGAAGACCGAGACGTTGGCCGGCGCCACCCGCGGGACGTCACGGGCCCCGAAGGTGAACCAGGCGACCGCGATGCCCGCCGCGACCACCAGCGTGACGATCAGGCGACAGCACGATCGGGGCGAAGCCGAGGGCTTCGTGCTCGGCGTGGCCGACGGTCGGCTCGAGCCAGTCGACGATCCAGTCGCCGAGCAGCATCACGCCGCCGACCACGGAGAGCGCAGCCAGCACCACCAGCGGACCGGTCATCACCCAGGGCGACTCGTGCGGGTGCACTCCGTCGCTCCAGCGCTTCTTGCCGAAGAAGGTCATCAGCATCACGCGGGTCATGTAGAACGCGGTGATGCCGGCACCGACCAGCGCCGCGAGACCGACGATGAGGTTCTGCCCGAACGCCGCCTCGATGATCCGGTCCTTGGACCAGAAGCCGGAGAAGCCGGGGAACCCGATGATCGCGAGGTAGCCCATCGCGAAGGTGAGGAAGGTGACCGGCAGGAGCTTCCGCAGCGCCCCGTAGTGCCGCATGTCGACGTCGTCGTCCATCGCGTGCATCACCGAGCCGGCCCCGAGGAACATGTTGGCCTTGAAGAAGCCGTGGGTGAGCAGGTGGAAGATCGCGAACGCGTAGCCGGCCGCGCCGAGGCCGGCGGCGAGCATCATGTAGCCGATCTGGCTCATCGTGGAACCGGCGAGCGCCTTCTTGATGTCGTCCTTGGCGGTACCGATGATCGCGCCCCACAGCAGCGTGACCGCACCGACGATGACCACCGCGGTCTGGGCGACCGGCGCGGCCTCGTAGATGAAGTTGGAGCGGACGATCAGGTAGACGCCCGCGGTCACCATCGTCGCGGCGTGGATCAGCGCCGAGACCGGGGTCGGGCCCTCCATCGCGTCGAGCAGCCAGGACTGCAGCGGGACCTGGGCCGACTTGCCGCAGGCGGCGAGCAGGAACAGCAGGCCGAGCGCGGTCATCACCCCGTCGGAGGCCTCGCCCGCGACCGAGGAGATCTCCGCGAAGGCGGTGGTGCCGAAGGTGACGAAGAGCAGCATGATGCCCAGCGCCATGCCGATGTCGCCGACGCGGTTCACCACGAAGGCCTTCTTCGCGGCGGCCGCCGCCGAGGGCTTGTGCTGCCAGAAGCCGATCAGCAGGTACGACGCCAGGCCGACGCCCTCCCAGCCGAGGAACAGCACCAGGTAGTTGTCGGCGAGGACCAGCACCAGCATCGCCGCGACGAACAGGTTGAGGTAGCCGAAGAACCGGCGCCGCCGCGGGTCGTGGGCCATGTAGCCGACGGAGTAGACGTGGATCAGCGCGCCGACGCCGGTGATCAGCAGCAGGAACAGCGCCGACAGCGGGTCGTAGAGCAGTGCCATGTCGACGGTGAACGGACCGGCCTCGATCCAGGAGAACAGGGTCTGCCCGACGGCCCGGTCCTCCTCGCCGCGGCCCAGCAGCGCGAGGAACGCCATCAGGCTGACCACGAAGGAGCCGGCGACCGTGCCGACGCCGAGCCAGTGGCCCCAGGCGTCGGAGCGGCGGCCGGCGAGCAGCAGGATCGCCGCACCGAGCGCGGGCAGGGCGATGATCAGCCACAGCAGCGAGAGCACCCCGCCGGCGGTGGCCGGCTCGATCACCGGGGTCTCGGCGAGCCGGGGCATGCCGCCGGCAGCCAGGCCGCTCAGAGGAGTCATGACGGTGGTGGTCAACTCGGCTCCTAGTACTTCAGCAGGCTCGCGTCGTCGACCGAGGCCGAGCGACGGGTCCGGAAGATGGTCACGATGATCGCCAGGCCGACCACGACCTCAGCGGCGGCGACGACCATCACGAAGAAGGCGGTCACCTGCCCGTGCAGGTTGCCGTGCACCCGGGAGAAGGTCACCAGCGCGAGGTTCGTGGCGTTGAGCATCATCTCCACGCACATGAACAGCACCAGGGCGTTGCGGCGGGTCAGCACGCCGACGGCCCCGATGGTGAACAGGATCGCGGACAGGACGAGGAACGGGGTCGCGTCCATCACTGCTCCTCACGCGGGGTCTCGTCGGTGGTCTCGTCGGGCGTGCGGCCAGACGTCTGGCCGGGGTCGCCCTCGAGCGGGCCCTTGGGCGTCGCGTCGGGTCGGCCGGGGACGTTCGAGGACCCGTCGTCGTGCATCCGGCGGCTGAGCCGGACCATGTCCTGGGCGAGCTCGGGCGCGGACTGGACCGTGCCGCGGGCGGAGAGCACCCGCGAGACCGAGGCTTCGGACACGCTGCCGTCGGGGAGCAGCGCCGGGGTGTCGACCGCGTTGTGGCGGGCGAACGTGCCCGGGCCGGGCAGGGAGCCGGGGTGCCGGCCCGCCTCGGCGTACTCCCGCATCCGCTGGGCCGCGGTCTCGGCCTGGGTGAGCTTCGGGGAGAGCCGCTCGGAGTGCGCGAGCACCATGGTGCCGATGGCGGCCGTGATCAGCAGCGCCGCGGTGGCCTCGAAGGCGACCACGTAGCGGGAGAACAGCAGCCCCGCGAGGCCCTCGATGTTGCCGCCCGCGTTGGCCGCCTCCAGGCCGGTCACCGGGCCGAGGCTGACCTGGGCCACGCCGAGCACCAGCAGGGCGGCGAACAGCAGGCCGACGATGACCGCCCACACCCGCTGGCCCTTGATGGTCTCCGCCAGCGAGTCGCTGGACTGCACACCGATCAGCATCAGCACGAACACGAACAGCATCAGGATCGCGCCGGTGTAGACGATGATCTGCACCGCGAACAGGAACGGGGCGTCCTGGACCAGGTAGAGCACCGCGAGGCTGAGCATGACCGCGGCCAGGGACAGCGCCGCGTGCACGGTCTTGCGGGAGAAGATCACGCCGAACGCGGCGACCACGATGACCGGCGCGAGGATCCAGAAGGCGATCACTTGCTGTCCTCCCCTGCCCGGTCGCCGGCCTCGTCACCGGTCGGCTGCCTGAAGGCGCCGCGGTAGTAGTCGACCTCGTCGTCGCCGAGCCGCATCCCGTGCGGGGGCTGCTCCATGCCGGGCAGCAGCGGCGCGAGCAGGTCCTGCTTCTCGTAGATCAGGTCGGCGCGGTTGTCGTCGGCCAGCTCGTACTCGTTGGTCATCGTCAGCGCGCGGGTGGGGCACGCCTCGATGCACAGGCCGCACAGGATGCAGCGCAGGTAGTTGATCTGGTAGACGCGGCCGTACCGCTCACCGGGCGAGAACCGCTCGGCCTCGGTGTTCGAGGCGCCCTCCACGTAGATCGCGTCGGCCGGGCAGGCCCAGGCGCACAGCTCGCACCCGATGCACTTCTCCAGCCCGTCGGGCCAGCGGTTGAGCTGGTGGCGCCCGTGGAACCGCGGCGCGGTCGGCCGCTTCTCGAACGGGTACTGGACCGTGACGGTCTTCTTGAACATCGTCCGGAACGTCACGCCGAAGCCGGCGATCGGGTCCCAGAGCTGTTCCTTGAGGCTTGCCATCGGGCTCAACGCTCCTCTTCGCGGGTGCTGGAGGTCACTGTGGCGGCACCGGCGGAGGCGGGTGCCTCACCGGGCGTCGGCGGCACCGGGTAGCTGCTCGGCACGCCCTCGAACGTGGTGCGGTTGCGGGCGAGCCGCCGGCTGTGGGCGTCGCCCTCCTCGGCCGCTCCGCCGCCGACGAAGGTCAGCGCCAGGAACACCAGGGCGAGCACCGCGAGGCCGGCGAGCAGCCAGGTGCGGTCCACGGCACCGTCCAGGGTGAGCTGGCGGATCGCGGCGACCGCGAAGACCCACGCCAGCGCGATCGGGATCAGCCGCTTCCAGCCCAGCGCCATGAACTGGTCGTAACGCATCCGGGGCACCGTGCCGCGCACCCAGATGAACAAGAAGATGAAGAACAGCACCTTGCTGACGAACCACAGCACCGGCCAGTAGCCCTCGTTGAACATGCCGTCGTTGATCGTCGACAGCGGCCACGGGGCGCGCCAGCCGCCGAGGAAGAGGGTGGTCGCGATCGCGGAGACCGTGGCCATGTTGATGTACTCGGCGAGGAAGAACGCCGCGAACTTGAAGGAGCTGTACTCGGTGAAGTAGCCGCCGACGAGCTCGCCCTCGGCCTCCGGGAGGTCGAACGGCGCCCGGTTGACCTCACCGAACATCGAGATCACGTAGAGCACGAACGACGGCACCAGGATGATGCCGAACCACAGCGGCTCCTGCGCCGCGACGATCCCGCTGGTCGACATCGTGCCGGCGTACAGGAAGACCGCGACCAGCGAGAGGCCCATCGCGACCTCGTAGGAGATCATCTGCGCCGAGCTGCGGACGCTGCCCAGCAGCGGGTACGTCGAACCGCTGGCCCACCCACCGAGCACGATGCCGTAGATGCCGACCGAGGCCACGGCGAGCATGAACAGCACCGCCACCGGCATGTCGGTCAGCTGCAGCGGCGTGGTGACGTCGGTGAACGGGATCCGCACCTCGGGGCCGAACGGGATCACCGACCAGGTCAGGAAGGCCGGGATCATCGCCAGGACCGGGGCGAGCAGGAAGACCGCACGGTCGGCGTTCTTCGGGATGATGTCTTCCTTCAGGATCGCCTTCACCCCGTCGGCGAGCGACTGGAAGAGGCCGAACGGGCCGTGCACGTTCGGGCCCGGACGGTGCTGCATCCGGGCCAGCACCCGGCGCTCGGCCCAGATGTTGAACAGCGTGATCAGCAGCAGGAAGACGAAGATCGACAGCGCCTTCAGCAGGATCACCCAGAACGGGTCCTGGCCGAACGCGGACAGGTCGGTCGCCGCCACGATCCGGTCCTCGAGGGACGGGCTGATCTGGTCGAAGCTCATGCTCGGCCTTCCTTCGACGTGCTCGGGACGACACCTTCGAGTCGGACGACCGTGCCGGGGACGGCCCCGCCGAGGTCGCGCGACAGCGACGTGCCCACCGCGGTGCTCGGGGCCCACACGACGTGGTCCGGCAGGTCGGCGACACCGACCGGGAGCTCCATAGACCCCCGGTCGGTGGCGATCGTGAGGAGCTGGCCCTCGTGCACGCCGAGCCCGGAGAGCGTCGACGCGGACACGAGCAGGCCGGCCCGGTGCCCCGTGGCCTTGAGGTACTCGTCGCCGTCGAGCATCCGCCCGTCGTCGATGAGCAGCTTCCACGTGGCGAGCAGGAAGTGGCCCTCGGGGAGGTCCACCCCGGTCGCGGGCACCGAGGGCGCCGCGGGACGCTCCCCCTCCCACGGCCCGAAGGACTCCATCTCGGCGCGGGCCTGGTCGGTGGTGCGGATGCCGAACCGGACGCCCATCTCCTCGGCGATCCCGGCGAGGATGCGCACCTCCGGCAGCATCGACGGCTCGGCGAAGATCTGGGCGAAGGGGCGGACCCGCCCCTCCCAGTCCATGAACGAGCCGGCCTTGTCCGTCACCGGTGCGACCGGGAGGACGACGTCGGCGTAGGGAGTGACCTCGCCGGCGCGGACGTCGAGGGACACCACGAAGTCGGCCCGCTCCAGCGCCGCGGCGCCCAGGGCGGGGTCGGCCAGGTCGCGCAGCTCCACGCCCGCGACCACCAGCGCCTTGACCTCACCGGCCGCGGTGTCGGCGAGGATCCGGTCGCCGTCGCGTCCGGGCTCCGCGGGTAGCGCCGTGACGCCCCACGCGGCACCGGCGTCGACACGGGCGTCGGCCACGGAGACCGGCCGGCCGCCGGGCAGCAGGTTCGGGAGGCAGCCGGCCTCGAGCGCCCCACGGTCGCCGGCCCGGCGCGGGACCCAGGCGAGCCGTGCGCCCGTCGTACCGGCCAGCGCCGCGACGGCGGAGAGCCCGCCGGGCACGGACGCCATCCGCTCGCCGACCAGGATCACGCCGCCCGCGTCGAGCGCGAGCTCGCCGTCGTGGGCGAGCGCCTCGACGGCGCGGGCCTCGTCACCGGGGGCGGTGCGGACCAGGGTGCCGTCCATCTTCTCCAGGCCCCGCGAGGTGTACGGCGCCACCGAGAACACCCGGGTGCCGTGGCGGGCCGCCTTGCGCAGCCGCAGGAAGAGGATCGGCGACTCCTCCTCGGGCTCGAGCCCGACGAGCACGACGGCCCTGGCCTTCTCGAGGGCGGTGTAGGTGACCTCGAGCGACGTGCCGACGACGTGCGAGGCGAGGAAGTCGGCCTCCTCCGCGGAGTGCGGACGGGCGCGGAAGTCGATGTCGTTGGTGCCGAGCGCGACCCGCGCGAACTTCGAGTAGGCGTAGGCGTCCTCGAGGGTGAGCCGGCCACCGGTGAGCACGCCGGCGGAACCGGCGGCCTGCAGGCCCCGCGCGGCGACGGCCAGCGCCTCGGGCCACGACGCCGGCCGCAGCTCGCCGTCCTCGCGCACCATCGGCGTGGTGAGCCGGTCGGGCTGGCGGGCGTACATGAACCCGAAGCGGCCCTTGTCGCAGTTCCACTCCTCGTTGACCTCGGGGTCGAAGCCGGCCAGGCGCCGGGTGACCTTGCCGCGGCGGTGGTCGGTGCGCAGGGCGCAGCCGGACGCGCAGTGCTCGCACACCGACGGGGTGGAGACCAGGTCGAAGGGGCGGGCGCGGAAGCGGTACGACGCACTGGTGAGCGCGCCGACCGGGCAGATCTGGATCGTGTTGCCGGAGAAGTAGCTCTCGAACGGCTCCTGCTCGTAGATGCCGACCTGCTGCAGGGCCCCGCGCTCGATCATCGCGATGAACGGGTCACCGGCGATCTGTTCGGAGAACCGGGTGCAGCGGGCGCACAGGATGCACCGCTCGCGGTCGAGCAGCACCTGCGCGGAGATGTTGATCGGCTTGGGGTAGGTGCGCTTCTGCTCCACGTAGCGGGACTCGCCGCGGCCGTTGGACATGGCCTGGTTCTGCAGCGGGCACTCGCCGCCCTTGTCGCACATCGGGCAGTCGAGCGGGTGGTTGATCAGCAGGAACTCCATGATCCCCTGCTGGGCCTTGTCCGCGACCGGCGAGGAGGCCTGGGTGCGCACCTTCATGCCGTCGGCGACCTGCAGGGTGCAGGAGGCCTGCGGCTTGGGGATCGGCCGGCCGTTGCCGGCGTCCTCGACCTCGACGAGGCACTGGCGACAGGCCCCGACCGGGTCGAGCAGCGGGTGGTCGCAGAAGCGCGGGATCTGCACGCCGATCTGCTCGGCGGCGCGGATCACCAGGGTGTCCTTGGGGACGGCGACCTCGATGTCGTCGATGGTGACCGTGACGAGGTCCTGCTTCTCGACGGCGCCCTCGGGCTGGTTCGTGGAGACGCTCATGCGTTGGCCTTCTCAGGTGCGAACAGGGTGGAGGCGGCGTGGTCGAACGGGCAGCCGCCGTGCTCGAGGTGCGCGATGTACTCGTCGCGGAAGTACTGGATCGACGAGGTGATCGGGCTGGTGGCGCCGTCCCCGAGGGCGCAGAAGGCCCGGCCGAGGATGTTGTCGCACTGGTCGAGCAGCAGCTCGAGGTCCTCGTCGGTCCCCTGCCCCTTCTCCAGGCGGGCGAGGGTCTGCACCAGCCACCAGGTGCCCTCACGGCACGGCGTGCACTTGCCGCAGGACTCGTGCTTGTAGAACTCCGTCCAGCGCAGCACGGCGCGGACCACGCACGTGGTGTCGTCGAAGATCTGCAGCGCACGGGTGCCGAGCATCGACCCGGCCTCGGCGACCCCTTCGTAGTCCAGCGGCACGTCGAGGTGCTCGGCGGTGAGCAGCGGCGTGGAGGAGCCGCCCGGGGTCCAGAACTTCAGCTCGTGCCCCTCCCGGATGCCGCCGGCGAGGTCGATCAGCTCGCGCAGGGTGATCCCGAGCGGCGCTTCGTACTGCCCCGGTCGCCTCACGTGTCCCGAGAGGGAGTAGAGCACGAAGCCCTTGCTCTTCTCGGTGCCGAGCGAGGCGAACCACTCCGCGCCGTTGCCGATGATGCTCGGCACGGACGCGATCGACTCGACGTTGTTGATCACCGTCGGCGCGGCGTAGAGGCCGGCCACGGCGGGGAACGGCGGACGCAGCCGCGGCTGGCCGCGACGTCCCTCGAGGGAGTCGAGCAGCGCGGTCTCCTCCCCGCAGATGTAGGCACCGGCACCGGCGTGCACCACCACCTCGAGGTCGTAGCCGGAGCCGTGGATGTTCTTGCCGAGGTGCCCGGCGAGGTAGGCCTCCTGCACCGCGCGCTGCAGGCGGCGGACCACGTGGAGCACCTCCCCGCGCACGTAGATGAACGCGTGGTTGGCGCGGATGGCGTAGGCGGAGATGATCACGCCCTCGACCAGGGTGTGCGGGCTGGCCATCATCAGCGGGATGTCCTTGCAGGTGCCCGGCTCGGACTCGTCGGCGTTGACGACGAGGTACTTCGGCTTCGGGTTGTCCTGCGGGATGAAGCCCCACTTCATGCCCGTGGGGAAGCCCGCGCCGCCGCGGCCGCGGAGACCGGAGTCCTTCACCGCCGCGACCACGTCGTCCTGGCTCATGCCCAGGGCGATCCGGAGTGCGTCGTACCCACCCCGCGACTGGTAGGAGTCCAGGGTCCAGGACCGGTCGGCGTCCCAGTTGTCCGAGAGAACCGGAGTCAGCGTGTCAGTCACTTGCGGTGTCCTTCCCGTCCCCTTCGGGGTACGCGTCACGGTCGGCCTCGACGTCGGCCGGGGACTGCTCCACGGCGGTGTCGGCCTCCGCCGGACCGGCGTACTCCTGCCCCTGCTGCGCCTCGAGGCCGGGGCTGCCGGTGACCGCACGGCGCGGCGACGCGGGAGCCGACCAGCCCTTCTCGCGGGCGATCTCGAGGCCGGCCAGCGAGGCGGGGCCCGCGGCGGGGCCCTCGTCGGCCTGGTCGTCGGGGAAGCCCGCGAGCACCCGCTCGGCCTCGCGCCAGGTGCAGATCCGCGGGCCTCGCGTGGAGCGGACGTCCTTGCCGGCGCGCAGGTCGTCGACCACCTGGACCGCCGACTCGGGAGTCATGTTGTCCATGAACTCCCAGTTGACCATCATCACCGGCGCGAAGTCGCAGGCCGCGTTGCACTCGACGTGCTCGAGGGTGACCCTGCCGTCCTCGCTGGTCTCGTCGTTGCCGACGTCGAGGTGGTCCTTGAGCCGCTCGAAGATGGCGTCGCCGCCCATGATCGCGCACAGCGTGTTGGTGCACACGCCGACGTGGTAGTCCCCGACCGGGCGGCGCTTGTACATCGTGTAGAAGGTGGCCACGCCGGACACGTCGGCCGCGGAGAGGCCGAGGATGTCGGCGCAGGCCTCGATGCCGCGGGAGGTCACCCGGCCCTCGACGCTCTGCACCAGGTGCAGCATCGGCAGCAGCGCCGAGCGTGGCTGCGGGTAGCGCTGGGTGATCTCCCGCAGCTCCCGCATCGTCTCCTCGGGCAGCCCGCCCCCGGTCGCCACGTCGGCGCCGTCGTGAGGCTCGCGAACGGTCATCGGTCGACACCACCCATCACCGGGTCGAGGGAGGCGACGGCGACGATGACGTCGGCGATCATGCCGCCCTCGCACAGCGCACCGGTCCCCTGCAGGTTCGTGAACGACGGGTCCCGGAAGTGGACCCGGTAGGGACGCGTGCCGCCGTCGGAGACGACGTGCGCCCCCATCTCGCCGCGAGGCGACTCGACCGGCACGTAGGCCTGGCCGGCGGGGACCCGGAAGCCCTCGGTGACCAGCTTGAAGTGGTGGATCAGCGCCTCCATCGACTCGCCCATGATGTGGCGGATGTGGTCGAGGCTGTTGCCCATCCCGTCGGCACCGACCGCGAGCTGGCTGGGCCAGGCGATCTTCTTGTCCGCGACCATCACCGGCGCGCCCTCGAGGCCGGCGAGCCGGTCCGCGCACTGCTCGATGATCTTCAGCGACTCGAACATCTCCGCGACCCGGATCCGGAACCGCCCGTAGGAGTCCATCGTGTCCCACGTGATGACGTCGAAGTCGTAGTCCTCGTAGCCGCAGTAGGGCTCGGTCTTGCGGATGTCCCACGGGTAGCCGGCGGCGCGCAGCACCGGGCCGGAGAGGCCGAGCGCCAGGCACCCCGAGAGGTCGAGCACGCCGACGTCCTGCAGCCGCCCCTTGAAGATCGGGTTCTCGTTGGCCAGCTCGCCGAGCTCGGGCAGCCGCTTCTTCAGCAGGGCGATGAAGTCGCGCAGCTCGTCGAGCGCCCCGGGCGGGAGGTCCTGGGCGACGCCGCCGGGCCGGATGAACGCCATGTTCATCCGCAGGCCGGTGATCAGCTCGAAGATGTCCAGGCAGGCCTCGCGCTCGCGGAACCCGACCGTCATGATCGTGGTCGCGCCGAGCTCCATGCCGCCGGTGGCGATCGCCACGGTGTGGGAGGCGATCCGCTGGACCTCCATGAGCAGGACGCGCATCACCTGCGCCTTCTCGGGGATGTCGTCCTCGATGCCGAGCAGCCGCTCCACGCTGAGGCTGTAGGCGGCCTCGTTGAAGGCGTTGGACAGGTAGTCCATCCGGGTGCAGAACGTGACGCCCTGCACCCAGGTGCGGAACTCCATGTTCTTCTCGATGCCGGTGTGCAGGTAGCCGATGCCGGCGCGGGCCTCGGTGACGGTCTCGCCGTCGAGCTCGAGGATCAGCCGGAGCACGCCGTGCGTGGAGGGGTGCTGCGGTCCCATGTTCACGACGAGGCGCTCGGAGCCCTCCTCGGCCGCGCCGCTGACGACGTCGTCCCAGTCCTGCCCGGAGACGTTGAAGACGCGGGCCCCGGCGGTGTCGGCGTCGTCGGACTCGAAGGCGCCGTACGGGTCGTTGGTGGTGGTGCTCATCAGGAGTAGGACCTCCGCGTGTCCGGCGGTGGGATGGTGGCGCCCTTGTACTCCACAGGGATGCCCCCGAGGGGGTAGTCCTTCCGCTGCGGGTGGCCGGGCCAGTCGTCGGGCATCTCGATCCGGGTCAGGTGCGGGTGACCGTCGAAGATGATCCCGAAAAAGTCGTAGGTCTCACGCTCGTGCCAGTCGGCGGTCGGGTACACCGGGACCACCGACGGGACGTGCGGGTCGCTGTCGGGGCAGGTGATCTCGAGCCGGATCCGGCGGTTGTGCGTCAGTGACAGCAGGTGGATCACCGCGTGCAGCTCGCGGCCCTCGTCGCCGGGGTAGTGCACCCCGGACACGCCCGAGCAGAACTCGAAGCGCAGCGCCGGGTCGTCCCTGAGCGCCCGTGCCGCCTCCAGCAGGCTGTCGCGGCGGATGAAGAAGGTGATCTCCCCCCGGTGGACGACGACCTTCTCGATCGCGTTCGTGAAGCCGCTGGACGTGAGCGCCGACTCGAAGGCGTCGGCCATCTCGTCGAACCAGCCGCCGTAGGGCCGCTGCGCACCGCCGGGCATCACGACCGGGCGGACGATGCCGCTGTAGCCGGAGGTGTCACCGCTGCCGTGGACCCCGAACATGCCCTTGCGGGCGCCGATCACCTCGGGCTCGAGCTGACCCGGCTCGACGGGCAGGGTGTTCTCCGGCATCACGTCGGTGGCGTCGTCCTCGGTGCCGGGGGTCACGTCGTCGAACTCGCCGGGCTCCTTGGGGGTCATCGCAGCAGGCCCTTCATGTCGGAGGTGGTCAGCGCGTTGAGCCGCTCGGTCTCGACCTCGTTGATCTGCTCCTCGCGGTGGGCGCCGAGCTTGCCGTGCTGGACCTGCTCGTGCAGCTTGAGGATCGCGTCGAGCAGCATCTCCGGCCGCGGCGGGCAGCCGGGCAGGTAGATGTCCACGGGCACGACGTGGTCGACGCCCTGCACGATCGCGTAGTTGTTGAACATGCCGCCCGAGGAGGCGCACACGCCCATCGCGATGACCCACTTGGGGTTGGGCATCTGGTCGTAGATCTGGCGCAGCACCGGGGCCATCTTCTGGCTGACCCGGCCGGCCACGATCATCAGGTCGGCCTGGCGCGGCGAGGCCCGGAAGACCTCCATGCCGAACCGGGAGATGTCCCACTTCGGGCCGCCGACGGTCATCATCTCGATGGCGCAGCAGGCCAGGCCGAACGTCGCCGGCCACATGGACGCCTTGCGGAAGTAGCCGGCGATCTGCTCCACGGAGGTCAGCAGTACACCGCTGGGGAGCTTCTCTTCGAGACCCATCAGGGGTTCACCTCGTTCGTGGCTTGGTTCGGAGCATCAGGAAGCGTCAGGGTCAGTCCCACTCGAGCCCCCCGCGCTTCCACTCGTAGACGTAGGCGGTGGTGATCGCGATGAGGAAGGCGAACATCGCGAGCAGGCCGAACATGCCGAGCGAGTCGAAGTGGACCGCCCACGGCAGCAGGAACATGACCTCGATGTCGAAGATGATGAACGTCATCGCGGTGATGTAGTACTTCACCGGGAAGCGGCCGCCACCGACCGGCTGCGGAGTCGGCTGGATGCCGGACTCGTAGGAGTCGAGCTTCGCGCGGTTGTAGCGCTTCGGGCCGACGACGGCACTCAGCACGATCGAGACCAGCGCGAACCCGGCGGCGATGGCGCCGAGCACGAGTACCGGGGTGTAGAGCTCCACCGTCTGCGCCCTCCTGTCTTGTCAGTCGTTCCGGTCTTGTCAGTCGTTCCGGTCGTGGGGTCAGGCCGCGGGCGCGACCTTGCTCAGGCCGTTGATGATCCGGTCCGAGACGTCGCCGCCGCGCGGGTCGGTGAGGTTGGCCATCAGCTTGAGCATGAACTTCATCAGCGTCGTGCGGGGCAGGCCGTACCGGGTGGCCTGCTTCATGAACGTGGGGTTGCCGATCATCTTGGCGAACACGCGCCCGAGGGTGAAGTAGCCCCCGTAGGCCGAGTCCAGTGCGGCGGCGTACCCCTCGAGCACCCGCTCCCGGCCGGCGGTGTCGGGCCGCGCGATCGCCTGCAGGATCGTACGCGCCGCCATCTCGCCGGACTCGAGCGCGTAGTCGATGCCCTCGCCGTTGAACGGGTTGACCATGCCGCCGGAGTCACCGACCAGCAGCACTCCGCGGGTGTAGTGCGGCTTGCGGTTGAAGCCCATCGGCAGCGCGGCGGAGCCGATCTTGCCGATCCGGTTCTCGTCGCGGAAGCCCCACTCCTCGGGGGTGTTGGCGAGCCAGGTCCGCAGGATCTCCTTGTAGTCGACGTGCTGGAAGGCCGTCGAGGTGTTGAGGATGCCGAGCCCGACGTTCGCCGTACCGTCGCCCACGCCGAAGATCCAGCCGTAGCCGGGCAGGAGGTCGCTCTCGCCGGGGCGGCCGTCCCAGAGCTCGAGCCAGGACTCCATCCAGGGGTCGTCGTGGCGCGGGGTCTCGTAGTAGGCGCGGACCGCGACCGCCATCGGCCGGTCGTCGCGGCGCTCGAGGCCCAGCGAGACCGCGATCCGGGAGGAGACCCCGTCGGCGGCGACCACGACCGGGGCGCGGTAGGTGACCTCGTCGCCGGTCTTGCGCCCGCGGTCGTCGACCGGCTTCGCGGTGACGCCGACGACCCGGCCGGTGCGCTCGTCGAAGACCGGACCGGTGACGGCGGTGCGCTCCTGGAGACGGGCTCCGGACTTCTCGGCGTGCCGGGCGAGGATCTCGTCGAGGTCCATGCGGGTGCGGACCATCCCGTACGGCGGGAAGCTGGCCAGCTCGGGCCAGGGCAGCTCGAGCCGGTGGCCCGCGCCGACGATGCGCAGGCCGTTGTTGCGCTGCCAGCCGGGCGCGTCGAGGTCGAGGCCCATGTTGACCAGCTGCTTGACCGCGCGCGGGGTGAGGCCGTCGCCGCAGATCTTGTCGCGGGGGAAGGCGGCCTTCTCCAGCAGCAGCACGTCGGCGCCGGCGTTGGCGAGGTGGTAGGCGGTGCTCGAACCCGCGGGACCGGCGCCGACGACGATGACGTCGGCCTGCCGCTCGTCCGCGGTGGTCCGGGTCATCTGCGTTCCCTCGTCTCGTCCTTGAGGCCGGTCATGTGACTTCGTGAACGCCTTCACGAACTCACGCCGCGGGACAGTCTAGGGCGCGCTCGGGCGGGATGCGAACGCGACCCTTCCCGTCCGGAACTGCCCCCAAACCGTGACCTTCCCCGCCGATTTCAGCAAGATCTGCGTGCCCTATTTCCGGCCGTTCCGGGCGCCGCTCTCGCCGTGCCCGGGCACGTGGACGGGAACGCCGGGGGCCGGATCCCCGAGGACCCGACCCCCGCCGCGGGGGAGTTGGCTCAGGCGCGACCGCCCGGACCCTCTCCCTTCCCCTTGTCCTGCGAGCCGGAGCCGGCACGCTCGTTCGTGACGCTGTAGTCGTACGTCGCGTCGAGCATGGCCAGGTCGCCGGTCGGCAGGTTCGAGACCGCCACGACGAAGTCACCCTTCGTCCCGTTCGCGCAGGTGGAGTCGAGCACACCGGTGGAGATCGCTCCGGTCTCGTCGGAGTCGAACCGGTACACGTAGTTGCCCGCGTCGTCGGTCAGCTCGTCACCATCCTCGCCCGGTGTGAGGTCGCAGGTCGAGATCACCTGGAGCGTCCAGTTGTTCGTCTGCTCGCCGGTGGTCTCGATCCAGTCGGCGTCGCCGAACTCGTCGATGCCGGCGGTGGGAACCGTCTCCGTGCCGTCGACCCACACCTGGTCGATGAACCAGCCGGTGTCGAGGTAGGCGGCGTCCGTGGAGTAGCGGAACCGCAGGTCCGTCGCTTCGCCCGGAACCTCCACCTGGTACGTCTGGTAGGTCGGCTCGTCGACGAAGTACTCGCCACCGGAGGTGCCGGTGATGCCGTTGCCCTCCTCGTTGCTCCCGTGCGGGTTCTCGGTCGTCGACACCGTCTCGCCGGTCTCGGCATTGGTGACCTCGAGCGTCTTCCACTCGCCGCCAACCAGTGCCTCGACGAAGCCGTAGTCCCAGCCCTCCTCGATGAAGTGCCAGTTGCTGAAGGTGACTGTCTCGCCCCCGCTGATGGCGTCGTCGTCCACGTTCAGGACGTGGTCGGCCTGGCTCTCGTAGCCGGCCCACCAGTGCGTCTCACCGTCCTGCGGCGCCACCTCGGTGATCGGTTCGCCCTGGAAGTCGATCGAGACCTCCGGCGCCGGGTTGCGGAACTTCTCGTACGACGCACCGAACGGCAGCGCGTCTCCGGCCGGGCGGTTCTTCAACCGCGACCACTTCTGCTCCGGCTGTGCGCCGATGTAGCTGCCGCGGTCGTCCCAGAACTCGTCGTTGGCGATGTCGATGGTCCAGCCGCCCGACTCGGCACCGAGGTCGAAGTTCGCCAGGTCCCACAGCGACGAGTCCTCGTCGTCGAGGTACATCGTGACGACCCAGTCCTTGAACAGCTCGGCCGCCGACTCGAGGTCCCCGGTGTCCCCGTTGAACTGGTCGATCGCCTCCTGCACGCCGGCCATGCCGTCGGCCTGGTTCTCGAAGATCAGCTTGATGAGCAGGTCACCGGCCACGCCGTCGTACTCCGTGTCCGGTTCGAGCGAGCCGTCACCGTTCCCGCCCGCCTGCTCCCACAGGTAGGCGAAGTAGCTGAACGACGCGCCGTAGTTCTCCAGCCCGCCGCCCCACCGGGTCAGCGAGGTCTCCCGGTGGAACACCTGCTGGTAGGTCAGGTGGCTGCCGGTCATGTCGAAGCCGTTGAGGAACGCGGCCATGTCGGCCAGGCCCTCGTCGACCCAGGAGAGCTCACCGGGGTCGGAGTAGTTCATGAGCATGTGCTCGAGCTCGTGGGCGATCACGCCTTCGTAGAGCTCGGGACGGTCGTTGCTGGCGTCGCCGTCGGACCACGGCTCGGTGTTCGGGTCCTCGCCGACGCGGTTCGTCCAGTCGAATGCGTCGATGACCATGACGTTCATGCCAAGGCTGTCCCCGGCGAGGTACTCCGGCGCGAAGTAGCCGGCGGTGTAGGAGCTCACCGAGCAGTCGTAGTACGACTCGTCCTGCACGTTGTAGACCAGGGTGACGAGCGCGTCGCTGTCCCCGCCCGGCGGGGTGTCGAGGTCACCGAAGTGGCTCTCGTCGACGGCGAGGATCTGGTTGCTCAGCCTGTCGCCGAGGTAGTCGACCTGATCCTGGGTGATCACGTAGTCCTCGGCCGAGTTCTCCGCGCACGGAGTGAACTCGTCGTCGGGGGTGGTGTGGTCGAACTTCGGGTCGAGGCTCTCCACATCGGTGGGGACCTCCCCGAGCACGGTGCCCTCGGGTACGTAGATGTAGACCGGCGTACCGTCCGGCGTCGTACCGACGTCACCCTCGCCCGACGGATAAACCCGGATGAACGTCTGGTAATAGGTGCCGCCGGCGGCGCTGTCGTTGACGGGGACGACGATTGTTTCGTCGCCGGCGCTGCCGAAGTCGTCCGGCGGCGTGGTGGTGTACGCCGCCGCCGGCGAGGTCAGTCCCCCGAGCGCCAGCAGCGTCGCCGTGGCGGTCGCAGCGCTCAGGGTCTTCAGGGGTGCTCGTCGCACGGAATCCCCTCCTGTGTCCCGGTAGGGACCTTTCGAAGTTGTCCGATCGCTCGTCCGGGCGAGGCGGGAGTGCGACGCGTCCCGAGCCGCAGTGCCCCCGATGCCGGCACGGGTCGATCAGCTTGTGACGGTTGTCACATCGGCGAAGGTAAAGCTGAAATGCGCGCGGTGCCAAGAGGGTGAAGTAACGTCTTCATAACGGAACGCCGCAAAGCGCTGCGACGATGTGTAAAACCTGACAGCGACGTACGCTCAGGCGGTCGCGTGGTGCAGCGCGACGATTCCGCCGGACAGGTTCCGCCACTTCACCGACGTCCAGCCGGCGGCGCCGATGCGCGCGGCCAGGCCCGCCTGGTCCGGCCAGGCCCGGATCGACTCGGCGAGGTAGACGTAGGCGTCCGGGCTGGATGAGACCGCGCGCGCGATCGCCGGCAGCGCCTTCATCAGGTACTCCATGTAGACGGTCCGGAACGCGCCGTTGGTCGGGTGGCTGAACTCGCACACCACCAGCCGGCCGCCGGGCCGGGTCACCCGGCGCAGCTCGCGCAGCCCGGCGTCGGGGTCGACGATGTTGCGCAGGCCGAACGAGATCGTGACCGCGTCGAAGGTGTCGTCGGCGAACGGGAGCCGGGTCCCGTCGCCGGCGGTGAAGGGCAGCTCGGGGCGGGCCAGCTTGCCGACCCGCAGCATCCCCTGGGAGAAGTCGCACGGCACGACCTCCGCACCGCGGTCGGCGAAGGGCTGGCTCGACGTACCGGTGCCCGCGGCCAGGTCCAGCACCCGCTCCCCCGGCCGTGCGTCGACCGCGTCCACCACGGCCTTGCGCCACCGGCGGTCCTGCCCGAGCGAGAGGACGTCGTTGGTGAGGTCGTAGCGCCGGGCGACGTCGTCGAACATGGCGGCGACGTCGGAGGGCTGCTTGTCCAGGTCGGCTCGGGTCACGGGGCAACCATAGTCAGCCCGTAGTCTTGCCTCCCGTGACCACCGTTCCCTCCACCTCCTCCGAGCCGAGCCCGCTCGTGGTGCGCACCGTGCCGGTCGACGACCCGGGGCCGCTGCTCTCGCTGCTGCCACCGGGCGACTCGGTCACGTGGCTGCGCCGGGGCGAGGGGCTGGTCGGCTGGGGGGTGGCCGCCGTGCTCCGCACCTGCGGCAGGGACCGCTTCGAGCAGGCCCGCGACTGGTGGCGCACGCAGTCCCGCACCGCCGTGGTCCGCGACGAGGTCGGCCGCCCGGGCACCGGCCTGGTGTGCTTCGGCTCGTTCGCCTTCGCCGACGAGCCCGGCGACAGCGTCCTCGTGGTCCCCGAGGTGGTCGTCGGCCGCCGCGGCGACACGACCTGGGTGACCACGGTCAGCGGCGCCGGCATCACCGCGCCTCCCGACATCGTCCCCAGCGGCGCCCCCGAGCCGCCCGAGGGCGTCACGTTCGCCGACGGGGCGCTCAGCGGTGCCGAGTGGGAGACCGTGGTCGGGGAGGCGGTACGGCGGATCACCGGGGGCGGCCTGGAGAAGGTCGTGCTCGCCCGGGACCTGGTGGCCACGGCCGCCGCCGACATCGACGTACGGTGGCCGCTGACCCGGCTGGCCGAGCAGTACCCGATGACCTGGACCTTCCACGTCGACGGGCTCTTCGGGGCCACGCCGGAGATGCTGGTGCGCCGAGAGCGCGGCCTGGTCACCTCGCGGGTGCTGGCCGGGACGATCCGCCGTACCGGCGACGACGAGCGCGACCTCGCCCTCGCCGCGACGCTGGCCCGCTCGTCGAAGGACCTCGAGGAGCACGAGTACGCAGTGCGCTCGGTCGCCGACGCGCTGGCGCCGCACTGCACCTCGATGAACGTCCCCGAGGCGCCGTTCGTGCTGCACCTGCCGAACGTCATGCACCTCGCCACCGACGTCGCCGGCGTGGTGCACGACTCCGAGGGCGACCCGGCGACGTCGCTGGACCTCGCCGCCGCGCTGCACCCCTCCGCCGCCGTGGGCGGGACGCCGACCGAGACCGCGAAGCAGGTGATCGCGGAGATCGAGGGGATGGACCGGGGACGCTACGCCGGCCCGGTGGGCTGGATGGACGCCTCCGGCGACGGCGAGTGGGGCATCGCGCTGCGCTCGGCGGAGGTGCGGGGCCGTACCGTCCGGCTGTTCGCCGGCTGCGGCGTGGTCGCGAGCTCCGACCCGGCGGCCGAGCTGGCCGAGGCGCAGGCGAAGTTCGTGCCCGTCCGCGACGCCGTCTCCGGGGCCTGACCCCGGAACCCCGGGACCCGCACCGTCAGCCGAGCGGGACGTCCTGGCCGGGCTCGACGCGGAGGTACTCCTGCTCGCGCTCCCCGAGCATCGAGGACAGCTGGTTCTTCGCCAGCGCCAGCCCGCGCTCGTTGAGCAGCCCGTCGTGGATCGCCACCGACAGCGGCGCACCCACCGCGCGGCCGTAGTCGACCACCTCGCTGATCTTGTTCCACGGCGCGTGCACCGGGAGCAGCAGCAGGTCCAGCCGCTCCGGCAGCTCGCTCAGCGCGTCGCCCGGGTGGAAGATCCGCCGGCCCTCGACCTCCAGCAGGTACCCCGAGTTGTCGAAGTGCTTGAGCTCGGGGTGGATGACCGCGTGCTTCTCCCCGACCACGTGCGCCCGGACCCCGAGGTCGAGCCCGTCCCCGGGCCCGACCACGGTCGTCCGCTCGGCGACGTCGGGCGCCTGGGCCCGGATCTGCTCGGCCACGGCGCGCGATCGTCCAGACCGGCGCGTCGGTGGCGCGCAGGTTCTCCACGTCGAGGTGGTCGGGGTGCTCGTGGGTGATGAGGACCGCGGTGGCGCCGTCGACCGCCTCCCGCTCGCTCCAGCCGCCGGGGTCGAGCACGACGACCGTGCTGCCGGTCTCGATCCGCACGCAGGCATGTCCGAACTTGGTGATCCGCATGCGTCCATGCAACAGGGCGTCCTCGCGGGCCGCAAGGGCGGCCTGTCGCGGCGCCTCGGAGGTCCGGCGGGGACGGGTCGGGGACGGGTCGGGGGCTCGTTCCGTTCGATCTGTAGGTTCTGGGCGCGCGAAACCTGCGAGGCGAACGGAACGGCGCCGGGGGCCGGGCGCGGCCGGGCGCCTGGGCGGGGGCCGGGCGCGGCCGGGCGGGGCGCGTCAGCCGGTGACCAGCGCGCGGATCCGTTCATCGAGCTCGCGCCGGTTGTCGCGGCGCACCACCGCCTCGACCACCTCGATCCCACCGGAGGGCGCGGCGAGCGCGGCCTCCAGGTCGGCCGGGGTGCGCACGCTGCGGAACGGTGTCCCCGTCGCCCGGCACAGCGCTGCCAGGTCGACGTCGTGCGGGGTGCCGAAGAGCCGCTCGAACGAGTCGGCGTACGTCGACCCGCCCTGCTCGAGCACCGAGAAGATCGAACCGCCCCGGTCGTTGACCACCACGATCATCAGGTCCGGCCGGTCCTCCTCGGGCCCGATGACCAGGCCGTTCGCGTCGTGCAGGAACGTGATGTCGCCGAGCAGGGCCAGCGCCCGGCTGCTCGAGGGCCGGCCGAGCGCGGCGCCGACCGCGGTGGAGACCGACCCGTCGATGCCGGCGAGCCCCCGGTTGGCCAGCACCGACCGGCGCTCCCCGACCGGGTAGGGCACCGCGGTGAGGTCCAGGTCGCGGATCGGGTTGGAGGCACCGACGAACAGCAGCCCGGCCGGCGGCACGGCCGCGCTCACCGCGGCGGCGACGTGGTGGGGGGTGAGCTCGCCGGTCTCGCCGAGGACCCGGTCCACGCGCGCCGAGAGGTCGGCGTCCCGGCGCTGCCACTCCTCGAGCCACGGGCTGCTCCGGCGGGGCGGCCGCAGCTCCCGCGGCTGGTCGGGCAGCCATGCCCCCGGCTCCTGGTCGTCCGGGTAGGCCGCGTGCACCACCCTGGAGACCCGGTGCCCGGGATCGGTCCAGCCGCCGCGTGCGGGCACCGCCACCACCTCGACGTCCGGCCGGGAGAGCAGCCTGGTCACCGGCCGGGACAGGGTGGGGTGGCCGTGGACCACGACCTGCTCGATGCGCCCGGCCAGCTCGGGGTCCCCGAGCAGCAGCCGGTACGTCCGGATCGCATGGGTGCCGGTGCGGGCGCCGCTGGTCGGCTCCGCGAGAAGCGGCCACCCGGCCCGTTCGGCGAGGAGCCGGGCCGGCGGGCCCGCGTCGTCACCGGCCACCACCACGGTGCGCAGCGAGGCGTCGACCGGCTCCGGGACGATCCCGGGCGGCGCCGGCGGGGTGGTCCAGGGCCGGTCCCCCGCCCGGCCGTCGACGGCGGAGGCCCAGCCGCCGTCGGTGCCCGGCACGAGCGGCTCGGCGAGCTGGACGTTGAGGTGCACCGGCCCCGGCGACCCGGTCCGCGGCCCGCGCGGACCACCGGCGCCGCCACCCTGCGCGGTGGCCAGGGTGCGGGCCACCAGCGCGCGCCAGGCGGCGACCTGGGCGTCCTCGCCGTGGCCCGGCGACCCGGGTGGGAGGTCCTCGAAGGCGCGTACCGCGTCGCCGAACAGCTTGACCTGGTCGGTGGTCTGGTTGGCGTTCGTGCCGCGCAGCCAGGCCGGCCGGTCGGCACTGAGCACCACCAGCGGCAGGCCGGCGTGCGAGGCCTCCAGCACCGCCGGGTGCAGGTTGGCGACCGCGGTGCCGGAGGTGGTGACCACCGGCACCGGCCGCCGCGAGGACCGGGTCAGGCCGAGGGCGAGGAACCCGGCCGAGCGCTCGTCGACGCGTACGTGCATCCGCAGCCGTCCCTGCTCCGCGGCCGCGTGTGCGGCGAACGCCAGCGGCGCCGACCTCGACCCCGGCGCGACGACGAGGTCGCGGACGCCGCAGCGGACCAGCTCGTCGACGAGGGCGGTGGCGACGGCGGTGGCTGCGTTGCGCGGGGTCACGGCTCCCGATCCTGCCGCATGGTGGCGACGAACGCGTCGACCTCCCCGAGGCGCGCCGCCCACGCCGCCTGCCGGTCCGGTGCCGCACGCAGCCGGGCCAGCGCCGCCGGGTCCACCTCCGGGCGTACGACGGGCAGCGCGCCGTCGTGGGGAAGCAGCGGCTCCGTCACGACGTCGTCGGTCAGCAGCTGGACGGTCGCGAGGCCGCAGGCGTAGGGCAGCTCGGGCAGGGCGGCGGCGAGGGCCACCCCGGCGGCGATCCCGACCGAGCTCTCCAGCGCGGAGGAGACGACGACGGGCAGGCCGATGTCCTCGGCGATCCGCAGACAGGCTCGGACCCCGCCCAGCGGCTGCACCTTGAGCACCGCCACGTCGGCGGCCTCGAGGTCCCGCACCCGGTAGGGGTCCTCGGCCCGGCGGATCGACTCGTCGGCGGCGACGGGCACGTCCACCCGGCGCCGGACGGCGGCGAGGTCCTCCACGGAGGCACAGGGCTGCTCGACGTACTCCAGCCCGCCCGCGGCCCGGTCCAGCACGCCGATCGCAGCGACCGCCTCGTCGACCGACCAGCCCCCGTTGGCGTCGATGCGGACGGAGCCGGAGGGCCCGAGCGCGTCCCGCACCGCCTCGAGGCGGGCCTGCTCCTCGGCCCGGGACTGGCCGGGCTCGGCGACCTTCACCTTCGCGGTGCGGCAGCCGGCGCTGTCCCGGACGATGGCGGCGGCCTGCTCGGGCCCGACCGCCGGGACGGTGACGTTGACCGGCACCCGGTCCCGGAACGGTGCGGGCCAGCCGTCGAGGGCCGCCTCCCGGGCGCAGGCCAGCCAGGGCGCGGCCACCCGGGCGTCGTACTCCAGGAACGGGCTGAACTCGCCCCACCCCGCCGGCCCGCGCAGCAGCATGCCCTCGCGGACCGTGATGCCGCGGAAGCGGGTGCGCATCGGGATCGAGAAGACCGGGCTCTCAGGCATCGGCGGCGATCCTCTCCAGGGCGACCCGGTCGACCTTGCCGTTGTCCAGCAGGGGAACCTCCGCGAGCCACACCACGTGCTTGGGCGCCCACTCACGCGGGTGGACCTGGGAGACCCAGTTCCGCAGGTCGTCGAGGGCGGGCCGGTCCCGCTCCCGGCCGCGGGGGACGAGGACCGCGACCACCCGCCGGCCCCACTCGGGGTCGGGGACGCCGACCACCTCGCCGCCGCCGACCCACGGGTGCTCCCGCAGCCGTCGGGCGACCGCGCCCGCCGGTACCTTGACCGCGCCGGTGACGATCACGTCGTCGGCGCGGCCCAGCACGTGCAGCCGCCCGTCGGCGTCGAGACGGCCCAGGTCGTTGGTGAGGAACCACGTCCCCTCCATCACCTCGGCGGTGTCACCGGGGCGCCCGTCGTACCCGTCGAAGAGGACCGGCCCGGTGACCCGGACGGTGCCGTCGCGGCCGATCGCCACCGCGACGCCGTCGAGCGGCACCCCGTCGTACACGCAGCCGCCGCAGGTCTCGCTCATGCCGTACGTCGCGACCACGTGCACGCCGGCGTCGTGCGCGGCGCGGCGCAGCGACTGCTCGACCGCGGCACCGCCGACCAGGACGGCGTCGAAGGTGCGCAGCGCGGCCACGTCGTCGGCCGAGGACAGCATCCGGGTGAGCTGGGTCGGCACCAGCGAGACGTACCGTCGCTCGCCGCCCATCGCCGCGGCCGCCGCCGTGAAGCTGCCGTGGTCGGCCAGCAGCACCGGCACCGTGCCCGCGACCACGGAGCGGAACAGCACCTGCACCCCGGCCACGTAGGTGGCGGGCAGGTTCAGCAGCCACTGTCCGGGGCCGCCGAGCCGCTTCTCGGTCGCGGCGGCGGAGGCGCGCATCGCCGCACGCGAGAGCACCACCCGTTTCGGGGAGCCGGTGGAGCCGGAGGTCTCGACGATCAGCGGTTCCGGCTCCCCGGGCGTCGCGTTCCACGCACGGAGCAGGGCGAGCACCTCGTGGGGGCTGCCCTGGACGGGGCGCAGGCTGGTCACGGGGGACAACGCTATGCCTGCCAGAATTGCCCGCCATGGCAACCCCTGCACAGTGGCTCGAAGGCGCGCGCCCGCGGACCCTGCCCGCCGCGGTGGCGCCCGTGCTCGCCGGCACCGGCGTCGCGGCCCACCTCGACGAGGCGGTGTGGTGGAAGGCGTTCACGGCGCTGCTCGTGGCGCTGGCGCTGCAGGTCGGGGTCAACTACGCCAACGACTACTCCGACGGGATCCGCGGCACGGACGCCGACCGGGTGGGGCCGCTGCGCCTGGTCGGGTCCGGGGCAGCCGCCCCGGCGGCGGTGAAGCGCGCCGCGATGCTCAGCTTCGCCGCCGCCGCGGTGCTCGGCCTGGTCCTCGCGGTCACCACGACGTGGTGGCTGCTGCTCGTCGGGCTCCTCTCCATCGTGGCCGCCTGGTACTACACCGGGGGCCGGCGGCCCTACGGCTACCAGGGCCTAGGCGAGGTGATGGTGTTCGTGTTCTTCGGGCTCGTCGCGGTGGTGGGTACGACGTACGTCCAGACCGAGTCCTTCCCGGCCGGGTCCTTCTACGCCGCGGTCGGCGTGGGCGCCCTCGCCTCGGCGATCCTGGTCGCGAACAACCTGCGCGACGTCCCCACCGACGCCGAGGCCGGCAAGCGGACCCTGGCGGTCGTGCTGGGCGACGAGCACACCAGGTACTTCTACGCGTTCCTGGTCGCCGTGGCGGTCATCGCGCTGCTCGGGGTCGCCCTCACCACGACGTGGTGGGCGTTGCTCGGCCTGGTGTTCCTGGGCGCCGCGGTGCCGGCGGTCCGCACCGTGCTGGGCGGTACGGCGGGCCGGGGGCTCGTCCCGGTCCTGCAGCGCACCGGCACCGCCGAGCTGGTCTACGCGGCCGGCATCTTCCTCGGCCTGCTCCTCTGACCCCGCCCCTACCTGCCCCCCGCCGAGTCGGCGTGAACCTGGCGCGAAACCCTGCCGAGTCGGCGTGAACCTGGCACGAAACCCGCCGAGTCGGCTTGAACCCAGGCCGAAACCCTGCCGAGTCGGCTTGAACCTGGCGGCGAAGGACACTCCCTGCGCCCAGGTTCACGCCGACTCGACGGTTGCTGCGCCCAGGTTCACGCCGACTCGACGGTTGCTGCGCCCAGGTTCACGCCGACTCGACGGTCCGGGGGCGGCGGAGCACCTTGTGGGTGCCGTCGCACCAGGGCAGGCGCTGGGACTTGTCGCAGGCACACACCGCCACCACCGGCCGGGTCGTGGGGTGCAGCCGGCCGTCCTCGTCGCGCACCGCGTC
The DNA here is from genome assembly GCA_963747975.1 of uncultured Actinomycetota bacterium. GTDB lineage: Bacteria > Actinomycetota > Actinomycetes > Propionibacteriales > Nocardioidaceae > Nocardioides_C. Next base: position 1,002,085 of record CAVVHI010000003.1, read on the forward strand.
GGCACCCCGCACCAGCAGCGGACCACCCGGGCACGGCGTGACCTCGACGTCCTCGCCGTCGAACGCCACGGGCTCCGGCCCCTCCACCAGTCTCACGACGCCACCGCCTCGAGGGCCGGGCCGTCGACCGGCCCGCCGAGCAGCGTGCTGCGACCGGCCTCCCAGTCGGCCAGCAGGCGCTCCCCGACGACCGCGTCCATGACCAGGCAGGCGGCGGTGCCGAACACGACGTCGCGGGTCTCGGCCTGGGCCGTCGCGACCAGCTCCGCGCAGATGTCGCGGAAGGCCAGCTGCTCGTGCACGGCGTCGGCCTCGACGTGCTCGTCGAAGTACGTCGCGACGACCTCGGGCAGGCCCAGCCGGCGCACCCCACCGGCGTACTTGCGGCACGGGATGGAGCTGGTGGCCTCGTAGGCGCCGAGGTGACCCATCGCCGCCCCGCGCAGCCGCCGGTGCAGACCGAACAGGCTCATCACGTTGTTGTTGGCCAGCGTGTAGCCCGGCACCCGGTCGACGTAGGCGCCGTAGGCCCGGTCGAGCCCGGCGCCCTCCATGCTGTCGCCGAACATGGTCGCGTGCAGCCGTTCGGGCCGGCCGCCGCCGTACTCGTCGTACTGCAGCTCGACCAGCGCCGCCTTCGGCCGGCCGGTGATGCGCGGGATGACCCACGAGTGCGGGTCGGACTCCTTCAGCTGGTAGATGCTGCGGTGCACCATGAACTCGGCGAACTGCTCCAGCGTCGCCTCGCGGTGCACGAACCTGGCCACCGACGGCCCCTCGAAGGTCGCGCTGAGGTCGAACAGCCGCTCGGCGAGGTCGCCGTCGCCGTCGCCGTCGCCGTCGGCGTCCACGTCGGCGTCCAGCACGCGTTGTACGTGAGGGTCGGTACGGCGTCGCAGCTCCGCCTCGAGGGGCCGCTCCAACGCCGTGCGCACCCGGACCAGGTCGGGGTCCCACTCGAGGTCGGGGTCGACGCCGTCGAACCCGCCGTAGTGCAGCTCGTAGAGCACCCACAGGGCGAGGTGGAAGTCGCCGTCGGTGAGCAGGTCGGCGTCCTCGGGGAGGTCGGCGAGGCGGTCGAGCACGGTGCCCGCGTCGAGCCCGTCCCGGCCGGCCAGCGCGTCGACGACCGCTCCGCTGAGCGGGCCCCTCGCCACGGGAAGCTGCATGGTCTCTCCTGTCGCCGGGTGCTGCTGCGACGCGGAGTACCCGCGGGAGGCGTGCTCCATGCTCGGCGGCGGCGCCGGCCCGCGGGTGACGGCCGCAGGCGCCGGGGCGCGCAGGTTCAGCGGCCGGAGCCGTCGGACGGCGCCGGCGGCTCCTCCCCACCGGAGGCGGTACGCCGGTCCTCGTCCTCGGTCATCCGCCGGCGCTGTGCCGAGCGCTCGGCACGTTCGTGCACCGCGGCGGCGAACGCGTCACGCTGCTTGCGCAGCAGGGTCACCGAGGCGACGGCGGAGACCAGCACGGCGAGCAGGAACGGCCAGATCAGCGGGACGTGGTCCGCCCCCGTGGCGAGCAGGTAGACCGCCACGATCACCCCGTAGGTGACCAGGAAGATCCCGAGCCGGGCGGCGGTGTAGACGGCGAACTCCTTCACGGCCTTCAGCCTAGGCCGTCGCCGGACGCGCGGGCCCGAGTGTCCGGCGGACAGGTGCTGGGAGCTCCTCCGCCGACCGGCGTGGCCGGTTCGTTGCGTACGGTCTTGGACTCGCCCCTACTCTGGAAGCGTGGGAAAGATCCTTCTGGTCGTCGTGCTCTTCGCCGCAGCGGTGTACGCCTTCTTCTGGCTGCTCGAGCGTCGGCGCCGCAAGAGCACCCCGCCCCGTCCCGCCACTCCCCCACGGCGGGTCGTGGCGCCGGACGACGACGAGGACTTCCTGCGCGAGATCGAGCGGCGCCGCCGCCGGCAGGCCCGTGAGCGCAAGGGCGACCAGGCCGACAAGGACGACCCGGAGGACGGGTCCGGAGCCCCCAAGGCCGGCTGACCCGCCCGTCGCACCTCGGAGCTCAGTCCAGGCCGGAGTAGGAGTGCAGGCCGGAGCCGAAGAGGTTGATCCCGACGAAGTTGAACATCAAGGCGGCGAAGCCGACCAGCGCGATCACCGCCGCGCCCCTGCCCCGCCATCCGGCCGTGGCACGCGCGTGCAGGTAGGCCGCGTACACCACCCACGTGATGAACGCCCAGACCTCCTTGGGGTCCCAGCCCCAGTAGCGGCCCCAGGCGTACTCCGCCCAGATCGGCCCCGCGATCAGCGCCGCGAAGGTCCAGATGGGGAAGGCGAACGCGTGCACCCGGTAGGCGACCCGGTCCAGCACCGACGCCTTCGGCAGCCGGGCGACGTACCCGGTCCGCGGTCCGTCGGCGCGCGACTCGGCCCGGGCCTTGACCAGGTACAGCACCGACGTCATCGCACCGACCGTGAACGCGCCGGCGGCGACCACCGCGGCGACGACGTGGATCACCAGCCAGTACGAGTGCAGCGCGGGCACCAGCGGCCCCGCGGGCACGTAGAGCAGCAGCACCGAGAGCATCAGTACGACGACGGCGAAGCCCGTGACGAAGAGGCCGAGCCAGCGCAGGGAGTACCTCCGCAGCAGGACCAGGTAGATCAGCGTCACCCCGAAGGCACCCGCGATCGCGAACTCGTACATGTTGCCCCACGGCACCCGCGCCGGGTCCGACGCGAGCCCGCGCGTGACGAGCCCGGCCAGGTGCAGCACGGCCGCCACGACGGTCAGCGCGACGCCGATCCGGCCGAACTTCTCGAGCCGGTAGGCCTTGGTGGCCACCTCGTCGCTGTTCCCCGCGGACCCCGGTCCGTCGTACGACGCCGTGGCGGGTGCACTCCCGACCCGGCCGGAGGCGGTCTCGCCCGAGGCCGCGCCGACGGCCACCGGCTCGGCCACGGAGGCCTCCGCCGACGCCCCGGCCGATGCCGCCGCGGCCGACGTTCCCGCCGGCACTCCCGGCGACGCTCCGGCCGGGAGGGAACGCCCGAAGGCCCACTCCGCGATGTGGCTCAGGAACGCCAGGACGTAGACGACCGACGCGAAGGCGATCGCGTTGTTGCTGAACGAGGCGAAGTCCGCGGGGCTCACGGCTGCTCCTTGGGTGTGTCGTGACGGATGAGCTCCTCGAGCTCGTCGATCTCCTCGGCGAGATCGCCCCCTGCGCTGCGGTCGAGGCCGGCCAGCTCGACCACGGTACGCCCGTCCTCCTCACGGACGCGCACCCAGGCGCGTCGGGGACGGATGAACAGCGACCCGAGCAGGCCGGCCAGGGCCAGCACGATGCCGCCGAGGGCGATGCCCTTGCCGGGCTTGTCGCTGATCTGCAGCTTCACCCAGCGTTCGACGCCGTCGAACGTGATCGAGCCCTGCCCGTCGGGGAGCTGCTTGGTCTGGCCCAGGGCCATGTCGAGCCGGAAGTCGCGGCCGTCGGGGCGCTTGATCACCTCGAGCCGGTCCTTGTCCAGGGTGTAGACCGACTGCGGCTCGCCGCTGTCGAGGCCCAGGTCGCCCTGGTAGGGCAGCAGCGACATCACCGGGTCGAGCGCGTCGGGGAACCGTGAGAACGGCCCGGTCTCCATGGTGAAGCCGTAGGTCGGCAGGAACAGCCCCTCGAAGGCGAGCTGCTCGGGGAGCGCGTCGGGGACCTTCACCACCCCGAAGGAGGCGAACGACGCGTCCTGCGGCAGGAAGACGGCCGGGCCCCGGTAGGCGACGTCGCCCTCGCCGTCGCGGACGGTCACCAGCGGGGCGTAGCCGTGGCCGACCAGGAAGATCGACCCGCCGTCGAGCTGCAGGGGGTGGTTGACCGCGAGCTCCACCGTGCGCGGCTCGTCGCCCGGCTGCTCGGTGTAGGTGACGTCGGCGGAGAAGTCGATCGGCATCCCGGCCTGCTCGCCGCTGCGCAGGAACTCCACGTCGAAGTCGTCGACGTTGAAGCTGAACGGCTCCATGTCGTCGGGCGACCACAGCGACCCGGGGGCGAAGTCGTCGTACTGGCTCAGGGAGTTGGAGAAGCCCTGGCCCTTCACGACGATGACGCCGCCGGTGAACCCGTAGAGGCTGCCGAGCGCGAACCCGACGAGCACCACGAGCAGCGACACGTGGAACAGCAGGTTGCCGCCCTCACGGAGCTGGCCGCGCTCGGCGGCGAGCTCGCCGTCGCCGGGCTCGATCCGGTAGCGCCTGCCGCGGAGCACCCGGCGGGCGCGGTCGAGCACCGCGGCCGGCGGTTCGTCGAGGACGAACCTCCGGGACTCCGGCAGCCGCGCCAGGTTGCGCGGCGCCTTCGGCGGCCGGGCCCGCATGGCCCGCCAGTAGATCCGCGTCCGCGGCAGGATGCAGCCCACCAGCGAGATCACCAGCAGGATGTAGATCGCGCTGAACCACACCGAGTTGTAGACCGAGAACAGCCCGAGGCCCTCGTAGACCGGCGTGAGGTTCGGGTGCTGCTCCTGCCAGCGGCTGACGGCGACGGAGTCCACGTCGCGCTGCGGGATGATCGAGCCGGGCACGGCGGCGAGCGCGAGCAGGAAGAGCAGGACGAGCGCGGTCCGCATCGAGGTGAGCTGCCGCCACGCCCAGCGGCCGAGCTCACGGGGGCCGAGGGTCGGCGGGGCGGGGGGGCTCTGGCGGGGTTCGGTGTCGACGCTCATGGCCGGTCGTGACCCTTCGTGCCGGTGCCGGTCATACCGCCACCGAGAAGCTGCCGACCCAGCCGCGGAGGTAGGCCATCCACACGTCCCAGGCGCCGGTGACCAGCAGCAGGCCGACGGCGATGAGCATCAGGCCGCCGATGCGGGTGACCCACACCTGGTGCCGGCGCACCCACGCCACGGTGCTGAGCATCTTGCGGAAGGCGAGGCCGGCGACGATGAACGGGAGCCCGAGGCCGATGCTGTAGGCCAGGCTCAGCAGCGCGCCACGCCCGGCCGTGCCCTCGGTGAAGGCCAGCGCCTGCACCGCCGAGAGGGTGGGGCCGATGCACGGGGTCCAGCCGAGGCCGAACAGCACGCCCAGCATCGGTGCGGCGGTGAGGCCGACGGCGGGCACCTTGTGCACCCGCATGTCGCGCTGGAACCACGGGACGGCGCCGAGGAAGGCGAGCCCCACGAGGATGGTGAACCCGCCGAGCACCATGCTGATCTCGCGGCCGTAGACGATCAGCCAGTCACCGAGGGCGCCGAAGGCGGTGCCCATCGCGACGAAGACCACCGAGAAACCGAGCACGAACAGCGAGGTGCCGAGCACCATCCGGCCGCGCCGCGCGTTCTCGAGGTCGGTCCCGGACAGGCCGGTCGCGTAGGACAGGTAGCCGGGCAGCAGGGGTACGACGCACGGCGAGAAGAACGACACCAGCCCGGCGACGACCGCGACCGGGACCGCGAGCAGCAGCGACCCGTCGAGGGCGGTGCCGGCGAACCAGTCCCCGATGTCGGTGAGCGGCATCAGCCCTCACCCGCCAGGACGTCCTCGACGAGGCCGACGAGGGTCGACCTCGAGGTCTCGCCGATGATGCTGGCCGCCACCCGGCCCTGGTCGTCGATCACCACGGTGCTCGGGATGGCGTTGGGGCTGAGCGTGCCGCGGAACGCGAGCAGGGTCTGGCCCTTCTGGTCGTAGATCGAGGGGTAGGGCACCTCGAACCGGCGCTGGAAGGCCTGCGCGGCCGCCCGGTCGAGGTCGCGGGAGTTGATGCCGAGGAACTCCACGCCCTCGTCGGCGAGCTCCTTCGAGGCCTCCACCAGGTGCGGGGCCTCGGCCCGGCAGGGAGCGCACCAGGAGCCCCACACGTTGACCACGACGGTGGTGCCCTCGTAGTCGGCGAGGGAGACCGGCTCGCCCTCCAGGGTCTCGCCGGCGACCTCCCCGGGCTGCTCCCGGTCCTCCACGGCGAGCCGGGTGATGATCCCCTTGCCGGCGACGAACCCGGTGTCGCCGGAGCTGCCGACCTCGTCGTTGGAGCAGGCGGCCAGCACGGTGGTGGCGAGCAGCGCGGCGAGGGTCGCGGCGCCACGCCGCCTGGTGGTCCGGTGCGGCAACTCAGGCTCCCGCGGGGGGCTTGTCCTCGTCGGCGGCCCCACCCGCCGAGAAAGGCGCCGCGCGGTCCTTCAGCGGCAGCATGTCCGCGGCCGGCTCGGAGTAGCTCACCGTGGTCAGGTGGTCGTCCTCGAAGGTGAACGAGGTGAGGCTGCACAGCGTGCACTGCCGGCGGCGAGGGTCGTGGAGGAACGTGCGGTGCTCGGCGTGCAGCCGGGTGATCCAGATCGGCAGCTGGTGGGAGACGACCACGGCCTCGTGTCCCCGCGCGAAGTCGCGTGCGTCGTACACGCCCGCCATCATCCGCGCGGCGACCTGCTTGTAGGGCTCCCCCCACGAGGGCCGGAAGGGGTTCCACAGGTGGATCCACGTCCGGGGCTTGCGCAGCACCCCGTCGCCGGCGCCGAAGGTCTCCCCCTCGAACACGTTGCCGGACTCGATGACCCGGTCGTCGGTGACCACCTCGAGCCGGCGTGCCTCGGCGAGCGGGGCGGCGGTCTCCCGGGCCCGTTCGAGGGGCGAGGAGACGATGTGGGTGATGTCGCGGTCGCCGACGGTGTCCGCCACCCGCTGGGCCATCCGGCGGCCGAGGTCGGAGAGGTGGTACCCCGGCCGGCGCCCGTAGAGCACCCCGGTCGGGTTGTGCACCTCGCCGTGGCGGAGCAGGTGTACGACGGTCTTCATGCACGTTCCTCGGGGTCGGGGACGGCGAGGGCGGCGCGGGCGGCCTCGGGGAGCGCGGAGACGACCCGGTCCACCGCCCGCTCGTCGTGCGCGGCGGAGAGGAACCACGCCTCGAACGCGCTCGGCGGCAGGTAGACCCCGCGCTCGAGCATCGCGTGGAAGAAGGCGCGGAACCGGTCGGTGCGCTGGGTGGCGGCCACCTCGAAGCTCGGCACGGCGGTCACGTCCTCTTCGACGAAGAAGACGCTGAACATGTTCCCGGTGCCCTGGACCAGGTGCGGCAGGCCGGCCTCGGTGAACGCCTCGGCGACGGCGGCGCGGAGCCGGGCGGAGGTCTCGCCGAGCCGGGCGTAGACCTCGTCGGTGGCCAGCCGCAGCGTGGTCAGCCCGGCAGTGGTGGCGACCGGGTTCCCCGACAGGGTGCCGGCCTGGTAGACCGCCCCCTCCGGGGAGAGGTGGCCCATCACGTCCGCGCGTCCGCCGAAGGCCGCGGCCGGGAAGCCGCCGCCCATCACCTTGCCGAAGGTCATCAGGTCCGGGGTCCACCCCTCGACGGCGCCGTCGAGGCCCCACTGCCCCTGCCGGGTGACCCGGAAGCCGGTCATCACCTCGTCGCTGACGAACAGCGCGCCGTGCCGCCGGCAGGTCTCGGCGAGGAAGGCGTTGAACCCGGGCTCGGGCGGGACCACGCCCATGTTGCCGGGAGCGGCCTCGGTGATCAGGCAGGCGATCTCGTCGCCGCGCTCGGCGAACGCCGCCTCGACGGCGGCCCGGTCGTTGTACGGCAGCACCAGGGTCGCCGCGGTGGAGCCGGCCGGGACGCCGGGCGTGCCGGGGACGGCGTGCGTGGCGAGCCCCGACCCGGCCGAGGCGAGCAGCGAGTCGACGTGGCCGTGGTAGCAGCCGGAGAACTTCACCACGAGGTCGCGGCCGGTGAACCCGCGGGCGAGCCGGATCGCGGACATGGTGGCCTCGGTGCCGGAGGAGACCAGCCGGACCTTCTCGACCGGGGTGCGGGCCACGATCTCCTCGGCCAGCTCCACCTCCGGCCGGGTCGGTGTGCCGTACGACGTCCCGCGGGCGACGGCCTCGTGGACGGCGGCGATCACCTCGGGATGGGCGTGGCCGAGCAGCATCGGCCCCCAGCTGCCCACCAGGTCGACGTACTCGTTGCCGTCGACGTCGACGAGGTAGGCACCGCGGGCGCTGTCGACGAACCGGGGGGTGCCGCCCACGGCGTTGAAGGCACGGACCGGGGAGTTCACCCCGCCGGGAGTCACGGCGGAGGCACGCGCGAAGAGCGCGGCCGAGGCGGTGGTGTCCTGGGAGCTCACCCGGCCCATTGTCCCCGACCGACCAACAGGGGACGAACCCAGCCCCTGTGAGCCTGGTCAACCGGCGACCGGCCCGGAAGTCGACCCGGTCCTACCCTGGTCGGCGCGTAACCTCCTCGGCGGTGGCTCGTTGAGGTGTGCGAGAGGGAGCTCTCGGGTAGGCGTGCGGACGCGTCCCGGGAGGCAGGACCGACGGGGAGAGGGACCAGATGGCTCAGAAGCGACTGACCACGTGGCAGAAGGCGACCGCGCTCGTACCGCTGGCCCTGCTGTCCGGCGCGTGGACCACCAGCCTCGCGGCGAGCTCCTCGGCGAGCGCCACCTCCCCCGGGAGCGGACAGTCCCTGCCCGACGGCAGCACCGTCCCCGACGAGGCCATCGAGGCACCGGCCACCGTGGCCCGGCCCGGGTCGATCGCCCCCGGCATCCCCGAGGGCGCCGCGGACCGCGTCGTCGAGAGCGCCTCCGTCAACGGCATCCCGGCCGCCGCCCTGGCGGCCTACCAGCGCAGCGCCCAGGTCATCGGCTCCGCCGACGCGTCGTGCAACCTGACCTGGGAGCTGGTCGCCGCGATCGGCCGGGTGGAGTCCGACCACGGCCGCTACGGCGGCAACGTGCTCGGCGACGACGGCAAGAGCCGGCCGGGCATCTACGGCATCCCGCTCGACGGCAGCAACGGCACCGCGGAGATCCGTGACACCGACGCCGGGCAGTACGACGACGACCCGGTCTTCGACCGCGCGGTCGGTCCGATGCAGTTCATCCCCTCGACGTGGTCGGTCGTCGGCGTGGACGGCGACGGCGACGGCGCCCGCGACCCGCAGGACATCGACGACGCGGCGCTGGCCAGCGCGGTGTACCTGTGCAGCGGCGACGAGGACCTCTCCACCTACGGCGGGCAGAAGGCCTCGGTCTACCGCTACAACCACAGCCAGGAGTACGTCGACCTGGTCATCGCGATCATGAACGCCTACCTCGACGGCGACTACTCCCCGGTACCCAACGGCGTGGCCACCTCCACCGTGCTCACCCCGAGCTACGGCGACGCGGTGTTCACCCGCGGCACCTCCGGTGACCCGAAGGCGAGGTCGCGCGACACGCGGCAGCAGCGTGACGGCAGGCAGCCGGGCGGGTCCGGCGGCAGCACCGGCAGCACCGGCGGCGGGACGTCCGCCGGGGCCGCCCCGGACGGGTCGACCGGCTCTCCGCTCCCGGCCGCGCCCGACGGCACGGACAGCGGCCCGCTCGAGCCCGTGGAGAAGACCACGAAGGACGTCACCGACACCGTCGGCGAGACGACCAAGAAGGTCACCGACACCACCAAGAAGGTGACCGACCCGGTCGAGGAGACCGTCGAGGAGGTCACCGACCCGGTCACCGAGCCGATCGACGAGGCCACCGACGGCCTGCTGTCCAAGACCGAGGCGACGCTGAAGTGCACCGCCGAGGGCCTGCTGGCCGGCACGCCCGCGTTCAGCGAGTGCGTCGCGAACCTCACCGGCTGAGGCAGGACCACAGGCCGGCTCCGCCCTCAGGGGGCGGACCCCCGGGTCAGCGCAGCAGCGTCGCGGCCTCGGCGGCCCAGTAGCTCAGCACCACGTCGGCACCGGCCCGCCGGATCGACGTGAGCGACTCCAGGATCGCCGCCTCCCGGTCGATCCAGCCGTTCGCCGCCGCCGCCTCCACCATGGAGTACTCGCCGGAGACGTTGTAGGCCGCCACCGGGACGTCGACCGCCTCGGAGACGGCGCGGACCACGTCGAGGTAACCCAGCGCCGGCTTCACCATCACCAGGTCGGCCCCCTCGCTGACGTCGAGCAGCGCCTCGCGGACGCCCTCGAGGCCGTTGGCGGGGTCCTGCTGGTAGGTCCGCCGGTCGCCCTTCAGCGAGGAGTCCACGGCCTCCCGGAAGGGGCCGTAGAAGGCGGAGGCGTACTTCGCGGAGTAGGCCAGGACCGCCACGTCGGTGTGGCCCGCGGCGTCGAGCGCCTCACGGACCACCGCGACCTGTCCGTCCATCATCCCGCTGGGACCCACGACGTCCACCCCGGCCTCGGCCTGGGCGACCGCCATCTCGGCGTACACCTCCAGCGTCGCGTCGTTGTCGACCGAGCCGTCCTCGGCGAGCACGCCGCAGTGGCCGTGCTCGGTGAACTCGTCCAGGCACAGGTCCGCCATCACCGGCAGCGCGTCCCCGACCTCGGCGACGACGTCGCGGATCGCGACGTTCAGCACGCCCTCGGGGTCCAGGCCGCAGGAGCCGGTGGCGTCCTTGGTCTCGGGCACGCCGAACAGCATGATCCCGCCGAGACCGAGGGAGGCGGCCTCCGCGGCGGCGGCGCGCAGCGAGTCGCGCGTGTGCTGCACGACGCCCGGCATCGACCCGATCGGCACCGGCTCGGTGGCGCCCTCGCGCACGAACACCGGCAGCACCAGCTGCCGTGACTCGAGCGAGGTCTCGCGCACCAGCCGGCGCAGGGCGGCGGTACGGCGGAGCCGGCGGGGACGGACCTCCGGGTAGCCCACGGTCAGGTGGCCTTCCGGCGGGCCGAGGGGCGCCGCTCGGACGGCTTGGTGACCGGCTGCCCGGCCTCGATCAGCGCTGCCCGGCGGGCGGCGCCGAAGTCGGCGAGGGCGTCGGCGAGCACCTCGGCCGACGGGGAGGGCGCGAGGACGTCGACGCGCAGGCCGTGCTCCTCGGCGGTCTTCGCCGTGGCCGGGCCGATCACCGCGATCACCGTCGAGGCGTGCGGCTTGCCGGCGATCCCGACGAGGTTGCGCACGGTCGAGGAGGAGGTGAACACCACCGCGTCGAACTTGCCGGTCTTGATCGCCTCACGGGTCGGCGCCGGCGGCGGGGTGGCGCGCACGGTGCGGTAGGCGGTGACGTCGTCGACCTCCCAGCCGAGCTCCACCAGGCCGGCCACCAGGGTCTCGGTGGCGATGTCGGCACGGGGCAGGAAGACCCGGTCGATCGGGTCGAGCACCTCGTCGTACGGCGGCCAGTCCTCGACCAGGCCGCGCGCGGACTGCTCGCCGGAGGGCACCAGGTCGGCGCGCAGGCCCCAGTCGGCGATCGCCTGGGCGGTCTTGCCGCCGACGGCGGCGATCTTCAGGCCGGAGAACGCCCGGGCGTCGAGGCCGTACTCGTCGAACTTCTCGCGCACCGCCTTCACCGCGTTGACCGAGGTGAACGCGATCCACTCGTAGCGGCCCTCGACGAGGCCACGGACCGCCTTGTCCATCTGCTGCGGGTTGCGCGGCGGCTCCACGGAGATGGTCGGCACCTCCTCCGGGACCGCGCCGTAGCCGCGCAGCCGCTGCGAGAGCGACCCGGCCTGCTCCTTGGTGCGCGGCACGAGGACGCGCCAGCCGAACAGCGGCTTGGTCTCGAACCACGAGAGCGTGGTGCGCAGGTCGACCACGTCGCCGACCACGGTGATCGCCGGCGGGGTCATCTTGGCCGCGCGGGCGTCCGCGGCGATCTGCTCGAGGGTGGACACGACCGTGGACTGCTCGGTGGTCGTGCCGACCCGGGTCATCGACACCGGGGTGTCCGCGGGCCGGCCGGCGGCGACGAGCGCCTTGGCGGTGTCGCCGATCGAGCTGACCGCCGAGAGCAGCACCAGCGTCCGGTCGTCGGCGTACTGGCTCCAGTCGATCTTGGTCTCGCCGCAGGTGACCACCGCGACCTCGCGGTTGTTCTTGGTGGTCAGCGGGATGCCGGCGTAGGCGGGCACCGCGGTCACCGAGGACACCCCGGGCACGATCTCGAAGGCGATCCCGGCCTTGACGCAGGCCTGCGCCTCCTCGGGTCCCGAGGCGTAGACGAACGGGTCGCCGGCCATCAGCCGGACCACCCGGCGGCCGCTCTTGGCGTGCTTGACGACGACCTTCGCGCGGGCCGCGTGGGTCAGCGGCTGGCCGTCGGTGCCGAAGCCGCCGTCGACGATCTCGGGGCCGCCGACGTCCTCGAGCACCTCGGTGCCGTCCTCGTCCACGACCTTCCTCGGCGCCGGCAGGCCGAGGCAGGCGCGCACCAGGTCGGCGTGCGAGGGCACCTCGGTGATCACCACGTCCGCCGCACCCAGCAGGTCGGCCGCCCGGACGGTCAGCAGCTCCGGGTCACCGGGCCCGCTGCCGACGAACGAGACGAACCCGACCGGCGAGGACGGCTTCGGGGTGTCCTCACCGCCGGTCGTCGCCTTCGTCTCGGCGGACTTCTTCGGCACGGACTTGGCCTTGGTGGCGCGCGTGGGTGCGGTCTTCGTAGCGGTCTTGCTCACTGTCGCCTTCTCGCTCTTGGTGTTCCGTGCGGTCATGACACCTGCTCCGTGATCAGGGTGTCGGCACCTTCGTCGAGCATCTCTGCTGCGAGGCGCTGGCCCACTCCGACGGCGTTGTCGGGTGTGCCGGTGGCAGATCGTCGTACGGCGACCGCGCCGTCGTACGACAGGGCGACCGCACGGACCCAGAGCTCCTCGCCGTCGTCGCCCTCGGCGACCTCGGCGAGCGCGCCCACGGGGGCCGAGCAGCCGGCCTCGAGCACGTTGAGCACGGTCCGCTCAGCCGTGACGGCTGCGCGGGTGCGGTCGTCGTCCAGCGCGATGCGAACCTGGTCGACCAGGAACTCGTCGTCGCTGCGGCACTCCACTGCCAGCGCACCCTGGCCGGGTGCGGGAAGCATCTGCAGGGGGTCGAGCACCTCCGTGGCCTCCGCCACCCGGCCGATCCGGGACAGCCCGGCGCGGGCGAGGACGACGGCGTCGAGGTCCCCGGAGGTGACGTACCGGATGCGGGTGTCCACGTTGCCGCGGATGTCGACGACCTCCAGGCCCATGCCGAGGGCCCGCAGCTGCGAGGCCCGGCGCGGCGAGCCGGTGCCGACCCGGGACCCCGGGGGGAGCTCGCCCAGGGTGAGGCCGTCGCGGGCCACGACCACGTCGCGCGGGTCCTCGCGCAGGGGTACGGCGGCCAGCGTGATGCCCTCGGCAGGGTCGGTGGGGAGGTCCTTGAGCGAGTGCACGGCGACATCGACGTCGCCGCGCAGCAGCGCCTCGCGCAGGGCGCTGACGAACACCCCGGCGCCACCCATCGACGCCAGCGACGCGGCGGACACGTCGCCCTCGGTGGTGACCTCGGCGAGGACCACCTCCCGGCCCAGGGCCTCACGCAGGGCGGCGGCCACGGTCTCGCTCTGGGTGCGGGCCAGCAGGGAGGCGCGGGTGCCCACGCGCAGCGGCTGCTCGGTCATGACACCCCCTCCGCCCGGGTCATCGCCGCGACCGTGTCGGAGTCGAGCGCGAACAGCTCGGCGAGGGCGGCGGCGTAGGAGATCGCGCCGCTCTCGTTGGCGAGCTCCTTGACCCGGACCGTCGGCCGGTGCAGCAGCTTGTCGGCCACCCGGCGGACGGCCAGCTCCACCTCCGCGCGGACGTCGGGGTCGAGGTCGGGCAGCCGCGTGAGCAGCCGCTCGAGCTCGGCGTCGACGACCCCGGTGGCCATCGTGCGCAGGGCGACCACGGTGGGGGTCACGTTCGCCGTGTGCCGGGCGGCGAGGAAGGCGCTGATCTCCTGGGAGACGATCTCCTTGACCGCGGCGATGTCGGCCCCGGTCTGTCCCTCCTGCAGCTCCTCGGCAAGCCTGGTCAGGCCGACCAGCTCGATGCCGGGAAGCTCGGCGACGGCCGGGTCCACGTCGTGGGGCAGGGCCAGGTCGAGGACCGCGAGCGGCTCGGTGGCGTGGTTGCGGGCCGCGGCGACCTGCGCCAGCGACAGCACCACCCCGGCCGCCCCGGTGCAGGAGACCAGCACGTCGGACGCGGCGATCTCGGGCCCGAGGTCGGCCAGCGCGGACACCCGTGCGCCGTACTGCTCGGCGAGGCGGGAGGCGTTCGCGTCGGTGCGGTTGGCGATGGCCACGTCCGCGGCGCCGAGCCGGGAGACGGTGGAGACCGCCAGCGAGGCCATGGAGCCGGCGCCGACGACCAGGACCCGCTTGCCGGCGACCGGGCCGACGTGGGCGACGGCCCGGTCGAGGGCGGCGGTGACCAGCGAGGGCGCGGCGCGGTCGATGTCGGTCTCGGCGTGGGCCCGCTTGCCGACGCGCAGCGCCTGCTGGAACAGCAGGTTGAGCGCCGGCCCGATGGTGCCGGTCTCCTGGCCCAGGCGCAGCGCGCCACGGGCCTGGCCGAGGATCTGCCCCTCGCCGACCACCATCGAGTCCAGGCCGGAGGCGACGTGGAACAGGTGGGAGACCGCGCCGTCGTCGTAGTGGACGTACAGGTGCGGGACGACGTCCTCGGGCTGCTGGTCGGCCCGCTCGCACAGCAGCCGCGAGACGGTCTCCACGCTGCCGTGGAACCGGTCCACGTCGGCGTAGACCTCGATCCGGTTGCAGGTGGCCATCGCGGTGGCCTCCAGCACGTGCTCGGAGTCGGCCACGTCGTGCACGAGCTTGGCCATCGCGTCACCGTCGAGCGTGAGCCGCTCGAGCACGGAGACCGGGGCGGTCTTGTGGGACACCCCCACCACGAGGACGCTCATGCCGACCCCACCACCTGGGACAGGTCGGGGCCGTCGGCCAGGCCGGGTGCCGCGGGCACGTCCGCGCCGGCGGCGCTGATCGCCTTGCGCTGGACGTGGTAGGCGAGGATCTGCAGCTCTATCGACAGGTCGACCTTGCGGACGTCGACCCCCTGGGGGACGGAGAGCACGGTCGGCGCGAAGTTCAGGATGCTGGTGACCCCGGCGCCGACCAGCCGGTCGCAGACCCCCTGCGCCGCGGCGGCGGGGGTGGCGATCACGCCGATGGCCACGCCGTGCTCGGCCACCACGGTCTCGAGCTCCTCGGTACGGCGGATGCCCATCCCGGCGACCCGTCCCCCCACCCGGGCGGGGTCGTTGTCGAGAAGCGCGACGATGCGGAACCCGCGCGAGGTGAAGCCGGAGTAGTTGGCGAGGGCGTGGCCGAGGTTTCCGATGCCGACGATGACGACCGGCCAGTCCTGGGTCACGCCGATCTCGCGGGCGATCTGGTAGCGCAGGTACTCGACGTCGTAGCCGACGCCGCGGGTGCCGTAGGAGCCGAGGTAGCTCAGGTCCTTGCGCAGCTTGGCGCTGTTGACGCCGGCGGCCGCGGCGAGCTCCTCGCTCGAGCAGGTGGCGATCCCGCGGTCGGCGAGGGTGACCAGGGCGCGCAGGTAGATCGGCAGCCGGGCCACGGTGGCCTCGGGGATCCCCCGCTCGGGCGCCCGGGAGGAGCCCACCGGCGCGGCGCCGGGACGGAGGTCGGGTTGCGACGCACCCCCGCCGGCGCCCGGGACGGGGCCGTTGCGGTTCTCGCGCGCTGGGGTCACGACTCTCCTGAAGCCGCCGGGGCGCGGCGGACAGGCCCGTATCTCGGGGTGCACCCACCGGCAGCGAGGGCCACTTTAGGAGTTTGTGAACGTGGGAACAAACCAGGGACGTTCGACCCCTAGCACAGGTGACCTGTCTCACGCCCTCCGGGGCCCCGGGCCTGCGGGCTCTGTCTAGACGAGCGCGGCGCGCAGCCGTCCGGCGTCCACCCGCCAGAAGTCGTGCTGCTCCCCGTCCACGACGGTCACCGGGATCTGCTCGCCGTAGGCCCGCACGAGCTCCTCCGAGGTGGTGATGTCGACCTCGTCGAAGCGCTCGCCGAGCTCCGCGCACACCGCCGCGACGACCTCGCGGGCGTCGTCGCACAGGTGGCAGCCGGGCTTGGAGTACAGCACCACGCGGGGCGGGGTCTCGCCGAGCTCGGTGGCGCCGGAGGGGTGGGTGTCGCTCACTCGAGCAAGCCTAGGTGCCGCCGGCGCTCGACCGTGCGCAGCCTGCCCTTGGCGATCTTGCCGGTCGGGGTGTGCGGCAGCTCGTCGACGACGTGGACCAGGGTCGGCTGCTTGAACCTGGCCAGGCGCGCCGCGCAGTGCTCGCGGACCTGCTCGGCGACCTCGTCCGGCGCCAGGGACGAGCCGGCCCGCTGCTTGACGTAGGCCACCACGGCCTCGCCGGTCGCGTCGTCGGCCACGCCGATCACGGCGGCCTCCGCGACCGCGTCGAGCTCGACGATCGTGTCCTCGACCTCGACCGGGTAGACGTTGAACCCGGAGACGATGACGAGGTCCTTGAGCCGGTCGACGAGGAACAGGTCGCCGTCGGCGTCGAGGAAGCCCACGTCCCCGGTCGCCCACCAGCCGTCCCGGTCGGGGCCGTCGGTGCCGTCGGGCCAGTAGCCCGAGAAGAGGTTCTGCCCCCGCACCCGGATCTCCCCGGGGTCGGCGCCCTCGGGGGCGTGGCCGCCCTCGTCGACCAGCCGGAGCTCGATCCCGGGCAGCGCGGCGCCCACCGAGCCGCGCTTGGGAGTGCGGCTGCACTGCGTGGAGGTGACCACCGGGGCGGCCTCGGTCAGCCCGTACCCCTGGTGCACGGTCACCCGGGCCCGCTCCTCGAACTCGGCCACGAGCTCGGGGGCCAGCGGCGCCGACCCCGACAGCACGGTGCGGACGCCGTGCAGCCGCCCGGCGAGGTCCTCCACGTCGCGCCAGTAGGCCAGCACCGGCGGCGCGACCGGTACGACGGTCACCGCCTCGTCCTCGACCAGGTCCAGGGTGCCCTCGACGTCGAACCCCTCGGTGAGCACCAGCCGCGCCTGCTGCCGCAGCACCTGGCCGAGCACCGCGTTCAGCCCGTAGACGTGGAACAGCGGGAGCACCCCGAGCACGACGTCGTCACCGGTGACCAGGGGCGGGTCGACGGCGGCGGCCTGCTCGATGTTGGCCAGCAGGGCCCGGTGGCTGAGCATCGCCGCGCGGGGACGGCCGGAGGCGCCGCTGGTGTAGAGCAGCACCGCCAGCGCCTCCGGGTCGTCGGGGACCGGGATGCCACGGGGCTCCTCTCCGAGGAGCTCGCGCCACGCCACCTCTCCCGGCAGCGTCGGGGCGGCCGCGACGACCACGCGCGGGACCACGGTGCGGGCGCGCAGCTCCTCGTCGGCCCCGACGAGGGCGTCCTCGAAGCCGGCGACGGCCGAGCGGACGGTGGCGACCGTGGACAGGTCGGCGACCACCAGGCGAGCACCGCTGTCGGCGATCGTCCGCACGGTCTCCCCGGTGGTGGACTGCGGGTTCACCGGGACCGCCACCAGGCGGGCGCGCAGCGCCCCGAGGTAGGCGGCGACGAGCTCGATCCGGTTCGGCAGCGCGATCGCGACCCGGAAGCCGGCCACCAGCCCGAGCGCGGCGAGGCCCGAGGCCACCCGGTCGGCCTCGGCGTCGAGCTCTGCCCAGGTCATCCGGCGTCCCGAGGCCGCCTCGACCACGGCGACCCGGTCGGGGTTGTCCTGCGCAGCCCTGGCGAGCAGGTCGGCCACGTTGGAGACGGCACTCACGGCGACGAGTCTGGCACATCGGCACGGGCCCGACAGCGCACGATCCCCCCCCGGACACAGGCTGTCCGGGGCGACGAGCCGGAGACTAGGGTGACCTCTCGTGAACGCGGCGCAGCCCAGCAGACGGCACCGGTCCCCCTCGTACGTCGACCTGCGCCGCCGGTCGGTCCTCGCGGGCGAGGCCGCTGCCGCGGCCGCCGAGGTCGAGTCGGCCCTCGCCACGCCGCCGGACCCCGCGGCGGCCGCGTTCTTCGACGTCGACAACACGATCATGCAGGGCGCCTCGATCTTCCACCTGGCCAAGGGGCTGCACCGGCGGAAGTTCTTCACGACCCGCGACATCCTCGCCGCGGCGTGGAAGCAGGCCTACTTCCGCGTGGTCGGCGTCGAGGACCCCGAGCACGTCGCCGAGGCCCGCGCGTCGGCGCTGGACTTCATCAAGGGCCACCGGGTGGAGGACCTCCAGGACCTCGGCGAGGAGATCTTCGAGGAGGCCATGGCGCACCGGATCTGGCCGGGGACCCGGGCGCTCGCCCAGCTGCACCTCGACCAGGGCCAGCGCGTCTGGCTGGTCACGGCCGCCCCGATCGAGATCGCCACGATCATCGCCCAGCGGCTCGGCCTCACCGGCGCCCTCGGCACGGTCTCGGAGCACGAGGGCGGGGTCTACACCGGCCGGCTCGTCGGCGACCTGCTGCACGGTCCGGCGAAGGCGGAGGCGATCCGCGCCCTCGCCGACCGGGAGGGCCTCGACCTGTCCCGCTGCTCGGCCTACTCCGACTCCTACAACGACCTGCCGATGCTGTCCCTGGTCGGCGACCCGTGCGTGATCAACCCCGACCACCGGCTGCGCGAGCACGCCCGGGCCAACGGCTGGCGGGTCCGCGACTACCGCACCGGGCGGAAGGCCGCCCGCGCCGGCCTGGTCGCCGCGGCGGTGGCCGGTGCGGTCAGCGGCAGCGTGGCCGCGGGGGTCGCGATCCGCCGCAGGCTCGTCTGACCGGGCCCCCGGCGGGCGGCGACGCGGGCCGGCGGTCGGCGTGCGGCCACCGCCGGGACGTTCCGGACGAACCACCGCGAACCGGCGCCCTGGTTTGCCACACTCTGTGACGGGGAACACTCGATTGTCTGCAACTCGGAGTTACAGACGGGTTCACAAACCCGGGGTCCCCGCCTAGCCTGAGTGGCTGACAAAAGGCCGAGCGGCTGACAAACGGGGAGCAACGGCCCCTGGGCCGGAACGAGGGAGACGTTCGGATGTTCACGCGGAGGGCCGAGGTCGCGGACGGCTTCGACGCGCTCCGCCTGGCCCTGGCCGAGGTCCTCCACCCCGCGCCCGCCCTCGCCTGCACCGGCGTGAGCCGCGTCTCGCGCGACCGGGCTGCGGCCGGCCTCCTGCTCGCCGAGGCGCTCGACTACCACCCGCCCACGAGCGGGACCGGCCCCGCCGGAGACTCCGACCTGGCCACCTCCTCCGAGGAGGACGCGGCCGAGGGCTCGAGGCTGATCGCCCTGGTGGAGCTGGCCCGCGGCGGGGACTCCGAGGCGTTCGGGATGCTCTACGACCACTACCACGCCTCGGTCTACCGGTTCCTCTACTACCGGCTGGGCTCGGTGGCGCTCGCCGAGGACCTCACCTCCGAGACCTTCTTCCGGGCCCTGCGGAGCATGAGCTCCTTCAAGTGGCAGGGCAAGGACTTCGGCGCCTGGCTGATGACCATCGCCCGCAACCTCACCGCCGACCACTACAAGGCCGGCCGGACCCGGCTGGAGTACGCCACCGAGGACATGGGGGCCCACGACTCCGCGACCGAGGGCCCGGAGAACGCGGTGCTGGCGTCGCTGACGAACGAGGCGCTGCTGCAGGCGCTCAACGAGCTGCCCACCGAGCAGCAGGAGTGCCTCGTCCTGCGCTTCCTGCAGGGCCTGTCCATCGCCGAGACCGCCAAGGTCCTCGGCCGCAGCGACGGCGCGGTCAAGCAGCTGCAGCTGCGCGGGGTCCGCAACCTCGCGAAGCTGCTCCCCGAGGGTCTGCGATGACCCGAGGTGCCTTTCTTCACCTCCGGTGTCGAGGGTGGGCTCGCCCACCCCGCGTAACTTCGACGCCGCACGGTTCGTTGACCCTGGCGACAGGCCGCGCGACCCGCGGCAGCCGACAGCAGGTACGGACAGGACCACTTCGATGACCTCCCTGTTCCAGGCGCGACGGAGCGCCGAGGAGTTCGCCGCCGCCGCGGACGGTGCGCAGCGGCGCCGCGCGCGCACCGAGGAGATGTCGGAGCTTCTCCAGGTCGTCGACACGCTGCGCAGCCACGAGCCGGTGGCGCCGCGCGAGGAATTCGCGCGCGACCTGCGCAGCCGGCTGATGCTGGAGGCGGAGACCGCGTTGCGGCCCGAGACGGCCGACCTGCTGCTGCCGCCGCGGCAGCAGGGCCGCCGCGAGCGCCGGCTGGTCGCCGCAGCCTCCGCGCTCGTGCTCGTCGGCGGCACCGCGACCATGGCCGCCGCCGCCCAGAGCTCCCTGCCCGGCGACGCCCTCTACCCGATCAAGCGCGGCATCGAGCGCGCCGAGGTGGGGCTCAGCATGAGCGAGGCCGGCAAGGGACGCGACCTGCTCGGCCAGGCCTCCGACCGGCTCTCCGAGGTCCAGGGCCTCGTCGCGACGGGCTCGCCGGTGACCGAGCCCCGCGTCCCGGAGACGCTCGCCGCCTTCCGCAGCTCTGCTGCCGAGGGCTCCCGGCTGCTCCTCGACACCTTCCGCGACAGCGGCGACCCGGAGACGGTCGTCGCGGTGCGGACGTTCACCACCGAGAGCGTCGCGACGCTGGAGGCACTCGCCTCCGAGGTCCCCGCGAGCGCCCAGGACGAGCTCAGCGCCGCCGCGCTGCTCCTGCAGCAGATCGACCGCGAGGCCAACGGCCTGTGCGGCACCTGCGCGAGCGACCTTCCGGCGGTCGAGGTCCCGGACATCTTCCTGGCCCGCGCCGAGGTCGACGAGGCCCTCGGCCGCGCCGCCGGGGCCGACCTCTCCAACAGCCACCCCGTGGTGGTGCCCAAGGGCGCCGTCGGAGCCGCGAAGCCGCCCGCCGACCCGCAGCCGACCTCCGCCGCGGCCCCGGCCACGTCGCCTGCGCCCGCGGAGGCCTCCGCACCGACCTCGCCCGACCCCACCCCCGCCTGGAACGAGCCCGAGTCCTGGCCCAGCCTGCTGCCCGGTCTCGAGGACGGCACGAAGAGCAAGGGCACCGGCGAGAAGTCGCCCCCGCAGAAGGCCACCGAGGAGCTCGCCGAGGACCTCACCGACGGTCTCACCGGGATCGTCGAGACGATCCTTCCCGACAACCGACACCGACACCGGCACCGACGCCGGCACCGGCGGCGACACCGGCGGCCTGGGCGACCTGGGTGGTCTGCTCGGCGACTGAGCCGCGCCCCGGCTCTCCCCCGGTCCTGGGCGGCCGGGTCTTCGTGCTGTCGGCACCCGGTCGTGGGCGGGCGGTCCCGCCGGGATCAGTGGAAGACCGAGCGTCGCTGCATGAGCAGCGAGTACAACGTCTGCTGGATCGTCTCCCGCACCTGGTCGGTGACGTTGAAGACCAGCATCGGGTCGTCGGCGGCCCCGGCCTCGTAGCTGTCGGTGCGGATCGGCTCGCCGAACTCGATCAGCCACTTCGACGGCAGCGGCAGCAGGCCGAGCAGCCCGAGAGCCGGGAAGAACGGCGTGATCGGGATGTAGGGCACACCGAGCAGACGCGCCAGCGAGGGTAGGTTGCCCACCAGCGGGTAGATCTCCTCGGCGCCGACCACCGAGCAGGGCACGATGGGCACCCCCGTCTTCACGGCCGCGGACACGAACCCGCCCCTGCCGAACCGCTGCAGCTTGTAACGGTCGGCGTAGGGCTTGCCGATCCCCTTGAACCCCTCCGGCCACACGCCGACGAGCTCTCCGTCACCAAGCATCCGCTCGGCGTCCTCGTTGCAGGCCAGCGTGGCGCCGCCCTTGCGCGCCAGCTCCCCGATGACCGGCAGCCGGAAGACCAGGTCCGCGCCGAGCGGGCGGAGGTGACGACCGGTGTGGTCGAAGATGCTCACCCCGGTGACGAGACCGTCCATGGGGACGGTGCCGGAGTGGTTGGACACCACGAGCGCGCCGCCGTCGGTGGGGATGTTGTCGGCGCCGCGGACCTCGACGCGGAACCACTTCTCGGCGATCGGGCGGATGGCGGAGTAGAAGAACCTCTCGGTGACCTCGCGGTCGAAGCCGTACTCGTCGACCGTGTAGTCGCCGGTGGCGCGGCGCCGCAGGAACGCCAGGAAGTCACCGAGCCGGTCCTCCCAGTCGTCGCCGAAGATCTCCTCGGCCGCGACGGTGAAGGCCTGCATCCAGTCGATCGCCGGGATGCCCCCGCCCGCGGCGCCGTGGTGGCTGCCGGTGAAGGAGCTCCAGCCGTGGCCGTCGGTGTCGGACGCGGCAGTGCCGGGCGCGGCGGCCTCAGGCGGGTCGGCGTGGTCCGGGGCACCGCCGGCCGGGGCGGCGCCCGTCTCCCGAGCCGGCGCACGGCCGGAGGTCCGCCGGGACTTCGCAGCCTTCGGCCGGGCGTCGCCTGCCGACGTCGTACCGGTCCCGTTCGAGGCACCACCTGCCGAGCCAGGGTCCCCGCTCTGCCGCGGCAGCACCTGCTCGGTCTCGACCGGCGCCGGGTCGGCATCCGCGGGGGCAGCCTGAGGCGCGGCCTGCTTCGGCGCCGCCTTCCGGGCAGCCGGCCTGGGCCGGGCCGAGCCGGCCAGGTTGCGCGCCGACGCGGACGGCTTGGCGCTCCCGGTGCCACGGCCGGGGCGGCCACGGGTGCCGATCGGGATGATCTCCGCGTCAGCCACGGCGGGCTCCCAGCAGCTGGGTCACGAGGCCCTCCCAGAGGTCGACACGTTCGGCGGACAGCGGTCCGGGCTGCACCGTTCGACCGAAGTCGTCGAAGGCGGTGGCGGTGGAGTAGCGCGGCTCGAACTCGAGCACCTGCCGCATCCGCGTGGTGTCCACGCCGCGGCCGAAGGTCAGGTAGGCGATCTGCTCGGGCGAGAAGTCCGCGACCCGCGCCTGGCGCACGAACGACCCGACCTGGCCGGCGGCGAACGGCGGCAGCGGCACCGAGGGCTTGCCGAGCCGACGGATCGCCTGGGAGAGCATCAAGATGCCGTCCCCGGCGACGTTGAAGGTGCCGTGCACGCCGTCGAGTGTGGCATGCCGCAGCGCGCCGAGCAGGTCCTCCTCGTGCAGCAGCTGCAGCCGCCCGTCGAACCCGAGGACGGTGGGCACGACAGGCAGCCGGAAGTACTGCGCCATCGGGGAGTCGATCGTCGGGCCGACGGTGTTGGCCGCCCGCAGCATGGTCACCTCGATGTCGGGCCGACGCCGGGCGAAGCCGCGGACGTAGCCCTCGACCTCCACCACGTCCTTGGCGAACCCCGAGCGCGGCATCTGCTTCGGTGCCATGTCCTCGGTGAACATCGCCGGGTCGCGCGGCGACGACCCGTACACGGCGGTCGAGGACCGGACCACGAGCCGCTTGAGGGAGGGCGCCTTCTGGCACGCGGCCAGGAGCTGCATCGTCCCGATGACGTTGAGCTCCTTCATGGAGGTGCGCCCGCCGGCGGTGCCCGGCGTGGCGATCACGCTCATGTGCACCACCGTGTCGACGTCCTCGCCGGCGATCACCTTGGCGATCACCGGGTTGCGGATGTCGGCACGGACGAACCGCACCTCGCCCATGTCTCCCCGCGGGGGTACGACGTCGACGCCGATCACCCGCTCGACGTCGGGCTCGGCGGTGAGCAGGCGCGCGAAACGTCCGCCGAGGTCTCCGGAGACCCCGGTGACCAGAACGACTCGTCCCATCAGACGCCCACCCGTCGACCCGGCGCGGAGTGCGGCCTACTTGCCCTGACGGCGACGCTGGATGCGCGTCCTCTTGAGCAGCTTGCGGTGCTTCTTCTTCGCCATGCGCTTGCGGCGCTTCTTGATGACAGAACCCACAGGTGGACCTTTCGAGCCTCGAGTCGTCGTTCGCGCACGCAGGGACACGGCGCGAGCCAAGCGGCAAGCCTACTTGCCGGTCCGGCACCGGCGGTAATCGACCGCCCTCTGGACCCGGCCGCAGCAGCCACCCGACCGGCCCGGGTGAGGGCGGACACGCGACGGATGTGCAAAAGTCCCTCAAGTCGGTCGCGTCATGATCCGATGCTTCCCACGTCCCGTTCCCGAACGGGGAACAACGTGACAGATGACCAGCGTGTCCCAGTTGACACTTATTTCTCAGTTTGCTCACGCGACTCGGCAAAACGGGCATACTGGGGGTTCGGAGCCAGTACCAGGCAGACATACCTTTGCATTCAGCAGGTTGATGACACAGCTCACGCTGGGGACACTGCTCGACAAGTGCAGCGACTCGGCGCACAGGTGACCGGAGCCGCGACCCGGTAGCAACCGGGACGGCACGGACACGATCATGAGGCCTTGGGAGGGGCCTTGATGATGAACACACGAGGCTTTGGCGCGCTGCGCCCACGATCCACCCGCACCGCCCGTCGACGCGCCGTCGCGGCGCTCACCGGCACGGTGACGGGACTTGCCCTGACCGCCGCGTCGCTGGTCGCCCCGGCGACCGCGAACGCCGTACCGGCGCCGACCACGACCGTCGCCACGTCGGCCGCGATGAGCGCCGCCGCGCTCGACACCTATGAGACCCGGGTGCAGCGGCTGATCAACAAGCGCCGCGTGCACCACGACCTGCGCCGGGTGCGGTTCGCCCGCTGCGCGAACCGGGTGGCCGCGGAGTGGAGCCGGCACCTGGCGGCGTTCGACCTGTTCGAGCACCGGTCGATGACCGTGGTGCTCGACCGCTGCAACGCCCGCTACGCCGGCGAGACGCTCGGCCGCGGCACCATGAGGCCGCGGAAGCTGGTGCGGATGTGGATGCAGTCACCCGGTCACCGGGCCATCCTGCTCAGCCCCAAGCCGCGGCGGATCGGCGTGGGCGCGGCGACCGACTCCAGCGGCCGGCTGGTCGTCACCGCGAACTTCATCCGCTTCTGAGCGGCAGGCTTCTCTCGGAACCCCCGACGACGAAGGTGGCGGACCCCCGATGAGGGTCCGCCACCTTCGTCGTCGTCCGACGCGCGAGCTTCAGCCGGTCTGGAAGTAGCTCTTGCGCAGGTACTCGTTCACCGCGTCCTCGGGCACCCTGAAGGAGCGCCCCACGCGCACGGCCGGCAGCTCGCCGGAGTGAACGAGGCGGTACACGGTCATCTTGGAGACGCGCATGACGGTCGCCACCTCGGCGACGGTCAAGAACTTCACCTCGGAGATGTCTCCGGAGCTGTTTGAGGCCATTACGCACCGCACTTTCACAGCACACCACGTCCCCGGCTTCCCCGCCGGAGACCCCACGTATGTGCTTCCGTGAGAATAGAGCCTAGTGTGACCGCTGGGAAAGGGGTGACTTCCCGGACAGTTTTTACGAAACCACCGCGTGTCGGGTCCGACACGCCGCCGGGACCCGTGCTAAACGGGGATCACCAGGCGTGGTAGTCCAGACCATTCAGCGGGAAGGTCGACTCCCGGGTCGCGTGGATCGCCCGGTCCAGCCAGGTCGCCGGGTCGTAGCCCTCCGACCAGTCCCGGTAGGCCGGCTCCCGGCCGTCGGTCAGCCGGAACGGCGCCACCCGGCCGAGCAGGGTCTGGATGTGGTCGCGCCAGCCCTCCGGCGTGGGAGTACGCGGGTCGAGGGGAGCCCCGCCGACGATCGCGAGCAGGTGCGTCCAGGCCCGGGGGACGACGTCCACGATCGCGTATCCCCCGCCGCCGGTGACCAGCCACTTGCCGTCGCTGACCTCGTGCGCCAGGTCGTGCAGGGCCAGGTACGCCGCGCGCTGGCCGTCGACGGTGAGCATCAGGTGGGCCAGTGGGTCCTCGATGTGGGAGTCGCAGCCGTGCTGGGTGACCAGGATGTCCGGGGCGAACTCGCGCAGCAGCGGCGGCACGACCGCGTGGAAGGCCCGCAGCCACCCGGCGTCGGAGGTGCCCGGGGGCAGCGCGACGTTGACCGCGCTGCCCGGGGCGTTGGGGCCGCCGGTGTCCTGGGGGAAGCCCGTGCCCGGGAACAGCATCTGGCCGGTCTCGTGGAGGCTGATGGTCAGCACCCGGGGGTCGTCCCAGAAGACCCGCTCCACGCCGTCGCCGTGGTGGACGTCCACATCGACGTACGCCACCTTCTCGGCGCCGTTGTCGAGCAGCCACCGGATGGCGACCGCCACGTCGTTGTAGATGCAGAAGCCGCTGGACCGGCTCGGCATCGCGTGGTGCAGCCCGCCGGTGATGTTGGCCGCGTGCAGCACCTGCCCGGTCCACACCTGTCGTGCGGCCTCCACCGAGGCGCCCACGATGTGCGCCGCCGCACCGTGCATCCCCTCGAACGTCGGGTTGTCCTCGGAGCCGAGGCCGTGCCGCTCGTCGACCTGGTGCGGGTCGCGGCTCATCCGCTGCACCGCCTCGATCAGGTCGTCGGTGTGGACGCGGGCGATCAGGTCGTCGGGGGCCACGGGCGCCGACACCTGGCGCAGGCCCGCTGCGTCGGTGCCGGGGGCGGCGATCACGCCGAGCTCGTCGGCGAGGCGCAGGGTGAGGTCCACCCGGATCGGCGACATGGGGTGGGTGGGGCCGAAGTCGTAGTCGGTGAGTGTCTTGTCGAACACCACGCACGCACGGCCGGCCATACCGCCACGCTACTACCTGGTGCGCGGCGGCGGAGGGCAGTCCGCTCCTCGAGGCGGGCGCCGCCGGCTAGTCGGACTCGCGTCGGGAGGCGCGCTGGTAGTTCACCACCGCGAGCAGCAGGCCGCCCCAGAGGAACAGCGCGCCGATGACGAACATGACGATGGCACCGGTGTCCATCCGGATCACTCCTTGCCCGTGTGGACGATGTTGTCGTGGGGGGCCCGGCTGTTCAGCGCCAACACCAGCGCGAACATCAGGGTGAGCAGCACCGCGCCGACCCCGAGGATCAGCAGGCCGCTCGTCGGGTAGCCGCTGTAGTTCTCCCGAAGCTCCACCCAGAAGGTGTTGTAGATGATCATGAAGGTCAGCAGCACCGGGGTGATGTACTTCAGCGAGACCGTCCACCAGGCGCCGACCCGGATGTACGACGTCGCGTTGATGTGGTCCTGCTGGTCCCGCAGGGTCCTGGCGATCCAGGCCACGAGCAGGACCTCGGCGAGGCCGGCGACCACGAGGCCGTAGTTGTTCACGAAGTGGTCGATCGTGTCGAGGTAGAACAGGCCGCCCTGGGTGACGTAGAGCAGGCTGATGATCGCGGCGAGGCCGACGATGTAGCTGACCGCGGTGGTGCGGGCGAGGTCGAACTTCTCCCGGACGGCCGCGATCACCGCCTCGAGGATGGACACCATCGAGGTCACGCCGGCGAAGAACAGGGTGCCGAAGAACAGGATCCCGAAGAGGGCGTTCAGCGCGGGCAGCTCGTTGATGATCTGCGGGAAGACCATGAACGCCAGGCCCACGCCCCCGCCGCCGGCGACCTCGTCGACCGCCGCGTCCTGGGTCAGCGCCAGGAAGCCCAGTGCCGCAAAGACACCGATCGCGGCGAGGAACTCGAAGCCGGCGTTGGACAGGCCGACGATGAACCCGCTGTTGGACAGGTCGGTCTTGCGGGGCAGGTAGCTGGAGTAGGCGATCATGATCGAGAACGCGATGCTCAGCGAGAAGAACACCTGGCCGTAGGCGGCCACCCACACCTGCGGGTCCCCGAGCGCCCCGAAGTCTGGGGTGAGCAGGGTGTTGAGGCCGTCGGTGGCGCCGTCCAGGGTGACCGCGCGGACCACGATCAGGAGCAGCATCACGATCAGCAAGGGCATCAGCACCCGCGAGGCCAGCTCGATGCCGTGCCGCACGCCGCGGAGCAGCAGGAAGTACACCAGCGCCCAGGCGATCAGCAGCGGGACGACCAGCTTCCACTGGATGCCACCGACCTCCCAGAAGCCGGACGGGTCCGCCCCGGCGGAGGTGCCGAGGAAGTCGCCGATGAAGAACCCGACGGTGTCGTCGCCCCACTGCTGGCCGAACGAGTAGTAGAAGTAGCTCAGGCACCAGGCGAGGATCACGATGTAGTAGGTCGCGATCACGAACGACACGGCGGCCTGCCACCAGCCGAGCCACTCCCACTTCTCCTTCATCAGGTGGAAGGTCGCGGGAGCGCCCTGACGGTACTTGTGGCCCAGGGAGTACTCCAGCATCAGGATCGGCAGGCCGGCGGTCGCCAGCGCCACGAAGTAGGGGATGAGGAAGGCGCCGCCGCCGTTCTCGTAGACGACGTAGGGGTAGCGCCAGATGTTGCCCAGCCCGATGGCCGAGCCCATCGCGGCGAGGATGAAGCCCAGCTTGGTGCCCCACTGGTCGCGTGTGGGTGCTTCCGAACCGACGTTGCTGCTCAAGGGACCCTCCGGAGATCGTCCGACGTGGGGCAACTCCGGAGGCTAGCGAACCTTCGACTCCCTCTGCCACCGGCGCGGCGGCGAGGTGGCGAGGTGGTGGCCGGCCGCCTCGGTCACATACCCTCGGCGAGGGCGCGGGAGCGGTCCCGGGCGGCCTCGAGCGCGGTGAGGAAGGCGGCCCGGACCTTGTGGTCCTCGAGCTCGCGCACCGCCGCGGCCGTCGTACCGGCCGGCGAGGTGACCTGCTCGCGCAGCACCGTGGGGTGCTCCCCGGTCTCGCGCAGCAGCTTGGCCGAACCCACCAGGGTCTGCACGACGAGGTCGTAGGCCGTGCTCCGCGGCAGGCCGAGGTGTACGCCGGCCTCGATCATCGACTCGACGACGAACATGATGTACGCCGGTCCGGAGCCCGACACGGCCGTGACGGCGTCCTGCTGCTTCTCGGGGACCCGGATCACCTTGCCGATGGAGTCCATCAGCTGCTCGGCCTCCACCAGGTGCTTCTCGTCGCAGTGCGACCCGCGGGAGATCGCGGCCATGCCCTCGTCGACGAGCGCCGGGGTGTTCGGCATGACCCGGACGACCGCGACACCGTCCGGCAGGTGCGACTCGAGGAACGTCGTGGTGATGCCCGCCGCGAGCGACACGACGAGCTGGCCCGGACGCACCACCGGCGCGATCTCCTTGAGCAGCTCGCCCATGTCCTGCGGCTTGACCACCAGGGCCAGGGTGTCGGCCTTCTCCGCGGCCTCGACGTTGCCGACCGCCGCGACGCCGTACCTCTCCTCGAGCTCGGCGCACCGCTCGGGACGCTTCTCGCCCACGAGCAGCTCGTCGACCTTCCGGCCGGCACGGATGAGCCCCGAGAGCAGGGTCTCCCCCATGACTCCGGCGCCGATGATGGCGAGCGTCGACATGAGCTGACCTCCGTTACTTCTTCGACACCAGGGACCGCAGGAAGAGTCCCAGGTTGGACGGGCGCTCGGCCATGCGTCTCATCAGGTAGCCGTACCACTCGGTGCCGTAGGGCAGGTAGACGCGGACGTTCTCCCCGGCGTCGACGAGCCGCCGCTGCTCCTCGGGGCGGATGCCGAACAGCATCTGGTACTCGTAGGACCCCTGCGGCCGGTCGTAGCGGGTCGCCAGCGCCCCGGCGACGTCGACGAGCCGGGGGTCGTGGGTGGCGACCATCGGGTACCCCTGACCGGCCATCAGCACCTTCAGGCAGCGCACGAAGGACCGGTCCACCTCGGCGCGGTCGGTGAACGCGACGCTCTCGGGCTCCTTGTAGGCGCCCTTGCACAGCCGCACCCGGGAGCCCTCGTAGGCCAGGTCGCGGCAGTCGGCCTCGGTGCGGTGCAGGTAGGCCTGCAGCACCGCGCCGGTCTCGGGGAAGTCCTTGCGCAGGTCGTGCAGGACCGACAGCGTCGAGTCGGTGGTGGTGTGGTCCTCCATGTCGAGGGTGACGGTCGTGCCCGCGTTGCGGGCGGCGTGGCAGACCGTCCGCGCGTTGTCGAGCGCCAGCTTCTCGCCCTCGCCGGGCAGGGCCTGCCCGATCGCCGAGAGCTTCACCGACACCTCGGCGCTGCGGGAGAGGTTGGCGGCGCTCAGCGCGGCGAGCAGCTCGAGGTAGGCGTCGACGGTGCGCTCGGCCTGCGCCCGGTCGAGGGTGTCCTCGCCGAGGAAGTCCAAGGTGACCCGCAGTCCGCCGTCGACCAGCGTCCGGGTGGCGTCGACCGCCGCGGCGGTGCTCTCCCCTGGGACGTACCGGTTCACGATGCTGCTCGACACCGGCATCGCGGTGACCGCGTTCTTGACTGTCGTGCTGCGCGAGAGCATCAGCAGCGGCTGCCGTAACACGTGCGTCGGTCCTCCCGTCTCGCCCTCCGCGCCGTTGCGGTGGCGACGCCCCCAGGCTACGGGGTACGACGTCGCAGCGTGGCGGCCCCCAGGCCCAGCGCGCCGACCGTGAAGAGCACCACCACGCCGAGGTCGGCCCACACCCCGGGGTCGACGCCGCCGAGCGCGTCGGCGGTGGTCGTGGAGACCGCGGTCATCGCGTCGACGGCGTAGGACAGCGGGAGCACGTCGGAGATCGCCGACAGCACCGCCGGCATCAGGTCGCGGTCGATGAAGAGGCCGCACAGGAGGATCTGGGGGATCACGATCAGCGGCATGAACTGCACCGCCTGGAACTCGGTCCGGGCGAAGGCCGACACGAACAGCCCCAGGGCGGTGCCGAGGACGGCGTCCGCGACCGCCACCACGGTCAGCATCCACACCGGCCCGGAGACCTCGAGCCCGAGGAGCGTCACGCAGAGCAGGACGACGATCACCGACTGCACGGTGGCCACGAGGCCGAACGCGAGGGCGTAGCCGCCCAGGAAGTCGAGCTTGCCCGTGGGCATGGCCAGCAGTCGCTCGAGGGTGCCCGAGGAGCGCTCCCGGAGCGTGGTCACCGAGGTGACCAGGAACATCACGATGAACGGGATCAGCGCGAGGAGCGGCGGGCCGAGGCTGTCGAAGCCGTTGCCGGGCAGCTCGTCGAACATCCACCACAGCAGGGTGAGCACCAGGGCGGGGAGCACCAGCAGCATCGCCAGCGTGCGGTGGTCGTGGCGGACCTGGCTCAGCACCCGCCCGGCGATCGCGAGCGTGATCCGGGGTGTCATGCGACCTCCCCTCTCGTGCCCTCGACGAGCGAGAGGAAGGCGTGCTCGACGTTGTCGTGCCCGGTGCGCCGGAGCAGGCCCGCCGGGGTGTCGTCGGCCAGGATCCGGCCGCTGCGCATCAGCAGCAGCCGGTCGCAGCGCTCGGCCTCGTCCATCACGTGGCTCGACACCAGCACCGCTGCTCCCTCGTCCGCGAGCCGGTGGAACAGCGCCCACAGGTCGCGGCGGAGCACGGGGTCGAGGCCGACGGTCGGCTCGTCGAGCACGAGGAAGTCCGGCCGCCCCAGGAGGGCGACCGCCAGCGAGACCCGGGAGCGCTGGCCGCCGGAGAGCCTGCTCGCCAGCCGCGTGCGGTGGTCGTCGAGGCGGACCAGGTCGATGCAGCGGTCCACCTCCTCGGAGTCGACGCCGAGGACCCGGGCGAAGAAGCGCAGGTTCTCCTCGACCGAGAGGTCGTCGTACACGCTCGGGGCCTGCGTGACGTAGCCGATGCGGTGCCGCAGGGACCGGTCGCCGGCCGGCTTGCCGCCCAGGCTGATCTCGCCGGAGGCGACGATCTGCACGCCGACGACCGCGCGGATCAGGCTGGTCTTGCCGCAGCCGGACGGGCCGAGGAGGCCGGCCACCTGTCCCTGCGGCACCGTGAGGGAGACGCCGTCCACGGCGCGGACGCCACCGCGGACGACGTGGAGGTCGGTGACCTCGATGGAGGCGCTATTCATCACATGATGAATTCTGCGCCTCCGCCGCGGCCCGGGTCAAGGGGCCGGTGCGAACAGGTAGCGCTGGATCGTCGGACCCAGCCAGGCGGCGACCTCCTCGGCGGGCATCGACGCCACCGGCTCCAGCCTCAGCACGTAGCGGGTCACCACGAGGCCCACCATCTGCGAGGCCACGAGCCCGACCCGGCGTTCGGGCTCGTCCACGTCGAGCACGTCGCCCAGGGCGCCGAAGATCAACCGCGACAGCGCCGCCTCCAGCAGGGCACGCCCGGTGTCGCCCGCGATCCCGGACCGCACCAGCGCCAGCAGCGGAAGCCGGGCCTGCGGGTCGTCCCAGACGCCGAGCGCCAGGGCGACCACCCGCGTCCCCAGGGTCTCGGGGTCGCCCTCCGCCGCCGACGCCAGCACCACCCGCGGGTCGACGGGGAACTCGAGCGCGGCGAGGAAGAGGTCGTCCTTGGTGCCGAAGTAGTGGTGCACCAGCGCCGGGTCCACGCCGGCGGCGGCCGCCACCTTCCGGACCGAGGTGCCGGCGTAGCCGGAGTCGGCGAACGACGCCCGCGCCGCCTCGAGGATCTCTCCGCGGGTGTCCGCGCCGCCGGCGCGGCGCCCGCGGCGGCCACGCGCCGTCACGGGCGGGCCTGCTCCCCCGCGTCGGCGAAGTGGAGCCGCACGAACGCCAGCGACTCCATCAGGTCGAGCTCACGGGCCTCGCGCGACCCGGCCCGGCGCGTGTTGATCTCCACGACGACGTGGCCGGCGAAGTCCTGGCCGGCGAGGTGCTCGAGCAGCTCCGCGACCGGCTGCTCGCCGCGGCCGGGGACGAGGTGCTCGTCCTTCGCCGAGCCGGTGCCGTCGGTCATGTGGATGTGCCGCAGCCGGTCCCCGAGCTGCTTGGCCATCTCGAGCGAGTCGGCCCTGGCGGTCGCGGCGTGGGAGAGGTCGACGGTGGTGTTCGCGTAGTCCTGCTCGGCGGGGTTCCAGCCGGGCAGGTAGGCCTGCATCTCGCGGCGGGAGGCGCGCCAGGGGTACATGTTCTCCACCGCGAAGGCGATCCCGGTGCGCTCCTCGAGCTCGGCGATGCCCTCGACGAAGCCGCGGGCGTACTCCCGCTGCCACCGGAACGGCGGGTGCACCACGACCACGTCCGCACCCACCTCGCGGGCCATCTCGGCGCTCTTCTCCAGCTTCCCCCACGGCTCGCCACCCCAGACCCGCTGGGTGACCAGCAGCGTGGGGGCGTGCACCGCACAGACCGGGATCCGGTGGTAGTTGGAGAGGTGCTTGACCGCGGCGATGTCCTGGCTGACCGGGTCGATGCCGACCATCACCTCGATCGCGTCGTAGCCCAGCCGCGCCCCCAGGGCGAACCCGTTCGCGGTCGACTCCGGGTAGACCGAGATGGTCGAGAGCGCCACCAGCGGCCCGTCGCGGTCGCCGACCTCTTGAACGCCGTCGGACGGGCCGGTCGCCGGGGTGTCGGCTGCCGCGTCTCCCACTGCGTTCACCTCCTGTCGGGTCTGAGGGGCGGTCGGGTGCCTACCCGAGGACGCCGATCTGGTCGATGCGCTCGAGCAGCACGCCCTCGCGCAGCGCCCACGGGCAGATCTCCAGCTCGTCGAGCTCGAAGATGTCCATCACGGCGTCGGCGACGAGCGCTCCGGCCAGGATCTGGTGCGCCCGGTTGGCCGACACGCCCGGGAGCCGCGCGATCTCGGGGTGGGTCATCGTCGCCAGGTCGGGGAGCTTCTGCGCGAGCACCTTCGCGGGGAGCACCCGTCGTACCAGCAGGCCCTCCCCCGACGGCGCGGCACCGCACACCCGCGCCAGCGACCGGAACGTCTTCGACGTCGCCACCGCATGGTCGGGGCGGCCGCCGCGCAGCACGGCGCCGGCGTCGCGGGCGATGTCGGTGCGGACCTGCTTGCGCACCCGGCGTACGACGTCCGCGGGGGGCTGGTCCTCGGCCAGCCACTCCCGGCTGACCCGGCCGGCGCCGAGCGGCAGGGACAGCGCGACGTCGGGCGACTCGTCGGCGCCGGCCGCGATCTCCAGCGACCCGCCGCCGATGTCGAAGACCGCCAGCCGCCCCGACGACCAGCCGAACCAGCGGCGCACCGCGAGGAACGTCAGCCGCGCCTCGTCCTCGCCGGCGAGGACCCCGATGTCGACACCGGACTTCTCCCGCACCAGGTCGAGGACGTCGGGGCCGTTGGCGGCGTCGCGGATCGCGGAGGTGGCGAAGCCGAGGATCTCCTCGCAGCCCTTGTCCTCGGCCACCTCCAGGGCCCCGGAGACGAACCGGATCAGCGCCTCGACCCCCTCGTCGGTGACCGCGCCGGAGGGGTCCAGGTGCTCGGCCAGCCGCAGCGGCTCCTTGTAGGAGTAGGCAGGCATGGGTGCCGCACCACCGTGCGCGTCCACGACGAGCAGGTGGCCGGTGTTCGAACCGATGTCGAGGACTCCGAGCCGCATAGCGCGTCCAGCCTCCCATACGGGACGTAGGGTTGCGCCTGTGCCAGAGGTAGATCTCGTCTTCCCGCGTGCCTGGGTGGAGTTCGCCGACCCGGCGGACGAGAGCCAGGTACTCCGCTGCGACCTGACGTGGCTGACGTCGAGACTGGATGTGCATCTTCGGCCAGGGATGCCAGGGCATCTACGCCGAACGGCCGCTCGACGGCTGCTGCACGCTCGGCGCGCACTTCTCCGACAAGGACGACGAGAAGCGGGTGCGCGGCTTCGTCAAGCAGCTGCGGCCCGAGCACTGGCAGCACCACGCCGAGGGCCGCAACGGCGGCTGGGTCGAGACCGACGAGGACGGCGACCGCAAGACGGCCGTGGTCGACGGAGCCTGCGTCTTCCTCAACCGGCCCGGGTTCCCCGGCGGCGAGGGCTGCGCGCTGCACGGCCTGGCGCTGCGGCAGGGCCGGCACCCGCTGGAGACCAAGCCCGACGTGTGCTGGCAGCTGCCGATCCGGCGCACCTTCCGCGAGGTCGAGCTGCCCGACGGCAGCGCCTACACCGAGGTCAGCATCGGCGAGTACGACCGGCGCGGGCTGGGGGCCGGGCGGTCACGACCTGGACTGGTACTGCAGCGGCAACACCGAGGCGCACGTCGGCCGGGAGCCGGTCTACGTCTCCAACGGCCCCGAGCTCGTCGAGCTGATGGGCCGGCCGGCCTACGACGAGCTGGTCCGGCACTGCGAGGCGCACCTGGCGTCCCGCTCGGCGCTGGCCCTGCACCCGGCCGACCCGCGATGACCGCGGACCGTCGGCTGACCCGGCTGCCGGAGACCCAGGCCCACGACGTCGAGGCGCTGCACGCCCTGCTGGACAGCACGTACCTGGGCCACGTCGCCCAGGCCGCCGCCGGCTCCGGCTCCGGCGGTCGGCTCCGGCGGCGGCTCCGGCGGCGAGGTCTCGGTGACGCCGACCGCGGTGGCGCGGGTCGGGGACCGGCTGGTGTGGCACGGCTCCACCGGCTCCGGCTGGATGCGGCTGCTCGCGTCCGGGGTGCCCGTGGCGGTCGGCGTCACGGCGCTGGACGCCGTCGTCGTGGCGCGGTCGCGGTTCGAGTCGTCGTTCCGCTACCGCAGCGCCGTGGTGCGCGGGACCCCGCTCGTGCTCGAGGGCGACGAGAAGGCCCAGGCGCTCGACGCCCTGGTGGAGCGGATCCTGCC
Source organism: uncultured Actinomycetota bacterium (assembly GCA_963747975.1). Taxonomy (GTDB): domain Bacteria; phylum Actinomycetota; class Actinomycetes; order Propionibacteriales; family Nocardioidaceae; genus Nocardioides_C. Next base: position 1,037,137 of record CAVVHI010000003.1, read on the forward strand.
CGGACGGGCGGCCGAGACCCGCGAGTCGTCGGCCAAGGAGCTCGCCGCGACCCTGGTGCTCGCGCTGCCGCTCGACGACTGGGTGCTGAAGGTGTCGGACGACTGGCCCGAGGACGCCGAGGAGGACCTCGCCGGGGACGCCTGGGCGGGGGTCGTCCCGCTGTCGACGTCGTACGGCGAGCCGGTGCCGGCGCCGGACCTGCGTCCCGGCATCGACGTACCGGAGTCCGTGCGCCGGCTGCGCTGAGGCGGCCCGCTACCCGCGGTCAGTCCTCCTTGAGGTGGCGCTGGGCGACGTTCTCGGGCATCGGCTCGTAGCGGGCGAAGGTCCGGCCGAAGGTCGCCGAGCCGTGGGAGAAGGAGCGCAGGTCCACGGCGTACCGCGTGATCTCGACCTGCGGCACCTCCGCCCTCACCAGGGTCCGGCCCTCGCCGGCCTGCTCGCTGCCCAGCACCCGACCGCGACGCCCCGACAGGTCGCTCATCACCGCGCCGACCAGGTCGTCGGGGACGATCACGTCGACCTCGTCGACCGGCTCCAGCATCACGATCCGGGTCGCGGCGGCCGCCTCGCGCAGCGCCAGGGCACCGGCGGTCTGGAAGGCCATGTCGGAGGAGTCGACACTGTGCGCCTTGCCGTCGGTCAGGGTGACCCGCAGGTCCACGACCGGGTAGCCGTGCACGATGCCCCTCTCCATCTGGGCGCGCACGCCCTTCTCGACGCTGGGGATGAACTGGCGGGGTACGGCGCCGCCCACCACCTTGTCGACGAACTCGAGCCCCGAGCCCTCCGGGCAGCGGCTCGACCTCGATGTCGCACACCGCGAACTGGCCGTGCCCGCCGGACTGCTTCACGTGCCGGCCGTGGCCCTTGGCCAGCGCCGCGAACGTCTCGCGCAGCGGCACCCGCAGCTCGATCTGGTCGACCTTGGCGCCGTAGCGGTTGGCGAGCCGGTCGAGCGCGACGTCGGCGTGGGCCTCCCCCATCGTCCACAGCACCAGCTGGTGGGTCTCGGCGTTGTGCTCGACCCGCAGCGTCGGGTCCTCGGCGGCCAGGCGCTGCAGGCCCGTGGAGAGCTTGTCCTCGTCCGCCTTCGCCCGCGCCTGGATGGCCACCGGCAGCAGCGACTCGGGCATGTCCCACGGCTTGAGCACCAGCGGCTGCTCCTTGTCCGAGAGCGTGTCGCCGGTCTCGGCGCGCCCGAGACGACCGATCGTGCACAGGTCACCGGCGACGACGAGGTCGACCGGGCGCTGCTGCTTGCCCAGCGGGACCGACAGCACGCCGATGCGCTCGTCCTCGTCGTGGTCCTCGTGCCCGGTCGACCTCCCCGAAGAACGAGCTGAAGTGACCGGAGACGTGCACGGTCATGTCGGGGCGGATCGTGCCGGAGAAGACCCGGACCAGGCTGACCCGTCCCACGTAGGGGTCGGTGGTGGTCTTCACGACCTCGGCGACGAGCGGGCCGTCGGGGGCGCAGCCGGTCTCCGGCCCGCGCCTGCCCTCGGGGGTGAACACCTCCGGGCACGTGTGCTCCAGCGGCGAGGGGAACCCGGCCACGACGAGGTCGAGCAGCTCCTTGGTGCCGACGCCGGTCGTGGAGCAGACGGGCACCACCGGAAAGAACGAACCTCGAGCGACAGCCCGCTCGAGGTCCTTGACGAGGAGGTCCCGGTCGACGGCTTCACCGCCGACGTAGCGCTCCATCAGCGTCTCGTCCTCCGACTCCTCGATCACCGCCTCGATCAGCGCGCCGCGCTGCTCCTCGTGAGCGGGGTCGTCACCGGTGAGGAGGCCCACCATCGCGTCGTTCTCGTGGAGGAAGGCCGGGACCACCTTGTCTCCGAAGGCGTCCTGGGCCCCGGCGACCACGGCGTCGTAGTCGGCACGGGCGTGGTCGAGCTTGGTGACCACCACCACCCGGGGCATGCCCACCGACGCGCACTCGCGCCACACCTCGCGGGTCGGCTCGTCGACGCCCTCGTTGGCCGCGACCACGAACATCGCGCAGTCGGCCGCACGGAGCCCGGCGCGCAGCTCACCGACGAAGTCGGCGTAGCCGGGGGTGTCGAGCAGGTTTACCTTCACGCCCTCGTGGACCAGCGGCGCCAGCGAGAGCCCGACCGAGCGCTGCTGCCGGATCTCGGCGTCGTCGTAGTCGCTGACCGTCGTACCGTCCACGACGCTGCCCGGCGCGGTTGAGCACGCCCGCTGCGGTGAGGAGCGCCTCGACCAGCGTGGTCTTTCCCGACCCGGCCGGCCCCACCAGGACCACGTTGCGGATCGACTCGGGCCGGTCGGTCGTGGGGACCGGGCCGTCGCCGGCTTGGTTGGCGGTTCGCCTTGCTCGCCACCGTGAGTACCTCCTCGTGCTCGGTGCACTCCTCACCCTTCACCCGTCCGCGGCGATGCACAAGAGGTCCAAGGTCCGGTCTGCGAGGGGACGAAAGGGGCACCGGCGTCCCGGACCCGACCCCGATGTCGGGGTGTCGAAGATCAATGGCGAGAATGCTTGACATGCGCCTCGACCACATCTCGTACGCAGCCGGCCCCGACGGGCTCCACAGCACCGCCAGCGCATCGGCGACCTTCTCGGCGAGGAGTTCCGCGACGGCGGGATCCACCCCCGCTTCGGCACCCGCAACATGGTGCTGCCGCTCAGCGACGGCACCTACCTCGAGGTCGTCGAGGTCCTGGACCACCCCGCCTCGGACAAGGCGCCGTTCGGCCAGGCGGTGCGCGCGCGCTCCGAGCTCGGCGGCGGCTGGATGGGCTGGGTGGTCGCCTGTCGACGACATCACCAAGGTGGAGCGACGGCTCGGGCGCGAGGCCGTCCCCGGCAACCGGCACCGCCCCGACGGGGTCGAGCTGCGCTGGCAGCAGATCGGCGTCAAGGGCCTGCAGTCGGACCCGCAGCTGCCGTTCTTCGTGCAGTGGGAGCCGGGCATCGAGCACCCGAGCGCCGGCTCGAGCGGGCGCCTGCACCTCGAGCGGATCGAGATCGCCGGCGACCCCGCCGGGGTCCGCGAGTGGCTCGGCGAGGGGGTCGACCCGCTCGAGGACGTCGAGGTGGAGTGGGTCGCGCCGCACGGCACCCCGGGCATCGATCGCGGTGCAGATCTCGACCCCCCGGGGCCCGGTCCGGATCTGACGGTGGTCGAGGAGCGAGCCTCCCGGGAACACCGCTCCGCCTCGACCGTCTCCGGGGCGGCCGCCTCCGAGGGCGCGGTGCCCAGCCCCAACATCTGGCACCACCCCGACACCTACGAGATCGAGAACCGCGCGGCCGATCCCGAGCGGCGCATCGAGGCGGCCATGCGGTCGGTCCTCGACTGGGCCGGGCGCGACGTGCTCGACCTCGGCTGCGGCACCGGGTTCCACCTTCCCCGGTGGGCCCGGACGGCGAGGTCGGTCGTCGGCGTCGAGCCGCACCCGGGGCTCGCGGCGGTCGCCCGCCGCCGTACCTCCCGCCTCGGGAACGTGCGGGTGGTCCAGGGTGCGGCGCAGCGCATCCCGCTGCCGGACGCGAGCGTGGACCTGGTGCACGCCCGGTGGGCCTACTTCTTCGGCCCCGGCTGCGAGCCCGGACTCGCGGAGGTGGCCCGGGTGGTGCGCCGGGGCGGGGCCGCGTTCGTGATCGACAACGACGCGACGCGCAGCACGTTCGGGGGCTGGTTCCGCCGCGGGTACCCGGACGTGGACCCGCAGGCGGTGGAGCGGTTCTGGTCGATGCACGGGTGGACCCGCGAGCCGGTCGACGTCGAGTGGCGGTTCGAGCGCCGTGCGGACCTCGAGGCGGTGGTGCGGATCGAGTTCACCCCGGAGACCGCGGACGACGTCCTCGCCTCCCACGAGGGGCTGACCGTGGACTACGCGGTGAACCTGTGGTGGCGCCGCTTCTGAGGCCGGTCAGCTCGACTCGCGCACCGACAGCGTCGGCGGCAGCAGCGTGCCCCGCTCCTCGATCGGCTTGTGGGACAGCCGCCTCCCGAGCAGACCGACGATCTCGACGGCCGCCTGCTCCAGCGGCTGCCGCACCGAGGTGAGACCACCCGGCACGCACTGGGCCGCGATGGAGTCGTCGAAGCCGACCACCGCGACGTCGCGGCCGGCGGCCAGGCCCGCGGTCGGCGAGCGCGTGCATCACCCCCATCGCCACGGTGTCGCTCACGCACACGAACGCGGTCGGGGACGCCTGGTCGAGCAGCGCGTGCGCGGCCCGGCGGCCGAAGTCGAGGGTGTCGTCGCCGCGGGCGCTGAGCCGGCTCGTCGACAGCCCCTGCCGGTGCATCGCGTCCACCCAGCCGGTGCGGCGGTCCTCGCCGATGAACGACGACCTCTGCCAGCCCACCCACGCGACCCGTTGGTGGTCGCGCTCGACGAGGTGGTCCACGGCGAGCATCACGCCGGTGCGGCCGTCGACGTCGACCCACGGGTGCCGGGCCGACGGCTCGTCCCAGGGCCGGCCGAAGGCGACGAACGGCGCACCCCGCTCCTCGAGCCAGCCGGCCTGGGGGTTGCCGCGGTAGGTGTCGGTGACGACGAAGGCGTCCACGGCGGTCGACCGCAGCAGGTCGTCGTACCCGGCCAGCGCACGCTCCTCGTCGAGGCCGCCTTCCCACGCGCCCTCACCGGCGTCGACGCCGGAGGAGAACAGCAGGATGTGGTAGCCGGCGTCCTTGGAGCTCTCCACCAGCGAGTGCAGGAACCGGTCCATGGTCGCGTTCGCGGTGCCCTCGACGACCCGGTCCACGCGGAGCCCGATCAGGTGCGAGGCGCGGGTGCGGAGGTTGCGGGCGGCGCGGTTCGGCGAGTAGCCGAGGTCCTCGATCACGCGCAGCACCCGGGCCAGGGTGGCCGGACGCAGCAGGTGCGGGCTGTTCAGCGCGTTCGACACCGTCTGTCGCGAGACGCCGGCCTCGTCGGCGACGGTCGCCAGCGTGGGTGGGCCGTCGTGCGGATGCCCCCTCGTGCTCGAGCCTCGTACCATCGTCCCGGTCGCCCCCGTATTGCAGTGGATCGTCGTTGCAGTGGATCGTTCCAACCAGAGTGTGCCCCATGCCCGGCCCGAATGCTCGCGGCGCCCACGCCGGGCGCACCTCCTCCGCAGCGCGCTGCCCTGCGCTGCCCTGCGCTCCCCTGCGCGACCGTGTCGCGCCGCGCCGTGAGCGGGAATGTCGGAGCGGTGCCCTAGCGTCTGCGACATGAGCAGGACGACAGCGCGGCCCCGCCCCTCCTACCGCTGCGGCGAGTGCGGCTGGGAGACCGTGAAATGGGTGGGCCGGTGCGGGGAGTGCCAGGCGTGGGGCACCGTCGAGCAGGCCGCCGCACCTTCGGGCCGTACGGCGTCGGGGCCGGTGACCTCGCCGGCGGTCCCGATCGGCCAGGTGACCGCGGAGGAGTCCCGGGCCGCGCACGTGCGGGGTGCCGGAGCTCGACCGGGTCCTCGGCGGCGGGCTCGTGCCGGGCGCGGCCGTGCTGCTCGCCGGTGAGCCGGGAGTCGGCAAGTCCACGCTGCTGCTCGAGGTGGCCGCGCAGCAGGCGGCGAGCGGGGCGCGCACCCTCTACGTCACCGGGGAGGAGTCCGCCTCGCAGGTCAGGCTTCGCGCCGACCGCACCGGCAACGTGCACGACGAGCTGTTCCTGGCCGCCGAGACCGACCTCGGGGCCGTGCTCGGCCACATCGACGCGGTCCGGCCCCGGCTGCTCGTCGTCGACTCCGTGCAGACCGTCAGCGCCACCGGCGTCGACGGGGTGCCCGGCGGCGTCACCCAGGTCAAGGAGGTGGCCGCGGCGCTGATCCGGGTGGCGAAGGCCCGCAACATCGCCACCCTCCTCGTCGGTCACGTCACCAAGGACGGCTCGATCGCCGGGCCGCGGGTCCTCGAGCACCTCGTCGACGTGGTGCTCCACTTCGAGGGCGAGCGCAGCTCACGGCTGCGGATGGTCCGCGCCGTCAAGAACCGCTTCGGTCCGGTGGACGAGGTCGGCTGCTTCGACCTGTCCGCCGAGGGGATCGTGGCCGTCACCGACCCGACCGGCCTGTTCGTCGCCCGCCACCACGAGCCGGTCCCCGGCACCTGTGTCGCCGTCACGCTCGAGGGACGTCGCCCCCTCCTCGCGGAGGTGCAGGCCCTGGTCACCCCGTCCGCCGCCGAGCGGCCGAGGCGTACGACGTCGGGCCTGGACGGGGCCCGGATCGCGATGACCGTGGCCGTCCTGCAGTCCCGGGCCCGGATCCGGCTGCACCAGCACGACGTGTTCGCCTCGACGATCGGCGGGGCCCGGGTCACCGAGCCCGCCGGCGACCTCGCCGTCGCGATCGCGATCTCCTCGGCGTGGAAGGAGCGGGAGGTCCCCACCGACGTGGTCGCGATCGGCGAGCTGGGCCTGGCCGGTGAGCTGCGCCGGGTCCGGGACCTGCCGCAGCGGCTCGCCGAGGCAGCCCGGCTCGGGTTCCGCTCCGCGATCGTGCCGAGCGACTCCGCGGAGACCCGCGGGCAGGTCCGAGACGTGGGCGGGATGCAGGTGGTCAGCGTGCCCGACCTCGAGTCGGCGCTGCGGGTCCTCGACCTGGCCAAGGGCGACGTGACCCCGCTGATCACCCCCGACCGGCGCGCCCCGGCACGTCCCGCGCTCGGGCTGGTCTGACTCCGCGGACGTCCGCCACAGGAAACGGTCGGGTTTCCGAGCCTGCTGGGTGTCGCCGATCGCCTACACTGACGCCGTCACCAGTGAGCAGGGGAGCGCCTTGGTAACCACCGACAAGTCGGACGCCACACTCCGGCTTCGCGCGACGCTGGCCAGCATCGCCCCGGGGACGCCGCTGCGCGACGGCCTCGAACGGGTGCTGCGCGGCCGCACCGGCGCGCTCATCGTGCTCGGCAACGACCAGGTCGTGGAGTCGATCTCCACCGGAGGGTTCACCCTCGACGTGCCCTTCACCGCCACCGGCCTGCGCGAGCTGGCGAAGATGGACGGCGCGATCATCCTCGACAAGGACGTCACCCGGATCCTGCGCGCCGCGGTGCACCTGATGCCCGACCCCTCGATCTACAGCGAGGAGTCCGGCACCCGGCACCGCACCGCCGACCGGGTCGCGAGGCAGACCGGGTTCCCGGTGATCTCGGTGTCGCAGTCGATGCAGATCATCGCCGTCTACGTCGGCGAGATCAGGTACGTCCTCGAGGACTCCGGGCAGATCCTGTCCCGCGCCAACCAGGCGCTGGCCACGCTGGAGCGCTACAAGCTGCGCCTCGACGAGGTGTCGAGCACGCTGTCGGCGCTGGAGATCGAGGACCTGGTCACCGTCCGCGACGTCGCCGTGGTCGCCCAGCGGCTGGAGATGGTGACCCGGATCGCGCGGGAGATCGAGGACTACGTGCTCGAGCTCGGCAGCGACGGCCGGCTGCTGTCCCTGCAGCTCGACGAGCTGGTCACCGGGGTGGACCCGGAGCGGGAGCTCGTCGTGCGCGACTACCTGCCCAACGGCCGCAAGAGCCGCAAGCCCGCGGACGTGCTCGCCGCGCTCGAGGGCCTCAGCGCCTCCGACCTCGTCGACATCGCCAGCGTGGCCCGCGCCGTCGGACTCGGCACCGGGGACCACCTCGACGGCGCGGTGACCCCGAGGGGGTACCGCCTGCTCGCCAAGGTGCCGCGGCTGCCCAACACCGTGGTGGACCGGCTCGTGGACCACTTCGGCAGCCTGCAGAAGCTGCTCTCCGCCGGGATCGACGACCTGCAGGCCGTCGAGGGGGTCGGCGAGCTCCGGGCCCGCAGCGTCCGCGAGGGCCTGTCCCGCCTCGCCGAGTCCAGCATCCTCGAGCGCTACGTCTGACCTCGAGTCGGCGTGAACCTCGCCCCGCAACCCCTCGAGTCGGCGTGAACCTCGCCGGCAACCCCTCGAGTCGGCGTGAACCTCGCCGGCTCACTCGTCGTCCTGGCGCTCCTGCTGTCGCTGCTTCTGCCGCTCGGACTTCGGTGTCGGTGTCGGTGTCGGGGTGATCGTGATCGGGGCGGGTGAGCGGAGCTCGAACTGCCGGGACTCCGGCTCCGACCCCATCGCGGCCGCGGCGACGTGGTACCAGCCCGGCTGCGCCCACTGCGTCATCCGCGAGCACTCGGCGTCCGAGCGGCGCCCGGACCACACCACCTCGACGAGCGTCGGCTGCTGCTGGCGCAGGGTGACCGCCTCGGTGGGGACCACGGCCGGGCACTCCTGCGACGTCCAGATCCGGTCGCTTCCCGAGGTGAGCTTCACCGCGACCGACTCCGGGGAGACCTCCCAGTTGCACGCCGGCGACTCGAACGTCCACAGCTCCAGCGTCAGCCGGACGTCCTCACCGGCGTACGCGGTGTCCAGCACGGTGGGCACGATCTTCACGTCGCTGTCCGGGCAGGGCCCGGTGGGCATGGCGAGCGGCTGCTCGGTGCGGTTCTTGCCGTTCGGCGTCGGTGTCGGCCGGGCGTCGTCGGTGGACACCGCCTGCGGGTCCGCGTCGGTGGTGACCGGTCCGGAGGCCGGCTGCGCGGCGGGAGCCGGCGACTCATCCGGGCTGCCGCCGATGAGGCGGGTGAACCCGAATACGAGCCCGAGCGCAACCAGCAGCACCAGCACCCGCCGCGTCCAGTACACCCGCGCGGGCAGCGGTCCACGAGGCCTGGTCACCGACATGGGCACACCGTAACTTTCCGGGCCCCCGCGTCCCGGGAGGCCACACCGTGCCGTCGCGGATCTGCCGCCGTGCCCGGCTCGGCGGGCCCCGAGACCCGGCGTGCTGTCCGACTCCGGGCTACCATCGCGGCACCATGTCCGACCTCCACGAGCGCGTGCTGAGCTGGTACGACGGGCACGCCCGGGAGCTGCCCTGGCGGGCCGAGGACGCTACGCCGTGGGGTGTGATGGTCAGCGAGTTCATGCTCCAGCAGACCCCGGTGAGCCGGGTGCTCCCGGTCTACGAGCAGTGGATGGCCACCTGGCCCCGCCCGGCCGACCTCGCGACGGCGTCGACCGGGGACGCGGTGCGGGCGTGGGGGCGCCTGGGGTACCCCCGCCGCGCGCTGCGGCTGCACGCCGCGGCCACCACCATCGTCGCCGAGCACGGCGGTGAGGTGCCGTCCTCGCACGCCGCGCTCCGAGCCCTGCCGGGCGTCGGGGACTACACCGCTGCGGCGATCGCGAGCTTCGCGTTCGGGCAGCGCCACGTCGTGCTCGACACCAACGTCCGCCGCGTGCTCGGCCGGGTGGTCCGCGGGGACGAGCTGCCGCCGACGAGCGTGACCCGCGCCGAGCGGGAGATGGCGGCCGACCTGCTGCCCGGCGACGACAGCAGTGCCGCGGGCTGGGCGGTCGGGGTGATGGAGCTCGGTGCGCTCGTGTGCACCGCCACGAACCCGCGCTGCTCGGCCTGCCCGGTGGAGGACCTGTGCGGGTGGGTGCAGGCCGGGCGACCGGCGTACGACGGGCCGCCGCGGCGGGGTCAGACCTACTCAGGCACCGACCGGCAGTGCCGCGGCAGGCTGCTCGGCGTGCTGCGGGAGGCCGACGGCCCGGTGCACCGCTCCCGGCTCGACGCCGTCTGGGCCGACGAGGTGCAGCGTGCCCGGTGCCTGGCCTCGCTGGTCGACGACGGCCTGGTCGCGCCGATCTCGGAGGACGGCTACGCACTGCCCTGACGGCGCCCGGCATGCGGCCGCGCATCGGCCCGCCGGTAGCGTCCGGGGCATGCTCACCGCCTCCCTGCTCCTGCTCACCGCCATCGCCGCCGAGGTGGCGGCGACCTCGTCCCTCCCCCGCACGGACGCGTTCCGGAACCCGGCGTGGACGGCCGCGGTGCTGGCCGGGTACGCCCTGTCGATCTGGCTGCTCTCCCTCGTGGTGCGCACGATCCCGGTGTCGGTGACCTACGCGATCTGGGCGGGGCTGGGCACCGCGGCCGTGGCCGTGGTCGGGGCGCTGTTCCTCGGGGAGCGGCTCGACGCCGTGAAGGCCGGGGCGATCGCGCTGATCGTCGTGGGCGTCGTCGTGCTCAACCTCCGGACCGCGGCGTAGGCCGGCGGCCGACCCCGGGGCAGGCCGGCGCGGGAGGCTCCCGGGACGACGAAGGAGCGCCCCCCTTACGGGAGGCGCTCCTTCGCTGTCGTCGCAGAGCCGGGTCGTCACCGGCGTCCGGTCAGCCGGTCACTCCGGGTCGCCGGTGCCGGCGGTCTCGATCGGCGGGATGTCCGGCAGCTCGGTCTTCGGCTCGCCCTTGAACGTGAACGTCGCGTCGGTGCCTTCGCTCTCGACGTCGACCAGCACGATCTGGCCGGGACCGACCTCGCCGTAGAGCATCTTCTCGGCGAGCACGTCCTCGATCTCGCGTTGCACGGTCCGGCGCAGCGGCCGGGCGCCGAGGACCGGGTCGAACCCGCGCTGGGCGAGCAGGTCCTTCGCCGCCTGGGTCAGCTCGATCGACATGTCGCGGTCCTTCAGCCGGAGCTCGACGGCGGCGATCATGTTGTCGACCATGTGGATGATCTGGTCCATCGACAGCGGCGGGAACACGATGATCTCGTCGACACGGTTGAGGAACTCGGGCCGGAAGTGCTGCTTGAGCTCCTCCGAGACCTTCGACTTCATCCGGTCGTAGGACCCGGCCACGTCCTTGTCCTGCTGGAACCCGAGGTTGACGCCCTTGGCGATGTCGCGGGTGCCGAGGTTCGTGGTCATGATGATCACGGTGTTCTTGAAGTCGACCACCCGGCCCTGGGAGTCGGTCAGGCGACCTTCCTCCAGGATCTGCAGCAGCGAGTTGAAGATGTCCGGGTGGGCCTTCTCGACCTCGTCGAAGAGCACCACCGAGAACGGCTTGCGACGCACCTTCTCGGTGAGCTGGCCGCCCTCCTCGTAGCCGACGTAGCCCGGAGGCGATCCGAACAGCCGCGAGACGGTGTGCTTCTCGCTGAACTCGGACATGTCGAGCTGGATCAGCGCGTCCTCGTCGCCGAAGAGGAACTCCGCGAGCGACTTGGACAGCCACGTCTTACCGACACCGGACGGGCCGGCGAAGATGAACGAGCCGCCGGGACGCTTCGGGTCCTTCAGGCCGGCGCGGGTACGGCGGATCGCCCGGGAGAGGGCCCTCACGGCCTCCTCCTGCCCGATCACGCGCTTGTGGAGCTCGTCCTCCATCTTGAGCAGACGGGTGGACTCCTCCTCCGACAGCTTCACGATCGGGATGCCGGTGGCCACGGCGAGGACCTCGGCGATGAGCTCCTCGTCGACCTCGGCCACGACGTCCATGTCGCCGGCCTTCCACTGCTTCTCGCGCTCGCTCTTGGCGAGGATCAGCTTCTTCTCCTCGTCACGCAGCGACGCGGCCAGCTCGAAGTCCTGGCTGTCGATCGCGCTCTCCTTGCGACGACGCACGTCGGCGATCTTGTCGTCGAACTCGCGCAGGTCCGGCGGAGCGGTCATCCGGCGGATCCGCAGCCGCGAGCCGGCCTCGTCGATCAGGTCGATCGCCTTGTCCGGCAGGAACCGGTCGGAGACGTAGCGGTCGGCCAGCGTCGCGGCCGCGACCAGCGCCTCGTCGGTGATCGTCACCCGGTGGTGCGCCTCGTAGCGGTCCCGCAGGCCCTTGAGGATCTCGATCGTGTGCGCGATCGAGGGCTCCTGGACCTGGATCGGCTGGAAACGGCGCTCCAGCGCGGCGTCCTTCTCCAGGTGCTTGCGGTACTCGTCCAGCGTGGTGGCACCGATGGTCTGGAGCTCACCGCGGGCGAGCATCGGCTTGAGGATCGAGGCGGCGTCGATCGCGCCCTCGGCGGCACCGGCACCCACGAGCGTGTGCAGCTCGTCGATGAACAGCACGATGTCGCCACGGGTCTTGATCTCCTTGAGCACCTTCTTCAGGCGCTCCTCGAAGTCACCGCGGTAGCGGGAGCCGGCGACCAGGGAGCCCAGGTCGAGGCTGTAGATCTGCTTGTCCTTCAGGGTCTCGGGCACGTCGCCGCGCACGATCGCCTGGGCGAGGCCCTCGACGCAGGCGGTCTTGCCGACGCCCGGCTCGCCGATCAGGACGGGGTTGTTCTTGGTGCGGCGCGACAGCACCTGCATGACGCGCTCGATCTCCTTCTCGCGCCCGATGACCGGGTCGAGCTTTCCTTCGCGCGCCGCCTGGGTGTAGTTGCGGCCGAACTGGTCGAGCACCAGCGAGCTCGACGGCGCCCCCTCGGGCGCGGTGCCGGCCGTGGCCGTCTCCTTGCCCTGGAAGCCCGAGAGCAGCTGGATCACCTGCTGGCGGACCCGGTTGAGGTCGGCGCCGAGCTTGACCAGCACCTGGGCGGCGACGCCCTCGCCCTCCCGGATCAGGCCGAGCAGGATGTGCTCGGTGCCGATGTAGTTGTGGCCGAGCTGCAGCGCCTCGCGCAGGGACAGCTCGAGGACCTTCTTGGCCCGCGGGGTGAAGGGGATGTGGCCGCTCGGGGCCTGCTGGCCCTGGCCGATGATCTCCTCGACCTGCGCCCGCACGGCCTCCAGCGAGATCCCCAGGCTCTCGAGCGCCTTGGCGGCTACGCCCTCGCCCTCGTGGATGAGACCCAGGAGGATGTGCTCGGTTCCGATGTAGTTGTGGCTGAGCATCCGGGCCTCTTCCTGGGCCAGGACGACCACCCGACGGGCTCGGTCAGTGAACCGCTCGAACATAGTCTTCTCATCGCTCCTTGCATGCTCTCCGCCGACGCTGCGACGGGGCTCCTCCGTCACACTAGCGCGCGCGGAGGAGGGATGTCTGTGCCCCGAGATCTGGCCCACGACCGGCGATCTGACCGGTCACTTGTCGGCGTCTGACAAGGACAACCTCCCGTTCAGCGTATGTGTTCCCGCCGACGACAGGTCCACTCTTCGCTGACAGCGAACGAGCCGCCCGGGGCCGCCCCCGTGGTGAGGGTCGGCCCGGCGGCTCGTACGACGTCGGGGCGGGCGTCAGTGCGCCGCGGCGTACGCCTCTCGGACCTCGGCGGAGACCCGGCCCCGCTCGGGGACGTCCCAGCCGTTCTCCCGGGCCCACTGCCGGATCTCCGAGGCGCTCGGTCCCCCGCTGCCGCCGGCGGCGACCCGCTGCCCGCGGCGGCCCCGGCCGCCCCTGCGCCCGGCCACGCGGCGCCCGGCGTCGACGTAGGGGCCCAGCGCGTTGCGCAGCGCCTCGGCGTTCGTCTCGTTCAGGTCGATCTCGTAGTCGACGCCGTCGAGCCCGAAGGTGACGGTCTCCGCCGCGTCGTCACCGTCGATGTCATCGACCAGGATCACGTTGACCCGTTGTGCCATTTCCCTCGGCCTTTCCGTCAGCCCCCGTCATGGACAAGTCCTGCACGCAATTGCGTCGGGAACAACATATCCGCCCGGCGCGCGATTTTCACATCAGCGCGAAATTGTTAACCGTCGAGAAATTCGCCCCGCGCCCGGGACGATTTGCGCACAAGCCGAGCCCCGCCGAAATACGCGTGCGCGTCAATACCGCCCCTGGGGACGACAACCGCGGGCATTTCGGGCGCGGAAGCCTCAAAACGGTCGATATGAACGGCAGCGGTCGGCAACGGGCGACCGGCCGACCACGCAAAGACCGGGCTCACTCCGGCCGCAGCAGCGGGAAAAGAATCGTCTCGCGAATTCCGACACCGGTGAGAAGCATCACCAGCCGGTCAATGCCCATGCCCATCCCGCCGGCGGGCGGCATGCCGAACTCCATCGCCTTCAAAAAGGCCTCGTCGAGCTCCATCGCCTCGGGATCTCCCTGCGCCGCGAGCAGGGACTGCTCGACGAGGCGCTCGCGCTGGATGACCGGGTCGTTGAGCTCGGAGTACGCCGGTGCCAGCTCGACGCCGTTGATGATGAGGTCCCAGGCCTCGACCAGGCCCGGCTCGGACCGGTGCGGCTTGGCCAGGGGACGGACCGACTCGGGGTAGTCGCGGACGAAGGTCGGCTGGACCAGGGTGTGCTCGACGAGCTTCTCGTACAGCTCGAGGGCGATCTCCCCGGCGTTCCAGTGCGGCTGGAGCTCGACGCCTCGGTGGTGGGCGTACTTCATCAGCTGCTCCGCGGAGGTGCGGACGTCGACGTCCTCGCCGAGGGCCTCCGAGAGCAGCTCGAACAGGGTGGCGTGCCGCCAGGGCTGCTCGAGGTCGATCTCGGAGCCGTCGCGGGCGGTGATCACGGTCCGGCCGACGGCCCGGGCCGACTCCAGGACGAGGGTCCGGGTCAGCTCCGCCATCGTGTTGTAGTCGCCGTAGGCCTGGTAGGCCTCGAGCATGGAGAACTCCGCGGCGTGGGTGGAGTCCAGGCCCTCGTTGCGGAAGGTCCGGCCGATCTCGTAGACCCGGTCCACCCCGCCGATCATCGCCTTCTTCAGGTCCAGCTCGAGCGCGATGCGCAGCAGCATCGGCTGGTCGAAGGCGTTGAGGTGGGTGCGGAACGGCCGGGCCGCGGCACCGCCGTTGGTCAGCTGCAGCACGGGGGTCTCCACCTCGACGAACCCGTGGCCGTCGAGGACCGAGCGCAGCGTCTTGAGGACCGTCGCCTTGGTGCGCACGATCGAGCGCGACTCCTGGTTGACGATCATGTCGACGTAGCGCATCCGCACCCGCGCCTCGTCCGACAGCGGCCGGTGCTCGTTGGGCAGCGGCCGCAGCGCCTTGGACACCATCCGCCATGCCGTGGCCTGCACGGACAGCTCGCCGCGGCGGCTGGTGATCACCTCGCCGTGCACACCGAGGATGTCGCCGATGTCGACGAGGTGCTTGAACTCGTCGAGGCTCTCCTGGCCGACGTCGGCGAGGGAGAGCATCACCTGCAGCTCGGTGCCGGCACCCTCGCGCAGCCGGACGAAGCACAGCTTGCCGGTGTTGCGCAGGAAGATGACCCGGCCGACCACGGCGACCGTCTCGCCGGTGTGCGTGTCCGGCTCGAGCCCTGCGACGTCGTACTTGGCGCGGATCTCCTGCAGGCTGTGGGTGCGCTCGACGGTGAGGGGGTACGCCGGTCGCCCGGACCCGAGCAGACGCTCCCGCTTCTCCCGACGCACCCTCATCTGCTCGGGGAGGTCCTCCTCCTCGGCGTGGGCGGCACGAGACGTCTGGTCGGTCATGGCCCCCAAGCCTATGCCGCGACGCGTCGGCGCCGGACCAGGGGACCGGCCGCGAGACGAGGCGCCGACGGGACGGTCAGGGCTGGTTGCGGTGGAACACCAGCTCCAGGCCGACCAGGGTGAGCCACGGCTGGTGGTCGGTGACGGTCCGGCACTCATCGACCACGAGCGGGGCCAGGCCGCCGGTGGCGACCACGTTGGCGCGCTCGACGCCGAGCTCGGCGAGCATCCGCGTGACGATCCCGTCCACCTGGCTGGCGAAGCCGTAGAGCATCCCCGACTGCAGCGCCTCGACGGTGTTCTTGGCGATCACGTGCCGCGGCGGCAGCAGCTCGACCTTGCGCAGCTGGGCCCCGCGCCGGCCGAGCGCCTCCAGGCTGATCTCGATGCCCGGGGAGATCGCGCCGCCGAGGTACTGCCCCTTCTCGCTGACCACGTCGAAGGTGGTCGCGGTGCCGAAGTCGACCACGATCGACGGCCCGTCGTACAGGTGGGCGGCGGCGAGCGCGTTGACGATCCGGTCCGAGCCGACCTCGCGCGGGTTGTCCATCAGGATGGGTACGCCGGTCCGCACGCCCGGCTCCACGACCACGTGCGGGACGTCGTCGTAGTAGTCGCGGAGCATGCCCCGCCACTCGTGCAGGACCGCGGGGACCGTCGAGCACACGGCCACCCCGGACGGCTTCAGCCCGGTGTCGGCGACGAGGCTGCGGATCAGCACCGCCCACTCGTCGGCGGTGCGGTGCTCGAGCGTGGCCACCCGCCAGTGCGCGAGGATCTCCCCGTCGTCGAGCAGGCCCACCGTGGTGTGGCTGTTGCCGATGTCGGCGCACAGCAGCGGCCCGGTCATGCGTCCTCCCGCAGGTCCATGGCGATGTCGAGCACCGGCGAGGAGTGGGTCAGCGCGCCGACCGCGAGGTAGTCCACCCCGGTCTCGGCGACCGCCCGGGCCGCCTCCAGCGACAGCCCGCCGGAGGCCTCGAGCCTCGCCCGTCCGTGGTTGATCGCCACCGCCTCCTTCATCGTGTCCAGGTCCATGTTGTCCAGCAGCACCTGGTCGCAGCCGGCGGCGAGCAGGTCGGTCAGCTGCTCCAGCATGGTGACCTCGACCTGCACCGGCACCTCCGGGAAGTGCTGCCGCACCGCCTGGAAGGCCTCGACCACCCCACCGGCGGCGACCACGTGGTTGTCCTTGACCAGGGCCTGGTCCGAGAGGCTCGAGCGGTGGTTGACCCCGCCGCCGCAGCGCACGGCGTACTTCTCCAGCGCCCGCAGGTGCGGCGTGGTCTTGCGGGTGTCGCGGACCCGGGCCTTCGTGCCGGCCACGGCGTCCACCCAGGCCCGGGTGGCGGTGGCGACGCCGGAGAGCTGGCCGAGGTAGTTCAGCGCGGTCCGCTCCGCGGTGAGCAGGTGCCGGACGCTCCCGCGCACGGTCATCACCACGTCGCCGCGGCGGACCGTGTCCCCGTCGTGCGCGCCGCGGGCGATCTCGACGTGGCCGCCGCCGACGAACCGCATCACCAGCTCCGCCACGGCGAGGCCGGCGAGCACCCCGTCGGCGCGGGCGACCAGGTCGGCCCGGCCGGTGGCGTCGGCGGGCACGGTGGCCTCCGTGGTCACGTCCGGGCCGGGGAGGTCCTCGGCCACGGCGTCCACCACGACGTCGTACACGTGGCGCGGGTCGAGGCCCGCGTCGTCGAGCTCGGTGACCAGCGCGGTGGGCAGGTCGGCGAACGGGGTGCGGACGATGGTCACGGCACTGCTCCTGTCGTGGCCGGCTCGAGGCCGGGGAGGTAGTCGACCCGAAGCCTGCCACCCGGCTCCAGGCGTACGTCGACGTGCCCGGCCCAGCGGTCGTCGTCGGTGTCGGGGAAGTCCTCGCGCCAGTGCGACCCGCGGGTCTCCTCGCGCAACCCGGCGGCCTCGACCAGGCAGGAGGCGACGGTGAGCAGGTTCGTCGCGCGCCACGCCGAGGTGCTCGGGGTGGAGCCGGGCAGGTCGCTGGTCGTGCCCGCGATCCCTTCGAGCCGGCGGGCGCCCTCGGCGAGCCCCCCGGCGGAGCGAAGGACGCCGGCGTGCTCGGTCATCACCTGCTGCACGTCGGCTGCGCAGACCGCGGGCACCAGGCCGGGGGTACGGCGGTCCGCGGCCGGGTCCTGGGCGGCCGGGAGGTCCCGGGCGAGGGCGGTGGCGATGCGCCGGGAGAAGACCAGGCCCTCGAGCAGGGAGTTCGAGGCGAGCCGGTTGGCGCCGTGCACGCCGGAGCAGGCCGCCTCCCCGCAGGCGTACAGGCCGCGGACCGTGGTCCGGCCGTCGAGGTCGGTGGCGACGCCGCCGGAGGCGTAGTGGCAGGCGGGGGCGACCGGGACCAGGTCGGTGACCGGGTCGATGCCGTGGGCGCGGCAGGAGGCGAGGATCGTGGGGAACCGGTGCTCCCACTTCTCCGCGCCGAAGTGGCGGGCGTCGAGCCAGACGTGGGAGGCGCCGGCGGCCCGCATCCGGCGCATGATCGCCTTGGCCACCACGTCGCGGGGGGCGAGGTCGGCGAGCGGGTGCACGCCCTCCAGGACCCGGTCGCCGTCGTCGTCGACGAGGAAGGCGCCCTCGCCGCGGACCGCCTCGGAGATCAGCGGCTGCTGGCCCAGCGAGTGCTCGCCGAGCCACATCACGGTCGGGTGGAACTGCACGAACTCCAGGTCGCGCAGCACCGCGCCGCCGCGCAGCGCGAGGGCCATCCCGTCGCCGGTGGCCACCGCCGGGTTGGTGGTCGCGGAGAACACCTGCCCGAGGCCGCCGCTGGCCAGCACCACTGCCGGGGCCCGCACCGCGCCCACGCCGGCCTCCTCGCCCTCCCCCATCACGTGCAGGGTCACCCCCGCGACGGCACCGTCGGCGGCGAGCAGCAGGTCGAGGGCCAGCGCGTGCTCGATGACGGTGACGCCGGTGTCGGCCCGCACCGCAGCGACCAGGGCCCGCTGGATCTCCGCGCCGGTGGCGTCGCCGCCGGCGTGCAGGATCCGGGAGCGCAGGTGGCCGCCCTCGCGGGTCAGGGCCAGCCCGCCGGTGTCGGCCTCGTCGAAGACCGTGCCCAGCGAGATCAGCTCGCGCACCGCGTCGGGGCCCTCGGTGACCAGGGCGTGCACCGCCCGGGCGTCGCACAGCCCCGCGCCGGCGACGAGGGTGTCGTGCAGGTGCTCCTCGGGGGTGTCCCCCGGGCCGAGGGCGGCGGCGATCCCGCCCTGCGCCCACGTGGTGGCCCCCGCGGAGACGAGGTCCTTGGTCACCACGAGCACCCGTGCGTCGGGAAGCAGCTCCCGGGCCCGCAGGGCAGCGGTCAGGCCCGCGATGCCCGAGCCGACGACGACCACGTCGGCGTGCTCGGTCCAGCCTGCGGGAGGTGCCTCGAGACGTTCGGGGAGGGTGACCACGGCCGGAGGCTACCGGGCCGGGGCGCCGTTCGCGGGCTGCGTGGCGGTCCCGGCCGGGGCGGCCGCGGCGGTGCGGGCGCGGACCGGCGTACGCAGCGTCACCGGCCCGCCTCGCCGAGCGGCACCGCGACGTTGTCGACGAGCCTGGTGCCGCCGACCCGGGCGGCCACGAGCAGCCGCGCCCGGCCGCTGGCGGGTGCCGGGCCGAGGTCGGGAGCGGTGAGCGCCACGTAGTCGACGTCGACCCCCTCGGCGCGGTCCAGGACCGCGCGGGCGGCGGCGAGGACCCGGTCGTGGCCCTGCCTCCCGGCGTCGCGGCCGGCGGCCAGGGCCCGGGGCAGCGCCAGCGCGGCACGGCGCTCCGCCGCGGACAGGTACCGGTTGCGCGAGGACATCGCGAGCCCGTCGTGCTCCCGGACCGTGTCGACGCCGAACACCTCGACCGGCAGGCACAGGTCGGCGACCATCCGGCCGATCAGGACCAGCTGCTGGTAGTCCTTCTCCCCGAAGAACGCCAGGTCGGGCTGGACCAGTCCGAAGAGCTTCGCGACGACGGTGAGCACGCCGCGGAAGTGGGTGGGCCGGGACGCACCCTCGAGCACGGAGCCGAGCGGTCCGGGGTCGAGCGTGACCTGGGGGTCCCCGCCGGGGTAGACCTCCTCGACCGACGGCGCGAACACCACGTCGACGCCCTCGGCGGCGCAGACCTCGAGGTCGGCGGCGAAGGTGCGGGGATAGCGGTCGAGGTCCTCCCCGGCCGCGAACTGCAACGGGTTGACGAAGATCGAGACCACCACCGCGTCGTCGGCCGACGAGCGGGTGCGCGCGGCGCGCATCAGGCTTGCGTGCCCGTCGTGCAGGGCGCCCATGGTGGGCACCAGCGCGACGTGGCCGTGACGGGCCCGCACCTCGCGCAGGGCGTGGGCGAGCTCGGCGCGCGTGGAGGCGACGACGGGGAGGCGTACGGCGGTCGCGGCGCTCATGCCGGGACCCCCGGCCGTGCGTCGGCCCGGTCGAGGACCTCGGCCAGCGCGTCGGCCTGCGGCGCGGACAGCCGGCCGCCGTCGCTCGCGCGGCGAAGCGTGGCCCGGGCCATCGCGACGTACGACCCGAGGACGTCCGGCGCGTGCGCGGCCAGATCGGCGAGGTGTGCCCGCACCGTGCCGACGTCCCCGCGCACGACGGGACCGGTCAGCGCCGCGTCCCCACGGTCCAGCGTGTTGGCGAGCACGGCGTCGAGCAGGGGCCGCAGGGTGGCCGCCGGGTCGTCGACACCGGCCCGGCCGAGCACCTCCGTCGCCTCGGCGACCAGCGTGACCAGGTGGTTGGCGCCGTGCACGATCCCGGCGTGGTAGAGGGTGCGGCTCTCCTCCGCCACCCGGAACGGCCGGCCGCCGAGGGCGGTGGCCAGCTCGTCGGCCAGCGCCTCGGTCGGTGGCGTCGCGGTGACGGCGAACGCGGTGCCGCGCAGCCGCGGCAGGTCGGTCCGGGTGCCGCTGAACGTCATCGCCGGGTGCAGCGCCAGCACGTGCGCGCCGACGTCGGCAGCCGGCTGCAGCGCGGCCGGCCCGAGCCTGCCCGAGGCGTGGACGACGTACTGCCCCGCGCTGATCGCCCCCTCCTCGGCGAGGGCCTCGACGACGGGCCGCACCGCGTCGTCGGGCACCGTCACCAGCAGCAGGTCGCAGGACCGTGCCACCTCGGCGGGCCGCTGGACCGGGACGCCGGGAAGCAGCGCGTCGATCCGGCGTCGGGAGGCCGGGGACTCCCCGGCGACGGAGACGATCTCGTGTCCTGCGGCGCGGAGCGCGGCCGCCAGGACGGCACCGACACGGCCGGCGCCCACAACCCCGGTACGGGTCATCGAACTCACCTCTCGTTCCAGTCCCCTGGCGGGGTACCGGACGTTTTCGCTGGGCTCGTGCGTCGTCCAACGGTACGCCGCGCCCACGTCGCCCCGGTACGTGCGCTCCGTCACAGGGCGACCGACCCGGTCCGGCGTAGCCTGACCGCCATGTCCGGCTCCATCTCCCTCGGCCTGCCGCCGATGCCGCCGCCCACCAGCGACCCGCCGTGGAAGCGGGCCTGGGACGCGGCCCTCTACGGCCCCGGCGGCTTCTTCCGCCGGGAGTCACCGGCCGCGCACTTCCGGACGTCCGTGCACGCGTCGCCGCTGTTCGCGCGCGCGGTGGTGGAGCTGGTACGACGGGCGGGGCTGGACACCCTCGTCGACGTGGGCGCCGGCCGCGGGGAGCTGCTGCGCGAGGCGCACCGGATCGACCCGTCGCTGATCCTGCTCGGCGTCGAGGTCGCCGAACGGCCCGCGGACCTGCCGGCCGGGATCGACTGGTCCCCGGTGCTGCCGACCGAGGTCGACGGGCTGGTCATCGCCAACGAGTGGCTGGACAACATCCCCTGCCACGTCGTCGAGGTCGACGACCACGGGGTGCCGCGCGTCGTACACGTGGACCCCGCGACCGGCCGCGAGACCCTCGGGTCGCGGTTGACCGACCGGGCGGTGCCGGAGTCGCTGGCGCAGTGGTGCGCGCGGTGGTGGCCGGCGGACGGCGCCCCGACCGGGACCCGGGTCGAGGTGGGCACGACGCGCGACGAGGCGTGGGCCGACGTCGTACGCCGGCTGGCCCGGGGGCTGGCCGTCGCCGTGGACTACGGGCACCTCGCCGGGGACCGGCCGCCGCTCGGGTCGATGCGGTCCTACCGGGCAGGGCGGGAGGTCGACGTGCTCCCCAACGGCTCGCGCGACGTCACCGCGCACGTGGCGGTGGACGCGCTCGCGGCGCGGGTCGACGGCACGGTGCTGCAGCAGCGCGACGCGCTCCGGACGCTGGGGGTGTCCGGGTCCCGGCCGGACCTGGCGCTGGCGACGAGCGACCCGCCGGGCTACGTCCGCGCGCTCTCGGAGGCCGGCGAGGCAGCCGAGCTGACCGACTCCTCCGGCCTCGGCGGGTTCTTCTGGGTGGTGACCGCCGTCGGTGACGTCCCGGGTGTGGGCGCGTTGCTGGGCTGAGCCCCGTTCAGTGGTGCCGGGCCCAGGCGGTCATCGCGATCTCGACGTCGAACAGCCGGCGCGCCTCCGCGGCGTCCCGGTGCCGCGCCCGGACCTGGACCGGCCCGGGCGGGCTGTCGGCGTGCACGTCGGCCAGGCCGAGCCGGCGCTGCAGCGGCCCCTGGCTGATCCGGACGGACTGGACCCGGGCCTGCGGCGCGGCGTGGGTACGCCGGTTGAACCAGCCCTCCCGCGAGACGACCAGACGCTCGTTCGTCCCCACCCGCAGGAACCGGTGCGCGACCGGGGCGACCCACCGGGCCCGCCGGGGCACCGGGCGCAGGTCGACGCTCTCGGGGTCCAGGCCCTGGAGCAGGTGCCGCGCCAGCTCGTGGACCAGCCGCCGTTCCCCGACGGGCAGCACGGTCGTCGGCGCCGCACGGTCGTTGTCCATGCCGGCGCCGTACCCGGCGATCGACACGTCGAGCCGCGCCCACCCGAGCTTGCGCCACAGCAGCGGCTCGGAGACCACCACCCCCTGCACCCGCTTCAGCGCGATCGTCTGCGAGCTGAGCTCGAACATCCCTCGGCGCACCTGCAGGCCGGCGGCGGTGTCGGAGACCTCGAAGTTGTAGTTGACGGTGAACCGGCGGAACAGCGCGTACCCCAGGCCCAGAACCGCCGGCAGCATCGCCGAGATCCCGAGGTACTCCCCCGTCCACAGCGACACCACGCCGATCGACGCGAGCAGCACGAAGAACACCATCATCTCGCCGGAGAGCAGGACCGACACCAGGAGCATGCCGAGGTCGACCCTCGCCAGCCGCCGCTCGGGCCGGGCGGCCGGGCCGGGCACGGGAGCGGCCGGTGGCTGCTGCGGGTAGGCGGCGGGTGCTCCCGCGGCGGGTCCGGGCGGTCCGGCTGGAGGGGCGCCGGGCGGCGTCGGCACGCCCGGTGACACCGCGCCGGCAGGCCCGGGCGGGACGGCGCCGGGCGGGACAGCGCCGGGCGGGACAGCGCCGGGCGGGACAGCGCCGGGCGGGACGGCGCCGGGCGGGACGGCGCCGGGCGGGACGGCGCCGGGAGGCGCCGCTCCCGACGCCGCCGCACCGGCTGCACCGGCGATCTCGCTGCGCCGGGCCAGCAGCAGGTCCTTGAGCCGCTGCGCCTCGTCGAGCGGGAGGTAGGCCAGCGACCCCTCGCGCGCGTTGCCGCCCGCCACGTCCATCCGCAGCTCGGCGAGCCGGAACAGCCGCGCCACGAACGGCTGCACGATGTCCACGCCCTGCAGCCGGTCGATGCGGATCCGCCGCGACTGCCGGTTCAGCACCCCGGTGTCCACACGGAGCTCGTCGGCCTCGATCCAGTACCTCGTCATCAGCCACGACGCGGTGCCGTAGAACGCTCCGCCGATGAGCAGCAGCACGAACAGCGAGGCGGTCGGCCCGATGTCCCCCCGGGTCACGTCACGCACCACGGTCGTCGCCGCCGCGAGCAGCACGATGAAGCTGCGCACCAGCGGCGTGAGCGGGGAGAGCCGCTTCGGGAGCCGGTCGGTCACAGGCCGGCCGCCTGCGACTCCCCGAGATCGGTCAGCCGGTCGCGCAGCCGCGCCGCCTCGTCGGCCGGCAGGCCCGGGATCCGGGCGCCGGTCCGTGGGCTCGCGGTGTGCAGGCGCACGGTGGCGATCCCGTACAGCTGCTCCAGCGGACCCGCGTTGACATCGACGTACTGCATCCGTCCGTAGGGCACCGCGACCAGCTCGCGGAACATCGGGCCGTGCTTGATGTAGAGGTCGTCGTCGCGCTCGGCGTACCCCCATGCCCGCACCTGCCTGGCGATCATCTGCCAGCCCAGCACCAGCACGGCCAGGAGCACGGCGACCATCGCGACGGTCAGCAGCCGCGGCAGCGCGAACGTGACGGAGACGGCCACCGCCGCGACGAGACCGACGGCGACCCAGCCGCCCAGCACGGCACGCCGCAGCCGGCGCAGCTGCGGGGACACGGGCCGCCAGGCGGTGCCCGGCGGGGCGAAGAGGTCGTCCATCGAGGTCAAGGCTAGTCATGCCGGCCAGCGAGCGGGCCCGATCCTGGCCCGGACAGCCCCGCTCGGATAGCCCGATCAGACGTCATAGACCGTCTCATCGGTTGATTCGCCCATTTTTCCGACAAGACGGGCGACAAGACCGGCAGAGTCGGACTAATAGCACGTTCCGAGGGGGATAGCGATGTCCGACACGCCGTTGACCGGTCCGCGAAGCGGACGCCCGCTGCGCCGTACCGCCGCGCTCGCCCTCGCCGGCCTGCTCGTCGGGCTGCTCCCGGCCGCGGCCCCGACCACCGCACAGGCGGCCACCGGGGCGGCCGAGGCGCGCAGCGACCGGTACGAGACCGTGGTCGTCCGGCGCATCAACCGGGCGCGTGCCCGCCACGACCTCCGTCCGCTGCGGGTGGTGCCGTGCGTCGACGTGGTCGCGGAGCGGCGGGTCGACAGGCCGCTGCGGCCGGTGCGCGCGGCGCGGCTGGACGGCCGGAAGGTACGGCGGACCTGCGGACGCGTCCTCGAGCTGGAGACCACGCGGATGGGCTCCGCCCGCGCCGTGGTCCGGAGCTGGCTGCGCCGCGAGGGCACCCGCTCGGGCCTGCTCGACCGGGACGCCCGCCTCGCCGGCGTGGGCGCCACGTTCGTCCGTGGGCGCGGGTGGCGCGTCACGCTGCTGGCGGCCGCACCGCTGCGCACCGGCGGCGCGGACGGCATCGGGACCGCCCCTCGGGCCAGCTCGGACGGCACCGGCTCCGACTCCGGCAGCACGTCGGGGGATCCGGCCACGGACTCCGACGGCACGCTCTTCGACCCGTCCGCCGGGGGTGCGGACACCGACGCGACCACCGCGATGGACGCGCTCGAGCTCGCGATCCTGGGCAACACCAACCGGCGCCGCGCCAACCACGGACTGCCCCCGCTGAAGCCGGCGCCGTGCGCGGCCGGGTTCGCCGGCGAGCACAGCGACACGATGGCCGGGTCCGGCACGTTCACGCACGCCGACCTCGCCGACCTCCGCGCTGCCTGCGGCGGGGCCGCCTGGGCGGAGAACATCGCGATGGGATCGGGCACCACCCCCGGCGCGCGAAGCATCGTGCAGCTGTGGATGGAGTCCAAGGGCCACCGCGCGAACATCCTCGACCCGGACCTGACGCACCTCGGCGTCGGCGTCGCACGTGGTCCGAGCGGGTGGTACGCCACCCAGGACTTCCTGAGCCGGTAGTGAGCCACCTCCTCGACGGGTGAGCCCCGTCGACCGGTGAGCCCCGCGCCGACGGGTGAGCCCCGCGCCGACCGATGAGCCCCGCGCCGACGGGTGAGCCCCGCGTCGGCTGCAGCGAGAAGACCACGGCCGGCGCAAGCAGGGGAGCTGCGCCGGCCGTGGTCCTGCCGGCGAGCCGCGGGTGGGTCGACGTGGGACCGCGGCTCCGGCCTCGGGGGGAGGAGTGCTGGGTGGGACCGGGGTGTCCCGGTGGGGCGGGTCGGTGGAGGCGGTTGTCCGACCGATCGGTCAGCGGCGGTCACCGTCCCGGCGGTGCTGCTCCGCGGCGTCCTCGCCCGGCTTCTCGCCGGAGTGAGCCTCGTCCGTCGCGTCGTCGCCGGAGTCGTCCGCGGCGTGGGAGCCGGCGGTCGCACCGTCCCGTGCGCCGGCCTCGCCGGAACGGCCCGGCTCCTCGCCGGCCTCGTCTGGCTCGGCCTCGCCGTGCTCGCCGCTCTTGCCGTGCTCGCCGCTCTTGCCGTGCGCGCCCGCCTGGCCGTGCTCGCCGGCCTGGCTCCGGCCGCCCGAGGCGACGTCGGAGACCAGCGCGCCCTTCTCGACGCCCTCGACCTCGTCCGAGGTGGCGAGGCCGGAGACCTCGTCTCCCTTGCCGGGATGGGCCGACTCGTCCCCGTCCGCGGTCGTCTCGCCGGTGTCGGTGGCGACGTCAGCGCCGCCTTCGTCCGCCGTACCCTCCGTGGCAGCCCCGGCGTCCTCGGCGGACTCCGTGGTCGTGTCCTCGTCGGTCTCGCCGGCACGGGCGGTCTCAGAGCTGCCCCGGCTCTCGGGGTGACCGGCGGAGGCCTCGGCGGCCCCGGGAACCTCGATACCCAGCTCCGTGAGCATGCCACGCGCGGTGTCTTGGGCGGCGCCCGGCAGCCCGCCACCGGCCGCGGCAGCCGTCACCCCGCCGCTGAACAGGACACCGGCACCGACGGCGGCGGCGAGGCCGGTGCGAGCAGTACGGAAGGAAGAGGTCATCGAGCGCCTCCGAGTCGGCGTCAGGGACGCGCGGTAGGCGGCCAGTGCCGCCCCCTCACCCGGCAGGGGACCCGGTTCCGAGGGGGCAGCCGCAGCCGACAACACCGACGACACGCGCTCGTCGAGAGCGGTGTCGGCGTGGTCGCGTCCGGGTTCGTTCACCATGTCACCTCAGTTACCGACGTTCGCGCCGCGGCCGTTACAGCCCGGCGCGGGTGCTCCCGGTCTCACGGACGGCCAGCAGCGCGGAGAGCTTCTTCAGGGCCCGGTGTGCAGTCACCCGCACCGTGCCGGGCCGCTTGCCGACGACGGCGCCCACCTCTGCCACATCGAGGCCGGCGACGTACCGGAGCAGCACCACCTCGGCCTGCTCCTTCGGCAGGCAGCCGATCAGCTGCAGGGCGGCCTCGGTGGAGTACATCTCCTCGATCTCGGCGCCCACGTCGACCGTCCCCGGACGGTCACGAAGGAGCACGTCGGTGTCCACGGGGACGGGGGTACGCGCGGCCTTGCGCTGGGCGTCGCGGAGCCGTGAGTGCGCGATCGTGAACACCCACGCGCGCCAGCCCTTCTCGTCGCCACGGAAGGCTCCCATCCCGCGGACCACCGTCACCCAGGTCTCCGAGGCGACGTCCTCGGCCAGGTTGCCGCCGAGCGTCGTGAGGTAGCGCAGGAGCGCCGGCTGCACCGAGCGGAACAGCTCCACGAAAGCCGCCTCGTCGCCTGCCTGCGCAGCCGTCATCCGGGCCGCGAAGTCCGGCACCACGTCACCTCCCTCAGTCCGTGGCAGGTTCCTCGACGTGACCCGGCAAGCCGGGCTCGCGCGGGGGTCACCGGCGGCAGTCTGCCTCAAATATCCCCATCGCGGGAGATAGACGCACGAGTCCGTTTGTGCCCGGGTTCTGCCTCCGCGTCGGTTCACGCCGACTCGACGGTCGGTGGGCCAGGTTCACGCCGACTCGACGGTCGGTGGGCCAGGTTCACGCCGACTCGACGGTCGGTGGGCCAGGTTCACGCCGACTCGGCGGTCTGCGGGCGAGGTTCAGGCCGACTCGACGGTCAGGAGGAGACCGTCGTCGCCGTCGTCGTGGAGGCGGGCACGGGCGACGACGGTGGAGCCCTCGCCGGGTACGTCGTGCCAGGACCGGTCCACCTGCCGCCGGTCGAAGCCGGTCAGGGCTCCGGACCGCCGCAGCTCCCCCACCGCCCGTCCGAGGTCGAGCCGCCACGTCGTCGTACCGCCGCCGGCCAGCGCCGCGACGTCCACGCTCGCGAAGAACCCGCAGTCGTCGAAGTCCTGGCTCGGCCGGTTCACCAGCCGGGTGGCCCGGGGCTGCCGCTCCGGGCGCACGTCCAGCACTGCCGAGCGGCCGTCGTCGGCGACCAGGCGCGCGGTCAGCGTGGTCTCCCGGCCCGCCGTCGGGGCGTTGCGGACCAGCGCGAAGCCCCGCAGGTCCAGCCGCGAGCCGTCCCAGGCCGCCTCGACCACCCGCGCCTCGAACCGGGTCTCGTGCTCGGCCAGCGTGTACGTCGACTCCGGCAGCCCCGGCTCCTCGATGCCCGGCAGCAGCGCCACCACCCGGTCCCCGCGCTGCTCCACCGGCAGGTCGGCGCGGTGCTCGTCGAGGAACTCCATCAGGCGTACGACGTCGTCGCGGCGGTCCCGGGCGACGTACCACCCGAGCAGCCGCTGCTGCACCGGCACGACCGTCTCGTGGAACGGCACCGTGTCCTCGGACCAGAACTCCCGGACCATCTCGACGAGCAGGTCCCAGTAGTCGTCGGAGCAGCCGGGCACGACCCGGAAGTACTCGAACATGTCGGCCGGCAGCACGTCGGCCAGCCACAGGTCCATCAGGTGCGGCGCCTGCTCGCGGACCGAGTCGGTGCTCCACCGCTTGGTGACCAGCCGGTCGCGGAGGTCCTCGATGTCGTCGCGGCGCTGCGTGATCGAGGTGCCGTCGTCGCGCACCCGCCACAGGTACACCGTCTCGGTCACCACGTCGAACCGGTCGGCGGCGAGGAAGGCGCGGGTCAGCGTCGGCTGGTCCTCGTAGCGGATCCGGGTGGGGAAGGCGAGCCCCACGCGTTCCCAGAACGACCGGCGGTAGACCTTGTTGACCGCGAACACGTCGGCGAGGATCAGCGGCTGGTCGTCGAGGGTGATGCCCAGCCTGCGGACCCGGTGGTTCTCCCGCATCCGGCGGGCCTTCACGCGCGGCACCCGCGGGCCCTGCCCGGGAGCGTCCTCCCCGGTGTCGCGCACCAGCACGCCGCAGGCGAGGTCCGACCCGCTCTCTTCGAGCGCGGCCATCATCGCCGACCACGCGTCGGGCGGGAGCCGGTCGTCGGAGTCGAGGAAGGTGAGGTACTCCCCCTGCGCCTGCGAGACCCCGGTGTTGCGGGCCGCCCCGAGGCCGCCGTTGGGCTGGGTCACCAGCCGGAAGTGTTCGTGCTCGTCGGCGTAGCGGCGGGCGACCTCGCCGGAGGAGTCGGTCGAGCCGTCGTCGACCAGGACGACCTCGACGTCGTCGTACGGCTGGGCCAGGACGCTGTCGAGGCACTCGGCGAGGTACCCCTCGACGTCGTAGACCGGAACCACCACGCTCAGCCGCGGCTGCCGCAGGCCCTCCGAGGAGCGCGCCTCCGGACGGCCCACGCGCGACCGGGCCCACCTCGTCAGGCTCCGCAACGACCCACCCTGCCCGGACACGCCCACGAGGCTACGACACGTGCCACGATGGGCCGGTGAGCGGTCAGCAGCAGATCACCGTCGGCCTGGGCGCCGGCGCATCGGGCTTCGGCTACGAGCGCGGTGGCGGCGAGGGCCTGGCGACGCAGGACATGGTGCTCAACATCGGGCCCCAGCACCCGGCCACCCACGGCGTGCTGCGCCTGCGGATCGTCCTCGACGGCGAGCGGATCGTGCACGCCGAGCCGATCATCGGCTACATGCACCGGGGCGCGGAGAAGCTCTTCGAGGTCCGCGACTACCGGCAGATCATCGTGCTGGCCAACCGGCACGACTGGCTCTCGGCGTTCTCCAACGAGCTCGGCGTCGTCCTCGCCGTCGAGCGGATGCTGGGCATGGAGGTGCCCACGCGCGCGGTGTGGCTGCGGACCCTGCTCGCGGAGCTGAACCGGGTGCTCAACCACCTGATGTTCATGGGCTCCTACCCGATCGAGCTCGGCGCGATCACGCCGATGTTCTACGCCTTCCGCGAGCGGGAGACGATCCAGGCGGTGATGGAGGAGCTCTCCGGCGGCCGGATGCACTACATGTTCAACCGGGTCGGCGGGCTCAAGGAGGACATCCCGGCCGGCTGGCTCGACCGGTGCGCCGACGCGGTGACCGCGGTGCGCGGGCGGCTCCCGCAGATCGAGGACCTGATCTTCGGCAACGAGATCTTCCAGGCCCGCACCCGCCGGGTCGGGGTCCTCTCGCGCGAGCTCGTCGACGCGTACGGCGTCTCCGGGCCGATCGCGCGGGCCTCGGGGGTGGACTTCGACCTGCGCCGCGACGAGCCGTACCTCGCCTACCAGGAGCTCCTCGACGACGGCGTCCTGCGGGTCGCGGTGCGCGAGGACGGCGACGCCTACGCCCGGTTCGGCGTGCTGCTCGACCAGGTGCAGGTGTCGCTCGACCTCGCCGAGGCCTGCCTCGACCGGATCCGGTCCCTGGACCGGGGGCCGATCAACGTCCGGCTGCCGAAGATCCTCAAGGCGCCGGAGGGATCGACGTACGCCTGGACCGAGAACCCGCTCGGCATCAACGGCTACTACCTGGTCTCCCGCGGCGAGAAGACCCCGTGGCGGATGAAGCTGCGCACCGCCTCGTTCAACAACGTGTCGGTGCTGCCCGAGGTGCTGACCGGGTGCGTCGTCGCCGACATGGTCTCGATACTAGGGTCGATGTTCTTCGTGGTCGGGGACGTCGACAAGTAGGCCTTGCGCCCTCCCCGACCGCTCTTCGAGCGGTAGGGAGAAGCGTGTGACGGTCCGGATCCAACCCACAGCACAGGTCGCCGACTCGGCGACGGTCGGCGACGACACCTCGGTCTGGGAGCTGGCGCAGATCAGGGAGGACGCCCGGCTCGGGGCCGGCTGCATCGTCGGGCGTGGCGCGTACGTCGGGCCGGGGGTCGTCATGGGCGACCACTGCAAGCTGCAGAACCACGCGCTGGTGTACGAGCCGGCCGAGCTCGGCGCCGGTGTGTTCGTCGGCCCGGCGGCGGTGCTGACCAACGACGAGTACCCCCGCTCGGTCGACCCCGACGGCAAGCTCAAGCGCGGCGGCGACTGGGAGGCGGTCGGCGTGCTCATCGGCGACGGCGCGTCGGTCGGCGCCCGGGCGGTCTGCGTGGCGCCGCTGCGGATCGGCCGGTGGGCGATGGTCGCCGCGGGCGCCGTGGTCACCCGGGACGTCCCCGACTTCGCGCTCGTGGTCGGGGTGCCGGCCAGGCAGATCGGCTGGGTCGGCCGGGCGGGTCGGCGGCTCGAGGCCGCGGACGCCGCCGGGACCTGGACCTGCCCGAAGACCGGTGCGGTGTACCGCGAGGAGCGGGCCGCCGACGGCTCCGTGCAGCTCACCGAGGCCGGCTGAGGCTGGTCGAGCCGGGGGCTGCGCCGCCGGGCTCGGCTCCGGGTCCCCTTCCCGGCTCGTTCCGTTCAGGATCGAGGTTCTCGGGCCTCAGAACCTGGGTTCTGAACGGAACGGGCCGCAGGTGCGGGCGCTGGGACTCACAGCCAGCGGCGGACCGGCGTCACCGCGGCCTCGAGCGCCTTCTGCGCCGCGCTGCGCTGCTCCCACCGGGCGAGGTCGATCTCCCGGCTCCGCGCGAGGTCGTCTGCGAAGTGCGCCTCGAGCGTGGCGATCACGTCGTCCTCGAGTACGACGAGCGCCACCTCCTCGTCGTGGTCCAACGACCGGCGGTTGACGTTGGTCGAGCCGATCAGGACGGCCGCGCTGTCCACGGTCATGATCTTGGTGTGCAGCATGGACGGCTGGAAGTTCCAGATGCGGACCCCGCCGGCGACCAGCTCGGAGTACGTCCGCTCGCTGCCGAGCTGGGCGACCCGCTTGTCCGCGTGCGGCCCGGGGATCAGCACGTCCACCTCGACGCCGCGCTCCACCGCCTCGAGCAGCGCCCCGATCACCTTCTCGTCAGGGGCGAAGTAGGCGGTCTGGAGCTGGATCCGTCGGCGGGCGGAGCGGATCAGGACGTACCAGACGGTGTGGATGTCGTCCCAGCCGATGCTGGCCGACCCGCGGACCACCTGGACCGCGGCGGACCCGCGCTGGGGCTGCTCGGGGAACCGGTTGCTGTCGTCGTACAACGGCCGCCCGCTCTCCGCCCAGTTCTGGATGAAGGCGGCCGAGAGGCCGTCGACCGCCGGGCCGACGACCCGGAAGTGGGTGTCGCGCCACTCGCTCTTGTCGCGGGCGTCGCCGCCCCACTCCTCGGCGATGCCGACACCGCCGGTGAACGCGACCGTCTCGTCGATGACGCAGACCTTGCGGTGGCCGCGGTGGTTCTGCTTGAACGGCGACTTCACCAGCGGCTTGCGGAACCAGTGGATGTCCACGCCGCTGGCCGACATCCGGTCGAGGATGCCGTCCTCGATGTGGAGCCCACCGACGGCGTCGATGAGCACCCGGACCCTCAGCCCCGCACGGGCCCGGTCGCACAGCGCGTCGGCGAACTCGTGCGCCGGCCGGCCCTGCCAGTACACGAACGTCATCAGGTCCACGCTGTGCTGCGCCCCGCGGATCGCCTCCAGCATCGCCGGGAAGATCTGGTTGCCGTTGCGCAGCACCTCCAGCTCGTTGCCCTCGGTGAAGTGGATGCCGACCAGGCACTCCAGGGTCCGGCGCAGCTGCTGTCGGGCCTCCTTCCGCTCGGAACCCTCGGCGGATAGCTCGGTAGTCATCGTTTCCTCCCGGCCCGAACTCTGGCCCATCGCTCGGGTGAGGTCCACGCCGGGGTCCGGCCGTCGCGAAGCACGCAAGGTGAATCTCACTCGTAGCCGAGGACCTCCTTGCGGCGCCTGCCCCACGCGAGAGCCGACGAGATGCCGTCCTCGAGCGTCAGCCTCGACGTCCAGCCGAGCACGCTGCGAGCCTTGTCCACGTTGGCGAACGCGCCCACCGCGTCGCCCGGCCGCGGTGGTCCCTCGAGCGTCGGCACCGGCTTGCCGTAGACGGTCTCGAACGCGGTCACCAGCTCGCGCACCGTCACGCCCGATCCCGTGCCCACGTTGATGATCGTGCTCGGCGCTGCTTCGGCCGCGATCGCGTCGTCGAACTTCTCGACCGCCACGACGTGAGCCTCCGCCAGGTCCCACACGTGGACGTAGTCGCGGATGCCGGTCCCGTCCCGGGTGGGCAGGTCGGTCCCGGTGATCGTGAACGCATCCTTCAGCCCCTGTGCTGCCAGCACCAGCTGGCCGAGCACGTGCGACGGCTCGCGGGCGTAGACCCCGGTCTCCAGGTCCGGGTCGGACCCGATCGGGTTGAAGTAACGCAGGATGACCGCGCGCAGGTCGGTCGCAGCAGCGACGTCGGTGAGGACCTGCTCCATCATCTGCTTGGTGCGGGCGTACGGCGACGGCGGGTCGAGCGGGGAGGACTCGTCCACCTCGAACCCGTCGACGGTGGCGTACAGCGACGCCGAGGACGAGAACAGCACCTTGTTCCGGCCGAGACGGGTCAGCTCGTCGAAGAGCTCCAGCGACTTGGCGACGTTGTCGCGGTAGTACTCGTAGGGCCGCTCCACCGACTCCGGCACCACGATCCGCGCCGCCATGTGGATGGTGGCCTCGATGTCCGGGTGCTCGTCGACGATCCGGCGCAGCAGGGGACGGTCGGCGATGTCGCCCTCGTAGAAGATCCGGTCGCCGACGAACGCCCGTGGACCGGTCAGCAGCGAGTCGAGGATGACGGGGGTGTGCCCGGCTCGCTCGAGAGCCTTGGCGGTCGTTGACCCGATGTAGCCGGCGCCGCCGGTGACGAGGACCTTCATGGCCAGCGAGCCTAACCGTGCGCCCCCTACTA
Organism: uncultured Actinomycetota bacterium; assembly: GCA_963747975.1. GTDB lineage: Bacteria > Actinomycetota > Actinomycetes > Propionibacteriales > Nocardioidaceae > Nocardioides_C. The sequence goes on from CAVVHI010000003.1 coordinate 1,070,037, forward strand.
GGCTCGACGCCGCCCCGACCGCAGGAGGATGCCGTGCCGACCCACCCCAAGGGCACCAGCCCGCGCCGGCTCGCCCGCCGGGCAGCCACCTCCCTGCCCCCCGTTCGCCGGGTGCTGGCCGAGCGCGACACCCTGCGCGCCGAGAACGAGCGGCTGCGCAGGCAGGTGCGGAAGCTCCGGTCCGGCCGGCGACGGTACGGCGACTACGAGTACGTCTTCGTGATGGCCTACGGACGGTCCGGGTCGACGCTGCTGCAGGCGATCCTCAACGCCACGCCCGGGGTGCTCATCCGGGGCGAGAACCGGGCCCTGCCCTACTACCTGCACCAGTTCCACAAGAGCGCGGTCAAGGACGCGGCGTGGGCAGGCGATGCCGCGCGTCGCAAGGTGAACCCGTTCTTCGGGATCCGCGACTACCCGGCTGACCTCGCCGTCGAGCGGATCCGCGAGCTGCTGCTCGACACGGTCCTCCGTCCCGAGCGGAGCACGAAGATCCTCGGGTTCAAGGAGATCCGTTGGTACCAGGAGGACCTGCCCGACTACCTCGCCTTCTTGCATCAGGTCTTCCCCGGCGCCCGGTTCATCCTCAACACTCGCAACCTCGACGACGTCGCGAGGAGTAGCTGGTGGGCCGACAAGCCGGATGCCCTGGACCGTCTCCGGGAGATCGAGACCCGGATGGTCTCGGCCGCCGAGGGGCTCGGCGACGCGGTGTTCCACCTCAGGTACGACGACTACGTGGACGACCCCTCTCATCTGCAGGGACTCTTCGCGTGGCTGGGGCTTGACTTCAACGAGGGACGCGTACGCCGGGTGATGGAACGCAAGTACGCCCAGATTCCCGGCACCAACGACGCGAAGCAGGCCGAAGGCCCCCGCCCGACATGACGGGCAGGGGCCTTCAGGTGAGGCAGGAGCCTGGTCAGCGCTCCAGGCCGAAGCGGCGGCGCCGGAGCATCATGAGCGCGCCGAGCCCGGCGAGGCCGACGCCACCGGCGACGAGCGCGGCGTTCTCCTCGGCACCGGTGTTCGGCAGGTACCGGGTGGTCCCGTTGGCCGCCATCGGCTGGTAGTCCTCGGTCTCGGCCTCCGCGCCGAGGACGGCGTCACCGCCGGCCTGCGGGGTCTGAGTGCCGGCATTGCCGCCGGTCTCCACGTCGACATCCGCGTTGGCCTCGGCACCGGCGACAACGTCGCCGCCGTTGTTGCCGTTGCCCCCGGCGTTGTTGCCGCCCTGGTTGTTGCCACCGGCGTTGTTGCCGCCGGCGTTGTTGCCGCCGGCGTTGCTGTTGTTGGTGCCCCCGCCGGCGTTCTCGTCAGGGGTCTCCTCGTCCTGGTCCCCGGAGTCGTTGTCGGAGTCGTTGTCGGACTTGTCGCCGGACTCGTTGTCCGACTTGTCGCCGGACTCGTTGTCCGACTTGTCGCCGGACTCGTTGTCGGACTTGTCCTCGTCCTTGTCGCCGGACTCGTTGTCGGACTTGTCCTCGTCCTTGTCGCCGGACTCGTTGTCGGACTTGTCCTCGTCCTTGTCGCCGGACTCGTTGTCGGACTTGTCCTCGTCCTTGTCGCCGGTGCCCGCGCCGCTGGACGGCACCGAGCAGTCCGTGGAGCCCTTCTCGACGGTGATGCCCGACTTCACCGCGACGGAGTCGTACTCGATGTCCTGCTTCAGGGTGTACTCCGTGCCGCTCAGACCCTCCACCTTCAGCACCGACTTCCCGTCGAGGAAGTACTGAACGTAGGAGATGTCCTTGCTGGAGGTCACGGTGCAGCCGGAGATGGTGATCTCGGCCTCGGCGTTGCTGTTCGCGTTGGCGGCCGCCTGCTGGTTCGGGTACCCGGCCCGGTTGCCGTTCCCGTTCCCGTTCCCGTTGGCGTAGGCCGGCGCCGTACCGAGCGCGAGCGTCAGCGCGAACGGGGCTGCGGCAGCAGCGATGAGTGACTTCTTGTTCGGGGCCTGCATCTTTGTCCCCCCACCTTTCTGTCGGTCGTGCTGCACGCCCCGGTGTGGGCGCGCAGGCATCGAGTCCGGCAGGCGCAGGGCAGGGCACGTCCACGCATACTCGGTGGCCCGAGAGTGCGGCGTGGGACCTCGGCCGGTGTCCCCCCACCGACCGCCTCGATCCCCCCACGCGAGCCGCGAGACTCGATGTCTTGGTCTTCAGCGGTTCGCTGTCAGGGCTTCTACCCTGCCGTGGAGGAAACAATCCCGGCGTTTGTGTCGTGGTGCCCACAAAGGGCCACAGACGGCGACGAGGCACGCAACCGGATCGGTCGCGCGCCTCGTCGCCGGGCGACGGACGGCTCAGCAGGGCGCGCTGACCGCCCGGTCCTCGAGCGCCGCGGTCCGCCGAGCAGGTACCGGAGTCGGGGTTCAAGGAGTTTGCGACCGTCCCCACCGGCTCGGGTACGCAGCTCTTGGTGGTGAGCAGCAGCGGCGCCGCGGTCAGCGCGGCCGCGGGCACCCCGGCCAGGGCGTCGGGGAAGTTGGTCCCGGCGGCGAAGTAGATCCTGTCGGCACGCCATCCACCGGCTTCGGCGATCGCCGCCGACGTCGCGTAGCGGTTGTGCCCGACAGCCGACGGATGGCCGCGTTCGGCACCGTGCCGGCCAGTTCCGCGCGGACCGCTTGGTTCACCGCTACGGTGCCGCCCAGGATGACCACCCGCTTCGGGTTCAGCCGCTGCAGCTCGGTCTTGACGCTCTCGGCGAGGTAGCCGTCGCCGGCCAGCAGCATCGGCGCCCGTCGAGCGCGGCGAGCGCACCGCCAGACAGCGCGTCGGGGTAGTCCGGACCCGAGGCGATGTAGACCGACGTCGGATCCGGTCCACAGCCGCTCACTGACGCGACGCCGGTCTCGAACCGGTCCGCACCCGCCAGGCGGACGACCCTGTCGGCGTACGACGCGGCCTGCTGCGCCACGGCCGGGGACAGGGCGTTCTCCCCCCGAGGATGTAGATCCGGCTCGGCTCGAGGCGCTGGAGCTCGGCGACGGTCTCGGCCGGGATGCCGTCCGGCGCAGTGAGCAGGACCGGCGCGCGCTGGCCGGCTGCGGCCGGACCGCCGGAGAGCGCGTCCGGCGTAGTTGTCGCCCGCCGCCAGGAACACCGCCCCGTCCTGCGCGGTGAAGGTCTGCCGGGAGATCGAGGCCGCCGTGGCGTAGCGGGTCTACCCGGACAGGCGGTAGCGCGGTCGCCGTACGCGGCTGCTGCGTGTCCGTCGTCGGGGTCGCGGTCGGAGTCGGCGTGGGTGTGGGGGTCGGCGTGGGGGTGGGGTTCGGAGTCGGCGTGGGGGTCGGAGTCGGCTTCGGCGTCGGGCTGGGGGTCGGTGACCCGTCTGGCAGCCGTCGGTCGGCGCAGGTGTGGGTCGGTAGGGACCAGCACCGTCGGGGCGGCGTCGATCACCGCCTGCACCTCGGCGCGCATGGTGCCGTCCACCCAGGCGTAGCCGTACTTGCCCGGACATGCCGTCGCCGTCGCCGGGCGGATCCCCGCCAGGTAGACGTCCCGGTGGCCGGAGATGGTCTCGATCGACCCTCCGTCGTAGCGGTACTTGCCGTAGGCGTCGAGGCCGAAGTCGTTCAGACGCCAGGCGGTCAGCCGGACCACGGCCTGCCGCATCGCCTGCGGCACGTCGACGAGCTCGAAGTTGCCCATCATGGAGATGCCGGTGGTGTAGGTGTTGACGTCCCAGTTGCCGGCGTGCGCGCCGCGGATCTGGCGCAGGATGCCGCCGCGACGGCCCTGGTAGATGGTGCCGTAGGCGTCGACCAGGAAGTTGTAGCCGATGTCGCACCAGCCCAGCGACTTGGTGTGGTAGCGGTGGATGGCCCGGACGATGCCGGGCGACTCGTCACGGCTGTAGCCGTTGGCGCCGGCGGTGTGATGGATCACCACGCCCTTGAGCACCCGGCTCGAGACCGGCGTGGAGCAGGAGGACTCGGTGGAGGTGTCCACGCCCCACTGGCCGCGGCGGACGATGATCGGCTGCGCCACCTGCTGCTCGGTGGTGGCCGTCATGGTGGTGTCGGTGGCCGTCGCGGTCGGCTCCGGCGACACGGTCGCGGACATCAGTGCGATCTGGTCGTCCGGGGACCGCTCCAGCCGCACCGGACGGGCGAGGCCGGTGCCGCCGTCGATCAGCTCGACGCGTACGGCGGACGGGGCGGCGTGGGCCGAGAGCAGGCGCGCGGCGACCCCGTCGGACTGGCCGACCCAGATCGGGGCGGTGCCCTCGCGGACACCCGCGCCCTCATCCTGGGGCTCTTCGACGTCGACGTCCTCCCACGGCGTCCACGTCTCGCCGGTCCGGGTGCGCACCTGCACGCCCAGGTCCGCACCTGCGGTGCCGGCGTCCCAGGTGACACCGAGCAGGCCGAAGTCCTCGGTCCGCGTGCTGCTGAGCTGGGCGACGACCTCCGGGACCGCCTCCGCCTCGGTCCCGGTCTCGGCTGCCGCATCGGGCTCGACCGTCTTCGGCGCGACCGTCTTCGGCGCAACGGACTCCGACTCGACCGACCGGCGCTGCAGCGGGGCTTCCTCCGGCGCTGGGGCCGGGGCCTGCTCCGCACCCGCCGCCGTCGTCGGGACCGCGAGCTCGTCCTGCGCGATCTCGACGTCCTCGGCCGCTGCCGCGGGGACGGTCACCAGGTCGGCGGCGGTCACCACTGGCGGCTGGGAGCTCTGGCCGGCGGTCGACAGGGCCGGATGGGCGCCCGCGAGCACCGCGGCCAGGACCGCGGTCCGGGCGATCGCCCGGACCGCGGAGGAACGACGTGAGACAGACATGCGTAGGGCCACCCAATGCTCGAGACGTGGGTCCACCAGCCGTGTTACTGGTGTGACTGATGTGACTAGCGGGACCAGTTTTGTCCCGCCGACGAGAGGGTGTCCATCGGTTCCGAAGAACTACAAACTTGTAATTTCCAAATCGTTACCGCCGTGTGACGCACGCCCTCGACGACTCCCGGGGCGGCCGGGGCCCGGCCCGGAAGACGGCCGGCACGCGCGCGGCCCCGCACCCGGAAAGTCTAGGTTCGGGACCGCGGTCGCCGTGGCGGAACTCGGCGGCCGGACGCGACCGAGGGGGCGGACGCGACCGCCTTGGCCGGAGGGGGACCGGTCAGCCGCCGATGACGATGCGGCGCACGCCCTCCCACTTGGCGGGGTCGGTGACCCGGCGCCCGTCGACGAGCACCTTCACCCCGGGCAGGTCGTCGGCGGCAGCGAGGCGTACTCGGCGTGGTCGGTCTGGATCACCGCGGCGTCGACGTCCTCGCCCCGGTGGGGCGGCAGGCCGAGGCCCGGTCGAGCTCTCGGGGGTGTAAATCGGGTCCGACACGAACACGCTTGCCCCACGGCGCTGAAGCTCCTCCACGGTCGGGAACACACCGGAGAACGCGGTCTCCTTCACCCCCCCCGGTAGGCCGCGCCGAGCACGAGCACCCGTGCGCCGGCAGGTCGCCGTAGGCCGGCGGCGAGCAGGTCGACGGCGTAGGACGGCATGTCCGCGTTGGCCTCGCGGGCCGACGCGTACGACGGTCGCGGCCGGGTCGTTCCACAGGTAGATCTGCGGGTAGATCGGGATGCAGTGACCGCCGACCGCGATGCCCGGCCGGTGGAGGTGGCTGTAGGGCTGGGTGTTGCAGGCCTCGATCACCTTCATGATGTCGACGTCGATCGAGTCGGCGTAGCGCGCGAACTGGTTGGCCAGCCCGATGTTGACGTCGCGGTAGGTGGTCTCGGCGAGCTTGGCGAACTCGGCGGCCTCCGCGGACCCGAGGTCCCAGACGCCGTTGGGCCGCGGCGAGGTCGTCGCGGTCGTCGAAGTCGAGCACCTGCTCGTAGAACCGCACGCCGTGCTCGGTGGAGGACGCGTCGATGCCGCCGACGAGCTTGGGGTACTTCCGCAGGTCCGCGAACACCCGCCCGGTCAGCACCCGCTCGGGGCTGAACACCAGCGAGAAGTCCTTGCCCGGCTCGAGGCCCGGAGCCTTGCGCGAGCATCGGCGCCCACCGGTTGCGGGTGGTGCCGACCGGCAGCGTGGTCTCGTAGGACACCAGCGCCCCCGGCTTCAGCCCCGCGGCGACGGCCTTGGTGGCGGCGTCCATGGACCGGAAGTCCGGCACCCCTTCGGCGTCGACGAACAGCGGCACCACGAGCACCACCGCCTCGGAGTCCGCGACCGCGGCCGCGGTGTCCGTCGTGGCCCGCAGCCGCCCGTCCGCGACCGCCGAGGCGAGCTTCTCGGCCAGCTGGTGCTCGCCGGGGAACGGCTCCTCTCCGCGGTTGACCAGGTCCACCACGCGCTCGTCGATGTCGGCACCGACGACGGTGTGTCCCTTGTCGGCGAACTGCACCGCGAGCGGCAGGCCGATCTTTCCGAGCGCGACGACGCAGATCTGCACCGTCATCTCCTTCCGGGTAGGCGCCTGACGACGGCGCGGACTGCATGGCTGAGCGGGAGGCGCCGCGTGTGCAGCACGAGGTTCTCCGGGTCGTCGACCCAGGCTGCCCGCACCGACCCGGCGTGCCAGAACCGGGTGCGTCCCGGGTCGTCGGGGGCCAGCGGGACGGGCAGCTCGACGGCGAAGCCGCCGGCGGCGACGGTCACCCTCAGCCGCCAGCCGCCGCGCTCGGCCTCGGGGCCGGCGAGGTCGGCGGCGGGCACCCGTACGGTGACCCGGACGCCTGCGTCGGACGGGGTCGACGTCACGTCGGGGACGGGCCGGTCGTCACCGGGGCGCCGGACGACGGCGGTGACCGTCGCGAGCCGCTCGGGGTCGAGGAGGTTCGTGGCCAGGTGTACGACGAGCTCCCGGGACGGTCCGAGACCGGCCCAGGACGCCTCGACGGTCTCCAGGCCGCCGGACAGCCGGACCCGGAACGCCTGCTGGTCCGGGACGCGGTAGGCCGGGTCCGGCTCGTCGGTCGAGAGGCCGGGGAGGTCGACGTACACGCCGGAGGGCAGCACCACCAGCGGCGGGTGCTCGGGGAAGTCGTCGGCGAACACCCGCTCCAGCGACCGGCAGTCCCCCCGGGCGGCGAGCCGCAGGACCACCCGCGGCTGCACCTTGAGGTCGGACAGGATCGCGCCGTCGCCGTACTCCTCGAGGAAGGCGCGCACGTCGGCGCACGCGCGCTGCAGCCCCTCGGAGCCGGCCTCCTCGAAGCCCTGGCGCAGCAGGCTGGGGACCTCCCAGGTGAAGTGCCGCACCAGGACCGTGTCCCGCGGGCGGCCCTCGGGCACCACGCCGGCAGCGGTCGACACGAGGACCTGGATGCAGCGCAGCCGCTCGTCGTAGGGGGTGCTGTAGGAGATGTTGGTGCGCTCGTCGCGGTCCACCGCGTAGTAGCAGGTGTAGTCGGCCAGCACCGAGACCCGCGAGGCGTTGACCACCGCCTCGAGCATGAACGGCTGGTCGCTGCCGAACGGCAGTCCCTCGACGTAGCGCAGGCCGAGCCGCTCGACCAGCGAGCGCCGGTAGAGGTTGGTGTTGGCCAGCGACCAGCGCAGGTCGGGGCCGTACCGGTCGAGGTCGGGGTCGTTGCGGCGGTAGACCTGCTGGCGGATGAACCGGCCGTTCACGCCGACGACCCGGCCCATCACGATGTCGGCGTCGTGCTCGTCGGCGTAGGCCACCATCCGCTCGAGCGCCTCGTCGCCGAGGTAGTCGTCGGCGCCGAGGAAGTAGACGAACCGGCCTCTCGCGGCGTCGAGGGCGCGGTTGCACGGCCCCGCCGGGCCGCCGGAGTTCTCCTGGTGGAGGACCCGGACGAGGCCGGGGTGGGCGGCGGCGAACCGGTCGAGCTCCTCGGCGCTGCCGTCGGTGGACCCGTCGTCGACCGCGACGACCTCCATCCGCTCCGCGCCGAGGGACTGTCCGACGACCGACTCCAGGGTCCGCGTGAGGTAGGGCATCGTGTTGTAGACCGCGAGCACCACGGTCACGTCGGGCGCGCCGTCCCCGGGACCGCGCGCGGGGTCCGGCGAGCCGTCGGCGGCGGTCACCGGCCGGCTCCGAGCAGCCGGGAGTAGACGCCGTCGAGGACCTCGGCCTGCGCCTCCCACGTCCACTGCTCGCAGCAGCTGCGGGTCGTCGTAGGCCTTGCGGTAGCGGTCCGGGTCATCCAGCACGGCGAGGACGGCGGCGACGAACGAACCGAGGTTGCCGGCGGTGAACACCTCGCCCTGACCGGTGCGCTCGACCACGTGCGCCATCGCGCGCACGTCGCTGACCACGATCGGCAGCCGGGCGTGGGAGTACTCGAAGAACTTCGTGATCAGCGCGATCTCGTGGTTGGGCCAGTGCTGGATCGGGATCACGCCGACGTCGGCGCTGCCGAGGAAGCCGACGACCTGGTCGTAGGGCACGTAGGGCACCAGCCGGACCCGGTCGGCGACGCCGAGGTCCCGGGCCCGGGCGAGCAGCCCGCGGACGTAGTCGGACTCGGGCTTGTTCACCACGAGCGCGCAGACCACGTCGGGCAGCCGGGGCAGCGCCTCGACCATGACGTCGAGCCCGCGGGCCGGGGACGCGGAGCCGCTGTAGACCAGGACCGGCACGTCGGGCCCTACCTCGAGCGCGGACCGGATCGACGGCCCGTCCTCGGCGGCGGCCTCGTCGGCGTAGGGCGTGTTGAGCACGACCGCCGGCCGTTCCTTCAGCCCGTGCGTGGTCTGCAGCAGCTCGGCGAGCTCCTCGGAGACGGTGACCACGGCGTCGGCGTAGGGCGCGTACTCCCGTTCGTGGGCGATCTGGCCGGCGAGCCAGCGTGGGTTGGCCTCCCACGGCCGGATGCCGGGCAGGAACTCGTGGGCGTCCCACACCAGGCGCACGTCGCGGCCCTGCTCGCGGGCGCGGATCTTGGCGCGGGCACCGACGCCGAGCATGTGGAAGTCGTTGGCGTGGATCAGGTCCGGCTGCAGCCGGTCCACCTCGGGGCCGAACGCGAGCTCGTAGTCCCACAGGTGCGGGGCGAGCCGGCGCCAGGAGCGGTCGCCGACCGCCTTCTCCCACAGCGTGGTGGCGATCCGGTCGGTCTTTCGCTCGCCCTGCTGCCGCTGCTGGATCAGCCGGTCGGTGCTGCCGGCGCGCAGGTCGACCCACTTGCCGAGCGCGGCGGTGCCGGCCCGGGCGCCGAGCAGCCTCAGCCGCTCCGCCGTACGACGCCGGCTCTCCTCGTCGGGGTGGGCGGCGGTGATGCGGCGCAGCCGGAGGTCGGCCCGCCGGGCGCGGACGGCCTGGCGGCGGTTGTCGGCCAGCCAGCCGGCCGGGTACGCCAGGGGCGAGGTGAGCCGGGCGCCGCGGAGGTCGCCGGGACGGCGGGCGAGGAGGCCGGGGGTCGGCACCAGCCGGACCCGCGCGTCGCCGATCTTCCACCGGCGGGCACCCTGCGGGCCGGCCTTGCCCAGGAGGACCACGTCCCAGCCGGCGTCGGCCATGGCGCGGGCCTGCTTCTGCACGCGCGAGTCACGCTCGACGTCGTTGTCGACGAGCATGACCACCCGCCCCCTGCGCGCACCGGCCATCGGCTCAGGCGGTGGGGCGGACGTCGACCGTGGTGCCGGACGAGGCGGACTCCAGGACGGCGTCGGCGACCGCGACGGTGCGCATGCCCTGACGCAGGGTCACGATGCCGTCGGTGGCCTTGCCGGCGAGCACGGCGTCGCGGAAGTTCTCGTGCTCGACCTGCAGCGGCTCGCGCTTGGCGATCGCGAACCGGGTGCTGTCGCCCTCCGCGACCCCGCGGAAGGCCCGGATCGCCTCCCACTGAGTCTCCACCGCGCCGTTGGCGTGGAAGGTCAGGTCCGCGGTGAGGGTGTCGGCCACGAACGAGCCCTTGGCCCCGGTGACGATCGTGGTGCGCTCCTTGAACGGGCTGAGCCAGTTCACGAGGTGGTTGACCACGGCCCCGTCGACGAGCCGTCCGGTGACCGCGACCCCGTCCTCGTGGGGGCGGCCGGACTTGTGGAAGGTCTGCGCGGAGACGGTGGCGTACTCCTGCCCGGCCACCCAGGCGGTGAGGTCGATGTCGTGGGTGGCGAGGTCCTTGACCACGCCGACGTCGGCGATCCGGCCGGGGAACGGGCCCTGCCGGCGGGTCTGCACCTGGTAGACCTCCCCGAGGTCGCCGTTCTCGAGCCGGGCGCGCAGGCTCTGCAGGGAGGGGTTGTAGCGCTCGATGTGGCCGACCCCGGCGACCAGGCCCTTGGCCTCGAACGCCTCGACGAGCTTCTCGGCGCCGGCGAGCGAGTCGGCCAGCGGCTTCTCGACCAGCGCACCGACCCCGGCGTCGGCGAGCGCGAGGCCCATCTCGACGTGCAGCCCGGTGGGGCAGGCGACGACCGCGTAGTCGATGCCGCGGCCGATCAGGGTCTCCACGTCGGGGACGACCTCGACGCCCGGGCTGCGGCCGTGCGGGTCGCCGTCGGGGTCGGCGATGGCGACGAGCTCGACGCCGTCGAGGCCGTTGAGCACCCGGGCGTGGTGGCGGCCCATGGCGCCGAGGCCGACGAGTCCTGCGCGCAGGGTCGTGCTCATGCTCCCGCCACCTCGTTGACCGCGTCGATGATCCGGCTCAGCTGCTCCTCGGTCAGGCCCGGCCACACCGGCAGGGAGAGCACCTCGTCGGCGGCCTTCATGGTCTCGGGGAGGTCCCAGTCGCGGTTCGGCGGCTGCTGCCCGGCCAGGTCGGTGTAGCCGGGGCGGTAGGGCTTGAGCAGGTGGATCGGCGTCGGGTAGTACACCGCGCTGCCGATGCCGCGGTCCTTGAGGCCGTTCAGCATCGCGTCGCGGAAGCCGGCGCCGACGCGGACCGTGTACTGGTGGTAGACGTGGCGGGCGCCGTCGGCCTCGGCGGGCGGGGTGACGCCCTTCAGCCCGGCGGACAGGGTCGCGGCGTGGGCGCGGCGCTGCTCGGTCCAGCCGTCGAGCTTGCCGAGCTGGACCCGGCCGATGGCGGCGGCGACGTCGGTCAGCCGCATGTTGGCGCCGACGACCTCGTTGGCGTAGCGCTGCTCCATGCCCTGGTTGCGCAGCAGCCGCAGGTTCCGCGCCAGGGTGGCGTCGTCGGTGGTGACCATGCCGCCCTCGAGGGAGTGCATGTTCTTGGTCGGGTAGAGGCTGAAGCACCCGGCCGCGCCGAAGGCCCCCACCGGGGTGCCCTGCCAGGTCGCGCCGTGCGCCTGTGCGGCGTCCTCGACGACGGCGAGGCCGTGCTTCTCGGCGATCGCGTCGATCGCCGTCATGTCGGCGGGGTGGCCGTAGAGGTGGACCGGCATGATCGCCGCGGTCCTCGGGCCGACCGCGGCCTCGACGGCGGCGGGGTCGACGGTGAAGTGCTCGGGCTCGATGTCGACGAAGACCGGCTCACCGCCGGCGAGGCGTACGGCGTTCGCCGTGGCCGCGAACGAGAAGGACGGCACGATCACCTCGTCGCCCGGCTTGATCCCGATCGCGACGAGGGACAGGTGCAGCGCCGACGTACCGGAGTTCACCGCGACGCAGTACCGGCCGTCGACGAGGCCGGAGAACTCCTCCTCGAACGCCGCGACCTCGGGGCCCTGGACGACCATGCCGCTGCGGAGGACCCGCACCGCGGCGTCGATCTCCTCCTCGCCGATGACCGGGCGGGCCGGGGCGATGAATTCCTGGTCAGACAAGAGAGCTCCCTCGGGGTGCGGGCACGGCTGTCGATGCTACCAAGCAGAGCCTCGCTAGCCTGTCGCGCATGAGAGTGATCAGCATCGTCGGAGCGCGCCCGCAGCTGGTGAAGCTGGCCGCGGTCGCGGACGCGTTCGCCGGCACCGGTCACGAGCACCTGATCGTGCACACCGGGCAGCACTACGACGCGAACCTCTCCGACGTGTTCTTCACCGGCCTGGGCATCCCCGACCCCGACATCCACCTCGGCGTGGGCTCGGGCAGCCACGGCGTGCAGACCGGTGCCGTGCTGTCCGGCCTCGACCCGGTCCTCGACGAGCACCGGCCCGACTGGGTGCTGGTCTACGGAGACACCAACTCGACGCTGGCCGGTGCCCTGTCCGCGGTGAAGATGCACGTCCCGGTCGCCCACCTCGAGGCCGGCCTGCGCTCCTTCAACCGCCGGATGCCCGAGGAGCACAACCGGGTCCTCACCGACCACGCCGCGGACCTCCTCCTCGCCCCGACCGACGAGGCGATGCAGCACCTGGCCGCCGAGGGCCTGGCCGACCGGTCCCGGATGGTCGGCGACGTGATGGTCGACGTGTGCTGGAAGGTCCGCGACGCCGTCCGGGCCGGCGACCACCCCGCGCCGGTGCTGCCCGAGGGCATCGACCCCTCGAAGCCCTACCTGGTGGCCACCCTGCACCGGCCCGACAACACCGACGACCCGCGAGGTGCTGGCCAGCATGGTCTCGGCGCTGGCCGCGCTGCCGATCCAGGTCGCCCTGCTCGCGCACCCGCGCCTGGTCGCCCGGGCCAGCCAGTTCGACATCGACCTCACGCAGGGCTCCCTGCACGCCGGGCACCCGCTGCCGTACGCCGACCTGGTGGCTGCCGTGCTCGGCTCCGCCGGCGTGGTGACCGACTCCGGCGGGCTGCAGAAGGAGGCCTACCTGCTCGGCCGCCCCTGCACGACGCTGCGCCCGGAGACCGAGTGGGTGGAGACCCTCGAGGGCGGCTGGAACGTCCTCGTCCCACGCCCGTGGGAGATGCAGCCGGACCTGTGGCAGGCCACCGCCGTGCGGGACGGCACCGGCGGCGGAGCGTCCGCCGTACTACGGGACCGGCGACGCGGGCCGCCGTACCGTCGAGGCCCTCGAGGAGGCCCGCGGCAGCGGCTGACCTGCTTGGTAGCGTTTGGCCGTCTCCCCCAGGAAGGTTCCGCCGATGACCGACGCTGCCCACGAGCCCGTCGCTGCGCACCGCGGGCGCGTGGTGATGCTCGTCGACAACGGCGTGGTCAACGACTCCCGGGTCCGCAAGCAGGCGCAGTCGATGGCCGAGCTGGGCTGGGACGTCGTCCTCATCGGCCGCTCGTCGACGCAGAAGGTGCAGCGGTTCAAGCTCGGCGAGGCGAAGGTGCGGCTGCTGCCGGTGCAGAACACCCTGGCGCGGCGGCGCGTACGAGACCCGCACCGGCCTGCGCCGCGGCTCGCTGGGCTACCGCACCCGCCGGCTCGCGGAGTACCGCCAGCGCCAGGCGGAGGTCCGGCTCTACGACACCCGGCTGCGCCGCCTCGAGCTCCGGCAGGCCGCCGAGTCGGGTCGCAGCGGGCTCGGCACCCGGCTCGCCCTGGGGCTCAGCAAGGCGTCGCTGGCCCGCGGGCTGGCCGAGGAGCGCTGGGTGGAGATGCGCTCGCGCGCCACCGACCGGCAGCTGGCCGGGGACACCCCGGTCGACGAGGCCGCCGGGATGGTCGCGCCGGTGGTGGGCAAGGTCCGCGGCGACCGCTCCTGGCGGGTGCTGGAGCCGCACCTGTGGGACTTCGAGCTCGCCTACAAGGACGCCATCGACCGGCTGCGGCCGGACATCATCCACGCCAACGACTACGCGATGGTCGGGGTCGGCGCCCGCGCCGCCCTGCGGGCCCGGGCCGCCGGTCGGCAGGTGAGGTTCGTCTACGACGCCCACGAGTTCGTGCCGGGCATCAGCCGGCCGACCGCGCACCCGTGGTGGCTGCCGGGCGTGGTCGCCTACGAGAAGGAGTACATCGGCGACGCCGACGCGGTGGTCACCGTCTCCGACGTGCTCGCCGACATGCTGCAGGAGACCCACCACCTGCCCGAGCGGCCGACGGTGGTCCTCAACGCCCCGCAGGTGGGCGAGTCGTCGCTGTCCGAGGACGCGCCGCGGCTGCGCGACCTGTGCGGCATCGACGAGCAGACCCCGCTGGTGATCTACAGCGGCGGGATGGCGCCCCAGCGCGGGGTGCAGATCATGGTCGAGGCGCTCCCCCGGCTGCCGGAGGTGCACGTCGGCTACATCATCGCCGACCCCGAGGCGGCGTTCGTGCGCGAGCTGATGGACCGCGCGGCGGACGCTGGGCGTGCGCGACCGGGTGCACCTGCTGCCCTACGTCGCGCCCGAGCACGTCGTGGAGTACGTCGCCGCCGCCGACATCGGCGTGCACCCCACGCACCACCACCTCAACCACGAGATCTCGCTGGCCACGAAGTTCTTCGAGTACTCCCACGCCCGGCTGCCGATCGTGGTCAGCGACGTCAAGACGATGAGCGAGATGGTGCGCCGGTCCGGGCAGGGCGAGGTGTTCCGCGCCGAGGACCTCGACGACTACGTCCGCGCGATCCGGGCCGTCCTCGACGACCCGGAGAAGTACCGCTCCGCCTACGACAAGCCCGGCCTCCTCGAGGACTGGACCTGGCGCAAGCAGGCCGAGGTCCTCGACGGCCTCTACGAGCAGCTCCTGCGTCTTAGAGGACCTTCGCGAGCGGCCAGGCGTCGAGATCCTCCTTGAAGCGGTCGGCCTCCTGCGAGAACCAGCGGATCGTCGGTCATGTCCGCGATGAACCGCATCTGGCGCGTCACGATGCCGTGGTACTTCTGGTTCTGCCACTTCTCCCGCTTGCAGAGAGGCAACCGGAGACAGTAGTAGGAAGCCTCGCCGTCCACGCGGAAGAGCGGGAGATACTCCCGCAGCGTGGTGACGCCGGCGTCGAACAGCGCGCCCGCCTTCTTCGACCCGGTCAGCTGCTGATAGTCCCAGACGCCGAACAACGCGAACATATGCCCATTGAGGACGATCAGCGGCTTGGTGTTGCCGGCGTACTCCTCGAACCAGAGGTACTTCCGCTCGTCGACGTAGACCGACCACGGCTTGTCGCGAGGCCCCAGGTCGTCCAGGGTCGCGAAGGTCTTGTCCGCTGCGTCCCGCCACCTCGCATCGCCGGTCGCCTCGAAGAGACGCACGAACAGGGACAGCGCCTCCCCCTGCGCCATCGCGCTCCACCACGGCGCCTCGAGGGTGTGCTTCTTCAGGCCACCGAGCGGGAAGTCGAACGGATACGGGAAGTACACTCCACCGTCCACTGGCTCGCCACCGTCCAACAGCGCCTCCGCATTGCGCACTGCCGCGTCCAGCGCCTCGTCGTCGCCTTCGGTGTTCGCCTGGTCGAGCTTCGCCAGTGCATACTGGGCGATCGCCACCGGGTGGTAGTAGCGACGTCCGAGGCGCTCGAAGAACCGCACGCCGTCGTCGTCGACAGGCTGGTCAAGCTGGCCTTCGAGCAGTACGCCACGGGTGAACGGACGCTGACGCACAGGCTTGGGCATGCGACCGCTCGTGCGCCAAGACCCGTGGTCGTCGACTCTTCCTTGAAGCGGCCGGTCCACGGGCATGCGCACCGAGACAGGGGCCACCTCATCCGGCAGCGGCGACGGTCCGCGTGTCGCGGTCTGCTCGGCGCCGGTGCATGCAGTCAGTACCATGGCGAGGACAGCGAGGAGCGCCGCGAGAGCACGGGGAGTCACGGCCGTGAGTCTACCGACGGCCCTCGTCCGAGAAGCAGGCGGTCGTACAGGGGCTTGACCCGCTCCCAGCTCCATCGCTCGAGGGCATCGCGCTTGGCCAGCCCTGCGGCTTCGCGCCACACCTCCTCGTCCCGAGTGAGTGCAAGAACCCGCTCCGCTGCGTCCTCGATCGACGAGACGACCCAGACCGGGGGGTACAGCGTGGATGCGCCGTTCGGCTTTCCGGCGAAGAACGGCCAGTCACGCACCACGGGCAGGCAACCGGACGCGGCACCCTCCATGACGGCCGTATGGCAGCCTTCGCGCACGGAGCTGCTGAGGATGACGCCCACGTCCTGTAGCGCGCCTGGGACGTCGTCGGTGTGTCCTCGCCGCTCAACGGCTCCCTCCGCCTCGAGCTGCTCCAGCAGCGGCCAGAGGCGGTCGCCGTACCGGCTCGCGGCCTTGCTGGCTCCCTCCTTGAATTCAGACCCGAAGAGCACGAGGCGGTAACGCGAATCCTGGCGACGGAGCGTGCTGATCAGTTCGAGGGCCCAGATCGGATCCTTCGCGACCGCCGACCATCCAACGAGGCCGAGGTTGAACCGTACGTCGGAGCCGACTTTCGGCCGGTCGAACTCCTCGAGGTCGAGAGCGAGCGGAACAACGTGGAGTCTCGGCGCTCCGCGTTCACCGAGACCGGGCATGGACGCAACCGCCAGATCCTTAAGGTGCTCACTGACGAAAACCAAGTCGTCGACCCGGGTGAAGTCGACCAGCTGGGGCCAGAAGGTGAACGCCTCCACGCTGTGCAGGCGCACGACGATGCGGGTGTCGCGTGGGTCGATCAACGTCAGTATCGCGGGCACGACGGTGAACCAGTCGACGAACACCACGTCGGCCCACTCCAGAGAGCTGCGAAGGGTGGTTTCGACGAGGTTCGTGAGCTCTCCCGTGCCACCGCGCAATACTTCTTCGACGATGAGGCGTGGGTTCTTGCCGTAGTGCTCGAAGCCTTGCTGTTGCTGGAGGTCCAGGAAGCGTGTCGCCACACCCGGGTGGGCGGCCAAGTACGCCTGGATCTCGGCGAGAAAATTGGCGTTGGCCCAGGTCAGAAGCAGAACGCGCTGTCCGGGAGCACGACGCGTCGTCTTCGAAGGTTCGCGTCCTCGCGCGTCCCGGACCAGATGCATCACGTCGGCTCGCACGCAGTGGCGCGGTGAAGTCGTTCGCCTCGGCAGCCAACGGGCTGACGAGCCCGTCGAGATGGACAATCCGATGGAAGGCCGTGGTCAGTGCCTCCTCAATCGGACTCCGCAGCTTCCATGAAGTTGCCACGCCCGGCTTCGGCGTCGGCGACGGCGAGCTCAGCCGTCACGGCCTCAACCAGGCATTCTGGGTGCTCTCCGCGCTCCAAACTCGAATGCACCACGTCGCCGAGAAGGTCGGCGCCGGCACGCAGATCGACGGCACCTTGCCTTGTTGTGCGAAGGGCCAGCGCCGCCGCCTGCGAGAGGTGGCCTTCGTCGAGCAACCGACGAACCTCTTGGGAGGGAGACCGCCAGCGCCCAACACCGCTCTCGCAAAGGGCGGGGGATGAACCGGGCGGGCTTGCGGTTCTTTGTCGCAGGGCGCGTTTGGCGCCCGCCGCCGATTCTACGACTGCAACGCCTGAGTGGAACTCCGTCAGGCGTTCGATCGCGCCCTTGGCGCGTGGGTCCAACGTCAGTACGACGTCGGCACCGGCGAGCTCGGTCCGCAACCACCCATCGTGGGTGGCGTGAACAGCAAAGCGCTGTTCACCAGTGGCCCGTCTGAGGGCACGGCGGAAAGCCGGGCCCTGTCCCACCACGTCTGCCCCGATGGCATGGGATCGACTGATTCCTGCGACAGCCAACTGGCGCGGCATTCTCGCGCCATACGCGAGCACGACCTCTGCCGAGTCCCCCAGCCGCTCGACGATGCGTTCTAGGCGCTCTGCTGACGGGAGACGGGATCCGACTACGAGCACCGAGCAGCGCCGAGTCTCCGGATGCATGCGATAACCGTCCTGCTTGGCAATGGAAACGCGGTCACGTGGGACGACGGGGCCGCCCCTAGCCTGTCCGGTCCCTTCCCCGAACTCAACACTAGTCGGACAGACCGAAGAAAAAGGGACTGGCGCGAGTCAGGGGGCTTCGTCGCCGTAGGCAAAGATGGCCACCTCGCCACCCGCCGAGTCTCGCAACGTCAGCACATCCCCATCGTCGTCCAGCACCTCAACCGGCGAGCAGGCGAACACGGCCTCATCGGCGCTCTCCTACAGTGCTGTACCCCGCAGGTCCACGCTCAGCGATCTGCCGGCCGATTCTAGGCTGAGCCTGTTGCCGTCAGCGTCCTTGATGAACCAGCCGCCCATGTCCACACGCATCTCGGCGTTCTGCTCGATCACTACGACCTCACCACCACCTTCGGCGAGGTCGTCACCCTCAGGAGCCGGTTCACCCGCGACATGTACGCCGTCGGATACTGCTGGGCCTGGGACGCCGGCAAGGTGAAAGAGTCCTCAGCGCTACGGGAAGACTCGGCCAAACACAACAGACCCCCGCGGCAAGCGCATGCCCGGGAGTCTCCGACCTCGGCGGTAGCCCCGCCCGCAGGCCCACCACGACAACAAAGCCCTGCTCCACGACGGCAGCAGGGCCGTGCCAGTTCCCGAGGGCCACGCACCGGAAGCCCCGCACTCGTAAACGGCCGGGTGGCCGGCCCCTGAAGGGACCGGCCACCCGGTGTGTTGCTCAGAACTCGGTACCTAGCTTCCGAGAACTGTCATTCTCGTACGTGATCGGGTGCCGACCGTCGCGTCGACGCCGTTGGCGTCTGCGTAGCCGTCGGATCGTTGCTAGCTGTGTCCACAGAGTCCTCGCAGGTCGAGCACTAGGTCGCCAGGGTCACTGCGTCCAACGGTCCGGCACGGTGTCCGATCGTGCCGCAGCGTTGAGCCGTAACGTCGTTCGTCCAGACCCGGCTGGCCGGACGGCGTAGACCGTGACTCAGCGTCGCGTCACCCGGCAACGGGCTCGTCGAAGTACGATGACTGGTTGGTCACCGACGCCGTTGTTGATGTCGTTCGGCGTCACGGTCTGGTCACTGCCGGCGTCGTCATGTCAGGCCGTCAGCGGTGACTCGAGCTCCGGGCTCAGACCGACTCCTCGCCAGCCACGGTCTGAGTCGCGGCGACGTCGTACCTGGTGCTCGCCGTCAGCCCGTGATGCTGACGTGGTAACGGCCGTAGGTCGGCGTCCTGGGTGCCGGTTGCAGTGGCGTAGATGTTCGAGGCAGTGGACGCATCGTCATCCTCGTTCAGTCCGGGTCCTCGCCGTCGCCATCGCTGTCCTCGACGACCGCTCCACTGGACCGTAAACAGTCACCGTCGAGGTCGTCGGCAACTCCAGACAGGTCGACGTCACTGGTCTCCGTGGTGGTCGCCGCTCGGCCAGGCCCGTCGGAGCGGCCGGGGCGTCGTCGTCCAGCACGAAGGCCGAACTGAAGCGCCTGGCCGAGTAGGTGGTGTCCAACAGCGTGAAGTCACCGACGGAGAGCTCGCCTCGAACTCCTCCATGGTCACCTGGTCGGCCAGGGCGTGTACGCTACCGGTAGGTCCATGTAGAACGGTCGTCGGCGTCGTACTCGTAGAGTGCGTTCGAGGTCACGTCGGTGTCCACAGACTTGTCGTCCTCGGTGATCAGTCACGTCCGGCGTCGATCGTGCCCGCGGTGCGCCTCGCCCGGGTGTAGTTGATCGCGCCACCGACACCGAAGGCCTCGGTCTCGACCGGCGCAGTCACCGGTCGCGGTCGATGTCGAGCTGCGTTGTTGCCGTCGGCGTCGAAGAAGACGACCGGGAACGACGCTCGTCGTCAGCTGTCGCCGTCGACGGTGAAGCTGATCTGTCCGCCAGCCGGCAGCACCTCGACCTGGCGGTCGCCGCCGCGACCGAGCTGCCGTTGACGACGAAGACCGCGAGCCGACGGAGCAGCCCACGCGGTCAGCCTCGGCCGTTCGTGCCGTGCTGGCCGCGAAGGTAACGGTGCCGTCGGCGTCGACGGTCACGTTGTCAGCGTCGAACAGCACGATGCGGTGCTCGCCACCGGCAACCGGGTTCGTCGACCGTGTACTGACGCTGCGTCAGCCGGCTCCTCACCGTGTGTTGCCACCGTCAGTCGGTGACGTGGCCTCATCCTGCGGGGTGACCGTGAAGGTCCTGGTTGGTGGTCGGGGCCTCGCCCTGCGCGGACTCCTCCATCAGGTTCTTCATGGCCTCGGTGATCGAAAGCGGACCACCGAAGAGCAGGTTGTCGTCACCGGTCAGGGTGTCGGCGTTCTCCTCGAGCCAGCTGATGAGGTGCTCACCGACGGCGCGCCGAGTGCCGACCGACGGGTCACCAGCGGTGATGACGATCGGGCGCTCCTGCATACCGGAGACCGGGCCGGCGCTGAGGGCGTCGGCGCCGCCGCTGAACTCACGACCGGTGGCCGCGTTCACGCGGGCGTTGGTGAAGCCGTGAGTCTCGATGGCGTAGTCGGCAACCATCGTCGAGACCTCGGCGCGGTCAGCACCCGCGAACTCCTCGACGAGGGTGATGCCGGCCTCGCGGAGCTGGTCGCGGACCTCCTCGCTGACGGACAGGTCGCCACCGAGGACGACAGCCTTGGTGATGTCCGCGTCCTCGAGGGCCTGCATCACAGCAGCAGGCACCTCGTCACGCATGGTGATCGCAAGCGGCATGCCGGCGGCGTAGGCGACCGGACCAGCGGCGAGCGCGTCCGGGAACTTCTCACCCGTGGCGACAAGAGCCGTGTCCGACTGCTCGGTGCCGCGGTCGATGATGTCGGCAGCGACGTCGTAACGGGTACGACCCTCGATGCGCTCGACGTCGTAGTCCGCGGCGAGTGCCGCCTCCTGCTCCGCGCTTACCGAGAGCGGACCACCAACGATGATGACCTTGGTTGCACCCGCTGCCTCGATGGCGTCGAGAGTCGCCTGCGGGGTCTCGTCGAGCTCGGTGAGCAGGATCGGCGCCTTGATGTCACCGGCAAGGAAGTTGGCGGTGAGGGCGTCACCGAACTTGCCGGTCTCACCGCTGGCGAGGATGACGCGTGTCAGCGTTGCCGTAGATCTCCGCGGCGAGTTGGCGGACACGTCGTAACGCGTCTGGCCAGGTACCCGCTCGAAGGCGAAGTCCGCGTCGGCGCTGGCGGCGCCAGCTCCGGCGAGGACTGCACCCATCGCGAGGGAAGTCGTCGCGAGGGCGGCAAGGCCCTTGCGGCGCAACCCGATGGTTGACTTACTCAAGATCTCCTCCATAAGAGACTCTTAGTGAACAGTGGGGATCGTCCCCCGGTGAACGACTGCGACCCCACGGATCTCAGCCTCCCGGCCCACCTTGCAGGTGGCGAACCTGGACATTACTCGCTCGGCTGACCCTCCCACAAACAGGTTGACCGAGCGATTTGGGTTCACGCCTTTCTTACCGTTGTGCGGCTCCTGCAGAACCCGCAGGGAGCGATTTCACTCGCGCCCCAGAGGTCACACTAAACCGATAGCCCCCGTCATGTCAGGTCCGACCTCAAAAGTCCGTCGTTGTCATACCTGCGACACGACCACAGACGCTCAAGGTGGGTGGACTGGTTTCGACGCGAGCCACGGTCCGCAGACGCGGACGTGGACCTCACCAGCGTCATCGAGTGGCTCGCCGGAAAGTTACGCCTGTCCGTGAAGTACTTTTGAACCTGCGCTCCGAGGGCGTCTCGCCGCCAGCTCCGCCGCGCTCGTCCAGCGCCGGGGGCCGGCCCGGAGAGACCCACGCAGCAAGGGTGATCGAGGTCGCGGCGCAGAGGAAACTCCGCACTCCCGGCGGACCACGGGTCGTCGGCCGTGGCCCCTACTCCTTCAACACGATGCCGGGCCGGCGTGTCTCCTGACGACGCCGTGCGGGAGTCCGGACGCGTGCGGGCAGTGGTACGACGGCTCCCCGTCGCCGCAGAACAGCCGCAGGTACTCCCCGAGCAACGTCTCGCCGCCATCGATTCCTCGCCGACTATTCCGGCTGAGAATCTGGCTGGTTACTCGCGGGAAACAATTCCTCGATCGTTTCCCGATCGTTATCTTCTCGGGTGGTGCCGGCCGGCCGCGAGTAGTCATTTATGACTAGTCACGGCCGGCCCTGGGTCGACTAGATGAGGCCCTTGTCCGTCAGGTATTCCTCGGCGACGTCGGAGGCCAATTGCCGCTCGGCGTCGACGGCGGCGTTGAGCCGCATCAGGTCCTCGGTGGTGAGCACGTCGGACAGCTCGTTGAGGATGTCCGCCACTTCGGGGTTCTCGTCGAGAAAACCGGAGTTCACCATCGGCACGAGATTCTCGGCGTTCTGCCAGTCCTTGTCGTCCTCGAGCACGACGAGGCCGAGGTCCTCGACCTGGCCGTCGCTGGTGCCGACCTGGCCGACCTGGACCTCGCCGGAGGTCAGCGCGTCCTTGGTCTGCGGCGTGCCGAAGCCGAGCGGCTCGAAGTCGCTGATCTGGATGCCGTAGACCTCCTCGAGCCCGATCTGGCAGTCCGGGCGGTCGGGGCAGTCCGGCGCCGCGGCCAGCGCCACGGGCTGGTCCAGGCCGCCGAGGTCGCTGAGCGTGGTGACGTCGTTCTTCTCCGAGAACTCCTGGGTCACCGCGAACGCGTTGGCGTCCTCGGCCTCCGCCGGCTGCAGCGGCTCCATGTTCTTCTCGGCGGCGAGCTCCTCGAGCTTCTTCATCGTCTCGTCGACGTCGGGGCTGGCCACCATCTCGGCGTCGGGGCCGTTGATCTCGCGGTTGAGGTACTCGGTCATCGAGGAGACGTACTCCGGTGCGACGTGCACGTCACCGCTGGCGAGCTGGCCGGCGTAGATCGCCCGGTCGCCGACGGCCCGCAGGGTGGGCTCGAAGCCGTCGGCCTCGAGGAGCGCGGCGTACATCTCCGCCATGATCGACATCTCGGTGTAGTCCTGGTGGGCGATCACCACCTGGCCGCCGGATCCGCTGTTGCCCTCACCGCCGCCGTCGTCGGTCAGGGCGTCGGAGCCGCCGTCACCGCAGGCGGCGAGGAGCAGCAGTGGCATGGCCGCGGCGGCCGCCAGCGACCGGCGTACTCGGGTCGTCTTGCGTGGCATAGGAAAGCGCATCGGCGTCCCCCTTCTGTGTCCCGCGGTGTCAGCCGCGCGTGTCCGGTGGGCGCCTGAGTGCACCCGCGGGAATCACTCTAGCCGCGGCGCGGTACCCCGGCCTACTCCACCCGGTGGGCGTCCTGCAGCGCCGAGCCGTCACCGAGCTTCTCGGCGGGGATGACGCTCAGCGTGCCGTCGCTCTCCAGCACCACCGCGCCCACCTGGGACAGGTCACCGGTCCCGGTGCCGCGCACCGCCTGCCGGACCTCGCTGGGCGCGACCCGCTGCCGGCGCATCGCGTCGGAGAGGTACTCCCCCTGCCAGAACAGCACCGTCGGCTGGGAGGTGACCGCGTTGCGCACACCCGGCACGTGCACGGTCGCGACGGCGACCAGGAACTGCAGCGCCGCCAGGCCGCCGAGCGCGACGGCCCCCTCGGACCACGACACGCTCGTGCTCAGCAGGATCGTCGCCAGCGTCGAGCCCAGCGCCACGGTGACGATCAGGTCGAAGGCGTTGAGCTTCGCCAGCGTCCGCTTCCCCGAGACGCGCAGGATCAGCACGAGCGTGGCGTAGCTGGCCGCGGTGACGGCCAGCACGCGGACGATGTCCTTCCAGGTGTCGAACCACATGACACCGCGGTACCCGATGTGCCGCCCTCACACCGCGTGGACATGGAGGAGCCCCGCGGCGTCGCGCCGCGGGGCCCGGGCTCGTCTCAGCTGAGGATGCCGTGGCGGGCGTTCCAGCTCCTGGCGCCGTTGTAGGCGTCGACCATCCCCCAGATCCAGAAGCCGAAGAGGAACGGCAGGCCGATCAGGACGAAGGAGAACATCCAGCCGACGACGTAGCCGGCGAAGATGCCGATGCCCTTCCCGGCGCTGCCGTTCATCAGCGAGCCGAGGCCGGGGATGAAGAAGGATGCGACGAGCGCGATGCCGGGGTTCTTCGGCGCGACCGTCATCGGCACGGGCGAGGGACCCGGCTGCGCGGGAAAGGGCGGGTTCTGCTCGGACATGGGTGGTTCCCCCGTGGAGAGACTGCAGTAGGACCGGACGAATCTCTCACGGCCCGCCGGGCGCATGCAGCCGAATCGGACAGATCCCTACGCCGCGGCGGGCGGCTCGGCGCGGGCGGTGCGCCGGGGTGCCTGCGGTGTGGGAGTACGACGGGCGCGCCCGACCGGGTCCAGCCACCGCTGCAGCAACGCCATCGACAGCTCGAGCAGCAGCGCGAACACCGCCACCACCAGCGCCCCGGCGACGACCATCGCCACGTCCTGGCGGCGGAAGCCGAGGGTGATGATCCGGCCCAGCCCCGGCCCCGCGACGAGGGCGGCGATCGTCGCGGTGGCCCACACCTGGACCACCGCGAGCCGGACCCCGGCGACGATCAGCGGCATGGCCAGCGGCAGCTCGACGCGGCGCAGCAGCTGGGCGCTGGTCATCCCCATCCCGTTCGCGGCCTCGACGGTGTCCCGGTCCACCTCGCGCATGCCGACGTAGGCGTTGGTGATGATCGGCGGCAGCGCGAAGAGCACCAGCGCGACCAGCGTCGCCAGCCCGGCCCGCCCGTACGGCCCGAGGTCGTCGCTGCCGACCGGCCCGATGGACAGCATCAGCAGCACCGCGAAGGTCGGCACCGCCCGGCCGATGTTGGACACGTTCACCGCCAGGAACCCGCCCTTGCCGAGGTGACCCAGCCACACCGCCAGCGGCAGCCCGACCAGCACCGCGAACAGCGTGGCGGTGCCGGTGAGCAGCAGGTGCTCGACGAGCCGGTTGACCACCCCGGCCTCGCCCTGCCAGTTGGCCGGGTCCTGGAACCACGCGAGCACGCCTTGGAGCAACTCGCCCATCGGCTACACCTTCTCCCGGGTGCGGGTCCACGGCGTCAGCACCCGCTGCGCCCCGACGAGGACGGCGTCGAAGACCAGCGCCAGCAGCACGCACAGCACGCTGGCGGTGAGCACCTGTGGCTTGAACCCGGTGTTGACCGCCTGCAGCAGCAGGTTCCCCAGACCGCCGTAGCTGACGATCGCGCCGACCGTGGTCAGGGCGACCGTGGACACCGTGGCCACGCGCAGCCCGGCCATGATGCTCGGCAGGGCCAGCGGCAGCTCGACGGTGAACAGCAGCCGGCGTGCGCCGTACCCCATGCCCCGGGCCGCCTCGATCACGTCCTCGGGGATGCCGCTGAGACCCTCGATGATGTTGCGGACCAGGATCGTCAGCGAGTACAGCACCAGGCCGGTGATCACCGTCGTCGCCGACAGCCCGGTGACCGGCAGCAGCAGCGCGAACAGCGCCAGCGACGGGATCGTGTAGATCGCCGTGGTGGTGCCGACCACCAGCCCCTCCAGGCGGACGTACCGGCGGGCGAGCAGGCCGAGCGGCAGCGCGACCAGGAGGCCGATCAGCACGGAGACGACGGTGATCCAGATGTGCTGGACGAGGGCCTCGGTGAGGAGCTCGCTGCGGCTGCTGAGGTACTCCGGGCAGATCCAGTCGTTGCGGACCATGCAGTTGTCGCCCGGCGGCGACTGCTGGAGGCGGACCAGGTGAGCGAGCACTACTGCCCCACCAGCGCGAGACGGGCCATCGCGACGGCTTCGGCGGTGGGCACGTCGCGGCGGGAGAACACGAGCTCACCACCGGCGATGTCGAGCACCGCGCGGGTCGGCTCCGCGGACCACTCGGCCGCGTGTACGTCGAGGTGGCCGGTGCGGGTGGTCCAGCCGAGGCCGGTGAGGATCTCGACGAGGTGCCGACCCAGGGCGTCTCGTTCCTCCCGGGCGGCGGTGGCCAGCAGCACCGCCCAGCCGGCCTGCTGCTCGTCCGGCCGCTTGCCGCGGGGCAGCCGGGCGGCGACGTGCCGCAGCAGTGCGACCGGGTCGTCGCCGACACGACGGGCGATCGCGGTCGGCAGCAGCCGGCCCTTGGCCTTGCGCAGCAGCCCGAGGTCCTGGGCCAGCTCCCGCAGCCGGAGCACCGGAGGGGTGAGGTCCTCGCGGTTGCCCTTGCCGATCCACTGGTCGGCGACGCCGAGCTCGGTGAACACCGCCTCCACCACCGCCGGGGGCAGGTAGCCGGCCTTGGTCAGGGTGACGCCGGCGCCGACGTGGCGGAGCAGGACGCGCCAAGGCCGGGTGGCCGACTCCGCGAGGTCGACCTGGACCAGCCCGGCACGGTCGAACCCGCCGGCGAGCAGCCAGCGGCCGACGGTCGCGGCCGGCCCGCCCGTGACCGACCGGGCGAAGGCGACCGCCTCGTCGCGCAGGCCGGCGGTCCGCGCGAGCAGGCCGCAGTCGCCCAGCATCGCCTCCCGGACGGCAGCGTCGGTGTCCTCGACGGAGAACTCGTCGGGGTCGAAGCCCTCGGGGATCCAGTCCTTCAGGTCCTCGCTGTCCGGCGGCGCCTTCTCGTCCGCGAAGCCGCTGCGGACCCAGGCGGCGAGGTCGTTGAAGCCCCAGATCCCGCCGGAGTCCTCCAGCGGTCCGGCGTTGCGGCCGGCCACGCACCAGGCGGTCCGCTGCTCGTCCTCGGGCCACGCCTCCGTCGCCTCCAGCTTCACCCGGTGCGTCCAGCCGTCGCCGAAGTCGTACTCGTAGGTCAAGGTGGCGCCGGGCTCGGTGAGCACCTGGTCCAGCCGCGCCTGGTCCTCCGGGGTCCCGGTCTCGCCCTCGTCGAGGTCGCCGGGGGTGACGAAGTAGGGGCTCGTGTACGGGTCGCCCAGCGAGAACCGGTGCAGGTGGTAGTCCCACCAGCCGAACGCCGCCTGGATGATCCGGTGCAGGACGTCGAGCGTCACGTCGCTGCGCACCACGAGCCGCCGCCAGATCGGCGGCTTCGCGTCGGCGACGTCGATGCGCAGGGTGTACGCGGAGGGCGCGGCGGGGGCCGGCGGCAGGTCGATCTCCGGGTTGGCGCGCTCCATCAGGTCCTGCGTCGCGAGCCTGCCGAGGCCACCGCCGAGGACCAGGTCGGCCAGCTCGCGGTTCTGCTCCTGCGAGAGACCGGCGACCCAGGCGGCGATCTCCTCGGGGCGGGAGGGCAGCGGTGGAAGGTCGGGCATCGGGACAGTCAACCAAGTGACCCGGCCCGTGTCAGCCACGGCCCGCCCCCGGCGCACCGGTGCCGGCATGTGCCGTACGCGTGGACCAGGCGTGACGGCGCTAGGTTTGGGGCACACTCGACCCGCCTGCCCGTGCCCGTCCCCCGTCGAACAGGATCCAGATGGCAACCGACGACGATGCGATGATCCGGCTCGACGGCGTGGGCAAGACCTACCCCAACGGCACGGTCGCCGTGCACGACCTGTCCATGTCGGTGCCGCGTGGCTCCGTGGTGTGCCTGGTCGGTCCGTCGGGCTGCGGCAAGTCGACGACGCTGAAGATGGTCAACCGGCTGATCGAGCCCACCAACGGGTCGATCTCCCTCGACGGCCGCGACGTCACCCACAGCGACCCGGTCGAGCTGCGCCGGCACATCGGGTACGTCATCCAGCAGGTCGGCCTCTTCCCGCACCAGACCATCCGCGCGAACGTCGCCACCGTCCCGACCCTGCTCGGCTGGTCGTCGGGCGACGCCCGCTCCCGCGCCGAGGAGCTGATGTCGCTGGTCGGGCTGGACCCCGAGGAGTACGGCGACCGGTACCCCCACCAGCTCTCCGGCGGCCAGCAGCAGCGCGTCGGGGTCGCTCGCGCGCTCGGCGCCGACCCGCCGGTGCTGCTGATGGACGAGCCGTTCGGCGCGGTCGACCCGATCAACCGCGGGAAGCTGCAGGACGAGTTCCTGCGCCTGCAGCGGTCGCTGGGCAAGACGGTCATGCTCGTCACCCACGACATCGACGAGGCGGTGAAGATGGGCGACCGGGTGGCGGTGTTCGCGCCCGGCGGCTACCTCAAGCAGTACGACGTGCCCGCGGAGGTGCTCGGCCGGCCCGCGGACGACTTCGTGGCGGAGTTCGTCGGCGCCTCCCGCGGCCTGCGCCGCCTGTCGGTGACGCCGATCCAGCGCGAGGACCTGGAGCCGGTCCCCGCGGGCGCTCCGGTCGGGGACACGGTGCCGCTGGACTCGTCGCTGGAGGACGCCCTGGCGGCGTTGATGCGCCAGGACTCCGGGGTGCTGGGGGTCGCCTCGGACGGGCAGGTCGTCGGCGTACTCACTCCGCTGGCCGTCCACGCAGCGCTGCGCCGGTCGGTGGCGGAGTCCGAGCCCGCCGAGGCGTAGCCGCGCCCCTTGCCGCAGAGTGGGCGAGAGACTGCACGCCGGCTGGGCAGAGTGGGCGAGAACTGCAGGTTCTGGGCCCAGAACTTGCCGTTCGTGACCACTCTGCCGGCGGGGCCTGCAGTTCGTGACCACTCTGGCCGGTCCGGGCCTCAGCCGCCGGTGCGGAGGACGAGTACGTCGCCGTGCGTGCCGTAGCCGAGGACCTTCGGCCGGTGCGGCGTGCCGTCGAAGGTCAGGATCATCCGGCCGCCGTCGGGCAGGTCGAACACGTCGGGGTGCGGCAGGTTCGTGCCGTAGAAGGCGTCCAGGTCACCGACCCGCCGCATCGCCAGGTCGAACACCGGGTAGCAGCGGGCCCTGCCGTCGCTGGCGAGCACCCGCCACCGCCCCTCGACCCGCGCCAGGACCGGGCCCTCGGTGAAGTCCAGCTCGTCGGCCTCGCCGGCCCGCTCCAGCCCCTGCGTCCACGACACCGCGCCGGCCGGACCCACCGCGAGCGCCGGGTGGAACTGGGACGGCCGGTGCCCGACGCTCTCGACGTACGACACGTGCCACCGGCCGTCGATCCGGGTCATGCCCGGGTCGTAGCTGCCCCGATCCGTCGGCATCGTCGTGCGCTCGGTCGCCAGCACGTGCAGGCCGTGCAGCAGGTCGTCGGCGGTCTCGAGGTGGCGCACGTGCACGCCGCGCGCCGGGGAGAAGTCGCCCCACGAGCTGACCGCGAGCAGCCACCGGTCGCCGTCGCGGACGAGCTGGCCGGCGTGGTCGCCGAGCAGCAGGCCGTCGCGCCGGAAGTACAGGTGCGCGGTCTGCTCCAGCCCCTCCTCGGCCACCCGCTCGGGACGGAACGCGAACACGCCCCAGTGCGCCTGGGTGAAGAAGCCGAGCCCGGCGCAGGTGGCGGTGAGGTACATCCGCCCGTCCTCGTCGGTGTACGTCGAACCGTCCGCATGCTGCACGACATGGAGGTCCCGCAGACCGGCCATCCCGAACGGCCCGGCCCGGACCGTCCCGAGGTCCGCCGTACCGTCGCGGGAGCCCCAGGCGGCACGGAACCGGCGCAGCGTCGCCGGGCGGCGCACGTCGATGCGCTGCGCGACCCGGTGCTTCTCCGTCGCGACGGCCCGCCAGCCGTCGCCGGTGTCGACCAGGACGGTGGGCTGGGTCCCGGCGAGGACGAACGCCAACCGGCGTACCGGCCGGCGCAGCCGCGTCTCGCGCAGCACCGTGGTCATCGCGCCGGTGCGGACCTCCAGCCCGACCGCGCCGGTGGCGGGGTCGTGGAAGGCCAGCAGGTGGTCGCCGTTGTCGGCGGCGAGCCCGGCGACGACGGTGCCGGAGGCGGGGCCGCCGGACCCGGGGCCGCCACGTAGCTCCACCTCGACTGCCGCGAACGGCGCCGGCGGGGACCAGTCGCTACGCACCAGCCCGTCGGCGGGGCCGGCCTCGGAGGTGGCGGCGACGAACCCCGGCGAGACGAGCTCGAACGGCCGGAACCGCCCGACCAGGTCCATCCTCGGCCCGAGGCGGTGCCGGCCGGACGGCGTCACCCGGTGCGCCGCCCTGGCCAGTCCGGAGCGGACCCTGCCGAGCACCGCCGCGGGGCCCGTCACTCGACGGGGACGTCCTTGTGCCAGGACTCGGTGACGTACTTGGTCTTCCACCCCATGGACACGTACAGCGCGTCCGCACGGGTCGGCGAGTCCGCGTCCACCTCGAGGCCGACACGGTCGCGGCCACGGGAGGCGGCGTCGGCGATGATCATGTTCAGCAGCCCCTTGGCGACGCCGCGGCCGCGGGCGCTCTGCAGCACGCCGATGTAGGAGACGTACGACCCGTCCGGCTTCGGCTGCCCGTTCTCGCCGATGCCGCCCTCGAGCATCGTGCCGACCAGCGCGCCGGCCGGCTCGGGCTCGCCGTCACCGTCGACGATCTCGGCGATCCACCAGTGGTCCCAGCGGTGGCCGGGGTCCTCGCGGAGCCGGAAGATGAACTCGTCGAAGGTCTCCTCGGCGGAGTTGAAGTGGTCGGCGAACGCGGACTCGAGGATGTCGTGCACCGTGCGCAGGTCGTCCTCGTCGGGCATGCCGCCGCCCTGCCGCATCACCGGCCGGATCACCACGCCGCGGTCCGGCTCCGGGGCGAGGTCCTCGTCGCCCGGCTCGACCGGCCGGTTCATCTGCCACCAGGACCGGACCTTGCTCGTACCCGGCGCGCTCGAGCCAGCGGTGCTGACGGGGGTCGTCGGCGAACGCGCCGGAGTCGATCTGCTGCACGTCGAGCTCACGGCCCCGGCCGATCTTGCGCGCGGCCCACTCGGCCCACCCGAAGAGCACCTCGGCGAGCGTGTCGGCGGTCTCGTCGTCGAGCTCGACGGCCGACGTAGACCTGCATCAGCATCCGGCCGGCGGCCCGGTCGTGGGCCGTCGCCCAGGCGCGGATCGCCCCGTCGGGGTCGCGGAGCACGACGTTCTCGCGCACGATCTGGCCCTTGGCGCCCACCTCGACGAGGACGTCGTCCTCGCCGGAGGCCGCCCAGCCGCGCGCGTGCTCCTCGTGCTCCCGCAGGAGACTGGTCAGCTCCGTCGCGTCCGCCTCGTCGGGGACCGCTGCGGTCCACCCGGGAGGCAGGTCGAGGTCGGGAAGGTTTGCGTCTTTTCGGTCTTCGCCCGTAGAGATCACCCGACCAGTATCGCAAACCGAGACTCACCGCCCCAGAAGGGGTCGTCCCGGTGGGCTCTGCGGCACGGCACCGGCTGCGGGTCGGCGTACCGGCGGGGCAAGACGAAAGTGGGCACGAACGGCAGGTTTCGGCGCGGAAACCTGCTGTTCGTGCCCACTCTGGAAGCCGGGTCCCGGCTGGGGTCAGGCGTGCTTGCGCTCGTCCTTCGCCGCCCCGGCCTTCTCCTCCCACGCGAGCAGGTCCACCACCGTCTCGGCGTCCCAGCCCTCCCAGGAGGCGAGCTCGTCGGCCTGCTCGGCCCTGCGGATCTCGAGCTGCTCCTGGAGCTGGGCGACGAGCTCCTGGGCGTCGTTCGCACGGCGGGACTCCCGCTTGACCCGGGTCTCCGCCTCGATCGCGCGGGCCTCGGCGAGCACGATGGTGCCCTCGAGCTCGTTGATCGACTTGTCGCTGGCGGCGAGCCGCTCGGTCATCGCGGAGGTGAACTCGGCGTGCTCGGCGGCGCGCTCGCTGAACATGGTCTTGTAGGCCTGCGCCTGCGCGGCGCGGTCGGCCGCGGCCTCACGGCGCGACTGCAGCAGCTCGGTGTAGACGATCCGCGCGGCCAACCCGCCGGCGACCAGCGCGAAGACCGAGGAGAAGCTCAGCCACAGCGGCGACTGGGTCGGCAGGGCGAGCACGACGACGACGGTGGCGAGGCCGACGAGGGCCGCAGCCACCGTGACGCGGACACTGCGTTGCCGGCGCCGGGAGGGGGAAGGAGCGCTCATGGACCTCAGGTTAGGTCCGCGTCGTCGCCACCGCGGACCCGACACGCGCGCTCCAGGGCGAGGGATGCTGCGACGATGAGCACACCGGCGACCCCGGCCAGGGCCGACTGCGTCAGGCGCTGCTGCTCCAGGGGCGCGTCGCTGTCGCCGAGCCAGCTGAGCGCGTAGCCGAGGTAGCCGCCCGCGACGAACGCGCCGGCCAGCGCACAGGCCTTGGCGAGGACCAGCCGGTTCACCGCCTTGTACGGCTCCAGCGGGATCCGGCGACGGTGCACGTCGCGCCAGGTGAGCCAGGCGACCCCGGCGAGGATCGCCGCCACCAGGAACAGCGTGCCGACCGGGGTCCAGCCGACCAGGGCCGGACGGCCGAGCCACCAGCTGCTGGCCGGCTTGAACAGCCAGCCCAGGACCAGACCGGCGACCGCGAACGCCGACGACCGTCGCCGCGCGGGTGGGGCCGACGTGCCCGGCCGGACGCTCGGGGGGCTCCTCGTCGTCGTGGTCCTCGGGGGGCAGCTCGCGGCTCACAGGTCGAGCGAGACGTCCTCGCGCAGGGTGATCCCCTGGTCGCCGACCTGCTCGAGCAGGGTCTTCACCGGCCCGTGGTCGGGAAGCTCGGCGTCGGGCTCGACGTCGTGCCAGGGGGCGAGGACGAACGCGCGCTGGTGGGCCTGCGGGTGCGGCAGGACCAGGTCCGCGTCGTTGGCCCGCCGGTCGCCGACCACGATCAGGTCCACGTCGAGGGTGCGCGGCTCGCCCTTGGTGCCGGTGCGCTCGCGGCCGAAGGCCTCCTCGATCGCCTGGCAGCGCTCGAGCAGCGTGTGCGCGGCCAGCGTCGTGTCGATGAGCACGACCGCGTTGAGGAAGTTCTTGGAGCCCTCCGGGGCGCCGACGGGCTCGGACTCGTACACCGGGGAGACCGCGGTCAGCCACACCTCCGGGGTGTCGGCGAGGGAGTTGACCGCGCCCTGCAGGCTGCCCAACCGGTCACCGAGGTTCGAGCCGACCGCGAGCACGCAGCGACGGATCGGGTGCATCTCGCCGGTCAGGGTGTCGGTGTCGACGATGTTCGGGTTGGGGGTCTCAGTCACTTCTACTCCGAGTAATCGTCAGGGCGACGTCTGCGAACGTCGCCTCGATGGGCGCCTCCGGCTTGTGCACGGTGACTTCCGTCCATTGCACACGGCTGTCGGTCAGACAGACGTCCGCAATCCGCTGAGCCAGCTTCTCGATCAGGTCGACCGGGTCGGTCTCCACTGCGTTCTTCACCGCCGCCACGAGGGTTCCGTAGTCGACGGTGTCCTGCAAGTCGTCACTGAGCGCCGCGGGGCGGGTGTCCACCCCGAGCACCAGGTCGACCCTGAAGAGCTGCCCCTCACGCCGCTCGAAGCCGAACACCCCGTGGTGTCCGCGGGCCTCGATGCCGCGCACCGCCAGGCGGTCAGGCCCCCCCGCAGGGCCCTGGTCACTCCTCATGGTGCTCGTCCGACAGTACCGGGGAGGCGTGGTGGATCCACAACCGCCAGGTGTCGCCCTGGCGAACGAACACGTTGCTCGCCACCGCCCGGGCGCCGATGAACGAGGTGTCGGCGGTGTGCTCGTCGGCGGTCAGCACGTTCTCCGTGCAGCTGACGTAGGCCACGTCGCCCTGCACGCTGGTCTCCACGTCGGTGAGGAAGAACTGGATGTAGGTGGCGTTGGCCATGATCAGCGCCCAGGACCGGGTGATCGCGCTCGCGCCGCGGATCGGGGTGGTGCCCGGGTGCACGCACAGGGTCTCCCGGTCGTCGAGCCAGATCCCGGTCATCGCGTCGAGGTCGCCGCGCTCGAACGCGCCGTAGAACTCCGTGTTGACCTCCTCCACCGCGGCGATGTCACGCTGCAGCTGGTCGGTGCGTTCGCTCATCGGGCGCCTCCGTTGCTGCCTGGACCGGGCCGGTCCGGTCTGGGGTGGTCTGGTGGGGTCCGGCCGGGGCCGGTCCGGGCTGGTGGGGGCTCGCCGGGCACGGGTCGCGCGGCGGCGGGTTCGTGCGCGGGCGCGGCGGTGGGTTCGTGCGCGGGCGCGGCGGCGGCCCAGCGGGCGGCGACGCGTACGGCGTCCGCGGTCGAGCGTACGGCGTGCGCACGGACGCACCAGGCCCCGGCGGCAGCGGCGAGCGCCGTGGTCGCCGTCGTGGCGTCGTCCCGGTCGGCGGGCGGGCGCAGCTCCCCGTGCTCGTCGGCGAGGAGGTGGCCGAGGAACCGCTTCCGGCTGGTGGCGACCAGCAGGGGGTACCCCAGGGCGTGGTACCGCTCGGTCGCGGCCAGGACCTGCCAGTTCTGGTCGGCGGTCTTGGAGAACCCGATGCCGGGGTCCAGCGCGATCCGGCCCGGGTCGATCCCGGCCGCCAGGGCCAGGTCGAGCTGGTCCTGCAGCTCCTGCGCCACGTCGCCCACCACGTCGTCGTACTCGGCCTGCTGCTGCATGCGCGCGGAGTGCGCGCGCCAGTGCATGAGGACGTAGGGCGCCCCGGCGGCGGCGACGGTGGCGAACATGTCGGGGTCCGCGCGCCCGCCCGAGACGTCGTTGACCAGGGCCGCGCCGGCGGCCAGCGCGGCCCGGGCGACCTCGGCCCGCATCGTGTCCACCGAGAGGCTGGCTCCGTCCGCGGCCAGCGCCTCGACGACCGGCAGGATCCGGTCCATCTCCTCCTGCGGGCTCGGCCGGCCGGCGCCGGGCCGGGTGGACTCCCCGCCCACGTCGACGAGGTCGGCGCCCTGGGCGAGCAGGGTGCGCCCGTGCGCGACGGCCTCGTCGGTGTCGAACCAGCGCCCACCGTCTGAGAAGCTGTCCGGGGTCACGTTGAGCACGCCCATCACCAGCGCGCGGGGGAGCTCGGGGAGCCCCGCGACGTGTCTGGGCGGGCGGGAGTACATGGCCCCGACACTATCGGGGGCCGGCCCGGAGCTGAACGTGAAGAGGCGGTCCGGGCATGGCCCGGACCGCCTCTCTGTGGAACGTTTGTGCGTCAGTTGGCGAACGCGCAGACGACCGCCGGCTGGAGATGCACGACGTTGTTCGTGTCGTTGAACGCACGGACCTCCCACGCCGTGAACATGCCAGCGTTCGTGGCCTCCGTGCCGTCGGCGTTCAAGTACTCGCCGGCCGGCTGGTTCCGCGTGATGTACACCCGGTTGGTGTTGTTGCCATCCACCTTGTAGCCACCGCTGAGAGCGCGCTTGCCTGCCGAGCAGGTTGCCGTCGCAGTCGCAGCCTCTCCGGGCTCTATCGCCACGATCTGGCTCGTCGGCTTGGCGGTGTAGGCGCCGCTGACACCGTCCGTGCCGTCCGTGCCGTCCGTGCCATCGGCGCCCTTGAGGCCCTGCAGGCCAGGTGCGCCGGCGGGCCCACGCTCACCCTCGGGGCCGCGCGGACCGACTGGCCCCCGGTCGCCCTGCGGGCCAGGCTTGCCGGTCCTGTTGATCTTGTTCTTGGTGAACTGGTTGAAGTCGCGCATGCCCACGCTGCCGTTCTTGATGTCACGCCCGCCGATCATCTGGTCGGCGACCGCAACACTGCCGCCCGTCGCCAATGCGAGAACGGCCGCGCCGGCAACGACGGCGCTGGTGCGGGACTTGATGAAACTCATACTGGGATAACACCCCCGGTTATAGCGGACGCAACCCCCTGTCGCGTCTCGAATAAGAACCTTAGAACGGGCCACCGACAAATGGGGCAGAGCATGAGGGTGACTTCGGGAAGTGACTCAAGCCCTGAATAAGACATTTCATGAGAAAGGCGCCCACGTTTGAGCGTGAATGCGCTGCGATCGGAGGCGTGCCCGCGCCGGCCTGTTGCCCACTACAAGTAGCCCAATCGGGTGGCGGGAAGCCGGACGGCCGAGATGGTTCCCGGCCCCGCGCCGACGCCGACAGTCCCGCTGGTTTCCACAGAGCCGCTCACGGCGCCCGGCTTCCCCACGCTGCCGCGAGGGAGGGCCAAGGCAGCCCGATTCCGGGCAGGGTGCTCGCATGCCCGGAACCGGCCCTGTCCGCGGCCACGTGCGCCGCCGCGACTACGTCCAGCTCTCCCACGGCCTGCACCTGCCCCGCGAGGCCGCGGCCGACGAGACCGCCCGGCTGACGGCGTGGTCCCTGGTCCTGCCGCCGACGGGATGCTTCACCGGCGTGACCGCCGCCGGCGCGTACGGCTGGCCGCTGCCCGTCCTGCCCGCCGAGACCCCGGTGTTCGCGGCGGTGCACAGGGACGAGGGCCGGCCGCGGCGGGCTGGCCTGCGGGTGGTCCGCCAGTCGGTCCCGCCGGCGCGACAGAGGTACGCCGGCCTCCCGCTCGCAGTGCCCGAGGAGGTGCTGCTGGTCGCCGCCCGCGACCTCGGGCACGTGGACCTGTGCCTGCTGGTCGACGGCGCGTGCCACCGGCGGTCCACGACGCCGGACCGGCTCCGTGCCGCGTGCGCGGGGAGGACGGGCGGACCGGCGCTGGCTCGGGCCCTCGGGCACGCCGACGCCCGCGCCGAGTCCGCCTGGGAGACGATCCTGCGGCTGTTCCACACGGCCTGCGAGGTCCCCGTGGAGCCCCAGCACGAGCTGCGCCGTCCGGACGGCCGGTTCGTCGCCCGCGGCGACCTGTGGCTGGTCGGCACCACGGTGCTGCACGAGTACGACGGCGGGGTGCACCGGGAGAAGCAGCAGCACCGGACCGACCTCGCCCGCGACAGGGGCATCGGCGGGATCGGCTGGACCCGACGCGGCTACACCGCCCGGGACATCCTCCACCAGCCGCTGCAGATCCTGCGCGAGGCAGACGACGCGCTGGGACGGGAGCACGACCCGGGACGGCTGGAGGGGTGGTTCGAGCTGTTGCGGGCCTCGACGCTCAGCCCGTCGGGGATGGCCCGGCTGCGGCGCCGGTGGAAGCTGCCCCCCGAGGCCCGTCGTACCGCCTGAGCCCTCCGCGCAGAGTGGTCACGAACGGCACCGGCCGGGGCGAGAGTGGGCAGGAACTGCAAGAAATCGGCGCGAGATCTGCAGTCTGCGCCCACTCTGGCGCGGCGGCATGCAGGATCTGCCCACTCTGCGGGGGAAGGAGCCTCAGCGGCCGGCCATGATCAGGCTCATCGCCTCCGAGCGCGTCGCCGGGCTGTGCATCACGCCCCGGACGGCCGAGGTGACGGTCTTCGCCCCCGGCTTGCGGACGCCGCGCATGGTCATGCACAGGTGCTCGGCCTCGACCACCACGATCACGCCGCGCGGCTCGAGGATGTCCATCAGCGAGTCCGCGACCTGGGTGGTCAGCCGCTCCTGCACCTGCGGACGGCGGGCGTACACGTCGACGAGCCGGGCCAGCTTGGACAGGCCGGTGATCCGGCCGTCCTCGTGCGGGATGTAGCCGACGTGCGCGACGCCGGTGAACGGCACCAGGTGGTGCTCGCACATCGACCACAGCTCGATGTCCTTGACCAGGATCATCTCGTCGTGGCCGATGTCGAAGGTCGTGGTGAGCACGTCCTCGGGGCGCTCCCGCATGCCGCGGAACAGCTCCCTGTAGGCGCGGGCCACCCGGGCCGGGGTGTCCAGCAGGCCCTCGCGGTCCGGGTCCTCGCCGACCGCGACCAGCAGCTCGCGGACGGCGTTCTCCGCACGCTTCTGGTCGTACTCCGGCACCTCGGACGGGTCCGGGGCGGAACCGGGGTTGATCGGGTTGATCGTCGACATCAGACTCCGGGGTCCCCGTGGACGTCGCCACCGGAACCGGGCGGGGTCAGGATCACGCCGCCCTCGGACTGCTTGTCCGGCCCGGCGCCGTTGGAGCCGGCGGCCGGGACCCGCACCGGCGGGATCTCCGAGGGCTCGCGGTGCGGCGACCCGGTCCACGCCGGACGCACCTCCCACCGCTTGAGCGGCTCGAAGATCGCGGCCACCTCGCCCTTGTCGAGGGTCTCGTGCTCCATCAGCGCGAGCACGAGGGTGTCGAGCACCTCGCGGTTCTCCTGGAGGATGTCGAAGGCCTCCTGGTGGGCGGTCGACAGGAACTTCTTGACCTCCTCGTCGACGATCGCGGCGACCTCCTCGGAGTAGTCGCGGGTGTGCCCCATGTCGCGGCCGAGGAACGGCTCGCCCTGGGGCTCGCCGAGCTTGATCGCCCCGAGCCGCTCGGTCATGCCGAACTGCGTCACCATCGCGCGGGCCAGCGACGTGGCCTTGTCGATGTCGTTGCCGGCTCCCGTGGTCGGATCGTGGAAGACCATCTCCTCGGCCGCGCGGCCGCCGAGCATGTACGCCAGCTTGTCGAGCATCTCCGAGCGGGTCTGGGAGTACTTGTCCTCGTCGGGCAGCACCATCGTGTAGCCCAGCGCCCGTCCGCGCGGCAGGATCGTCACCTTGTGCACGGGGTCGGTGCCCGGCAGCGCCGCCGCGACCAGGGCGTGGCCGCCCTCGTGGTAGGCGGTGATGAGCTTCTCCTTCTCGCTCATCAGGCGGGTGCGCTTCTGCGGCCCGGCGATCACGCGGTCGATGGCCTCGTCGAGGTCCTCGTTGTTGATCAGCTTGCGGTTGGCGCGCGCGGTCAGCAGCGCTGCCTCGTTGAGCACGTTGGCGAGGTCGGCACCGGTCATGCCGGGAGTACGACGGGCGACGGACAACAGGTCCACGCCCTCCGACATCGGCTTGCCACGGGAGTGGACCTGCAGGATCTGGTGGCGGCCGGCCAGGTCCGGGGCCTCGACCCCGATCTGGCGGTCGAACCGGCCCGGACGCAGCAGGGCGGGGTCGAGGATGTCGGGGCGGTTGGTCGCCGCGATCAGGATGACCCCGCCGCGGACGTCGAAGCCGTCCATCTCCACGAGCAGCTGGTTCAGGGTCTGCTCGCGCTCGTCGTGGCCACCGCCCATGCCGGCGCCGCGGTGCCGTCCCACGGCGTCGATCTCGTCGATGAAGACGATCGCGGGGGCGTTCTCCTTGGCCTGCTCGAACAGGTCGCGGACCCGGGAGGCACCGACACCGACGAACATCTCGACGAAGTCGGAGCCGGAGATCGAGTAGAACGGCACCCCGGCCTCACCCGCGACGGCCCGGGCGAGCAGCGTCTTGCCGGTGCCGGGCGGGCCGTAGAGCAGGACGCCCTTGGGGATCTTCGCGCCCACGGCCTGGAACTTCGCCGGCTCCTGGAGGAACTCCTTGATCTCGCCGAGCTCCTCGATCGCCTCCTGGCAGCCGGCCACGTCGGTGAACGTGGTCTTGGGCATGTCCTTGGTGATCAGCTTCGCCTTGGACTTGGCGAACTGCATCACCCGTCCGCCGCCGCCCTGGACCTGGTTCATCAGGAACAGGAAGAGCAGGATGATCAGCGCGAACGGCAGCAGGGTGGCGAGCACCGAGCCGATCAGGCTGGGCTGGGGCACCTCGACGTTGAACGACTCGATCTCGCCGGCGTCGACCTGCTGCTGGACCTGGCGGACCAGGCTCTGCTGCTGGCCCATGACCCAGGACGACATGACCTCGTCGCCGTTGTCGAGGGTGGCCTCGATCTTCTGGTCACCATCGATGAAGGTGATCGTCTTGACGTCGCCCGACTCGATGTGGGAGACCATCTCGGAGGTGTCGATCTCCTGGTGGGCGCCGCTGGGCGCGATGTACTGCAGCGCGACGAGCACGCCGACCACCGCGACGACGATCCACACCCAGGGACCACGGAAAATGCGTTTCACGTTGTTTCATCGAGGCTCAGGCGCCCCGTCCTCCTGCCCAGTCACACTGCTCTCGACCTTCGACGGTACACGTCGACGGCAACGCACCGCGCCCGTCCGGCCAGGACGGTCACGCGGTCGTCGTACCCCCATCCTCCCGTGTCAACGCCGCGGAGGGCCAATCCGTTCCGCGCCGTGGTCCGGCGGTGGGTCCCAGACGCTGGTTCCCCGGCCGTCGAGGAGCGCTCAGGAGTAGACGTGCGGGGCGAGGGTGCCGATGCAGCGCAGGTTGCGGTACCGCTCGGAGTAGTCGAGGCCGTAGCCGACGACGAACTCGTTGGGGATGTCGAACCCGACGTACCTCACGTCCACCGCCATCTTCAGCGCCTCCGGCTTGCGGAGCAGGGTGCAGATCTCGACCGAGGCCGGGCCACGGGACTGCAGGTTCGACGTCAGCCAGGACAGGGTGAGGCCGGTGTCGATGATGTCCTCGACGATCAGCACGTGGCGGCCGCTGATGTCGGCGTCGAGGTCCTTGAGGATGCGGACCACGCCCGAGGACTGGGTGCCCGAGCCGTAGGACGAGACCGCCATCCAGTCCATCTCGACGTGGCGGCCGAAGTGCCGGGCCAGGTCGGCCATCACCATGACCGCGCCCTTGAGGACCCCGACCAGCAGGATGTCCTGGCCCTCGTAGTCGTCCTCGATCGCGGTGGCGAGCTCGGCGAGCCGGCCCTGGATCTGGTCCTCGGTGTAGAGGACGTTCACCAGGTCACCCTCGATGTGCTTGGGGTCCATGGCGTCAGCCTGCCACAGCGCCGGTCGGCGGCCCCGGCGGCCCCGGCCCGCCACCCCCATGTAACGCGGGGTTATGGACGCAGAACACGGGTGATACCCCTCGGGAAGGGTCCACGCGCCTGGTGAAGTTGCCGCTACGAGACGCCGGGGTACGCCGGTCCGCGGAACCGGAGCTCGTCGCCGTCCCGGACCAGGTGGACGTGGCCGGGCAGCTCGACGCGGACCTGGCCGCGGTACTCGCGCACCAGCTCGTCCATCGCCAGCACGTGCACCCGGAACAGCTCCCCCGCCGGGCAGCCGGCGTCCACCGCGGCCGCCCGGAGGACCCGTCGCCGGACCGCGTCGTCGTAGGACTCCAGCCGGGCGATGTCGAGGCCGTCGGCAGTGCGGACGTCGTCGTGGGCCTCCTCCGCGAGGCCGTCGAGGGCCTCCATGTCCTCGCGCAGCCCCGCGGCCGTGCGGGCCAGGGCGGCGGCGACCCCGGGGCCGAGCTCCTCCTCGAGCACCGGCATCACCCGGTGGCGGATGCGGGCGCGGGTGAACCGCGGGTCCTCGTTGTGCGGGTCGCGCCAGAACTCGATCCCCTCGGCGCGGCAGGCAGCCTCGGTCTGCGCCCGGGTGATGCCCAGCAGCGGCCGGCGGAACGGCTGGAACGCGGTGCGCATCCCGGCGATCGAGCGACCGCCGGACCCGCGGGTCAGCCCGAGCAGCACCGTCTCGGCCTGGTCGTCGAGGGTGTGCCCGAGCAGGACCACGGTGGAACCGAAGTGGTCGGCGAGCTGCTCGAGGGCGGCGTAGCGGGCCTCCCGGGCAGCCGCCTCGACGCCCCGGCCGCCGGGGTCGACGCGGACCCGGGTCGCCGCGGTCTCGTGGGCGCCGAGGGAGGCCATCTGCTCGACCACCTGCGCGGCGTGGTGGGCCGACCCGTCCTGCAGCCCGTGGTCGACGGTGGCGCCGACGACCGGCCAGCGGTGCTTGCGGGCCTCGAAGACCGTCGCCGCGAGCAGGGCGAGGGAGTCCGCCCCGCCGGAGCAGGCCACGAGCACCGGGTGGCCCTCGGGGACGTCGGCCAGCGTCCGCCGTACCGCCAGCCGGACCGCGGCGACGGCGGGGTCGGGGCCCACGCTCAGCCGTGCACGCGACGGACCCAGGCGGCCGGGTCGGCGATCTCCTCGCGGCTGGGCAGGTGCTCCGGGGCGTCCCACACCTTGTTGAAGCCGTCCATGCCGACCTCCTTGACGGCGCCGCGGACGAACGCCGCACCGTTGCGGTACTGCGCCATCTTGGCGTCGAAGCCGAGCAGCTTGCGGATCACCTTGTCCACGCCGCCCGCGCTGCGGCGCCGCCGGTTGAACTTGCGGCGGATCTCGTCGACCGACGGGATCACCTCCGGACCGACGCCGTCCATCACCACGTCGGCGTGGCCCTCGAGCAGCGACATCACCGCGGTGATCCGGTCGACGACCACCTTCTGCTCGGGGGTCTGCACCAGGTCGAGCAGGCTGGTCTCGTCGTCCCCGCGGAGCAGGTCGCCGATCCGCTTCGCCCCCTCGCCGAGCATGCCGGCGAGCCTGCCGGGGTCGACCTCGACGGAGTCGATCAGGTTCGCGATCTCGGAGTGCAGGTGGTCGCGCATCCACGGCACCGCGGTGAACTGCACCCGGTGGGTCTCCTCGTGCAGGCACACCCACAGGCGGAAGTCGGTGGGGTCGACGGCGAGCTCGCGCTCCACGTGGACGACGTTCGGCGCCACGAGCAGCAGCCGGCCCGCGACGTCGGAGCCTGCGGGTGCGTGGAACGGGTCGAACTGGCCGAGCACCTTGGTCGACATGAACCCGAGCAGCCCGCCTAGCTCGAGTCCGGTGATCCGGGAGCCGACGGCCTCGGCGACCGGGGAGGGGGTGCCGCGCTTGGCGCGCATCTTGTCGATCAGCGGGGTGAGGATGGTGGAGAACCCGTCCACGTTGGCCTGGATCCAGCCCGGGCGGTCGACCACGAGGATCGGCGCGGTGCGACCGGTGCCCTCGGGGGCGACGAGACCGGTGAAGTCGCGGACCAGGCCGGTGCTGCGGTGCGCTCCGGCGCGCAGCTCGGTCACCGCGGCCGCGGCCTCCGCGCGGCTCACCTGCGGCCCGGGGCCGGAGAACTTCGACGCGGCGAGGACGGCGAGGTCCCAGTCGATCATCGTGGAGGGGTTCGGCATGCCCAGACCCTACTTCGCCCGCCCCAACCCGCCGAGTCGGCTTGAACCTGCGCCCCCAACCCGCCGAGTCGGCTTGGACCTGCGCCCCCGACCCGCCGAGTCGGCTTGAACCTGCGCCCCCGACCCGTCAGGCGCCGCACCGGCACGCCGCGAGGGCAGCAGCCATCCGGTCGAGCCGCTCCCGGGCGTCGAGGGTGTGCTCCACCTTCACCCGGTCGGCGATCGCGACGAACGACAGGACGTTCTCGTCCCGGTCGGTCACCACGCCGGCCAGCCCGTGCACCCCGGTCAGCGTCCCGGTCTTCGCACGCACCCGCCCCAGGCCGACCGGGGCACCGGTGTCGAAGCGGTACGCCAGCGAGCCCGTGAACCCCGCCACCGGCAGCCCGGTCACGACGGCCCGAAGCTCGGGTCGCTCCTCGGAGGCCGCCACCGCGATCGTGCCGAGCAGGGCGGAGGTGGTGAGCCGGTCGCGGCGCGAGAGCCCGCTGCCGTCGTGGATCCGGGTCCCGGACAGGTCGACCCCCAGCTCCCCGAGCACGCTGCGCACCGCGACCGCACCGTCGGAGAACGAGCCGGCCCGCCCGGTCGCGAGCGCGACGTGCCGGAACAGCACCTCCGCGGCCTCGTTGTCGCTGACCTCGAGCGTCCGCTGCACGATCTCTGAGAGCGGGGCGCTGCGCACCGAGGCGTACTCCTCCGCGTCCTCGGGAGCCACCACCGGTCGCGGCCGGCCGCGTACGACGATCCCCTCGGCCTCCAGCGCACGCCGGAACGCGATCGCCGCATCGAGCGCCGGGTCCTGCGCCCGGAACACGAGGCCCGGCCGCTCGCGCCCCTCGTCCACCCACAGCGGGGTGATCCGGCTGACCACGTTGTCGGGGATGTACGACGCCCGCCAGGCCGGGCTCACGTCAGGGCCGCTGAACAGCGACGTGTCGTAGCCCAGGCGCACCCGGGTCCGGCCGAGGCTCTTCAACGACCGGGCGGTGCTCTTCGC
Organism: uncultured Actinomycetota bacterium; assembly: GCA_963747975.1. Taxonomy (GTDB): domain Bacteria; phylum Actinomycetota; class Actinomycetes; order Propionibacteriales; family Nocardioidaceae; genus Nocardioides_C. Next base: position 1,113,043 of record CAVVHI010000003.1, read on the forward strand.
CAGCGTCGCCACGTCGGCCCGCGCCGGGTACGCCGAGGTGTCCGGGCTGCGGGACAGGAACGGGTCGCCGCCGCCGACCAGGACCACCTGCCGGGGCGTGCGGCCGGCCACCGCGGCGGTGCTGAACGTGTGGTCCGGGCCGAGCGTCGCCAGGGCGGCGGTGGCGGTGAGGATCTTCATCGTCGACGCAGGCGTCACCGCCTCGGGGCCGGAGGACCACACCGGGGTGCCGTCCTCCGGGGAGCCGACCGCGACCGCCACGCGCGGGCCCAGGTCCCGGCCGCGGAGAAGCCGGCCGAGCGTCCGCCGTACCGCCGCCGCGTCGAGGTCGCTCACCTCGGCGACGTCCGCCGCGTCGGCGATGTCGTCCGCCGCCGCGGGCGCGGGGAGGGTCAGTCCGGGCGGCGGCGCGACCTCGGCGGGCTCGGTCACCGGCGACGGGTGGTCCCAGCCGAGCAGCCGCGGACCGAGGTCGAAGGACCAGCCGGCGACGGCGAGCACGAGCACGAGGGCCACGAAGCCGGTGGTGCTCCGGCGGAGCCGACGGCCGTCGGCGTGGCGCAGGTCACCCCGGGTCACCCGATACACCTCCCGACTGCGTGTTTCCCCGCTTCGTGCGCGAGACTAGCCCTCACCGCATCGGAGACTGAGTTGGAGGAACCGTGGAGTTCGACGTCCTGGTTGAGATTCCCAAGGGTGAGCGCAACAAGTATGAGGTCGACCACCACAGCGGCCGCATCCGCCTCGACCGGACCCTGTTCACCTCCACGCAGTACCCGGCCGACTACGGCTTCATCGAAGACACCCTCGGCCTCGACGGGGACCCGCTCGACGCGCTGGTGATCCTGCAGGAGCCGACCTTCCCGGGCTGCCTGATCGAGTGCCGGGCGATCGGGATGTTCCGGATGACCGACGAGGCCGGCGGCGACGACAAGGTCCTGTGCGTGCCGTCGCACGACCCGCGCCTGGAGCACCTGCGCGACATCAGCCACGTCTCGAAGTTCGACCGGCTGGAGATCCAGCACTTCTTCGAGGTCTACAAGGACCTCGAGCCCGGCAAGTCCGTCGAGGGCGCCGAGTGGGTCGGCCGGCTCGAGGCCGAGCAGGAGGTGCGCAACTCCTTCGATCGGTACAAGGAGTCCCAGGCCGACAACCCGGACCCGATGCACCACTGACCTCCGCGTCTCCGGAGCCCGGACCGTCCTGGACGGTCCGGGCTCTTCGCTTCCTCAGGGGTACGACGTCGGCGGGGCGTGGTTCACGCCGACTCGACGGTCTCGCCGCCCAGGTTCACGCCGACTCGACGGGGTCTCGCCGCCCAGGTTCACGCCGACTCGACGGTCAGGGGTGGATGATCTCGGCGCGCAGCATCTCCGGCGGGATGTCCCAGGCGTCCACCAGCTGGTCGGCGATCGGCCGGATCCGGCGGCACAGCTCGTTGACCATCGCGGTCACGGCCTTGGACTTCGCGTTGGAGAACCGGCCGTGCTCCATGAACCAGGCCCGGTCCTCCTCGATCACCGAGAGCCCGTACAGGTCGCACACCAGCTGCATCGCCAGCTTGTTCTGCCCGTCGGGCATCGTCTCGATCCGGTCCACGAACGCCTCGAGCACCAGCCGCTCGACGTGCGCCCGGGCGGCGCCGATGACGTGGTCCTGCACGTTGCTGAACACGGCCCCCGGGTCGTCCCCGTCGTCCATCCCGCGCTTGAGCCGCCGGGCCACCGAGGACAGCATGTGCTCCTCGCGCCAGCGCAGCAGGTTCAGGTGGTAGGAGGTGTCGAGGATGCCGGCGTCGGGATCGGTGTCGGTGTCCCCGGCCGGCAGCACGTCACGGACCCTGTCGAGGAGCTTGTGCACGCTGGTGCGCTCGATGACGGTCTCCACCGCGACCCCGGCGACGAAGCGCATCATCCCCATCTGGTCGAGGTTCTCGAACTCGTCGGAGTAGTCGGTGAGCAGGCCCTTGGCGACCAGCTGCAGCAGGACGTGGTTGTCGCCCTCGAAGGTGGTGAACACGTCGGTGTCCGACCGGAGCGCGCCGATCCGGTTCACCGACAGGTATCCCGCACCGCCGCAGGCCTCACGGCACTCCTGGATGGTGCGGGCGGCGTGCCAGGTGCCGGCCACCTTCGTGCCCGCGGCCCGGGACTCCAGGGCGCGCCGGTCGTGCTCGGAGGCACCGTCGTCGGAGAACACCTCGTGCAGGTCGGCCCGCACCCGGTCCTGGGCGAAGTGCAGCGCGTAGGTCCGGGCGAGCAGCGGCAGCAGCCGCCGCTGGTGCATGCCGTAGTCGAGGAGGATCTCCTCCCTCTCCGACCCCGGGGCGCCGAACTGCCGGCGGACCAGCGCGTACTTGACCGCCACCCCCAGCGCGACCTTGCCGGCACTGATCGCGGCCCCGCCGACGCTGACCCGGCCCTGCACGAGCGTGCCGAGCATCGTGAAGAACCGCCGGTCGGGGTTCTCGATCTCGGAGAAGTACGTCCCGTCCTCGCGCACCTCGGCGTAGCGGTCGAGCAGTGCGTCGCGGGGCACGCGTACGTCGTCGAACCAGATCCGGCCGTTGTCGACGCCGTTGAGCCCGATCTTGTGACCGCAGTCCTCGATCCGCACCCCGGGCAGCACGTTGCCGTCCTCGTCACGGACCGGTACGACGAGCGCGTGCACGCCCCGGGCCTCTCCCCCGACGACGAGCTGGGCGAAGACCACGGCCAGGCGCGCGTGCATTGCAGCGTTGCCGATGTAGTCCTTGCGGGCGGAGTCGGTCGGCGTCGTGACCACGAACTCCCCGGTCGCCTCGTCGTACGTCGCCGTCGTCTCCAGCGCCTGCACGTTGGACCCGTGCCCGGTCTCGGTCATCGCGAAGCAGCCGAGCAGCCTGCCGGTGATCGTGTCCTCGAGGTAGGTCCGGTGGTGCCGCTCGGTGCCCAGCTGCAGGATCGCGCCGCCGAACAGCCCGAACTGCACCCCTGCCTTCACCAGCACGGACAGGTCGCCGTAGGCCAGGGTCTCGAACGCCGCGATCGAGGCGCCGACGTCCCCGCCTCCGCCGTACTCCCGGGGGAACCCCATCCCGGTCTGTCCGGTCTCGGCCATCACCAGCAGGACGTCGAGTACCCGCTGCCGGAACTCGTCGCGGTCCATGGTCTCGGCGTCCTCGAGGATGCCGGCGTGATCGGCGAGGTTCTGGCGGACGAGCCCGCGGACGTCGGCGTGCTCGCCGTCGAGGAGCTCGGTCAGCGCGGAGACGTCGACGGCCGGGGTGACGAAGGAGGTCGAGCTGGTGAGGGCCATGGGCGCTACCTTGGCAGGCCCCGGCGGGAGCGGGAAGTACCGGCCGTCACACGCGCGCGAAGAAGCTCGGCGGCGTCCAGTAGTACAGGCTGTCGACCGAGACCGGCCGGCCGGTGCGCGGGGCGTGGATGATCTGCCCGTCGCCGAGGTACATCGCGACGTGGTGGATCGACTCCGGGCTCGACGTCGTACCCCAGAACACCAGGTCGCCGGGGCGCAGGCTGTCCGCGGAGACGGGGGTGCCGACGTAGTACTGGGCGGCCGAGTAGTGCGGCAGGGCGACCCCGGCACGGGCCCAGGCCTCGGCCATGAGGCCGGAGCAGTCCCAGGCGTCGGGGCCGGCGGCGCCCCAGAGGTACGGCTCGCCGAGCTGGGCCCTGGCGAACGCGATCGCTTGGGTGGCTCCGCCACTGCCGCCAGGGGGTGGAGGCGGCAGTGACGGAGCCGATGCCGGCGGGGGGGATGCCGGCTGGGGGGTGTTCGAACTGGTCAGGGTGTCGGCCGATCGGCCTCGCGGGCGGCGGCCTCGCGGGCGGCGGCCTTGCGGGCGGCGGCATCGGCGGCCGCCTGCTCCCGGTCGCGACGCTCCTTCTCCGCGCGCTGGTCGCGGGCGCGCCGCTCGGCCTCGGCTCGGGCCGTGGCCTCCGCCTGCTGCCGCGCTGCCTCGTTGGCCTCGGCCAGGGCGCGGGCCTTGTCCTCCGCCAGCGCCTGCTGCCGCGCCGCCTCCTTGGCCTCGGCCAGGGCGCGGGCAGCGGCGCGCTCGCGGGCGAGCTCCTCCAGCGCGGCCTGGCGCTGACGGGCCAGGGACACCGAGATCTGCTGTGCGTCCGCGAGCTCGCGGATCAGCCGCTCCTTCTCCGCGGCGATGCCGGCAGCCGTCAGCTCGGTGGCCGCCGCTGCCTGCTCGGCCCGCTCCTTGGCCGCCCGCGCCTCCTCGGCGAGGTTGCCTGCCTGCACGCGCACGCGCTCAGCATGCACCGCGAAGGACCGCGCGAGGGCGTACGACGCGGCGTACCTGTCGTATCCGGCCTGCAAGGTGTCCGATACGCCCTGGAAGGTGGCGAACTGGTCGAGCACGGCTTCCGGCCCGTCCGCGCCGAGGAAGGCCTGCAGGGCGGTCAGCCGGTCCGCGTTCTGGTACGACGTCGCGACCAGGGTGCCGATCTCGTCGCGCTGAGCAGCGAGGCTACGTCGACTCCCGGCCGCCTCGCGTCTCGCATCGGCGAGCTCCTGTTCTGCGCGCGCGAGGCGCCACATCGCGCCGTGGTACTCCTCCGCGGCGATCTCCGCCTGCACCGCGGCCGCCTCGAGCGTCCGGTCGGCCAGGAGCAATGAGGCGCGGATGGCCCCGACGTCGCGGGCCCGGTCGGCCACGTGCTGCCGCGCCGCCGCAACCTCCTGCCGGGTCGGGTAGGCGCCGCCCGGCTGGTCGGCCGCGTCGGCTGTGTCGGCTGTGTCGGCCGAGGACAGCGGGGCCGGCCCGGCGACGAGTGCGGCGCCGAGCAGGAACGGAACGGCCAGGCGAAGTCCGGGGCGCCCACGGTGCACACGAGCCCGCCCCAGCGCGCGGGCCCGTGGCCGGCGCGGTGCTCGGGCGCTGCCCATGCTGCTCCCCTTCCGACGGTCCGCGAGCCCCATCCCCTAGGGCTCGCGGACCGAGACGAAACATCGGCGACTCGACCGGGGCCGGCCCTCCCATCGCCGGCCACCGGAGGAGTGGTGGGCCGCCCGAGCGGCGTCACCACGAGGAACGCTAATCCCGTTTCGTCACATCAGGAACAACTTTCACAGTAAAAACTTCCATATCGCGGCGCGGCGGCTTGACAAACTACATTGTTGTAATTCGCGTCGCGGCCAGGCGTCGGACCAGGGTCCTGCGCGGTAGAGGCCGGCGGAGCGCAGGGGCCACGATCGGTCCGCGGACACGGCGGCAGCCACGACGGGAGACCCGTCGTGGCTGCCTTTCCGGCCGTATCAGCCGGACCCCATCCCCCCGCGTTCCCCTGGGAGGAGAGGAGCGCGAGCTCGGGGGAGATCTACCGTTCCGCGCTGGACGCGGGGTGGTCGGTTGCCGGTCGGGACACCGGCGGCCGCGGCTCGTCAGCCGCGACGTGCGGGGGCTCAGCCGTGGCCGCGCCTGCGGCCGCGGAGCGTCATCGTCCCGGCGAGCACCAGCAGGAGTCCGAGCCCGGCCTGCAGTGCGAGGCTCTCCGCCGCGCCGGTCTGCGGCAGGACGAGTGCGGACGGACGGTTCCGAGGCGCGGCGTCGGCCGCCACGCCGAGCACCTGGTCGGCGCCGCGCGGCGCGGTCACCCGGTCCGGCGTCGGCCGGGACGTGGCGTTCTCCGCGCCGGCCGAGACCTTCGGCGACCCGGACCTGGCTCCGTTGCCGGGCCCACGCGGCAGCTCGCCTCCGCCCTGGACCTCGTCGACGGGCTTGCCGGCGGCAGGCTTGTCGCTGCCGGGCTTGCCGGGCTTGTCGCTCGGCGCAGGCTCGACCGCGTCGTCCTCGGCCGGCACGGCCACGACGATCTCGTCGTCGCCGTCCTCCTCTGCGCCGTCCTCCTCTGCGCCGCCCTCCTCTGCGCCGCCCTCCTCTGCGCCGCCCGGCTCACCGACCTCGCCCGGCCCCGGATCCACCACGGGGCCCTCGCCCTGGGAGCTCTCCTGGTCCGACCCCTCGCCGCCGGATCCGTCGCCGGAGCCGTCACCCGAGCCGTCGCCGTCACCGGTCTCGTCACAGAGCTCGTCCTCGGAGTGCCCGTTGAGACCGTTGTCGTCGATCTGGATCACCCGGCCGTTGTGGCACACCACGACCGGCTGGTGGCCGGCCTCGTCGGGACGGCCGGTCTGCCTGTCCGCACCGTTCTGCCTGCCCGCGGCCGTCACCGGGGTCCGCGCGGCGAGCGGGCCTGTCGTGGCAGCGACGCCCGCGTCCGGCGACGGCGTGACCGTCGTGGTCCACCGCCCGTCCGCGGTGACCACGGCCAGGGTCACCACGTCGGTGTCGCTGCTGGTCGCGGAGATCTCGATGGTGTCGCCCCGTTCCGGGCGCTCCTGCTCGGGGGTGCCGTGCTCCGGGCGCTCCGCGCGCCGCGTCGGCGTCCCCTGCCCGGCGCCGGCGCCCGCCGTACCCGCACCGGCGCCCGCCGTACCTGAGCCGGCGCCCGCCGCACCCGACCCCGCGTCCTCGACGCGCTCACCGGCCTGGGCGGCAGCGGCGTACCCGAAGGTGAGGAGCACGGTCAGCCCGGCCGCCGCGAGGCGGGAGGCGTTGCCCGCGGCGATGCGGGACGCGTGCTGGGCTCGTACCTCTGAGGCGTGCGTGCGCACACCGATGTACTGAGACATGACGTCTGGTCTCCCCCCGGCCCGTGCAGGCCAGCTGTGTTCGAACCGGCCCCCCAGCCGGCTGCAGGACTTCCCCAAGTCCCGCATTTCCCTTGACTCAAGACTAACCGGGCAATCCTCCAAAAAGGGACAAACAAACGTCCACAAACCGCGACCGGCCGGACCATCTCCGATAGCCCGCCGGGACTACCCCAGGGGGTATACGCAACGGGACGGCAACAGCAGGCCCACAGGACGGCAACAGCGGCGCCGTCAGTGGCCGGGGGCGGGTTCCTCGCTCAGCGGCACGTCGGCGGTACTGGTGGTCGGATGCGAGGCCAACCCGTGCCGGGTGAACTTCTGGCCGGTGGCGAGCCCCCCGAGGTACACCGCGATCACCGCGATCAGCGCCCCGGCGATGTCGTCGGCGATGTAGTGCCACCCGAAGTAGATCGTGGCGACCACGGTGAGCACGAAGAACACCCACAGGCTCCACCGGATCCAGGCGTGCCGCACGGTGTAGTGCGCGACCAGCGCGGCCACCAGCGTGATGGCCACGTGCAGCGACGCGAACCCGGCCACGCTCTGCACACCGTCGGCGCCGAACGGGTCGAAGCGCACCTCGGACCGGCCGTAGAACAACGAGTCCTGCAGCTGCGTCACGCCGGTGTGCTCGAGACCGGCGTACACCCACACGTAGTAGAACGCCGGCCCCAGCGACGGGATCGCGTAGTACGACGCCGTGCCGAGCGACCAGCCCAGCACCTGCGCGGTGGCGAACCAGTAGCCGTAGCTGATGTTGCGCGACCACACCACCCACGCCACGACCGACACCGGCACCAGCGGCAGGTAGAGCAGGTAGATGAACGACAGCACGTGCGCCGCGATGCCCTCGCCGAGCAGGTTGTGCAGCAGGATCGCCGGGTCGTGGCCGAACATCAGGAACTCGTCGAACGCCTTGAGCAGCGGGTCCTGGGTGCCCTCGCGGATGAACGGCAGGAAGTTCTTGAGGTTGCGGTAGCTGACGTAGGTCACGTAGAAGCTGCCCAGGCCGATGACCACGAGCACGACCCGGTCCCGCGTCCAGTGCTCCTTGGTGATCCGGCGCGCCTCGTCGCTGAAGGCACCCCAGCGGCCACGCGAGCGCCACAGCGACCGGGGCAGGACGTCGGCGAGGAATGCGCCGAGCACCAGCAGCGGCAGCCGGATCCAGGCCGGGCCGAGGAAACCGTCGGGGTCGCGCAGCGGAAGGCCGAGCGAACGGCTGGCGATGATGGCGAGCAGGCCCATCATCAGTGCGGTCCCCACCAGGAGTCCGTACGCCCGCCGATTCACAAGGGCGGAGTCTAACGAACCGGGGAGTCCCCTCCGCGGGCAGGCGAGCCCCCCGGGAGTACGGCGGTCCGCGCCATGTCCACTCGCAGGCAGACGTAGTGGTCGATCCGCACGTCGGCGTCGTGCGTGGCGACCGCGTGCATCTCCCCCAGTCCGTCGACCTGCACCCGCAGGCGGACGACGTCCGGGGTGAGCGTCGCGGACACGACGCGGCCGCCCAGCGGGCCCTCGTCGGCGACCCGGAGGGCCGACCGGCGCAGCGCGATCTCCTCGACGGCGTCGTCGTGCTCTCCAGCCCGGGCCAGCAGCCGGGCCGCCTCGCCCGACAGGATCGTCGGGTACCCCAGCAGCAGCGCGGTCTCGCCGCTGACCGGCCGGCGCCACACCTCGTCGAGCGTCCCGGCCTGCAGGATGCGACCGGCCTGCATGACCGCGACCCGGTCGGCCACCGTCCAGACCTCGTCGTGGTCGTGGGTGACCAGCAGCGCGGTCGTGCCCGCGGCCCTGAGGATCTGCCGCAGGTCGCCGGCCAGCCGCTCCCGCAGCCCGCGGTCGAGCGCGGACAGCGGCTCGTCGAGCAGCAGCAGCCGGGGGTCGGCGGCCAAGGACCGGGCCAGGGCGACCCGCTGCCGTTCGCCGCCGGAGAGCTCCGCCGGGAGCCGGTCACCGTAGGTGGGCAGGCCGACGAGGCCGAGGAGCTCCGCCACCCGCGCGGCGGCCGCCGGCCCGGACGTGCCCCGCAGCCGCAGCGGGTAGCCGACGTTGCCGGTGACGGTGCGCTGCGGGAACAGCTGCCCGTCCTGGAACATCAGCGCGAACCCGCGCTTGTGGGTCGGCACGCCGGCGAGGTCCTCCCCGTCCCACCACACACCGCCGGCCGCCGGCGACTCGAGGCCGGCGATCGCCCGCAGCAGCGTCGACTTGCCGCAGCCCGAGGGGCCGAGCACCGCGAGCACCTCCCCGCCGGGGAGGTCCAGGGACACGTCGTCGACGGCGGTGGTGCCGTCGAAGCGCACGGTCAGGTCGCGGACGGAGAGCATGTCAGAACGATCCCATCGACCCGACGCGCAGCCGTTCCACGGCCCCCATCACGGTCACCGTGGCGACCCCGAGCACCACCGAGGCGGCCAGGGCCATGCCGAAGTTCTCCGCGCCGGGACGCGAGATCAGCTGGTAGATCACCACCGGCAGCGTCGGCCGGTCCGGGCGGGCCAGGAAGCTGGTCGCCCCGAACTCCCCCAGCGAGACCGCGAACGCCAGGCCCCCCGCGGCCAGCGCCGGCCGCCACGCCACCGGCAGGTCCACGACCAGCAGCGTCCGTGCGGGGGACGCCCCCAGGGTCGCCGCGGCCTGCCGCTGCCGGGGGTCGATCGAGCGCAGCACCGGGGCCAGCGTCCGCACGACCAGCGGCAGCGCGACCATCGCCTGCGCGACCGGGACCAGCAGCGGCGAGGAGCGCAGGTCCAGCGGCGGCCGGTCCAGCGTGATCAGGTAGCCGAACCCGATGGTCACCGCGGACACCCCCAGCGGCAGCATGAACAGCCCGTCCAGGAACGCCCGGCCCCGTCGCTCGGCACGTCCCCGCACCGGCCGGGAGACCAGGAACGCCACGGTCAGGCCGAGGAGCAGGGCCAGCGTGGTCGCGTCCACGGCGATCCGCAGCGAGTTCTCCAGGGCGGTCCACACCGGGACGAGCAGGGCGTTCGTGCTGCCCGTCGTACCCAGCGCCCGGTAGTTGTCCAGACCCCAGCCGTCGCCGACGCGCAGCGAGCGCGTCACCAGGGTCAGCAGCGGGGCGGCGAGGAAGACGACCACCAGCCCGGTCACCGTCAGCGCCGGCCAGTCCCGCCGCCCGGGACGACGGTGCGCCGCCGCCCGGGCCCGGTCCCGCGACAGCGCGGCCGACCGGACACCCCGGGTGCGCCCGGCGAGCAGCAGGAGCACGACGACGGCGAGGAGCTGTACGACGGACAGCACGGCCGCCGCGCGGAGGTCGAGGAACTGGGTCGTCAGGATGTAGATCTCGGTCTCCACCGTGCCGTAGCGCAGGCCGCCGAGGGTGAGCACGATGCCGAACGCCGTGGAGCAGAACAGGAACACCACGGTCGCGGCGGAGACGATCCCCGGCCTGAGCGCCGGCAGGGTGACCGTGCCGAAGACCTGCACCGGGGAGGCCCCGAGCGCGGCGGCGGCGTCCTCCTGCCGCCGGTCCAGGCCCTCCCAGAAGCCGCCGACGGTGCGCACCACGACCGCGAGGTTGAAGAAGACCATCGCGGCGAGGATCGCGACCGGGGTGGCGTCGAGGCCGAGGAGGCCGAGCGGGCCCGAGGGCGCCAGCAGGGTGCGGAAGGCGACGCCGACGACGACGGTGGGCATCACGAACGGCATCACCACCATCGCGCGCAACGCCTGGCGCCCGGGGAAGTCCAGGCGGTGCAACGCGTACGCGACCGGGATGCCCAGCGCCACGGTGACCACGGTGGCGGTCAGCGACGCCCAGGCGGTGAACCACAGCACCCGGTGCACCCGGGCCCGCGACAGCGTCTCCGGCACGGCGCCGAGGTCCAGCCGGCCGTCGACCCAGAAGCCCTGGGCGAGCATGCCCACCAGCGGAAGCAGGAAGAACACGCCCAGGAACGCGACCGGGACCACCGCGAGGGCGACGGTCCCGAGCACGCGTCCCGGTCGGCGGCTCACTCGGCGGCTCACCGGGTCGTGATCTCGCCCCAGCTGGTCAGCCACTCGTCACGCTTCTGCGCCACCTCGGCCGGGTCCAGGCTCGCGGGGTCCTCGGGCACCTTCGCCCACCGGGCCCACAGGTCTGGCAGCTGCACCGAGTCGTCCACCGGGAAGACGTACATGTTCTCCGGCAGGGCCTCCTGGAACGACTCGCCGACCATGAAGTCGACCAGCGCGCGGGCCCCGTCCGGGTTCTCGGCGCCCTCGAGCACACCGGCGTACTCGATCTGGCGGTAGCAGGTGTCGAGCAGCGCGCTCGTGGTCGGCTCGTCGGCCCCCTCGGGGATGGTGAACGGCGGCGAGGAGGCGTAGGACAGCACGATCGGGCGGTCCCCGTCGCCGCCGCCGGCGGTGAAGTCCACGGTGTAGGCGTCGGTCCAGCCGGAGGTGACCCGGGTGCCGTTGGCCATCAGCTGCTCCCAGTACGCCCGCCAGCCGTCCTCGCCGAACTGCGCGATCGTGGCGAGGAGGAAGGCCAGGCCGGGCGAGGACGTGGTCGCGCCCGGCGTGACGAAGAGGTCGCGGTAGGCGGCGTCGGTGAGGTCCGACAGCGTCTGCGGCGGGTCGACGTCGTGCTCCTCGAACCACACGTCGTCGACGTTGACGCACACGTCGCCGAAGTCGACGGGGGTCAGCGCGGCCGCGCCGGCCTCGTCGGGCAGCTCGTACCGGTCCGCCGACGCCGGCTGTCCCTCGGGGGTGTGCTCGGCGAAGACGCCCTCGTCGACCGCGCGCGAGGCGAAGGTGTTGTCGACCCCGAAGACCGCGTCGGCGATCGGGGAGCCCTTGGTGAGCACGAGCTTGTTGGTCAGCGCCCCGGCGTCGCCGGCGGCCTCGACCTGGACCCGGTAGCCGGTCTCGCGGGTGAACTCCCGCATCACGTCCTCGGACATGTTCCACGACTCGTGGGTGGCGAGGACGACCCGCGGGTTGTCGGGGGCGCCGCTCCGCGGGCCGGTGTCGGCGGGCTCCTCAGCCCCGCCCGTCGTACCTCCCAGGGAGCAGGCGCTCACGCCGAGGGCCAGTACGGCCAGGGCAGCCGGGGCAGCCGGACGCAGCGCGGGGCGGTGCGTCCGTCGGATGTCGGACATGGTGGTCTCCCGTCAGGTTCGAGGGAGGGGTTCGCAGGCAGCGAAACGAGACTCGACTTCCTTCGCCGGTGCTAGCCGGATCAGGTTCGAGGGTCTGCGGCGGTTCCGCACTCTCAGCGCCCGGTGGCGCTCCCCTGTCGTTCTTGACGTCAGGCTACACCTCCCGGGGCGGTCGGTGACGCCGGATAGCCTGCAGCCGCACCGCCGCACCGACCCCGAGGAGCCCCGATGCCGAGCCTGCAGCACCGCCTGGTCGCCACCGTCCTCGGGCGGCTGCGCGGCAGCCGGGACGTCACCGACCCCGAGGCGCTGCGCGCGCAGATGCTCGCCGACCAGGCGGTCAGCGGCCCGCCGCCGCGACGGCTCACCCGCGGGCTCGAGGTCGGCTCGGTCGACGGCTACGGCTTCGACGTCCACGACCTGAGGCCGGCCGGTACGACGCCGCGCCGGACGCTGCTCTACCTGCACGGCGGCGGCTTCGTCGGCCCGGTCGACGCGGCGCACTGGAGGTACGTCGCACGGGTGGCCCGGACGTTCGGGATGCGGGTGGTGCTACCGGCGTACCCGCTCGCGCCGGCGCACACCTGGCGCGACTCCCACGACGCGCTGCTGGAGCTGTTCGCGCAGGTAGCGATCGAGTCCCCCGACGGCGTGGTCCTCGCCGGCGACTCGGCCGGCGGCGGGTACGCCCTCTCCCTCGCCCAGCGGATCGCCGCGGGGTCCGGCCCGCAGCCCACGCACCTGGTGCTGGTCTCGCCGTGGACCGACCTGACCGACCGGACGCCGGGGACCCTCGAGGCCGCGAGGCGGGACCCGTGGCTGAGGCTGTCCCGGCTGCGGGTCTTCGGCCGGTGGTGGGCCGGGGACGACGACGTGACCCGGCCGGAGGTGAGCCCGGTCAACGGCGCCCTGTCCGGACTGCCGCCGACCCTGATGTGGTGTGGGACCCACGACCTGCTGCAGCCCCAGTGCCGGCTGCTCGCCGACCGGGCGCCCCAGGCCGGCTGGGACCTGAGGTACGTCGAGGAGCCCGGGCTGATCCACGTCTACCCGATCCTGCCGGTGCCGGAGGCGCGGCGGGCGTTCGCCGAGCTCGGGGACTTCCTGGCCTAGGCCCGGGTCCGGGCCGCGCCCGGCGCAGAGTGGGCAGGAACTGCACGATTCGGGCCGGATTTCTGCAGTTCGTGACCACTCTGCCGCCGCCCGTTGCCTCAGCGGCGCACCGACTCCCGGACCACGCCGTCCTCGAGGTGCCAGACCGTCTCGGCCAGCTCCTCGATCATCGGGTCGTGCGTGGCGACCAGCGCGGTGACCCCGTCGGCGTGCACCACCTCGCCGAGCAGCTCCATGATCCGGGCCCCGGTCTCACTGTCGAGCTGGGCGGTGGGCTCGTCGGCGAGCAGCACCCGCGGCCGGTTCGCCAGGGCCCGGGCGATCGCCACCCGCTGCTGCTGGCCGCCGGACATCTCGTCCGGGCGCTGCCGGGCGTGGCCGGTGAGGCCGACCCGGTCGAGCAGCTCGGCGACCCGGGCGTCACGGGTCCGCGGGTCGGTCCGGGTGATCCGCATCGGCACCCCGACGTTCTCCTCGGCCGTCAGCAGCGGCAGCAGCGCGAAGTCCTGGTAGATCACCCCGACCACGTCCCGGCGCAGCGCCACCAGCGCGGCGTCGTCGGCCGCGGTCACGTCGGTGCCGGCCACGACGATCCGCCCGTCGTCGGGGCGGTCCAGGCCCGCGACGAGCCGCAGCAGGGTGGACTTGCCCGCCCCCGACCGGCCGGTCAGCGCGACGAGCCGGCCTGCCGGCACGGCTAGGTCGACCCCGCGCAGGGCGTGGACGGCCAGCTCTCCCTGCCCGTAGGTCCTGTGCACGCCCGCGACGCGGATGCCGGCATCGGCCCCGTCGTCGGTCCGTCCCGCCTGGTTCATCGCGCCGCCTCCTCGTCGGGGCCGCGTCGGCCCGTCGTACCGGTGTGCTCGGGCGCCTGCGGCCGGATCTCCACGTGGTCGTCGACCAGCTCCACCCGCACCCGGTGCCGCAGCCCGAGCGCCTCGACGAACTCGCGCGGCAGCTGCAGCCGGCCGACCCGGTCGAGCACGGCGTACTCCTGCGCGGTCACGTGGTGGCCGTGGTGCCCGTGGTGGCGCAGGGTCTCCGAGGCGGTCCGGCCGTCGCGGATGGCGACGGTGCGCCGGACCTCGCCCTGCACCGCCGGGTCGTGGGTGACCACGACGACCGTGGTGCCGTCGCGTTCGTTGACCTGCTGCAGGGCGGAGTACACCTCGTGCGAGCCGGCCGAGTCGAGCTCGCCGGTCGGCTCGTCGCAGAAGAGCACCTTCGGCCGGTTCGCCAGCGCCACCGCGATCGCCAGCCGCTGCTGCTGGCCGCCGGACATCTCCGCGGGCCGCCGGTCCGCGACGTCGGCGATGCCGAGCTGCTCGAGCACCTCCAGCGCCCGCTCGCGGGACTCCTCCCCGGGGCGGCCGGCAAGCCGTTGCGGGACCTGGACGTTCTCCACCGCGGTCAGGTAGGGCACCAGGTTGTCCCCGGGCTGCTGCCAGACGAACCCGCACGTCTGCAGGCGGTACCGGCGCCGCTCGGCGCGCCCCATCGACAGCAGGTCGTGCCCGGCGACCTCGGCCCGTCCGGCGCTCGGGGTGTCCAGGCCGGACAGGATGTTCAGCAGGGTGGACTTGCCGCTGCCGGAGGCGCCGACGACCGCGGTCAGCTCGCCGGGGTCGACGTGCAGGTCCAGGCCCTGCAGGGCGACCACCTCGACGCCCTTGCGCTTGAAGATCCGGACCAGGCCCTCGCAGCGGATCAGCGGTACGGCGGACGTCATCGGGCGCCTTCCTCGTCGGTGGGGGTGGCCGGGTCGATCCGGGCGGCGAGCACCAGCAGCCCGATGCCCGCGACGACGAGCGCCCCGGCCAGCAGCCAGGACGACAGGTCCGGGAGCAGCACCGCGCCGCCCTGCACCCCGGTCACCGTGTCGAGCGTGGCGGCCTTGCCGAGCACCGCCATCAGCAGCACTGCCCCGGCCGCGGCGACGACCACCGCGGCGACCGGCGCCGGCAGCACCTCCAGCGCGCTCACCCGACGCGCCTGCCGTGGCGCGGTGCCGAGCGCGTGCAGCACGGCGCGGGTACGACGTCGCAGCGGGCCGCCGAGGGCGACGGCCAGGAACGCCCCGAGCACCGCGACCAGCCCCGAGCCGGCCACGGAGGCCCGGGCGACGGCCAGGGTCCGGCTCGCCACCGGCTCGGCGAGCAGCGCCGCCGCGGTCCCCGAGCGGGACTCCACCACGGCCGTCGGCCACGCGTCTCGCGCCACGTCCTCGACCTCCTCGACGTCCGGTGCACCGGCGACCAGCACCGTCTGCGCCCGCAGCAGGCTACGGCCCACCGCGGACCGGAGGGCGGCGGCGTCGACCAGCACGAACCCCTCCCCGTCGGTCAGCCCGGGCACGCCGGCGGGCCGGCCGGCCACCGACACCGGCACCTCGGCCTGGGCGTACTCCAGCACCGTCGTCTCTCCCGCCAGCTCCAGGTCCGGGGAGACGAGGACGGGCACCGTGTCGCCCGACCCACCGCCCGGCACGTCGATCTGCCGGTCGCCGCGGCCGGTCACCTCGGCGAGGGTGGCCGGCTCGACGGCGAGGACCCGGACCGGCTTCCGGCCGGTGCTGGTGTGCAGCAGCGCGTCCACGGCGTACACCGGGGCGACGGCCTCCACGCCGGCCACGTCCCGCAGCCGGGCCAGGTCGTCCGCACCGATCCGCGCCTCACTGATCCGGACGTCGGCGCCGAGCTCGCTCCGCGCGGCCCGGTCCGCGCCCCGGTGCAGGGTGTCCGCGACCGACGTGGCCAGCAGGGCGGACCCGAGGCCGAGCACCAGCGCGGCGACCGGCAGCGTGACGCGTTCCGCGGTCGCCGCGGCCTGGCTGGTGCCGACCAGCGGGCTCAGCCGGCGACCGCGGGCGGCGGCCCGGCGGACCACGGCGGTGGCCACCCGCACGCCGCGGACCACGAGCACGGCACCGGCCGCGCCGACCAGCGCGGGCAGCGCCAGCAGCAACGGGTCGCGGGCCCCGACCTGCTCCCGGGACAGCAGCGCGAGGCCGAGGCCGACCGCGAGCAGGACCGTCACGATCTGCAGGGCGTCCCGGGCGGGGACCCGCAGCCGCTCCGGCACCCGCCGCCACGGCGTCACCTGCGCGGCGGTGAGCAGGGCGGCGCAGACGGCGGCCGCGACGAGCGCGAGCCCGACGTCGGGCAGGCCGATCCGGGCGGTGGGCAGCAGCGCGGCCGCGACCACCACGCCCGGGGCGACGACCAGCAGCGCCTCACCGCCGCGCAGCAGCGCCAGCCGGCCGGTCCCCGCACCGCGGGCGCGGAGCACGTCGACGACCTCGCGGCGCCGCCACTCGAGGACGGCCGCCGCGGCCAGCAGCAGCGCGAGCCCGGCGGTGGCGAGGGCGGCGAGGACCAGCCCCGCCAGGGTGTCGCTGGCCTGCCGGCGGTCCACGAACGCCGCGCCGAGGTCCCCGAGTCCGGTGGCCGCGGTGCTGACCGCGCTGTCGAGCACCGGCGGCCAGGGCTGCACCGCGAGCAGCCGCGCGTCGTCGACGACGGCGGCGGCCTGGTGTGCGTCCGGCAGCCCGGCCGGGTCGAAGATCCACCGCACCTCGGGTGGCGACGCCCACGGCGCCTGCAGCACGGTGGCCTCGTCCGCGGCCAGGGCGGCGGCGCGCACCACGGTCAGCTCGGGCAGGTCGGAGATCGCCGGGCGGCGCAGGTTGACCACGTCGTCCAGCGGTGAGGGGAACGGGGTGGTGGCCTCGAACAGCCCGGAGATCCGGGGCATGGCGAGCCGGTCGGGGGCGTCCGGGGAGTACCGGCGCGGGACCAGGTCGAGGTAGTCGCCCACGCCGACGTCCATCGCGCGCGCCGCGGAACGTTCGAGCGCGACCTCGACGACCGGGACGCGGCGCGGCCCGTCGTAGGTCACCGCCAGCCGCCGCGGGAGCCGCACCTCGGTGGTGCCGGGGCGTGGGTAGCGTCCGGCGACGATCTCCAGGTGGTCGCGGGCGTCGGGCACGGCGGCGACGACCAGGGAGGACGGTGAGTACTGCGGCTCCTTCGGCAGCGGGTCCATCACCGCCTCCGTCGTGGCCACCGAGGGCCGTGGCGCGCGGAGCAGGGCGGCGAGGTCCGGGGCCAGGGCGCCGGTGAGCGTGCCGGCTGCGTCGGCGGGGATGTCGCCGTCGCGGACCTCGGCGTAGATGACGTGGACCTGGCGGGCGCCGTACGGCGCCTCGGCGAACGCGGCAGCAGCCATCTCGTCGGCGGTGGTCCGCAGCCAGCCGGAGCCGACCGCGGTGCCGACCACGACCAGGGCGCTGAGCAGGGCGACCAGCGCGACCACGCCACGGTCGGCGCGGGTCGGTCTCGGCAGCAGGCTCATCGGCGCGCACCTCCGGCGGTACGGCGACGGCGGCGACCGAGCACCAGCAGGGTCAGCAGCGGGACGGCCAGCAGCACCGCGAGCAGGACCGCGGTCGTGCCCCACGGGACCACGAGCTCCGGCGCCGGGGTCAGCGGCCGGCCCCCGGCGCCGAGGGCGGTGGCCCGCAGCGCGACCGCGGCGGTGACCACCCCGGCCACCGCGCCGGCGAGGATGCCGCCGCCGGTCACGAGGGTGTACTCCGTCGCCACGACCAGCGTCACGTCGCGCTCCGCTGCCCCGAGCGCGTGCAGCGCGGCGGCCTGGGAGGCGCGCTCCCGACGCCGCAGGACGACCACCGAGGCGAGCAGCACGGTGCCGAGCAGTACCGCGCCCAGCCCGGTCACGGTCATCACGTCGGCGAGCGCGACCCCGCCGGTGCCGGGGTCGTCGGCGAGCCGGTCCCGCGCCCGGTCGCGGGTGAGGACGTCCGCCGCGACGGCGGGGAGCTCTTCGAGCGCGGCGGCGGCCGCCTCGGGCTCTGCAGTGGCGAGCCACCACTCGTCGGGCACCGGTGGCGCCTGCTGCCCCAGCGCGGCCCGGTCGACCAGCATCCCGGCGCGGCCCTCGGTGACCGTGGGCAGCGCCGGCACGACGGCGGTCACGGTCAGCGTCGTGCTGCCCGCGCCGAGCGGGACCTCGAGGCTCCGGCCGACCTCGAGGGAGGCCTGCTCCACCAGGTCGGGGGTGACGGCCACCGGCACCGCCCCGTCGACGCGGGTGGCGAGCCGGGTCCGGGCCTCGTCGGGGTCGCCGGCGAGGGCGAGCAGGTCCTCCCCGACCGGCCCGGCGAGGTCGGCGACCAGGACCTCCGCGGCGACGTCGTCGACGAACTCCAGCTTGCGGGTGACGCCGCTGACGTCGACCACGCCGGGCAGGGCCGCGAGCCTCTCCCGCTCATCCGGGACCGTCCCCCGGCGGCTGGCCGGGGGCGCGGTGACCCGGACGTCGGCGCCGACGTCGTACGACGCCCGGGCGTCGCGTGCCTCCTCCTGGCTGACCCGCTCGACGGAGGCGAGGACGACGGCCCCGGCGAGGAGGGCGACGGCCAGCGCCAGCGGGACCGCCTTCGCGGGAGCGCGGGCGGCGGTGCGGGTGCCCACGGCCAGGGCGAGCCCGCGGCCGCGCACGGCGCGCCCGGCCAGCCGGAACAGCAGCGGCACCAAACCGAGGACCAGCAGCGCGGCGAGGGCCAGCAGCAGCATCGCCGGTGCACCGACGAGGAGGGGGTCCACGCCGCCGGGGCGGCCGGAGGCCACCGTGTCCGCGAAGCCGGCGAGCCGGGTGACCGCCACGGCGCCGAGCGCGACCATGAGCAGCCCGACCGCGATCAGCGCGGTCAGGGACCGGCGCCGGCGCTTCTCGACGGAGAGCTGCTCGCCGCGGTCCCCGGTCAGCGCGCCGACGACGGCGGGCACGACCAGGGCCGTCCAGCAGACGGCGGCGGCGACGGCACCGGCCGCCCAGGCGGTGAGGTCCAGGCCCGGCCGGATCCCGCCGATGCGGACCACCACGGTGGCCAGCAGCGGACCGACCGCGGCGGCGACGCCGGTGACCGCGAGCGCCTCGAGCATGGTCGGCGCGACCAGCTGCCCGCGCCCGGCCCCGCGCGAGCGCATCAGCCACTCGTCGGCACGACGGTTCTGGTGCAGCGCCGAGGCGACGAGCATCGCGGCGGCGGCACCGAGCAGCAGCAGGAGGACGGCCGGGACCAGCAGCAGCATCCGCTGGGCGAGCAGCTCCCGATCGCGGGCGGCGAACGTCGTGGGCAGCGGGTTCTCCACCCGTACGCCGGTCCCGGCACCCTCCGCCGCGGCCTCGACGGCGACGTCGGTGCCGCGTGCGGCGTCGGTGAGGTCGGCGAGGTCGCCCGGCCGCATCGTGCGTACGTCGGGAGCGGCGACCCAGCGGACCGAGGAGGCCCGCCCGGCGACGGCGCCCAGGTCCCCGGGCGCGACCAGGAGGGTGTGCGGGTCGACGTCGGCGAGCACCCGTTGTGTGTCGTCGGTCGGCCGCCAGGTGCCGGTGACCTCGACGTCGACCGGGGTGCCGTCGAAGGGACTGGTCACGGTGAGCAGGGTGCCGGGGGCCGGGGGCTCCGGGCCGCCGGGCGCCGGGTCGCCGGCCGGGACCGCGACCTCCAGCGGGTCCGCCCCCGGCTCCGGGAGGCGGCCGTCGACGGCGGCGACCGCCGGCTGCCCCGCCCGCTGCGCCGACAGGAACGACCACGCCCGCTCTGAGCCCGCCTCCGGGTACTGGACCGTGCTCACCTGCCGGACCACCACGCCGCCGGAGACGGCCACCAGCGGCTGCAGCGCCGCCCGCACCGCCCGGTCCTGCGCGTCGGCGGACTCGGCGTCGTAGGCAGCGACGGCCACCACGACCGTCTGCCGGTCCGGCAGCTGCTCCAGCGCCCGACGCAGCGCCTGCTCCTGCAGCCCCGGCAGCACCGCCACGACCCCGGTGACCAGGACGGTCACCACCAGGACGGTGAGCAGGACGGCCAGGACCGAGCCCGCGTCGGTCGTCGTACGCCGCAGCGCGAGAAGCCGCGACCCGGGCGTGACCACGATGCACCTCCACGGCGTCGGCCGCGACGGCGACGTTGACGGACGCCGCTGAGACTAGTGGAGGCGGCAACCGGTCTCCGCCGGGCGTCGGCGGACACAGATCGGGCCCGCGCCGCGGGTGCGGCACGGGCCCGCCTGTCCGGGCACGGTGGTCAGCCGGTGCGGCCCTTCGCGTCCTCCTGGACGCGCTGGGCCCGCGACTGGCCGTCGGCCTTCACGTGCTCGGCCGAGGACTGGCCCTCTGCCTTGACGTGCTCGGCCGACTCCTGGGCGGTGCCCTTCACCTCGTCGGCGGCGTGACCGGCCGACTCCTTGAGGTTCTGGCCCATCTCCTGGCCGACCGACCTCGCCTCGTCCACGACCGGGTGGTCCTTGACCCGGTCCACCGCCTGCTGCGCGAGCCGGGACTCCCGCTCGCTCGCAGGCAGCAGCGACGAGGCCAGCCAGCCGGCGCCGAAGGCGATGAGGCCCGCGGCGAGCGGGTTCCCCTCGGTCTGCCGCTCGATGGTGTCGGCGGCGCTGTGCGCGCTGCCCGACACCGAGCCGGATGCGCCCTGCGCCCTCTCGCCCGCCCGGTGGTGCGCGTCGTGGGCGGTGCCCATCACCCTGTCGCGCACCGAGCGGAACCTGCTCCGCGTCGCCTGCTTGCGACGCTCCATGATCTGGCTCGGGCTGACCTTGTCGGTCAGCGCGTCGAGGTCACGCGAGAGCTCTGCCCGCCGTGCCTCGATGTCCCTGGTCAGCTGCTCTTCTGCTGCTTGGCCCATTGCACGTCCTCCTTGATCGTCCTCTGCGTGGTCTCGAGCTTGGGGTTCATGCTCTTGAGCTCGCTGCGGCCCTTCGCGCCGAGGACCGCGGCGACGACCGCCCAGATCACCGTGACGACCAGCGCCGCCAGGGCGATGTGCATCCAGACGTCGAGCAGGAACATCACGGCCAGCGACCCGAACAGCAGCGCGAGGTAGCCGGTGACTCCGGCCCCGCCCAGGAGACCGGCGCCCTTGCCGGCCTTGGCCGCTTCCTGCTTCGCCTCGGCCTTGGCGAGGTCGAGCTCGTCCCTGACCAGCGTGGTGAGGTTGTTCGCGATGTCGCCGAGCAGCTCGCCGAGCGACCTCTCCTCGTCGGGCCGCGGCGCCTGCTGGGTGGTGGTCGCCTCGTGGCTACCGGGGACGCTCATGGCCTGCCTCCCCGGTTGTCGTCACCGGCCCACGGGTTGTCGGGCTGCGGGGCGGACCCCGGGGTTCCGGTCACGCCCGGCTGGTCCATGGTGGTGCCGGGCTCGCCGGCGGCGGACCCGGCCGGGTAGGCCGGCGGGGTCTCCGGGGCGCCGGTGCCGGCGGTCGGTGCACCGGTGGCGGTGCCGGCCGGTCCCGTGGCCATCGCCTGGTCGGCACGTACGTCGTCGTACACCGGGGTGCCCTGCGGCGAGGAGCCCTCGTCCCGGGCGTCCTTGGCACCGCGGGTGAGCCGGCCGGCGACCACGCCGGCGGCGACGGCGCCGAGCAGGAACGTGCCGGGGCGGCGGCGGGCGAACGAGCGGACCTCGTCGAGGAGCTCGGTCGGCTCGCGGCCGTCCATCCGGCTGCTGAGCTGGTGGGCGCGGTCGGCCACCTGACGGGTGACGTCCTGCGCCAGGCCGCTGTCGGGCTGCTCTCCCCGGGCCATCTTCTCGAGGTCGTCGCCGACGCTGCGCAGCGTCTGCACGACCCGGTCGCGCTGGGTGCGCGCCTGCTCGTCGACCTGCGACATCGCCTCGTCCATCAGGTGGGAGGCCTGCCGGCGGCCCTCGTCGACGACGTTGCGGGCCTCGTCCTTGGCCACGCCGGCCACGTTGCCGGCCTCGCTCCTCGCCGTGTCCGTGGTCTGCCTCGCCTCGTCGGCGGCGGTGGAGGCGGCCTGCTTGGCCTGCTCCTTCCGGCCGTCCGGGCCGGCGGTCCCGGTGTCGGGCTGCGACGGGAACGTCCTGGTTCCCGCACCTCCTGGGGTGCTCGGTGTGCTCATGGTGCTCCTCCGTGGGTCTCGGTTCGGGCGGGGGTACCCCCCGACTCGCGGGGTGACACGGCCTGTCCCCCCGTTCCGGGGCCGGGACGGTGTCGACCTCCCGCACCACCCGCCGGTCGGCTCGGGGACAATGGCGGCCGTGACCTCGCTCCACGTGGTGGCCTTCGACGACCTCGACCCGCGCACGGCGTACCTGCTGTGGCAGCTGCGCGAACGGGTGTTCGTCGTCGAGCAGGAGTGCGCCTACCTCGACCTCGACGGCCGCGACCTCGAGCCCGGCACCCGCCACGTGTACGTCGAGGCGGCCGGCGTGCCGGTGGGGTACCTGCGGGTGCTCGAGGACCCCGGCGAGATGCGGATCGGCCGGGTGCTGGTCGACCCGGCGCGGCGTCGTACCGGCCTCGCGGAGCGCCTGATGCGGGCCGCGCTCGACGTCGTCGGCGAGCGGCCCTGCCGGCTGGACGCGCAGTCCTACCTCGTGGAGTTCTACCGGGGGTTCGGCTTCGGGCCGTGCGGGGAGGAGTTCCTCGAGGACGGCATCCCGCACGTGCCGATGCGGCGACCGGTCGGCGGCGGGGTCAGTCCGTCCGGAGCCGGGCGTACACGTGCTGGAGGTTGTCGGAGATCCCGGTGACCGCGAACACCGCCGCCCACGCGCGGGCCTGGCGGGGGTACAGCGCGAGCGCGGACACGTAGCCGGTGCCGACCCACTGCCCCAGGCAGAACGGGCAGGTCAGCAGCTCCCCGACGGTGTGCCGGACCCGGCCGCCGCGGGCCTTCTCGTTCAGCTCGGCGGACCCGGCGGCCTCGTCGAACTCGGTGAACGGCGCCCGGATCGGGGCGGTGACCGACCCCTTGCCCAGCAGCCGCGTGAACTTGTGCGTGGCCAGGGCGCCCAGGGCGATGTCGGCGACGTCGTACCGCTCGGGCAGCTCCCGCCCGGTGGCCCGGCCGACGGCGGCGACCGTGGCGACGGCGAGCGCGAAGGCGGTGAGGCTCCCGGCGTACCCGGGCAGCGGCACCTCACCGCGGTCGTCGTACTCGCGCGCCTCCTCAGACACCCGTTGCCGGGTGTGCTCGGCGTGCCGCTTGGCGAGGCTGCGCAGGGAGTCGCTCATGCGGCGCGGGTACCCGGCTCAGCCACTCGGCATGCCGCGGTAGCGACGGACGCCGGCCTCCTCCTCGCGCTGCAGCCGGCCCTGCGCGACCAGCAGGTCGAGGTGCGCGGCGGTCTCCATCGTCGCGAGCGCGGCGTTGAACACGTCCAGGTCCGGCATCCGCCGCTCGTGGCGGGTCCAGGGCAGCTCGACCGCGACGTCGTACGACGTCTCACCGCCGGCCTCGACGGCCTCGAGGCAGAGCCGGAGACGGTGCTCGTGGTGGGCCAGCAGCTCGTCGATGCGGGCGTGGGAGCTGTCGGTGACGGGGCCGTGCGCGGGCAGCAGGCGCATGTCCGGCAGCGCGCGGACCTTGGCCAGCGACCCGAGGAAGTCGCCGAGGGGAAGCTCGGCCGGGACCGGCTCGAACCCGATCGACGGGGTGATCGTCGGCAGCACGTGGTCGCCGGCGAACAGCAGCCCGTCCGCGACGGCGGCGAAGACGAAGTGGCCCTGGGTGTGGCCCGGCGTCGAGATCGCCTCGAGGGCGCGGCCGGCCACGTCCAGGGTGAGGTCCTCGGCGAGCCACTCGTCGGGGTACTCCCACAGCGCGAGGTCGGGACGGCTCCTCGGCATCATGCTGCTCCACTGCTCGGCCAGGTGGTGCGCACCGGCCCGGACGAGCTGGGCGGTGGTCGGGTCGCCCGCCAGCGTCTCGTCGCGCAGCAGGTCCAGCGTCGGCTTCTCGCCGGCTCCGAGGCTGACGTGGCTGCCGACCTCTCCGCGGAGCACCGACGCCTGCGTGTAGTGGTCCCGGTGCACGTGGGTGACCAGGAAGCGGGTGATGTCGCGCACGCCGTACCCGAGCGAGGACAGCGCCGCGTCGAGCCGGTCGCGGGACTCGGCGATCGCCCAGCCGCCGTCGACGAGGACCAGCCCGCGGTCGGTCTCGAGCACGTAGACGTTCACCGCACGCAGCCCGTCCATGGGCAGCGGCAGCGGGACGCGGTGGATGCCGGGGGCGACCTCGTACGCGCCGGGCTCGGTCCAGTGGGGTGCGACGCTCATCGGGTCAGTCTGGCACCAGCCCGCCGCGTCCGACTTCGCGAGGGTTGTGGACGCATCACGAGGGACATGCCCCGTGTCCTGCGTCCATAACCCCGCGTTACAAGGGGTGGGGGGCGTCAGCGGTAGGTGGTCAGGCGGACGGTGAAGCCGTCGTCGGTGGGGCGGAAGTCGAGGACGTCGACGAGCTGGCGGGCGGCCCACAGGCCGAGGCCCTGGGAGGGAGCGGCCGGCCGGGCGTAGCCGGCCAGCGGGTCGGCGATCCCGGGACCCTGGTCGGTCACCGTGCACACGAGGGCGTCGTCGGAGGCCCACAGCCGCAGCCGGACCGGGTCACCGCCGTGCTTGTAGGCGTTGGTCACCACCTCGGAGACGGCCTTGACGAAGTCGTCGACCGTGCCCCGCGGGAGCGCGGTGAACATCGTGGCCGCGTAGATCTCCATCCGGACCTCCATGAGGTCGCGGTCCGGCTCGAGCACCATCCGCGGCGGGGTCGACTGCAGCGGATGCGGGGGCGTGAGGACCCCGCCCTCGCCCACCAGCACCTCCGGGTCGACGTAGTCGGGGTTGGGGCGCCACTCGTCGGCGGTGTAGATCCCGGTGTGGCTGCGCATGACCGGATCCACCACCTCGGCGGCGACCTTGCCGGTGTCGAAGGGGCACATCGTGCGGAACGGGAAGCCGGCGAAGACCCGGTTGACCGCGGCCTCGTAGCGGACCCACTCCTGCCAGGGCAGGTAGCTGGTGTCGAAGTCGATCCAGCCGATCGCGCGGTAGCCGGTCACACCGGCAGCCAGGCCGCGCGCCATGGTGCGGCGGTAGCCGTCGAGGGTGGCGGCGGGGGTGCTGTAGACGGAGCGGTCGGCGACGACCACCTGCTCCTCGCCGTCGAACATCGCCCGCAGCAGCGGGGTCACCGGGTGCCGCGAGGTGTTCACCAGCACCACCTCGCCGGCCTCGATGCCGTCGTGGACGAAGGAGGCGGCCGCGGAGGCGAGGTCGAACTCGTCATCGTAGAGCATCACATCGTGGGACATGCGACGTTCGTCGGTGCGCACGGGACTGCTCCCTCGGGGGGTGACGACTGGCATCCAGTGTTACCCATAACGAGACGCCACAGTCGCTATCAACGCGCAGGTCTGGACCGGCGCCTCCCCTCGGCGACGACGATCCGGCCTACCGCGTCGGCAGCATCCGTTCCGCGGTCGCCGCGAGCTTCTCGCCCCAGGACCGGGCACGCTCGAGCTCTCCGTCGAGCAGCGGCCCGGCCACGTCGGCCACGTAGAAGCTCTCCGGGGGCACGGCCGGCCGGTACCCGTGCCTGCGCAGGGCCTTGGCCGCCGACCTCGCGGCCGAGCCCGGCAGGTGCCGGACCTTGCCGACCCGGGTGTCGAACGTCGCCACCAGCTCAGAGTGCGGCCCGACGTGCAGCCGCTCGATCCAGTCCCGGATCCCGGTCGCGGCGGCAGCGGGAGCCGCGCCCTGACGCACGGCGTCCTCGCGGGTGTTGCCCCGGGTCATCGAGAACGCGTGGGTCGGGCCGCCCACGACGAGCAGGTCGACGAGCTCGAGCAGCGGTGCGTGCGCGTGCGCCGGGTCGACGACCTCGACGGTCATGTGTCCGCGCAGCCCGCCGGCGACGGCCTCGGCCACGCTCCGGCTGTTGCCGAACATCGACTCGACGACGATCAGTGCCTTCATCAGCGTTGCCTTTCGGTGCAGGAACCAGCGGCTCAGCTCGCGGGCCGGGTACGGCGTCCGCCGTACAGCGCCGCGAGGACGAGCGCGATGGAGACGACCAGGAGGACGCCGCCGGCGACGAGCAGGCCGACCACGACCCAGCCGAGCGCGGGGACCTCGGCCCCGACGGCCAGGTCCGCGGTGACCGCGGCGGCACCGTCGGTGTTCATCAGCACCACCACCCAGTCCCCGGTGGTCGGCGCCCAGCGCAGCTCCTGCTCGCCGGCCCCGGCCACGCTCGCGGCCCAGATGTCGCTCTCGGCAGGCGGCACGGCCGGGGCGGCACCCGCGCTGTCGCGGTACACCGGCGTCGGGGTCCCGTCGACGTCCTCGATGCCCGTGAGCGTGCTGTGCGCGACCCCGGCCAGGTAGGAGTCCACGGCCGCCGCCGGGGCGAGCCCGACGAACACCTCGTCGTCGTTCCTGGCCCTGGCGCGGACCTCGACGTCGCCGAGCAGGCGCTCGGGCACCGTGTCGCTCCACACCCCTTCGATGACGAACGGCTCGCTGACGACGGCGTAGCTGCCGGTGCCGATGTCCTGCGTGGGGCTCATCAGGAAGCCCTGGTCGTTGCGCAGCGTCGCGTTGGCCACGCCGAGCGTGACCCCCGCCGTGAGCATGCCGCCGGCGACGAGCAGGACGAGCGCGCCGACCACGAGGGTGACCATCCGGCCGGCTCCCCACGTCCCCGCCGGCGCCGGCGCGGGTGTCGCCGGGGCCGCGGGTGTCGCCGAGACCGCGGGTGTCGCCGGCGGCGCAGTCGCCGCCGTGCGCTGCACGGACGGCGGCACCTCGCCGGCCGAGACCGCGCCCGCGCCGGGGGACGACACGGCGCCGACCGCACCGGCCGGCTCCGGGCCGGCGGGGACCGCCACCCGGTGGGCGGGGTCGGTGCCGCCCATGTCCAGCCGGAACGGCGGGTACTCGTCGGTCATCAGGCCGGCGTAGGCGGCGACCCGCAGCACCCAGCGGTTCAGGCCGAGGACCAGGTCGAAGATCTCCGTGGGGTAGCGGCCGGTGAACAGCACCACCACGGCGGCGACCAGCGCGAGGAGGCCGATGATCCCGCCGCCCCACGCCCAGGTGCCGTTGTCCCCCTGGCTGACGTCCCAGGCGACGTAGAGCCCGCTCCCGGCCAGCAGCGCGACGATCAGGTAGTGCGGGATGGCCAGCAGCCACCACTTGACCAGGACCAGCCCGCGCGACAGGCGCTCGGGGTAGTCGACGCTGAGGTGGGCCGGGTAGCCGGGCACCTCCGCGAGGGTGAACGGCGGGTACTGGTCGGTGGCCAGCGCGCCGTAGGTGTAGTACGCCACCCGCCAGCTCCAGCGCAGCACCCCGACGTTGAAGTCGAAGATCGCGCGCGGGTAGCGGCCGGTGAGCAGGATCGCGAAGAACGCGATGGCGGTGAGCACCACGAAGACCGGCCACAGCAGGGCCAGGACGAGGAAGTGCGGGATGGCCAGCGCCCACTTCAACAACCACAGCCAGCGGCTCAGGTGGCTGTCGAGCCGGGCGTCGACGTGGACGGGGTAGACGGCAGCGCTCATGCGGCTCCCCTCCTGACCTAGGACCTCTGAGGCAAGCCTCCCGCCGCCCATCCGGCACCGGCAGGCCCGGAAGTCATCGGGTCCGGGACCTCGGTCCCGAAACGGGCCGATCGGGCACCGTCGGAACACTGCCCCAAATACCCCCTGGGGTAGGGACCTTCGCCCCTGCGGCAGACGGTCGGCGCTGCCTAGCGTGGATGGCGCAAGGACACCGAAGGAGGAACCACCGTGAAGGACCTGTTGATCCTGGGTTCCGGTACCGCCGGGACGATGATCGCCAACAAGATGCGCCGGAAGCTGCCCGAGGACGAGTGGCGCATCACCATCGTCGACCGCGACGACAAGCACCACTACCAGCCGGGCTACCTGTTCCTGCCCTTCGGCACCTACACCGAGAAGCAGGTCGTCCGCTCCCGGCACACGTTCCTGCCCGACGGCGTCGACTTCGTCATCGCCGAGGTCGACAAGGTCGAGCCCGAGGCGAGCACCGTGAGGCTGACGGACGGCCGGGCCCTGGACTACGACTACCTGGTCATCGCGTCGGGCACCACCCCGCGACCCGACCAGACACCCGGCATGTCCGACGGACCCGAGTGGCGCAAGAGCATCTTCGACTTCTACACCCTCGAGGGCGCCAAGGCGTTGGCCCGGGCGCTGAAGAAGTTCGACCACGGCCGGCTCGTCGTGCACGTCACCGAGATGCCGATCAAGTGCCCCGTGGCACCGCTCGAGTTCCTGTTCCTGACCGAGGCGTGGCTGCGCGAGAAGGGGATCCGCGACCGCGTCGAGCTCACCTACGTCACCCCGCTGGACGGCGCGTTCACCAAGCCCGCCGCGTCCAAGCACCTGGGCTCGATCATCGACGAGCGCAAGATCCACCTCGAGACCGACTTCATGATCGAGAGCATCGACAACGAGAAGAAGGCACTGGTCTCCTACGACGAGCGCGAGGTCCCGTTCGACCTGCTGGTCACGATCCCGCTGAACATGGGCGCCGACTTCGTCGCACGCTCCGGCATGGGCGACGACCTCAACTACGTCCCGGTCGACAAGCACACCCTGCAGTCGACGAAGCACCCCAACGTCTTCGCCGTCGGCGACGCCGGTGACATCCCTGCCTCGAAGGCCGGGTCGGTCGCGCACTTCGCGGTCGAGATCTTCGTCGACAACTTCCTGGAGCTGATCGCCGGCAGGCCGATGACCCACTCCTTCGACGGTCACGCCAACTGCTTCATCGAGTCCGGCGACAAGAAGGGCCTGCTGATCGACTTCAACTACGACACCGAGCCGCTGCCCGGCAAGTTCCCCTTCCCCAAGGTCGGCCCGATGGACCTGCTGAAGGAGACCCGCGCGAACCACCTCGGCAAGCTCGCCTTCCGGCACATCTACTGGAACGTGCTGCTGCCGGGACGTCCGATGGGGATCCCGAGCCACATGTCCATGGCAGGGAAGGTCCCGCTCACCACCACCACCGAGAACCAGGAGTGAAAGCCATGCCCACCACCACCATCAGCGGCCACGAGATCCACGTCGACGACGAGGGCTTCATGACCGAGTACGACGAGTGGAGCGAGGAGCTCGGCAAGGCACTCGCCGCGCAGATCGGCATCGACATGACCGACGAGCACTGGCAGGTCGTCCGCTTCCTGCGCGAGGACTTCAAGGCGCAGGGCGAGACCCCCACGACGCGGCGCGTGCAGACCGCCGGCGGCGTCGCGACCAAGCGGCAGTTCCAGCTGTTCCCGCAGAAGCCGGCCAAGAAGATGTCCTACATCGCCGGCCTGCCCAAGCCCCACGGCTGCGTCTGAGCCGCCTCCTCCCTCCGAACCCGAAAGAGAAAGCTGCGATGACAACCACTGAGACCGCCCCGATCGTCCCGTCGTTCGACGACGAGGCCACCGACCGGAAGCTGGCGATCATCTGCTCCAAGGGCAGCCTGGACATGGCCTACCCCGGCCTGATCCTCGGCAACGCTGCCCTCGGTGAAGGCGTCGAGGTCCACCTGTTCTTCACCTTCTGGGGCTTCGACATGATCAACAAGAAGACCATGGGGGACCTGAAGTTCACCCCGCTCGGCAACACCGCCACGCACATGCCCCAGGGCCTCGGCGGCGTCCCGGGTGTGACGCACATGGCCACCTCGAGGCTGAAGAAGTCGCTGGAGGAGCTCGACATCCCCTCGGTGCCGGAGTTCCTCGAGCAGATCGTCGCCGCCGGCGGCCACCTGTGGGCGTGCCGTCTCTCGGCCGACATGAACCACCTGTCCGAGCAGGACCTGTACGAGGAGGTAGAGGGCATCATCAGCGCCTCCGACTTCATCGAGATGACGGAGGGAGCACAGCTGCTGTTCATCTGAACGCGCTGTGACTGTGCCGGGGCCGTTCCTTCGGGGCCCCGGCACAGTGCTGTGCGGTGCTGTCCGGCCCGGCCGCAGCTCAGACGAGCTCGGGCACGTGGAGGTGCGCCACCGCCAGCTCGAACTCGTCGACGTCGAGGTACTCCACGTTCGCCTCCTGGGTGCTCCGCATCCGGAGGTAGTCGGCCTGGGTCCGCGTCGCCTCCATCGCCTCGCGGCTGTCGTAGGCGACCGAGAGCACGCCCCGGCCCCGGTCCCGGTCGAGCAGCAGGCTGGCCCCGGCGAAGCCGTCGAGGTGCTCGATGTGCGGCAGCAGGTAGTCGCGGTAGTAGGCCAGGGCGCTCGCGACGTACGGCACCGGCACCCGCGACCAGGCGGTCCGCACGCAGGCACCCGGCTGCGTGTGGTGGGCGCGGTGCATGGACACGATCTCCCACTCCTCGACGGCCGGCTGCCCGACGCTGCCGGTCACCCGGGTGGCCTCGTCCCGGGCACCCGTCACCCGGGGGGCGCTCCTCCGGAGCGCGGCCTGCGACGCCCACGAGGTCGTCGTCACGCTGCGGCCGGTCTCGCGGTCCACCAGGAGCGACAGCCCGAGGCAGCCGTCCATCTCCCGGACCATCGGCCACACGTGGTCGCGGACGAAGGCGATGCCCTCCTCGGCGTGCGACGGGTCCGCTGTCATCGTGGTGCTGCGTGCGTACACGGCACTCTCCCTTCCCGGCGCGGCGCCCCAGCGGCGCCGCCGGCAGTCCCACGCTGCTCCGGGCGGAGCGGCGCGGCAAGACCCGACCGGGCCTGCCTAGTCAGCCGGTCACCGGCCGACCGCGTAGCCCTGCATGCCGCGCGGGTTCGCGCCGGCGGAGAGTACGCCGGTCTCCGGGTCGCGGGCGACGGCGCAGAGCCGGCCGAGGGTCCACGGCCCGGCCTGGACCACCTCGTGCCCGCGCGCGGCCAGCTCCGAGCGGGTGTCCTCGGGGACCCGGGACTCGACCACGAGGCCGGCCGGCTCCACCACCCGCGGCCAGAAGGAGCTCACCAGGCTCGTGGTGTGGAACGCCGGGGCGTCGATCGCCTCCTGCAGGGACCGGCCGCCGAGGACCGTGCGGAGCAGGAACAGCAGCTGCCACTGGTCCTGCTGGTCCCCGCCCGGGGAGCCGCACGCCAGCACCGGCACGCCGTCGCGCAGCACCAGGGTCGGGGTCAGCGTGGTGCGTGGCCGGCGGCCGGGGGCCAGCGACGAGGCCAGCCCCTCCTCGAGCCAGAACATCTGCAGCCGGCTGCCGAGGCAGAAGCCGAGCTCGGGGATGGTCGGTGCGCTCTGCAGCCAGCCGCCGCTGGGGGTGGCGGAGACGATGTTGCCCCACCGGTCCACGACGTCGACGTGGCAGGTGTCGCCCCGGGTGTGGCCGTCCTCGCGCACCGTGGGCTCCCCGGTGGTGGCGTCCGGCGTGGACCGGGCCCGGCCGGGAGTGGTCTGGACCCGCGGCAGCCGAGGAGCCCGGCCGCCCGGGCTCCCCGGACGCACCTCCCGGGAGGCCTGCTCCCCCACGAGCCGAGCGCGCTCCGCGGCGTAGCCGGGGGAGAGCAGGGCGTCGAGCGGGGTGTCGAACCCGTCGCCGTACCACGCCTCCCGGTCGGCGAAGGAGAGCTTCTGCACCTCGGTGATCCGGTGCACCCCGAGCGCGGAGTCCGGGTCGAGCGCGTCGCCGCCGAGCGCGTCGAGGGTCGCCAGCGACTGCAGCAGCGCCGGGCCCTGCCCCCACGGCCCGGTCTTGGCGACCGTGTGCCCGTGCCACTCGAGGGTGACCGGCTCCTCCCAGGACGCCTCCCACGCCGCCATGTCGGACCCGCGGACGACACCCGGCTGCGGCTCACCGCCGCCGGTGGCGACCGGGCGCCGCGCGAACGCGTCCACCGCGTCGGCGACGAACCCCTCGCGCCAGGCCCGGCGCGCGGCGTCGATCTGCGCCTCGCGGTCCGGCCCGGCGGCCCGGCCCTCGGCGACCAGCCGTTCCAGCGTCGCCGCGTAGGCGGGGTTGCGGAACAGCGCCCCGGGCCGCGGCGGCGCCCCGCCCTGCAGCCACAGCGACGCCGAGGTCGGCCAGTCGGACTCGAACAGCCGCTGCACCGCGGCCACCGTCGCGGAGACCCGCTCCAGCAGCGGGTGACCGTCGCGGGCGTAGCCGATCGCCGGGGCGAGCACGTCCTCGAGCCGCCGGGTGCCGTGGTCGCGCAGCAGCAGCAGCCAGGCGTCGACCGCCCCCGGCACCGCGGCGGCCAGCGGTCCCGAGCCGGGGATCTCCTCCAGGCCGAGGCCGCGGTAGTGCTCGATCGTGGCCGCGGCCGGTGCGACCCCCTGCCCGCACAGCACCCGCGGCCGCGGGTCGTCCGCCGTACCGATGATCGCCGGCACCTCCCCGCCGGGGCCGTTCAGGTGCGGCTCGACCACGTGCAGCACGAACCCGGCGCACACGGCGGCGTCGAACGCGTTGCCGCCGTGCTCGAGCTCCCGCATCGCGGCCTGGGACGCCAGCCAGTGGGTCGAGGAGACCATGCCGAACGTGCCCTGCAGCGTGGGGCGGGTCGTGAACGTCATGCGCCCAACCTGTCAGAGGCCGCGGGCCGCCCGCCAGGCGGCGAACGCCTCCCGCGTGGTGAGTGCGGGCGTGTAGCCGAACTGCTGCTTCAGCCGGGTGTTGTCGAGCACCGGCCGGTGGCGCAGGAAGCCGGTCTGCTCCGGTCCGTACGACGTCAGCCGGAGGCGGTGGGCGACGGCCAGGACCGCCTTGAGCACCGGCTCCGGAACGGTGAGCACCGGCTTGCCGAGCTCGGCGGCGATGTCGTCGACGGTCATCGCCCCGTCGCCGGCGACGTTGAAGACGCCGGTGCGTTCCTCCAGCACGGCCCGGACCAGGACCTCGACGAGGTCGGTGTCCCAGACGAACACGAACGGCGAGTCCGAGCCGCGCACCTTGAGCAGCCGGGGCCGTTCGAAGAGGGCGGTGATCTGGTTGTCGACGCTCTCACCGAGCACCGTCCCGATCCGCAGCACGGTCTGCCCGAGGTCCGGGTGGGCGCGGCGGTGGTCGGCGAGCAGCTGCTCGACCAGCCTCTTGTGGTGGCTGTAGGCGAACTCCTCGTTGCCGCGCAGCGGGTGGTCCTCGCGGATCCAGTCGGGGTTGTCGGGGTGGTAGCCGTAGGCCGCGCCGCTGGAGGAGACCACGACCTGCCGGACCCCGTGGGCCACGCAGGCGTCGAGGACGTTGCGGGTGCCGTCGACGTCGACCGCACGGATCGTCTCCCGCGGCGTCGCCGGGTCGGGGTTCACCACCGCGGCGAGGTGCACCACCGTGGTGACGCGGTGGTCACGGACGACCGCGGACACCGCGTCCGGGTCGGTGACGTCCAGCCGGACGTGCTCGACGCCGGGCCGCGGGTCGGCCGGGTCGCGCAGGTCCGCGCTGACCACGTGGTCGACCCCGCCGGCCTCGGCCAGCCGCGCCACGACCGTCGTACCGATGAAGCCGCTGCCGCCGGTGACCAGCACCCTCATGCCGGCACCACCTCTCGGTCGGGGGTACGACGGGCCCACCAGGAGGCGACCGCGAGGCCGGCGACGATGTCCCAGATCCCCCACCAGGCGGCGACGATCGCCATCCCGCCCAGGCCGCCGAAGAACGCGAACACGATGAGCAGGCCGAGCCCGGCGTTGCGGATGCCGACCTCGAAGGTCATCGCGCGGGTGCTGTACCCGTCGAGCCCCGCCCAGCGGGCGATGGCGTAGCCGAGGCCCAGCGCGAGGGCGTCGTGCAGGAACACCGCGACCACGACGACGCCGATGTAGCCGAGGAAGACGTCCCAGTTCCCGGCCAGCCCGAACCCGATGAACGCGAGCAGGGCGACGAAGGCCACCTTCGACACCCAGGGGTGGACCCGGGCCGCGAATGACGGGAACCGCGCCGAGACCGCCATGCCCAGCACGAACGGCACGCCGATCACGAACGCCACCTCGCCGAGCATGCCGAGCGCGTCGAGCTCGAACTCGCGCAGCTTGTCCGAGGCGGCCGGGTGCAGACTGCCCCAGAGGGCGACGTTGAGCGGCATCAGGAAGATCGCGAGGACGTTGCCGACGGCGGTCATCGACACCGACAGGGCGACGTCGCCGCGGGCGCGGTGGGTGAGGATGTTGGAGACGTTGCCGGGCGGGCAGGCCGCGACCAGGATCATCCCGAGGGCGACCGACCCGCGCACCTGCAGCAGCAGGGTGAGCCCGAAGGTGATCGCCGGGAGCAGCAGGAACTGCGCGGCGATCGCGACCGTCATCGCCCGCGGCTTGCGGATCGCGCGGCGGAAGTCGGAGACCTTGGTGTCGAGGGCGATGCCGAGCATGATCGCGGCCAGGACGTAGCGCAGCAGGTCCAGCGAGCCCGCGTCGAAGCTGAGCACGACGTCGTCGATGTCGCCGGCGCCGAACGGGATCACGGCCGCCCCACCAGCTCGAGGTGCTCCTCCACCGCGCGGGTGTAGGCCTCCTTGTTGACGTAGTAGGGCATCCGCTCCAGCTGCCGGTAGTGGTAGCCGCCGGACAGGTCGGGGCGCGGCCCGTGCACCCGGGCCCACAGCTCGTCGGCGCCGGGGCGGCCCTCCCGGTCGGCGCGGAGGAAGGCGGCGACGAGCTCGGCCTGCAGGTGGCGGCCCTGCCAGCCGATCCCGGCCGCCTCGAGCATGCCGAGCACGAACAGGTTGCGGTGCCGCGGCGTGAAGATGTTGAGGTAGAGGTCCGGGGCGTTGCCCGCCCAGGCGAGGTGGCCGGGGTCGATGAACGGGTAGTGCAGCCGGTAGCCGGTGGCGAGCACGACGAGGTCGTACTCGCCCCGGCTGCCGTCGACGAACTCCACCGCCTCGCCCGCGAAGCGCGCGACGTCCTTGCGCACGGTGAGGTCGCCGTGGCCGGCGTGGTGCAGCACCAGGGTGTTGAGGACCGGGTGGCTCTCGTAGATGCGGTGGTCGGGTGCGGGGAAGCCGAAGCGGGTCGGGTCGCCGGTGAGCAGCCGCAGCAGCGTGCCGTCGAGCCGGGTCTTCAGCCACGCCGGCAGCGGCCGCTTGCGCCGGTTGAGGGTGTCGGCGGGCCGGCCCAGGACGTACTTCGGGATGAAGTAGTAGCCGCTGCGCACGCTGAGGTCGACCGACTCCGCGTGGTGCACCGCGTCGACGGCGATGTCGCACCCGGAGTTGCCCGCGCCGATGACCAGCACCCGCTTGCCCTTGAAGATCTCCGGGTCCTTGTAGGCAGCGGTGTGCATCACCTCGGCGGTGAGCTCGCCCTCGAACTCGGGGATGCTCGGCTCCGACAGGGTGCCGGTGGCGATCACCACCCCGCGGTAGGGCTCGGTGCGTCGGCTCCCGTCCGGCCCGGTGCTGGTGACGAGCCAGCGGCCCTGCTGCGGCTCGACCCGCTCGACCGTCGTACCGAACCGGTAATGGCGGCGCAGGTCGAAGGCGTCGGCGAAGTCGTCGAAGTACGCCCGCACCTGCCGGTGGCCGGGGTAGTCGGCCACGTCCTCGCGCATCGGGAACTCCGCGTAGGCGGTCGTGGTCCGCGAGGAGATCAGGTGCGCGGAGCGGTAGACGGTGCTGCGCGGGTTCTCGATGTCCCACAGTCCGCCGACGCCGTGGTGCGACTCGAGGCCCACGACGTCGAGGCCCGCCCGGGTGAGGTTCCGGACGCCGGCGAGGCCGGCCGGGCCGGCGCCGATGAGGGCATAGCTGTCGTCGGTCGGGTTCGGCACCGGAGGATTGTCGCAGGCCGACCGGGCCGTGGCGGGTTTCTACAGACCCGGGATGTCGGTGGCGCCGGGCTCCCCGGCCCGGGGCTTGCGCGGCTGGCCGAGCAGGACCCGGTCCGCGACGGGTGCGGGCAGCAGCGACAGGCCCCGCGAGATCAGGCCCGTGCGCCGCGGGACCGTCACCTTTTCGCGCCGGCCCGCCACCGCGGCGGCGACCCGGTCGGCGGCGTCCGCGGGCCGGAGCAGCCCCGGCATCCGCATCGTGTTTCCCGCGACGAGGTCGGTGTCGACGTAGCCGGGTGAGACGGTGAGCACCCGGACGCCGTGCTCCCGCAGCTCCGCCCGGAGGCTCTCGAGGTAGCGGATCAGGCCGCCCTTGCTGGCGCAGTAGGCGCCGTTGCCGGGAAGCCCCCGCCACCCGGCGACGCTCGCGACGCCCACGAGCACGCCCGCACGCCGCTCGCGCATCGGGCCGACGAAGGGCCGGAAGGTCGTGGCCACGCCGAGCAGGTTGATCTCGAGCATCCGCCGCATCACGGCGAGGTCGCCGGCCTCGGCGGTGTCGAAGCCGCCCGCCACGCCGGCGTTCGCGATCACCACCTCGGGCACGCCGAACGCGGCCGTCCAGTCCTCAGCGGCCCCCGCGACCGCGTCGGCGTCGGTGATGTCGGGCGTGTAGGCACGCGCCCGCCCGGGAGCGGAGGCGACCAGCGCGGCCAGCACCTCCTCGTCGCGACCGAGCAGCGCCACCCGTGACCCGGCGCGCAGGTAGTGCTCGGCGAGCGCGCGGCCGATCCCGCCGCAGGCGCCGGTGAGGAGGACGTCGGGGGTGCTGCCGGGTCGCCGCATGCGCCCAACGTAGAGGAGCACCGGCCCGGCCGCGCACGCGGCGGCGACGGCTCAGTCGTCGCGCAGGAAGTGCCGCCGCACGCGCTCGTGCTCCCGGCGGCGGCGGGCGGCGCGACGGGCGCGACGCGACCGCCGGGCCGCCGACCGCGCCATGTCCGCCGCCCCCACGAACCCGGCCTCGGGGCCGAGCGCCGCCAGCAGGATCGGCGGCTCCGAGCGGTGCCCGCGCCCCACCAGCTGACGGGAGAACACCTCGCGCGTCGGCCCGAGCAGCAGCTCGCCGGCCTCCGAGACCCCTCCCCCCACGACGATGCAGCTCGGGTCGAAGGCGGCGGTGAGGCCCGCCAGGCCCCGGCCGAACCACCGGCCCATCTCGGTGAGCAGCTCCTGCGCCAGCGGGTCGCCGCCGCGGGCCACCTCGGTGACCAGCGGGCCGCTCAGCCCGGTCGCGTCCCCGCCCGCGGCGTCCCGCAGGGCACGGGCCATCGGGGCGTCGGCGGCCACCAGCTCGCGGGCGTCGCGGACCAGGGCGTTGCCGGAGGCGTACTGCTCCCAGCAGCCGCGGTTGCCACAGGGGCAGAGGTGGCCGTCGGGGACCACCTGCATGTGCCCGAACTCCCCGGCCATGCCGTTGGCACCCCGGAAGACCCGGCCGTCGAGCACCAGCGCCCCGCCGATGCCGGTGCCGAGCGTCACGCAGAGGACGAAGCGGTGCCCGGCCCCGGAGCCGAACCTCGCCTCGGCCAGGCCGGCGGTGTTCGCGTCGTTGTCGACGACCACCGGCAGCCCCAGCCGGCTCATCAGGGCGGCCCGCACCGGCTCGTCACGCCACGCGAGGTGCGGCGAGAACAGCACGTTCGCGCGTGCCGCGTCGACGAAGCCCGCCGCGCCGATCCCCACCGCGGCGACGTCGTGCTCGCGTGCGAAGCCGAGCACGACATCCGCGACGGTGGCCTCGACGGCGGCCGGGTCGTGGCCGGGGGTGTCCCGGCGGTCGCGGGCCAGCACCCTCCCGGAGGAGGTCACCACGCCGGCGAGCACCTTGGTCCCGCCGACGTCGACGCCGACGGTCAGCGGGTCCCAGCGGCCGCGCCCCTGGCTGCGTGCGGACGGCTCTGCCACCCGGCGAGGGTAGCGTGGCCCGGCTCAGCCGGCTCCGACGAGCAGCAGCGTGCCGGCGAAGACGACGCCGGTGACCAGCAGGGCGATGGTCGTGTAGCCGAGGATGTCGCGGATCCCGAGCCCGGCCACGGCCAGCACGGGCAGCGCCCAGAACGGCTGGATCATGTTGGTCCACTGGTCGCCGTACGCGACCGCCATGATCACGACCTCGGGCTGCACGCCCAGCTGCTCGGCGGCGTCGAGGAAGATCGGCGCCTGTACGGCGAACTGCCCGCCGCCGCTGGGGATGAACATGTTGATCACCCCGCCGGCGAGGAACGCCCACAGGCCGAGGGTCGCGGAGCTGGCGAAGCCGACGAAGAAGTCCACGAAGACCGTGATCAGGCCGGTGGCGGTCATCATCCCGAGGATGCCGGCGTACAGCGGGAACTGCAGCAGGATGTCCCCGACGTTGCTGGCGGCGTCGGAGACGAGGGCACCGAGCTCGGTGGGCGAGCGGACCAGCAGCAGGATGGTGGCGAGGAAGGTCCAGTTGACGATGTCGAGGGTGAGCGCGAACCCCTCCTGGGCGAAGTACACGGCGAGGTAGGCCACCAGCGCCAGGCCCAGGGCGGTGGTGACCACCCGGGAGCCGTCCGCACGCTCGGCCGGGGTCGGCGCGGTCCCCTCGGTGACGTGCCGAAGGGTCTTCGGCGCCGCGGGCTCGTCCTGGACGGCGTCCGCGGGGAGCTCGAAGACCGGGTCCTCGGTCCGCGGCCGCAGGGAGGCCATGGCCGCGACGACCAGCACGATGGTGACCGCGATCGCGACCAGGTTCCACCAGGCGAAGATGGTCTCGCCCACGGGCACGGTGCGGCCGAGCTGCTCCTCGACGAAGCTGCCCGGGGTGGCCGCGGCCAGCGGGCCGGAGCCGGAGTACCCCATGTGCCAGACGACGTAGCCGGCGTAGCCGGAGGCGACGAGCAGCGGGAAGTGCAGGCGCAGCCCGCGCTCGCGTCCCTGGCGGGCGACCTGCTGGGCGAGCAGCACCCCGACCATGAGGCCGAGCCCCCACGACAGCAGGGAGGCCAGCGCCGCCGCGAGGGTGACCAGGGCGTAGGCCTGCACCGGGGTCCGCGGCAGCGAGCCCACCTTCTCCAGCAGCGCGCTGACCTGTCGGGTGCGGGCGAGGGTGTAGCCGAACAGCAGCACCAGCGAGATCTGGGTCATGAACGCCAGCAGGCCGATCAGTCCGTCGCCCCAGCCACGGACCACGTCGACCGGCCCGGAGTCGGTCAGCGTGAGGGCGAGGACGGCGACGACACCGGTCAGGGCGACCGCGAAGACCAGCGCGGTCGGCAGCCAGCGTTCGACGACGGAGACCAGGGGACGAGACAACGCACGCAGCACGGCTGGGTCCTTCCTCCCGAATGGTGCCGGATGCTACGCCCGCCGTCGCGCGCACTGTCAAGCATCATTCGAGACGGCCAGCGGCCGACCGGTCCGGTCCGGGTAGCGTGGTGGCACCGCCGTCGCCCGTGAGGAAGGAGCCGTGGACGTGAGCTCACGCAAAGCGCTGCTGCTGGAGAACGTGCACCCGGTGGCCGACGACATCCTCGGCCAGGCCGGGCTCAGCGTCGAGCGGGTGAAGGGGGCCCTGGACGAGGAGGAGCTGACCGCCGCCCTGGCGGACGTCGACGTGCTCGGGATCCGCTCCAAGACCCAGGTGACCGCCGCGGCGCTGCAGGCCAACCCGCACCTGTGCGCGCTCGGCGCCTTCTGCATCGGCACCAACCAGATCGACCTGGCCGCGGCGTCCGGCCAGGGGCTCGCGGTGTTCAACGCGCCGTTCTCCAACACCCGCAGCGTGGTCGAGATGGCGATCGCCGAGATCATCTCGCTGACCCGCCGGCTCAGCGAGAAGAACGGCGCGCTCCAGGCCGGGGTCTGGGACAAGTCCGCCCAGGGCGCCCACGAGGTCCGCGGCCGCCGGCTCGGCATCGTCGGCTACGGCAACATCGGCAGCCAGCTGTCGGTGATCGCCGAGGCGATCGGCATGTCGGTGTCCTTCTTCGACGTCGGGGACAAGCTCGCGCTCGGCAACGCCCGGCGGTGCACCACGCTCGAGGAGCTGCTCGCCGAGTCCGACGTGGTCTCCCTGCACGTCGACGGCCGCGCGGGCAACGCCGGCTTCTTCGGCGAGGCCCAGCTGAAGCAGATGAAGCCCGGGGCGCTGCTGGTGAACCTCTCGCGCGGGTTCGTCGTCGACCACGAGG
Organism: uncultured Actinomycetota bacterium; assembly: GCA_963747975.1. Taxonomy (GTDB): domain Bacteria; phylum Actinomycetota; class Actinomycetes; order Propionibacteriales; family Nocardioidaceae; genus Nocardioides_C. The sequence goes on from CAVVHI010000003.1 coordinate 1,152,734, forward strand.
CGCTCGGCGCCCACGTCGAGAGCGGGCACCTCTCCGGTGCGGCGATCGACGTGTTCCCCCAGGAGCCCAAGCGGCAGGGGGACCCCTTCGAGTCGCCCCTGCGCGGCCTGCCCAACGTGATCCTCACCCCGCACATCGGCGGGTCCACCGAGGAGGCGCAGGAGGACATCGGGGTCTTCGTGTCCCGCAAGCTGGCCTCCTACCTGACCACCGGTGCCACCTCGATGAGCGTGAACCTGCCGGACCTCGCCCTTCCCCACGCCCCGGGCACGCACCGGGTCGCGCACCTGCACCGCAACGTCCCCGGCGTGCTCGCCACGGTCAACGGGGTGCTCGCCGACCACGGCATCAACGTCGAGAGCCAGGGGCTCAACACCTTCGGCCAGCTCGGCTACCTGCTCACCGACATCGGGCTGGACTACTCCCCGGACGTGGTCCGGGCGCTCACCGAGCTGCCCGAGACCGTCCGGGTCCGCATCATCGACTGATGGCGGTGCGCGGCCTCCTCCTCGCCGCCGGCGCGGGGCGACGGATGGGCGGGCCGAAGGCGCTGCTGCGCGAGGCCTCCGGCGAGACGTTCGCCGCTCGTGGCGTCCGTGTGCTGCGCGAGGGCGGCTGCGCGCGGGTGACGGTCGTCGTCGGCGCGGCCGCCGCCGAGGTGACCGCCGCCGTCACGGGCCCGGACGCCGAGGACTCCGGCGTCGACGTCGTGGTCGCCCCGGACTGGGAGACCGGGATGGGCGCCTCGCTGCGGGCGGGGCTCGCGGCGGTCGCGGCCGACCGGGGCGTCGACGCGGTGGTGGTGTCCCTGGTCGACCTCCCCGACGTCGGGCCGGCGGTGGTGCGACGGCTGCTGTCGTCGGTGCCGGCCTCCCCCACGACGCTCGCCAGGACGTCGTACGACGGGCGCCCCGGCCACCCGGTCCTCATCGGCCGCGACCACTGGGCGGGCGTGGCCCGGACCGCCGAGGGCGACCGCGGGGCACGGGGCTACTTCCGGACCCGCGACCACGTTCTCGTCGAGTGCGGGGACCTCGCCACCGGCCACGACACCGACACCCCCGACCACCTCGGGTGACGCCCCTGGGGGCGGTGAGTCATGCTTGGCGGCATGGATCCCGCCTCGGCCGTCACCTCCCCCGCCGAGCTCGCCGAGCGTCTGCAGTCCGCCGGGTACCTCCCCGACGACGCGCTCGCGACGATCGGCTACCTCGCCCTGCAGATGCAGCGTCCGCTGCTGCTCGAAGGTGAACCGGGCACCGGCAAGACCGCGCTCGCCGAGGCCCTCGCGCAGGCACTGGACCTGCCGATGATCCGGCTGCAGTGCTACGAGGGCATCGACGCCAGCCAGGCGCTCTACGACTGGGACTTCCCGCGCCAGATCCTGCACCTGCGGGCGGTGGAGACCGCGTCTCACGGGGACGCGGATGTGGAGGAGGTGGAGAAGAGCCTGTTCGACGAGCGGTTCCTGCTCGCCCGTCCGGTGCTGCGGGCGCTGCGGGAGAGCCCGGTCGTGCTGCTCGTCGACGAGATCGACCGGGCCGACGACGAGTTCGAGGCGTTCCTGCTGGAGGTGCTCTCGACCTACCAGGTCACGGTGCCCGAGCTCGGCACGGTCAGCGCCGCGGTGCCGCCGGTCGTCGTGCTCACCTCCAACCGGACCCGGGAGATCCACGACGCGCTGAAGCGGCGCTGCCTCTACCACTGGATCGACCACCCGGGTCTGGAGCGGGAGGTCTCGATCGTCCGCTCGCGGGCCCCGGAGGTGTCCGCCGAGCTCGCCCGGCAGGTGGTCACCCTGGTGCAGCAGCTGCGCACCCGCGAGGACATGCTCAAGCCGCCCGGCGTCGCGGAGACCCTCGACTGGGCGCGGGCCCTGGAGCGGCTGGGCACCACCCGGCTCGACGTGGAGACCGCGGCCGCCACGCTCGGCGCGGTGGTGAAGTACCGCGAGGACGCCGAGCGGGTGCGCGCCGCGCTGGACCGGATGCTGGCCGGCTGATGACCACCGAGGTCGGGGGCGAGGTCCGCCACCACGCCGACGAGCTGCTGCTCGGGTTCGCCCGGGCGCTGCGCGCCGCCGGGGTGCCGGTCACCTCCGACCGGGCGCAGACGTTCCTGCGCGCGGTGTCGCTGGTGGGCCTCGACGACCGCCGTTCGACGTACTGGGCGGGCCGCGCGACGCTGTGTTCGGGCCCCGACGACCTGGAGAAGTACGACCAGGTGTTCCACTCCTGGTTCGTGGCGCAGGAGAACCAGCTGGTCCCCCGGGACGCGCCCGACCGGCAGTCCCCGCAGGCCGACCTCCGCGACGACGAGGAGGGCGACGGCGCCGGCGAGGTGGAGGAGGACGAGATCCGGGCGATGGCCAGCACCGCCGAGGTCCTCCGGCACCGCGACATCGGCAGCATGGACCCGCGGGAGCGGGCCCGGCTCGCCGCGATGTTCGCGACCCTGTCCCCGCGCGCCCCGAGGCGTACGGCGCACCGCCGCGCGGCCTGGCACCGCGGCGACCTCGACGCCGCGCGGACCCTGCGCCGGATGCGCGCGCGGATGGGCGAGCCCGGACCGGTCGCGTGGCGGCGCCGGCGCACCCGCGCCCGCCGGGTCGTCCTGCTCGTCGACGTCTCCGGCTCGATGAGCGCCTACGCCGACGCGCTGCTCCGCCTCGCCCACCGGTTCAGCCACGCCGCGTCGCCGTCGGGAGCGCCGCTGCGGGCCGGCGACGTGGAGGTGTTCACCGTCGGCACCCGGCTGACCCACATCACCCGCGCGATGCGGATGCGCGACGCCGAGCGCGCGATCGTCGCCGCCGGGGAGACCGTGCCGGACTGGTCGGGCGGGACCCGGCTCGGGGAGACGCTCAAGGTCTTCCTCGACCGGTGGGGGCAGCGGGGCACCGCCCGGGGCGCGGTCGTCGTCCTGGTCAGCGACGGCTGGGAGCGCGGCGACACCACGCTGCTCGCCGAGCAGATGCGCCGGCTGCACCAGCTCGCCCACCGGGTGGTCTGGATGAACCCGCACCGCGGCAAGGCCGGCTACGAGCCGGTGCAGGCCGGCATCGTCGCGGCGCTGCCCTACGTCGACGACTTCGTGGCCGGACACTCGATGGCCACGTTCGCGGACCTGGTGGAGGTGGTTGCCCGTGCGTGACGTGCTGACCGAGCTGAAGCAGTGGTGGGAGACCGGGGAGACCGTCGGCATGGGCACGGTCGTGGCTACCTTCCGGTCCGCGCCGCGACCGGCCGGGGCCTCGATGCTGCTCGGGCCGGGCGGCGAGGCGGTCGGGTCGGTGTCCGGCGGGTGCGTCGAGGGCGCGGTCTACGAGCTCGCCGAGCAGGTGCTCGAGACCGGGGTCCCGGTGCTCGAGAGGTACGGCGTCAGCGACGACGAGGCGTTCGCGGTCGGCCTGACCTGTGGCGGGATCCTCGACGTCTACGTCGAGAAGGTGGACCAGGAGACCTTCCCCGAGCTCGGGGACATCGCCGCCGACGTCGAGGCGGGCCGGCCGGTCGCGCTGGCCACGGTGATCGAGCACCCGGACCCCTCCCGCGTGGGCCGGCGGCTGGTGGTCCGTCCCGAGGACGCCTCCGGGCCCGTCACCGGGTCGGTGGGCAGCCCCCGCGCGGACGGCGCCGTGGCCGACGACGCCCGCGGCCTGCTGGCGTCGGGGCACAACGCGACGCTGACCTACGGCCCCGACGGGGAGCGCCGCGGTGAGGGCATGCGGGTGTTCGTGTGGGCGTTCGCGCCGGCGCCGCGGATGATCGTCTTCGGTGCCATCGACTTCGCCGCGGCGGTGGCGCGGATGGGGTCCTTCCTCGGCTACCAGGTCACGGTGTGCGACGCCCGGCCGGTGTTCGCCACCGCGTCCCGGTTCCCCGGCGCCGACGAGGTGGTCGTCGACTGGCCGCACCGCTACCTCCAGGGCGAGGTCGAGGCGGGCCGGGTCGACGGGCGCACCGTGCTGGCCGTCCTCACGCACGACCCGAAGTTCGACGTACCCCTGCTCGAGGTGGCCCTGCGGCTGCCCGAGATCGGCTACATCGGCGCGATGGGGTCGCGGCGCACCCACGAGAACCGGCTCGAGCGGCTGCGCGATGCCGGGCTGACCGAGGAGGAGATCGGCCGGCTCTCGTCCCCCGTCGGCCTCGACCTCGGCGCCCGCACCCCCGAGGAGACCGCGGTGTCGATCGCCGCGGAGATCATCGCCCTCAAGTGGGGCGGCAAGGGCGAGCGGCTCGGCGAGCTCGAGGGCCCGATCCACCACCACGCCCCCCGCTGACCGCCGACCCGGCTCTTACCTCCCCCGAAACCCGTCGAGTCGGCGTGAACCTCGACGCCGAACCCGCCGAGTCGGCTCTTACCTGCCGCGACCAGCGACGGCCCGCCCAGGTTCACGCCGACTCGACCCCCGCACCGCCCAGGTTCACGCCGACTCGACCCCCGCACCGCCCAGGTTCACGCCGACTCGACCCCGGCACCGACTGGGCAAAGAACGAGGACTGACCCGTTGTGACCCTTGTCACGGTTCGTTGAACGCGTAAGGATCGACGCACCTTGTCCGCCTGCCTTCGGAGCTGATCCATGACCCGCATCAACGTGAAGGTCGACGGGGTGTCCTACTCCGACGACGTCGAGCCCCGCATGCTCCTCGTGCACTACCTCCGCGAACGGCTCGGCAAGACCGGGACCGTGGTCGGCTGCGACACCAGCAACTGCGGCGCCTGCACCGTCCACCTCGACGGCAGCAGCGTGAAGTCCTGCAACGTGCTCGCGGTGCAGGCCGACGGCCACGAGGTCACCACGGTCGAGGGGCTGGCCACCGACGGCGAGCTGCACCCGATGCAGCGGGCCTTCCACGAGTGCCACGCCCTCCAGTGCGGCTTCTGCACCCCCGGGATGATCATGCAGAGCATCGACCTCCTCAACGACAACCCGGACCCGAGCGAGGAGGAGATCCGGCTCGGCCTCGAGGGCAACCTGTGCCGGTGCACCGGCTACCACAACATCGTCAAAGCCGTGCAGACCGCAGCCTCGGAAGGAGGCAACCGATGACCGCGACCCAGGACACCCCCGCCACGCGCGAGGTCGGCAACGCGCGCCGTCGCAAGGAGGACCAGCGCCTCATCACCGGCCGCACGAAGTGGACCGACAACATCACCCTGCCGGGCATGCTGCACCTCGCGATGGTGCGCAGCCCGTTCGCGCACGCACGGATCACCGGCATCGACACCAGCGCGGCGAAGGAGGCGGCCAACGTCGTCGCCGTGTTCACCGGGCAGGAGGTCGCCGAGGAGCAGGGCGTGCTCGCCAACGCCTGGCCGATCACGCCCGACCAGGTCGCCCCGGTGCACCCGCCGATCGCGGTCGACCGGGTCACCTTCGCCGGAGAGGTCGTCGCGGTGGTGGTGGCACGGTCCGCGGCCGAGGCCCGGGACGCGGCCGAGCTCGTCGACGTGGACTACGAGGAGCTGCCGGCCGCCCTCGACCTGAAGGAGGCCGCTGAGGACAAGGTCCTCGCCCACCCGGATCTCGGCACCAACAAGTCGGCGCTGTGGGTGTTCGACTCGGCCGAGGCCGGCACGGGCGGCGCGGTCGACGAGGCGATCGAGAGGGCGCGCACCGACGGGATCCTCCTCGAGCGGGAGTACCGCCAGCAGCGGCTGATCCCGGCGTTCATGGAGCCGCGCTCGGTCGTGGTCGACCCGACCGGTGAGCAGATCACCATGTGGTCGGCCACCCAGATCCCGCACATCCTGCGCTACCTGCTCGCCGCGACGACCGGGATGTCGGAGTCCAAGATCCGGGTCATCGCCCCCGACGTCGGCGGCGGCTTCGGCGGCAAGCTGCAGTCCACTCCCGAGGAGTGGATCACCTTCCTCGCAGCCCGGCGTACCGGCAAGCCCGTGAAGTACACCGAGACCCGCTCGGAGTCGCTGATGGCCGGCCACCACGGCCGCGACCAGTGGCAGCGGCTGACGCTCGCCGCGACCAAGGACGGCACGGTCACCGGGCTGAAGGTGGACCTGCTCGCCGACCTCGGCTCCTACGTCTCCCTCGTCGGGGGCGGCGTGCCGGTGCTCGGGGCGTTCATGTTCAACGCGATCTACAAGTTCCCCGCCTACCAGTTCAAGGTCCAGACGGTGCTCACCAACAAGACCTGGACCGACGCCTACCGCGGCGCGGGGCGGCCGGAGGCGACCTTCGCGATCGAGCGTCTCATGGACGAGCTGGCCGCCGAGCTCGGCGTCGACCCGCTCGAGATCCGCGAGAAGAACTGGATCAGGCACGAGGAGTTCCCCTTCACCACCGTCGCCGGTCTCGAGTACGACTCCGGCAACTACGAGGCGGCGACGGCGCAGGCCAAGGAGATCTTCGGGTACGACGAGCTGCGGACAGAGCAGCAGCGGCGCCGGGAGGCGGGTGATCCGGTGCAGCTCGGGATCGGCGTGTCCACGTTCACCGAGATGTGCGGGCTGGCCCCGTCCCGGGTGCTCGGCCAGCTCAGCTACGGCGCCGGTGGCTGGGAGCACGCCGCGGTGCGGATGCTCCCCACCGGCAAGGTCGAGGTCATCACCGGCGTCTCCCCGCACGGCCAGGGCCACGAGACGGCCTGGTCGCAGATCGTGGCCGACCGGCTCGGGGTGCCGTTCGAGGACGTCGAGGTGCTCCACGGCGACACCCAGATCTCCCACAAGGGCCTCGACACCTACGGCTCCCGGTCCCTCGTCGTCGGCGGCGAGGCGGTGGTCAAGGCCGCCGACAAGGTGATCGAGAAGGCACAGCTGGTCGCGGCCCACCTGCTCGAGGCCTCGGTGGACGACATCGAGTTCAAGCAGGGCCGGTTCGGTGTCCGCGGCACCGACAAGGACATCGCGATCGGCGACCTGGCCGCGGCCGCGTTCACCGGCCACAACCTCCCCGACGGGATGGAGCCCTCGCTGGACTCCGACGCCACCTACGACCCGGTGAACTTCTCCTACCCGCACGGCACGCACCTGTGCGCGGTCGAGATCGACACCGAGACCGGCGGGGTGAAGCTGCGCAAGTACACCGCCGTCGACGACGTGGGCACGATCGTCAACCCGCTGATCGTCGAGGGCCAGCTGCACGGCGGCCTGGTCCAGGGCATCGCCCAGGCGCTGTGGGAGGAGGCGGTGCACGACGAGTTCGGCACCCTGGTCTCCGCGTCGTTCGTCGACTACCTGGTGCCCACGGCAGCCGACACGATCAGCTTCGACCTCGGCAGCTCGGTGACCCCGTCGACGACGAACTCGCTCGGCACCAAGGGGGTCGGCGAGGCGGGCACCATCGCGTCCACACCGGCGGTCGTGAACGCGGTCGTCGACGCGCTCCGGCCGTGGGGCGTGCAAGACGTGCGCATGCCGTGCACGCCCGAACGGATCTGGAAGGCGATCCAGGGCGCGGGTGCCGGCGGCGACGAACCCACCGAGAACGACGCGATGCCGCACTTCGACGAGTCGGCCGTCGCGGACCGGAGCAAGGGAGCGACCGAATGATCCCCGCACAGTTCGAGTACGTCGCACCGGCGACCGTCGAGGAGGCGCTGCAGGCGCTCGCCGAGGGCGGTGAGGACGCCAAGGTGCTGGCCGGCGGCCAGAGCCTGCTGCCGGTGCTGCGGATGCGCCTCAACGCGCCTTCGGTGGTGGTGGACCTCGGGCGTATCGAGTCCCTGCGCGGCGTCCGCGACGACGGTGACGCGCTGGTGATCGGCGCGATGACCACGCACTCCGACGTCTTCCACGACCCGCTGGTGCGCGAGCACGCGACCGTGATCTGCGAGGCGGTCGAGCAGCTCGCCGACCCGCAGGTCCGCCACCGCGGCACGTTCGGCGGGGCCCTCGCCCACGCCGACCCGGCCGGCGACCTCGGCGCGCCCGCGCTGGCGCTCGGCGCGACGTTCACCATCACCGGGCCCTCGGGGAGCCGCACGGTCGCGGCCGACGACTTCTTCGAGGACCTGTTCACCACCGCGATCGGTGACGGCGAGCTGCTCACCGAGGTCCGGGTGCCGAAGCACACCGGCTGGGGCGGCCACTACGAGAAGTTCGTCCGGGTGGCCCACCAGTGGCCGATCGTCGCCGTGGCGGCGGCGGTCAAGGTCGAGGGCGGGACGATCTCCGAGGCGAGGGTCGGGCTGACCAACATGGGCTCGACCCCGCTGCGGGCCCGGTCGGTCGAGCAGGCGCTGGCCGGCAAGCCGGCGACCGACGACGCCGTACGCGAGGCCGCCGCCGCCGCGGCCGAGGGCACCAACCCGCCCTCGGACCTCAACGGCGACGCCGACTACCGACGGCACCTCGCCACCGTCCTGACCCGCCGCGCGGTGCTCGCGGCCGCAGGGGTGTGACGTCGTGGAGCTGACGCACTCGTTCACCGTCCCCGCCTCGCTCGAGGAGAGCTGGGCGGCGTTCCAGGACATCGAGGACGTCGGTGCCTGCTTCCCGGGCGCCGCCGTCACCTCGGTGGAGGGCGAGGAGTTCAAGGGCACGGTCAAGGTGAAGCTGGGGCCGATCGCGCTGCAGTACGCCGGCACCGGCCGGTTCGTCGAGCGCGACGAGCAGGCGCGCTCGTTCGTGGTGGAGGCCAAGGGCAAGGACAAGCGCGGCAACGGCACCGCCTCCGCGCTCGTCACCGCGACCATGAAGTCCCTCGCCGCGGACAGCACGGAGGTCGAGGTGCGGACCGACCTGTCCATCACCGGGAAGCCGGCGCAGTTCGGCCGCGGGGTGATCCAGGACGTCTCGGACAAGCTGCTGCAGCAGTTCACCGAGTGCCTCGAGAGCAAGGTCGGCGCCGCACCTGCAGCCGAGGAGGAGGGTGCCCCCGAGGAGGCGGTGCCCGCCCCGGCGGCCGCCGCCCCCGAGGAGGGCGCCGGTCTCGCTGCCGGTGCGGCCGCCGACGAGGGTGCTGCCACGGCTGCCGCGGCGGCGGGTGCCACGCCGGCCGGGGCCGGGGTCGCCGGTGCCGCGCCGGCGGGTGCCGCGAGCACGGGGGCGGCCGCGCCCCGTTCCCCGGCGGCCGGGAGACGCAAGGCCGAGCCGGCCGACGCGATCGACCTCGGGGCCACGGTGCTGCCGGTGCTGCTCAAGACCTACTGGAAGCAGGTCGCCGGCGCGGTCCTGCTCCTGCTGGTCCTGCGTCGCCTCCTGCGGCGCCGCGGTTGAGCGGTCAGCCCCGTCGGCACACGGCGAGCAGGCAGACGTCGTCGGCGCGGGCGGTCGGCTCGAGCATCGCCGCCTGCGCGAGCTCGCAGATCTCCTGCGCGCCGCCGGCAGGGCCACCGCCGGAGAAGGCGCCCGCCAGCGCGGCGAGCCCTGCCTCCAGCGACCGGCTCCGGTCCTCGACGAGGCCGTCGCTGTAGAGCAGCAGCGCCGCGCCCGGGGGCAGGACGTACCGCGCGACGTCGTACGACGTGTCGGGGGCGACGCCGAGCATCAGGCCGACCGGCCCGTCGAGGTAGGCGCAGCCCTCGCCGGTGACCAGCAGCGGTGGCGGGTGTCCGGCCGTGGCATGGGTGAGCGTGCCGGTGGCCGTGTCGAGGACACCGTAGAAGACCGTGGCCATCGCGTCGGGCATGAGCCAGCTCAACGCGGCGTTGGTGCGGGCCATGACCGACGCGGGCTCGGGGTCGGCGACGGCGTAGGCGCGCACCGCGTTGCGGACCTGGCTCATCACCGACGCGGACGCGAGGTTGTGCCCGACCACGTCCCCGAGCACGACCACGAGCCGGCCGTCGCCGACCAGGAAGGCGTCGTACCAGTCGCCGCCCACGTCGACGGCCTCGGTCGCCGGGAGGTAGCGGACCGCGAGCTCCACGCCCTCGACCTCGGGGAGCCGCTCGGGCAGCACGGAGCGTTGCAGCATCTCGGCCACGCCGTGCTCACGGGTGAAGACGTCGACGTTGCCCAGGCCGACGCTGAGCCTTCGGCCGAGCTCCTCGGCGACGTCGACGTCGGACGCCTCGAACGGCGTGCGCCCCGTCCTCCGCCCCATGGCGAGGACACCGACGCTCCCGTCCCCGCTGCCCAGCGCCACCAGCACCGCGCTGTCGCAGCCCAGCCGGACGAGCACGTCGGCGACGACGGGGTCCGTGGCCGACCAGACCGGGACCAGCCCGGCGACGTCGCGGACGAGCTCGGTGCTGCCCGGGCTGGTCACGGACGGAAGCGGCAGGAGCGTGTCGAGGGAGACGGCGACGTCCCGCAGCCGCGCAATCTGGACGGCGTCGACCGGGTCGTGCTGCGCGGCGGCGGCCAGGCGCAGCCGACCGTCGTCGCCGGGCAGGAGCACCGCGGCGTAGTCGGCCAGGGTCGGCACCACCAGGCGGGTGAGGTGGGCGAGCAGCTCCTCCCGGTCACGGGTGGCGGCGACCAGGCCCCCGGCGCCGAGCAGGAGGTGGAGCCGCTCCCGGGCCAGCTCGGCCTCGGCGCGAGCCGCGTGCGCGCGGCTGAGCAGCGCCGCCCTCTCCTGCTCGGCCCGTTGCCGCTCGGAGAGGTCGGCGACGAAGGTCACCCAGCGCAGCGGGTCGCGGCCGACCACCGCGGCGCCGAGGAGCACCGGCACCCGCCGCCCGGACGCGTGGACGAGCTCCTTCTCGAACGGCTCGCAGGCCCCGGTGCGGCGCAGCTGCGCCAGCGCCCGCTCGTCGGCCGGGGCCCACTCCGGCGGCGTGATCGCCCGCCAGTCCACGCCCCCGGAGGCCATGTCGTCGGCGGTGTGGCCGACGATGTCGAGGAAGGCCTGGTTCGCGTCGGTCACGCGGTCCTCGTCCGCGATGAGGATGCCGAGGACGTTCGCGTCGCGGAGCCGGCCGAGCAGCGTCTCCCGGTCGCGGGCGGCGTCGGCGGCCCGGCGCTCGTCGGTGACGTCCTCGATCATGGCGTAGACCCGTTGCGGCCGGGCGTGCTCGTCGAGCGCGTCCGGCACCGCCGTGACCGAGAGCCACCGTCGCTGCCCCGTCACGGCGTGGCGCACCCCCATCACCACGTCGGCGACGATCCGTCCGGTGCGCAGGGCGACGACGGCGGGGTGGTCGTCGCCGGGGAAGGGGGAGCCGTCCTCGTGGACCGCCTGCCAGCCCTCGCCCTGCGGCCGCAGGCCGACCAGGTCGTCGGGGGCCACTCCGAGGGTCTCGGCGGCGCGGGGGTTGGCCGCGACGATCACTCCCTCGGCATCGTGGTACACCACGCCGAGCGGCAGTGTCTCGAACAGCCTCGCGTACCGCCCCTGGGCCCTGGTGAGCTGTGCGGTCAGGTCCTCGAGCCGCTGCCGGTCCTCGACGTACGGCGTCACGTCCGAGACCTGGACCAGGAGCCCGCTGACGGCCCCGCCGGCGTCGAGGACCGGCTCGGCCACGAAGTCGATGTAGGAGCGCCGGGTCCGGCCCTGCCTGCGCCGTACCCGGACCTCGGCGGCCCGCACCTCGGCCCGCCGGCCGGTGCGCAGCACGCGCGCGAGGACGTCGAGGTGCGCGTCGGGGCCCTCCAGCGGGGGCAGCACCTGGCTCAGGTGGAGCCCGAGCACGTCCCGGCGTCCGACGAGCGCCCGGAACGCGGCGTTGGCGAGCACCACGACGTGGTCGGGCCCGGAGAGGTAGGCGACGGCGGCCGGAAGCCGTTCGACGAGGTCGCCGACCGTCGCCGATCCCAGGGTGCCGTCCCGCTTCGCCACGGCATCGCCCTCCTACCAGGGCCCGGCGTGGGCTTTTACAAGCACTGTGGCACATCGCCCGCGCCGGCGTGGCAGGAACCGGGAGCGGGCTGGGTGGAGGCCTGCCGGCCACCGGCGGCTACTGGACGGTGAAGGTCTTGGTGTCGACCATCGGCTCCCCGCCCTCGCCGCCGGAGGCGTCGTCCTCACTGACCTCGACGGTGTAGGTGCCGGGCTCGAGGTCCACGGTGAACGAGTACGGCGAGAACCGCATGCCGACCCGGGTCATGGTGAACCCGGACTCGACCTCCTGGCCGGAGCCGTCGGTGACGCGCCAGGGGACGTTCGCCTCGAACGCGTTCGCCTCACCCTCGACGGTGACCGGGGAGGAGACGACCGCGCCCTCGCCCGGGCGGTCGATCTGCACCATCATCCGAACGTTGACCGGCTTGGCCCGCCGGACCGGGTCGTCCCAGCTCACCGCTCCCCACAGCTCGCCCGCGGGCTCGCCCTCGATCAGCAGCTGCACGCCGGCGCGCCGGTCGACGGCCTCGGTGACGGTGTACACGAGCTGCTGGACCATCCGGGCCGCGCCCTCGGAGCCGACGTTCGCGGTGCGTGCCTCCGCGGACAGGTCCACCCGGATCGGGTCGCCGGGCCGGACCGAGAGCACCTCGGTGCCGGGGTTCCAGGTGGTGGTGTAGTCGGGGTCCTGCGGGCCGGCGACCATCGCCTCGACGGCCGCCCGGGCCGGGTCGTCGCCGGTGAGCTCGCGTACCTCCCGGGCCAGCCGGAGGCCGGCTCGCGTGTCGACGAGGTAGTAGACCCCGGACTCGGTCGTCCCGGCGGCCGCCTCCTCGCTGGGGCTCGGCGTGGGGCTCTGGCTCGGGCTCGGGCTCACCGACGGCTCGCTCGTCGACTCACTGGCCGCCTCGTCGGGCGTCCCGGTCGGCGCCACGGCGTTGTCGGTCTCGGTGCCGCAGGCCGCGAGCAGCAGTACGGCGGCCAGCCCGACCCCCACTGCAGAGGTACGCATGACCCATCCTCCTCGGGCGGCACGGGACCCCGGACGATCCTGAGGGCGTACCCGACCCGGCCCCCAGTCTCACACCCGGGGAGCCCCCACACGGCGGAGAACACGCGCCTCCCACGGTTCGAGCCACGCCCCGGTGGCCTCGCCGGTGTTGGACAGCAGCACCTGCGCGTCCTCCCACGGACCGCTCACCGTCGACGGCAGCTCCGCCGGGACGCCGGACAGGTTCGCCGCGACGAGCAGCTCGGTGTCCTCGTGCCGGCGGGTGAACACGAACAGCTGCGGGTCGTCGGGCAGCAGCAGGTGGAAGTCGCCGTACGCGACCGCCGGCTCCTCGTGCCGCAGCCGGACCAGCGCCCGGTAGTGCTCGAAGACCGACCCGGGCCGGCCCACCTGGGCGGCGGCGTTGACCTCGCGGTGGTCGGGGTTGACCGCCAGCCACGGGGTGCCGGTGGTGAACCCGGCGTTCGGGGAGTCGTCCCACTGCATCGGGGTGCGCCCGTTGTCGCGGCTCATCGCCCGCAGCGAGGCGAGCACCTCCGCGGGGTCCTCGCCCTGCGCGACCGACTCGCGGTAGTAGTTCACCGACTCGATGTCCTCGAAGTCGTCGATGGAGACGAACGGGTAGTTCGCCATCGCGAGCTCCTCGCCCTGGTAGACGTAGGGCGTCCCGCGCTGCAGGTGCAGGACGGTGCCGAGCGCCTTCGCGGACCGCTCGCGGTGCTCGCCGTCGTCGCCGAACCGGGACACCACCCGCGGCTGGTCGTGGTTGTTCCAGTACAGGCTGTTCCAGCCGACGTCGGCGAGCCCCTCCTGCCAGCGGCCCAGCACCTCCTTGAGGCGTCGTACGTCGAACGGGAGGACGTCCCACTTCGAGGCGCCCCGGTCGACGCCCATGTGCTCGAACTGGAAGACCATGTCGACCTCGGGCGGGTCGGGGTGGGTGTAGTGCCGCGCCTCCTCCACGGTCACGCCGGGCGTCTCGCCCACGAGCAGCAGCGGCCGGTCCACGCCGGCGAAGACCTCCCGGTGCATCTCGGCGAGGAGCTCGTGCACCCGCGGCCCGTCGATCACCGCGTCGTGCAGGTCGCCGTACACCTCACCGGGGCGGACCGGCCCGTCGGGCAGTCCCGGGGCCTTGGAGATCATGTTGATCACGTCCATCCGGAAGCCGTCGACACCGCGGTCGACCCACCAGCGCATCATGTCGTAGACGGCGTGCCGGACCTCGGGGTTCTCCCAGTTCAGGTCTGGCTGCTTGCGGGAGAACAGGTGCAGGTAGTACTCGCCGCTGGTCTCGTCGTACTCCCAGGCGGGGCCGGAGAAGAACGACCCCCAGTTCGTCGGCTCGGCGCCCGGCTCGCCGGGGACGGTGCCCTCGCGGGCGGGCCGCCACCAGTACCAGTCCCGCTTGGGGCTGTCCGGCCCCTTCCGGGACTCGACGAACCACGGGTGCTCGTCGGAGGTGTGGTTGACCACCAGGTCCATGACCAGCTTCATGCCGCGCGCGTGCAGGCCCTGCACCAGGGCGTCGAGGTCGGCGAGCGTGCCGAAGGTGGGGTCGACGTCCTGGTAGTCGCTGATGTCGTAGCCGTTGTCGTCCATCGGCGAGGGGTAGACCGGGGAGAGCCACACGACGTCGACGCCGAGCCGCTCGAGGTGGTCGAGGTGCTCCAGGACGCCGCGGAGGTCGCCCACGCCGTCGCCGTCGGAGTCGGCGAAGCTGCGGGGGTAGACCTGGTAGACCACGGCGGACTGCCACCACTGCGGGTCGTCCTGGGGGCTGTTCACTGCGGCTCCTTCCTCGGCGCCGGCGACGAAGCGGCGTGCTGGGGACCGCCTACCCCGCCTCGTCGACGGGGAAACGGCCGCCGCAGGCGTGGTCCCCGCGGCCGAGCTCCGAGCCGCGGGGACCAGGCTGTCCGGTCAGATCCGCAGGGTCTTGCGGGCCTTGGCGGTCCAGCGCTGCAGCTCCTGCAGCGCCTTGAAGGTGAGGCTGCGCTCGCTGGGCAGGATGCCGAGCTGCCGGGCGAACTCCAGTCCGTCGTAGACCAGCTCGTACTCGCTGATCCGGCCGTCGCGGAAGGAGTAGCGGCTCGCGCCGGTGATCCGCATGAACCGGCCCGTGGCCTCGAAGCCGACCGGCGAGGGACCCGACATGGTGCCGAGCATGGTCCAGGTGGTGACCGCGGTGTCGTGGCTCTCCCCGACGAAGACCTCGGTGTCCTCCAGCGGCGAGTGCAGGTCCGGGAAGGACCGGAAGGTCTCGGCGAGGTCGGCACGGACCGCCTCGGGGCCGTGCAGCGGCTCCATGGTGAACGGGTGCGTCCACACGACGTCGTCGGTGAGGTACTCCACCGCGGCGTCGACGTCATGGTCGTTGAGCGCCTTCGCGAACCCCTCGACCACGCCGCGCACCTCGGCCTTGGTCAGGCGCTTGGCCGTCGTCTTCATGGCGAGTGACACCTCTTTCGCGGCCATGGTGACCGGCGTGTCTCGACGGGCATGTGCCGCCAGGATCAGCATCGCCCCGGCCGTGGGGAACCGGCAGGGCCGGAGGTCCTCAGACCGGGTCGCGGCCGCCGGCGTGGCGCTGGCCCACCGGCTCGGCGAGGACGACGACGTTGCTCCGGTAGTCCCCGTCCACGTAGTCGGTGCAGGTGACCAGCACCAGCCGGCCGTCACCGCGGTCCTGGGCGAACAGGTCGTAGGCCCTGTCGGCGACCTCCTCGACGGAGTACTTCACCACCTGCCGTACGCGGTAGCTGACCACCACGTCGTCGTCGTGGACCCGCACCACCGCGCCCTTGTCGACCGTGCCGAGGCGGTTCATCGCCGCGGGCCCGGACCGGAACGTGTGCCCGGTGACCACGGTCTGGCCCTGGCGGGCCCCCGGCTGGGCGCTGCGCTGCCACCAGCCGACCAGGTCGCCGTCGTCGGGTGGGGTCAGCACGCCGCCGGGAGTGACCTCGATCGGCTCGAGCGGTGCCCGGATCCCCAGCGACGGCACCACGAGCCGGTCCGGCGGTTCGCCGTCGGGACGCTGCCGGACCGGCTGCAGCCGCGGTCGGTCGGGGGCGGCGACCTCGGGCGCAGCGGTGGCGCCGTCGTGGCCGAACCGCTGCCCGACCACGACGGCGAGCACGACGAGGGCCAGCACCGCCGCCACGGCGGCGAGCACGGCCGTCGTACGGCGACCGACCTCCAGCTCTGCGCTCACGACGCGGGCCTAGCGGGCGACGAGGCGGCGGTAGCCGAGCACGCCCGCGAGGCCGGCCAGCAGCAGCGCTCCGCCGGCACCCGGAGCGGCCGTGGAGCCGGTGTCGGCCGCACCGTCGGCTCCCGCGTCGACCACGGTCGGCACCTCGGGCAGCTCCTCCTGGACCTCCACGGTCGGCGCGACGACGCCGTTGGGGCCGCACGCGACGTTGCCGAGCTGGACCGCGACCAGCGACGCGTCGGCGACCTCGGCGGCGGCCGGCAGCACCTGTACGTCGACGGCGGTGCCCGCGATCGCACCGGCCTGCGGCGAGTGCTGCGCGTTCAGGGTGATGTCGAGGAGGTTCTCCTCGGCCGGGGCGAGGTTCGCCGAGACCTCGGCGACCAGCGTGTCGACGACCTGGGCCTGCAGCTCGTCGGTGAGCACGGTGACGTCGGCGAGCGCGCCCTCGAGCGTGGTGCGGAGGTTCTCCTCGACCGCGTCGACGACCAGGTTCAGCACGGTGTCGAGGTCGGTGACGACCTTGGTCTCGGGCTCGGGGTGCGTCGGCAGGTCCAGCAGGTCGATGCGCTGGTCGGCGACGGTGAGCGAGAGCTTCCCGTCCACGATGGTCGCCTCGGCCCGGGCCCGGCCCGGGGCGGCGACGCAGCGCTCCTCGACGGTGCTGAAGGTGCCGACGAGGCCGGTCTCTCCGAGCGGCGCCAGGCCCTCGGCGAGGGCGGCGGTGAGCGGACCGACCAGCTGGTCCATGACCGGCGCGAGCGCCTCGTCCAGCGGGCCGAGCGCCGACTCCGGCTGCACCGCGACGGCGCCGGTGAGGTCGAGGTTGGCGATGGTCACCGCGACCGGCTCGCCGGGGAAGATGCAGGTGGAGTCGCCGACCTGGGCGACGGAGCCGCCTTCTCCCGCGACGCCGGCACAGGCCGCGGAGACGCCCTCGCCGTCCTGCAGCTGGGTCGCGGCGTCCTGCTGGAGGACGCCGAAGTTGGCGAGGTCCTGGTTGCCGAGGACGGCGACGGGCGGGGCGGTCTCCCCCTCCCGGGTCTCCCCGGACCCGTCGTGGGTCGCCCGGACCGCCCCGGAGTCGGAGCCGTTGCCGGCGACCGAGATGCGGACGGCGGTCGCCTCCGCCTGCGCGACGGCGGGCGCCGCCCACGCGGGCGCGGCGGCCATGGTGGCGAGTGTCGCGGAGGCGCCGACGGCCCCGAGGCGTACGAGCGTCTTGTTCACGGTCTCCCTCTCGGCTTGCTCTACAGCTGCAGTCGGTCCAACGAGCCGGGCGGCGAGACGGAACTGGCCGGGCAGGGAAATCTCAGATGTCGAGAACGACGAGACCGCGGCGATTGGTTGACTAGGTCAAACAAGTGCTACGCTAGTTGCCGTGGTCAACGAATCTTCCGCTCCGGCCGGCCCGGGCGAGGCCGGCATCGAGCGGCTCTTCGGCAGCGTGGTCGCCTTCAGCCGGCGTCTCCACGCCACCGGCCAGCGCTGGGCCGTCTCGGGCGACGACCAGGAGGGGAGCCTGACTCGCAGCGAGGCCGGCGTCCTGCGGGTCGTCGCCGAGGGCGAGTGCCGACCCGGCGCGGTCGCCGCGCGGCTGTGCGTGGGGCCCGCCGTGGTCAGCAGGCAGCTCGCCCACCTCAGCCGGACCGGCATGGTCGAGCGACGGCCCGACCCCGCCGA
This sequence comes from uncultured Actinomycetota bacterium, assembly GCA_963747975.1. Lineage (GTDB taxonomy): Bacteria > Actinomycetota > Actinomycetes > Propionibacteriales > Nocardioidaceae > Nocardioides_C. The sequence continues at coordinate 1,170,346 of CAVVHI010000003.1, forward strand.
CGGACGCGCCGAGCTGCTCAGCCTCACGCCCGGCGGCAGGCAGGCCCTCCGCGACCTCCGCGCCATCCACCTCGACCGGCTCGGCGCCCGCCTCGCCGACTGGGACGAGGAGCGCCTCGCCGCGGCGGCCCAGCTGGTCGACCAGCTCGCCGAGGCGCTGGCGCCGCTGCCGGGAGAGCCGGGCGGGCCCGCCACCCACCACACGACGACGCACGACACGACGACGAAGGACAGCGCATGACGCAGAGCCCCACCCACCAGGCGCCGCCGGCCGCGGCCCCGATGACCGCGCCGGCCGCGGCCCCGATGACGCACCGCGAGATCCTCGAGGTGCTCACCGGGCTCCTGGCCATCCTGTTCGTGGCCATGGTCAGCACCACGATCGTGAGCGTCGCCCTGCCCACGATCATCGGTGCGCTCGAGGGCACCCAGCGCGCGTACACGTGGGTGGTGACCGCCTCCCTCCTGGCGATGACGGTCTCCACCCCGATCTGGTCCAAGCTGGCCGACCTGTTCGACAAGAAGCGGCTGGTGCAGCTGGCCGCGACGGTCTTCCTGTTCGGCTCGCTGGGGGCCGGGTTCGCCCAGGACGTCCCGCAGCTGCTGGGTGCCCGCGCGCTGCAGGGCCTCGGCATGGGCGGCGTGCTGGCGCTGGTGCAGGCGATCATGGGCTCGATCATCGCGCCGCGCGAGAGGGGCCGGTACGCCGGCTACATGGCAGCCGTGATGGCGGTCGCCACCGTCTCCGGCCCGCTCATCGGCGGCCTGCTGGTGGACGCCCTCGGCTGGCGGTCGACGTTCTTCGTCGCCGTACCGTTCACGCTGGTCGGGATCTACCTGATCAGGCGTTACCTGCACCTGACCACGCAGCGGCGGCGGGTGCGGCTGGACTGGTGGGGTGCGCTGCTGCTCTCCGGCGCGACCACCCTGCTGCTGCTGTGGGTCTCCTTCGCCGGCAAGGACTTCGCCTGGCTCTCGGCGCCCACGGCGGCCTACGTCGGTGGCGCCCTCGTGCTGGTCGGCCTGGCCGTGGTCGTCGAGCGGCGCCACTCCGAGCCGATCGTCCCGCCCCGGATCGTGTCCGAGCGGACCACGCTGCTGGCCGTCGTGGCGAGCGTCGCGGTGGGCATCGCGCAGTTCGGCACGTCGGTCTTCCTCAGCCAGTACTTCCAGGTGGCGCAGGGCTACTCCCCCACCGCGGCGGGCCTGCTGATGCTGCCGATGATCTTCGGCACCATGGTCTCCTCGACGGTGTCGGGCCGGCTGATCACCAAGACCGGGGTCTGGAAGCGCTACCTGCTCATCGGTACGACGACGCTCATCGTCGGGCTCGCGCTGATGGGTCCGATCGACCACCGGACGCCGGTGTGGCACCTGAGCATCTTCATGGTGCTGATGGGCCTGGGCACCGGCTCCCTGATGCAGAACCTGGTGCTCGTCGTGCAGAACACCGTGGACGTCCACGACATCGGCGCCGCCAGCGGCGTGGTGACCTTCTTCCGCTCCCTCGGCGGCACGGTCGGCATCGCGGTGCTGGGCGCGGTGCTCGCCACCCGGGTGACCGAGAAGATCCAGCTGGGCCTCGCCGCGGCCGGGATCGAGGGGAGCTCGAGCTCCTCGGCCGGGACCCTGGACCTCGCGGGCATGCCCGCCCCGGTGGTCGAGATCGTGCGGAACGCCTACGCCGACGCGACCGGCCGGATCTTCCTCATCGCCGCCGCGGTCACCGTGGTCACGCTCGTGGCGGTGTGGCTGATGCCGGAGACCGAGCTGCGCACCACCGTCGCGAAGGCCGAGGAGAAGTCCTGACGCCTGCGTGACCGACGCCTCACCTGCTGCCCATCGCGCAACTTTGCCTGATGGGCAGCGAAGTGCGACGCTGGTGCGGTGACCGGACCCGGGCTGCGCGAGCTCAAGCGCGAGGCGACCGCGCAGGCGCTCGCGGAAGCCGCCTTCGACCTCGCCCGCACCCGCGGCCTGGACGGATTCGTGATCGACGACGTCACCGAGCGGGCCGGATACTCGCGGCGCACGTTCGCCAACCACTACTCCTGCAAGGAGGCCGCGGTCGCCGCGGTCACCTACCCGGGCATCGAGGCGGCCGCCGACGCCCTCGACGACGTCCCGGCCGACGTGCCGCTGCTCGACGCCGTCCAGGCCGTGCTGCAGCTGCAGCTGACCACGGAGGCGCTGCGCCGGATCCGGGAGGTGATGGCCCTGGCCCGGGCCCACCCGTCGCTGGAGCCGCACGTCCACCAGGTCCAGCACCGGATGCGGACCGAGGCCGAGCACCGGCTCCGCTCGGTCGCCGCCGATCGCTACTCCCCGGCCTACGTGTCGCTGCTCTTCGGCGCGGTCTACGGGACGGTGTCCGCCGCGCTCGAGGGCTCGGTCCCGGTGCGGCTCCCGGGCGACGCGCCGGACGACCCCGCCTCCGTCGGGCTCGACGACTTCCTCGACCTCGCCTTCCACCACCTCCGCACCGGCTTCTGACCCGGCACCGCACCCACTCCGAGGAGACCCACCCATGTCCACGTTCCTGTACCGCCTGGGCCGCGGCGCCTACGGCAGGCCCTGGCCGTTCATCGTCGGCTGGGTGCTGGTGCTCGCGACGGTCGTGGCCGCCCTGCTGGTCAACGGCATCAAGGTCAGCTCGGAGATGAAGATCGAGAACACCGAGGCCCAGCAGGTCCTGGACCGGGTCAGCGAGGAGCTCCCGGCGGCCTCGGGCGGGCAGGCGAGCGTGGTGTTCACCGCGCCCGACGGGCAGCGGATCGACACCCCCGAACGGCTCGGGGCGATCGCCTCCACCGTGCAGCAGGTCTACGCCCTCGAGCAGGTGGTGAACCCGGCCGAGCTGATGGAGGCCCAGGGCCCGGAACAGGGCCCGGGCCAGGGCCAGGGCCGGCAGCAGACCGCCGAGGCACCGCCGTACCAGCCGCTGGTCGTCGACGGCGCCCCGGTGCCGGGGGTGCTGGTCTCCCAGCAGGCCCCCGTCGCGCTGTTCCAGTTCCAGTTCATCGTCCCCTCGACCTCGTTGACCGAGGAGGAGGTCTCCGCCGTCCTCGACGTGGTGCAGGGCGCCGAGGAGGGCACCGGCCTGCAGGCGCTGCCCAGCGACTCGCTGAAGGCGATGGAGGTCCCCGTCGGACCGGCCGAGGTCGTCGGCCTGGCGGTCGCAGCGGTCGTGCTCGTGCTGACGCTGGGGTCGCTGGTCGCCGCCGGGCTGCCGATCGTCACCGCGCTGGTCGGCGTCGGGGTCGGGGTCGGCACCGCCTTCGCGCTCTCGACGGTGGTGGAGATGAACAGCACCACCCCGGTGCTCGCGCTGATGATCGGCCTCGCGGTCGGCATCGACTACGCGCTGTTCGTGGTCAACCGGCAGCGGCGGCTGATCCTCGACCGCGGCCTGGACGCCCGCGAGGCGGCCGGGCGGGCGGTGGGCACCGCCGGCAGCGCGGTGTTCTTCGCCGGCCTGACGGTGGTCGTGGCGCTGATCGCGCTCACCGTGATCGGCATGTCGTTCCTGACCACGATGGCGCTGGTGGCCGCCGGCACGGTGGTGCTGGCGGTGCTCATCGCGCTGACCCTGCTGCCGGCGCTGCTCGGGCTGGTGGGCGAGCGGATCGCCTCCCCGAAGGCCCGGCAGAAGCGGCGCACGAAGATCGAGGAGGAGAGCCACACCGTCGCCGACCGCTGGGTGAAGGGCGTCGTGCGGTTCCGCTGGGCGGTCATCATCGGCGTGGTCGCCGTGCTCGGCGTCGCGGCGATCCCGGCCGCGAGCATGAACCTGGGCATCCCCACCGGCGCCAGCGCGAACACCGACACCTCGGCCCGGCAGAGCTACGACGCCGTGGCCCGCGGCTTCGGGGAGGGGTTCAACGGCCCGCTCCTGGTCACCGTGGAGTCCACCAACGAGGGCGCCCCCGTCGACCCGCGGTCCCTCGGCGCGGTCGTCGGGCAGCTGCAGCAGCGCGACGACGTCGCCGTCGCCGCCCCCGTCGGCGCGAGCCAGGACGGCGCGATGGCGGTCCTCAGCGTCATCCCCGTCTCCGGACCGGACGCCGAGGAGACCGCGGACCTCGTCGAGTCGCTGCGCGACCCGGCCTCGCCGGTGGCCGAGCAGTACGACGTCGTGGTCGGCGTCACGGGGCTGACCGCGATCAACATCGACATGTCCGACCGGCTGGCCGGCGTCGTGCCGGTCTACCTCGCGATCATCGTCGGGCTCTCGCTGCTCATCCTGCTGCTGGTGTTCCGGTCCGTCGTCGTACCCGTCCAGGCCACCCTCGGGTTCCTGCTCAGCATCCTGGCGACCTACGGCGTGACGACCGCGGTGTTCTCGTGGGGCTGGCTGGGCGGCCTGGTCGGCATCGACACCGGTGGCCCGCTGATGAGCTTCATGCCGGTGATCGCCACCGGGATCCTGTACGGGCTGGCCATGGACTACCAGGTCTTCCTGGTGTCCTCGATGCGCGAGTCCTACGTCCACGGCTACCACGGCCGCGACAGCGTGGTGCACGGCTTCGACCAGGCCAGCCGGGTCGTGGTGGCGGCCGCGGTGATCATGGTGTCGGTGTTCGCGGGCTTCGTGTTCACCCACGACGTGATGATCAAGCAGATCGGCTTCGCGCTCGCGGTCGGCATCCTCATCGACGCGTTCCTGGTCCGGATGACGCTGGTGCCGGCGCTGATGGCGCTGTTCGGCGACGGGGCGTGGTGGCTGCCGCGCTGGCTGGACCGGGTGCTGCCGGACCTCGACGTCGAGGGCGACCGGCTCGTGGAGATGCTCAACCGCCAGGCGGCGGAGCGGCCGGCCGGGGCGGACACCGTCGGCACCCGCTAGCCGTTCCTCCGGTACCGTGACGCGATCCGACCCGCGGCTCGTGCCGGTACACCGAAGGGACCCGCTCCGTGTCGACCGACGCCTGGCTCACGCTGCTGGTCATCGTCGCCGTCCTCGTCACCCTGGTGCGCGGGCGGATCTCACCGGCGGTCGTGGTGTTCGCCGGTGCGGTCGCGGTGCTGGTGCTCGGGGTGGTGGGGCCGGAGGAGGCGTTCTCCGGCTTCTCCAACCCGGCACCGATCACCGTCGCGGCGCTGTACGTCCTCGCAGCGGGGATCGAGAAGACCGGGGCGCTGACCCCGGTCATGCAGAGCACGCTCGGTGAGCGGGGCTGGTACCGCCTGCCGCTGATCCGGACCCTGGTGCCCGACCGTCGGCGCGTCGGCCTTCCTCAACAACACGCCGATCGTGGCGATGCTGATCCCGCAGGTGACCACGTGGGCGCAGCGGCGCGGGGTGGCGGTCTCGAAGCTGCTGATGCCGGTGTCGTTCGCGGCCATCCTGGGCGGCCTCGTCACGGTCATCGGCACGTCGACGAACCTCGTCGTCTCCGGGCAGATGGGCAGCCTGGGCCTGCGGGAGATCGGCTTCTTCGAGATCGGGCTGCTCGGGCTGCCGGTCGCCGTGGTGGGACTGGTCGTGGTGATCGTCGTCGCGCCACGGGTGCTGCCGGACCGCCGTACCGCCGGGCGCGAGCTGGAGGAGGAGGGCCGCCGGTTCAGCGTCGAGATGATCGTGGAGGCCGGCGGGCCGATCGACGGGAGGACGGTGGCGCAGGCCAACCTCCGGCACCTGTCGGGGCTGTTCCTCGCCTCCGTGGACCGCGGGGACACCACCATCGCGCCGGTGCGCCCGGAGACCGTGCTGCGCGGCGGCAACCGGCTGCGCTTCGTCGGCTCGATCGACCGGGTGGTCGACCTGCAGGAGATGCGGGGCCTGCGGTCCGCGGAGCTCGAGCACGTGCTGGACCTCGACGACCCGTCGGTGCGCTACTTCGAGGCCGTCGTGGGCTCCCGCTCCCCGCTGGTCGGGCGCACCCTGCGCGACGCGGGCTTCCGCTCGGCGTACCAGGCCGCGGTGCTCGGCATCCACCGGGCCGGCCACCTGCTGGAGGGCCGGCTGGGCACGCTCCCGATCCGGGTCGGCGACACCCTGGTCCTGGTCTCCGACCCCGGCTTCCGGGACCGGTGGCGGGACCGGGCCGACTTCCTGCTCGTCGCCGACCTTGACGGCACCCCGCCGGTCGCCACCTCCCGGGCGTGGGTCCCGGTCGGCCTGCTGCTGGGGGTGGTGGCGCTCGCCGCGACCGGCACGGTGCCGATCCTGCAGGGCTCGCTGGTGGCGGCGATCCTGCTCGTCGCGGCCCGCGTGCTCTCACCCTTGGAGGCGAGGCGGGCGATCGACATCGAGGTGATCGTGGTGATCGCCTCCGCGTTCGGGCTGGCCGCGGCGATGCAGGCCTCCGGACTCGCGGACGACGGTCGCGGGCGGCCTGGTGGGGCTCTTCGGGGACCTCGGGGACCGGGGGGTGCTGCTCGGGCTGGTGCTGGCCACGATCATGCTCACCGAGCTGGTCACCAACAACGCGGCCGCGCTGCTGATGCTGCCGATCGCGGTGCAGGCGGCGGGGCCGGCGGGACTGGACCCGCGCGGGGCAGCGATCGCGGTGGCTGTGGCCGCCTCGGCGTCGTTCCTGTCCCCGATCGGCTACCAGACGAACATGATGGTCTACGGACCGGGCGGCTACCGGTTCGGCGACTACCTGCGGCTGGGATGGGTGCTGACCTTGCTGGTCCTCGTGGCGACGGTGGCGCTGACGCCGGTGATCTGGCCGGCCTGAGCCGGACACGACGAGGCCCCGGCCACCTCGTCCGGTGGCCGGGGCCTTGTCGTGCGTCAGGTCAGCGCAGGTCGAACCGGTCGAGGTTCATGACCTTGTCCCAGGCGGCGACGAAGTCCTGGACGAACCTCTCCCGCGCCTCGTCGGCGCCGTAGACCTCGGCGATCGCCCGGAGCTGGGAGTTCGCGCCGAAGACGAGGTCGACGGCGGTGGCCGTCCACCTCACTTCGCCGGAGTCGCGGTCCCGGCCCTCGTAGACGTGCTCCGTCGACGCGGACGCCCTCCACTCCGTGCCCATGTCGAGCAGGTTCGCGAAGAAGTCGTTGGTCAGCGCCTCCGGGCGGTCGGTGAGCACGCCGTGCGGCGCGCGACCGACGTTGGCGTTCAGCGCCCGCATGCCGGCGACGAGGACCGACATCTCGGGCGCCGTCAGGCGCAACAGGTTGGCCCGGTCGAGCAGCAGGGTCTCCGGCGCGAGCTTCTCCCCGGCGCGCAGGTAGTTGCGGAAGCCGTCGGCCCGCGGCTCGAGGACGGTGAACGACTCCGTGTCGGTCTGCTCCTCGGTGGCGTCGGTGCGTCCCGGGGTGAACGGGACGGTGACGTCGTACCCGGCGTTGCGGGCGGCCTGCTCCACCGCGGCGCAGCCACCGAGCACGACCAGGTCGGCCAGCGAGATCCGCTTGTCACCGGACTGTGCGTCGTTGAACTCCTGCTGCACCCGCTCGAGGGTCTGCAGGACCGTGGCCAGCTCGGCCGGCTCGTTGGACTCCCAGCTGCGCTGCGGCTCGAGGCGGATCCGGGCACCGTTGGCGCCACCGCGCTTGTCGGTGTCGCGGTACGTCGACGCCGACGCCCAGGCGGTCGAGGCCAGCTGCGCGACGGACAGACCCGAGTCGAGCAGCGTGCTCTTGAGCGCGGCCACGTCGGAGTCGTCGACGAGCTCGTGGTCGACCGGCGGGACGGGGTCCTGCCAGATCTGCGGCTCGGCCACCCACGGGCCGAGGTAGCGCGAGACCGGGCCCATGTCGCGGTGCAGCAGCTTGTACCAGGCCTTGGCGAACGCGAGACGGAACTCCTCGGGATCCTCCAGGAACCGGCGCGAGATCTTGTCGTACTCCGGGTCGAATCGCAGCGCCAGGTCGGAGGTCAGCATCCGCGGCTCGCGACGCTTCGACGGGTCGTGGGCACCCGGCACCATGTCGGAGCCGGCGCCGTTCTTCGGCCGCCACTGCTTGGCCCCCGCCGGGGACTCCATGAGCTCCCACTCGTAGGCGTAGAGGATGTGGAAGAACTCGTTGTCCCAGCGTGTGGGGTGGTAGGTCCAGGTCACCTCGAGGCCGGAGGTGATCGCGTCGTCGCCCTTGCCGGTGCCGTGCGACGACGTCCAGCCCAGGCCCATCTCCTCGATCGGGGCGGCCTCCGGCTCCGGGCCGACCGCGTCCGCGGGTGCGTTCCCGTGGGTCTTGCCGAAGGTGTGGCCACCGGCGATGAGCGCGACGGTCTCCTCGTCGTTCATCGCCATGCGGCGGAACGTCTCGCGGATGTCGCGCGCGGAGGCGAGCGGGTCCGGGTCGCCGTTCGGGCCCTCGGGGTTGACGTAGATCAGACCCATCTGCACCGCGCCGAGGGGGGCCGCCAGGTCGCGGTCACCGCTGTAGCGCTCGTCGCCGAGCCAGGTGTCCTCGGGACCCCAGTAGATCTCCTCGGGCTCGAAGACGTCCTCGCGGCCGAAGCCGAACCCGAAGGTCTCGAAGCCCATGGACTCCAGCGCGACGTGGCCGGCATAGACGATCAGGTCGGCCCAGGAGACCTTGTCGCCGTACTTCTTCTTGACCGGCCACAGCAGCCGGCGGGCCTTGTCGAGGTTGACGTTGTCGGGCCAGCTGTTCAGCGGCGCGAACCGCTGCGAGCCGTCGCCGCCGCCACCGCGGCCGTCCTCGATCCGGTAGGTGCCGGCAGAGTGCCAGCTCATCCGGATGAACAGCGGGCCGTAGTGGCCGTAGTCGGCGGGCCACCAGTCCTGCGACGTGGTCATCACCTCGATCAGGTCCCGCTTGAGCGCTTCGACGTCGAGACCCTCGAACGCCTCGGCGTAGCTGAAGCCCTCCGTCAGCGGCGTGGACGTCGGCGAGTGCTGGTGGAGCACCTGCAGGTTCAGCTGGTTGGGCCACCAGTCCCGGTTGGACCGCGGCCGATGGGCACCGCTCGGCTCCGGCGAAGGGATGACTGGGTTCTCGCTCTCGGACACGTCGGTCACTCTCCTGGTTGGGTGATGGATGGTTACGGCTGGCTCGTGGGGGCGGAGGCACACTCGGGGCACCTGCCCCAGTAGGTCACCTCGGCCTCGTCGATGGTGAAACCGTGGTCGTCGGAGGCGGTCAGGCAGGGGACCTCTCCCACCGCGCAGTCGACGTCGGCGATGCCACCGCAGGACCGGCACACCACGTGGTGGTGGTTGTCCCCGACCCGGGCCTCGTAGCGGGCGGTCGCGCCGGCCGGCTGGATCCGGCGCACCAGGCCTGCGGCGGTCAACGCGTGGAGGACGTCGTACACCGCCTGCTGGGAGACGTCCGGCAGGTGCCGGCGTACCGCGCCGAAGAGGGAGCCGGCGTCGGCGTGGGGGCGTTCGTGGACCGCGGTGAGCACCGCCATCCGCGGGCGGGTCACGCGGAGCGCCGCGCCGCGCAAGATCTGCTCGAGCTCCGTCGCCGTGGGCATGCCCGGCAGTATTGCCGCCTTTCTGGAATGGATCAAGACTTCACGCCGAAGAACTTGCCCGGTGCCGACCGCGGCCGAGGCTGCGCGCCATGCCGCGCCCCGAAGGGACCATCGGACCACCGCCCGTCCGACCTTGTCCCCTACCGCCCGCGCCGGCGTCGGCGCTTGCTGGAAGGAGCGGGGGTGGAAGAGGTGACGGGTGTGTCTGGGGCACTGCGGGGTCGACCGGTCGAGCGGGGCGGGCCTCTCCGGTGGGTGGTGGCGGTGCTGCTCCTGGGCCTGGCGGTGCTGACGTCGTCGTACGTCGCGCCCCTGCCTGCAGCGAGCGCCTCGGCGAGCGCCACCGCGAGATGGACCCTCACCGACCCGTTCAGCCGCGAGGTCGTACGACGCGGGGACGTCGACGTCGACCCGTACCACGTCGAGCACGTCTACGAGGTGCAGTACCGCCTCAAGCGGCTCGGACTCTTCACCGTGACTCCGACCGGCGTGTTCGGCGAGATCACCGAGGCCGGCGTGAAGAAGTTCCAGCGGCGCAACGGCCTGGCACCCACCGGGGTGGTCCGCTACCGCACCTGGCGCCCGCTGATCCGGCACAGCGTGCGCGGCCGGCCCGCGGTACCTGCCGGCTGCAAGACGGACGGGTGGCACGCCTGCTACAGCCGTCGCTGGCACCAGGTGAACCTCTACCACGACGGCAGGCTGCTCAACTCCTGGCTGGTCCGTGGCGGGAGCGCCAGCACGCCGACCCGCACCGGGACCTACCGGGTGTACTACCGGGACATCGACCACGTCAGCGGCGCCTTCGACGACGCGCCGATGCCCTACGCCCAGTTCTTCTCCGGCGGCCAGGCGCTGCACGGATCACGAATGATGATGGATCCGTACGTCGGACACAGCCACGGCTGCGTGAACTTCTGGACCGAGGACGCACGCCAGCTGTGGCGCCTCACCTCGACGAAGCAGCTGTGGGTGCACGTCTACGGCCGCTGGGACTGATCCCTCCCCGGAGCAGCCGGTCCTCGGAGCAGCCGGCCATCCCTGGTCACCGACGTTCCGGGCCTGCGCCGACGAGCTCGGCGAGGCGACGCTCCAGCGGCGAGACCGGGTGTTGTGGGGGTGGGACGCCGGTGGTGGTCTCGCGGCCGAGGGGGTGGCTGCCGTGGTGGTCGACCCGCCACCACCAGCCGTGGGGTGAGCGCCACAGGAACACCCCGGGCTCCGGTTGTCGCAGCCGCCACCGGCCGTGGGTCTTCAGCCGGTGCGGGAACCGGCTGACCCACCCCAGGTTGGCCATGCTCGTCTGCCCCGGCGGCCCGCCTCGGCTCGGCGGTCGGTAGGGCTCGACGTGCTCGGCGTCCTTGCGCCGAGACACGTGGGTGGCCCAGGGGAACGCACACGCCGGGCTGCGCAGGTGCAGCGCCTCGCGCATGCGTGCGGGCGCCTCGTAGCCGTCCACCGGCGCCTGCCCGGCGACGTCGATCACCGGCACCACCCGCACATTCCGGTGTCCCAGGAACGCCGCGACCTGGTCCACGGTCACCGGGCCCAGGTTCTCCACCCGCGCCACACCCCCACCCACACCGTCGAGCGCGGCCTGGGACAGGTGCACGTACAACGTGGCCTGCGGCAGCAGCCGCTTCGGATCCACCTTCGACAGGTCGACCGGCGGCCGCAGGAACGGCGTCGCGTCGCCGGAGGCGACACCGGTTCCGTCGCAGGAAGGGCAGGTCTCCGACTCCGCGTCGCCCTGTTCCGCCTGTGCATCGGCGTCCTGGGTGTCTCGCTCGGCGGACCGCTGCAGCAAGAGCAGCGCCCCGGCAGGGCGGGCCAGGATCCCGATCGCCTTGGAGCGGCGCACGTCGACCGGATCGGTGTCACCCTCCTCGGCGAGCACGGCAGCGACCCGGTCCACCATCGCGGTGAAGAACACCACGTCGCCGGCCTCGGCGCGGGCGACGATGGTGCGCAAGCCGTACTCGCTGGACTGGCCGGTGCGCACGAACCGTGCCAGCGCGGCTGCCCGCGCCCGCTGCTCCGCGGCGGCAGGGTCGGCCTCGATGACCTTGGCCGCCAGGAACGCCTCGAACCGTGCCCAGGGCAACGAGGCGAGGTAGGGCGTGGTGACCTCGTCCACCCAGCCGGTCCGTGCGACATCCAGACCCGCGCCGCTGCGCACGTCCGGGCGACCTCGCGGGCCTGCCACACCCGCACCCGGCCGGCGAGGACTCCCGCCCACAGCCGCGGATGGCGGAACCGCACGTTCACCGCGTCCCGCACGAAGCAGCCCGCCGCCACCGGCCCCATCCCGAGAACGGCCCCCAGCTCGGCGGCCGCGAACTCGGCCACCAGCGGCGTGCCGTCCGCACCGGAGCGCCTCGAGCGCTCCATCCCCGGCAACACCCGCACACCCGAGCGGCGTCGCTGCTCGTCCAGGGCCTCGCCGGGATGCAGGTCGACCCAGTGCGCGGCGAGCACGAACCGCCGGCACTCAGCGGCCACCATCTGCCCCTGAGCAGCCTCCGCGGCTGCCAGGACACCATCGGCGTCCAGGTCCGCCAGCTGCTCCAGGTCTACCATGTGCTCGAACATACCTTCGAGCACCGACACTTTCCGGTGCGTCAAGATCTTGTGCAGGACAGCGGATCCGACCAACGTGAGCATCCCGGAGAGCACCCGCATCGGCCCGACCAGGTCCATCTCCCAGTCCCACGTGAGCCGGGTGGCGCCGCCCGCCTCCTCGAAGCAGAGCGTGCCGTCGACGTGCATGTAGGACGACCGCGCGACGTTGTGCAGCCGACACGGCCGGTCGTAGTCGACGCGCGATCGTCATCGCGCCCCGGGAGGCCCATCCTCCTGGGCACGGCGACGAAGCGGGTGCCTTTGCCGACCGGCCCGGTGCTCAGCTTCTCGGCAGGGCCGTTGGTCGCCGGTCAGGACCGCACAGCAGGCCGCGTGACCTTCGGCTCTTACCGCTGGCCCGGCGGGCGACTCACGCTGGTCCCCGAGAGGAGGCTGCGATGCCGGAGCGAGAGTCCACCGGGCTGTTGTACGACGACGTGCCGTACCTGAAGGTCGGCCACGGGCCGCCGCTGGTCTCGGTGCTGGGACTAACACCGGAGCACGCCGTACCCAAGGGCCTGGAGCGTCGGATGGCGCTGTCTCACGCGGGCCCGCTGGCCGACGACTTCACGGTCTACGTGGTCAACCGCAAGCGAGGACTCCGGCCGGGCGAGTCGATGTCCGACATCGCCGGGCACCTCGCCAACGCGATCGAGCACGACCTCGGCGAGCCGGTGTTCCTGGACGGGACGAGCACCGGCGGGTCGGTCGTCCTGCAGCTCGCCGCGGACCGGCCCGAGCTGGTACGACGGCTCGTCGTGATCGCCTCGGCGTACCGGCTGGGCCCTCTCGGCCGGGAGCTGCAGGCGGAGATGGCGCGACTGACCAGAGCAGGTGAGACGAAGGAGGCCTGGGCCACGATGATGAGCGCCATGGTCCCCGAGCCGCTGCGCGGTCCGGCCCGGCCGTTCGCGCAGTGGGCCGGCGGATCGATGGCTCCGGCCGACCCGTCCGACGTGCTCGTCACCCTCGACGCCGAGGACGCCTTCGACCTGCGCGCCGACCTGTCGCGGATCATCGCGCCGACGCTGGTGATCGGCGGCCGCAAGGACGTCTTCTACTCCGAGGAGCTGTTCCGCGAGACGGCCGCCGGCGTCCAGGACGGCCGGGTCCACCTCTTCCCCGACTGGGGACACGGACGGACCTCCGGCAGCAGCGCCACCGCTCATCTGACGCTCGGCTTCATGCTCGCCGGCTGCCCGGTCCGGGAGACGCACTGAACCGTGACGCCCGCTCACGACCATCGGGCAAGCACCAGATCCTCCGCCCGCAGCTGGTCCGCCGGCAGAGCGCCTGACCGTCTCGGGCGGGGCGGGGCCGGGGGGCCCAGCGCATGACGCGTCGCCGCCGGGGCACCGGACCGGGATGCACGTCGACGTACGAGCCCCCCGAACGCTGCCCCGGCCGAAGCGCCCGCTGTGGCAGCGGGCTGCCCTGCGTGCGTCCTTGCGGCACCCGCGGCTGGCGATGTCGCTGAAGGCCGCGGTGGCGGCCGGGCTCGCCTGGTTGGCGGTGCAGCCGATCGACGGCCTGGCCGAGCGGTACCCCTACTACGCGCCGTTCGGGGCCGTGGTGGCGGTCTCGACCACGGTGGTCTCCTCGGCACGGCAGTCCACCCAGGCGGTCCTCGCCATCCTGGTCGGCGCCGCCGCAGCCGTCGGGTTCGACGCGTGGATCGGCGCCAACGTCCTCACCCTGGCCGCGGTGGTGGGTATCGGGACGCTGGTCGGCGGCTGGCGCGAGCTCGGCGACATGGGCAGCTGGGTGCCGGTCTCGGCGCTGTTCGTGCTGATCCTCGGCAACGCGAACCCCGAGGCAGTACGTCGTCGCCTACGCCGGTCTGACCGCGCTCGGCGCGGCGATCGGCGTGGGGGTCAACCTGGCCTTCCCGCCGCTGCCGCTCGACGCCGCGGAGGCGTCGCTGGACCGGCTGCGGGACACGCTGGCCGGACAGTTCGACGAGCTCGCCGAGGGACTGCTGGCCGAGCAGCCGCTCGCGCCGTCGGAGTGGCAGCGGCGCGCCGACATCGTGGAGTCCGCGGCGAACGAGACGCGGCAGACGGTCCAGGCCGCCGCGGAGGCCGAGCGTGCCAACTGGCGCGCGCTGCGCTGGCGCGACCACGCCCGGCGTCAGTACGACGCCGCCACCGCCCTGGAGCCACTGCCGTTCATCGTCGAGGACCTGACCGCGATCCTCGTCCACGAGTCCGACTCGCGGGAGCGGTTGCCCCAGGGACACCCGCTCCGGCCGCGGATCGCGCACGCGCTGCAGGCGATGGCCGACCTGCTGCGCTCGATCGACGGGACGCGTGGTGGCGCCGAGGAGCTCACCGCCCTCGACGAGACCCTCGACCGGCTGGTGGACGAGGTACGCACGGCCCGCGCGGAGACCGGGGAGGACCTGTTCGGCGTCGGGAGCGTGATCACCACGCTGCGCCGGGCCCGCGCCTCGGTGCACCGCGGGCGGGAGTGACGGCGGCTCAGCGGCTGGTGGAGCGGCGGTACTGCCAGTTCGCCAGCGGCACGAACACCACCAGGATGGCGCCGGACCAGATCAGCGTGTAGATCTCCGGGTTCGCCAGGGCCCACGACGGCTGCACCTGGTCCGGGGCGAGCGGGTTGAGGTTCCCGAACAGCTCCCGGGCGGCCTGGGTCACCGTGGAGACCGGGTTCCACTCCGCGAGGGTGCGCAGCGGCTCGGGCAGGGTCTGGAGCGGCACGAACGTGTTCGCGATGAAGGTCAGCGGGAAGATCACGATGAACGCCGCGTTGTTGACGACCTCCGGGCTCGGCACCAGCATGCCGATCCACGCCATGATCCAGGAGATGGCGTAGGCGAACACCAGCAGCAGCAGGTAGCCCAGCAGGGCCTCGCCGAGAGAGTTGCGGATCCGCCAGCCGACGAGCAGCCCGGTCAGGCTCATCACGATCAGCACCAGCACGTTGTTCATGACGTCGGACGCGGTCCGCCCGGCGAGGACGGCGCTCGGTGACATCGGCAGCGTGCGGAACCTGTCGATGATCCCCTCCTTGATGTCGGTGGCCAGCGCCGCGCCGGTGATCGTGGCTCCGAACACCACGGTCTGCGCGAAGATGCCGGCGATCAGGAACTCCCGGTAGGCGTCGCCGCCGGCGTCCGCCCCGATCGCGCCACCGAAGACGTAGGCGAAGAGCAGGACGAACATGATCGGGGAGAGCGTGGTGAACACCAGCAGGTCCGGGACCCGCTTGATCTTGATCAGGTTGCGCTGGGCGACGACGAGTGCGTCGGAGACGGCGGTGGGCAGGCTCATCGGTCGGCTCCTTCGGTCTCGTCGTCGGGATCGGTCTCGCCGGGATCGGTCTCGTCGGGATCGGTCCCGGACGTCGTCCGGTCGGCCTCGGCGGTGTGGCCGGTGAGGGCCAGGAACACGTCGTCCAGGGTCGGTCGCCGCAGCCCCACGTCGGCCACCGCGACCCGCTCGCCGTCGAGCCGGCGCAGCGCCTCGATGAGCACGGCGGACCCGCCGCGGACCGGCATCAGCACCGAGTGGCGGTGCTCCTCGACGACCGCCTCACCGGCACCGAGCGGCCGCAGCAGCTCCACCGCCCGCCCCAGGTTGGCCGGGTCCTCGACCACGATCTCCAGGCGCTCGCCGCCGACCTGGTCCTTCAGCTGGTCCGCGGTGCCCTCGGCGATGGCGCGGCCGTGGTCGATGACCACGATGTTGTCGGCCAGGAGGTCGGCCTCGTCGAGGTACTGCGTGGTGAGCAGCAGAGAGGTCCCGGCGGCGACCAGGTCCTTGAT
Organism: uncultured Actinomycetota bacterium; assembly: GCA_963747975.1. Lineage (GTDB taxonomy): Bacteria > Actinomycetota > Actinomycetes > Propionibacteriales > Nocardioidaceae > Nocardioides_C. The sequence goes on from CAVVHI010000003.1 coordinate 1,186,159, forward strand.
CACCTCCCACATCTCCACGCGGCTGCGGGGGTCGAGCCCGGTGGTCGGCTCGTCGAGGAACAGCACCGGCGGCTCGGCCACCAGCGCCCCGGCGAGGTCGAGCCGGCGCCGCATGCCGCCGGAGTAGCCGCGCGCCACCCGGTCGCCGGCGTCGTCGAGCCGGAACTGCGCCAGCAGCTCCCGGGCCCGCTCCTGGCTGCGCCGTCGGCCGAGGTGGTAGAGGCGACCGACCATGACGAGGTTCTCGAACCCGGTGAGGTACTCGTCGACCGCGGCGTACTGCCCGGACACCCCGATGCTGCGGCGCACCTCGTCCGCCTGCGTCCGCACGTCCAGCCCGGCCACCTCGGCGTGCCCGGCGTCCGCGTTGACCAGCGTGGTCAGGATCTTCACCGCGGTGGTCTTGCCGGCACCGTTCGGGCCCAGCACCCCGAGCACGGAGCCCTGCGGGACCCGCAGGTCCAGGCCGTCGAGGGCCGTGACGTCCTTGTAGCGCTTCACCAGGCCTTGCGCGATCACTGCATCGGTCACGGGGGCCAGCCTCCCACCCGGCACCGACAAGGGCAGCACGTTGCCGACTTTCGTGTCCTGGCCCGTGGTCCGGACGGAGGCCGTCGCGGCGCGTGACGATCGACGACCCGGTCGTGGGCAGGGACCCGCAGGTCGGGCACCTGGACGCCTACGTGCACACCACGGAGGACAACGGCGGCGTGCACCTGAACTCCGGCGTCCCGAACCGGGCGTTCCACGCGACCGGCCTGGGCGGTCCGGGCTGGACGGACGGCTGTGGCCGGTCGCTCAGGTCTCGAGGACGAACCACACCGTGGTGCCGACGGCGTCGAGCTCGGACCCCCAACGGCTCGCCAGGGCGTCGACGAGCTGCAGCCCGCGACCGTGCGTCCGCATCGGGTCGTCGGCGTCCGCGACGGGCGCGGTGTCCTGGTTGCCGTAGTCGCGCACCGTGGTGGTGAGGATCCCGTCCTCCAGCAGCACCCGGACGCCGCAGCCGGCCTGCGTGTGGATCAGAGCGTTGGTCACCAACTCGGACAGGCACAGCTGGACGGTGTCCGACGTGTCCTGGTCGACGCCCCAGCCGTCGAGAGTGGTGCGCAGGAACCGGCGGGCCCCGCCCACGCCGGCCGGGTCCGCCGGCACGTCGTGCACCGCCACGAGCGCTCCCGGAGGCACCGGCTCCGCGGCGAGCCCCGCGCGTGCACGCTCGTGGCCGCGCTGGCCCCGGCGCAGCGCAGAGCCGAGGTCCTCCCCGAGCTGCAGCAGCTCGCGGGTCTGCGTGGCGTCGGACGGCTGGGCGTCCTGGAAGAACAGGACGTAGGCGCCGAGCGTCTGTCCGGCCGTGACCATCGGTATCGCGGCCAGGGCCACCGTCGTCGTACCGCGCTGGCGCTCGACGAACGGCGGGTACCTCGTCGCGAGATCCCCGATCGCGCCGAGGACGGGTGTCCCGGTGCGGACGGCGGTGTTGAGCGGCACGTCGTCGTACGCGTCTACGTAGCACCACTCCAGTCCGGCGTCGTGCCGGCGCTCGCTGGCCGTGAACCGCAGCCGCCGGCCGCCGCCCTCGACGAGGGCCAGGCCGACCCGGTGGACGCCCGGGAGCCGGGTCAGCAGGGCGAGCGCGTCATCGGCCCACGTCGCGGTGTCGTGGCCGGCGTCCGGAGTGGTGCTCACGGAGCTCTGCACGGACCGAGCGTAGTCCTGTGCGGCATCACCCGGTCAACGGTTGTGGTGGGCCGGCCGGGGCGGCTGCGGCCGCTGATGACCGAGCTCGCCGCCGATCCGCCCACCGTACGGCCGCCCGTGGTCGGCGTACTCCTCACGCATGAAGGACATCGTCCACTCCCCGAGCCGTACCGCCGTGCCGGTCCGGAGCAGCGCCTGGTCGACCGCGCTCCCGTGCACCTTGGTGGTGCCCCGGGAGTCCAGGCGGTGCAGGACGTACTCGTCCCACTCGTCGTGGCGCACCTCGGCGTGCCGTGGGGCGAGGCCGGGCAGTCGGATGTCGCTGTCCGGGGCGCTGCCGATCGTGGTCACCTCGCGGGTCAGCCGGAACACCGGCGGCCGGTCCTCCGGCCGGGGATGCGCTGGAGAGGCCATCACCAGCCGGGGGTTGCCGCCCTGGCCCGGGTCGTGGGTGGTGGTCACCGTGTGCGGACGTCGCAGGAACGTCGGCGCCGGCGGCCACATGGTAGCGGGCGGTGCGAGCTCCCCGACGGGCAGCGCGCCCGCGTTGGTGGCCTGCGCTCGTCCGCGGGCGAGTGTCCACACGCCGGCGCCGCGCTCGATCCTGATGTGCCGGGACCGGGTCACCATCCGCTGCAGCCAGGAGCTGCGGCGGGCGCCGAGGGTCACCAGGGGACCGCCCTCGTCGACCACCGTGATCGACAGTCCGCGCTCGGCCAGGCCGGCCGCCAGGCCACGGATCGCGGCGGCGTCCCCTCGGCCGGCGAACACGAACGAGTCGTCGACCCGCAGCTCCAGCTCGGTGCCGGAACCGGTGAGGTGGCCGGTCACCGTGCGGGCCCCGGGCACGTCCACGGCGATGGTCAGGTCGGCGTCGACCGTCAGCTCCATGACGACGTCCTCACCTGTCCGAGTGGCCGTTGCTGTGGCTGCCGTGGTTCGCGGCCGTGGTCTCGTCACGTGTGCTCACCTGCAGAGTGCCGTTGAGCTTCCACGTCGCGCGAGGTGCGTCCGCGCCGGTGTCGCGGGGAACCTCGACGGCCATGTCGATGAAGCGGTAGTTGATCGCCGCCTGTCGTCCGGTGAGGAAGGACCACATCTCTCGTCCGAGATCGGTCCAGTCCAGGACCTCGTCGCTGTGGCGCGGGGTGTGCTGCTGCTCGGTGGTCATGCGTTCTCCTTGGAGTTGGACACTGTCGAAGATTCTTAGACGCTTTCTTCGACAGCATGTCGAGGTTTACACTCAGAGTGTGACCACAGAGACCGCCATTGCGCAAGACCTCACGATCAGCGAACTGGCGCGCCGCACGGGACTGACCCCGGCGACGCTGCGTGCCTGGGAGACCAGGCACGGCTTCCCGGTGCCGGCGCGGCGGGCCAGTGGGCACCGGAGGTACGACGAGCGGGACGTCGAGCTGGTCAAGGAGGTGCTGCGGCGCCGGGACGCCGGAGTGCGCCTGGAGGTGGCCATCGAAGGCGCGACCGCGTCCCGGGCCCTGTCCAGCAGCCCGACGACGTCGGTCTTCGCCGAGCTGCGGCGGCGCCATCCGCACATCGCTCCCCAGCTCCTGCGGAAGTCCACCCTGCTCGCGCTCACGTGGGCGATGGAGGACGAGTCCTGCGCGCGAGCACAGCGGCCGACGCTGTTCGCGGCGTTCCAGCGGGAACAGTTCTTCCGGCAGGCCGAGCCTCGGTGGCGGGAGCTGGCGCGCACAGCGCGGAGCGCCGTCGTCTTCGCGGAGTTCACGGGCCCCCGCATGGCGGACTCGGGGTCCAACCTCCACACCGTCCACCTGCCCGAAGAGGCCCCCATGCGGCGCGAGTGGTCTCTGGTCTGCGACTCCCCCGGGCATCTGACCGCGCTGGCGGCGTGGGAGCTCCCCGGACAGGACGACGTCCCCGACGGGGACCGGCTCTTCGAGTCGGTCTGGACACTCGAGCCGCGCGCGGTGCGGGACGCCGCCCTGGTCTGCGCCGACCTCGCGGACGTGCTCGACCCGTCCGGCGGCCACGACTGGAGCGGGCTCGAGCCGCTCGCCCCGGAACCGTCGGATGACCTCCGGGCGGCGACGAGCCTCTTCCAGCGCCTCGTCGCGTACGTCGACCGCGGGCGCGACTGAGCCCGCGGGGCGGCCTCGCGCGTGTCCGGGAGGTGAACCGCTACGGTCCACACTGTTGAACGACGCCCTGGCAGCGCCGCATGGTCGAACCCCTCCGAGAGGCGCCACGCATGGACTTCGCAAGGCAGCCCTACGAGAGCCGACGAGCCACCGAAGAGGCCTTCGCCGACCACGTCAACAGGGGCAAGGTGACGCTCTACCGCGACTTCGGCCTGGGGCTGATCATGGGTGAGCGCCGCGGAGCCGGGTTCGCTGACGCCTTCGACCCGCGACCTTGGACGGACGGGCCCCCGCCGTACTTCAACTGCCACTGCAACGGCGGGGTCTTCAACCTGGGGCATCGAAACGAGGCCGTGGTCGCGGCCGTCAGGCGCGGTCTCGACCACCTCGACGTCGGCAACCACCACCTGGTGTCCGGCTGGCGCGCGACCTTCGCCGAGCGGCTCGCCGCCACGACGGGTGGGCAGCTGCCGGGCGTGGTGTTCGGCGTGTCCGGCGGGGAAGCGGTCGACCTGGCCATCAAAGTGGCCAGGGCGCACACGGGACGCCAGGGGGTGGTCTCCGCTCTCGGCGGCTACCACGGATGCACCGGCTTCGCCATGAGCGCGGGCTCTCCTCAGTGGCGGGAACCGTTCGGACCGACGCCGGAGTCGTTCGCCCACGTGCCCTACGACGACCTTCCCGCCTTGGAGGCCGCGCTACGCGCAGGTGAGCCGCCGGCGGCCGTCCTGCTCGAGGCCATCCCCGCGACGCTCGGCATGCCCATCCCGTCACGCGGCTACCTTGCCGGCGTCCGACGGCTCTGCGATCAGTACGGCGTCCTGCTGATCCTCGACGAGGTACAGACCGGGCTCGGCCGGACGGGGACGTTCTGGTTCTACGAGCAGGAGGGAGCGGTTCCGGACCTCCTGGTCACCGGCAAGGGCCTCTCCGGAGGCATCTACCCGATCACCGCCACCTTGATGAGCGCCGACCTCTTCGCCTTCTTCGACGACCACCCGCTTGCCCACATCTCGACCGGCGGAGGCGCCGAGCTGGGCTGCGTAGCGGGCCTGGCCATGCTGGACGTGGTACAGGCTCCCGGCTTCCTCGACCGCGTCGTCGAGCTCGGCTCACGGCTCGAGCGAGAGCTGTCCGGCCTACCGTTCACCATCCGTCGCCGAGGAATGTTCATGGGCTTCGCCTTCGACGACCCGATGGGCGGACTGACTGCGACCCAGGCGCTGCTCCAGCACGGTGTCTTTGCCATCTACGCCGGCAACGACCCGTCGGTGCTGCAGTTCCTTCCTCCCCTGGTACTCACCGACGACGAGTGCGACGCTCTCGTGGCCCGGGTCCGAGCAGCCTTCCATGCCTGACAGCGACCACACGACGCCGGCCTTCCCGGATGGTGACCCTCCGGCGTTGCTGGCCGACGTGGAGGCCGCGGTCCAGGAGGCCCTCGCCTCCGGACGCGATGACCAGCTCCGGGTCCTCGGCCACGGCGAGATCAGCCTGGTCATCGGCTGGCCCACCGACGACCCGGTCGTGGCCTGCAAGCGGCTGCCGGTCTTCCCATCCCCCGCTGCAGCAGAGCGCTACGGGGACGTCTTCGCCCGCTACCTCGCACGGTTGCAGCATCGCGGCCTGCACCTGGTGCCGAGTACGCTCAGCCTTCTCGAGCCGGGGCGGGACGGCCGCCTGGTGGGCTACGTCGTCCAGCCCGTCCTGCCCGCGGCAAGTCTCGGCCCCGACATCCTCCGAGCCGAGGCCCCTGACCCGGACCATCGGCTCCTCACCGCTGTGGTGGCCGGTGTCCTGAACACCGTCGACGCACACACCGGGCTCGATGCCCAGATATCGAACTGGTCGATGCAGGGCGACACCGTGAGCTACCTGGACGTCACCACACCGATCCTCTACGACGAGGGCGGGCTGGCACTTGACGTGAGCGTGCTGGTCGCGTCCTACCCGTGGCTGCTGCGCCCCGTCCTCTGCCGCGTCGCCGCGCCACCGATCGCGGCGGCGTACTGCGAGCCGCGGACCGTCCTTGTCGATCTCGCCGCGAACCTGCACAAGGAGCGCCTGACGCAGTGGATCCCCGCCGTGCTCGAAGCGGCCAACCGCGAACTCTGCGAACCGATCGCGCCGGACGAGGTGCATAGGTACTACCGCTCCAACGCCCGGCTGTGGGAGATGATGCTCCGGCTGCGGCGGGCCGACCGTTGGTGGCAGCGCCGGGTACGGCGTCGCGCCTATCCGTTCCTGCTGCCTGGCCCGACACGTCGTTGAGGAGGCGGACCCCTCGGACCTCCCTGGCGAACCGCGGTCCGGGGCCAGTCGGATCACGGATGATCACCGGCGTACCGATGGCCCAGGGCCACACCACCGGCTGGGGCCTCTACGGGTCAGCCGGGCAGGTCCGCATCATTCCTGGAGCGCTTCCGCGGGATCTCCTGGGCGAGTTCGACGACGAAGCCGTCCGGGTCGGCAATGTGGACGGTCCGGTGGCCCCATGGCCGGTCGGCGGGACCGCTGAGAACGAGGACGCCCTGGCTCGCGAGCCGACGGGCATGCGCGTCGACGTCGTCGACGACGAGAACGATCTCGGCAGCCGGCCCCGGCGTCACCGGCTGCCCCGTCAGCCACTCCGCACGGTGTCGCTCGTAGAGCGCAAAGCGTGTGCCCGCGGTGTCGAACTCGGCGTAACCGGCGTCAGTGAAACGGTAGGGCAGGCCGAGCACATCCCGGTAGAACCCGATCGATGCCCCGAGATCCGCGACATACAAGATGATGTATCCGATGCGGTCCACGGCCACAGGCTATGCGGTGCAGAGGCAGCCACGGAGGCGCGCTCGAGCTGGAGATCGACATCGCGCCACCTCCACCATCGAGGCGGCGTCAGCCCGGAGCTGATAGAGCGCCGCACGTTCGATCGGAAACCCAATCCGATGAACGGCCGTCATAGCAGAGCCGGCCACGCCGCCGGTGTCCGCCTACCTGCTCACTGAATCCCCTGACTCGCCGGTGTCACCGCCGCAAGCACAAAAGCCCCTGATCCGCGTCTCCGCGGGTCAGGGCCCCTTTGGGGGCCGCCTGTCGGAATCGAACCGACCACCTGTTCATGACGAGGCGCGCCCAGGTCTTCGTCGCCGTCCATACGCATCCACGCCCATCTCCTCAGCCGCTGTGGGCCACGGTTGCGTGAAGTGCCTCGGCGACCAAGTGGACGTGTTCGTCACCGAAGACGAGCGGCGGTCGCACCTTCAGCGTGGCGCCGTGGGGACCGGTGCGCCCGATGAGCACTCCGCGCTCGCGCAGACCGTCGACGATCGACGCGGCACGGTCGGGGGCCGGCCGGTCCGTCGACGGGTCGACCACGTCCACGCCGATGGCGAGCCCCCATCCGCGGACGGCGGCGACCTCTCCGCTGTCGAAGGTCGCCTCGCGCAGCGCTGCGACGAGTCGCGGACCGACGGTCCCGACACGGTCCACGACGCGCTCCTCCTCGAGCACCTGCAGGACGGCCAGGGCGGCGACGCAGGCGGCAGTGCCACCGCCGAAGGTGCTGAAGTAGTCGGTGTCGCGCACGAACGGGTCGACGATGTGTGCGGGTCCGATCACTGCTGCAATCGGGTAGCCGTTGCCCATGGGCTTGCCCAGGGTCACCAGGTCCGCCGGGACGTCACCCGCGACGAAGCTCCAGAGGGCCTCTCCCGTCCGGCCGTGCCCGGCCTGCACCTCGTCGGCGACGTAGAGACCGCCCGCCTCGTGGACCGCAGCGGCCGCCGCGGCCGTCCAGTCGTGAGCCGGGCCATGGATCCCGTCGCTGGTGAACACTCCGTCCACCAGCATCGCCGCGAGGTCGTGCCCGTTCGCGGCGAGAGCCGCGACCGCGTCGGCGACCGCCGGGCGCTCCGGAGGTGGCTCGACCAGGCGCATGTGCTCGGGTCCCGACCACGAACGCCAGCCCTCCGGGGAGAAGGCGAAGGCCGCCTCGGTGATGCCGTGATAGGCGAAACGAGTCGCGAGTCCACCGGAGGCCCCGGTCGCGTGCCGTGCGATCCGCCAGGCAAGGTCGTTGGCCTCGCTTCCGGAGTTGACCAGCAGCACGCGGTCGAAGCGCTCCGGGACCGTCGCCAGCAACCGCTCCGCCAGCTCCACCGGCGCATCCTGGAGGTAGCGGCTGTTGGTGTTGAGGGTCGCCAGCTGCGCACAGACCGGTTCGACCACCGCCGGATGAGCGTGCCCGAGCAGGGCGACGTTGTTGTAGGCGTCGAGATAGCGACGACCGTCGGCGGCCTCGAGGAACACCCCGCGTCCGCGGACGAGATGCAGCGGGTCCGTGTAGCTCAGCTCGAGACTGCCGAAGGTCCGGGACCGCGCGCGCAGCAGCTCGGGCGTCGCGCGCCGCGCGTAGGGCAGGCGACCGACGCCTGGCGACATGGCGGTTTGGAACCGTGTCGAAAGCTCGTCCAGCCCGACGTCGAGCATCGTCTCGAGCCCCTGGTAGGCCTCCTCCTCGATCTCCGGCGCCCAGCCATGGGCGACGGTCCGCCATGCGGTGATCAGCACGGTCGCGGCGTAGCGAGCGGCGATGAGGTCAGCGACCACGGCGACCTCTCCCGGCTCCAGCGGTGTCGCCGCGTCGTAGCCTGCGAGCATCTCGGGCACCAGGTCGAGCCAGTCCTCTCGGCCGGCAAGGACGTCGGCGGCCGCGACGGCGAGGTCGCACACGAGTGCCGTGTGGGTCATGTCGCCGAAGTCCGTCACCCCGGTGACGTGCAGTGCGTCGTCGACGAGGACGTTCGTCGGCGCCAGGTCGTTGTGGACGACCTGGGCGCGCAGCCGGCGCAGCTGTGGCACCACCTGTGCCTCGAACCGGTCGAGGACCGCGTGGACGGCCGGCCTGCGGGAGCGGTCCACAGCCGAGAGCCATGGCCGCAGCTCCGGCAGGCGGCGAAGATCCCACGAGATCGGATAGGCCGCCGCGGGGTGCACGAACCCACGCAGCGCCTCGCCGAGCCGGGCGGCGGTTCCGCCCCACTCCCGCAGCTGCTCAGCGCCCAGCTCGGCAGGGTCCGGATGCCGGCCCTCGAGCCATGTCATGACCCAGGCGAGCGAACGGCGGCCGTCACGACCCTCCAGCTCCCGCCACAGCCGTCCGTCCGTCGTCGGTACGACGGACGGCACAGGCACGTCCGGGGCAACGGTCCGGATGTGCTCCAGAGCCGAGGTCTGGAAGTCGAGGACCGCAACGCCGTCCGCCGGGTTGTGCACCTTGAGGAGGTAGCGACCTGCCTCTGTGTCGAGGCGGAAGTTGCGGTCACGCTCGCCGTGCACCGGCGACAGCTCCCCCTCCAGGCCCCACGAGGCCGTCACTGAGTCGCTCAGCGCCGTCACGTCGAGGTCGGGGGCGGGCACCGACAGCGGGTCGCCGACACTGTCCGTGCTCACACCAGCCTCCTTCGCCTGCTCTCGACGGCCTTCTGAGGCCGAGTCAGGGGCGTTCATGGACGACTCGCCCGTCAACGATGGTCCACAAGATCGCGGTGCCGACGATCTCGGCAGGACTCACTGCCACGGGATCCTCGGCCCAGATCGTGAGGTCACCCACTGCACCAACGCTCAGGTGCCCTCTGTCCGCGTGCCCGCGGGCCTGGGCTGGCCACAACGTGTAGGCAAGAAGGGCCTCTTCAGCACTGAGTCTCTCGTCTGGCTCGAATATCCGCTCCTGCGGCCTGCCGGGGTCGCTGCGACCGCGAGCCCAGGCCATTCCCACGCGCGGGTCATATGTGGCCACGGGCCAGTCGGAGCCCAACACGAGCCTTGCGCCCGCATTGAGCACGCTTCTGGCCCGGAAACCGGTTCCACTCCGTCCCTCGCCGAGGCGCCTGGCCCAGTTGTCACTGAGGTCAGGAGCACGCCACTGCATGTGGAGCGGCTGCATGGAGGCGGTCACGTCAGACTCTCCAAGCTTCGCGACGTCTGCATCACTGAGGACTTCCAGGTGTTCGATCGAGTGAGGAGCCCGATGTGCACCTCGGGGGGGAAGTTCCGAATAGACAGCCAGCACTTCGCTCACGGCTCGGTCGCCGACAGCGTGCGTGGCGATCGTCATGCCAGCGGCGTCGTACCTGTGAACGACATCGCGGAAGCGATCCCAATCCGGCCAGAAGGCGGCTTGCCCCCCGCCGCAGGTGTCGGGATGGTGCAGCCACGCCGTCCCGGTGTCCACGACTCCGTCGCTGAAGAGCTTGATTCCTCCGCCTTGCCACAGGCGTCCGCGTTCGTCCTTGGCGGCGATGATCCGTTCCACATCGCTGTCGTCGAAGTGGACCGCGTGCCACTGGTGCACCGTCATCCGCTGGGTGAGCTCACCCCGGTTCTCGAGCTCAGCCAGCAGCTCTCGCGTCCGGGCGGTCCCGTCCATGATCGCGCCGCCCGTCAGCCCTGCTGCGCCGAGTTTGTAGAACATCTCTCGGAGCGCGTCCGCTTCCTCGCGAGGCGAGTAGGGGGGCTTGGCGTCGGACACCATGCGGAAGGCCGTCATCTCGCGGAGCTCACCAGTCAACCGACCGTCGGCAGCGACAACAACCTCGGAAGTGTCGTCAAACTCCACTGGGCCGGTGATGCCCGCGGCGGTGAGAGCGGACTGCGTCGCCAGACCCGTATGCAGGTCATAGAAGAGCAGGATCGTTGGTCTTCCCCCCACGGCCTGCTCGATGACTGCCCGGTCGATCCCGCCATCACGAAATACCTCGTACTCGAGGTTCCAGCCCCGCACCCATCCATTGGCTCCTGCCCGTTCGGCCTCCTCGCGAAGCGCCGACTGGAGAGCCCCGGGGGTGGTGATTCCGCCAAGGTCGACCCCGGCCGTGATGTTGACCGCCCAGAGCGGGTGCGTGTGTGAGTCGAACAGGCCGGGTGTGACCGTTGCCCCTTCGACGTCGATCACCTGGATGTCGCCCTCGGCAACGGCTGCGCGCACTGCTTCGTCGTCACCGAGCTGGGCGATGACCCCATCGCGTACCAACAGTGCCGTCGGTGGGACCTGCTCCTTCGTGGCTACGTTGCGGCGAAGATTGGCTCCCACGATCGCGATCGATGAACCTGTCTGATGCACTGCGTTCCTTTCAGGTCGGCGGGCAGGGCAGCCCGTAAACGATCACCATCGTTGCGCTGACCGGTAATGGCGCCACCTCGGGCATGGCGAATGACTCAGTCAAGGCAGCAGCTCACGTCAGGGCCTCCTCTATGCTGACGTGGTCCAGGTCGTGCGCCTCGGCGACGGGTCCGTTGGTGACCTGGCCGTCGTGGGTGTTCAGGCCCAGCGCCAGCGAGTGGTCCTCGCGCAGCGCCTGCTGCCACCCCTTGGCCGCCAACGCCACCGTGTACGGCAGCGTGGCGTTGGTCAGCGCGTAGGTGGAGGTGTTCGGCACCGCACCCGGCATGTTCGCCACGCAGTAGAAGATCGACTCGTGCACCCGGTAGATCGGGTCGGCATGCGTGGTCGGCCGGGTGTCCTCGAAACAGCCGCCCTGGTCCACCGCGATGTCGACCAGCACCGAACCCGGCTTCATCTGCGCCACCAGGTCGTTGCTGACCAGCTTCGGCGCCTTCGCCCCCGGGATCAGCACCGCACCGATCACCAGGTCCGCCTCGGTCACCTGCTGCTGGATCGACAGCTTCGACGACGCCAACCCGTGCACCCGGTTGTTGTAGCGCCAGAACGACAGCCGCAGCTTGTCCAGGTCGGTGTCGAGCAGCGTCACGTCCGCGCCCATCCCCAGGGCGATGTTCGCGGCGTTCTGGCCGGCCACACCCGCGCCGATGACGACCACCTTCGCGTTGGCGACACCACCGACCCCGCCCATCAGCACCCCGCGGCCGCCCTGGGCCCTCATCAACGCGTGCGCACCCACCTGCGGCGCCAAGCACCCGGCGACCTCGGACATCGGGTAGAGCAGCGGCAGCGAACCCGACGGCAGCTGGACGGTCTCGTAGGCGATCGCGGTCACCCTCCGCTTCACCAGCTCCTCGGTCAGCGGCTTGTCCGCAGCGAGGTGGAGGTAGGTGAACAGCACCTGCCCCTCGCGCATCCGGCGCGTACTCCTCGGCGATCGGCTCCTTGACCTTCAGCACCATCTCCGCGGTGTCCCAGACCTCGTCGGCCGTGCCCAGCATGGTCGCGCCGGCAGCGACGTACTCCTCGTCGGTGACCTGGACCCGGCGCCGGCGCCCTTCTCGACGTACACCTCGTGACCGCGCTCGGTCAGCTCGTGCGCACCCACCGGGGTCAGCGCGACGCGGTACTCGTGGTTCTTGACTTCCTTCGGCACGCCGATCTTCACGGTGCGCACTCCCCTTCCTCGCGAAGCTGGTTCAGGGACGGTCCGGCCAGCACCTCTTTGCGCCTGTCGCGTTCGTCATCGAAACGGCTCCTACCGCACAGGATCACGGGACCTTCCAAGCTCCGGCAAACGCCGACATCTGTCCAACTGCTCCGCAGACGGTCACGGCCCGCTCAGCGAAGTCAGGGAACGCAGCCTGGCAGCGTTTGGAGACGAAAGGCAAGCGATCCAGGCGTGATTCTCAAGTTCTACAACCGAATCCATGGCAGGAGTCGCTTGACACGACGGATCACCTAGGTCTGCTCATGAAACGCCGCGAACCCGCCACTCCAGAGTTCGCGACAGGCGCCTGCCTGCTGAGCGTCACCTGGACAGCGCTGGAACTGCACCTGACTCAGAGCGTGACAGTCGCGTCGTACTGGGTCGGGCGATCAGCTCCGTCGGAAGGATCTCCACGGTCCCCGGGGGCACCTCTCCGTCCAGCAACCGGGCCAGGAGCGCGACCGCTCGGCGCCCCATCTCACGTGGCGCGATGTCTACCGCAGTGATCGGGGTGGTCAACCCGCGCAGAGAAGAGCTCTCCACGTATGAAGCGACGAGGATGTCCTCCGGGACGGAACGTCCTTCGCGGAGGACCTCTTGCAGCGCGCTCGCAGCACCGCCGTCCGGGACTGACACGATCGCGTCAGGCGGGACCGGTGCCGAGAGTGCCTGCGCCACCGCCCGGCGCACGTCTTCCGGCTCGGTGGCGAACGGCACGTCATGGACTACCGGTTCCTGGCCCGCGGCTTCGCACCAGTCGACGTAGGCCGCGCGGATGTCGAACCCGAACGCGGTCTCGCCCGTCGGGCAGAGCAGCGCGATGCGTCGGGCGCCGTTGACGGCCAGGTGGTCGAGGAGTTCCTTGGTGGCGGCGGTGTGGTCCGACTCAACCCGGCCCGCTTCGGCGACCGCAGGATCGAGCGAGCGTTCGCACGTCACCACAGCAAGGTGGAGCTCGGCCAGCCGGGCGAGGGCTGGGTCGCCGAGCGCCGGGTCGGCGACCACGACGCCGTCCACGTGCATCTGTCGGCTCAGGTTGCCGGGGATGAGCGTCAGCGCCATTCCGTGGTCCAGCGCCTCGGCTGCGGCACCGATAGCCAGGTTCATGTAGTACTCGAGGCTGAACGTCTGGTTGGGCAGCAAGAGCCCCAGAGCGCCGGTTCGTCGAATCCTGAGGCCACGGGCGCTGGGATTGGCGGAGTAGCCGAGTCGCTCGGCCACCTCCAGGACCCGCGCTCGCGTCGTGGCACCGATCCGCCCACCGCCGGTAAGGGCGTTGGAGACAGTTGTCGTCGAAACTCCAGCCGCCCTCGCGACGTCATGGATAGTCACACGGGCGACCATGAAGCCGAGCCTACCCGGGACAACAGCAGGCCGACGACGACCGGAACCGCTACTCCTGCACCCTTGCTTAAACGTTTCCGCATGTGGTTGTGTAACGCCAACCACACGAACCGTGGGGGCGACGCAGTTGCGGCTTACACCCGGGGAGCGAGACAGGCTCCTGCTGTTCACGGCAGCCGAGCTCGCCCGTGCCCGCCGCTCGCGCGGCCTTCGGCTGAACGTGCCGGAGGCCACAGCCCTGATCGCAGACGCCGTTGCCGAGGCCGCACGAGACGGGCTGAGGCTGTCCGAGGCCGTGGCCCTCGGCCGCTCCGTGCTCGCCCCCGGTGACGTGCTGCCGGGCGTCACCGACGTAGTCCGTGAGGTCAGGGTCGAGGCCGTGTTCGAGGACGGCACCCGGCTAGCCGTCGTCGATGACCCGTTCGGCGGTCCCGTCTCTCCAGACCCGCACGGCCCTGGAGCCGTCACGTCGAAGGTGTCCTCTCGGGAGGCGGAGTACGACGACGTGGTGAACGTGGCCGTCACCAACCACGCGGACGTGCCGATCAGCGTGACCTCGCACTTCCACTTCTTCGAGGTCAACCCGCGACTGTCCTTCGACCGGGCGCGCGGGTACGGGCGCCACCTCGCCGTACCCGCTGGGACGGCACAGCGGTTCGACCCGGGAAGCACCGTGGAGGTGCCACTCACGCGCGATCCGCGGCGAGCGGGTCGTCATCGGCTTCGCCGGGCTCGTCGATGGCCCGCTGGACGCACCCGGAGCCAAACAAGCGGCCCTCGCGCGGGCTCGAGCCTGCGGCTACCTCGACGAGGGAGACGAGTCATGAGGGCCTCCGCCTACGCCGCTGTGTACGGCCCGAGCACCGGCGACCGGGTCGTGCTCGGCGACACCGGTCTCGTGGTCCAGGTGGAAGGGGACTCCCAGCGACTCGGGGATGAGTTCCTGGCCGGCTTTGGAAAGACCGCCCGTGACGGCATGCACCTGCAGCCGACGTCGATTGGCGACACGTGCGACCTCGTCGTCTCGAACGTCCTGATCCTCGACGCAGTGCTGGGGGTTCGGAAAGCCTCGATCGGTATCCGCGAGGGCAGGATCTGGGCGATCGGCCGGGCGGGCAACCCTGACACGCTCGACGGCGTGGAGGTGCCCGTCGGGACCGGCACCACGATCATCAGCGGAGAGGGACTCATCGCCACCGCGGGAGCCATCGACACCCACGTCCACCTGATGTCTCCCCGCGTGATGGAGGCTTCGCTGGCCTCCGGCGTCACCACGATCATCGGACAGGAGTTCGGACCCGTCTGGGGAGTCGGCGTGAACTCGCCCTGGGCGCTGCGCACGGCGTTCGCGTCCTTCGACGCCTGGCCCGTGAACATCGGTTTCCTGGCCAGAGGCTCCTCCTCGCGCCCGAGCCCGCTGCTCGAGGCGCTGGAGAGCGGCGGGGCGTGCGGGTTCAAGGTCCACGAGGACATGGGCGCACATGGCCGGGCACTTGACACGGCGCTGCGGGTCGCAGAGGAGCACGACGTGCAGGTCGCTCTGCACACCGACGGACTGAACGAGAGCCTGTCAGTCGAGGACACCCTCGCGGTGCTGGAGGGACGTACCATCCACGCCTTCCACATCGAGGGGTGTGGAGGCGGCCACGTTCCCAACGTTCTCCGCCTGGCCGGCCAGCGCAACGTGATCGGTTCGTCGACCAACCCCACGCTGCCATTCGGGCGGGACGCGGTGGAAGAGCACTACGCGATGATCTTCTCCTGCCACGGACTGTCCCCGGACCTGCCGTGCGACGCCGCTCTCGCCCGCGACCGGATCCGCGCACAGACCATGGGTGCCGAAGACGTGCTGCACGATCTCGGAGTCATCCCGATCACCTCCTCCGATGCCCAGGGGATGGGCCGTGCCGGCGAGACGGTGCGACGTACCTTCGCGCTGGCGGGAAAGATGAAGACCGAGCGGGGACCGGAGGACGAGCACGACAATGCGCGAGTTCTCCGGTACCTGGCGAAGCTGACCGTCAACCCCGCGATCGCCCACGGCCTGGCGCATGAGGTCGGGACGCTGGAGCCGGGCAAGCTCGCCGACATCGTCCTCTGGGACCCGGCGTCGTTCGGCGCGAAACCGCAGCTCGTGCTCAAGGCCGGCTTCCCCGCTTGGGGCGTCACGGGTGACCCCAATGCTGCCGTGGAGTCAGCGGAGCCGCTGGTGCTCGGGCCACAGTTCGGCGGGCACGGGGCCGCGCCGGCCGAGATCTCG
Organism: uncultured Actinomycetota bacterium; assembly: GCA_963747975.1. Taxonomy (GTDB): domain Bacteria; phylum Actinomycetota; class Actinomycetes; order Propionibacteriales; family Nocardioidaceae; genus Nocardioides_C. The sequence goes on from CAVVHI010000003.1 coordinate 1,201,959, forward strand.
GTGGCGTTCGTCAGCAAGTCCGCAAAGGACAGCGGCGTCGACCGGCTCCCCACGAGACGGCGCCGAGTGGCAGTCACGGGCACCCGGGACCTCCACCTCGACGACATGGTGCTCAACGCGAGGACCGGACTTGTCGACGTCGAGGTGGACACGGGCGCTGTCCGGCTCGACGGCGAACGCGTCATGTCGCAGCCGGCGGACTCGGTAGCCCTCTCCCGGCTGTACTTCCTCTGAGTCGGCGCTGTGGACAACGAGGACAGGAACCCAAGGATGCGACACGTCACTGGACATGCAGAGCCGGTCATCACCAGCACTGCTGTGTTCGACGAAGAAGTCGGCGGCACGCGGGCGTACCCGCCCTGTCCGTCACGACGTCTTCAACCAGCACTCCGGTCTCCCGGCTGACGCGGAGGTCACCCACACCTTCGCGTCGGACGTGCTGGCTCAACAACGTCCCTGAAAGAGGCAATACATGAGCACGACCACCACTCCATCCGACGTCCGGCTCAGCCGCGTGCTGGGCCTGCCCTCACTTATTCTGTTCGGCCTCGCCTACATGGTGCCGTTGACCGTCTTCACCACCTACGGCGTGGTGACCGACCTCACCGCTGGCCACCTTCCGGGTGCGTATGTGATCACGTTGACCGCGATGCTGTTCACGGCCTACAGCTACGGGCGGATGGTGCGTGCACATCCTTACGCCGGCTCGGCCTACACCTACACGCAGAAAGCCTTCGGCTCGCACCTCGGGTTCATGACCGGCTGGGCACTTCTCCTCGACTACATCTTTCTGCCAATGATCAACTACTTGGTCATCGGCATCTATCTGAACGCCAGTTTCCCGAGCGTGCCGATGTGGATCTGGATCGTCGGCGCGATCCTCCTCGTCACGGGCCTGAACGTCCTCGGGATCAAGCTCGTGGCCAAGGCCAACTTCGTGCTGGTCGCGTTCCAGATCGTCTTCATCGCGGTGTTCCTCGTCGCCTCCTTCAGGACGATCGCCGGCAACGGACTCCCGTCGCTCACCGACCCCTTCTTCGGCCAAGGCACCGAGAACTCGGCTCTCCTCGCCGGCGCAGCCATCCTGTGTCTCTCGTTCCTCGGCTTCGACGCCGTGTCGACCCTCTCGGAGGAGACTCCGGACCCCCGTCGGCGCATCCCCCGCGCGATCATGCTGGTGACCATCATCGGAGGTGCCACGTTCATCGCCATCTCCTACGTCGGACACCTGGTCTTTCCCCAGTGGCAGGAGTTCACCAACGTGGACTCTGCAGCACTCGACGTCATGAAGTTCGCCGGAGGCGGGTTCCTGGCCGCGTTCTTCACCGCTGCCTACGTCGCCGGGTGCTTCGCCTCGGCGATGGCCTCCCAGGCAAGCGTTTCCCGGATCCTGTACGCGATGGGCCGCGACGGCACCCTGCCGCGCCGCTTCTTCGGTCGGCTTGACGAGCGCTTCCACACGCCCATCTACGCCACGCTTCTCGTGGGCGCGATCTCCTTCGTCGCCCTCGTGATCAGCCTGGAGCTGGCGGCGGCGATGATCAGCTTCGGTGCTTTGGTCGCGTTCTCGTTCGTGAACCTCTCGGTCATCAAGCACTACGTGATCGACAGCAACCAGCGCTCGGGCGCCGAGATCGTGAAGTACGGCGTGGTGCCCGGAATCGGCGTCCTGCTGACCCTGTGGCTGTGGACGAGTCTCTCCGGCCTGACGTTCGTGGTCGGCCTGTCCTGGGTTGGGGTCGGCTTCATCTATCTGGCCGGCCTTACTCGCTTCTTCACGCGGCGTCCCCCCGAGCTGCGTCTCGAGGAGCACGACCTCGAAGAGGATGTCGAGACAGATTCGGTCAAGGTCGGCTGAACGTACGTGGTCTCCAGTCGCACAGTGCAGACGGCAGACCGCGCCGCTGTCCGCGTCGCGGTCTGCCAGCTCGCGCCGCGTATCGGTGACGTGGCAGGAAACGTTGACCGTGCCTTGGCGGCGGTGTCCACCGCGGCCGACGCCGGGGCGCAGTTGATCGTTCTACCCGAACTCGTCACGTCAGGTTATGTCTTCCGGGATCTCGAGGAAGTCCGTGAGGTCGCCGAGCCAGCCGATGGCCCAACGACCCAGCGTCTCGCTGCGCTCGCACGTGAACGCAGTCTCATCGTCGTCGCCGGCTTCCCCGAACGCTCAGGGGACCTGATCTACAACAGCGCCGTCCTAGTCGACGAGTCCGGCCCCCGGGCGGTGTACCGCAAGGCTCACCTGTGGGACCGCGAGAGTGACTTCTTCACCCCCGGATCGGCTCCCCCACCGGTCGTCGAGACGCACAGGGGGCGCATCGGGATGGTCGTCTGCTATGACCTCGAGTTCCCGGAGTGGATGCGCGCGGTCGCACTTCAAGGGGCCGACGTGGTCTGCGCACCGACGAACTGGCCAGCAGAGGCGCGCCCTGCCGGCGAGAGACCTATGGAGGTGGTCCGGGTGCAAGCGAGCGCAGCGGTCAACCGCGTCTTCTTCGCGGTCGCCGACCGCACCGGCTCCGAGCGCGGAGTCGAATGGGCCAGCGCCTCAGCCATCATCGGACCGGACGGGTATCCACTCGCCCTCGCCGATGCGTCTGGAGCGGAGCAGATCGTGACCGCGTCATGCCTGCTGAAGACCGCCGCCGACAAGCGAACCGGCCCCCGCAACGACGTGTTCGCGGATCGTCGGACAGAACTGTATGCGCGAGGGACAGGCGAGTGAGGTTCAGGACACGATGCTTCCTCGCATGCTGTCCGGTCGGGTTCTAAGCCTGGATCCGTGGAGAGGACTGGCGTGAGCGGCGCCGGTACGGCGCGCCAGACATAGAAGTGCCTTGTGGGGCAGAAGAATCGGGAGTGTCGACGTCCTGATCGTTCCGCACCGACAAGGCACTGAAAGTGAATCTATCTCATCCATGGTCCAAGGCCACGCCGCTGTTCGATGACGAGAACCTCGTGTCGGATGCTGGGCTGGTCCCAGTGATGGCGCTGGCCGAGCAGGCCGGGCTCTCGGACTTGGTCGCTGAGAAGCTCAGCCTGGACTCGCTTGAACCGCGGGTCGCCTCGGCGGGAGCCAATCCCGCGGGAAAGTTGAGCTCGATCATCGCCGGGATGGCCGCCGGCGCGGACAGCATCGATGATCTGCAGGTGATCCGCTCCGGTGGGATGAAGCGGGTCTTCGACCAGGTGTATGCGCCGGCGACGCTCGGCCAGTTCCTGCGCGAGTTCACCCATGGCCACTGCCAGCAGTTGGCCTCGGTAGCAAGGGCGCACCTGATCAACCTGGCGGAGCGGACCGACCTCCTGCCCGGGATCGACACCCAGGCGTTTGTCGATATCGACTCGCTGCTACGGCCGGTGTTCGGGCACGCCAAGCAGGGCGCCAGCTTCGGGCACGCCAAGATCGCCGGACGGGTGCTGCTGCGCCGGGGCCTGTCGCCGTTGGCGACCACGATCAGCACCCCGGAAGCGGCGCCGGCGCTCGCGGGGGTCCGGCTGCGTGCCGGCAAGACAGGTTCGGGCAAGGGCGCAGACTCGATGGTTCGCGAGGCGATCACCACCGCCCGCGCCGCCGGAGCGGTCGGGGAGATCCTGGTCCGCGGCGATTCGGCCTTCGGCAACAGCGCCGTGGTCGGTGCCTGCCTGAAGGCAGGTGCGCGGTTCTCGATCGTACTGCCCAAGAACTCCGCCGTCCTGCGGGCGATCGGGAGCATCGATGAGGAGGCCTGGACGCCGGTGCACTACCCCGGCGCGGTGGCTGATCCCGAGACCGGAGCATTGATCTCTGATGCCGAAGTCGCCGAGGTTGCCTTCACCGCGTTCGGCTCCACCAAGCGCCCGGTCACCGCCCGGCTGGTGGTGCGTCGGGTCCGTGACCAGAACAAGCTCGATGAGCTCTTCCCGGTCTGGCGCTACCACCCGTTCTTCACCAACAGTCTCGAGTCGACCACCGAGGCGGACCTGACCCACCGGCGCCACGCGGTCATCGAGACCGTCTTCGCTGACCTGATCGACGGCCCCCTGGCACACCTGCCCTCCGGACGGTTCCCGTCGAACCATGCGTGGGCGATCTGCGCGGCGATGACCCACAACCTGCTCCGCGCGGCCGAGACTCTCGACCCCTCCAGGCCAGCGGTCGCGCGCGGCGCGACGCTGCGCCGTCAGATCATCCACGTCCCGGCACGACTGGCCCGGCCACAGCGACGGGCGAAACTGCACCTGCCCGAGCACTGGCCCTGGGCCACCAAGTGGATGGCGATCTGGACCGGAGTCTTCGGCCAGGCGAAAGCGCCCCCGGCAACTGCCTGAGTCCCGTCCACGGCCGCGAAGGCACGACCCGAGGAACCCACAGCGGAAAGGCTGGGCAGACCAGCGGCTTCCTCACGCCCGCACGTCCCCGCTCTCACCAAGACCACGACGAGGCGTACCAAGCCGGCCAATCCACGGATTCAGGCTTAGCCAAACCGGGGGTTCCGTCCAGGGCCCGGCGAGCAGCGTCCCCAACATGACCGCGACTCCCGCCGCTACCAGCGGCATCCGCAGGCGCGCAGCCACTCGGTCTACCGAGGACAGCCCGAAGTACATCGCCTTCCACGCTAGCCGCGCGGTGAGAGAAGTCAAAAGTGGTGATGGATCAGGCTGCCCCAATCGAGCTGTGTCCGAGCGTATGAGAAAGCCCGGGCCCACGAATCGCGCTCACATCCCTGCGATCCGCAGTCTCCGAGACCAGCGTCAATCCGCCGCGACGCGGGCGCATACCGGCGTCGTGGCCGAGGGACAGGCTTGATGGGCACACTGGACGCGTGGCCGAGCACACCCTGATCCTCCTGCGGCACTCCAAGTCGGACTGGTCAGGCGACGAGGTGGACATCGACCGTCCGCTCGGCAAGCGCGGCCGGCGCCAGGCCCCGGAGGCCGGCCTGTGGCTGGCCACCCACGTCGACCGGATCGACATGGCGGTTGTCTCCACCGCCGAGCGCGCCCGCGCCACCTGGGACCTGGTTTCGGCTGATCTGGGCGAGCGGCCCGAGACGCGACACGACGAACACGCGTACGCCGCCTCCGCGCTCGGACTCCTCGACATCGTCCGCAGTCTCGGCGAGGCGCTCAAGACGGTCGTTCTTGTCGGTCACAACCCCGGACTCGAGGACCTCGCCGAGACCCTCATTGGCGAACGGCTCACACTGCCAACCTCCGGCGCTCGCGGTGATCGACCTCGACGGCCCGTGGCGGGGCGCCGGTGGCACGCCTGGGCGGCTGCGCGCGACCGGGCGCCCACCCCCGGACTGACCAGGTCGCGTCCAGCGACGCTCCGGCCGGCTGCCAACCGCGTGAGAGGCGCCGCGTCATATAGCCGCGAGTCTCACCACACGTAGGCTCCACATCCGTGGAGATCCACTCGCTCGCGTTCCGCACCGACCTAGCCCTGCTCCGGCTCGCAGGCTCGATCGTCGAGGACCGCGGCCGATACGTCGCCGTGCGCACGCCCGACAACCCGACCTTCGCTGGGGGAACTTCGACCTGCTCGCCAGGCCGCCAGCAGCCGACGCGGTGGGTGGCGTGCTGGCGCGTTACGACGCTGACCTGCCCAACGGCGACTTCCGCACCTTCGGGGTGGACGGCATCACCGATCAGGCCACGGCTCTCGCACCGCTGATCCAGGCAGGACTTCACGTCGACGCTTCGACGGTGATGACGGCGACTTCCGTGCACGCCCCGCCACGCCCGAACGGATCGGTGCGGTGCCGGATCCTGGCTACGGACGACGACTGGGTGCAGCGGGTCGAGGTGTCAGTCGCGGTTGACGCTGCCGACCCCGACAGCTCCGAGGGCGCGGGCTACCGCACCTTCGCCGAGCGGCGTGCGGTCGCAGATCGGACGCTGTGCGAAGCGGGGCACGGCGCTTGGTGGGGCGCCTTTGTCGACGACCGGCTCGTTGCCTCGATGGGCCTGGTCAACGCAGGCGACCGCCTAGCGCGCTTCCAAAGCGTCGAGACCCATCCCGGCCATCGCGGGCAGGGAGTCGCCGGGACGCTCGTGCACCGGGTGGCGGCCTACGGGTTCGACGAACTCGGGGCGCGCACACTGGTGATGGTGGCCGACCCCGGCTACCTCGCGATCCGGGTCTACCGCTCTGTCGGCTTCGCCGACACCGAGACGCAGACGCTGCTGGAGCAGCGCCCACGCTGACCTGGGCAGCACCGCGCCTGCGGCCCGGAATGACTGCCGTGCACCAAGCCGATGACCACAGCTCAAGCTGAGTGCCTGTCGACACCTCATGCCACGAGTGACTTGCCCGCCCGATCTTCGGCGGCGACAGCGGCGCGTCACGCCGCCAAACGGCTCCCGGACTTCCACTCTCGTGCCAATGACGCAGGCGCCGCAATCGACCGCGACAACTACGCTCGGCTCATGGTGGCCTACCTGGACTTTCCGAGCAGCGTTGTTGCGGATACGGAGGTCACGTTGCGGCTGGCAAACGACAGTGACGCCGACACGATTAGCAACTGGACCCGTTCTCCGGAGGTGCACCGCTTCTGGGCTGGCCGAGTGGTGCCAGTGGAGGAGGTGCTGGCGAAGTACACGGGTCGGCGGGCCCCTGCTGTCGTCTCGTACGTGATCCGCGAGGGCCAGCGCTCGGTCGGCTACGTGCAGGCTTGGCAGCAACCGGGGCGCTTTGGGCTCGACATGTTCATCGCCGCGGAGGCACAGGGTCGGGGCATCGGGACGCGCGCCGCGCGCGCTCTTGCTCTGGCATTGACCTCACGAGGATGGATCCCACTGATCGCCGACCCAGCCGTGGAGAATGCGCGAGCCATTGGCGTCTGGCGTGCCGCCGGCTTTGCCGCGACGGGGGAATCCGGGGTGGACGAGGGCAAGACGACGCAGATCATGGTGTTCGACGACACGTCTGATACGCCTGAGTCCCCACAGCGCTGAGACGTCGCTCGCACGCCCGCGCATGCCGCTGGTCGAGAGTGCCGTGGAACGCCCTCTGCTGGCCACGCGCGTCCTTCCGCCGCTAGTCGGGCCGCCGACTTTCACACACATGCCGATCGACAGCGAGTACTTGAGTCCTGAAACTCGCTGGCACCGAAGGTGCAGTTCCGAAGCGAGGGTGGCGGATCCTGGCCCCGGGTCGCGGCAGTTCCTGGCCCCAAGAGGTCGGGGGCTGCGCTCTCGAATGTTATCGACTAACATTTTGGTATGCCTCGGACCAAGCGCGCCCGCACCCGCGCCCGCCTCGAGCAGGCTGCTCTCGACCTGTTCGAGCGTCAGGGGTTCGAGCAGACGACGGTCGCGCAGATCGCCGATGCGGCGGGCGTCGCGCAGATGACGTTCTTCCGGCACTTCACCGCCAAGTCGCGGGTGCTGTTCGACGACCCGTACGACCCGGTGATCGCCGATGCGGTGGCCGTCCAGCCGTCCGCCCTCGATCCCATCACTCGTGCCGTACGGGCGATCCGGGCCGCGTGGGCGCGTCTGCCCGATCGCGACGAGGCCGTGGTCCGCCGCAAGGTGCGCATCGTCGCGCAGACCCCGTCGCTCGCCGGCGAGCTGGCCAGCAACAACGCGGCCACTGAGGCATCGATCGCTGACGCCCTCGTCGAGGACGGCGTCGATGTCCTGTCCGCCCGGGTCGCGGCCGCGGCGACGATGGCGGCGATCACAGCCGCGATGCTCGAGTGGGCCACGCACGACGACGTGGCGCTGGGTGAGGCGCTGCTGGTCGCGTTTGTGACCCTGGAGCGCCGCGATGGGTGAGTGTGCGATTCGGGCCGAGGAGCTTGTCCGGACCTTCCCGGGGGGCGCGGGCGTCCACGGCATCGACCTCGACGTCACGTACGGCGAGGTACACGCGCTCGTTGGGCTCAACGGTGCCGGCAAGACGACACTGATGCGTCTGCTTCTCGGGATGCTGAGGCCGGACTCGGGCAGGGTCGTGGTCGGCGCGCCGTGGTCTAGTGTCGGTCACACCGTCGATGAACCATTCGACTATCCAGACCTCACCACCATCGCCAACCTCACCGTCGCCGCCCGCCTGCGGGGGGTGCCTAAGAAGATCGTCGGCGAGGTCGTCGAGGCTGGCATCGCCGACCTCGGCCTCCGGGCATATGCTCGGCGCCGCGCTCGGGCCCTTTCCCAGGGCAACCGCCAGCGCCTCAACCTCGCTGCTGCGCTGCAGCACCAGCCACGCGTCTTGGTGCTCGACGAGCCGACGAGCTCGCTTGATCCGCGCGGTGTGATCCTGCTTCGCACTGCACTGCTTCGTCGTGCGACGGCCGGGGCGGGCGTGCTCGTCTCCAGTCACCACCTCGACGAGGTCGCGCGGATCGCGGACCGAATCACGGTGATCAACCACGGACAGGTGATCGGCATGCTCGACCCCGGGGGGAAGGACATCGAGCAGGAGTTCTTCGCGCTGGTGCTGGCCGACGACGAGCAACGCTCGGAGGAGATCTCATGAGAATGATCGCCATGCCGGCCGTCACCGTCGTCGCGGTCGAGTGCCGCAAAGCCACGTCCTCGCGTGTGCTTCTCGCAACCGGCGCTCTCCTCGTCGCCGGCGTGGGGATCCTGGCGGGCGTCATGACCGCAGCGGCCCGCGGTGGCAACGAGCAGATCCGCGCGCAGCTGGCTGGCATTGCCGACGCCGACCCCTGGCCGCAGCTCGTCGGCGCCGCTGCGCAGATCACCGCGGCCGGTGGGTTCCTGGCCTTTGGGATTGCCTTGAGCTGGCTCGTCGGGCGGGAGTTCGCCGACCACACCATTGCTGGCCTGTTCGCCTTGCCCGTGTCCCGCGCGCAGGTCGCCGTGGCCAAGCTGGCGGTGTTCGCCGTCGCCACGGTCCCGGTCGCGCTGGCGCTCACCGCGGTCGTCCTCGTGGTGGGCCTGGTTTCCGGGCTCGGCGCTCCACCCCCTGACGCGTGGAGCGGGCTGGCGCGCCTGTTCACGCTCACGGTGCTGACCGGGTTCGTCGTCTGGCCGGCGGCCTGGGTCGCCACCTTAGGGCGTGGGTTGCTGCCGGGGATAGCCACAACCGTGGTGCTCGTCGTGATGGCCCAGGTGTTCGCGGTCGCGGGCACCGGAGGGTGGTTCCCCGTCGCGGCACCCGCGCTCTGGGCGATCGCCCCGGAGGAGGTCCGCACGGGCCAGCTGGCGCTCGTGACCGTCGTGCCGGCTGCTTCTGCGGCACTGACTCTCCACGCGTGGGCGCGCCTCCAGCTCGACCTGTAAACGTATGCCGGGGTGGGGCAACTTTCGCAACGCATGCAGGAGCAGGTCCTCTTCTCCCAGGCGCCCCTCGCCTCTGCCACGTTCTAGCCGCATCCGCGATAGCAGTGCATCGCGCTTCCACGCATGTGCCGCGTTGATGGAAGACCGGAGCAGCCAAGAAGGTGCGTCACTCCGCCGCCTCTGCATCAGCCAAGCGAGCGGACATTCAGCGCCGATGCTGACCCTGCGGAAACAGATTCAGCTTTCTCGGATGTCAGGTACGTAGGCGCGTGTCCCGCAGCCTCATCCGCAGATGCGCGTCAGGCACACTGCATGTGTGTCCGACCCGCTGCGCAACCTGCTCGCCGCGCCGCCGGACCTTCCGGTCACCGCGGGTCTGGGCCCTCTCGTCGAGGCGCTTCGCACTCGCGGAGTCGCGGTGGTCCACGCACCGCCGGGCACCGGCAAGACGACGTTGGTCCCACCCGCGGTTGCCGAGGTCGTTGCCGGACGGGTCGTCGTCACGCAGCCCAGCCGCATCGCTGCCCGCGCTGCTGCCCGTCGGTTGGCGCATCTGCTCGGTGAATCGGTCGGCGAGACCGTCGGATACTCCGTGCGCGGAGACCGACGCAGCAGTCGACGTACACGTGTCGAGATCGTCACGACCGGTCTGCTGCTCCGGCGGATCCAGCACGATCCCGAGCTGGCCGGCGTCGGGGCCGTCGTGCTCGACGAAGTGCACGAGCGCCACCTCGACGCCGACCTGACCTTGGCGCTGCTCATCGACGTCCGGGCCAACCTGCGTGAGGACCTGTCCCTGGTGGCGATGTCGGCCACCATCGAGGCCGAACGGACGGCCGCCCTGCTCGGCCGAGGTGACGATCCCGATGGTCCCGACGATGTCTTGGGCGCTCCGGTGATCCGCGTCCCGGGTGCCCTGCACCCGGTCCAAGCGGTCTGGTGTCCGCCGCCTGCGGGGGTGCGCCGCACCGACGACCTGGGGATCACCCCGGCGTTTCACGACCATGTCGCAGCGACCGTGCGTCGTGCGCTGGTCGAGCACGAGGGGGACGTCTTGGTCTTCGTGCCGGGTGTCGCGGAGGTCGAGGCGACCGTACGTCGCCTTGCCAGCGTGGACGCGGCCGTGCACGCCCTGCACGGACGTTTGTCCGGCGCCGAGCAAGATCGTGCGCTTAGCGAGGGCCCGGGTCGACGAGTGATCGTCTCGACCGCGGTCGCCGAGTCGTCGCTGACGGTGCCCGGGGTGCGCGTCGTGGTGGATGCCGGATTCTCGCGCGAGCCGCGCACCGATCACCGTCGCGGACTGGCTTCTCTGGTCACCGTCGCAGTCAGCCGGGCAGCGGCCGAGCAGCGGGCGGGACGGGCCGGACGGCTGGGTCCGGGGACCGTGCTGCGTTGTTGGTCCGAAGCGGAGCACGCGCATTTGCCCGCTCACCCGGAGCCGGAGATCGCCACCGCCGATCTGACGGCCTTCGCCCTGGAGCTGGCGTGCTGGGGCAGCCACGACGTCCACGACATGGCGCTGCTCGACCAGCCACCGGTGCACGCACTGTCGGCGGCCAAGGAGGTGCTGGTGGGTCTAGGGGCGATGACCGAGGACGGGAGAGCCACCTCGCGGGGCCGGGTGATTGCTGGCGTGCCGGCCGATCCCAGGCTGGCGCGTGCCCTGATCGACGGGGCTGGTCTCGTCGGGGCCAAGCGGGCCTCAGAGGTGGTCGCGATGCTGAGCGAGGACGTGCGCGCTCCCGGCGGAGACCTGGTTGCTGCGCTCCGGTCACTGCGCGCTGACCAGCGGGCAGGATCCTGGCGCCACCAGGTCGCCCGGCTGGAAGAGGTCGTTGCGAAGCAAGGCACCGCCGGCGACCGGAGAGGGACGTCGGGCCACGCCCGAGCACTCACCGATGACGTGGCGGTGGGTCTGGTGGTGGCCCTGGCGCATCCAGACCGGATTGCACGCAAGCGCTCCGATACGTCGAGCTACCTGATGGCGTCCGGGACAGGCGCGGCGCTCGACTCGCGCGCCCCGGGGCCGCTGGCCGGACTGGAGTGGCTCGCGGTCGGTGACGCGCAGCGACGGCCCGGGCAACGTGAGGCCCGGATCCGCGCGGCGGCCCCGCTCACCGAGGACCTCGCGCTGGAGGCAGCGGGATCGCTGTGGACCGAGGTGGATGAGGTCACCTGGACCAGTGGGCGGGTGCTGGCTCGCCGACGGACGTTGTTGGGCGCGATCGAGCTCAGCTCGACCCCGATCAGCGATCCACCCGCGCAGGCCGTGAGCGACGCGATCCGGGAGGCGGTCGCGAGCGAGGGGATCGCTCTCCTCGCCTGGACGGAGGCGGCCACGGCGCTGCGCGCCCGCCTCGACTTCCTGCACCGCGCGCTCGGTGACCCGTGGCCCGACGTGAGCGACGCAGCACTGACACAGAACCTCGACTCCTGGCTCGGGCTGCAGTTGGCGCGGGTCCGCTCGGCCGCAGGATCTTCGTCGTATCGACGTGACTGCCGCCCTGCGAGCGATGGTGCCGTGGCCGGAGTCGGGCAGGCTCAACGACTTGGCCCCTGAGCGCGTGGAGGTCCCCAGCGGGTCGAGCGTGCGGATCGACTACTCCCAGGATCAGCCGGTGCTCGCCGTGCGACTGCAAGAGGTCTTCGGCTGGACCGCAGCACCGGTCCTGGCCGACGGCAGGGTCCCGCTCCTGCTGCACCTGCTCTCCCCCGCGCGACGCCCGGCCGCCGTCACCGCAGACCTGGAGTCCTTCTGGGACAACGGCTACCCAGGCGTGCGTGCTGACCTGCGCGGGCGCTATCCCAAGCACGCCTGGCCTGAGGATCCACGCAGCGCACCCGCCACCGCGCGGACGAACAGAGCTCGCCGAAGTTGAGCGGCGTGGTGACCCGCCTGGGGTGAATCTCCCTGCCTACAGGGGCGCGTAGCGAGTGCGTAGTCATACCGCCGCGACGTCACCGGAGGCGACTGCCGGCATCGGCAGCTTCCCCGACGACCTCGCCGACACGTTCACCCGGTCGGTGCCCTGGGTCGCCGGCGACCGATCGCCCTACGTGCGTCCCGAACATGAGGCCACCATACGGCGACTGTTCCCGCGCACGACGCAAGTGACCATCAAGCACGCCGGGCACTGGGACAAACGCCCGGTCCGCCGGGATCCGCGCGCGGACACCCGCGGGTGCTGAGATGTGGCCCTTTCGTCGTTCTCAAACATCATGAGCGTGCTGCCGACGTACCTGGGCACTCATAGCGAGGAGCGACCGAGACGCGAGGAGGCGGAGCCATGATGACCGTCGTCACGACCGTGACTTTGAAGGACGAAGCAAGAAATCACTGGGATCGCGCGATGCATGAGCGCGTCCAGGCCGCGTCCGATATGGACGGATGGGTTGCCGTGCAGCTGCTCCGGGACGTCGACGAGCCCCGGCGGCGCGCGATCATCGGCACGTGGCAGTCACGGGAGCACTGGGCTCGCTGGCACGACGACGACACATTCAAGGCAACCCGCGCGGAACTGGCCGGGCTCGAGGACGGACCCTCCACCACCGTCTGGTACGACGTGGTGGAGGAGCAGGGCTGAGCATCAGAAAGCTGGCCGGCGATCGCTTGTCGGGATGTGTACGTCCACCGAAGGTGCGGCTCAGTCCGCCTGTCTTAGCCTGAATCCGTGGATTGGCCGGCTTGGTACGCCTCGTCGTGGTCTTGGTGAGAGCGGGGACGTGCGGGCGTGAGGAAGCCGCTGGTCTGCCCAGCCTTTCCGCTGTGGGTTCCTCGGGTCGTGCCTTCGCGGCCGTGGACGGGACTCAGGCAGTTGCCGGGGGCGCTTTCGCCTGGCCGAAGACTCCGGTCCAGATCGCCATCCACTTGGTGGCCCAGGGCCAGTGCTCGGGCAGGTGCAGTTTCGCCCGTCGCTGTGGCCGGGCCAGTCGTGCCGGGACGTGGATGATCTGACGGCGCAGCGTCGCGCCGCGCGCGACCGCTGGCCTGGAGGGGTCGAGAGTCTCGGCCGCGCGGAGCAGGTTGTGGGTCATCGCCGCGCAGATCGCCCACGCATGGTTCGACGGGAACCGTCCGGAGGGCAGGTGTGCCAGGGGGCCGTCGATCAGGTCAGCGAAGACGGTCTCGATGACCGCGTGGCGCCGGTGGGTCAGGTCCGCCTCGGTGGTCGACTCGAGACTGTTGGTGAAGAACGGGTGGTAGCGCCAGACCGGGAAGAGCTCATCGAGCTTGTTCTGGTCACGGACCCGACGCACCACCAGCCGGGCGGTGACCGGGCGCTTGGTGGAGCCGAACGCGGTGAAGGCAACCTCGGCGACTTCGGCATCAGAGATCAATGCTCCGGTCTCGGGATCAGCCACCGCGCCGGGGTAGTGCACCGGCGTCCAGGCCTCCTCATCGATGCTCCCGATCGCCCGCAGGACGGCGGAGTTCTTGGGCAGTACGATCGAGAACCGCGCACCTGCCTTCAGGCAGGCACCGACCACGGCGCTGTTGCCGAAGGCCGAATCGCCGCGGACCAGGATCTCCCCGACCGCTCCGGCGGCGCGGGCGGTGGTGATCGCCTCGCGAACCATCGAGTCTGCGCCCTTGCCCGAACCTGTCTTGCCGGCACGCAGCCGGACCCCCGCGAGCGCCGGCGCCGCTTCCGGGGTGCTGATCGTGGTCGCCAACGGCGACAGGCCCCGGCGCAGCAGCACCCGTCCGGCGATCTTGGCGTGCCCGAAGCTGGCGCCCTGCTTGGCGTGCCCGAACACCGGCCGTAGCAACGAGTCGATATCGACAAACGCCTGGGTGTCGATCCCGGGCAGGAGGTCGGTCCGCTCCGCCAGGTTGATCAGGTGCGCCCTTGCTACCGAGGCCAACTGCTGGCAGTGGCCATGGGTGAACTCGCGCAGGAACTGGCCGAGCGTCGCCGGCGCATACACCTGGTCGAAGACCCGCTTCATCCCACCGGAGCGGATCACCTGCAGATCATCGATGCTGTCCGCGCCGGCGGCCATCCCGGCGATGATCGAGCTCAACTTTCCCGCGGGATTGGCTCCCGCCGAGGCGACCCGCGGTTCAAGCGAGTCCAGGCTGAGCTTCTCAGCGACCAAGTCCGAGAGCCCGGCCTGCTCGGCCAGCGCCATCACTGGGACCAGCCCAGCATCCGACACGAGGTTCTCGTCATCGAACAGCGGCGTGGCCTTGGACCATGGATGAGATAGATTCACTTTCAGTGCCTTGTCGGTGCGGAACGATCAGGACGTCGACACTCCCGATTCTTCTGCCCCACAAGGCACTTCTATGTCTGGCGCGCCGTACCGGCGCCGCTCACGCCAGTCCTCTCCACGGATCCAGGCTAAGGTCGCCAAGCGCCGGCACTCGACGTCCGAACGCCCGTCAGGTTGCGGCATCATCTACCGCTGCCGGGTGTCAAGAGTGCGTCACTTCGCCGCGTTGGCGTCGCTCCTCAGTCGGTGGTTGCTGCCTGCCCAGAGGACTTGACTGGGGTCCACGTACGGTCCAGAAACGAACGGCGTCGGTCGGTGCTACTCGGGTACCGTGAGGTGCGGAAGCGAGGGCGTATCCCTTGATACACCAGGGGAATCGGTAGCTTCCCGGGCTTGGCGGTAGCACTCCGAAGGGCATCGGTTCCGTCCAACTGCCGACGGGTTCGATTCCCGGCCCGCGCGCGAGCTTGGGCTCGGGAGGTCACATGGTGCGCTCGGCGGCACGGGCGTAATGCTCGTGCCAGGGACGAAGTCGCTCGAAGGCTGCACTCGCGGCGAGGACATCTGCATCTGCGTACCTGCGCCCTATCAGCTGCATGCCGACCGGTAGGCCGTCGAGCAGCCCCGCCGGTATCGAGGCTGCAGGATGACCGGTGTAGTTGAGGAAGTACGTCAGGCACCACCCGATGAGGGGGTCGACCTCAACGCCCTCGACCGTGCGTGGCCCCACTGTGTTCCCGTCGTCGGCGTTGTCCACCGGTGGGACAGCAAGAGTCGGCGTGACCAGGATGTCGTAGTCGCGCATCACCTGCTGGATCTGGTCGTAGACGTGCGTCCTCATCCGCTGGTCGCGCATGACGTCGAGCGCGCTGAGCCGGTAGCCCTCGTCGATCCACCGGAGGTACTCCGGAGGGAAGTCGTCCCGGTGCTCGCCCAGCAGGTCGATGCCCTGGGTCTTCAGTCCTTCCAGCCCTTCGATGTTCAGGGGCATGATCAGGCGGCACCACAGGTCGCTGAGCTCGCGCTGGTCGTAGTCGAGTTCGATGGAGACCTCCTCGACCGTCGCGCCTGCCTCCTCGAAGGCTCGCACGGCATCGGCGACCACGCGGGCAACTCCCCGGTCGACCGGGTAGACCCCGAAGTCGGGGCTGTACGCGATACGCAGTCGCTGGATCGAGCGACGAGTGGCGGCCGTGAACGGGGGGCATCCTCGAGCGCGAAGGGATCGCGGTCGTCGTAGCCGGCGAGCACGTCCAACGCGAGCGCTGCATCGTCGACCGTGCGGGTCAGGGCGCCCTCGAAGATGAACGGGTTCAGCGAGCCGAACGCATTGGGACGAGCGATGATCGGCACCCGTCCGAACGAGGCCTTGTAGCCGTAGAGATTGCACCAGGCAGCCGGAATGCGAATCGATCCACCGCCGTCGGTCCCCTCCGCCAGGGCAAGCAGCCCGTCAGCCACCGCGGCCGCACTGCCGCCCGAGGAGCCACCGGTGTTCTTGGCCACGTCGAACGGGTTCCGCGAAGGCCCGAAGAGGTAGTTGTCACAGGTGCCACGGAAGCCCATCACCGGGCTGTTGGTCTTCCCGACGAGGATCGCTCCGGCGGCGAGCATCCGCTCCGCGTAGGTGCAGTAAGCCGGGATGGTGAAGTCCTTCAGCGCCCGGATACCGCCGAAGGTCGCCGGCCACCCCGGCTTGAAGTCGAACAGGTCCTTAGTCGCTGTCGGGACGCCGTGTAGGGGGCCCAGCTCCGCACCGCTGCTCAGTGCAGCCTCGGCTTCCTCGGCCTTCTCTCTCGCCTCGTCGAACGCGGTGAAGACCAACGCGTTCAGGCTTGGGTTCCTCGCCTCGATCCGCTCGATGGTGGCCTCCAGCAGCTCGACTGGTGACAGCTCCCGTCGCCGGATCAGCGCCGCAAGATCTGTTGCCGTGCTGTACGCAACCTCGTCCGCCAGCGTCATAAGCACACCCCTCCCGTCGGTTGCCGAGAGCCCGCGAGTCCCAGCACATCAATGACGACTGCACCCGGTCACCGGACCCGGGATACGCTTCCACGTCCTCTTGACGGTAGCCATCGACACAGGGCGTGTGAAGACGTGCGCCGCTGGCACGCTCCAAGCGGCGCAGAGCCCGCGTGAAGTCGGGTCTTAGGTTGACCGGTACGGGTGGGGCCACAGCGGGACCTTGTCACCGACCATCCCGTTCACCGCGAGGCCCCAGCTGAGGTACCAGGCAACCAGGCCATCCGCGATGAGGACGAATCCTCCGACCTGCGTGAGGGTTTGTGCGGTGTCGGCCGAGCCGACGAAGTTCGCGAGGCCGAGCAGGAGGTACGCGACTGCCAGGAGGGCAAAGGCCAGGAACGCCGGCATGTTGATGTACCAGGCTCCCCACGACAGCATCGCGGTGAACACGAACCACAGCAGCAGCCACGTTCCGAAGGCGTCCGCGAAGGCCGCGCCGTCCATCTCGACGGACAGGAACCGCAGCATCAGGGCGGTCGTGAAGAGGAAGCAGGAGTAGAAGACGGCGAAGCTTCCACCGAAGATGTTGTTGGCGCGCAGCTCCATGAGCCCGCCGATGAGCAGGCCTACCGCGCCGGTGCCGAAGGCGACGGCGGCGAACACTCCTACGGCGGCCGGATCGACGAGCTCGGCGCTCGGGATGCCGAGCATGAGGACGGAGAAGCCGAAGGCTCCGACCGCCAGGGGCGTTCCGACACCGGCTTCGGGTGCAAACACTGTGGCCGGTGCTGTGTCGGCGTGGGGTGGTGCGCCGCTAGGGCTGGTCGACATCCCGAGCCTCCTAGGTGGAGAGGATTTCCTTGAGTGCGGCATCGATGAACTCGATGTCCGGCGGGTTGACACCGCCCCCAGCGAAGTGGCCCCACACACCCGGTATCACGCGCAGTTCGGCGTTGGGCATGTGCGAGACCGCGTAGTCCTCGTCCTCGGGTGGGAAGTACAGGTCCTTTTGGGCCGGCATGATGAACGCCTTCGCCGTGATAGAAGCGAGTGCTGCCTCATGGTTGCCGTCGAAGCCGGGGGTCTGACCAATGTCGCCGTTCTGCCACGTCCAGGCCATCGTGAGGAGGTTGTTCGCGTCCTTTGCGAGGAAGAATCCCTCCCAGAAGCCAACGAGGAAGTCCTCCAGCGTCGCGTAGTCGAACGGCGCCTTCTTGTAGAGCTGTTGCCAGTAGAAGGCCTGGGAGAGCCCCCATCCCGCGTAGACCCTGCCGACCGCCCGCAGGCCCTTGACGGGCTGCTTGTCATACATCCCGTCTTGCCATGCGGCATCGGTGATGATGGCGAACTTGACGCCTTCGAGGAAGACGATGTTGTGCTCGGCGGTCTTCGACGAACCGCAGAAGGGCAGGATCCGCTTCACCATGTCGGGGTAGCTGACCGCCCACTGGTAGGTCTGCCCGGCGCCCATCGACCAGCCTGTGACCAGCTCCAACGACTCGATGCCGAAGTGCTCAGTCACCAGCCGGTGCTGCTGCGCCACGTTGTCCTGGAAGGTGACGTTGGGAAATCGCGCACCGTCGTGGGGTGGCGGGGTGTTGCTCGGCGAGGACGAAAGCCCGTTGCCGAACATGTTGGGGACGATGATGAAGTACTGGGAGGGGTCGAGCGCCATGCCCTCGCCGATCAACCACTCGTTGTCGTAGTGCTGCCCCGAGTACCAAGTGGGGTAGACGATCGCGTTGGACTTGTCGGCGTTCAGCGTGCCGTAGGTCTTGTACGCGAGCTTGGCATCCCGCAAGGTCTGTCCGGCACTGAGTCGGACGTCCCCCAGCTCGAAGATCTCGTAGTCGGCCATCTGGGCCTCCAATGGTGTTGTGCTCGGTATGCGTAGAGGGAAGAACTGTCAAGGCACGCGTTACGACGTGACCGCGCACTGTCCGCGGTCTGCACGCTGGGGGCCGCCAGGAGCTGTTGGCCGGATGTCGAAGTCGAAGATCGCGGTGGGCAGGTACAGCGAGCAGCAGGCGTTGGGGATGTCCACGACACCGCTCACGCGACCCTCGATCGGAGCCGCGCCGAGGAGCAGGTACGCCTGTTCTCCTGTGTAGCCCCACTTCTTCAGGTACCCGATTGCGTTGAGGCACGCGTTCCGGTAGGCGGTGGTGGCGTCGATGTATCGGTTGGTGTTGTCGTCGTGCTCGACCGAGATGCCGATGAAGGTGAGGAACTCCGAGTAGCGCGGTTCGACGTTGCCAGGCATGAAGACCGGGTTGTTGGTGATTCCGTAGGTCTCCATGCCCCCCTTGATCAGATCCACGTGGAAGTCGATGTAGCCCCCCATCTCGATGGCGCCGCAGAAGGTGATCTCACCATCGCCCTGGCTGAAGTGGAGGTCTCCACCAGACAGCAGCCCTCCATCCACGTGCACGGGATAGAACACCCGCGATCCGCGAGTGAAGTTCTTGATGTCGTGGTTTCCGCCGTTCTCCCGTGGCGGGACGGTGCGGGCACCCTCCCGTGCCACCTTCGCAGCCATCTCACCGGTGGCTTGTCCGGCCAGAGTGCCTTCTTCGAGTGGCGGGAGCGCGAGTGGCGGCACGCGGTCCGGGTCGGTCGCGATGAGGGCTCGCTCCCGGTCGTTCCATCGGCCAAGCAGCTCAGGCGATGGTGCCGTCCCGAACAGTCCAGGGTGGGTAATGCCCGTGAATTTCACCCCCGGAATGTGGCGAGATGTTGCTTGTTGCCCGTGAAAGTCCCAGATCGCCTTGTACGCGTCCGGGTACTGGTCGGTGAGAAAGCCACCACCGTTCGCCTTGGCGAAGATCCCGGTGTACCCCCAGCCCTGCCCGGGCGTTGGTCCTGTCTCCTGGGGTATGGGCCCCAGGTCCAAGATGTCGACGACGAGCAGGTCTCCTGGCTCCGCGCCTTCCACAGCGATCGGGCCACTGAGCATGTGGCAGCGGGTCAGGTCGACGTCGCGTACGTCGTTCGCTGAGTCGTTGTTGCCTAATTGGGAGTCAGTCCATTCGCGGCACTCCACGCGGAACTCCTGGCCGGGCCGGACGGTCGCCGCGGCCGGCACATCTGGGTGCCATCGGTTGTGACCGGGCACTGCTTGATCCCGCATCGACTTGGCCTGGTCGACGCTGAAGACGACTTCTGGCATGACGGTTCTCCCTAGATGAAAGGTCGGGCGGCGCGCCCCCAGGCCGACGTACGAGGACCTTGGCGCGAGTCAGGGTCGCGGCAGTTTGCTGTGGCGAGGATCCGTCGTCACGCGTGGTCGCTGCCTCTTTTCCGCGACCGTGGTGACCACCTCCGGTTCGTGTGCGCTGGCTTCTTGTCGCTGCAGGGCTCGCGCCACGGGGCTGCTCCCTCGCGTGCTGGCAGGTGCGGTGTACCGGCGGCGCGCGGATCGTGCGCAGCTCGGGCAGGCGACCGATGCGCCGGCGCGGCCCATCGGGAGCCTCACCTGAACGGGGCCGCAGGATTCGCAGTGGTACGCGTAGGAGGGCATCGCCGGTCCTCGGTTGCAGTAACTTACTTTCTTAGGAAAGTATTTTGCCAGGAAGCATCTGTCAAGGGCGGCTCCCGTGCAGGACAGGTCGGGAGGAGGTCATACTCGTGCGGTGGCGACATCGGTTCCCAGCACCAGTTGCACTGCTGCTCGCCATAGGCCTCGGTGGCGCCATAGGGGCGCTCGGCAGACACGCAGCCGGGACAGTGCTCCCACCGGACCCGGAGGCCTTTCCGTGGGCGACGCTCATGGTCAACGTGGTGGGCGCCGTGGCCCTCGGCATCATCGCCTCGGTGCCCTCCAGCGCACTGCCCCACCACGAGGTCCTACGACCGGCCCTGGGAACCGGGGCATGCGGGGGGCTCACGACGTTCTCGACGCTTGCCCTAGAGGTCTTCGAACGCCTCCCCGACCGGCCGCTCCTCGCCGTTGGCTACAGCGCCATCAGCGTTGCCCTGGCGCCACTGAGCGCGCTTCTCGGCGTCTGGGCCGTGAGTAACCGTCTCGTGAAGCACCGGAACCAGCAGGAAGGTGGCACCCCGTGACATGGATCGCAGTACTCCTAGGCGGCTTTGTCGGCGCGTTGGCCAGACAGGAGATCTTCAGTCGTGTCCAACAGCGGAGCCAGACGCCGTTCCCGGTGGGAATCATGATCGTTAACCTCACCGGCGCCTTCGCTCTCGGCCTTGTGCACGGCAGCGACGTACTCAATGAGTCGCCCCAGTGGTTGTCCCTCGCTCTCGAAGTGGGAGCGGTGGGCGCGTTCACCACGTACTCAACGTGGGCGCTCGACTCCCTGCGCCTGCACGAGGAGCAGCGCAGGATGATGGCGTGGACCAACCTCATCGGTTCCCTGGCCGCTGCGGTGACCCTCGTCTGGATTGGCACCTACCTCGGCCAGGCTCTGTCGTGAAAGGGCGCGACTATGGAAGTACTTGTGGGAATTGACGGTTCGCAGATCGCCTTCCGAGCGCTGCACTGGGCGTGTCGACAGGCGCAACGATGCGGTGACCGGGTGCGAGTCGTGATGACGTGGACGGTCGCGGAATCGGGCGAGGACTGGTCGACTTCAAGTTCTGTGGGGCCGGAGGCCGAGTCACGAGCGGCGCAGGTGCTCGAGCAGTCCCGACAGGCCGTGGAAGCTGAGTTCCCAGGCCTGGTCGTCGAGCATTCCCCATTGACGGGCAGCGCGGCTTCGATACTCGTCGAGCTCTCGCGATCTGTCGACCTGCTGGTCGTTGGCTCACGCGGCCTCGGCGGGTTTCGGGGGCTCCTTCTGGGCTCGGTGAGCCAACAGTGCGTGCTTCATGCTCACTGTCCCGTCACGGTAGTCAGGGAGACTCATCCGCCTCAGGTCTGATGGGACGAGGACACATCCTCCTGCAGACGACGCGCTATCTCGCCGAGACGCCGGGCAAGCTCCGAAACTTCGGAATCCTCGTAAACCGGCGAAAGCGTGGCCTCCACCACGCCGCGCAGTCGCCGATGAAGACGCCGGCCTCGGGGCGTTAGCGAGACCAGCACGCGGCGGCGATCTTCGGGGTCGATCCGCCGATAGACGAGGTTCTCCGAAACCAGCCGGTCCACGAGCTTGGTCAGCGTGGGAGGTGGCACCAGAACGAATTCCGCGAGTGCGCTCATCGCCTGGCCGGAGGTCTCGGCGAGCGCAGACAGCACACGCCACTCCTCGACGCCGACATCATGAGGCTGCAGCGCGGCCGCAACCCGCCGTGTCATCCCGCGCTCCACCTGAGTCAACACGTCGATCAACTCGGGCCGATCCTGTCCCTCAACCATTGCAGCCGACTCCCTGCATGACTAGCATCGCCGCGAAGGATACTTCAGTCCCGAAATTTTCCCAAGCGTACTAAAGGGCCCGTTGTCACCGGGGGAGGCCTGCATGAAGAAGGGCGATGAGATCCCCCCTCGCCGGCCCCCGTTGAGCACCTTCGAGGTCGCGCTGGTGAACCCCTTGAGCGGACCCGCCGGTATCTTCGGTCCCTCCTGTGAGTTGTGTGCCCAGCTTGCGGCAGAGGAGATCAACGCAGCGGGCGGTGTTTTGGGACGCGAGCTCCGTTTCATCCCAGTAGACGGCGGCGCCGATCCGTACCTCGTCTCGGAGGAGGTGGCAGGACTCGTCGAAGCGGGGCTGGTTGACGCCGTCACGGGCTGGCACCTCTCCTCCGTCCGCGAGGCACTCGCACCTCGAGTGGCTAAGCACGTGCCCTACGTGTACACCGCCCTCTACGAGGGCGGCGAGCACCGATCCGGTGTCTTCCTCACCGGCGAGACACCGGAGCGACAGATCGGTCCGGCCATGTCGTGGATGTCACGCGAGCTGGGCATCCAGCGGTGGACCATTGTGGGAGACGACTATGTATGGCCACGGGGGACTGCACGGGCCGTTCAACGGTTCGCCCCATCGTTCGGATTCGACATCCAAGATGCCCTCTACGTCGGGCTGGGTACGGACGACTTCACCAGTGCCCTCGAGCGAGTCGACACGAGCGGCTGTGAAGCCGTCCTCATGCTGCTCGTGGGCGATGACGCGGTGCAATTCAACCGTCAGTTCGCTGCCGCAGGGCTTGCCGACACATATCTGCGCTTCAGCCCACTCATGGAGGAGAACATGCTGCTGGCCAGCGGACAGGACGCAAACGCCAACCTCTTTGCCGCCGCTGGATTCTTCGAGGCTCTCGGCAGCGCATATAGCCTGGACTTCAGTGGTCGGTTCGCGGCCCGTTTCGGGACGGATGCTCCACCACTAAACAGCCTCGGAGAGTCCTGCTACGAAGGAGTTCGCCTACTCGCTGAGCTGGTTAACACCGCTGGCACCACCTCCGTGCAGTCACTGACGACCAACCCCGCTGAGGTGGCCTATGAGGGACCACGCGGCCACGTCCGCTTGGAGGACCGTCACCTGAACCAGGCGATATACCTGTCGCAAGCTGTCGGTCTCGAGTTTGATGTGCTGTGCCGTTTGTGAAGCCTGGCTTCCTGACAAGAGACGTAGCCATGCGCACTAGCGAAGCATTCACGATCAATGGCTCCCGCAAGGCCAGATCGCACGACAGCGATCTTGCCCAGTGGGAACAGCTGCTGTCCAAGACACACCTGCCTTGGTCCGTCGCGTTCGATGAGCCCACGCCGTCCGCCAAACCGTTCGGCGCCTCGGTTACACGCCGCTGGATCGACGACCTGGCGCTGGTGGATTGCGAGTGCAGCCCGTGTTCGGGCACGCGGCAACGCAAGCAGATCGCGGCGACTGATGACGAGTTCCTCGTGGTGCTCATCAACCACGCCGGTCGTGAAACCGTCAGCCAGGACGGTGTCGCGGTCGAACTGACCCCGGGAGATGCCGTCTGCTGGGACAGCACCCGTCCCGCCCGATTCACCGTCTGGGAACAACTGTCCAAGCGAAGCCTCGTCATCCCCCGCTCCGCTTTGGAGGAGATGGGCGCGAACGGATGGGCGCGCTCCGGCATCGTCCTCCGCGGAGACGCCCCATCCACCAAGCTCCTGACCGGCTACCTCACCACTCTCAGCCACAGCCTGGAAGACCTCAGCGCGACTTCCCTTGCCGCGGCGCGCAACGCCACCCTCGAACTCCTCATCGGCGCAATGCGGCCCGACAGCGAAGCGCCGCTGTCCTCATCCTTGTCCGGTCCGGTGCTCCGTGATGCCATAGATCGCTTCATCGGCAAGCACCTGCTCGACGAATCGCTCTCGCCGTCCTTCATCGCCAGTGCCCACGGAGTCTCTGTAAGAACGGTGAACCGCATCTTCAGCGCGTCGGGGCAGACCGTCACTGACGTCGTCAGGGCAAGGCGACTAGCGCGCGCACGATTAGAGCTAACCGAGACAGACCGGTCCATCGCAGCGATCGCCAGCCGCTGGGGGTTCGCGGACAGCAGCCATTTCAGCCGCACGTTCAAGGCTCACTACGGGACCTCGCCAACCGAATTTCGAACCGCCCGCCTAACCGGCACCCATCGTGGCGCGCTGGTCCACGTAGTTGGCGCAAGCGTTCATGAGGCCGACGTCGCACCTGATGAGACTGGGGGCACACCGACCCGAGGTTGAGCAACGCCTTCCCCTTCGGGTCCAGGACCGAAGTCGGAAGGAGCAAGACATGTCTCGACGCGATATCGAGTTCAGCGCTGAAGGAGTAAGCCTCCGCGGTTGGTTCTACCCTGCCGAGGGCGCAAGCAGCGCCGCACCCGTCGTCGTACTGGCACACGGATATTCCGCTGTCAAGGAGCAGTACCTCGACAAGTATGCCGAGGTTTTCTCCGCAGCCGGCATCAACGCGATCGTCTTCGACAACCGGAACTTCGGCGCCAGCGACGGCGAGCCCCGTCAGGAGATCGACCCCTGGCAGCAGATTCGGGACTACCGCCACGCCATCACCTACGCGACCACGCTCGAGGAGGTGGACAGCGACCGCGTTGGCGTCTGGGGCAGCAGCTACTCTGGCGGCCACGTGCTCGTGGTCGCCGCCATCGACCGTCGCGTCAAGGCCGTCGTCAGCCAAGGCTCCCTCGTCAACGGCGTCGAGAACTTCCGCAGATTGGTCCGTCCGGACTTCATTCCCAGTTTCCGGGAGCAGTTCGACGCCGATCGCCTCGCACGGTTCCACGGCGAAGCGCCCGCCATGGTCCCTGTCGTGGACGAGGACCCTTTGGCACCGTCGGCGCTGCCGACCCCGGACTCGTACGTCTGGTTCACCGAGAGCGGCAATACGATCGCACCGTCGTGGAAAAACGAGGTCACCCTTCGCTCTGTGGAGTGGCTGACCGAATACACGCCCGAGGACTACATCCACCTCATCGCGCCGACCCCGCTGCTCCTCATCCCCGCAGACCACGATGTCCTCACGCCGACGGACCTGACCATCGCCGCGTTCCAGAAGGCTCGTGAGCCCAAGCGCATCGAGTTCGTCCCCGGCGGACACTTCGACATCTACACCGAGGGCTTCAACATCTCCAGCGGCCTTGCGAAGGACTGGTTCCTCCAGCACCTTGTCGGCTGAACCTCCCACCACAAGGCGGAGTCAATCGGTCAAAGCCACCCGGCAGACTTCCGGTGATCGGTTCTGGCTGAAGGTGCTCTGTCGCCTTGAACGTGGAGTTCGCCGGTGCCCGAAACACCCAGGGAGGCCAACTCGTGGACCACATGGAGTCAACAGCGATTGCCTTCCCGTCGCGACGGCGACGATGAGGAGCTTCACGACCACCTTCTCGACGGACTCACAGCCACCCCGCTCGGGCAGCGGCGAGAGACGGTGTCCCGGGAACCTGAAACGTTGGTAGGCAAGCCCACACCAGCGTGGCAGCTCATCGTCCCTCTGTCGCTCACCGAGTCGTGAAGGCGAGTGAGCCCTTTCTCGTCTTGTTGCTGGCATGTATCCGCCGCAACCGCCGAGACCATCGCGGCCCGGCCGGCGTTCGTGCCCAACGTGCTGGCATCGACAGTCACCTCGCCCGCTGGGCGAGCCAAGCACGGGTTCATTCAAGATGTACAGGTCACTCACGACAGCGGTCCCATGCTGTCCGCCGTCGTCCGCGGTGGTCCGACTGCGCCGGCGTTCCCGAGGGTTTGAGGGACCGGTTGGCCTACTCATAGGCTTACCGCCCTCATGAGCAAAGCCCAGGCCGCCGGCCCGAAGAGGGCCGTTGACCTGGGCTTCTGCCAGAGCCGCCTGTCGGAATCGAACCGACGACCTATTCATTACGAGTGAATCGCTCTGCCGACTGAGCTAAGGCGGCGTGTGCCGGGCCGGAGCCAGGCACGCCGGACGAGTATACGAAAGCCGTCCGGATTCTCCGAAACGGGTCCGGCGTCAGGCCAGCGCCGCCTCGTATGCGGCACCGGTCCGCAGGGCACCGAGCTCCCCGCAGTAGCACTCGTAGATGACCGCGATCCCCTGGTCGTCGTTGATGACCGAGCGCACCTGGCCGGGCGCGAGCAGCTGCTGCTTGCCGCAGGCCGCGCAGAAAACGTCGAACATCCCCTCTCCCTCCACTCGCCGTTGAGTGAACGAACGTAAACCTTGCTGCTGCAACTGTAGGAGCCGGTGGATCGTCCACGCCAATCGCGAAGAGGGTGCGATTCCTCACCTTCCCTCGAGCAGCGGCCCGGCCGGGTCGTGGGAGAGACCGTGCCGGCGGGCGGCGATGGCGGAGAGCGCCTCCAGCGCCACCCGGTTGGCCAGGTAGGCGGTGATCTCGGCGTGGTCGTACGGCGGAGAAACCTCCACGATGTCGATGCCCACGACGGGCAGCTCCAGGCAGATCCGCCGGACCGAGTCGAGCAGCTGCCGCGAGGAGAGGCCGCCCGGCTCCGGCGTACCCGTGCCCGGTGCGTGCCCGGGGTCGCACACGTCGACGTCGACCGAGAGGAAGACACCCTCACACTCGTCGGTGGCTATCGAGAAGGCCTCGTCCAGGCAGGCAGACAGCCCGCGTGCCCCGATCTCGGTCATCTCGAACGACCGCATCCGCTGCTCGGCCATCCAAGACAGCGTCTCCGGCCCGGGCCAGTAGCCGCGCAGCCCGAGCTGCAGGAACCGGTCCCCCCGCAGCGCCCCGGACTCGATCAGCCGCCGCATCGGCTGCCCGTGCCCGTACAGCGAGCCGAACTCGATGTCGCCGGTGTCGGCGTGCGCGTCGAAGTGCAGCATCGACACCCGCCCGAAGCCGTGGTGCCGCGCGACCCCCGTGGCGTCGGGCAGCGCGATCGTGTGGTCGCCGCCGAGGACCAGCGGCACCGCGCCGGACGACGCCACGGCGAACACCGCCTCCTCCAGCGCCGCGATCGACCGCTCGACGTCGCCGGAGTACATCTCCACGTCTCCGGCATCGACCACCCGGATGTCCTGCAGCGCGTCGACCCGCAGCGCCAGATGGGGCCGGGAGCCGTCGTGCGGCAGGTAGCAGGTCTGCCGGATCGCCATCGGCCCGAAGCGGGTGCCCGGCCGGTGCGAGGTGCCGCCGTCGAACGGAGCACCGACGATCACCACGTCGGCGTCGGCGAAGGAGGCGGGGTCGTCGAGGTCGCACCGGTCGACGCCGAGGAAGGTCAGGTCAGGGCCGTACTGCGGGCCGTAGCGCGTCATGGCCACATCATGCCCGCCCGCGCCGGCACGGCCGCCGCAGGACGCGGCCAGGCTGCCGCCGGTACGACGTCAGCAGGTCACGTCGGAGTCCGGCACCCGGCCCGACACCAGGTAGGACTCCACGGCCTCGTCCACGCAGCGGTTCCCGGCGTTGTAGCCGCCGTGCCCGTCACCGTCACGCGCCACCAGCACGCCGGAGTCGAGCTGCGACGCCAAGGACTCGGCCCACTCCAGCGGCGTCGCCGGGTCCCGCGAGGTGCCGACCACGAGGATCGGCGCGGCGCCCTGCGCACGAAGCGGTCCGGGGTCACGCTCGCTCTCGATCGGCCACTCGGCACAGCTCGACAGGCTCCACGCGAAGATCGCCCCGAACGTCGGCGAGGCCTCCTCGAACCGCGGCACCAGCTGCGGCACCTGCGAGGACGGGACCGGTTCCTCGGTGTCGAGGCAGTTGACCGCGTACAGCGCCTCGACCGAGTTGTCGAGGTAGCCCTGCGGGCCGCGGGAGGTGTAGGCGTCGGCCAGCGACAGCAGCATCCGTCCCTCGTCGCGGAACGCCAGCTGTAGCGCCTGGTCGAGCATCGGCCAGTAGTCCTGGTTGTACAACGGCGCCCAGACGCCGAGCACCGCCGTGCCCACGGTGAGCCTGCGGTCCCCGTCGCCCTTGATCGGCTGCCTCTCGACCTCGTCGAGGAAGGCCCGGACCCGCTGCGCCCCCGCGTCGACGGTGTCCCCGAGGAAGCAGCCGCCGCGGTCGACGCACGCACCGATGTAGGCCCGCAGCGCCACCTCGAAGCCGCGTGCCTGGGCGAGGCTCATCTCGGTCTGGCTCAGGCTCGGGTCCAGCGCGGCGTCGAGGACCATCCGGCCCACCTTGTCTGGGAAGAGCTCGGCGTAGGTGGCACCCAGGAAGGTGCCGTACGATGCGCCGAACCAGGTCAGCCGCCGGTCGCCCAGCACCTCCCGGATGATGTCGACGTCCCGCGCCGCCTCCGCGGTCGAGACGTGCGCGGCGAGGTCGCCGCTGCGTTCGACGCACCCGCGGCCGAACTCCTCGACCATCCGGTCCGCCTCGGCGATCTCCTGCGGTGTGTCCGGGTCGGGGTCGCTCGCCACGAACTCGTCCAGCTGCTTGTCGGGCAGGCAGTCGACCGGCGTACTCTCCCCGACGCCGCGCGGGTCGAAGCCGACGATGTCGAAGGCCTGGCGCAGCTCGGAGCCGAAGTACGACGCCGTGTTCGCGGCGAACTCGATGCCCGACCCGCCCGGGCCGCCGGGGTTCACCACCAGCGACCCGACCCGCTGACCCGGGTCGCCGGCCGGCACCCTCAGCAGCGCCAGGGTGATGGTCTCGCCGCCGGGCTCCGCGTAGTCCAGCGGCACCTCGATCTCCGCGCACTCGAAGCTCTGCCGGCACGCGGACCAGTCGACGTCCTGGCCGTAGAACCGCTCCAGCCCCGCCTCGGCCGCCGCGGTCTCCGAGGACTCGGGCAGCGGCTCGGCGGTCAGCGTCGGAGACGGCAGCGCGTCGGGCTGCTCCTCCTCGAGCAGCTGACAGCCCCCGAGCGCCATCGCGAGTACGACGGGCAGGGTTGCTGCGCTGAGCAGGCGACGGGGGCTCGTGGGCACGCGTTCACAATAGGCGGGACCCGGACAGAACCGGTGCAGTCAGAGCCGCAGCCCGAGCATCATCGACTCCAGGCCCAGCAACGGCGGCACCTGGAACTCCAGCATCTTCTCCCGGGCCTCGAACACCGCGTCGATGCGGCGCAGCGTCTGCTCCGGGGTCGAGCGGCGGGCGAGCCCGGTGAGGTCCTGGCGCATCTCCTCGTTGACCAGGTCGCCGGGGGCACCGGTCTGCAGGGCGATGACGTCGCGGTAGACCGAGACCAGGTCCATCAGGCACCGGTCGACCACATCCAGGATCCGCCGCTTCCCGCGCTGCTTCTGGCTCTCGGTGAGCTGCGACAGGGCGGCCTTGTAGGAGCGCGAGGTCCGGGCCTTCCGGTCGCTGCCGAAGACGGCGTCGAGCTCCTCGCGCTCCCGGGTGTTGACCTGCTCGCCGACCGCCTCGGTCTCGGCCTTCGCGATGTCGACCAGGTTGGCCGCGGCGTTCATGCAGGCGCCGAGCGAGGTCAGGCCCGCCGGGATCGAGACCACCTCCCGGCGGCGGTTACGGGTGTCCTCGTCGGTGGCGAGGGCCCGGGCACGGCCGATGTGGCCCTGGCTGGACCGTGCGGCGTAGGCGGCCACCGACGGGTCGATGCCGTGCTTGTCGACGAGGAACCCGGCGACCTCCTGCGCGCTCGGGGTGGTGAGCACGACGTTGCGGCACCGGGACCGGATCGTGGGCAGCACGTCCTCCACGGTCGGCGCGCACAGCATCCACACCGTGCGCGGGGACGGCTCCTCGATGGCCTTGAGCAGGGCGTTGCCGGAGGACTCGTTGAGGCGGTCGGCGTCCTCGACGATCATGATCTGCCAGCGCTGCTGGGCCGGAGCGAGCGCCGAACGCAGCACCAGGTCACGGATCCCCTCGACCCGGATCACCGACGTCTCGGTGCGGGTGATGCTCACGTCGGAGTGCGAGCCGGCCAGCACGGTCTCGCAGGTGTGGCACACCCCGCAGCCGCCGCGCTCGCACTGCAGCGCCGCGGCGAAGGCGATCGCGGCGTTGGAGCGGCCCGACCCGGGCGGGCCGGTGAACAGCCAGGCATGGGTCATGCCGTGGCCGGCGACCGCGCGCTGCAGCGTGGCGATCGCGTGCTTCTGGCCGACGAGCCTCGACCAGACCGACGAGCCCGTGGACCGCGTCGTCGTCGCCGGGACGCTCACTGCACCTCCCCTCGGGTGGCGTGCCCCTCGGCGTCCTCGGGGCGGCCCTCGGCACCGGCCTCCATCGCGGTGAAATCCTCGGCCGCCGGCTCCGCCGACGCCTCCGAGGCAGCCGCGGCCGAGAGCGGCTGCCGGCGGCTGGCCTGCTCCAGCAGCGGCGCCACCCGCATCCGGACCAGGCCGGCGATCTCCTCGACGGGCCGGCGCGCGTCCACCACGAGGTAGTGCTCGGGGTGGGAGGAGGCCAGCCGGAGGAACGCCTCGCGGACCCGCTCGTGGAACTCCAGCGACTCCGCCTCGATCCGGTCCCGCTCCTCGAAGCGGGTCAGACCGGTCTGCGGCGGCAGGTCGAGCAGCACGGTCAGGTGCGGGCGCAGGTCCCCGGTCGCCCAGCGCGCCACCCGCTCCACCTCCCGGTCCCGCAGCGCCCGGCCGGCGCCCTGGTAGGCGAGGGTCGAGTCGACGTAGCGGTCGGTGACCACCACCGAGCCATCGGCCAGCGCCGGCACCACGACCCGCTCGACGTGCTCGGCCTTGTCGGCGGCGTAGAGCAGCGCCTCGGTCCGGTCCGCGATCGCCCCTGTCGAGGGGTCGAGGACGATCCCCCGCAGCTTCTGGCCGATCTCGGTGTCGCCCGGCTCGTGGGTGAGGAGGACGTCGTACCCCTCCCCGCGCAGCCAGTCGGCGAGCACCCGGGCCTGGGTGGACTTCCCGGCCCCCTCGCCGCCCTCGAGCGCGACGAACACCCCGGAGGCGGAGTAGACGCCGGGCGAGCCGGTCACGGCGTTGCGGAGGTCGGTCACGAGCGGGACTCCTGGTCGGTCGTCCATCTGACGGTACGAGGCGACACCGACAGCGGTCATCACCACCGCGGCGATGAGGAAGGTGTAGGCGGCGCCGTTGTAGACCAGGGTGCGGTCGAGCACCTGGTACTCGTGGGTGCCGATGAGGCCGGCCACGGCGGGGGCGGTGGCGAGCACCAGCGCGAGCGCGAGCCGGATCATCGAGCCGACGAAGGCGAACGTGCGGCCGCGGAGCTCGTCGGGCACCTCGAGACCGAGCAGCGTGATCCCGGTGATCCACGCGACGCCGGCGGCGAAGCCGAGCACGACCGTGATCGCGGTGACGAGCTCGAGCTGCTGCACCACGGCGAGCGGGAAGAGCAGCACACCGGCGGCGGTGAGCGCCAGGCCGAACATCCGCCGGCGCGACATCCCGACCAGCATCCGCGGGCCCCGCCACATGCCGAGCCCCAGCCCGAGGAAGACGGTGCCGAACAGCACGCCGTAGGCCGGCTCGCCGCCGCCGAGGTCGGCCACGAACGTGCGCGCCAGACCGATCACCACGCCACCGGCGGCGAAGGCGCCGATGATCCCGATCACCAGCCCGCGTACGACGGGCGTCCCCCCGACGTACTTCCACCCGTCGACGACGACCCGGAACGCGCTGCCCTCGTCGGCCCCGGACGCCGGTCCGCGCGGGATGTGCCGCAGCCGTGCGATGACGATGCCGGAGACGACGAAGGAGACGCCGTTGAAGTAGATCGCCAGGTCGATCGGGCCGTTGGGCAGGTGGTCGAACAGGCTGCGGTAGATCTGGTCGATGAAGGTGAGGCCGGTGAACAGCGCCGCGGCCGGCAGCGCCGAGCCGTAGGTGGTGGCGAGGCTGATCTGGTTGGCGGCCTCCAGGCGGTGCCGCGGCACCAGGTTGGGCACGGTCGCGTCCTTGGCCGGCAGCCACACGAGGCTGACGATCTCGACGAGCACGGTGACCACGAAGACCCACCACAGCGTGCCGACGATCGGGATCGTGATGAACAGCGCGCCCCGGATGTAGTCGCCCCAGATCAGGGTGAGGCGCCGGTCGATCCGGTCGGCGATGTAGCCGGCGATCGGGCCCATCACCAGGGCCGGCAGGACCCGGAGGAACAGCACGCCGGCGATCGCGAAGTTCTGCGCCAGGTACGACCCGCCGCTGGACTCGGCGGCGAACTGGTTGGCCATCGCGGTCAGCGCCAGCAGGCCGATCCAGTCGCCGAGGCTGGACAGCCCCAGCCCGACCCACAGCAGCCGGAAGTCGCGGATCCGCAACACCGCCAGCAGCGAGTGCGTGTTCGCGTGCTGCAGGTCCTCGACCGAGGAGGCCGAGGTGCTCTGGGCCTCGTGGTCGCTCACAGTCGCCTACCCTACGAGGGGCTCAGGTGGATTTCTTGGCGGCGGCCTTCTTGGTGGTCGTCTTCTTCGCCGCCGTCTTCTTCGTGGTGCTCTTCTTCGCCGTCTTCTTCGCCGTCTTCTTCGCGCCCCGCTTCTTCGGGGCCGGGCCCTTGGCGCGCTTCTCGGCGAGCAGCTCGGCGGCCCGCTCCAGCGACACGGTGGCCTCGTCGTCGCCCTGCCGCAGGGTGGCGTTGTACTCCCCGTCGGTGACGTAGGGCCCGAACCGGCCGCTCTTGACGGTGATCTTGTTGCCGGTGGCGGGGTCGTCGCCGAGCTCGCGGCCGGGGTTGGCGGCCGCCCTGCCCCGGGCCTTGGGCTGCTTGTAGATCTCGAGGGCCTCCTCGAGCGTCATCGTGAGCAGCTTCTCCTCGGAGTCGATCGACCGGGAGTCGGTGCCCTTCTTCAGGTAAGGCCCGTAGCGGCCGTTCTGCGCGGTGATCTCCTCGCCCGACTCCGGGTCGGTGCCCACGACGCGCGGCAGGGTCAGCAGCCGCAGCGCGTCCTCGAGCGTGACCGTCTCCAGCGACATGCTCTCGAACAGCGACGACGTGCGCGGCTTGGCGCTCTTCGGGGCGTCCTCGGGCAGCACCTCGGTCACGTAGGGGCCGTAGCGGCCGTTCTTCGCCACGACCGTGTGCCCGGTGTCGGGGTCCCGGCCGAGCTCGGTCTCGGCTCCCGCGGGGTTGGCGAGCAGCTCCTGGGCCTTCTCGGCGGTCAGCTCGTCGGGCGGCAGGTCCTCGGGGACGTTGGCGCGCTTGCCCTCGGATGTCTCCACGTAGGGGCCGTAGCGCCCCACCCGCAGGTCGACGCCGTCGGTGACCGGGAAGGTGGCCAGCTCGCGGGCGTCGATGTCGCCGAGCCCGGAGACCAGCTGCTGCAGGCCCTCGACGTCGCCGCCGCCGAAGTAGAACTCCGCGAGCTCGGCGTTGCGCTCCCGGCGACCGGCCGCGATCTCGTCGAGCACGTCCTCCATCTGCGCGGTGAACTCGTAGGACACCAGCCGGGAGAAGTGCTCCTCCAGCAGCCGGATCACCGAGAACGCCAGCCACGCCGGCACCAGCGCGGTGCCCTTCTTGTAGACGTAGCCGCGGTTGAGGATGGTGCCGATGATCGAGGCGTACGTCGACGGACGGCCGATCTCGCGCTCCTCGAGCTCGCGGATCAGCGTGGCCTCGGTGTAGCGGGCCGGCGGCTTCGTCTCGTGGCCCGCGGCCTTCAGGGACGCCGCGGCCACCCGGTCGCCCTCGGCCACCGCCGGCAGCCGGGTCTCCCGGTCGTCGGGAGCACTGGACTCGGGGTCGCCTGTGTCATCGCGGCCCTCGACGTACGCCTTGAGGAACCCGTGGAAGGTGATCACCCGGCCCGACGCGGCGAAGACCACGTCCTCGCCGGTGGCCGCCGCGCCGCCGAGGCGGATCGAGACCGACCGCCCCTCGGCGTCCTTCATCTGCGAGGCGACGGTGCGCATCCAGATCAGCTCGTAGAGCCGGAACTCGTCCCCGGACAGCCCCGTCTCGGCCGGGGTGCGGAAGTGCTCACCGGCCGGCCGGATCGCCTCGTGGGCCTCCTGGGCGTTCTTGACCTTGGACTGGAACACCCGCGGCTTGTCGGGCAGGTACTCCGCGCCGAACAGCTCGCGGACCTGCTCGCGGGCCGCGCCGATGGCCGACTCCGACAGCGTGATCGAGTCGGTCCGCATGTAGGTGATGTAGCCGTTCTCGTACAGCCGCTGTGCGATCGACATGGTCCGCGACGCGCCGTACCCGAGCTTGCGGGAGGCCTCCTGCTGCAGCGTGGTGGTGCGGAAGGGGGCGTACGGCGAGCGCCGGTACGGCTTGGACTCCACCGACCGGATCTCGAACTCGGTCTCCTGCAGGGCGGTGACGAGCCCCTCGGCCCGGGCCCGGTCGAGGTGGACGACCGCGGCGGCCGAGCCGGTGCCCGACTTCAGCTCTCCCTGCGCGGTGAAGTCGCTGCCGCGGGCCACCCGCGACCCGTCGACGGAGTGCAGCTTGGCCGGGAACAGCCGCTCGTCGTGCTTGGCGCCACTGTCGAAGGTGCCCTCGAGGTCCCAGTACGACGCGACGCGGAACGCCATCCGCTCCCGCTCCCGGTCCACGACGAGCCGGGTCGCGACCGACTGGACCCGTCCGGCGGACAGCCCGGACATGACCTTCTTCCACAGCACCGGGGAGACCTCGTAGCCGTAGAGCCGGTCGAGGATCCGGCGGGCCTCCTGCGCCTCGACGAGGTCCTCGTCGATGTCGCGGGGGTTCTCCACCGCGGCGGCGATCGCCTGCGGGGTGATCTCGTGGAAGACCATCCGCTTCACGGGGATCTTCGGCTTGAGCTCGTCGTACAGGTGCCAGGCGATCGCCTCCCCCTCGCGGTCCTCATCGGTGGCGAGGTAGAGCTCGTCGGCCTCCTTCAGCAGCTTCTTCAGCTTGGTGATGTGGCTCTTCTTGTCGCTGGAGACGACGTAGTAGGGGGTGAAGTCGTGGTCGACGTCCACGCCGAGCCGCGCCCACGGCTCGCCCTTGATCTTGGCGGGGATGTCGGAGGCGCTCTGCGGGAGGTCGCGGATGTGCCCGATCGAGGACTCCACGACGTAGCCCCGGCCCAGGTACCCCGCGATCGTCCTGGCCTTCGCAGGCGACTCGACGATGACGAGCTTGGTGCCCGCGCCGTCGGCCTCGGCGGTCTTCTTCGCTGCCACGTCCTTGCATCCTCCATCAGGGTTCCCCGCCCGGCGTGGGCAGGGACTCGCACGCCACGGTAACGGTAACCGGAGCGCCAACGTTCCGAGGCCGGTCCCCCGGGCCCGGCTCGATCCGTTCCGGACGCAGGTATTCGGCACCCAGAACCTGGGTTCGGAACGGATCCAGCTCCTCAGTCGCGCGCGGCGCCTGCCAGGAAGCCCTCCACCAGCAGCTCGCGGACCATGGGGAGGTACTGCTCCCGCAGCGCGGCCGGGTCCCGCTCCAGGAGGGTGCCCAGGGCCTCCAGGATCTGCCCGACGGTCAGCTCCCCGTCGCTGGCACCCACCAGCGCGGCCTCCACGGTATCCACCTGCCGGGCCCGCCGCAGGCCCCGCTGCTGGCGCAGCACGATCTGCTCGGGGTCCTCCGCCCCGGGCGCGCCGAACGTCTCCTGGCGTACGTCGACCCGCGCGGTCAACCGGGTGCCAAGCAGGGCGGTGTCGTCGAGGGACCGCTCCAGGTCCACCCGGCGGAACCGGTCGGCCACCTCCTGCCCGAGCGGCATCTCCACGTCGTAGGGCCACTCCTCGAGGTGCACCGCCGGCTCGGCCCGGTCGGTGCGGCGCAGGTTCAGCCAGCCGAAGCCGACCCCCTCGACCCCCTGCTCCTCGAACCACGCCAGCCAGGCGTCGTAGCGCGCCGGGTACTCCTCGGTCCCGTGCAGCCCGGCGTCCTTCAGCCACAGCTCGACGTACTGCGCCGGGTCGGCGACCTCACGCTGGACCACCCACACGTCGCACCCGGAGCCGGTGAACCACTCGGCGAGCCGCTCGTCCCAGGGCCGGTCCTGCTCCACGACCCAGTTGGCCAGCACCTGACAGGTCCCGCCGGGGCGCAGGTGCCGCGGCGCCTCGGTGACCACCCGGCGGACCACCTCGTCGCCGGGCAGGCCCGAGTCACGGTAGACCAGCCGCTCCCCGGTCCCCGGCGAGACCACGAACGGCGGGTTCGTCACGACCAGGTCGAACTGCTCCCCCGCGACCGGCTCGTAGAGGCTCCCCGCACGGGCGTCGAGGACCGCCCCGTCGGCGCCGCCGGGGAAGGCGTCGTTGAGCTCGGCGTTGAGCCGGGTCAGCCACAGCGCCCGCTCGTTGACGTCGGTGGCGACCACCTCGCCTGCGTGCGCCGCCAGGTGCAGCGCTTGGACGCCGCACCCGGTGCCGAGGTCGAGCACCCGCTGCACCGGCTCCCGGACCGTGAGCTGGGCCAGGGAGGTGGACGCGGAGCTGATCCCGAGCACGTGGTCGGCGCCGACCCGCTGGTTGCGGCCGTCGAGGCCGGGGGTGAGGTCGCTGAGCACCCACCAGTCGTGCTCGTCGTCGGCGTAGGGGCGCACGTCGACCAGCGCGGTGACCCGGTCCGCGGAGCGACGTACCACCCCGAGGTCCCCCAGCGGCTCCAGCAGGCCGGGGAGGGCCCGCTCGGCGGCGTCGACCGCCACGGGCGCCTGGAGCAGCCAGAGCCGGACCAGCGTGGCGAGCGGCGACCCGTCCTCGGTGCGCGCGCAGGCCCGGGGTGGTCTCGTTGCGGGACAGCGCCGCGTGCGCGGTCGGACCGAGCAGTCCGGCCACCCCGTCGTAGGTGTAGCCGGCCTGCTCCAGCGCGGCGCGCAGCCGCCGCACGGTGTCGCCGCTCAGCGCTTCGAGGCCTCGAACGTCTTCTGCCACGCCTCCGGGGAGACCAGGTCGGGCAGGGCGGCGCGGTACTGCTCGGCCAGCCGCGGCCACTCCTTGGCCAGGCGGGAGTGCACGGCGATGGAGCGCTGCAGGATGTCCTTGGCCAGCCGCGGGTCGCGCTTGTACCACGACACCGAGGTGCCGTCGGCCGACGACACCAGGGCGGAGTCGTACTGCATGAGCTTCCACCACTTCAGGTCCAGGTGGGGGACGGTCGCCTGCGGGTGCTTGCGCGACAGGTCGCTCGGCGGGAGGACCTGCTTGACCGCGCCGCGGGCGACGGTCTTGAGGCGGCCGACCGGGCCGACCGGGGCGGAGGTGTCCCGGCCCTTGCGGGGCGGCTTCTTGCGGCGCGGCGCCGGGTAGGCGTCGAGCTCGGCCTCGGCCCTCGAGTCGTCGTACCCCTTGCGCAGCTCGCGGATCTCGCCGAGCCGCTCCAGGACGTCGCGGTGCATCCGCTGCGGCCCCTCGAGGATGTCCTCGATCGCCATCAGCCCGAGCTCGGCGGGGCTGTACTGCATCGACAGCAGGTGCCGGACCTGGGTCTGGAAGCTCTCGAACACCACGTTGCCGCCGTGGTCGTAGGGCGAGTGCAGCAGCGCCGCGATCAGCCGGTTGCGTCGGTGGAAGTAGGCCTGCCAGTCGATCGTGTCGTCCTTCTCGTGCCACGGCACGTGCCAGACGGCGACACCGGGCAGGGTGACGGTCGGGTAACCGGCCTCCTGGGCGCGCAGGCCGAACTCCGCGTCGTCCCACTTGATGAACATCGGCAGCGACAGCCCGATCTCCTTGATCACCTTCGTCGGGATCAGGCACTCCCACCAGCCGTTGTAGTCCACGTCGATCCGGCGGTGCAGCCACTGGGTCGAGCGCAGCGAGCGGGTGGCGAAGTTGTGGCCGTGCTTGGTGTTGGGTGCCGCGCCCCAGAACCAGCGCCAGCGGTCGACGGTCTCGCCGTAGGCGTGCATCACCGAGCGGTCGTAGAGGCTGAACATCTGGCCGCCGACGATGGTCGGCCTCTTGGCCAGGTCGGCGAAGGCCAGCGCCCGCAGGATGCCCTCGGGCTCGGCGACCACGTCGTCGTCGAGGAGCAGGACGTAGTCGGCGTCGCCCTTCGCGACGGACTCGTCCATGGCGCGGGAGAAGCCGCCGGACCCGCCGAGGTTGCCCTGCTCGATCACCCGCAGCTTCGGGCCGAGCCTCTCCGCCGCGGCGGCGTAGCGCGGCTCGTCCTTGACGCGCTGGTTGCCCTGGTCGACGACGTAGATCTCGTCGAGGATCTCGAGCACGTCGGGCTCGTCGCCGAGCGCGATCAGCTGGTCGGTGCAGAAGTCGGGACGGTTGAAGGTGGTGATCCCGATCGAGATCGACCCCGGCGTGGTGCGGTCGGTCTCGAAGGCCCACTGGCCGGAGACCACGAGCGCCTCGCGGTCGCCGGCCTCCACGTCGAACCAGTACCAGCCGCCGTCGATGAACGGCTTCAGCGGCAGGTCGAAGGTGAAGGTGCGGGGCTCCTCGGTGTCGAAGACGACCCCGTCCGCGCGCTGCGCGTGCCCCTTCGCGGTCGAGCGGTAGACGGTGAGGGACCCCTCGCCCCGGACGGTCACCTGCAGGCGCACGGAGTCGAAGGTGGTCCAGCGCCGCCAGTAGCCGGCCGGGAAGGCGTTGAAGTAGGTCCCGAAGGTGAGCCGCCGCTCGGGGAGGATCAGCGCGCCCTCCTCGGTCACCTTGCCGAAGCCGCTCAGGCTGACCGCCTCGGTGGGGGCGGACCTGTCCGAGCCGGAGTAGTTGACCGCGTCGCCCTTGTCGGTGTCACGGTCGGCCGTGTCACCGGAGGCCCCCGCCGACGACTCGGCCTGGGTCGCACCGAAGCCGGAGACGCCGCCGACGTAGAGCGGCCGGATGTCGATCTCCTGCTCGGGTCGGATGATCGTGCGGTGCACCACACGGAAGCCCGTGTCGCTGGCGCGCTCCGCTGGCCCTCCGGTTGCAGACGTGGCGACGGTGTCAGTCAAGGCAAGTCCTCGTGGATGTGATCGTCCGGTCCGAACCCGGCTCACGCTACCAGCGCAACGGACAGGGCCCGCCGGCGTGCGCCGGCGGGCCCTGTGCGGTGGGGTCGGTGCTCAGGCCGTGGCGTCGACCTGCGCACCCTCGGGGTGCTCGGAGATCGCGACCGAACGCCGCTTGGAGATGTAGACCGCGCCGGCGACGATGAGCGCGGCGACGACCGCGATCGCGATGCGGACCGGGTCGTTCTGGTCCTCACCCACCGAGAGCGCGACGACCGCGGGCGCGATCAGCAGCGAGACCAGGTTCATCACCTTCAGCAGCGGGTTGATGGCCGGGCCCGCGGTGTCCTTGAACGGGTCGCCCACGGTGTCGCCGATGATCGTCGCCTCGTGGGCCGGGGACCCCTTGCCGCCGTGATGGCCGTCCTCGACGAGCTTCTTGGCGTTGTCCCAGGACCCGCCGGAGTTGGCCAGGAACACCGCCATCAGGGTGCCCACGCCGATCGCGCCGGCGAGGTAGGCCCCGAGCGGGGCCGCGCCGAGCCCGAAGCCGACCGCGATCGGGGCGAGGATGGCCAGCAGTCCCGGAGTGGCCAGCTCACGCAGCGAGTCGCGGGTGCAGATGTCGACCACCTTGCCGTACTCCGGCCGGCCGGTGCCCTCCATGATCCCGGGGATCTCCCGGAACTGGCGGCGCACCTCGAACACCACCGCGCCCGCCGCCCGGCCGACGGCGTTGATCGCCAGGCCGGAGAACAGGAACACCACGGAGACGCCGATGAGCAGCCCCACCAGGTTGGCCGGGTTCGCGATGTTGAGCACGCCGGCGAGGCCGAGCTGCTCCTCGGCGGTCAGCCCGCCCGAGCCCGGCTCGACCACGCTGGACACGGCGTTGGTGAAGGACCCGAACAGCGCCGTCGCCGCCAGGACCGCGGTAGCGATCGCGATGCCCTTGGTGATCGCCTTGGTGGTGTTGCCGACCGCGTCGAGCTCGGTGAGGATCCCCGCGCCGGTCTCGTCGACGTCGCCGGACATCTCCGCGATGCCCTGGGCGTTGTCGGAGACCGGTCCGAAGGTGTCCATCGCGACGATCACGCCGACCGTGGTCAGCAGGCCGGTGCCGGCCAGGGCCACCGCGAACAGCGACACCACGGTGACCCCGCCGCCGAGCAGGAACGCGCCGTACACCGCGGCGCCGATCACGAGCGCGGTGTAGACGGCCGACTCGAACCCGACCGAGAGGCCGGAGAGGATCACGGTCGCCGGGCCGGTCAGGGCGGTCTTGCCGACGTCCTTGACCGGTCGGTGCTCGGTGCCGGTGAAGTAGCCGGTGAGGGAGAGGATCAGCGCCGCGAGCACGATGCCGATGAGCACCGCGACCGAGGCGATGACCCGCGGGTCGCCCTCGGCCGTCGCGGCCGCGTTCTCGCCGAGCAGCGCGTTGAGGACCCCGTTCCCGCCGGAGGCGTCGGTGAGCTCGGCGAAGGAGCCGGGGAGGTACCAGAAGGCGGCGATCACGCTGAGCACGCCGGAGACGGCGGCGGAGATGTAGAAGGAGCGGTTGATCGTCTTCAGACCGCTCTCACCGGGCCGCGGCTTGGTGATGTAGACGCCGAGGATCGCGGTGAGCGCCCCGATCGCCGGGATGATCAGCGGGAAGACCAGGCCCTCCTCGCCGAACGCCGCGGTGCCGAGGATAAGCGCCGCGACGAGCATGACCGCGTAGGACTCGAACAGGTCGGCGGCCATGCCCGCACAGTCACCGACGTTGTCGCCCACGTTGTCGGCGATCGTCGCCGCGTTGCGCGGGTCGTCCTCAGGGATGTTCTGCTCGACCTTGCCTACCAGGTCCGCGCCCACGTCGGCGGCCTTGGTGAAGATGCCGCCGCCGACCCGCATGAACATCGCGAGCAGCGCGGCGCCGAAGCCGAAGCCCTCGAGCACCGCCGGGGCGTTGCCCTCGTAGATCAGGACCACCACGGCTGCGCCGAGCAGGCCGAGGCCGACGGTCGCCATGCCGACGGTGCCGCCGGTGCGGAACGCCACGCGCATCGCGTCGTCGCGCTTGTGCTCGCCTGCGGCCGAGGCGACCCGGACGTTGGCGCGCACCGCGAGCCACATGCCGAGGTAGCCGATGGCGGCCGAGAACCCCGCGCCGATCAGGAAGAACACCGACCGGCCGATGCGCACGGAGGTGTCGTCGGCCGGGAGCACGAACAGCAGCGCGAAGGCCAGCACGGCGAAGATGCCGAGGGTCTTGAACTGCCGCGCGAGGTACGCCGAGGCGCCCTCCTGCACCGCGACCGCGATGGTCTTCATCTTTTCTGTGCCGTCATGGGCAGCAAGGACCTGGCCGCGGAACATCAGCGCCATCGCCAGGGCGATGAGCGCGATGACACCGACGATGATGACAAAGGTCGGGTTGCTCCCGGACAGAGACACATCCGTGCCGCTTTCCGCGGCAACGGTGAGTCCGGACATGAGTCCTCCTCCGGTGGGCCGCCGTCGGCCCGTCGAGAAACGCGTCGATAACCCGCGGAGGTCCCCCGCGAGCGTGGCAGGCACGTGACGCCTGACACGAATGTGGCCCGGAGTCTAGTGAAGGCCGGGCGACACGCCAGGGAACTCTCTGTGGTCTCCGCCACTTTTCTCAGATCGTGTGGCGGTGCCAGGCCGGCAGGCCGGCGAACGGCGGTGATGCCTAGAGGAGCGGCCAGCGCATGCTGACGGTCGTACGCGACGGTCCCTGGAACACCTCGAAGTCGTCGATCAGGCCGCGCAGCAGGGCCCAGGCCTCCACGCCCTCGAGGTCGCTGTCGGGGTGGTCCTCGACGTCGACGAGCGCGTCGGTCGCCACCTCGACGCGCAGCGCCTCGGCGTCCTCGATGCTGATCGTCACCGCGACCGGGGGCGGGTCCGCCACGCCGCGCCTCTCGCCCTCGCCGAGGAACAGCGCGCACGCCTCGCCGGCGGCGAGCCGGACCTCCTCGACGAACTCCTCGTCACGACCCGCGCGGCGCGCCACCGAGGCGGCGACCAGCCGGACGGTGCGGACGAGGGCAGGGTCGCGCGCGATCGTGACGGTGACCGCGGAGGCCGCACGATCGGTGCCAGAAGGCATGGTCCCCCTTCAGCTCTGGGCGAGCGCTTCGGCCTGCGAGCTGTGGATGGTGAACACCTTGGCCAGCCCGGTGATGCGGAAGATCTTCAGCAGGCGCTCCTGGTTGCAGATCAGGCGCATGGACCCGTCGTGGGCGCGAACCTTCTTCAGGCCGCCGACCAGGACACCCAGACCCGTGGAGTCGAGGAAGTCGACCTTCTCCATGTCGATGACCAGGTTGTAGTGGCCCTCGCCCACGAGCTCGGTGATCTTGTCCCGCAGCCGCGGAGCGGTGTAGACATCGATCTCGCCGCCGACCTCGATGATGGTGCTTCCATCCTCGTGACGCGTCTCGAGTGACAGATCCACGTGGTTTCTCCCAACCATGCCGCGTGCGCGGAGTCCTTGGAGGGCATCCGGCGACGCCCTCCACCTGCGTTTCGGTATTCAATCATGCACCCTCCGCCGCCGCAGGTCACGTGCCCCCGTCCGCGCCGGCACCACGTCGCCGCCGGCCTCACCGGCGGTTTGCGAGGATTCAGGGGTGCCCACCCGTACCCGTTCCACCGTCTCCGACGCGTTCGACCGGCTCAGCGGCGCCGGCCGGGAGGAGCGGCTGACCCACCTGGAGGTGCTGCCGCCCCGTGAGGGCCGGCACACCGAGTGGCCGGGCTGGGTCGACGACCGGCTCGTCGGCGCGTGGCGCTCGCGCGGCGTCGAGCGGCCGTGGACGCACCAGACCGAGGCCGCCGAGGCGGCGTACGGCGGACGGCACGTCGTGCTGTCGACCGGCACCGCGTCGGGGAAGTCGCTGGCCTACCTCATGCCGGCACTCACCTCGGTGCTGTCCCGGCGGCGTCCCCACGGCCGGCGGGGCTCGACCGTGCTCTACGTGTCGCCGACGAAGGCGCTCGCCCACGACCAGCTCGAGGCGATCGGCGCGCTGGGGCTGGCCGACCTCCGCGCCACCACCCACGACGGCGACTCCTCGCGGGAGCAGCGCGACTGGGCCCGCGACCACGGTGAGTACCTGCTCACCAACCCGGACATGCTGCACCGGTCCCTGCTGCCCGGCCACGCGCGGTGGGCGCGGTTCTTCTCGCTGCTGGACTACGTCGTGGTCGACGAGTGCCACCACTACCGCGGGGTGTTCGGCGCCCACGTCGCCCAGGTGCTGCGGCGCCTACGGCGGGTCTGCGCGTTGTACGGGTCCGCGCCGACGTTCGTGCTCGCCTCCGCGACCGTCGCCGAGCCCGAGACCTCGGCGCAGCGGCTGACCGGCCTGCCGTTCGTGGCGGTCACCGAGGACGGGTCCCCGCGCGGTCAGGTGGCGCTGGCGCTGTGGGAGCCGCCGTTCACGTCCCTCGGTGGGGAGAACGGCGCACCGGTACGGCGGTCGACGACCGCCGAGATCTCCGACCTGCTCACCGACCTGGTCCTCGACGGCGTCCGCACGCT
This sequence comes from uncultured Actinomycetota bacterium, assembly GCA_963747975.1. Classification (GTDB taxonomy): domain Bacteria; phylum Actinomycetota; class Actinomycetes; order Propionibacteriales; family Nocardioidaceae; genus Nocardioides_C. Next base: position 1,245,077 of record CAVVHI010000003.1, read on the forward strand.
GGCGTTCATCCGGTCCCGCCGCGGCGCCGAGACGGTCGCGCTGGCCACCAAGCGGCTGCTCGACGAGGTGGAACCGGGACTGTCCGGCCGCGTGGCCGCCTACCGCGGCGGCTACCTGCCCGAGGACCGGCGCGCGATCGAGCGGGCGCTGCGCGACGGCGAGCTGCTCGGGCTGGCCGCCACCAACGCCCTCGAGCTCGGCATCGACGTGTCAGGCCTCGACGCGGTGCTGCTGGCCGGCTTCCCGGGCACCCGGGCCGCACTGTGGCAGCAGGTCGGCCGCGCCGGGCGCGGCGGGCAGGACGCCCTCGGGGTCTTCGTGGCCCGCGACGACCCCCTCGACACCTACCTGGTCACCCACCCCGACGCACTGATCGGCGAGCCCGTGGAGGCCTCGGTCTTCGACCCGGACAACCCCTACGTCCTCGGGCCGCACCTGTGCGCCGCCGCGGAGGAGTCCCCGCTCACCGAGGACGACCTGGAGCTGTTCGGCCCCACCGCACGCGCGGGCGTGGACGCGCTCACCGAGGCCGGGATGCTGCGCCGGCGCCCGCGCGGCTGGTTCTGGACCGACCGCAGCCGCGCCTGCGACCTCGCCGACATCCGGTCCACGGGCGGCGCCCCGGTACGCCTCGTCGAGGAGGGCACCGGCCGGCTGGTCGGGACCGTCGACCACGCCGCCGCACACCGCAGCGTGCACGAGGGGGCGGTCTACCTCCACCTCGGTGAGACCTACCTCGTGCGGTCCCTGGACCTCGCAGAGAGCGTGGCGGTGATCGACCCGGCCGACCCGGACTACTCCACGACCGCCCGCGAGGTCACCGACATCGCGATCCAGGAAGAGTCCGCCCACACCCCGTGGGGGGCGGCGCGGGTCAGCTTCGGACCGGTGCGGGTGACCCACCAGGTGGTGTCGTACCTGCGGCGACGGGTGCCTTCCGGTGAGGTGCTCGGCGAGGAGCCGCTCGACCTGCCCGAGCGCGTCCTCGAGACCAGGGCCGTGTGGTGGACGCTGCCAGCCCAGGCGCTGGAGGACGCCGGTCTGGCCGGCCGCGACCTGCCCGGGGCCGCGCACGCCGCCGAGCACGCGGCCATCGGCCTGCTGCCGCTGTTCGCGACGTGCGACCGCTGGGACATCGGCGGGGTGTCCACGGCGCTGCACCCCGACACCGGCGCCCTGACGGTCTTCGTCTACGACGGCCACCCGGGCGGCGCGGGCTTCGCGGAGCGTGGCTACGAGGCGGCGGAGGCGTGGTGGACCGCGACCCGGGAGGCGATCGCGTCCTGCGCCTGTGAGGACGGCTGCCCCTCCTGCGTGCAGTCGCCCAAGTGCGGCAACGGCAACAACCCCCTCGACAAGCACGCCGCCGTGTCGCTGCTCGACGTCCTGCTCGGCGAGAAGGGTTAGCCTGGCCGCACTCCTCGCCGAAGGGTTGCCGCATGCTCGCTCTCGCAGTCATCCTCATCGTGCTCGCCGCACTCGTCACCGCCTTCGTGGTGGTCGGCGCGCCCGACGCGACCACCTGTGCGGCCGGCGGGTCCTGCAGCACCTTCGAGCTCGGCGGGGTCCAGGTGACGATGGACCCGCTGTGGGTGTTCCTGACCGGTGCGGCCACGGTGCTGCTGCTGGTGCTCGGCCTCGAGCTGCTGCGCACGGCGGCCCGTCGGGCCAAGCGGCGCCGGGGCGAGCGCAAGGAGCTCGCCCGCCGGGCGGAGCGGCTCGAGACCCACGAGGCGATGCACTCCGACGACGACACCACCTCCTCCCGCCCCGCGGAGTCGCCGGAGGCTCCGGGGACCGCGAAGGACTCCACGGTCACGGACCGGGACGACCGGCCGGGTCAGTAGCCGGGACCGTGGCAGGGCCGGCAGCCGGACCGGCGCGGGCGGTGCCCACGACCGACCAGGAGCTGCCGAACGGTCCGGCCACCGCCACGGACGTGGACACCAGCACGTCCCTGCCCAGCACCTGGCAGGAGGTGAGCACGGCACCGTTGGCCCGGGCCGTCTCCGCTGCCTGGCCGCAGACCGACGAGCCCGCGGCATGCGCGGTCGGCCGGGCGGCCCCGAGGCCGTCGGCAGCGAGGCCGTCGGCAGCGAGGCCGTCGGCAGCGGCAAGTGCGGCGAGGTCGGCTGCCGCGGCCGCGCGACGCTGGCCCACGAGTAGGCCGCCGGCAGCGGACCCGGCCACGGCGATGGCCACCAGCACCCCGGCCAGCACGGTGGCGAGGACCGCCGCGCTGCCCTCCTCGGCACGTCGCGCGCTCACCGTCCTTCCCTCGCCGCCACGGCCTCGGCGGCCACCTCGACGCCCGGGAGGAACCGGAGCAGCCCGCCCGGGCCGCCGACCTCGGCGCTGACCCGGACCCGGACGACGGCGTGGGACCGGTCCAGCTCGATCCGGGCCCCGGCCGGCGCGACCCGCCGGCCGAGCGCCACGGCCTGCTCGGGGGGGTCGTCGCGGGCGACCGACCGTGCGGTCTCCCGGGCCGCGTCGACGACCCGGACCTGGGCGACGGTGAGCGAGAGCAGCCACACCAGCGCCAGCGCGACGGCGAGGAGCACGGGCAGCACCGTCGCCGTCTCCGCGCTCACCGCTCCCCGCGGTGTGCGGGGCCGCCGCGCGGGGGCGGGGAGAGCGCACGCACCGGCGCCCGCTCCCCCCGCCGACCTCGCCGGACGGGGTGCCACTCAGGCGACCCCGATCATGCTGAGGAAGAAGTCGAACAGCTTCTTCAGCAGGGACTGGCCCCAGTCGCTGGTGAGCAGCTGGATGAGGATGCCGCCGAAGCCAACGCCGGCGGCGGTGACGACGGCGTACTCGGCGGTGGTGACGCCCCGCTGGTCGCGGAGCCGTGCGACGGGTGAACGGGTCATGTGTGAGACCTTCCTGGGTGGGCCGGCGTCGCCGGCCGGGTGGTTGTTGACGGCTCCGACACTTCTCCTCGACCGCGGCGGGGACGAGAGTGTCCTCGGCGGCGGTGGACGCCCGCGCCGCGGGCCGCGGCTGTGGACCGCACCCGGCCCGCTCAGCCGGTGACCAGCACCACGACCATCCCTGCGACGAGCGGCACGACCCCGACGAGCACGAACGCCGGGAGCAGGCACAGGCCGAGGGGGAGGGCCGCCCGGACCCCGACCGTCCGGGCCCGTGACTCGGCGTCGGCGTGCGCGGCGGCACGGAGGTCCTCGGAGAGCCTCACCAGCGCGTCGCTGACCGAGGACCCGCTCTCCACCGCCCGTAGCATCGCCCGCCCCAGGCCGCCCAGACCGGGGCGGCGGGCGGCGTCGCGCCACACCTGCGCCGGGTCGCGGCCCAGGGCAAGGCCGCGCGCGACCCCGTCGAGCTCCTCGGCCACCGGCCCCTCCACCGCCGCCGCCACCGCCCGCAGCGCCGACGAGGGTGCGGCTCCGGCCGCCAGCGCGACCGCCAAGAGGTCGACCGCGACCGGCAGTCCGCGGGCCACCTGCTCACGACGTCGGCGCGCCGCCGCCGGCTCCCGCCTGGCCAGCACCCAGTGGACGGAGACCGCCGCGACGACCCCGCCCACGGCACCGAGCGCGCCGCCGACCAGGAGCACCGGCGCGGCCGCCGCGAGCAGGGAGACCAGGACCCGGTGGCGGACCGCCGGGTCGGCGGCGGCCCGCTCGCGCGGCGACCGGCCGCCCGGTGGTCCCGCGCCGGCGCCCCGGGCCGGCCTCGCGGGGCCGCCCGGCAGCGCCAGCACCGCCGCGAGCGCCGCCAGCGTCGCGCAGGCGGCGACGGCCGGGCTCACGGGTCCGCCGCCCGCGCCGCGATCCGCTCGATCCAGGCGAGGCCGGCCAGCAGCAGGGCGAGACCGCCGGCCAGGCAGGCGACACCGGGCGGGGTGGCGAGCAGGAAGTGCCACGGGTCGCCACCGAGCCCCGCGCCGGCGGCGAGCACCACGGCCGGCAGCAGCGCGACCACGCGTGCGGTCGCCTGGGCGGAGGCGAGCTCGGCGGAGACCAGGCGCCGGGTGACGCTGCGTCTGCGGGCGCTCTCGGCGACCTGCAGCAGCGCCGGTGCGAGCGCGGCCCCGGCCGTGTACGACACCTGCCACGCCGCGGCGACCTCCCCGAGGCCGGCCGCTCCCGGCGTCCGGGCGAGCCGGCGGAGCGCACCCGGGACGTCGCCGCCGAGCTCGGCGGCGACCGCGGCCGGAGCGAGATCCGGCCACACCTCGACACAGCGGCGCAGCGCCCGGGCGGGAGGCTGCCCGGCCCGGACCTCACCGGCCAGGGCCTCGCACGCCTCGAGGACCCGCTCCGCCCGTGCGTCGGCCCGCCGACGGGCGCCGGCGCGCCGGCCGAGGTGGACCACGCCGGCGCCGGCGGCGGTGAGGACCAGGCCGAGCGCCAGCGCGGTGCCGTCCAGGAGGACCACCACCGCACCGGCCACCACGCCGGCGCCGCCGAGCGCGGCCGCCCCTCCCGGCCACGCCGCGCGGACGGGCCCGCGCCGAGGGGGAGCCGGCGCGCCGGTGCCGCCGGCCGGGAGGAGCAGCCACACGGTGAGCCCCGCGACGGCCGCGGTGACGAGCGCGGTCATCGGTCGAGCAGCTCCGCGAGCCGGTCGACGCCCGCGTGGGTGCGGACCTCGTCGCCGGCTCCGAAGGTGACCGCCGGCTCGGCAGCGACCAGGCCGTCGCCGCCGCGGCGGAGCACCGCGACCTCCGCGACCCGTCGCCCGGCGCTGCCGCGGTGGAGGTGCACCACGACGTCGAGGGCGGAGGCGAGCTGGCTGTGCGCGGCGTCGCGGGCCATGCCGGCGGTCATCGCGAGCGCCTCCACCCGAGCGGGCACGTCCGCGCAGGAGTTCGCGTGCAGCGTGCCGCAGCCGCCTTCGTGGCCGGTGTTCATCGCCTGCAGCAGGTCCGCGACCTCCGCCCCGCGGACCTCACCCACCACCAGCCGGTCCGGCCGCATCCGGAGCGCCTGCCGCACGAGGACCTGCAACGGCACCGCGCCCGCACCCTCGACGTTGGCCGGGCGAGCCTCCAGCCCCACGACGTGCGGGTGCTCGGGCCTCAGCTCGGCGGCGTCCTCCACCAGCACGATCCGCTCCGCCGGGTCGGCGAGGCTGAGCAGCCCGGCCAGGAGGGTCGTCTTGCCCGACCCCGTGCCGCCGGTCACGAGGAACGCCAGCCGGCGCCGGACGATCCGCCGCAGCAGGTCGGCTCCCTCCGCGCAGACCGTCCCGGACTCGACCAGCTCCGCGAGACCGAACACACGTTGCCGCGGCACCCGCAGGGAGAGGAGGGTCCCGGGTCGGGCCAACGGCGCGAGGACCGCGTGGAAGCGGCTTCCGTCGGGCAGCCGCAGGTCGACGTACGGCGTCGCGTCGTCGAGGCGCCTGCCCGCGGTCGCGGCGAGCCGTTGCGCCAGCCGGCGCACCGCCCCGTCGTCGGGGAAGGAGACGGCGACCGGCTCCAGACCGGTCCCGCGGTCGACGTAGACCCGGTCGGGGCCGTTCACCAGCACGTCGGTGACCCCGTCCTCGCGCAGCAGGGGCTCGAGCGGGCCGGCGCCGAGGACGTCGCGGTGCAGCCGGTCGAGCACCGCCAGCGCCTCGGCGTCGCCGACCGGGCGTCCCTCCTGCGCCAGCGCCCGCGCCACCTCGGCGGGGTCCAACGGCACCGCGCTGGCCGCGAGCCGGTCGCGGACCCGCTCCCACAGGTGGTCGGTGCTCATCGCGCACCCGACCCCGCGCGGGCACCGGCGACCCGGGCCAGCACGGCGCGGGCGGCCTTCGCCAGCGGCCCCCTGCGGCTCACCAGGGGCCCCAGGCCGAGCTCGACGGACTCACGCAGCCGCCGCTGGTCGGTCATCACCGCGGCCACCCCCACGCCGAGCACCGAGGCGACCTGCTCGGGGTCGAGCCCGGTGGCCGGGCCCCGGGCGACGAGGTGCACCTCCGGCCCGAGGGGTACGACGTCCGCCACCACCCCGGCGGCCGCCGCGACGGCGGCGACGTCGAGGGGGACGACGAGCACCAGGTGGTCGCACCGGGCGAGGGCCTCGGCCGTGGCCGGGTCGAGGTAGCGGGGCAGGTCCACCACCACGAGCGAGGAGCCGCGTCGTGCCGCACTGACCACCTCCCGCACCACCTCGGGCACGAGCGGCTCACGGCGGTGGCTCCCCCACCCGAGGACGGCGAGGTGGCCGCGCCGGGGCAGGGCCGCCCGCAGCGACCGGGAGCCGAGCCGGCCCACCGTCTCGAGCAGCGGCGACCACCCGGAGCCGTCGGCCTCCTCGAGCCCGACCACGCGTTCGACCCCACCTCCGAGCCGGTCGGTGTCGACGAGGGTGACGGGGTGGTCCGCACGCGCGTTCGCGGCGGCCAGTGCCGCCGCGAACGTGGTCGCTCCGGCACCGCCGCAGCCCCCGACGACCCCCACCACGACCCCGCCCGCCGCGGCCCCGTCGGCGGTGTCGGTGAGCACCTCGACCAGCCACGTCTCCGCCGCCGGGAGCTCCACCACGCTCTCGGCGCCCACCTCGAGCGCCTGCCGGAACAGGCTGTCGGGCCGGGACTCCCCGGCGACCAGGTGCACGGCCGGACGGCGGGACGGCCGGGCCGCGGCGACCTCGACCGCCGCGTCCGCACCGACGAGGACCACCGGGGCGGCGGCCCAGGCGGCCCGGGCCTGCTCCGCGGCGACCACGTCGAGGGGCACGCCCGCGGCCGCGGCCAGCCGCTGCAGCTCGGCTGCCAGGGCCGCGTCGGCGGTGACCAGCAGCGACCGCGGCGGTGGGGTGGGCTCCATGGTCCGAGCCTGCGACGTCGTACCGGCGAGGGACAGCCCACGGGCCACGGCTGTGGACCGGGCAGCTCGCAGGCAGGATGGGGACGACAAGGGGCGGCCCCCGGCCCGGGGGGAGGGCCGAGGGCCGCGGGCCCGCGCTCGGGGGGGATGAGCGGGGCCGGCCAGCGGCGGGGGGACGCCGCTGGGGTTCCTGGGTGGTGGCCGCCGGTATCGTGGCCGCGGGAGACCACGACGTCGTCCCGGACACCAGACGGCATCGTAGCGCGTCTCTTTACTTTGTGTCTCGTCGCGTCGCGCGGCGGGCTCCGCCGCCCGAGCGACCAGAAGGAGCGACCCTGGTGGGCTTCACCGACGACCCGCAGCCGGAGGCCAGGCCCGGCCGCACCGCGGCGTTCTTCGACCTGGACAAGACGATCATCGCCAAGTCCAGCACGCTGGCCTTCAGCCGGCCGTTCTACGCCGGCGGGCTGATCACCCGCGGCTCGGTGCTGCGCAGCGCCTACGCGCAGTTCGTCTACCTGGTCGGCGGGGCGGACCACGACCAGATGGAGAAGATGCGGGCGTACCTGTCCAACCTCTCCTCCGGCTGGGACGTGCAGACGGTGCGCGACATCGTGGCGGACACGCTGCACCACATCGTCGAGCCGCTGGTCTACGACGAGGCGGTCTCCCTGATCGAGGAGCACCGGCTCGCCGGCCGGGACGTGGTGATCGTCTCCGCCTCCGGGGCCGAGGTGGTCGAGCCGATCGGGGAGATGCTGGGCGCCGACGCGGTGATCGCGACCCGGATGGAGATCGAGGGCGGCAGGTACACCGGCGAGATCAGCTTCTACGCCTACGCCGAGAACAAGGCCACCGCCATCCAGGAGCTGGCGCGGAGCCAGGGCTACGACCTGACCCACAGCTACGCCTACAGCGACTCGGTGACCGACGTGCACATGCTCGAGATCGTCGGCCACTCCTACGCGGTCAACCCCGACCGGGAGCTGCGCCGGATCGCCGTCGACCGCGGGTGGCAGGTGCTGCAGTTCAACCGGCCCGTGGCGCTGCGCCGGCGCGTCCGGCTGCCGTCGGGCAGGCCGGCGCTGGCGGCCGTCGCCCTCGGCACCGCGGCCAGCGTCGGCGGCGCGGTGTACCTCGCGGCGCGGCGACGGCTGCAGTCCTGACCCCGGCAGCGACCCCGGCACATGCGAGCGGCACCCCGACCGCTCGGTCGTGAGTGCCGCCGCTGACACGTGAAATCCGGGCTACCAGGCGTGCACCAGGAATGTTGCTCCGGGTGAACCCGTGAGACAACGCCCAACAGGAAGGGTAGGTCGCCGCGTGGGTACCCGACTCACGTGCGGCTCTTGAGTTCTCGTGTCTCTTTTCTACGCCTGTAGGGCGAACAGGACAAGGGTCCCGGGCCTCTTGTCTGGTCAGCGAGGGGTGTGGACGGGGCTGGCCTCGGCACCCGCGGCGTAGCCCTCGGCGGCGTAGAGCAGCCACGCGTGCACGCCGGCGGCACCCCCGTCGCGGTAGCCGCGCAGGTTGGACTCGTACTCCCGCCGCAGCCGCAGGTGCCCGGCCTCCGGCACGACCAGCGACTTCGGGTCCACGCCCCGGGCGACCAGCACCAGCCGCTCCGCCGCACGGGCGACGATGCCGTTGTGGGAGACGAACGGCGCCACCGTGGCCAGCTCGGCGTGCACCACCGCGGCCACCACCAGCGCCGGCGCCTCGCTGGGGGCGACCAGCAGCCCGGCGAGGTCCCGCAGCCGCTGCGCGGCGGTCGCGTCCCGGGGCCGGCCCAGGTCGGCCTCGTCGACCACTCCCTTGCCGGCGAGGGTGTGCAGGCGGGCGAAGACCTGCAGCGGCGACCTGCCGAGCACCGGCACCAGCGCGAGCACCTCGCTGCTGACCCGCAGCGCCGCCTGGGCCACCTCGTCGCCCGCCCCGCGGCGCAGCGCGACCAGGTCGGTCGAGGACCCCTCCAGCACGGCGCTCGCGTGCGCGCCGAGCAGCAGCGACTCCGTGGTGAGCTCCGGCGGGCTCTGCCGCAGGCCACGGTCCCGCAGCAGTACGTCGATGCCGTCCCGCGCCGCCGCCATGGCGGACGCGACGCCCTCGAGTGCGGCCAGGCGGGAGAAGGGGTCGGAGTCGGGCACGACCGTCAAGGCTAGCCGACGGCGGGCGGGTCGAACCGGTAGCCTCGCAGCGATGACCGAGCAGCCCGCCCACCGCCCCGCCGTGGACCCGGCGCGGGCGTTCGACCTGGTCGCCGACGCCTACGACCGGGGCCGACCGGGCTACCCCGACGAGGCGGTCGCCGCCGTGGTCGAGGGCGCCGGGCGGGCCGGTGCGGACCTCGACGTCGTGGAGGTCGGGGCGGGCACCGGGAAGCTGACCGAGCAGCTCCTCGCGCACGGCTGCCGGGTGACCGCGACCGACCCGTCCGGACCGATGCTGGCCCGCCTGCGGGAGCGGTCACCGCAGGCCGTGGCGGTCCGGGGCAGCGCCGAGCGGCTGCCGGTGCGCAGCCGGAGCGCCGACGTGGTGGTCGCCGCGCAGGCGTTCGGCTGGTTCGACGCCGCCGACGCCCTCGCCGAGGCGGTCCGCGTCCTGCGGCCGGGCGGCCGGCTCGCGGTGCTGTGGAGCACCCCCGACGAGCGGATCCCGTGGGTCCGGCGGCTGGACCGCCTGGTCGGCGGCCCGGAACGTCCCGGCGACCCGACCGAGGCGATCGACGAGTCCGCCGCCTTCGAGGCCGTCGATCGCAGGACGTTCCGGTTCTGGCAGCCGCTGGGCCCCGGCTCGGTGCGCGACCTGGCCGTCTCCCGGGCGCACGTGGCACTGATGTCCGACCGCGAGCGCGAGCGGCTGCTGCGCAAGGTCGACGAGCTCTACGAGGAGTACGGCCGCGGCCACGACGGGATGCTGCTGCCCTACATGACCACGGTGTGCCGTACCACGTTGCTGCCGTGGGCGGTGACCGAGGAGGTGCCGGACGACCCGCCGACCGAGACGCCGGCCGCCACCGACGACTCCCTCCTCATCGACTTCAGGTAGCGGGGATGGGTTCGCGTTGGGGCTGGCTGCGACCCGGCCACCTCGGCAGCGAGGCCGACCGGGCCACCTTCCGCACCATGCACACCGCCTCCCTCGCCGGCCCGCCGCTGCGGTCGGGGCTCACCGAGGCCTCCGCCGCGAAGGCGGTCAAGCACCTGCGTGACCTGCTCGGCGCACCGGCGATCGCGCTGACCGACACCGAGCGGCTGCTCGCGTGGGAGGGCCGGGCGGCGCACCACTCCAAGCAGGCAGCCGCCCTGGCCCGGCCGGTCGTCGAGCACGGCAGCACCAGCGTGGGCGACAAGCGCGACATCCCCTGCCTGGACACCACGTGCCCGCTGCGGCACGTCATCGTCAGCCCGCTCACGGTGGAGGAGCGGGTCGTCGGCACCCTGCAGGTGTTCGCCCCCAACGCGTCCGCCGGACTGGTCCGGGCCACCAACGAGGTGGCGCGGTGGGTGTCGGGACAGCTGGAGCTGGCCGAGCTCGACGCCTCCCGCACCCGGCTGATGGAGGCGGAGGTGCGGGCGCTGCGGGCGCAGATCAGCCCCCACTTCATCTACAACTCGTTGACCGCGATCGCGTCGTTCGTGCGCACCGACCCCGAACGGGCCCGGGAGCTGCTGCTCGACTTCGCGGACTTCACCCGGTACTCCTTCCGCCGCCACGGCGAGTTCACCACGCTGGCCGAGGAGCTGCGGTCGATCGAGCGCTACCTGGTCCTCGAGAAGGCCCGGTTCGGTGACCGGCTGCAGGTGACCCTGCGGGTCGCCCCGGAGGTGCTGCCGGTCGTCGTACCGTTCCTGTGCCTGCAGCCACTGGTCGAGAACGCCGTCCGGCACGGCCTGGACGGCAAGGACGGCGCCGGCCGGATCACGATCGTCGGCGTGGACCAGGACACCGAGTGCGCGATCACCATCGAGGACGACGGCGCCGGGGAGGACCCAGAGCGGGTACGACGGGCGCTGGCCGGTGACGTCTCGATCGACTCGGTCGGCCTCGGCAACGTCGACGAACGGCTGCGGTCGGCCTTCGGCGACGACTACGGGCTCGTCGTGGAGACCGCCCCGGGAGCGGGGACGAAGGTTATCGTCAGGGTGCCGAAGTTCGCCCCGGGAGTCCGACCATGACCAGCACGACGTCCGCCCCGATGCGGGTCCTCGTCGTCGACGACGAGCGGCCCGCGCTCGACGAGCTGTCCTGGCTGCTCGGGAGGGACCCGCGCGTCGGTGACGTCCTCACCACCGACTCGGCCGCCGAGGCGCTGCGGGTGCTGCAGGAGGAGACCGTCGACGCGGTGTTCATGGACATCCGGATGCCGGGCCTGACCGGCCTGGACCTGGCCCGGGTGCTGTCGCGGTTCAAGGAGCCACCGCCGGTGGTCTTCGTCACCGCCTACGACGAGCACGCGGTCGACGCCTTCGACCTCAACGCGGTGGACTACCTGCTCAAGCCGGTCCGCGACGACCGGCTCGCCGAGGCGGTCCGGCGGGTCGGCGAGGCCCGCGGCCCGGCCCCGGCGACCGGAGGCAAGGACCTGATCGCGGTCGAGCTCGGCGGTCGGACCCGGTTCCTCTCCCGCGGCGACGTCCGCTACGTCGAGGCGCAGGGCGACTACGCCCGGCTGCACACCGAGGAGGGCAGCCACCTGGTGCGGGCCCCGCTCAGCTCGCTCGAGGAGGAGTGGGCAGACGCCGGCTTCGTCCGGATCCACCGGTCGCTGCTGGTCGCGCTCGCCCACGTGGAGGAGGTGCGCATGGACGCCGGACGCTGCACCGTGCTCGTCGGCGGAGAGGAGCTCGCCGTCAGCCGGCGCCACACCCGCCAGCTGCGCGACCTGCTCGTCCGGCGCGCCCGGCCGGGGACGGGACCGCGGTCGTGAACCCCGCGGAGGGCGGCCCGCCCGCGACGGGTCCGGGTGACCAGCCCCCGCACCGTGGCCGGCCGCCCCCGGCAGGTCCGGGTCACCTCCGAGATCGACGCGCAGACCCGGATCGGCGAGCTCTACATGACCACCCTGCTGCGGGCGCAGCTGCGGCTGGCCGGGCGGGTGGTCCTGGCCGTGCTCCTGCTGGTGGGCGGGGTGCCGCTGGCGTTCTGCTGGTTCCCCGAGCTCGACGACGTCCGGGTCGCCGGGGTGCCGCTGGCGTGGCTGCTGCTCGGCGTTCTGCGTCTACCCGCTGCTGGTCCTCCTCGGCTGGCTCTACGTCCGCGCCGCCGAGCGCAACGAGCGGGACTTCGCCGACATGGTCGAGCGGTGAGCGTGGAGGCCACGGCGTGAGCTCGTCGTACGGCATCGCCGCCGTCGTGCTCGCCTCCCTGGCGACGCTGGCGATCGGCGCCTACGGCTGGCGGTTCTCCCGCACCACCAGCGACTTCTTCGTCGCCTCCCGCTCGGTGCGGCCGGCCCTCAACGCCTCCGCGATCGGCGGGGAGTACCTCTCCGCCGCGTCGTTCCTCGGCATCGCGGGGCTGGTGCTGACCTTCGGCAGCGAGATGCTGTGGTACCCGGTCGGCTGGACCGCCGGCTACCTGATGCTGCTGGTCCTCGTGGCCGCGCCGCTGCGCCGGTCCGGCGCCTACACGCTGCCGGACTTCGCCGAGCTGCGCCTGGAGTCCCGGGCCATCCGGCGGCTGTCGGCGCTGCTGGTGGTCGGCATCGGCTGGCTGTACCTGATGCCGCAGTTCCAGGGCGCCGGGCTGGCCCTGGCCACCGTGGCCGGCACCGAGCACTGGGTCGGCGGCACGCTCGTCGCGGTCGTGGTGCTGGTCAACGTGATGTCGGGCGGCATGCGCAGCATCACCTTCGTCCAGGCCTTCCAGTACTGGCTCAAGCTGACCGCCCTGCTGGTGCCGGTGGTGTTCCTGCTCGCTGGTCTGGGCCGGCGACGGCGCCACCTCCCCCGCCGACGTGTCGCCGCGCGGGCTGGACCCGGCCGCCTGGGTCTCGCCGCTGGCCTCGACCGGCCACCCGATGTACACCACGTACTCGATCATCATCGCGACGTTCCTCGGCACGATGGGCCTGCCGCACGTGGTGGTCCGCTTCTACACCAACCCCGACGGCCGCGCCGCCCGGCGGACCACGCTGGTGGTGCTCGCCCTGCTCGGCCTGTTCTACCTGCTGCCGCCGGTGTACGGCGCCCTCGGGCGGATCTACGCCCCGGACCTGATCGGCTCCGGGCGCGCGGACACGGTGGTCCTCGAGCTGCCGAGCCGGATGGTCGGCGGGATCGGCGGCGACCTGCTGTCGGCGCTCACCACCGCCGGGGCGTTCGCGGCGTTCCTGTCCACCTCCTCGGGGCTGACCGTCGCCGTCGCCGGGGTGCTCAGCCAGGACGTCCTGGGCCGGCGGTGGTTCCGCGGGGTCCGGTCCTTCCAGGCGGCCGCGATCGTGGCGGTCGTCGTACCGCTCGGGCTGGCCGTGGTGGCCGACGGGGTCGGCGTGGCACGCGCGGTCGGCCTGGCGTTCGCGGTGGCCGCCTCGACGTTCTGCCCGCTGCTGGTGCTGGGGATCTGGTGGCGCCGGCTCACCGACGCCGGCGCGATCGCGGGCCTGCTCGTCGGCGGCCTGCTGTCGGGCTACGCCGTCGTGGACACGCTGCTGCGGCAGGTGCACACCGGCTGGACGGGTGCGCTGCTCGCCCACCCGGCGGCGTGGACGGTGCCCGCGGCGTTCCTCACGCATGGTCGTCGTCTCGCTGCTCACCCCCCGCCGGCTGCCGGTGAACCTGTCCCGGACGATGGTGCGGCTGCACACCCCCGAGGCCGTCGAGCTCGACCGGGGTCCCTACCCCCTCTGACCGCTCGTCGCTGTTTTGCCGCCGCACGTCGGCGCATCCTCCGGGGGCCTCTCGCCGCGGGCTGCTCCACGCCTTATCGTGGCCGGGAGGCCCACTGGGACGCACATCACATGTGACGAGGAGACGCCGTGAGCAACGAGACCCTGTCCAACCTGATGCACGAGGAGCGCCGGTTCGAGCCCCCGGCCGAGCTGGCGGCGCAGGCCAACCTGAAGGCCGCGGACTACGAGCGCGCATCGTCGGACCGGCTCGCGTTCTGGGAGGAGCAGGCGGGGCGGCTGGACTGGGCCCAGCAGTGGGACACGGTGCTGGACTGGGACAACCCGCCGTTCGCGAAGTGGTTCGTCGGCGGCAGGCTCAACGCCGCCTACAACTGCGTGGACCGTCACGTCGAGGCCGGCCGCGGCGACAAGGTCGCCTTCCACTGGGTCGGCGAGCCCGAGGACGACGAGCGCACGATCACCTACGCCGACCTGCTCGGACGAGGTCTCCAAGGCCGCGAACGCGCTCACCGAGCTCGGCGTCAGGACCGGCGACCGGGTCGCGATCTACATGCCGATGATCCCCGAGACCGTGGTCGCGATGCTGGCCTGCGCCCGCCTCGGCGCCCCGCACACGGTGGTCTTCGGCGGCTTCTCCGCCGACGCGCTGGCCTCGCCGGATCGAGGACTGCGGCGCGAAGGTGGTCATCACCTCCGACGGCGGCTACCGCCGCGGCGCCCCCTCCGCGCTCAAGCCCGCGGTCGACGAGGCCTGCGGCAAGGTGGGCGGGCTGGTCGAGCACGTGCTGGTGGTACGGCGCACCGGCCAGGACGTCGAGTGGCACGACCGCGACGTGTGGTGGCACGACGCGGTGGAGCGGCAGTCCCCCGAGCACACCCCCGAGGCGTTCGACTCCGAGCACCCGCTCTACGTCATGTACACCTCCGGCACGACCGGCAAGCCCAAGGGCATCCTGCACACCACCGGCGGCTACCTGGTCGGCTGCGCCTACACGCACTCGGGCATCTTCGACCTCAAGCCGGACGACGGACGTCTACTGGTGCTCCGCGGACGTCGGCTGGGTCACCGGCCACTCCTACATGGTCTACGGCCCGCTCGCCAACGGCGCCACCTCGGTGATGTACGAAGGCACCCCGGACACCCCGCACAAGGGCCGCTGGTGGGAGATCATCGAGAAGCACAAGGTGACGATCTTCTACACCGCGCCCACCGCGATCCGCACGTTCATGAAGTGGGGCACGGAGATCCCCGAGAAGTTCGACCTGTCCTCGCTGCGGGTGCTCGGGTCGGTGGGTGAGCCGATCAACCCCGAGGCCTACGTGTGGTACCGCGAGGTGCATCGGCGGCAACCGCACCCCGGTGGTGGACACCTGGTGGCAGACCGAGACCGGGATGATCATGATCTCCCCGCTGCCGGGCGTGACCGCCGGCAAGCCGGGCTCGGCGATGACCGCGATCCCGGGCGTCTCCGCCGACGTGGTCGACGACGCCGGCGAGCCCGTGGCGAACGGCGCCGGCGGCTACCTGGTGCTCACCGAGCCGTGGCCGGCGATGCTGCGCACGCTGTGGGGCGACGACCAGCGGTTCAAGGACACCTACTGGTCGCGCTTCCCGGGCCGCTACTTCGCCGGCGACGGGGCCAAGAAGGACGAGGACGGCGACATCTGGCTGCTCGGCCGCGTCGACGACGTCATGAACGTCTCCGGCCACCGGCTCTCCACCACCGAGATCGAGTCGGCGCTGGTCTCCCACCCCAAGGTCGCCGAGGCGGCCGTCGTGGGCGCCACCGACGAGACCACCGGCCAGGCGGTCTGCGCCTTCGTGATCCTGCGCGAGTCCGCGGCGCGGAGGCCGACGAGGCGGGCGAGGGCCAGGATGGTCACCGAGCTGCGCCAGCACGTCGCCCACGAGATCGGCGCGATCGCCAAGCCGCGCCAGATCATGGTCGTCCAGGAGCTGCCCAAGACCCGCTCCGGCAAGATCATGCGCCGACTGCTGCGCGACGTCGCCGAGAACCGCGAGGTCGGCGACGTCACCACGCTGGCCGACTCCACGGTGATGGAGCTGATCTCGAAGGGCATGTCGTCGGGCAGGTCCTGCGACGAGTGAGCCCCGGGCCCTCCCCGCACTCGGAGAGGCCCCCGCGACGCCCCGGCGCCGCGGGGGCCTCTCTCTGTCCCCGTTTGGGCCCCTCGACTAGCGTCGTCGGGGACGGAGTGCCCTCCGTCACGGTGTGCCGGGAAGCCTGGTCGGCAAGACGATGTCGTCGACCGGAAGGCCACCATGACCTCCCGCCCCGCCCGCCGTACCGCCCTGCCCCGGCTCAGCCTCCGCGAGACCGTGTTCCTCGGCGACGTCCTGCGGAAGGAGGCCGTCGGCGGCGCGATCGTCCTGGTCGCGGCCGTGGCGCGGTGCTCTGGGCCAACTCGCCCGCCGCGGCGAGCTACGAGACCGTCCGGGCGTGGGTGCCCTGGGAGCGGCTCGGTCTGGACCTGAAGCACTGGGCCGCGGACGGCGCACTGACCCTGTTCTTCTTCATCGCCGGGCTGGAGCTCAAGCGCGAGTTCCTGGTCGGCTCGCTGAGCCGGCCCGCCGACGCCATGGTCCCGATCGTGGCCGCGGCCGCCGGGGTGGCCGTCCCGGCCCTGGTGTTCGTCGCGGTCAACCTGGGCACCGACAACCTCCGCGGGTGGGCGGTCCCGGCCGCGACCGACATCGCCTTCGCCCTCGCGGTGCTCGCCGTGGTCGCCTCGGCGCTGCCCACCCAGCTGCGGGCCTTCCTCCTCACGCTGGCGGTCGTCGACGACCTGATCGTGATCGTGATCATCGCGATCTTCTACACCTCCGACCTGTCCCCGGCTCCGCTGCTGGTCTCGGTCGCGGCCCTGGTGGTCTATGCCGCCCTGCAGCGGTACCGGGTGCGCTCGGCCCTGGTCTACGTCCCGGTCGCCGCCCTGGCCTGGTGGTTCATGTACGAGAGCGGCGTCCACGCCACGATCGCGGGGGTCGCGCTCGGCCTGCTCACCCGGGTCCGCCCCGACGAGGACGAGTCCCACTCCCCGGCCGACGGCTCGAGCACCGGCTCGTCCCGGTCTCCGCCGGCGTCGCGGTCCCGTTCTTCGCGCTGATGTCGGCGGGAGTGGCCGTCGACCTCACCGGCGAGTTCCTCACCGACCCGCTCGTCCTCGGCGTGGTCCTCGGCCTCGTCCTCGGCAAGCCGCTCGGCGTCATGGCGGGCGCCTGGCTGACGACCCGGCTCACCCGCGCCGAGCTCAGCGCGCAGCTCACCTGGCGCGACGTCTTCGGCGTGGCGATGCTGGCCGGGGTCGGGTTCACCGTGGCCCTGCTGGTCGCCGAGCTGTCCTACACCGGCGAACGGGCCGAGGTCGCGAAGACGGCCGTGCTCCTCGGCTCCCTGCTCGCCGGGACGGTCGCCGCCGGGGTGCTCGGGCTGCGCAGCCGCAGCCGGCGGCGCGAGCCCGCGGGGGACGCGTCCCGGGAACCGTCCCTGACCGACCGCACTCCCGCGCACGAGGTTTAGTCCTCTACGCTCAGGGGCACGACCGCGGTGCGCTCGCCCACCGCGTGCGGCAGACGACCGACCAGACGACGAGGAAGGCATCCCGATGGCCACTCCCCTCCCGCCCAGCGACCCGAACAGCGGCCCCGCCGGCACCACCGCCGACGTCCGGGCCCTGACGCCGGCCGCCGAGGAGGAGCCCACGATCGGACGCCTCGTCGCGGACGCCAGCCGGGACATCTCGAGCCTGGTCCAGAACGAGATCGCGCTCGCGAAGTCCGAGCTGAAGGTCAGCGCGAAGTTCGGCGGCATGGCCGCCGGCCTCTTCGGGGCGGCGGCGTTCCTCGCCCTGCTCGCGGTGATCATGCTCTCGGTGGCGTTCGCCTACTTCATCCACATGACCGGGCTGGACCTGGCCTGGAGCTTCCTGATCGTCTTCGGCGCCTACGTGCTGCTCGCCGGCGTCCTCGGCCTCGTCGGGGTCAAGCAGGTCAAGAAGGTGCGCGCCCCCGAGCGGGCCATCCACCAGGCCCAGGAGACCAAGACCATCTTCCAGCGGAGCTGACCTCGGTGGCGGTCCCGCCCGACCCGGCGGGGATCATCGAGGCACCGGGCCCCTGGCAGCACAAGTACGTCGCTGCCAACGGGGCCCGTTTCCACGTCGCGGAGGCGGTCCCGGACGGCGCTCCCCGCGATGCCCCGATGGTGCTGCTGCTGCACGGTTTCCCCGAGTTCTGGTGGTGCTGGCGGCACCTGCTCCCGCTGCTGGCCGAGCACGGCTACCGGGCCGTCGCGATGGACCTGCGCGGCTACGGCGGCTCGGACAAGCCGCCGCGGGGCTACGACCCGATGACGCTCGCCGGCGACGTCACGGGCGTGGTGAAGGCGCTCGGCACCCGCCGGGCGGTGCTCGTGGGCCAGGGCTGGGGCGGCTACGTCGCCTGGACCGCGGCGGCCCTGCGTCCCGGGCAGGTGAACGGCCTCTGCGCCGTCGCCTCGCCGCACCCGCGGGTGATGCTGCCGCTGGTCGTGGCCGGGGTCCGCTCGCGCACCCTGCGCATGCTCGGCCACGTCGCCGCGATGCAGCCGCCGTTCGTGCCGGAACGGCGGCTGGCCCGTCCGCGGAGCAGGTACGTCGAGGAGCACCTGCGGTCCTGGAGCAGCCCCGCCTCGTCGTTCCCCGAGCCCGGCACCGCGGACCGCTACCGCGAGGCGCTGGCGCTGTGGCCCGCGGCGCACTGCGCGCTGGAGTACCACCGGTGGCTGGTGCGGTCCCGGTTCCGCACCGACGGCCGCCGCTTCGACGCCCTGATGGAGGCGCCGATCGACGTACCGGTCTGCTCGGTCCAGGGCGCCGACGACCCCGCCGTACCCCTGGACGCCGGGGACCGCTCGCGCCGGCACGTGGCGGCGCCGTTCGAGTCGCACGTGCTGCCCGGGGCGGGACACTTCCCGCAGGAGGAGACCCCCGAGGCGTTCGCGTCGGTGCTGCTGCCCTGGCTGGAGCGGCTGCCCCGCTGAGGGTCAGGCGCAGCCGCCGGTGTCGACCCGCTGGTCGGTGGCCGCGCCCCGGCCGGCACTCTCCCGCACCTGGCTCGCGGTGAGCGCGTAGCCGGTGTTGCGGTCGGTCACCGAGGCCGCGAAGATCACGCCGTACACCCGGCCGTCGGTCGACAGCAGCGGACCGCCCGAGTTGCCCGGGCGCACCAGCGACCGGATCGAGAACACCTCCCGCACCACCGTGCCGCTGCCGTAGATGTCGGGGCTGCGCAGCCGCTGCTCCCCGCGGATCCTGGCCGCCTGCACGTTGTAGGGGCCGTCGTTGGGGTAGCCGAGCACCGCGGCGTCGTCACGGGCCTGCCCGGACTCGTCGAGCTGGAGGGGCGAGGCCTGCAGCCCGTCGACCGCGAGGACCGCGACGTCGAGGTCGGGGTCGTAGTGCACCACCCGGGCCGGGAGCTCGCGGTCCCCGGCGAGGACGAGCGGGTCGTCGACGCCCGCGACCACGTGCGCGTTGGTCATCACCCGGCCGCGGACGTAGACGAAGCCGGTGCCCTCCACGCCGCGGCCGCAGGAGTTCTCCCCACGGATCTTGACCACGCTCGACCGGGCGGCCTGGACCTCCGGGTCGCGGCCGACCGCGTCCGACGGCGGCCCGACCTCGATGATCCGCTCGGGCGCGAACGGCTCGAGGTAGCGGGGGAAGAAGCTCGAGCCGACCACCTCGTTGAAGGCCCCCAGCGCCTCGTCGGCCTCGTCCGGCATCACCTCGTCGACGGTCTTGAGCACCGCCGAGGAGCGGACCTGGGTGCTGATCCCGGGCAGCGACGAGCCACTGACCGCGACGCCGAGCACCCAGGCGACCACGAGCACGGCGGCGGCGCTCAGCGCGGCCCCGCCCACGGCGTCGACGGCCCGGACCGGCTGCCAGGTGATCCGGTCGCGGATGCGCGAGCCGACGTACTGGAAGACCGCCTGCCCGAAGGAGGCGGAGAGCAGCACCACGAACAGCGCACCGAGGGAGACCCACAGCGACGACCCGGCGTCCCCGAGCAGCTGCGGCACCAGCCAGAGGACGCTGACGAAGCCCCCGAGCAGCAGGCCGGCGGTGGCGAAGGCCCCCGAGATGAATCCCTGCCAGTAGCCGGAGACGGCATAGGCGAGGACCACCACGACGAGGATCCAGTCGAGGACGTTCACGAAGGTGTCACAGGGAGGGCCCTCATCGCTCGCGGAAGTTCGAGTTCGGCGCCGGGTCGCTGCCGTCCGCCTCCCGGCGGGCGACCAGCATATGAGGCGGCAGGTCCTGGATCCGGTCGGCGTCCCAGGGCCGGGTCCAGCCGACGAAGTCGAACAGCCGGGCGATGATGCCGGCGGTGAACCCCCACAGCAGCAGGTCCTTGTCCTCCCCGATCAGGAAGCCCGGCCCGAGCCAGCCGGAGGGGTGCCGGACGCGGACCCGGTGGGCCGGGTCGAGCAGCTCCTCGATCGGCTCGCGCATCACGGCGTGCACCTCGCGCGGGTCCACGGCGCTGACCTCGCACGGCTGCCGCCAGTGGGCGATGACCGGGGTGACCGCGAAGTTGCTCGGCGGCAGCCACAGCTCCGGCAGCTGGGCGAACACGTCCACCCCGCTCGGGTCCAGGCCGGTCTCCTCCTCGGCCTCGCGCAGCGCGCACTCCTCCGCGTTGGCGTCGCCGGGGTCGATCGACCCGCCGGGGAAGGCGACCTGCCCGGGGTGCGAACGCATGTCGTGGGCGCGCTCGGTCAGCAGCAGGTCGGGGCCCCGCTCCTCCTCGCCGAACAGCACCAGCACCGCGCCACGACGCGGGCTGCCGCCCTCCGGCGGCACGAACCGGCTCAGGTCGTCGGCCCGGATGTCCATCGCACCCCGGCGGATCGGCTCCAGCCACGCGGGGAGGGCCGGGTGACCGGCGGGCTCGGTGGAGGCGTCTGACACGCCGCCGAGCCTACCCAGCGGCTCCGACGGTGACACCGAGGTGCTGCTCCACCAGGCCGGCGAGCTGCGCGAAGGACTCGATCACGACGTACTCGACCGCGACCACCTCGCCGTCCTCGTCGAGGAACACGATCCCGGGCAGCCCGCGCACCCGGAACGGCACCCGCAGCTTGCTGCCCGGGTCGGCCAGGCTGGGGTAGGTGACCCCGGTCTCGGCGAGCAGGTCCAGCGCCCAGTCGGGCCGGGTGTCCTGGAAGTCGACCCCGAGCACCGCGAGCTCGTCCCCGGCGCGCTCGTGCAGCTGCTGGTAGTAGGGCAGCTCCTCCCGGCACGGCGGGCACCACTGCGCCCACAGGTTGACCACCATCGGCCCGCGCAGCCGGTCCAGCTCCACGTCCGGGCCACCGCCGAGGCACGGCAGCGTGACGTCCGGCATCGGGTCGGCGGCGCCGCTCGGGGGGTCGGTCGGCGTCGGGCACTCCTCGAGGCCGGCCTCCTTCTTGGCCGCCCGCAGCTGCGGGGTGTCCACGTCGACGTCCACGGAGAACCGGCCCGGGTCCGCCCCGTCGGTCGCGGAGCCGGTCGGGCCGCTGGCGCAGGAGGCGAGGAGGAGTACGGCGGACGCGGTGGCCGCGGTCAGGAGGGCGCGGAGCGGGCGGCGGCGGGTGGGGCTCACGCGCGGCCCTCGGTCTTCACCAGCTTCGCGGCCTTCTCGGGGTCGGTCGGGCCCTCGCCGTAGGCCGGGCACCAGCGGGCTACCGGGCAGACGCCGCAGGCGGGGTTGCGGGCGTGGCAGATCCGGCGGCCGTGCCAGATCAGGTGATGGCTGAGCATCGTCCAGTCCCGCTTGGGGAAGAGCGCCCCGACCTCGTGCTCGACCTTGACCGGGTCGGTCTCCGTGGTCCAGCCCAGGCGCCGGGCGAGCCGGCCGAAGTGCGTGTCGACGGTGATGCCCGGCACCCCGAAGCCGTTGCCGAGGACCACGTTGGCGGTCTTGCGACCCACGCCGGGGAGGGTGACGAGGTCCTCCAGACGGGCCGGGACCTGCCCGTCGTACCGCTCCACGAGCGCCTGGGACAGCTTGAGCAGCGACTCGGTCTTGGCCCGGAAGAAGCCGGTCGGCTGGATCAGCTGCTCCAGCTTCTCGCGGTCGGCACCGGCCATCGCGACCGCGTCCGGGTAGGCGGCGAACAGCCCGGGACGGACCGCGTTGACGCGCCGGTCGGTGGTCTGGGCGGACAGCACGGTGACCACGAGCAGCTCGAAGGGATCGTCGAAGTCGAGCTCGCACCCGGCCTCGGGGTAGGTCTCGGCGAGGACGCGGTCGACCTTGCGGGCGCGGCGGACGAGAGCGGTGTCGGGCACGGTGTCGATGGTACGGGGACCCGGACACGCCCCCTTTCGCGAAATCGGTGCCCGATACGTCAGACTGTGACATGAACCACCGCCGGGCAGAGTGCCGGGCGTTGACGAGGAGGACTTGCTCGTGGATAACGACGTGCTGCGTCACGCGCCTTTGTTCAGTGCCCTCGACGACGAGGCCGCCACCGCGTTGCGCGCGTCGATGAGCCAGACGAAGCTGCGCCGTGGTGAGGTGCTCTTCCGTGAGGGCGACGAGGGCGACAAGCTCTACGTCGTCACCGACGGCAAGGTGAAGCTCGGCCGCAGCTCCTCGGACGGCCGCGAGAACCTGCTGGCGATCCTCGGCCCGGGCCAGATGTTCGGCGAGCTGTCGCTGTTCGACCCGGGTCCGCGCTCGGCCACCGTCACCGCGGTCACCGACTCGACGTTCTCCTCCCTCTCGCACGAGGACCTGCTCAAGTGGCTCGAGGGCCGCCCGTCGGTGGCCCGCGGGCTGCTGTCCCAGCTCGCCGCACGGCTGCGCAAGGCCAACGACGTGGTCGCCGACCTCGTGTTCTCCGACGTGCCCGGCCGGGTGGCCAAGGCGCTGCTCGACCTCGCGGACCGGTTCGGGCGCTCGGCCGACGACGGCATCCACGTCCACCACGACCTCACCCAGGAGGAGCTCGCCCAGCTCGTCGGCGCCTCCCGGGAGACGGTGAACAAGGCGCTCGCCGACTTCGCCTCGCGCGGCTGGCTGCGTCTCGAGCCCCGCTCCGTCGTCATCATGGACATCGAGCGGCTCGGCCGCCGGGCCCGCTAGGAGACTGCTGAACAAGGCGTCTCTTCGGCGGTCTGATTGCGTGCGGGCGGCGGGCGGAACGCCGCCAAGGCCGTCGAGCGGCGAGTTTGAGTGAGCACTCTTGGTGCGACTACGGGGTCGTTCCGCCTGCCTTGGACCATTCACGGGCTGTCACGGCGGGTCCGCAACGGTGCCGGTAGGGCCCCGGTGGCCCGGCTCAGGCCAGTGTCCAGGTTCCGTTGCGCACGGTGAGGCCCAGCGCGAGGAGTCGTCGTAGGTTGAGGGCGGCGACGCGGTGGTGGAGCCAGCTGTTGTTCTTCTGCACGCCGCGGTAGGGCACCCGACGAGCGCCTTTGGTGAGCCAGGCGATCGAGCGTTCGACCATGGGGCGGTGCTGGCGGTAGGAGGCTTGGAAGGCTTCCTCGGTGGCTCGTTTGCGGTGTTCGCGTTGGAGTTGATGGTGCTCGCCGAGCAGCACGGCGCGGCCGGATGCAGAGGTAGTGCACTGCTCGCGGAGCGGGCAGCCGCGGCAGGCCGCTCCGTAGGTGACCGTTCCCTTCGGTGAAGGTGTGCGGGTTACACCGGCTGGACAGGTCAACGTGTCGGCGCTGGCGTCATAGGTGAAGTCGTCGATGGTGAAGCCGCCCTCGATGGCGGGGCGCAGCGGCCACGGCTTGAGCAGCGGGGTCCACTTCTTGTCGTCGAGAGTGGCCAGCATGTCGCCGGTGGCGTAGGCGGAGTCGCCGAGAACCTCGAGCTCTTGGCCCTCAACGATGGTGGGGTCGGCGCTCACGAGCTCGGCGCCCACGGTGGCGTCGGAGTTCTCTGGTCCGTTGGTCTTGGTCAGTCCACACGCGGTGGTCAGCCCGGTGTCGGGTTCGACGACCACGTGGGCCTTGTAGCCGTCCTGACGCCGTTCACGGGTCTTGTGCGCGTGCCGCGCATCGGGGTCCACCGTGGAGATCACCCGATCCGGAGCGGTCTTGCGGGCGATGCGCCAGCGGCCGTCGGTGCCGTCGGAGTCCTCGGCCGGCTCGACGTCTTGGCCCGCGACCAGCGCCAGCAGCGCGAGGGCCTCCGCAGGCTTCCCGCCCGCCTTGGTGACCGCGTGAGCTTGTCAAGTTTTCTGTGTAGGTTGCGGCTTCCAAGTTTTCAGATGAACTCGGGCAGTCGGCCCGGGTAGGCGATGGCGAGGGCGTTGAGGGCTTGGGTCCAGCCTTGGACGACGGCGCCTTCGACGAGCTTGCCGGGTGCGGTTCGCTCGTTCTTGGGGCGGCCCTTCTGCTTGGCGCGTTGCCTGGCGCGCTTGTCCTCGATGTCGCGGATCGCGAGCCACAGCAGCTTGATCACCGCGTCGTCGTTGGGGAAGTGGCCGCGGTTCTTGATGATCTTGCGTAGCTGGTAGTTCAGCGACTCGATCGCGTTGGTGGTGTAGATGATCTTGCGGACCTCCGGCGGGAACGCCAGGAACGGGGTGAACCGCTCCCAGGCCCGTTCCCAGACCGCGACCGCGCCGGGGTGCTTCTTGCCGATGGTGGAGTCGGCGAACGCCGCCAACGCGTCGAGGGCGGCCTCTTCGTTCGCGGCGGTATAGATCGGCTTGAGCAGCTTGGCGGTGGCCTTCCGGTCGCCGTAGGCGACGTAACGCATGCAGGCCCGGATCAGGTGCACCACGCAGGTCTGGGTCACGGTGTGCGGCCAGACGGTCTCGATCGCCTCGGGGAGCCCTTCGAGGCCGTCGCAGCAGGCGATCAGCACGTCGGTGACGCCGCGGTTGCGGAGCTCGGTGAGCACGTGCAGCCAGAACTTCGCCCCCTCGCTGGACTGGACCCAGATGCCGAGCACGTGCTTGATGCCGTCGGTGTCGACGCCGACGACCAGGTGCGCGGCCTTGTTGACCACGTGCCCGCCGTCGCGGACCTTCACCACCAGGGCGTCGATGTAGACGATCGGATAGACCGGATCCAGCGGTCGGTTCTGCCAGGCCTTGACCTCCTCCAGCACCGCGTCGGTGATCTTCGAGATCGTCTCGTGGGACAGCTCGACGCCCAGGGTGCGGTGCAGGTGGTACTCGATGTCGCGGACCGTCATCCCGCCGGCGAACAGGCTGATGATCATCTCGTCCAGCCCGCCGGCCAACCGTCGCTCGCCCTTGGGTACCAGCCGCGGCTCGAAGGTCGAGTTCCGGTCGCGCGGCGAGGCTAGGTCGACGTCGCCGACCTCGGTGTTCAGCGTCTTCGGGGTCGTACCGTTGCGGGAGTTCGGGCTGCCACGGCCGGCCGGGTCGCCCTTGTCATAGCCGAGGTGTTCCGAGAGCTCTGCGGCCAGACCCTTCTCGAGCACGGCCTTGATCAGCGCCGGGAGGAACCCGCCCTCCCCGGTCAGCCGCAGCCCCGCGTCGTCGTCGACCTGGCGCATCAGCTCATCGAGCCACGGACCCTCGGTCAACGCCTGGGCCAGCGACTCCGCCGACACCGGACCCTTTCGGGCGCCCAGCCCCGCGATCGCCGCGTCCGAGAGCCGTCGAGCAGCCTCGGCCTCCGCTGAGCCGGTCGGTTCGTCGTGGGCGGTCATCTGTGCGTTCATTGCGGTGCTCCTCTCCGACGCGACACCCAGTCACGCCAGTCTCATCCGCAACTCCTCTTACACAGACCATCTGACACGCCCGACCGCGTCGACATCGAGCGCAGCAAGGAGGGCCAACGCGTCACCCACCAGCGCCGAGACCAGGTCGTCGCGGGCGACCGCGTCGTCCCAGGCGATCCGTGGCTTCCCCGTGGCGGTGTAGTCCTGCCCGGTCAGCGCGGCCAGCCGCGTGCAGTGCGCCGCGACCAGCTCCTTCGCGCCGGGCACCTCGCGGCCGACCCGACGGATCTGGGCGATCAGCTGGGTGACGGTGTCCTGACGGGCCACCGCATCATCGAGGACCGTGGAGTCCAGCGCACGGCGCTGCTTGCCGGCCACCGCACCGGTTTCGGTGATCACCTCGCGGACCACCTCAAAGATCCGCTCGGGCCGGCCGCTGGCCGCCAGCCGGCGGCGCCAGTAGGTCAACGTGGAGGGATCGAACCCCTTCGCGTCGATCGCGTACCCACACGCTGCCTTCCACCGCAGGTCGAAGGTCAACGCATCGATCGCTTCCCGGTCCGAGTGCCCGTACAACGCCTGAAGCACGATCACCGAGGCGATGACCTCGCCCGGAATCGAGGGCCGTCCCCGCCCCGAGGGGAACAGGTCAGCGAACAACTCCGCCGGGAACAACCGACCACGATGCTCGGCCAGCAGCGCGAACACGCTGCCCGGCTCGAGTAGGTGCCCGGCCACCGACTCCACGTCCAGCAGCTCACGCTGCCGATCAGACTCACCCTGCACACCAACAGGATCCCAGCCCCGGTGAGCCAGCCCGCCCAGGCGCGCGGATTGTTCAGCAGTCTCCTAGGGCGAGTGCGGCAACGGCCGCTCGACGCGACGCCACCACCCGACCGCAGGTTCACGCCGACCTCGACCGGGAAAACACCCAGGTTCACGCCGACTCGACCGGGAAACACCCAGGTTCACGCCGACTCGGCTCAGGCCTCGCCGCGCAGGTAGGCGATCTGCGCACGCACCGACAGCTCGGCCGCGCCCCACAGCACCGGGTCGACGTCGGCGTACACCCGTTCCACGACGGCGCGGGCCAGGTCCGGCTCGGCGGGCTCCCGGTCGGCGGGCTCCCGGTCGGCGGGCTCCAGGTCGGCGGGCTCCAGGTCGGGCTGCTGGTCGGCGGAGAGGTCCCGGAGCGCCTCGCGCACCTGCTCGAGGCGTTCCTGGCGGTGGGCCAGGTAGTAGTCGAGGGCCGGTAGGGCGTGCTCGATGACCGGGCCGTGGCCGGGCCAGATCTGGTCGATCTCGTGGGCCTCGGCGAGGGCGTGCAGCCGGCGCAGCGACCCGAGGTAGGCCCCCAGCTGTCCGTCCGGGTGCGCCACCACGGTCGTCCCCCGGCCCAGGACGGTGTCGCCGGTCAGCACCGCCCGCTCGGCCGGGAGCAGGAACGACAGCGAGTCGGCGGTGTGCCCGGGCGTGCCGGCCACCCGGATCTCCAGGCCGCCGACCTCGACCACGTCCCCGTCACCGAGGCCCTCGGCCCCGAGCCGGTACTCCGGGTCGAGGGCCCGCACCCCACAGCCCATCCGCTGGGCGAAGGTCCGGGCCGCCTCGGCGTGGTCGGCGTGGTGGTGGGTCAGGAGCACGACGTCCACGCGACCGGCGTACTCCGCGACGCGGTCGAGGTGCGCGACGATCTCCGGGCCGGGGTCGACCACCACCGACCGGCCGGCACCGGGCTCGCGCAGCACCCAGGTGTTGGTGCCGTCGAGGGTCATGATGTTCGGGTTCGGGGCGAGGACGCACCGCCCCCGGTCCCCGAAGCGGCCACCGCTCCAGCTCACCGCCGCAGCCTCCCGGCCACGTCGTCCGCGAGCTCGACGAGGTGTCCCGGCAGCTCGAGGTAGGCGGTCCCGCCCTCGACCTTCCCGACCGGCTCCACGCAGGTCAGGTCACGCTCCGCGGCGGCGTCGAGGGCGGAGTCCGGCGTGGTGTGGTCGAACAGCTCGAGGAAGGTGCAGTACTGCGGCGGCAGCACCAGCATCTCCTCCCGGTCGGCCGCGGCGATCGCCTCGCGCACCGGAAGCCAGGTGACGTCGACCGACTCGGTGGACACGTCCCGGGTCTCCTGGCCGGGAGGCAGCTCGGCGACGAAGAACCAGGTGCGGTACCGCCGCGGCTCGAACACCGGCGTGAGCCAGGCGCCCCAGACGCGCAGCAGGTCCGAGCGGAGCTTGAGCTCGCGCCGGGAGAGGAAGTCGGTGAACGACAGCTCGCGTGCCTCGAGCCGTCGCCGGTCCTCCTCCCAGTCCGCAGCGCTGGTGTCCTCGACGATGCTGTCCGCGGTGGGGCCCGCGAAGAGGACTCCCGACTCCTCGAACGTCTCCCGCACCGCGGCGCAGACCAGGGCGCGGGCCATCGGCACCTCGACCCCCATCCGCGTCGCCCACTCCTCGGGAGTGGGGCCGACCCAGTCGACGGCGTGGTCGAAGTCGCGGGGGTCGACCCCGCCGCCGGGGAACACGGCCATCCCGCCGGCGAACGCCATGTCGAGGTGCCGGCGCAGCAGGTACACCTCGAGCGAACCCGGTCCGGCCGCCTGCCCCGCCCGCAGCAGCACGATCGTCGCGGCGTCCCGCGGCTTGCGCGGGCGTGCTGGTGCCGTCGAGGAACCCGCGGATCTGGTCGGTCAGGTGCGGCGGCAGCCGGCGCAGCGCGTCCATCAGACCTCGACGACCAGCTCGACCTCGACCGGCGCGTCGAGCGGCAGCACCGGGACGCCGACGGCGGAGCGGGCGTGCCGCCCGGCGTCGCCGAACACCTCGCCGAGCAGCTCAGAGGCGCCGTTCGCGACGGCCGGCTGGCCGGTGAAGTCCGGGGTCGAGGCGACGAAGGCGACGACCTTCACCACGCGCTTGACGTTGGACAGCTCGCCGACCTCGGCGCGCACCGCGGCGATCGCGTTGAGGGCGCACTGCCGGGCGCACTCGGTGGCCTCCTCGGGACCGACCTCCCCGCCGACCTTGCCGGTGGTGACCAGCTGCCCGTCCCGCATCGGGAGCTGGCCCGAGGTGAAGACGTGGTTGCCGCTGCGGACCGCGGGGATGTACGACGCGACCGGCTTGGCGACCTCGGGCACGGTGAGGCCCATCGCTGCGAGCCGCTCCTCCGGGGTGGTCACGGCTTGGCTCGCTTGAAGTAGGCGACCAGGTTCTCCGGGTTCATGCCCGGGACCACCTGGACGAGCTCCCACCCGTCCTCACCGAAGTTGTCGAGGATCTGCTTGGTGTTGTGCACCAGGACGGGCGCGGTCAGGTATTCCCATTTCGTCATGCTGGCGATGCTAGCGGCCTGCCGTGACGGGGTCTCGGTCGCGGCAGGCCGCCGGCTCCGGGTCAGCGAGTGATCGTCGGGGCGGTGTCGGCCGCGGTGGCTCTCCGGCTGCCGTTGCGAGTCCCGCCTCCGTCGCTCTGCTCGCTGACGTGCTCGACGATCCGGTCCGCGAACGCCCGCCGGCGCCCGCGCGTGATCTCCTCGTGGTCGGCGATCAGCGCCTTGCCCGTGGCGAACATCATCACGAGCATCACGATGCTGAACGGCAGCGCCACGAGGATCGCCATGGTCTGCAACGCTCCGAGGCCGCCGGCGACGAGCAGCACCGCCGCGATGACCCCCTCGAGGCCGGCCCAGAAGGCACGGCTCCACACCGGCGGGTTCGGGTCGCCTCCGGAGGCCACCATGTCCACCACGAAGGAGCCGGAGTCCGAGCTGGTCACGAAGAACACCACGATCAGGAAGATCGCGGCCCAGCTGAGCAGCGTCGTCAGGGGCAGGCCCTCGAGGAGCTGGAACAGCGCGAGGTCGGTGCTCACGCCCTCCTCGCCGACCAGGCCGCCGGTGCCGAACAGCTCGCGGTACAGCGCCGAGCCGCCCATCACCGCGAACCACAGGAACGTCAGCAGGCTCGGCACGAGCAGGACACCGGTGACGAACTGCCGCACCGTGCGGCCGCGCGAGATCCGCGCGATGAAGATGCCGACGAAGGGTGCCCAGCTGATCCACCAGCCCCAGTAGTACGTCGTCCAGCCGCCGAGCCAGTCCTGGCCCTCCGTACCGCGGAAGGAGTAGGTGTTGAACGACAGGCGCAGGAAGCTCTGCAGGTAGGAGCCGATCTGCTGGACGAAGTCGCTGAGCAGGAAGACCGTCGGGCCGAGCACGAGCACCGCGGCCAGGAACAGGCCGGCGACGACCATGTTGATGTTGGACAGCCAGCGGATGCCCTTGTCGATGCCGGTGACCACCGAGACCAGCGCCACCAGCGTGATGGCGGCGATCAGGATCACCAGCAGGGTCGTAGTGGCCTCGTCGACCGCGCCGAGGAACGAGAGCCCCGCACCGATCTGGGACACGCCGAAGCCGAGCGAGGTGGCGACGCCGAAGAGCGTGCCGACGATCGCGATGATGTCGATCAGGTCGCCCAGGATGCCGTCGGTCCGCTTCCCGAGCACCGGTTCCAGGGCCCACCTGATCGAGACCGGCCGGCCCTTGCGGTGCACCGCGTAGGCCATGGCCAGGCCGACGACCACGTAGATCGCCCAGGCGTGGAACCCCCAGTGCAGGTAGGTGATGTCCAGCGCGTTGCGGGCCAGGGCCGCCGGGTCGTTCCCCGTGCCGGGCGGCGGGGCCGCGTAGTGGTTCAGCGGCTCGGCGACCCCCCAGAACACCAGCCCGATGCCCATCCCGGCCGCGAAGAGCATCGCGAACCAGGAGCCGAGGCTGAACTCCGGCTCGTCGTCGTCCCTGCCGAGCTTGATCGCCCCCCACGGGGAGAGGGCCAGCCAGACCGCGAAGCCCACGAAGCTGGTCACCAGCAGGACGTACCACCAGCCGACGCCGTTGACCACGCCGGTGTTGGCCGCGCTGATCACCTCGCCGAGCTGGTCGGGCATGATCGCGCCGAGCAGGACGAAGACCACCAGGAGCAGGGCGGCCGGGATGAACACCCGAGGGTTGCTGACCAGACCGCGACGGGAGGCGGTCGGCGGAGCAGCCTCGGGGGCATGGGCATCGGGCATGAGGTATGACCTCCATGATCTGGGATCGGCTCTGGACTTCTACCCAGAGCTTCGGCACTTCGCACATCGGTCCAGCCAGCAGGCGAGCCGGGGGAATAGGTTGTGGCCGTGCCGGACGACGACCTGGGCTCGCTCAGCGGCCTACGCCTGCCCGTACCCGACGCCGTGGTCCGGTATGCGTCCCACGACGACGGAATGGTCGACGTACACCTGCCGGTGGTGCGGTCCCCGGCACCGCGCCTGCTGCTGCTCCTGCACGGCGGGTTCTGGAAGCAGACCTACGACCGGCGGCACACCCGCGCGGCCGCGGCGGCGCTCGCGCACGAAGGGTTCGTGGTGGCCACCCCGGAGTACCGCCGCGTCGGCGGGGCGGGCGGGTGGCCGGCGACCGCCGAGGACGCGGACGTCGCCACGGCGCGGGCACCGGAGCTGCTGCGCGGGCTCGGCGTGCCGACCGCCGGCACGACGGTGGTGGGGCACTCGGCCGGCGGGCACCTGGCGCTGTGGCTGGCGAACCGGCCGCACCGGCTGGACCTCGTGGTCGGCCTCGCGCCCGTCGCGGACCTGCGCGCCGCCGCCCGCGACCGGCTCGGGGACGGCGCCGTCCAGGCGCTCCTGGGCGGCGAGCCCGCGCAGGTGCCGGACCGGTACGCCGAGGCGGACCCGGCCACCCGGCTGGCCGCTCCCCCGGCCTGCCCGGTGCGCGTCGTCCACGGCGCCGACGACGACGTCGTCCCGGCAGACCTCAGCCGCGCCCTGGCCGCCACCCATCGCTTCGTCGACCTCCGCGTCGTCGAGGGCGCCGGCCACTTCGCGGTGATGGACCCGACCTCCGCGGCCTGGCCGCAGGTGCTCGGCGCACTCGAACCACCCGGGTGAGAGGGTGGGACGCATGTCCCGCCCAGCGATCGCGATCGTCGGTGCCGGTCCGGCCGGCACCACGCTCGCCCTCGGCCTGCTGCGGCACGGGTACGACGTCACGCTGGTGTCGGGCCGCAGCCCCGAGGAGATCCGCTCCGGGCCCGTCATGTCCAGCCAGGTCACGTTCGAGTCCGCCCTGGAGGTGGAGGACGCGCTCGGCATCTCCCGGCTGCTGCCGGAGGCGCCGCCGCTGCGGAGGATGGAGTACGACGTCGCACGGCTCGACGGCACCCGCTCGTCGTTCGGCGTGGGACTCACCCGCCCGGCGCAGTCGGTCGACCAGCGGATCCGGGTGCCCGCCCTGATCGAGGAGATCGACCGGTTCGGCGGCAAGGTGGTGGTCCGCAACGCCGGCGTCGACGACCTCGAGGACCTCGCCGCCGACCACGACCTGGTCATCGTCTCCACCGGACGCGGTGAGCTCGGCGGCCTGTTCGAGGTCGACCCGGAGCGTTCGACGTACTCCTCGCCGCAGCGGTGCGTCTGCCTCACCTACCTCGCCGGGGTCACGCCGGCCGACGGTCCGGCGCTGCGCTACCACGCGGTCGAAGGCGTCGGCGAGTGCTTCACCTGCCCGGCGCTGGGCGTGCAGGGGCCCTGCGACATCTACGTGGTCGAGGCGGTGCCCGGCGGCCCGCTGGACCTGTGGTCCGAAGTCACCGACGACGCGACGCACCTGGCCCGGCTGAAGGAGGCGCTCGCCGAGCACTTCCCCAGCGAGGCGGAGCGGGTCCGCGACGCCCGGCTGACCGACGACCGGGCGGCGCTGCGCGGCGCGATCACCCCGGTGGTACGTCGACCCGTCGGGACGCTCCCGTCCGGGGCGACCGTGCTGGGCATGGCGGACGCGGTCGTGCTCAACGACCCGCTGACCAGCCAGGGGTCGAACAACGCGATCAAGTCCGCGTCGTTCTACCTGGAGGCGATCACCGCCCACGAGGGCGCGTTCGACGCCGCCTGGATGCAGCGCACGTTCGAGAACTTCTGGCGCGGCTGGGCGCGGTGGGCCACCGCGTGGACGAACTCCTGGCTGCAGCCGGCCCGCCCGCACCAGCAGGAGCTGGTCGCCGCCGCCGAGGAGCACCCGGGCGTCGCCGCGGAGATCGTCGCCGGCTTCGACGACCCGCTGCGCTTCGTGCCGTGGTGGTTCGAGCCGGCCGCGGCCGAGCGGTTCCTCGGCGAGCGGCTGGCCGAGGAGGCGGCCCGGTTCGACCTCCGGGACCTGCGGCGGGCGTTCGGGCAGTACGCCACCGGCGTGACCGTGGTGACCACCCGGGACGCCGCCGGGCTACCGTGGGGGATGACGGCGAACTCGTTCACGTCGGTGTCGCTGAACCCGCCGCTGGTGCTGTGGGCGGCGGCGAAGAGCTCACCGTCCCTGGCCGCGTTCGCCGGGACCGAGCGGTTCGCGGTCAACGTGCTCGCCTCCGACCAGCACCACCTGTCCCGGCAGTTCGCCACCTCCGGCGCGGAGAAGTTCGAGGGCGCCGAGCTGGTCAGCGGGTCCGACGACGTGCCGGTGCTCGAGGGGGTCGTGGCCCACTTCGTCTGCCGCCGCACCGAGACCGTCGACGCCGGCGACCACGTCGTGTTCCTCGGCGAGATCGAGTCGTACGCGGCCGAGGGCGGCGAGCCGCTGGTGTTCCACGCCGGGAGCTACCGCCTCGCGACCAAGCACCCGGACGTCTGAGCGGCTGCGCCGCCACCCGGCGGAGGCGCAGGACGGCGCCCCCGCCGGTGCACGGTCAGAGCGCCGAGGCCAGCTCCGGCTCGGTCTTCTCCCGGACCTCGGCCTCGGTGACCCCGGGGGCCAGCTCGAGCAGGGTCAGGCCGCCGCCCTCGCCGGTCACCGGGTCCTTGGGGTCGATGTCGATCACGGCGAGGTCGGTGATGATCCGCTGCACGACACCCTTGCCGGTGAAGGGCAGGGAGCACTCGTTGACGATCTTGTAGGTGCCGTCCTTGGCGACGTGCTCCATCAGCACGATCACCCGCTTCGCGCCGTGGACGAGGTCCATCGCGCCGCCCATCCCCTTGACCATCTTCCCGGGGATCATCCAGTTCGCGATGTCCCCGTCGGCCGAGACCTGCATCGCGCCCAGGATCGCGGCGTCGATCTTCCCGCCGCGGATCATCCCGAAGCTCGTCGCGGAGTCGAAGAACGACGCCCCCCGCCGCAGCGTGACCGTCTCCTTGCCGGCGTTGATCAGGTCCGGGTCCTCCTCCCCGTCGTAGGGGTACGGACCGACCCCGAGGATGCCGTTCTCCGACTGCAGCACCAGCTCCACGTCGTCGCCGACGTAGTTGGGCACCATCGTCGGCAGCCCGATGCCGAGGTTGACGTACGACCCGTCCTCGAGCTCCGCGGCCGCACGCGCGGCCATCTCCTCGCGACTCCACGCCATCTCAGGCCCCCTCTCCGCGCGGCCGAACGGTCCGCTTCTCGATCTTCTTGTCGGCCGCCTGCTCCGCCGTCAGCGCGACGACCCGCTGCACGAACACACCGGGGGTGTGCACCTGCGCCGGGTCGATCTCACCGGGCTCCACCAGCTCCTCGACCTCCGCGATCGTGGTCCGCCCGCACATCGCCGCCAGCGGGTTGAAGTTCTGCGCCGAATCCCGGTAGACGAGGTTGCCGTGCCGGTCACCCTTCCAGGCCCGCACCAGCCCGAAGTCGGCCACGACGGCCTCCTCCAGCACGAACTCCTTGGGCCCCTCGGCGGTCTCGAAGGTGCGCACCTCCTTCGCCGGGGAGGAGACGATCACGTTGCCCGAGTCGTCGTACTTCCACGGGAGCCCGCCCTCGGCGACCTGCGTGCCCACCCCGGTGGCGGTGTAGAACGCCGGGATCCCGGTCCCGCCGGCCCGCATCCGCTCCGCGAGCGTGCCCTGCGGGGTCAGCTCCACCTCCAGCTCGCCGGAGAGGTACTGCCGCGCGAACTCCTTGTTCTCCCCCACGTAGGAGGAGACCATCCGCCGGATCCGCCTGGCGAACAGCAGCCGGCCCAGACCCCACTCGTCGACGCCGCAGTTGTTCGACACCGCCTCGAGCTCGTCCGCACCCTGCTCCAGCAGCGCCTCGATCAGCACCGACGGGATGCCGCACAGGCCGAACCCGCCCACCGCCAGCGTCGAGCCGCTACCGATGTCCGCGACAGCCTCCGCCGCACTCGCGACGACCTTGTCCACGACTTCCTCCCTCGACGAACCTCCGCCCGGGGCGCATCCCTTGCCGCGCAAGGGGTACGACGAGCGGCTGACTGTTGTGATCCTAACCACGGCGATCGCGACGCGAGCACGCCGGTGACGCACGGCACCGACCCAGCACCGACCGAGGAGCGCGAAGACCGACCACATGACCTGCACCGCATCCGCCACCGACCTCGCCACACGCGCGTAGGCTCCGACCGTGGCATCGACATCGGCGAACCGGACCGGTCGGGACGACGTGCTCGTGCACGTGGTGACCGGCAAGGGAGGGACCGGGAAGACCACCGCCGCCGCCGGCCTGGCACTCGCCCTGGCCTCCCGCGGCAAGACCGTGCTGCTCTGCGAGGTCGAGGGCCGGCAGGGCATCGCCCAGCTCTTCGACGTCCCGCCGCTGCCCTACGAGGAGACGCTGATCGCCAGCGGCCCCAACGACGGCGGGGACCTCTACGCGCTCGCGATCGACCCGGAGTCGGCGCTCCTGGAGTACCTCGACATGTACTACCGGCTCGGCCGCGCCGGGAAGGCGCTCGACCGGTTCGGGGTGATCGACTTCGCCACCACCATCGCCCCCGGCGTCCGTGACGTGCTGCTGACCGGCAAGGTCTACGAGGCCGTCTACCGCAACCGGCGCGGCAAGAACGACCGGGTGTACGACGCCGTGGTGCTCGACGCGCCGCCGACGGGACGGATCGCGCAGTTCCTCAACGTGAACAGCGAGCTGGCCGGGCTGGCGAAGGTGGGACCGATCCGGAGCCAGGCCGACTCGATCATGACCCTGCTGCGCTCCCCGCGGACGGCGGTCCACATCACCACGCTGCTGGAGGACATGCCGGTGCAGGAGACCGCCGACGCGATCGAGGAGCTGCGGGCCATCGACCTGCCGGTCGGCGCGGCGATCGTGAACATGGTCCGTCGCAAGGAGCTCGACGAGGAGGCCCGCGAGCAGGCGATCAACGGCGACCTGCCCCGCGAGCAGGTCGAGAAGGACCTCGCCCGTGCGGACATCGACCCCACACCGGAGATCATCGACGGGCTCCTCGCCGAGGCACGCGACCACGCCGAGCGCCGGGCCCTCGAGGACGAGCAGCGGGAGCGGATCGCGGCGCTCGGCGTCCCGTCGTACGAGCTGCCGCGACTGGCGGACGGCGTCGACCTCGGTGGCCTCTACGAGCTCGCCGCCCACCTGTGCGAGCAGGAGATGGCATGACCGGCGGCAAGGAGAACCGATGAGCACCCGCGGCAGGTCCACCCGACGCGTCGGCCCGCTGGCCGGGCTGCCCGAGGAGGCGCCCCGGCTCGAGGTCGACCGGCTGCTGGACGACCCGGACACCCGGATCGTCGTGTGCACCGGCTCCGGGGGCGTCGGCAAGACCACCACGTCGGCGGCGCTGGCCCTCCGCGCCGCCGAGCGCGGGCGCAAGGTCGTGGTGCTGACCATCGACCCGGCACGCCGGCTGGCCCAGTCCATGGGCATCGGGCGGCTGGACAACACACCGCGCCCGGTCCCGGACGTGCCCGGGCCGGGCTCCCTCGACGCGATGATGCTCGACATGAAGCGCACCTTCGACGAGGTGGTGGAGAGCCAGGCCACCCCCGAGAAGGCCGCCCAGATCCTGGCCAACCCCTTCTACCAGGTGCTGTCCAGCTCCTTCGCCGGCACGCAGGAGTACATGGCGATGGAGAAGCTCGGCCAGCTGCACAAGGACGCGCAGAAGACCGGCCGCTGGGACCTCATCGTGGTCGACACCCCGCCGTCGCGGTCAGCGCTGGACTTCCTCGACGCGCCCGAGCGGCTGTCGAGCTTCCTCGACGGCAGGTTCATCCGGATCCTGCTGGCCCCGGCCCGCGGGCCGGCCCGGCTGATGACCGCGGGCCTGTCCGTGGTGACCAACGCGCTGACCAAGGTCCTCGGCGCGCAGATCCTGCGCGACATGCAGACGTTCGTCGCCGCGCTGGACACCATGTTCGGCGGCTTCCGGGCCCGCGCGCAGCAGACCTTCGCGCTGCTGCAGGCAGCCGGGTACGGCGTTCGTGGTGGTCGCGGCTCCCGAGGCGGACGCACTGCGCGAGGCGGCGTTCTTCGTCGAACGGCTGGCGGGGGAGGGATGCCGCTGGCCGGGCTGGTGGTCAACCGGGCCGGCACGGCTGCGGCTCGACGGGGCTGTCCGGGGAGCAGGCGCTCGCGGCGCTGCGGAACGGCTGGAGGCCAGCGGTGACGACGCACGGCGGTGACCGCAGGCCTGCTGCGGCTGCACGCCGACCGGACCCGGATCGTGCCGCGCGAGGCCCACCTGCGGCAGCGGTTCGCCGCGGCGCACCCGCACGTGCCCACGGCGGTGATGCCGGCGCTGTCGACCGACGTGCACGACCTCGACGGGCTGCGTCAGGTCGGCGGGCTGCTGGCCGGCTGAGGCCGCGGACCGCCGGTACGAACGTCAGGCGGTGGCCGAGACGCGGCTGACGGCCGCGACGTGGTTCGTCCTTGGCCGTCT
The DNA here is from genome assembly GCA_963747975.1 of uncultured Actinomycetota bacterium. GTDB lineage: Bacteria > Actinomycetota > Actinomycetes > Propionibacteriales > Nocardioidaceae > Nocardioides_C. The sequence goes on from CAVVHI010000003.1 coordinate 1,282,123, forward strand.
CCAGCAGCAGACGCCACGAGGTCACGTTGGGACGCTTGCGCAGGAGGGCCCGGCGCTCACGCTCGGTCATGCCGCCCCACACACCCCACTCGATCTGGTTGTCGAGCGCCTCGGCGAGGCACTCGGTGCGCACCGGGCAGCCCGCGCACAGCTGCTTGGCCCGGTTCTGGGCGGCGCCGCGCACGAACAGCTCGTCCGGGCGGGTCTGGTTGCACAGCGCCTTGGTGGCCCAGTCTTCGTTCCAGGTCATGTGCGCTCCTCCGAGATAAGTCCCGTCCGCTTCCCCGTCGGACGGCGAGTCAACCCCTGTGAGTTAAGAGTTAAGAGAGTTAAGGCGCTTCGCGAAACAGACACAGAGGGAGCAACTTCGCATAGTCAGTTATGACTACGCGGAGAGGTCGACCGGCCCTCGACGCCCCATCTGCCGTGGTGCGCACGACCGGACCGAGCCTAGGTCGCGGTGCCGCCTCGGCGCTGTAGCTCGCAGGTAGCCCCTTGGGGCCATTCCGGCCCGGTCCGCGCCCGACACGCCCCGGCCGAAAGCCGTGCAATCCGGGGCCGGATGCGCTAGCCGGACCACCGCAGCGTGGTCCCGTACCCTTGACGCCATGTCTGCTCGCAGAGACAGCCGTCTCGGGTTCTCCAGCGTCCTGTCCCACCTCGGCGTGATGGCCGCGGTGTCGGCCGTCATGGGACTGCTCGTGGCGGGCCTGGCCATCCCGTTCGCCGGCGTGGCCGGCCTCAGCGCCCGCTCGGTCGCCGAGAGCATGGACCACCTTCCCTCGGACCTCGACGCCGAGCCCGCTCGCCGAGCGCACCCGCCTGCTCGCCCGCGACGGCAGCCGTGCTGGCCACCTTCTACGACGAGAACCGGGTCAACGTGGGTCTCGACGACGTGGCGCCGATCATGCAGAAGGCGATCATCGCGATCGAGGACTACCGGTTCTACGACCACGGCGCGCTGGACCTCAAGGGCACGCTGCGGGCGTTCATCACCAACCAGGCCGAGGGCGGCACGGTGCAGGGCGGGTCGTCCATCACCCAGCAGATGGTGAAGATGACCCTGCTCGCCCAGGCCGAGACCGAGGAGGAGCGGGCGGCCGCGACCGCGGACACCTACGAGCGCAAGCTCAACGAGCTGCGCTACGCGATCGCGTTCGAGGAGAAGTACGACAAGGAGCTGGATCCTCGAGCGCTACCTCAACATCGCCTACTTCGGCGACGGCGCCTACGGCATCGAGGCGGCCGCGCGTCACTACTTCTCCCGTCCGGCGCGGAAGCTGAACCTGCGCCAGGCCGCGCTGCTCGCGGGCCTGGTGAAGAACCCGACCGCCTACGACCCGACCAACGACCCCGACGCCGCCAAGCAGCGCCGCGACGTGGTCCTGGCGCGGATGGCGCAGCTCAACGTGATCTCCGACGACGAGCTCGAGGAGGCCACGTCGCGCGGGCTCGGCCTGAAGGTCACCCCGTCCCGCAACGGCTGCGTGTCGTCCATCGCGCCGTTCTTCTGCGACTACGTCCGCGAGTACCTCGTCCAGGACGAGGACCTCGGGCGCACCGTCGAGGCCCGCACCCGGCTCCTGACCTCCGGCGGGCTGACCATCAAGACCCCGCTGGACGCGCGCTTCCAGCGGGCGGCGGTCGACTCGGTCCGCGACCACGTCAACCCGACCGACCGGGCCATCGGGGGCCTGGCGATGGTCCAGCCACGCACCGGCGACGTCCGGGCGCTGGCCCAGTCCCGGCCGATGGGCCGCAAGAAGCGCGAGGGCGAGACGTTCCTCAACTACGTCGTGCCGCCGCAGTACGGCGACGCCAACGGCTTCCAGGCCGGGTCGACGTTCAAGGCCTTCGTGCTGGCCGCCGCGATCAAGCAGGGCATCTCCCTGTCGACCCAGATCAGCGCGCCGCCAGCAGGTCAACCTGCCGGTGAACAGCTTCCGGCGCTGCGACGGTCCCATCCAGAGCACCGAGGTGTGGTCGCCGCAGAACTCCACCGGCTCGGGCACCTTCGACCTCTACACCGGCACCCAGCAGTCGGTGAACACCTTCTTCGCCCAGCTCGAGCAGCGCACCGGCCTGTGCGAGCCGGTGAAGCTGGCCCGCGAGATGGGCGTGACCGTGCCCGAGGACCAGGTGTACCCGCCGTTCACCCTCGGCATCGTCAACACCGACCCGCTCACCATGGCCGAGGCCTACGCGACCTTCGCCGGACGCGGCCTGCACTGCGACACCGCGGCCGGTGACCGAGATCCTCAACAGCAAGGGCAAGCTGCTCAAGGAGTACCCCAAGGACTGCCAGCAGGTGCTGCCCGAAGGCGGTCGCGGACGCTGTCAACGACGTGCTGCGCGGCGTCCAGGAGCCGGGCGGCTTCGGGTACAACGCCGGCATCTCGCTGAGCCAGCCCTCGGCCGGCAAGACCGGAACCATCAACGCGAACATGGCGGTGTGGTTCATCGGCTACACGCCGAACCTGGCCACCGCGTCGATGATCGCCGGGGCCAACGGCCAGGGCGAGTGGGTGACGCTGAACGGGCAGACCGTCGGCGGCTCCTACATCAGCCGCGCGGCCGGAAGCACCAACGCCGGACCGATGTGGGGCGACGCGATGAAGGTGGTCCAGCAGTGGCTCCCCGACCGCGACTTCGTCTCACCCGACCCGACCACGATCAAGGGCAAGCAGGTCGCCGTGCCCAGCGTCTACGGCTACTCGCCCGAGCAGGCCGCGCAGGTGCTGCGCGAGGCCGGCCTGACCCCGGTCATCGGCCCGATGGTCGACTCGAGCAACGCCTACGGCACGGTGGCCTACCTGAGCCCGAGCTCCGGGCTACCAGGTGCGCTCCGGCAGCACCGTGACGATCTACGTCTCCGACGGCACGCCGTACGTGCCGCCCGCACCCGCGCCCGCGCCGGAGCCCGAGCCCCAGCCGCAGCCCGACAACAACGGCGGCGACAACAACGGCGGCGGCAACGACGGCAACAACGGCGGCGGGGGCAACAACGACGGCAACAACGGCGGCGGAGGCGGGGGCTGACCCGGTCGGCGCCTAGCCGAGCTGGCGGCGCACCTCGGCGGCGACGGCGGCGCCGTCGGCCCGGCCCTTGACCTGCGGGTTGATCGCGCCCATCACCTTGCCCATGGCCCGCATGCCCTCCTCGCGGGACCCGGTCTGGGCGATCGCGGAGGTCACCAGGTCGGCGATCTCCTGCTCGCTCAGCGGCGCGGGCAGGTAGTCGGCGAGGACCTCGGCCTCGGCGCGCTCCTTCGCGGCCATCTCGGTCGCGGCCCGCCTGCTCGAACGCCTCGGCGGCCTCACGCCGCTTCTTGGCCTCGGTGCTCAGCACCGAGACCACGTCGTCGTCGCTGAGCTCGCGGCTCTGCTTCCCCGAGACCTCGGCGTTGGTGACCGAGGTCAGCACCATGCGCAGCGTGGACGAGCGCACCTCGTCGCGGGCCTTGATCGCAGTGGTCAGGTCGGCACGCAGTCGGTCCTTGAGGTCGCTCATGCCCATCATTGTGGCAGCCTGGTCGGATGCGACCACAGCCGAGCATCCTCGCCCGGACCCTCGCCCTGGGGGCGCTCGCCGGTGGCGCCGTCCTCGCCTGGTCGGCGGGCTACGAGGTGCGGGCCTTCACCCTGCGCCGCGTCGAGATGCCGGTGCTGCCGCCGGGCGTCGGCACCGCTGAAGGTGCTGCACCTCAGCGACATCCACATGACACCGGCCCAGGGCAGGAAGCAGGCCTGGATCCGCGACCTGGCCGCCCTCGAGCCCGACCTGGTGGTCAACACGGGCGACAACCTCGCGCACCACGACGCGGTGCCGGCCGTGCTCGACGCGTTCGGGCACCTCCTGGACGTGCCGGGCGTCTTCGTGCCGGGCTCCAACGACTACTTCTCGCCCGTGCTGAAGAACCCGCTGCGGTACCTGCTGCCCGACGACGGGAAGCGCGTCACCTGGTCTGCACGCCTGCCCTGGGACAAGCTCCGCGCGGCGCTCGAGGAGCGCGGCTGGGTGGACCTGTCGAACCGGCGGACGCGGCTCGCAGGTCGCCGGCCTCGACCTCGCGTTCGCCGGGGTCGACGACCCGCACCTGGGGTACGACGACCTGGCCGCTGTCGGGGGGCCGGCGGACCCGGACGCCGACCTCAGGATGGCCGTCAGCCATGCGCCGTACCTGCGCGTGCTCGACGCGTTCGCCCGCGACGGCTACGAGGCGATCTTCGCCGGCCACACTCACGGCGGGCAGGTGTGCCTGCCCGGAAAGGGGGCGCTGGTGACCAACTGTGACCTGGACCCCGCGCGGGCCAAGGGCCTGCACCGCCACCCGGCCGACTCGCTGCCCGGGGACCCGGGCAGCTCCTGGCTGCACGTCTCCGCCGGCCTGGGCACGTCCCCGGTGGCGCCGGTGCGGTTCGCGTGCCGGCCCGAGGCGTCCCTGGTGACGCTGACCGCCCGGTGACCGGTCCCGGTTTCGTCGCCACGGGACCGCTCAGGTAGACTCCCCACGCCGTCAAGGGCAATCGGGCTGTGGCGCAGTTTGGTAGCGCGCTTCGTTCGGGACGAAGAGGCCGCAGGTTCAAATCCTGTCAGCCCGACCGAGTGAGAGCCCCGGGACACCTGTGGTGACCCGGGGCTCTCGCCGTTCCCGGGCGGGTCAGAGGTCGGCCGGACGCAGCACCTGGCTGATGCCGTGTGCGATCTGGACGTTGCCGGCGTTCATGTTCCGCAGCTGCGGCATGACGCGCGCGTTGGCGTCGTTCGGGTCGGCGTCGGCGAGGAACACCCACTTGCCCTCACGCACCCGGACCGTCAGGGTCGCCCCCTCCAGCGCGGTGTCCAGGGTCGCGCCCCGGGCCATCTTCGCCTGCCGGTAGGTGATCGTCGCTCCGGGCACCACGTGGTAGAGCAGCACCGACTCGATGGTGTCGATGCCCGCGGTCTGCGCGAGGACGTTGAAGACCCGCTTCTCGTGGACGTAGCGCATGCCGGTCAGGTCCGTCACGAGGCGCCGGAAGGCGGCGTCGGTGGGCGCGAACGCGGTGAGCTGCGTGCCGCCCTTGGCCAGCACGGCCACCGGGCTCTTCGGCTTGGCCTCCAGCACGGCGTTGACCGCGTTGTCGAGGATGTCGAAGTCGCGACGGTTCTTGTCGAACCCGCTGCCGTCGGCGCCGAGCACGACGGCGAGACTGCGGGTGCCGATGCCGTCGTCGTCGCCGCGCGCCTGGGCGGGTGCAGCAGCGGCGAGAGCGGCACCGGTCAGGGCGAGACTGGTCACGGCGGACGTGATGGTGCGGAGCTTCATGGTTCCCTCCCGGGGATGACGTCGTGGTGGCGTTCGCCACATCCGACGTTCGGCCACCCCGGCACCACGGATGGGCGATCGGGCGGATTCTTTACCTTGCCTGCCGTCGCGTCCCCAACTTTGGGCATCTGGCAGACTCCCGCCATGGCCGCGGACCCCGGTGACGACAGGAACGAGCCCCGGCTCGAGCTGCCCTCGCTGACGGTGCCGAGGCTCCGCCGGTCCCGCGGCAACCAGCCTGCTCCACCGTCCCGCCGAGCCGAGCCGGCCGGGCCCCGGGTCACCGTCGGGTCCGTGCCGGGGCCGGTCGCCGCCGGCCTCACCGGACTGGTCGTCGGGGCGGGCGGTGCCGCGGCGACCTACGCCGCGACGGCGGCCTGCGGGGCGGTGCGCGGGGTGAGCACCTGCGGTGGCGGACCCGGCTTCCTCATCCTGGTCGCGATCGTCGTGCTGATGGTGCTCCTCGGCGCGCGGCTGCTGCGGGCGTTCGAGGTGCCGAGCAGCCTCAGCACCAGCTTCCTCGCGGTCGGCATCGTCGCCGTGCTGGTGATGCTGCTGCTCCTCGACGTGGTCCTCTCGCCGTGGATGTTCCTCGTCGTGCCGGTGCTGGGCGCCGCGGCGTACCTGCTCGCGTACGGGGTGACCACGCGCTTCGAGAACGAGGACACCGGACGCCGCGACTGGAGGTGACGGCGACCCGGCCCGTCAGCCGGTGAGCTCCCTGGCGACCAGCTCCGCGATCTGGGCGGTGTTGAGCGCCGCCCCCTTGCGGAGGTTGTCGCCGCAGACGAACATCTCCAGCGTGTTCGGGAAGTCCAGCGCCTGACGGATCCGCCCCACGAACGTGGGGTCGGCCCCCACCACGTCGGCGGGCGTCGGGAAGTTGCCGGTCGCCGGATCGTCGAGGACCACCACGGTGGGTGCCTGCACGAGCGTCCGTCGCGCCTCCCCGACGTCGACCTCCCGCGCGAACGTCGCGTGGACCGCCAGCGAGTGCGCGGTGACCACGGGCACGCGGACACAGGTCGCGGACACCCGCAGGTCGGGCAGCCCCAGGATCTTGCGCGACTCGTTGCGGACCTTCATCTCCTCGCTGGTCCACCCGTCGTCGCGGGCCGAGCCTGCCCACGGGACCACGTTCAGCGCCAGCGGGGCCGGGAAGGGCGAGTCGTCGCCGAGCTTGTCGGCCACGGCCCTGCGCACGTCCCCCGCGACGGTGCCGAGCGCCCGTTCCCCGGCCACCACCTGCAGCTCGTCGTACAGCCGGTCGACGCCGGGCTGTCCCACACCTGAGGCGGCCTGGTACGTGGCGACGACGAGCCCGGTGAGCTCCCAGCGTGCGTGGAGGGCACCGACGGCGTCGATCATCGTCAGCGTGGTGCAGTCGGGGTTCGAGATGATGCCGCGGGGCCGGTCCCGCACCGCCTCGGGGTTCACCTCGGGCACGACGAGTGGCACGTCCGGGTCCATCCGGAACGCCCCGGAGTTGTCCACGGCGACCGCGCCCTTGGCCACGGCGATCGGCGCCCACTCCCGCGCCACCTCGTCCGGTACGCCGAACATGGCCACGTCGACACCGTCGAGCACCTTCTCCGACAGCGCCAGAACCGGGACGTCCTGGCCACGGACACGCAGCTTCCTGCCTGCCGAGCGGGGGGAGGCGACCAGGCGGATCTCGCCCCACAGGTCCTCGCGCATCGACAGGATGCTGAGCAGCACCGTGCCGACGGCCCCGGTCGCCCCCACGACCGCGAGGGTCGGCTTGCGGTTCCTCACAGGTCGCGGGCGATCAGCTCGGCGATCTGCACGGTGTTGAGTGCGGCTCCCTTGCGCAGGTTGTCGTTGCTGATGAACAGCGCGAGGCCGCGGTCGTCGTCGACGCCCGGGTCCTGCCGGACCCGCCCGACGTAGCTGGGGTCCTGGCCGGCCGCCTGCAGCGGGGTAGGGATGTCGGTGACGGCCACGCCCGGAGCCTCCTCGAGCAGCTCCACGGCGCGCTTGGCCGGCAGCGGGCGGGCGAACTCGGCGTTGATGGACAGCGAGTGCCCCGTGAAGACGGGAACCCGGACGCAGGTGCCGGAGACCCGCAGCTCGGGGACGTCGAGGATCTTGCGGCTCTCGTTGCGGAGCTTCTGCTCCTCGTCGGTCTCGTCGCTGCCGTCGTCGACCACCGAGCCGGCCATCGGCAGCACGTTGAAGGCGATGTGCCGGGCGTAGGTCGCCGGGTCGGGCAGCGACACGGCGCCACCGTCGTAGGCCAGGCCGCGGGCACCCTCCGCGCCGGCGCGCAGCTGCTCGTCGAGCTCGCGGACGCCGGCGAGGCCGCTGCCGGACACGGCCTGGTAGGTGCTGGCGACGAGGCGGACCAGCCCGGCCTCGTCGTGCAGCGGCTTGAGCACCGGCATCGCGGCCATGGTGGTGCAGTTCGGGTTGGCGATGATGCCCTTCGGGCGGTTGCGGGCCGCCTCCGGGTTGACCTCGCTGACCACCAGCGGGACGTCGGGGTCGCGCCGCCACGCGGAGGAGTTGTCGACCACGACGGCGCCCGCGGCGGCGAACTTCGGGGCCAGCTCGCGCGAGGTCGCACCGCCGGCGGAGAACAGCACGATGTCGAGCCCGGACGGGTCCGCCGTGGCGGCGTCCTCCACCTCGACGGTCCGCCCATCCCACTCGATCCTGGTGCCGGCGGAGCGCGCGGAGGCGAACAGCCGCAGCTCGGTGACCGGGAAGTCCCGCTCGAGCAGGATGCGGCGCATCACCTCGCCGACCTGCCCGGTGGCGCCCACGATGCCCAGGCGCACGCCGCGCGCCTCGCCGCTCATCGGCCGGTCCCGCCGTAGACGACGGCCTCGACCTCGTCGGAGTCGAGCTCGAAGGCGGAGTGCGTGGCCGCGACTGCCTCGTCGACCTGCGACTCGTCGACGATCACCGAGATCCGGATCTCGGAGGTGGAGATCATCTCGATGTTCACCCCGGTGCTGGCCAGTGCGGCGAAGAACTTCGCGGTGACACCGGGGTGGGAGCGCATCCCGGCGCCGATCAGCGAGACCTTGCCGATGCGGTCGTCGTAGAGCAGCGAGTCGTAGCCGACCTCGTCCTTGAGCTGGGCGAGCGCGGCCATCGCCCGCTGCCCGTCCTCACGCGGCAACGTGAACGAGACGTCGGTGAGGTTGGTCGACGCCGCGGAGACGTTCTGCACGACCATGTCGAGGTTGATCTGCGCCTCGGACAGCGCCTCGAACATCCGGGCCGCCTCACCGGGCTTGTCGGGCACGCCGACGACGGTGATCTTGGCCTCGCTCCGGTCGTGGGCCACCCCAGCGATGATCGCCTGCTCCATGTTCTCCACCTCTGCGTCGTCGGTGATCCAGGTGCCGGTCTTCTTGCTGAACGAGGACCGCACGTGGATGGGCATCTGGTACCTGCGGGCGTACTCCACGCAGCGCAGGTGAAGGATCTTCGCGCCGCTCGCGGCCATCTCGAGCATCTCCTCGTAGGAGATCCGGTCCCGCTTCCGTGCGGACGGAACGATCCGCGGGTCGGCGGTGAACACCCCGTCGACGTCGCTGTAGATCTCGCACACGTCGGCCTCGAGCGCGGCCGCGAGCGCCACCGCCGTGGTGTCGGACCCGCCGCGGCCGAGCGTGGTGATGTCCTTGGTGTCCTGGCTGACGCCCTGGAAGCCGGCCACGATCGCGACGGCTCCCTGGCCGAGCGCCTTCTGGATCCGGCCCGGCGTGACGTCGATGATCTTGGCCTTGCCGTGGACGCTGTCGGTGATCACGCCGGCCTGGCTGCCGGTGAAGGACTGCGCCTCCCAGCCCAGGTTGCCGATCGCCATCGCGAGCAGCGCCATCGAGATCCGCTCACCGGCGGTCAGCAGCATGTCGAGCTCGCGCCCCGCCGGGAGCGGCGAGACCTGCTGGGCGAGGTCGATCAGCTCGTCGGTGGTGTCGCCCATGGCGGAGACCACGACGACCACGTCGTTGCCGGCACGCTTGGCCTCGACGATGCGCTGGGCCACCCGCTTGATGCCCGCGGCGTCCGCGACGGAGGACCCTCCGTACTTCTGCACGACAATGCCCACAGTTCTCCCTCGGGGATCGCTCGGGATGATTTCGGAACAGGCGCGAGTCTACCGGCCGGGCCGGCCGGGCCGGACCGGGCCCCGCGACGTAAGACGCAGGATGGGCGCGCCCCAGACAGCAAATCTTCCTGTCTGGACCACCTGTCGAGCCAGGTCAGGTCAAGGATTTACGGATTCGAGGACCTCGTCCGCGGCGGCCACCTGGTCCTGCTCGCTCTCGAACTCCACGTCGAGCCGGTCATGGGCGACCACGGACTGCAGGGCCCGCAGCGCGCCGCTCGCCTCGTTGCCCCACGAGGCGACGTAGGAGAACTGCCACCACCACAGCGCCTCCTCGATCCGGCCGGCCTTGTAGTGGCGCAGGCCGTGCGCGAGCGCGGTGGCGATGCTGGTGAGGTCGTCGGACAGCAGCGAGGGGGCCATCTCCGGCGGGTCGACGTAGGGGTCGAAGACCTCGGTGTAGGCGTCGACGCCCTCGAGCAGCACGGCCAGGCGCAGCCGCATGTCGTCGAGGTCGGGGTCCGGGCCGGCGTCGGGCTCGTACCTCGACGGGGTCTCGAAGTCGGTCTGCACGCCGAGCCGGGCGCCGGCGAGCAGCACCTGGCTGACCTCGAGCAGCAACAACGAGATGGCGTGACCGCCCGTGGCCTCGCCCCGCGCGATCGCCTGGATGGCGAGCAGGAAGCTCTCGACCTGGTCCGCGATCTGCTGTGCGAAGTCCTCGAGGTCGCTGTGCAGCCCCGTCTCCCCCGCGGCCGCGGTCTGGTCCTCAGTCATCTACGGCTCGCCTCCCTTCGAACGCTCGTCCCAGGGTGACCTCGTCGGCGTACTCCAGGTCACCGCCTACGGGAAGTCCACTAGCAAGTCGCGTCACGCGCAAGCCCATCGGCCGCAGCAGACGCGTGAGGTACGTCGCCGTGGCCTCGCCCTCGAGGTTCGGGTCGGTGGCGAGGATCACCTCGGTGACCACGCCGTCGGCGAGCCGGCCCATCAGCTCCCGGATGCGCAGGTCGTCGGGGCCGATTCCCTCGATCGGCGAGATCGCCCCCCCGAGCACGTGGTAACGGCCCCGGAACTCCCGGGTCCGCTCGATCGCGACCACGTCCTTGGACTCCTCGACGACGCACACCACGGACGGGTCGCGGCGCTGGTCACGGCAGATCCGGCAGGTCTGCTCCTCCGCGACGTTGCCGCACACGTCGCAGAAGCGGACCTTCTGCTTGACCTCGAGCAGCACCTCGGCGAGCCGCTGCACGTCGACCGGGTCGGTCTGGAGGATGTGGAAGGCGATCCGCTGCGCGCTCTTCGGCCCCACGCCCGGCAGCCGGCCGAGCTCGTCGATCAGGTCCTGGACGACCCCTTCGTACATCAGAACCCGAGCTGTCCACCCGGGCCGCCGGGCAGGTCCTCGCCACCGAGCCCGCCGGCCAGCGGTCCCAGCTTCTCCGACGCCAACGCGTCGGCCTGCTCCTTGGCGTCCCGGTAGGCGGCGACGATCAGGTCCTCGAGGTCCTCGGTGTCCTCGGGGTCGAAGGAGCCCTTTTTGATTGACACGCCGACCAGCTCGCCGGTGCCGTTGAGGGTGACCGAGACCAGTCCGTCCCCCACGGCCCCGGTGACGGTGCTCTCGGCGAGCTCGGCCTGGGCGTCCATCATCTGCTGCTGCATCTGCTGCGCCTGCTGGAGCAGTTCGTTCATGTCGAAGCCGCCCTCACCGAAGGGGTTCTGCGTCATCGCCGTCGTCCTCTGCTGTCGTGGTCGGGTGTCGTGGTCGGGTGTCGCCTGCAGTCTGGTCGATGTGACCAAGCCGGTGCTCACTCGTGCTGGATCTCCTCGATGACCTTCGCACCGAGCTCGCGCTGGAGCAGCTCTGCCCCGGCCAGGTTGCCGTCGTCGGCGTCCGGATCGTCGCGGTCGACGTCCTCGTCGGAGACCGCCGGCCGTGCCTGCGCCCCCGCACCCGGGGCGCGGGTGGTCTGGATCGCCCCGCGGGCGTTCGCGATCACGTCGGGGTCGACCTGGACCCGCGGCTGCTGGACCGACTCCTCGGCCGCCGGCGGGCGCGGCGGCTGCTGGACCGGCTCCTCCCGCGCCGGCGGGCGCGGCTGTGCCTCCGGCGCGGGCGCCTCCTGCGCCGGCGGCTCGGGCACTGCGGGCCGGACGACGCGGGGCTCGCTGCCAGGGTCGGCGCCCGGCTGGGCCGACGGGTCGACGACCGCCTCGATCCGCCAGTCCCGGCCGATCACGTCGATCGCCGCCTGGCGCAGGATCTCGTCGCTGCCCCCACCGACGAAGGAGCTCCGGGCGCCCGCGTTGACCAGCGCGATCGTCAGCGTCTTGTCGTCGACGTCGACGACCTGGGCGTGCTGGCTGAGCAGGATCCAGGTGTAGCGGCGCTTGCGCTTGACCGCCTCGAGGAGGTCGGGCCACAGCCTGCGGACGTCGACCAGGCCCAGGCCGCCGGAGCGCGCGGCCGGCTGCGCGGCCGCGGTCTGCTCAGGTGGGGTCGGGGCGGCCGGCTCGGCCGGTGGCGGCGCGACCTGCGCGGCCGGTGGCGGGGCGGCCTGCTCGGCGCGCACCGGCTCGGCGTCCCGGGGCTCGGCGGCCGGGGGCGGGGCCTGAGGGGCGGGCGCGGACGAGGGGGCGGGCGCGGGCTGAGGGGCCGCTGCGGCCGGGGGCGCGGACGTGGGCCGCGAGGCGGGGGCTCCACCCTCGATCGCCATGCGCCGCTCCAGCCGGTCGAGCCGCGCCAGGACACCCTCGGTGGTGTCGTCGGCCGCGGGCAGGAGCACCCGGGCACAGATCAGCTCCAGCAGCAGCCGGGGAGCGGTGGCGCCGCGCATCTCGGTGAGCCCGGCGGCGACGAGGTCGGCGGCCCGGGTCAGCTCGGCCCGGCCGAACCGCGCGGACTGGGCCACCAGCCGCTCGGCCTGGTCGTCGGGTACGTCGATCAGGCCGGTCGCCGGCGCGTCCGGGACCGCCGAGACGATCACCAGGTCCCGCAGCCGGCGGAGCAGGTCCTCGGTGAACCGGCGCGGGTCCTGCCCGGTCTCGATGACCTTGTCCACCACCCCGAACACCGTGCCGCCGTCGCCGGCGGCGAAGGCGTCGACCACCTCGTCGAGCAGAGTGTCGGGGGTGAACCCGAGCAGCCCCGCGGCCAGGTCGTAGGTGACCCCGTCGTCGCCGGCGCCGCCGAGCAGCTGGTCGAGCACCGAGAGGGTGTCCCGGGCGGAGCCGCCTCCCGCGCGCACCACCAGGGGCAGCGCAGCGGGCTCGATGCGCACGCCCTCCTGGTCGCAGATCTCGGAGAGGTACGCCGACAGCAGGCGCGGCGGGATCAGCCGGAACGGGTAGTGGTGGGTCCGCGACTTGATCGTCGGGAGCACCTTGTCCGGCTCGGTCGTGGCGAAGATGAACTTCAGGTGCGGCGGCGGCTCCTCGACCAGCTTGAGCAGGGCGTTGAAGCCCTGCGTGGTGACCATGTGGGCCTCGTCGATGATGTAGACCTTGTAGCGGCTCGCGACCGGGGCGAAGAACGCGCGCTCCCGCAGGTCGCGGGCGTCGTCCACGCCGCCGTGGCTGGCCGCGTCGATCTCGATGACGTCGACCGACCCCGGACCGCCGCGCGCGAGGTCCCGGCAGGAGCGGCACTCCCCGCACGGGTCGGCGATCGGCCCTCGCTCGCAGTTCAGCGCCCTGGCGAGGATCCGCGCGCTCGTGGTCTTGCCGCAGCCCCGCGGCCCGGAGAACAGGTAGGCGTGGTGCACCCGGTTGTTGGCCAGAGCCGTCCGCAGCGGCGTCGTGACGTGGTCCTGGCCGATGACCTCGGCGAACGTCTCGGGCCGGTAGCGGCGGTAGAGGGCGAGGGGTGCTTCCACGTGCTGAACCCTAACCACCCGCACCGACACCGGACAGAGTGACCGCGGATCTCCCGCGGCCGGACATGAAAAGGCCCCCCGCGCACCCGACAGAGCTCACTGACCCTTGCTGCCTTCCGGCCCTGGGGGAGTTGGGCGAGATGCCGCCGCACGGGGGGTTGCACCAAGTCTAGGGGAGGGTGGCCGAGGGCCCCAAGTCGGGCGGATTTCTCCCACCGCGCCTCGGCCGGTAACCTCTCCGGCGGAGGATTCGCCTAGTGGCCTATGGCGCTCGCTTGGAAAGCGGGTTGGGTTAACAGCCCTCAGGGGTTCGAATCCCCTATCCTCCGCCACGCGACGATGCCGGGCCGGTCCTCTGGGACCGACCCGGCATCGTGCTTGTCCCGGCCTTGGCGACCATCTGCCACCGGCCTGCGCGACAATCACCGGGTGCAGACCGACAACGAGCTCCACGGTGGGTGGCTGGCGCTGGCCACGGTCCGGTTCCTCGCCGAGCTGGCGCTGCTGGTCGCCCTGGCCTACGTGGGGTGGCGGCTGGGCTCACCCAACCAGGCCGTCGGCATCGTCCTGGCCGTCGTCCTCGTGGGGCTCGCCGCCGCGGCGTGGGGGCGCTGGGTCGCACCCCGGTCGGAGACGAGGCTCCAGGACCCGGCGCGGCTGGGCGTCGAGGTCGCGCTCTTCGGTGGCGCGGTGGTGGGCCTGGCCGTGGTGGGCGCCTGGCCCGCCGCCGTGCTCCTGGCTGCCGCCTACGCGGTGAGTACGCCGGTGGGCCGACGCGGCTTCTGACGTCCAGCGGCGGCGGGCGGTCCCGAACACGCCGCGGAGGACCTCGCGGGCGGCGGTGCGGGCGAGGTCCCTGGCCACCGGGGAGGTGAGGAGGCGCCCATCCGGGCAGCCTGGAGGGCCGGCGTCGGGCGTCCGGCCGCGGTCGGAGGCCGACTCGGACAGGTCACCTATGCTTGGCCGCTGTGATCTTCAAGCGCGTCGGCGACCACCGGCCCTATCCCGACCACGGCCTGTCGCCGCGGGACTGGGCCACGATCCCGCCGCGCCAGGTCCGACTCGACGAGCTGGTCACCACCAAGGACATGCTGCACCTCGGGGCCCTGCTCGACGAGGACTCCACCTTCTTCGGCGACCTGTTCGCCCACGTCGTGGAGTGGCACGGCGAGCTCTACCTGGAGGACGGCCTGCACCGCGCGCTCCGCGCCGCCCTCCAGCAGCGTCAGGTCCTGCACGCGCGCGTCCATGCGATGGAAGGCTGACATGACGACTCGGGTGATCACCTCGGCGGTGACGATGCTGGTGCTCATCGGGCTGCTGGCGGTGGGGGCGGTGTGGGGGTGGAGCTCGCTCTTCGCCCCGCTGCCCGAGGACGTCACCACGGCCGCGGAGCCCGAGCCGAGCTGCGCCGTCCAGACCGTCGGACCCGACAACAAGGTCCGCGCCGACCAGGTCCAGGTCAGCGTGTACAACGCCGGCACCCGCTCCGGCCTGGCCGGCCAGACCCTCGACAAGCTGGTCAACCGGGGCTTCCTGCCCGGTGACATCGGCAACGCCCCCTCCGACGTGAAGGTCCGCCGGGTCCAGGTGTGGTCCGGCGTGGAGAACGACGCGCGCGCCCGCCTGGTGGCCCGCCAGTTCGGGAAGAAGGTGAAGGTCCGGTTCTCCGACGAGGACCTCGGCCCGGGCATCGACGTGGTCGTGGGAGACCGGTTCGGCAAGCTCACGAAGGCACCACGGCAGCTCAAGGTCAGCCAGGAGCAGGAGTTCTGCCTGCCGGTGGACGACGTCGAGCCGGCCGCCTGATCAGTCCTCCTCGCCCCACCACCGGGCGAGCCGGCCCGAGCGCGAGACCAGTCGCAGACGCTCCTCGGTCTCCTCGCGCAGCCTCCTCGGGGTGACGATCAGGAGGTCGTCCCCGCGCCGGAGCACGGTCCGGCCGCTGGGCACGTGGGTCTCCCCGTCGCGCACGACGAGCGTCACCGACGCCCCCGTCGGCAGCCGCAGCTCGTCGACCTCCACGCCGTGCAGCCGGGACGCCCCGGTGATGGTCACCTGCAGCAGGTCGGCGGCGACCCGCTCGAGAGGGGCGGCCTCCACGTCGAGGTCGCGGGGCTCGCCGGTGTAGGCGACACCGAGCCTGGTCGCCACCCACGGCAGGCTCGGCGCGGTGAGGACGGTGTAGATCACCACCATCACGAAGACGATGTCGAACAGCTCGTCGGCCCGTTCCACGTCGTTGGCGAGGGGGATGGTGGTCAGCACGATCGGTACGGCGCCCCGCAGGCCGGCCCAGGACAGGAACGCCTGCTCACGCCCGCTCATCCGGCAGGCCCAGGAGCAGGCCACCACCGACAGCGGCCGGGCGGCGAAGGTGAGGACCAGCCCCGCGGCGACGGCGAAGCCGACGTCCGACAGCGAGATCCGACCCGGCTCGGCGAGGAGCCCGAGCATCACGAACAGGCCGATCTGCGCGAGCCAGGCGACCCCCTCGGCGAAGGACCGGGTCGCGGCGCGGTGCGGCAGCTCGGAGTTCCCGAGGACGAGCGCGGCGATGTAGACCGCGGCGAACCCGGACGCGTGGATCGCGGCCGCGCCGGAGTAGGCGAGCACGGTGAGCGCGAGGACCGCGATCGGGTAGAGACCCGAGGACGGCAGGGCGAGCCGCCGCATCGCCCACGCCCCGCCGAATCCGACGGCCAGGCCGGCCGCGACGCCGACCGTCAGCTCGAAGACCACGATCCCGGCGAAGCCGAGCACGCCCCGGTCGAGGGCCGCCCCGGTGCTCACCAGGGTGACCAGCAGCACGGTCGGGGCGTCGTTCAGCCCCGACTCGGCCTCGAGCACGCCGGTCACCTGCCGGGGCAGCGGCACCCTGCGCAGCACGGAGAAGACCGCGGCGGCGTCGGTCGGTGAGGTGACCGCACCGAGCAGGATCGCCAGCTGCCAGTCGAGACCGAACAGGTAGTGGGCGGCGGACGCCATCACGGCCACGCTCACCCCGACCCCGAGCGTGGCCAGCGCCACCCCCATCCGCATCGAGGACCGGATCTCCGGCCAGGAGGTGGTCAGGCCGCCCTCGGCGAGGATCAGCACCAGCGCGGCGAAGCCCAGGGCGTGCGCCACGCTGGCGTCGGTGAACGCGAAGACAGGGCTGATCTCGCCGAGCAGGACGCCCATCAGCAGGTAGATCAGCAGGCTGGGCAGCCCGACCCGCACGGACCCGCGGACGGCCAGGATGGCGGCGAGCATGATCAGGGCGCCGACGAGGAGCACGGTGTCGAGCTGGTGGACATCGAAGCTCATGCCTACCTCCGACGTCGCGGTCCCTGTGGTCATCGTAGGGCCGCTACCGTGCTCTCATGGTTGCGCAGCGCCCCGAGCAGCGGCTGGCCGTGGCCGGTCGCGCCGCCGTCCCACCCTTCCACGTCATGGACCTGCTGGCGGCCGCGGCACAGCGGCAGCGCACCCACGGCGACCTGCTGAACCTGGTGGCGGGGCAGCCCTCCACGCCGGCACCCCGCCCGGTGCGCGAGGCCGCCAAGCGCGCGTTGGACGAGGACGTGCTCGGCTACACCGTCGCGCTGGGCATCCCCGAGCTCCGCGAGCAGATCGCCGTCCACCACGGACGGGTGCACGGCATCGACGTCGACGCCGCGGACGTCGTCGTGACCACCGGCTCCTCGGGCGGGTTCCTGCTCGCCTTCCTCGCCGCCTTCGACGCCGGCGACCGGGTGGCGATCGCCCGACCGGGCTATCCGTGCTACCGCAACGTGCTCACCGCGCTCGGCTGCGAGGTGGTGGAGCTGCCGACCGGCCCCGAGACCCGGTTCCAGCCCACCGTCGGGATGCTCGAGGAGCTCGACCGGCCGGTGCAGGGCCTGGTGGTGGCGAGCCCGGCCAACCCCACCGGCACCATGCTGGATCCCGAGGAGCTGGCGGCACTCGCCGGCTGGTGCGAGGCGCACGGCGTGCAGCTGGTCAGCGACGAGATCTACCACGGCATCGCCTACACCGGTGCGCCGCGGCAGGCCAGTGCCTGGCAGACCTCACGGGAGGCGGTGGTGTTCCACTCCTTCTCGAAGTACTTCTCCATGACCGGGTGGCGGCTCGGGTGGATGCTGGTCCCCGAGCGGCTGCGTCGGGCGGTCGACGTACTCACCGGCAACTTCACCATCTGCCCGCCGGTGCTCTCCCAGCACGCGGCGGTCGCGGCGTTCGCCCCCGACTCCTACGCCGAGGTCGACGCGCACGTGGAGAGGTACGCCGAGAACCGGGCGCTGCTCCTCGACGGGCTGCCCCGGCTGGGGCTGGACCGGCTCGCGCCGGCCGACGGGGCGTTCTACGTCTACGCCGACGTGTCCCACCTGACCGACGACTCCATGACGCTGTGCCACCGGCTGCTCGAGGACACCGGGGTCGCCACCGCCCCCGGCATCGACTTCGACACCGCCGACGGCGCCCGGTTCCTGAGGCTGTCCTTCGCCGGCGCGCCCTCGGAGATGACCGAGGCGCTCGCGCGGCTGGAGTCGTGGCTGCCGTCGGGGGCCAGGAGCTGAGCCAGCGCGTCGATCGTCCGGCGCAGCAGCGTCACCAGCAGCCGCTCGGGGTCGTCGGCGCACGCGTGCGCGATGCCGGACACCGCCTGGTGCACCACGGCGGGTGCGCCGCGGGACACGAACGGGTCGCGCCTGCTCACGGTGCCGGTGATGAACTGCCGGGCCCAGGACTCCGCGTCCGGGGCGAGACCGAGGGTGGAGCTCACCCGCGGCGAGAGGTGCCCGTCCGGCAGCCCGTCGAGGTCGGCGAGGACCGCCTCGCACCGCAGCAGGCCCACGGCGAGCGCCCGCTGCCGCGACATGGCCACCACCGGCAGCGCGGTGAGGGCGGCCTCGCGGGCGATCAGCGTGTCGATGCGCGGGTCGTCCCCCGTCAGGCCGACCACGGAGGGGACGAGGGGGACCAGGTCCTGGCGCGCGGAGTCACCCACCCGGTCGTTGATCTCACGAGCCATCGCCGCGAGAAGGGGGTGGGTGCACCTCGGGTGGTCCGACCACCTCTCCCCCGCGAGGAACGAAGCCATCTCCATGAAGCAGGCACCCTTGCGCGGGTTGCGGTGGCGACCCGGCGAGAGTGTCGGCACGAAGTCGGGGACGCGGCTGTGGTTCATGAGCACCAGCTCCCATGCCGAGGGATGCGGACCCGACCCAGTCTGCGACTGTTCCGCGCGGAGGGGAAGACCCCTCCGCCGGGACGGACGTTCGTGGGGCCCGGCAGAGGCAGTCTGCAAGTCGATCGACAGTGAGTGCGCGCAGGGATGGCCCGGACGTACCCTCGGCCGACGGTGCACATCGGGGCGATCGTCCTCAACGTCTCTGACACTCGCCGCGCCGGAGCCTTCTGGAGCCAGGCACTGGGCTACCACCGCGAGGGGAACCCGGACTTTCTCTCACCGGCTGAGGGTGCCGGGCCACGGTCGCACCTCGACGAGACGGACCGCACCCACCTCGATCTCTGGACGGCGGACGAAGCCGAGCAACGTGCCGAGGTCGAGCGCCTGGTGGCACTCGGGGCGACTCGCGTCGAGTGGGACTACCCCGACGGTGCGGACTTCGTGGTCCTTGCGGACCCGGACGGCAACCTGTTCTGCGTGGTCGACACCAGCGCCTGAGCCGACCGAGTGGTGTCGTCTTGCGGGCGTCTGCACTCGGACATCGGCTGATCCGGACGTTCGACCGGCTTCAGAATGCAGTTGGGAAGAGTCCGCGCCCGCTCGATCCGGTCCCGCTTCGGGTCACCAGTCGTCACACTTGTCGATTGTCGCGGTCAACTTCTTATCGAAGATGGACCCAAGGCTGGTGTCCCAGTTCTCGGCGCTGCTGACCCAGATGTCGCCGAACTCCTCGGCTCGCTCGTCGTTCTGGGGTGCGGCTACCCCAAGGAGCCCGGGGATGGCGTCGACCTCGTTGTAGGAGTTGTTGTCGTCAAGGGGACCCCAGTCATCTGCGGAAGCGGCCCCGGCCTTGACCTTCTCTGCCAGAGCACAGGCCATGGCGATCTGTCCATCCTGGGAGACATCGGGCCCCGACGCTTCTTGCCCCACCACGAAGCCCAAGAAGCCTCCGAGCAGGAGGGCCGCTACTGCTACGACGCCCTTTCCTGCGGGGGACGGAGCCCAGGTCAGCATGTCTGACACAGGCGCTTCCTTTCGGTTTCAAGTATTCAGGTTCCGGGTGGCCGGAATTGGATCATTCTGTGCCATCGGGCGGACGGGACAGCGCACCTGGACGCGAACTCACCACCCGGGGAGAGGACGTTCGGCTCGCACTCGGCACGTCAGAAACGCAGGAAGCCGCCCCCGGCATCCCTTTTGAGGTGCCCAGAACGGCTTCCTTCGACCTTCGTCGGTTAGGTCCCGGATTTTGGTCGGGACCCCCTGGCTGGCGGTGGCGGAGGGATTTGAACCCTCGGTGGGCTTGCACCCACAAACGCTTTCGAGGCGTTCTCCTTAGGCCGCTCGGACACGCCACCGCCGAAGAGGCTACTAGACCTCCACCGGCCATCCGAAATCGGGCGGGAGCCTGCTCGGTCTCAGTCCTGGACGCGGTGGGAGGCGAAGAACTCCTGGAGGAGGAAGGTGCACTCGTCGGCCAGCACACCGGCGACCACCTCGGGCCGGTGGTTCAGCCGTCGGTCACGGACGACGTCCCACAGGGAGCCCACCGCACCGGCCTTGTCGTCGTACGCACCGAAGACCAGACGGTCCACGCGCGAGAGCACGGTCGCGCCGGCGCACATGGTGCAGGGCTCGAGCGTCGCCACGAGGGTGCAGCCGGCGAGGCGCCACTCGCCCCGATGCGCCGCGGCCTCGCGCAGGGCCAGGATCTCGGCGTGCGCGGTGGGGTCGCCGTCGGCCTCCCTCTCGTTGCGGCCACGACCGATCACGGTGCCGTCGCCGTCGAGGACGACCGCGCCGATGGGGACGTCACCGGTCTCCGTGGCCGAGCGCGCCTCCGCCAGGGCGGCCCGCATCGGGTCGACCCACTCGTCGTAGCGCAGCATCAGGGGGCGGGCACGCCCACCGTCTCGTTGAACTGCTTCCCGAACCCCACCTTGGCGGCGATGTCCCCGAGCATCTCGTCGGGGTACAGGTCCAGGTCGTCGAGGAGGGCGCCCATGTCCATGGCGCTGAGCCCGAGGTCAGCGAGCAGTCCGGGGTCCCCGGCGGGTTCGGGGTCGTCCTCGTCGTCGGGCGGCGGGATCTCCAGGAACTCCACCGCGGAGCGGGCGATCGGCCAGTCGGTGGCTGCGGTGACGTCGGAGAGCAGCACCCTGGCGCTCCCCCCGGCCACCCTCACGAGGAGGAAGAAGTCCTCGTCGACCGACACCATGCCCACGGCGCCGCCGTCGCCCGGGTAGCGGCGCAGCTCGGTGGCGAAGGTGTCGATGTCCTCGATGTGCTCGGTGGCGAGCTCCTCGACCTGCCAGAGACCCTCCTCGCGGTAGGCGACGACGGCGAAGTCGATCCCCTCGGCGAACTCTTCGGACTGGTCCGACATGCAGCCTCCCTGGTCGAGTTGCAACCAAGATCGTCGCAGATCCTCCCGCGTGGCACTACCCGGTCGCGATGACCTAGGTTGCTCGCATGCGTATCCACGTCGCCGACCATCCCCTCGTCGCTCACAAGCTCACCACGCTGCGTGACCAGCGCACCGACTCACCGACCTTCCGGCGGCTGGCCGACGAGCTGGTGACCCTGCTCGCCTACGAGGCGACCCGTGACGTGCGCGTCGAGTCGGTGACGGTGCACACCCCGGTCTCGGAGGCCGAGGGAACCCGGCTGGCCCACCCGAAGCCGCTGGTCGTGCCGATCCTGCGGGCCGGGCTGGGCATGCTCGACGGGATGATGCGGCTGCTGCCCACGGCGGAGGTCGGTTTCCTCGGCATGGTGCGCAACGAGGAGACGCTGGAGGCGTCGACGTACGCCGAGCGGCTGCCGGAGGACCTGTCCGGCCGGCAGTGCTACATCCTCGACCCGATGCTCGCGACCGGCGGCACGCTGTCGGCGGCGATCCGGTTCCTCGTGGACCGGGGGGCCGACCACATCACCGCCATCTGCCTGCTGACCGCCCCCGAGGGGTGCGACCGGGTGGAGAAGGAGCTCGAGGGACTGAAGGTGCCGGTCACCGTCGTCACGGCGGGGATGGACGCGCGCCTCAACGAGAAGGGCTACATCGTGCCCGGCCTCGGGGACGCCGGTGACCGGCTCTACGGGATCGCTGCGGGCTGACCGGACGGCTCAGTAGCCGAAGATCGGGACCACCCCGGTCGCGATCAGCACCATCAGGACCAGTACCAGCACGCCGAGAACGGCGTAGCCGACGCCCTTGGACTTGGTCTCCTCGGGCGGTTCGGGGGCGTCGTACTTGTGCCCACCTTCCATGGCGATGACCTCCACGTCATGCAGGTGAAACTTCACGGGCCCCTCCCCGAGGGCCCACCTTACGCGCAAAACGCGACGGCCTGTAACTCTGCGTTACAGGCCGTCGCGCAGGTCACGCTCACGGTCCAGCCGATCACAGGGACTTCACTGCGCTGAGCAGCTTGCTCAGCGAGTCCTTCGCGTCGCCGAACAGCAGCGTGGTCTTCGGGTCGAAGAGCAGCTCGTTCTCGATGCCGGCGAAGCCGGGCCGCATGGACCGCTTCATGAACACGACCTGCTGCGCCTCGTCGGCGTTGAGGATCGGCATGCCGTAGATCGGCGCGCTCGGCGTCGTACGCGCCGCGGGGTTGACCACGTCGTTGGCGCCGACGACGAGCACCACGTCCGTGTGCTTGAACTCGCCGTTGATGTCGTCCATCTCCTTGAGCTGCTCGTAGGGCACCTGCGCCTCGGCAAGCAGCACGTTCATGTGGCCGGGCATGCGGCCCGCGACCGGGTGGATGGCGTAGTCCACGTCCGTGCCGCGGTCGGTGAGGACGTCGACGAGCTCCCGCAGCGTGTGCTGCGCCTGGGCGACCGCGAGGCCGTAGCCGGGAACGATGATCACCCGGTTGGCGTAGCCGAGAAGGATCGCGACGTCCTCCGGCCCGGCGGAGCGGACCGGGCGGTTGGATGCCTCGCCGGCGCCGAGCGTCGAGCCGCCCTTGAGTGCGCCGAAGAGGATGTTGGCCACCGAGCGGCCCATCGCGTTCGCCATCAGGAGGGTGAGGAAGGTACCGGAGGCGCCGACCAGCGTTCCACCGACCAGCAGGACGGTGTTCTGCAGGATGTAGCCGCTCGCCGCCACGGCCAGGCCGGTGCCGGCGTTGAGGAGGCTGATCACGATGGGGACGTCGGCACCACCGACGGGCAGGACGAGCAGCACACCCACGCTCAGGCCGAGCAGACCGAGCACGATGCCGACGAGCATGGAGGGGTTCCACACCGTCACCACCGACAGGACCACGGCCGCGACCAGACCGAGCGCGAACACCACCGGCAGACCGGGGAAGAGCACGGGCCGGGAGGTCATCAGGTCCTGGAGCTTGGCGAAGGTGATCACCGAACCGGAGAAGGCCCCGGAGCCGATCACGATCGTGAACGCGGTGGCGAAGAGCGCGAACGCCCCGAGGTCGTGCCCGCCGTCGCCGATCATGTTGCCGAGCTCGAGGAGGGCGACGAGTGCGGCGGCCCCACCACCGACCCCGTTGAACAGCGCCACCAGCTGGGGCATCTGGGTCATCTGCACCCGCTGCGCACCGAGCACACCCGCGATGGAGCCCACCACGATCGCCACGAGGATCGCCACCACGTTGTCGAGCTCGGCGTAGAAGAACACCACCACGACGGCGACGGTCGCACCGACCGCGCCGAGCAGGTTGCCCGTCCGGGCGTGCTTGGGCGACGACAGCCCTTTGAGCGCGAGGATGAAGAAGACGGCCGCAGCGAGGTAGACCAGCTGCACCCACACAGGCGTGTCGATCATGCCGCGGCTCCGTTCCCGTCGGCGCCGGCGGTCTTCGCAGGCTTCTTCTTGCGCGTGAACATCTGCAGCATCCGGTCGGTGACCACGAAGCCTCCGACCATGTTGACCGTGGCCATGACGACCGCGATCAGCCCGACGACCAGCTGGATCGTCGACTCGGCGTACCCGGTGACGAGGATGGCTCCGAGCAGGATGATGCCGTGGATGGCGTTCGCGCCGGACATCAACGGCGTGTGCAGGGTCGAGGAGACCTTCGAGATCACCTCGATGCCGACGAACACGCTGAGGACGAAGATCGTCAGCCAGACGACTGCCTCACTCACGACGCAGCTCCTTCCAGGAGGTTCCGGGTGGGCTCGTGCCACACCTGCCCGTCACGGGTCACGCAGGACCCGGCGACGATCTCGTCCTCGAAGTCGGGCGCGAAGCTCGCGGTGCCGTCCCCGTTCTCGACCGTCATGAGCGTGACCAGGTTGACGACGTTCTGGGCGTAGAGCTTCGAAGCCGGGCCGGGCATCTGGGCCGGCACGTTGGAGCCGCCCCACACCTGGGCGTTGCCGATCCGGACGATCTCCCCGGGGGCCGAGCCCTCGACGTTGCCACCGGACTCCGCAGCCAGGTCCACGACGACGGAGCCGGGCTTCATCTGCTCGACCATCGCGCGGGTGACCAGCAGGGGTGCCTGTCGTCCTGGGACGGCGGCGGTCGTGATCAGTGCGTCGGCGGCGGCGATGTAGGGAGTGAGCAGCTCCCGCTGGCGCTCGGCTCGGTCCTCGGTCATCTCCCGGGCGTAGCCACCCGCACCCTCGAGCGTCTCGAGGTCCAGCTGGATGCTCTGCGCGCCCATGGACCGGATCTCCTCCGCGGCGGCGGAGCGGACGTCGTACGCCTTGACGACGGCACCGAGGCGCTTGGCGGTCGCGATCGCCTGCAGCCCGGCGACCCCGGCACCGAGGACGACGACCTCAGCGGGCGGCACGGTGCCGGCGGCGGTCATGTTGAGGGGGAAGAACCGGCGCAGCATGCCGGCGGCGACGATCGCGCAGCGGTAGCCGGCGACCAGCGCCTGCGACGACAAGGCGTCCATCGACTGGGCGCGGGAGATGCGCGGCACCAGCTCCATCGCGAACGAGGTGACCCCGACGTCCCGCAGGTCCCGGACCAGGTCCAGCGACTGGTTGGGCGGCAGGAACGACATCGTCGACGACCCCGACGGCAACCGTCTGACCGTCAACGGGTCGAGCGGCTGGACCGAGACCACGAGGTCCGCGCCGTCCATCGCCTCGGGGCTGACCTCGGCGCCTGCGTGGACGTAGTCCTCGTCGGAGGCGTCTGCGTGCTCACCGGCGCCGGGCTCCACCGAGACGACGTACCCGAGCCCGGTCAGCTTGCCGACCAGCTCGGGCACCATCGCTACGCGGTTCTCGCCCTCGCGCACTTCCTTGGCTACTGCGATCTTCACCCTTGCGAAACTAGAGCAGCCTCCCGGGGTATCGCTGCTGAATGTGAGGTACACGACCCGTGTGTCGGCATATCAGGACGAAGGTCCCGCACGGGTCCGGCCGGAAGCAGCCGGGACCGGCACGTCCTTGCCTCACCAGGGCACCTCGGCACCCCGGGGGTCAGCGGTGGCCGCGGTTGATCAGCTCGGTGAGGTCGAGCTCGATCGGTGAGGCCCACTGCTGGACCGGGGCCCGCCCGGTGCTGGTCTCCCGGCCCAGGGCATGGGCACCGAGGTGGTCCACCCGCCACCACCAGCCGTGCGGGGAGCGCCACAGGAACACCCCGGGCACCGGTTGTCGCAGCCGCCACCGGCCGTGGGTCTTCAACCGGTGCGGCAACCGGGTCAGCCCGGCCAGGTTGCCCAGCCGGGTCTGCCCCGGCGGCCCACCGTCCTGGACCGGGAGGTACGCCACGGTGTGGTCGGCGTCCTTGTTCCGTCCCAGGTAGGTCGCGAACGGGAACGCACACGCCGGGTGCCGCAGGTGCAGCGCCTCCCGCATCCGGTCGGGCACCTCGTAGCCGTCCACCGGCACCTGCCCGGCCACGTCGAGCACCGGCACCACCCGCACGTTCCGGTGCCCCAGGAACCCCGCGACCTGGTCCACGGTCACCGGGCCCAGGTCCTCCACCCGCGCCACACCCCCACCGTCGAGCGCGGCCCGGGACAGGTGCACGTACAACGTGGCCTGCGGCAACAACCGCCGCGGATCGACCCGCGCCAACGCCGCCGCGATCCGCTTCGCACCCGCAGACGTGAACGGCCCCGGGTCACCCCGCATCCCCACCGGCTCGTCGGCGTCGTTCTGCGAGGGATGCACCTCCCCCTCGCCGACCGTGTCCGGATCCCCGTCCGGATCATCGTCCGCCGCACCGCCGCCGCCGGCGTCGTGGTCACCGCCGTCGTGGTGGCCTGGGTGGTCGGGGTCGGCGGCGTCGAGGAGCATCTGCAGCGCCCGCGCCGGCGTGGCCAGCACCCCCAGCGCCTTCGAACGCAGCACCGGCACCGCATCGGTGTCGCCGGCCTCGGCCAACAGGTACGCGATCCGGTCCACCATCGCGGTGAAACACACCGCATCCCCGGCCTCGGCCCGCGCATACACCGACCGGATCCCATGCTCGTTCATCCGCCCGGTCCGCACGAACCGCGCCATCGCCGCCGCCCGCGCCCGCTGCCCGGCCGCGGCCGGGTCGGCCTCGATGATCTTGGCCTCCACCAACGCCTCGAACCGGCTCCACGGCAACGAACCCAGATACGGCGTGGTGACCGCATCCACCCAGCCGACCCGGTCGACGTCCAGCCCCGCCCGCAGACACATCCCCACCACCTCCCGCGCCTGCCACACCCGACCCCGGCCCGCCGCGAGCGCCTCCCACAGCCGCGGATGCCGGTACCGCACGTTCACCGCGTCCGCCAGCAGCCGCCGCGCCCCCAACGGCGACCGGCCACCGACCGCACCGAACTCCGCCAACGCGAGCTCCGCCACCCACGGCGTCCCCTCCGCCCCCGCCAGCACGAACCGCTCCCGACCCCGACGCACCCCCCGGTTCACCGCCCGCGCCGCCGCCTCGTCGACCGCCGCATGCAGCACCACCCAGTGCACCGCCAGCACCAGCTCGGCGAACTCCCCCTCAGCCACCGCCGCCCGCGCAGCCTCCAACCGACCCAACACCCCCACCGGGTCCAGATCCGCGAGCCCCTCGCCCACCACCACCATGACTCGAACATATCTTCGAGCGCCGACAGTCCCCTCCGGCGAGACGGCGAGACGTCCCCCGCACGGGCCACAGGGTGCCCGGCCTGCCCGGAGGCCGCCATACGGGCCTCGATCGGGGGCACCATGGCAGACGTGGACGCAACCAGGGAGATCTTGCAGGCCAAGCGGACCGAGGTGCTCGGCCAGATGGGGGTGCTGGAGCAGAGGCCGTCGGACCACGGGTCGATCTCGTTCGGGAAGCGCGTCGGCGAGGGGACGTCCCTGGCCGTGGAGCGGCTGTCCCAGGTCGCCGTCCACGACCGGCTGCAGACCGTGCTCGGCGACGTCGACCGGGCACTGGAGAAGCTCGACGACGGCAGCTACGGGCGGTGCGACGTGTGCGGTGAGCCGATCAACGAGGAGCGCCTGGAGGCCCTCCCGTGGGCGGTGCGCTGCGTGGAGGACGCGGCACGCCGCTGACGGTCGCTCGTCCCCCGCTCAGCCCGCCGATCCGCGCAGCGCCAGGTCCACCGCGGCCTCGACGTGCAGCCGCGTCGTCGGGAACAGCGGGACGGTGGCGTCGCCGGCTCCCACGAGCAGCTCTATCTCCGTGCAGCCGAGCACGATGCCCTCAGCCCCACGGGACGCGAGCCGGGCCATCACCTGGCGGTAGGCCTCTCGCGACGGACCCGAGACGACGCCCCGCACCAGCTCGTCGTAGATGACGCGGTGGACGAGGGCGCGGTCCTCGGCCTCCGGCACCAACACCGTCAGCCCGTGCGACTCCAGCCGCTCGCGGTAGAACTCCTGCTCCATCGTGAAGGCCGTTCCGAGCAGCCCCACGGACCTGACACCGGCTTCCAGCGCGGCGGTCCCGGTCGCGTCGGCCAGGTGCAGGAACGGGATGGTCACCGCCGCCTCGATCCGGTCGGAGACCTTGTGCATCGTGTTGGTGCACAGCACCAGCAGCTCCGCCCCGGCGCGTTCCAGGCCCGTCGCGGCGGCCGCGAGCACGGCCCCGGCCTCCTCCCAGCGCCCCTCGACCTGCATCCGCTCGATGTCGGCGAAGTCGACGGAGTGCAGCAGGACGCGTGCACTGTGCACGCCCCCGAGCCGGTCACGCACGATCTGGTTGGCGAGCCGGTAGTACTCCGCGGTGCTCTCCCAGCTCATCCCACCGAGCATCCCGATCATCAGCACGGGTCAGCCCTTCCCGTGCACGCTGACGGCGTACCCCTCCGACTCGGCGAACGGCGCCGCGTCCCAGGTGGAGAACCGGTCACGGAGACTCAGTCCCGCCGCGGCGCAGGCGTCGTCGTACTCGGCCAGTGGCGTGACCGGGCACCGCGGAGGCAGGTGCGCGGAGTCCAGACCGAAGCCGGCCGCCACCAGCCCTCCCGGCCGCAGCAGGCCGGCCAGTGACCGCATGGTGCGCGGGAGCGTGCCCTCGCCGAGCAGCGGCACCACGTTCCCGGCCATGACCACGACGTCGAAGCCGGAGGCACCGTCGAGGTCGGCGACGGAGAGGTGCGAGAGGTCGGCGCTGTGCCACGGCACCTGCGGAGCGGTACGACGGGCGACGGCGAGCATCGACTCGTCGACGTCGACCCCGACGACGTCGTACCCGAGCTCGGCGAGGCGGATCCCGACCCGGCCGGTGCCGCAGCCGGCGTCGAGAACCCGGGCGCCGGACGTCGCCAGCGCCGCGACGAAGCTCGCCTCGCCGTGCACGTCACGACCGCTGCTGGCCAGGTCGGCGAAGCGGGCGGCGTACTCCTCGCCGCTGACCTGGCGCACCCGCGACCAGCGGGTTCCGCCCTCGTCCGGGCGCTGTGTCATCTCGGCCTCAGTAGTAGTGCGGGAACTCGGACCAGTCGGGCTCGCGCTTCTCCAGGAACGCGTCCCGGCCCTCGACCGCCTCGTCGGTCATGTAGGCCAGGCGCGTGGTCTCGCCGGCGAAGATCTGCTGGCCCACCAGGCCGTCGTCGATGAGGTTGAAGGAGTACTTCAGCATCCGCTGCGCCGTGGGGGACTTGCCGTTGATCTTGCGTCCCCACTCCAGCGCCACCTTCTCGAGGTCGGCGTGAGGGACGACCGCGTTCACCATCCCCATCCGGTGCGCGTCCTCGGCGGAGTACTCGTCGCCGAGGAAGAAGATCTCCCGGGCGAACTTCTGGCCGACCTGGCGGGCGAGGTAGGCCGAGCCGTAGCCGCCGTCGAAGGAGCCGACGTCGGCGTCGGTCTGCTTGAAGCGGGCGTGCTCCCGGCTCGCCAGCGTCAGGTCCGAGACCACGTGCAGCGAGTGCCCGCCACCGGCGGCCCAGCCGGGGACGACCGCGATGACCACCTTCGGCATGAACCGGATCAGCCGCTGGCACTCGAGGATGTGCAGCCGGCCGAGCTTGGCCTTGTCGACCGACTCCGAGGTCTCCCCCGAGGCGTACTGGTAGCCCGCACGCCCGCGGATCCGCTGGTCGCCGCCGGAGCAGAAAGCCCAGCCCCGGTCCTTCGGGGACGGGCCGTTGCCGGTGAGCAGGACGCAGCCGACGTCGCTGGAGGTCCGCGCGTGCTCGAGCACCCGCAGCAGCTCGTCGACCGTGTGCGGACGGAACGCGTTGCGCACCTCGGGCCGGTCGAACGCGATCCGCACGGTGCCCTGGTCGACCGCCCGGTGGTAGGTCAGGTCGGTCAGGTCCTCGAAGCCGGGCACCGGCTTCCAGGCGGAGGAGTCGAAGATCTCGGAGACGGGCGCGTCAGGCATGGCCGAAGGCTACCCGGCGCGTGAACCGCTCGTTCCGGGGCACGATGCACCCATGGCTCTGCACGGAGAGTACGTCCCCAGCCCCAGTACGTGGGTCCGCGACCAGGTCGAGCTCTACGAGTCCTCCGGCGGCACCGAAGGCACCACCATGCGTGGGCTTCCAGTGGTCGTCGTGACGTCCGTGGGTGCGAGGAGCGGCAAGATCCGCAAGACCCCGCTGATGCGCGTCGAGCACAAGGGCAGCTACGCCGCGATCGCCTCCCAGGGTGGCGCCCCGGCGCACCCGACCTGGTACCACAACCTCAAGGCCCATCCCGAGGTCGAGCTCCAGGACGGTCCGGTCAAGAAGACCTACCGGGCCCGCGAGGCGACGGGCCCGGAGCGGGCCGAGTGGTGGGAGCGCGCCGTCGCGGCGTTCGCCGACTACGCCGACTACCAGCGCCGGACCGACCGGGAGATCCCGGTCTTCGTCCTGGACCCGGTCGGCGACTGACGTCACCGCGCCTGCCACCCGGCCAGGGCCGGCGCGACGTCGCTCAGCCGGCGCGGGTGATGGAGACGGCCAGCGCCGCCAGGTGCCCCAGCCGGGCGAGCTCGGAGTCGAGGATCGCCGGACCGCCGCGGCGGCCGAACAGCACGATCTCGTCCTTGTCGCCGAGCGGTGCCGCGGCCACGATCGTGGACCGCCAGGTCTCCCACGCCTCCGGGACCTGCAGCCGGGCCGGCCTGGTCAGCGGGAACCAGTCGGCCTCCCCCTCCACCCGCTCGGGCGCCGCGGAGGTGCGGTGGGTGATCTCCGGGGCACCGTCGGTACGGCGGACGCGCACCCCCCAGTCGGCCCGGAACGTGATCGGCAGCAGGTCCACCAGCTCGTCGACAGCGGTGTGCGGGGTCCCGGTCAGGGCCTCGACGGCCTCGAGGTCGAGGAAGATGTTCCCGCCGGCGCCGTACCGGGAGATCCACAGCACGTGCACGCCGTCCAGCTGCTGGCAGGCGGAGACGATCGAGTCCGGCATCACCCCGGGCGCGGTCTCGAGCAGCACGTCGTCGACCGCGGTTCCGGCCTCGGCGTTCTTCTGCACGATCTCGATGGCCTCGATGTCACCGCCGGCCTCACCGATCGCGGTGGCGACGCGTCCCAGCGAGCCGGGCACGTCCGGCAGCTCGACGCGCAGCAGGTACGGCATGAGCCGTTCAGCCCCTCTCAGTCCGCCGGTCGCCCACGTTCCGACGAGGTGGGCCCCTTTCCCGACGACGATAACCCGCCGGTGGGGCCGGCGGGGGCACCGCACCCGAGCGGGAACGACTCGACGACCTCGTAGCGGGGGCGCTTGCGCGGGCCCTCTCCGAGGTGGGACTCGACGAGGCTGACCTCGCGCGCCTCCCAGGTCGGGCCGCGGTAGGCGTCGAGCACCCGGATCCACTTCGTCGCGTCCAGCGGCCGGCCGATCCTGGCGAGCGTGAGGTGGGGGTGGAACCTGGCCCCCTCCGCCGCGGCGCCGGCCTTGTTGGCCGCGGCCCGCGCTCCGGTCGCGAGGCGGCGCAGCTCCTCCGGCGCGGTGACGTCGAGGCCGGCGTAGAGCACCTTGGCGCGCCCCACGTGGGGGAACGCGCCGCCGCCCGCGACGGTCACCGAGAGGGGGGTACGTCGTCCCGCGGCACGTTGCAGGCGCACCACCAGGTCGTCCAGGGAGCGGTCGGGCACCTGCGGCATGAACGCCAGGGTCACGTGCCACTGCTCGGGAGCGGTCCACCGGAAGCCGGTCGACGCCTCCTGCCGCGGGACGAGGAACGCCTCGAGGTCCGCCAGGGCGTCCTCCGGCGGGACGAGCGCGACGAACATCCGCATGCGATCACGGTAGCCCCGCGTAGGAACCCGTGCCGGTGGGTAGTCCCGGGCCATGACCGACAACGAAGAGCTCCGCAACGACGCCGCAGACAACACCGCCCAGGGCGCCGAGGCCGAGGCCCAGCAGGCCGTGGTGGACCGGGTGCTGTCCTGGCAGGAGGGCGCGCCCGTCGAGACGGTCCGGGAGGAGCTGCGCAAGGTGGCCGCCGAGGTCGGGGTCGAGGTCGACGACGCCTGGCTCGACGAGAAGGCCCGCGAGATCAGCGAGGCCGACCCTGCGCAGCAGTAGCCCTCAGCCCAGCGACTCCTGCACCGCTGCGGCCGTGCGGCGCCCCGACACCAGGGCACCCTGGATGGAGGCGGTGTCGCGGTGGTCGCCGGCCACGAACAGGCCGCCGCCGAGGGCGACCGGCCGTCGCAGGGACACACCGGGCCGCTGGTGCGGCAGCGCGTGCGTCACCCGGTGGCGGACCACGAGGCCCCACCGGCGGGCGTCCGTGCGGTACATCCGGGACAGGTGCTCCCGCACCTCCGCCTCCGTGGCGGCCGGACGCGTCGCCAGCGTCGTGGCCTGCACCAGGTGCCGACCGGGCGGCGCGTAGTCGGGCGCCACGTTGCTCACCACCGCGCTGTTGATCACCGGTCCCCTGCGCGACGGGTCGAGCACGAGGAGGCGAAGGTCGGTCGGCACGTCGTCGGTGGCGAGCCAGTACGTGACCAGGCCCTTCATCCGCACGGCCTCCAGGTCGAGCAGCCCGGTGACCGCGGCCGGGTCGGTGGCCACGACGACCGCCCGTGCGTCGTACGTCCCGACGTCGGCGACGACCCGCCACCGGCGGCCGTGAGGCTCGACCGAGCCGACCTCGCAGTCGAGGACCACCTCCCGCTGCAGGTCCTCGGCGATCTGCCCGGGAAGCGCGGACATGCCCAGGGCCGGCACACCGGGGGTGCCGCGCGCGAAGGACCGCACGAGCAGCCGGGCGAACGTCGCCGAGGTCTCGCCACGGGCCTCGGCGAGCACCCCGGCGAAGAACGGCTCGAAGATCTCCTCCCGCAGCCTGCCGTGCACCCCCGCCTCGTCGAGGGACTCCGCGAGCGCCACGTCGTCCTGCGCCAGGAGCTTGTGGACGCTGCCCAGCGACGGCGCCGCCCAGGCCCCGAACCGGGTGAGCTCGGCGGGTCGGACGTAGCCGCTGCGCAGGGTCTGGGCCAGGTACGCCGGGCTGCGCCGTGGGTCGGCGACGATGGCGAACCCCTTCGGCCCGGCCAGCGCCGCACCGGCCACGAACGCGCGGAGGTCCAGCGCATCGAGGTCGATGAGCCGCCTGACCGCCGGGTAGGCCGGGTTGAGCAGCTGGAACCCCCGGTCGCAGCGGAAGCCGTCCACGACGTCGGTGCGGACCCGGCCCCCGACCGCGTCGGACTTCTCCAGGACCACGACGTCGTAGCCGGCACGCTCGAGCTCGCGGGCGCAGGTCAGGCCCGCCAGGCCGGCTCCGACCACCACGACGTCGGTGTGCATGGCAGTCACTATGGCACCGCCCCGGGAGCCGATCGTGCCCGTCGGCGTACGTCGATCGCCGGAACCGCCACCGCCGACGTGGCGGGACCGGCTTTCACCGCACCCCTGAAGCAGGCATGATCGACCCCGTGCACAGCAACCTCTCCGCCTCAGGGATCCTCGGCTCGGCGGGACGGGTGCCGCTCGTCGACTCCGAACCGCTCCACACCAGTGACCTGACTCTCGCGGGCAGGCGGCTGCCGCTGACCGCGAAGGCACGGATCTACGTCTGCGGGATCACGCCGTACCTGGTCACCCACCTCGGTCACGCGGCCACCTTCGTGTGGGCCGACGCGCTGGTGGACGTCGCCCGGCTCGCGGGCGTGGAGACCGAGACCTGCCGCAACGTGACCGACGTCGACGACGTGCTCACCGCCGCCGCTCTCGAGCACGGCAGGCCCTACGACGAGTTCGCGCTCACCCAGGAGTTCCTGTTCGACCGTGACATGCGCGCGCTCGGCAACCGGGTACCCGACCACAGCCCGCACGCCCGGCTGCACGTGGCCCACGTGACCCAGCTCGCGGCGGCACTGCTCGGCTCCGGCCACGCCTACGAGCGCGACGGCTTCGTGTACTTCCGCGGGGACGGCGTGGCCACCCGCAGCGAGCTGAGCGAGAAGGAGGCGATCGAGCGGTCCCGGGCCTTCGGCGACGACCCCGACGACCCCCACCGCAGCTCCCCGTTCGACGTACCGGTGTGGCGCCCCTCGCCCGAGGACGAGCCGGCCTGGCCGAGCCCGTGGGGGTGGGGCCGGCCGGGCTGGCACGCGGAGTGCGCCGCGATGGCGTGGGCGGCGTTCGGCACCAGCATCGACGTCATCGTCGGCGGCGAGGACCTGACCTACCCGCACCACGCGTACCAGTGCGCGAT
Source organism: uncultured Actinomycetota bacterium (assembly GCA_963747975.1). GTDB lineage: Bacteria > Actinomycetota > Actinomycetes > Propionibacteriales > Nocardioidaceae > Nocardioides_C. Next base: position 1,315,610 of record CAVVHI010000003.1, read on the forward strand.
GGTCGAGGCGGCCAGCGGCGTGGCCCCGTTCGCCCGCCGCCAGTTCCACGTCGGCGAAGTGCACAAGGACGGCCGCAAGATGGCCAAGTCGACCGGCAACATGACGCTGGTGGGTGAGCTCCTGGCCGAGCACCGTGCGGCCGCGGTGCGGCTGATGATCCTCGACCGCCGCTGGCACGAGGCCTGGGAGTACGACGACGCGGTGGTCGCGCAGGCCGAGCAGGACCTCGACGCGCTCTACGCGGCAGCCGGCCGGTCGCACGCCGACGACGACGCGACGGAGCAGGTGGTCGGCGCGCTCCTCGACGACCTCGACGTGCCCCGGGCCCGCGCAGTCGCCACCGAGTCGGGCGGTGCGGCGGCCCGGCTGCTGCTCGAGACGCTCAAGCTGCGCTAGGTCGCCCGCCCGGTGGGGCGCGCGGTTCTTCTCCGGCGAGCATTGCGTGTGACATTGCCCCGGTGTGGCGGTCGCCTGTCCTGGGTACACCTCCTCTGACCGAGCCGTGGACAGGCGACCCACATGGGCGGAAGGGCTCCGAGGGACGTGGACTGGGTAATCGACAGACGCCGCGACGACGCGACGTCCGTCGCCGTGAAAGCCGTGGAGGACCACCTCCAACGGCATACGAGCGACGGCAGCGCCGTCGCCGACGCGGTGAAGGCCGTGCACGAGTCCCTGGTGTCGACCGACGGCGGACTGGTGTGGGTCCACCTGGACTGGAGTAGGGTGCTCCCCGTTCTGGTCATCCGACCGGTCTCGGACGCGGTCGACGTGCCCGAGCCGGGGTTCTCCCCGGTCAGCGCCCTCGACCGCGCCGTGCTCGCCGAGGCGGCCAACGGCGACCCGCACACCCTCGACCTTCCGGTCGCCCGTGAGGTAGTGATGAGCTTCGACCCCGACGTGGCCACGCTGGTGGAGCTGCGCCCGCTCGCGCTGGGCGCCCCCGCGGCCACCGTCGCGCTGGCGGCCGCGGCCGAGTCCCACCCGGTCGCCACCCCTGACCAGGTCGCGGCAGCCGCCGGGGCGATGCTGGCGGACGCCTCGCTGCACGACAGTGCGGACATCGAGACCGCGACCGACGTGGTGCAGGCCTTCGGGCGGCTTCACGGCGCCCTCGGGGGCGAGTTCCGCGAGGTCCGGGCCGACCACGAGCGGATCGAGCTGCTCGTGGACCGCAGCCCGTTCGGGGCCGCCATCGGCCAGATCCCGTCGCTGGCCCGCCTCACCGAGGCGATCGCGGGACGGATCGCGGCCCGGGTCAACGGCAGGGCCGTCGTGGTCCACGACGAGACCCTCGGCCTCGGTGACCCCGCGGACCGGCTGCAGATCCTTCTCGGCGACGTCGACGAGAGCATCTGCGGCAGCACCTACCTGTGGCCACCGGCCGGCACCCGGCCCGCGGCGGACCCGTCACCACGGCTGGAGATGAGCGTCTCGCTGCCCCGGCAGAGCCACAGCGTGCCCGTGATCCGCCGCCTCGCCGCGCAGATCCTCCGCGCCTTCGGCGTGGCCGCCGACAGCATCCACGACGTCGAGCTGGCGATCTCGGAGGCCTGTGCCAACGTGATCCAGCACGCGGTGGACAGCGACGGCTACGAGGTGAGCATCGAGCTCGCCGCGGAGCGCTGCTCGATCACCGTGCTCGACCGGGGCGAGGGCTTCGAGCCCTCGGCCGTGGGGGAGGCTCAGCCGGACGCCGAGAGCGGCCGCGGCCTGAGCCTCATGCATGCGCTCGTCGACAACCTCAACTTCGTCAACGAGCCCAAGGTCGGGGCGGTCGTGCACATGGTCAAGCGGCTCGACTACGACGACAGACACCCGTTCCGCCGGTCCTCCGGCTGAGCGGCGTCACCCCGCCTCGCTGGTGAGAGCACCGCTCAGGGCGCCGCGGTCGGCGAGGTCCTCGGCGAGGAACTCGCGGAGGAGGTCGACGGCCTCGACGATCTTCTGGCTGCGCAGCGAGTAGAAGACGTTGCTGCCGGCCCGCCTGGCGGACACGATGCCGCGCTCGCGGAGCACCGCGAGATGCTGGCTGGCGTTGGACTGGCTCAGCCCGAGGGCCTCGCACAGGTCGCCCACACTGAGCTCGCGGCCCCGCAGCTCGTTGATGATCAGCAGCCGCTTGGGATCTGCGATCGCCTTGCAGACACGGGCGTGGAGCTCCTGCAGCTGCGCTGCGACGTCCGGTTCCATCCGTCCTCCCCTCGCCCCGTCCTCAGGCGTCATAGTAGTTGCCGCGGGCCCGTGCGCCCGCTCCTCGCCGTCACGGTTCCACCAGAACCACGAACAGCAGCGTCGCGGCCGCCAGGACCATGACGCCCACGGTGAGAGTCACCACCATGCGGTGGGACATGCTCGACTCGCCCTGCTCGACCCGCTCCACCACCAGGGCGTAGCGCCGTTCACCCACCACCAGCAGGACCAGCGCCAGCGCGAGCCCGGCCAGCCCGGGCAGCTCCGCGACGAGGCTGCGGTCGGCGAGGTGCGCCAGCACCGCCGAGAAGGCCGCCAGGGCGAGTGCCGTGCGCTGCCACGCCATGCCGGTGCGCTCCGCGGCCAGGCCCACGTCGAGCACCGGTTCGGGTCGCCGTCGGTGGGGGAAGAGGTGTCGCACGACCACGCCTACCTCGCCAGGCCGTAGACCACCACCGCGAGCGCGATGAGCGTGACCAGGGTGAGCGAGGAGGCCACCACCCTCGGCACCGAGGAGTGCGGCAGACGCTCGCCGAGTCGCATGGCGCGCTCGTTGCGCTCCCAGTGCCGGTAGGCGGCGGCCGCTACCACTCCTCCGAGCGTGATCAGCACGACTCCCAGGACGTGCCGGACCACGGTGAGGCCCTGCACGAACTGCGCCACCGCCACGCCCGCCGCCATCAGGGCGAGCGAGGTCCGCACCCAGGCGAGGAAGGTCCGCTCGTTGGCGAGCGTGAACCGGTAGTCGGGGTTCTCGCCCACCTCGTGAAGCGGTGTGCGGGAGGAGCGGGCGAAGCGGCGCGCAGGCGGCATCAGCTCAGGCCAGCGAGGTGGAGGCCGCGCACTGGTTCTTCCCGACGTCGAGCACGTCGATCTCCTCCTCCGGTGGGGTCAGCTGGCCGGCGTTCACCTGGCGGATGGTGTCGTAGAAGTCCGGAGCCGCGGGGAGCGAGGTGACGATCTCCTCCACGAACGCGCTCATGGCCTTCTCGTTGAGCAGGGTCGCCTTGAACACGTCCTCGATGGTAGTCAGCACCAGACCGTCGCCGTTGACCTCCTCGGCGGTGGACCAGTGCGCGGGCGCGATGATCGTGTCCGGGTCCAGCGGCTCGAGGCGCTCGTGCACGCTGCGGAACAGGTCCTGGGCGAGCTGCTCGGCCTGCCCGGTGAGGTCGGGGCGGCCGAGGCCACGGACGAACACCGTGTCCCCCACCAGCAGCACCTTGTCGCTGACCAGCAGGGCGATGGTGCCAGGCGTGTGTCCGGGCAGGTGCATGCTCATCACCCTGACCTCCGCCGAGCCGAGGTCCAGCACGTCACCGTCCTTGAGCGGGACGTTCGGGAAGGGCACGACGCCGCCTGCGTCCTCGGGCGGGAGGTGGTACTCCACGCCGAGCTCCTGGGCCAGCGCCGGGCCGCCGCTGATGTGGTCGGCGTGCACGTGGGTGTCCACCACGTGCGTCACGGTCATGCCGTGCTCCTTGGCGGTGTCGAGGTAGGGCTGCGGGTCGCGGGTCGGGTCGACGATCACCGCGCTCCCGCCGGGCACCCCGATCAGGTAGGACAGGCAGGCCTTCGCCGGGCGCAGGAACTGCCACACCCGGACCTCCCCGGGGAGTCCCTCGATCTCCATCGGGACCAGCAGCCGGTTCCAGGCGTCGGTGCCGCCCTCGAGCGACCGGGTGTTCTTGCCGAGCTCCTCGAACTCCTCGGTGACGAGCAGGGAGCCGTTCCCCTGGCCGCAGACCACGATCGCGCCCTCCTGCGTGCGCGCTACCTCGTCCTCGAGCTCCTCCATGACCCGGTAGACCGGGACGTTGCGGGTCGGCACCGGACGGATGCCCTCGACCTGGGCGGCCTCGAACTCGTCGAGGTTCCGCACGTCGAGGATCTCGGGCACGCGGCCCTCGGCGATCTCACGGTAGAGCTCGATCGGGGTGATGGTGTCTGCCACGGTGTCTCCCTCGCAGGCTGGGGTGGGGTTCGGGTGCGCACGGCAACGGGACGGGTTGCAGAGGGGGTCTTGTTATATGCGCAAACTCGAATGTAGTGTCCTGGCTCACAGATGGCAACGCCTTCTTCACCAGGAAAGGGACCCCGACCCATGTCAGACACCTCCCCCGAGGCTGCTCCCGAGAGCATGACGATCGTCGCGTGGAGCGGCGACCTGGACAAGCTGTGGCCGACGCTGATCCTGGGCTCCACCGGCGCGGCCTACGGCATGCAGACCACCATCTTCTTCACGTTCTGGGGGCTGTTCCCGCTCGTGCGTGACGACGTGAAGGTCACCGGCGACAACGCCATGACCAAGGCCCTGTCGCGGATGAACCCGCCCGGTATGGACCGGATGAAGCTGTCCAAGCTCAACATGGGCGGCCGCGGCTCGTGGATGATGCGCAAGCTCGCCAAGCAGCACAAGGTCGCCGACCCCAAGGAGCTGATGGAGATGTGCGTCGAGCTCGACGTCAACCTCTGGCCGTGCGAGATGACCATGGACCTGCTCGGCATCCGGCGGGACCAGCTCATCGAGGGCGTCGGCGACCCGGTCGGTGCGGCGACCGCTCTGTCCGAGATGAGCAAGTCCCGGATCAACCTCTTCATCTGAGTCCGAAAGTCCCATCCGCGGCGGACCAGTCCGCCCTACCGTTGACACAAGGAGCCGAGTCATGGACATGACCGCTGACATCACCATCGACGCCAAGGGCCAGAAGTGCCCGATGCCCGTCCTGCTCACCTCGCGGGGCATCAAGAAGATCGACCCGGGCCAGCTGATGCTCGTCGAGGCGACCGACGGCGGGTCCAAGAGTGACATCCCCTCCTGGGCCAAGGACACCGGGAACGAGCTGGTGGAGACCAGCGAGGACGACGGCGTCTTCCGTTACCTCATCCGGAAGAAGTGAGCCAGTAGTGCAGCTCGGATTCGCGATCGACCAGCGCACCTGTATCGGTTGCCATGCGTGCACGGTTGCCTGCAAGACGGAGAACGACGTACCGGTCGGGCAGTTCCGCACCTGGGTGAAGTACGTCGACAGCGGGGAGTTCCCCGACACGACGCGTTCGTTCGGGGTGATGCGGTGCAACCACTGCACGGATGCGCCGTGCGTGAAGATCTGCCCGACGCAGGCGTTGTTCAAGCGTGAGGACGGCATCGTCGACTTCGACAGCGAGCGGTGCATCGGCTGCAAGTCGTGCATGCAGGCCTGTCCCTACGACGCGATCTACATCGACGCCGAGACCAACACCGCGGCGAAGTGCAACCTGTGCGCGCACCGGGTCGACAACGACCTGGAGCCGGCGTGCGTGGTGGTGTGCCCGACGCACTCGATCTGGGTGGGTGACCTGGACGACCCGACCAGCGGGATCTCGAAGCTGGTCAGCACGAACCAGACCGCGGTGCGCACCCCGGAGCAGAACACCGGCCCGAACGTGTTCTACCTGGGGGCCGACCAGGCGGTGCTGGACCCGCTGGCGGCGCCGGTGGACGACACCTACATCTGGGCCAAGCCGGACGCGCACCGGCTGGAGACCGCCGGCGACCTGCCGGGCAACCCGCGCAAGGGGTCGCGGACCACGCTGAACACCGCGCACCCGCGGCCGTGGGGGTGGAAGGTCACCACCTACCTGTGGACCAAGGGGATCGGCGCCGGTGCGCTGCTGGTCGCGGCGCTCGGGGTGATCCTCGGGATCGACCTGGGGGTGCTGGGTGACTACGTGGCCCCGGCGCTGGCGATCTTCGGGGCAGCCACGACCGGTGCGCTGCTGGTGCTGGACCTGAAGCGTCCGGAGCGGTTCCTGTACCTGTTCTTGAAGTCGAACTTCTCCTCCTGGCTGGTGCTCGGTGGCTACGTGCTGACGTTGTTCACCGGTGGCGCGGTGCTGTGGATCGCCGCGGCGGCGTTCGACGTGGGCTGGGCGATGACCACGCTGGCGTGGCTGGCGATCCCCGCCTCGGCGCTGATGGCGGGCTACACCGCGTTCCTGTTCGGTCAGGCCGAGGGCCGTGACCTGTGGCAGTCGCCGGTGCTGTTCTGGCACCTGCAGGCCCAGGCGGTGATGGTGGGCGCGGGCATCCTGGCCGTGGCCGGTCTGTTCCTGGACCTGTCCGAGGCGGCGTGGACGCTGGTGATCGCCGCGTTCGTGATCGGCACGGTCGCGCACCTGGTGATCCTCCTGGTCGAGTACGCCGGGAAGCACTCCAGCCGCCAGGCCGCCACCGCGGCGCACGTGATCACAAGCGGCCGCTACGCGAGGACGTTCTGGATGGGCAGCGTGGTGCCGACCGTGCTGGCCGCGGCCGCCGGTGTGGTGGCGTGGCTGCTGGGCGCCGACACCACCTCCGCGGTCCTGGTGGCGCTGGCCGGCCTGGTGGTGCAGCCGGCTCTGCTGGCCTACGAGAGCGTCTTCGTCCGTGCCGGACAGGACATGCCGCTGTCGTGAGCGTCGTACCGCACCGCCGCAGCCCCCGCTGCACCCCCGATCTTTGGAAGGAACTGTCATGACAGCTGAGCTGGAGCGCGAGGGAACGGCCGTTCCGATGCCTGGCGCACGCACCCACGAGCGGCTGCGGAACTACCCGCCGGCCGAGACCTGGGACGACGTGGTCGAGTACGACGCGCGGGCGCACCCGCGCAAGGTGGGGCGCCACTACTCGCTGATCCCGACGATCTGCTTCAACTGCGAGTCCTCGTGCGGGCTGCTGGCCTACGTGGACAAGGAGACCCTCGAGATCAAGAAGTTCGAGGGCAACCCGGCACACCCGGGCTCGCGGGGCCGCAACTGCGCGAAGGGCCCGGCGACGATCAGCCAGGTCCACGACCCCGAGCGGATCCTGCACCCGCTCAGGCGGGTCGGCGAGCGCGGCTCGGGCCAGTTCGAGCAGGTCTCGTGGGAGGAGGCACTCACCGACATCGCCGCGCGGATTCGGTCGGCGATCGTCGAGGACCGCAAGGACGAGGTGATGTACCACGTCGGTCGGCCCGGTGAGGACGGGTTCGCCGAGCGGGTGCTGCAGGCGTGGGGCGTGGACGGGCACAACAGCCACACCAACGTGTGCTCCTCGGGCGGCCGGACCGGCTACACCCACTGGATGGGCTACGACCGGCCCTCGCCGGACTACGCCAACGCCAAGACGATCATCCTGCTGTCCTCGCACCTGGAGACCGGGCACTACTTCAACCCGCACGCCCAGCGGATCATGGAGGCCAAGCAGAACGGCGCCAAGCTGGTCGCGATCGACCTGCGGCTGTCCAACACCGCCTCGCACGCGGACCTGTGGATCGCGCCGTGGCCGGGCAGCGAGGCCGCGATGTTCCTCGCCGTCGCGTCCTACCTGCTGCGCACCCGCAAGATCGACAAGGAGTACCTCCGCCGCTGGGTGAACTGGGACGTCTACATGCAGCGTCTGCACCCGGGCGACCGCGGCCGGACGACTTCGAGCTGTTCCTGGACCGGCTCACCGAGGACTACGCGGAGTACACCTTCGAGTACGCCGCGGAGCGAGGCGCACGTCCCAGTCGAGCAGGTCGCCGAGCTCGCCCGGCTGGTCGGCGACGCCGGCACCCGGCTGGCCACCCACACCTGGCGCTCGGCCGCGGCCGGCAACCTCGGCGGCTGGCAGATCACCCGCAGCCTGTTCTTCCTCAACGTGCTCACCGGCAGCGTCGGCACCGTGGGCGGCACCCACCCCAACGGGTGGGACAAGTTCATCGCCCACTTCCCCGAGATGCCCGAGGCCAACGAGGCGTGGAGCGAGTACCTGTGGCCGGCGGAGTACCCGCTGACCACCAACGAGATGTCGATCCTGCTGCCGCACCTGCTCAAGGACGGCCGCGGCAGCGGCCGGCTGGAGGTCTACTTCAGCCGGGTCTACAACCCGCTGTGGGTCAACCCCGACGGGTTCACCTGGATCGACGTGCTCAAGGACGAGTCGAAGATCGGCCTGCACGTGGCGCTGACCCCGACGTGGAGCGAGTCGGCGACGTTCGCCGACTACGTCCTGCCGATGGGCCACGCCTCGGAGCGGCACGACACGATGTCGTTCGAGACCCACGCCTCGAAGTGGATCGCGTTCCGCCAGCCGGTGGGCCGGGTCGCGATGGAGCGGCATGGGCCGGCCCTACCAGGACACCCGCGACGGCAACCCCGGCGAGGTGTGGGAGGAGAACGAGTTCTGGTTCGACCTGTCCTGGAAGATCGACCCCGACGGCTCGCTGGGCATCCGGAAGTACTTCGAGTCCAAGGAGCGCCCGGGCGAGAAGATGACCCAGGACGAGTACTACGACACCCTGTTCTCCACCAGCGTCCCGGGCCTCCCCGACGGCCGCCGAGGCCCAGGGGCTCACGCCGCTGCAGTACATGCGCAAGTACGGCGTGTTCGAGGTCGCCAAGGACGTCTACCGGCTCGACGAGCGGCCGCTGACCGACGCCGAGCTCGAGGGCGCCACCGCCGACGAGCAGGGGCGTGCTGCGCAAGCCGGTGACCCTGGAGTCCCAGCCGCCGCTGGTCGGTGAGGCCGGCGCGGTGGGCGTCGTGCACGGCCGACGGCTCGAAGGTGGCCGGCTGGCTCTCGCCCTCGCGGAAGATGGAGCTGTTCTCCACCACGCTGGCCGACTGGGGCTGGCCCGAGCAGGCGACCCCCGGCTACATCGAGTCGCACGTGTCCGCGCGCCAACATCGACCGGTCGAACGGCGAGTTCGTGCTGATGCCGAACTTCCGGCTGCCCACCCTGATCCACACCCGCTCGGGCAACGCGAAGTTCCTCAACGAGATCGCGAACACCCACCCGCTGTGGATGAACAAGGACGACGCCGAGGGGATGGGCGTGGCCACCGGCGACCTGGTCCGGATCACCACCGAGATCGGCCACTTCGTCGCCCGGGTCTGGGCCACCGAGGCGATCCGCCCCGGCGTCACCGGGCTGTCGCACCACATGGGCCGCTGGATGCAGGAGGGCCACCCCGGCTCCCGCTGGGTGATGGGCAAGGTCAAGCTCGACCGCACCGACGACGGGATCTGGAAGCTGCGCTACACCGAGGGCGTCAAGCCCTTCAAGAGCGAGGACCCCGACTCCGAGCGGATCTACTGGGACGACCCCGGCGTGCACCAGAACCTCGCGTTCCCGGTCCAGCCCGACCCGGTCTCCGGCATGCACTGCTGGCACCAGAAGGTGCGCATCGAGAAGGCCCGTGACGGCGACCGGTACGGCGACGTCGAGGTCGACGTGAACAAGTCCCGCGAGGTCTACCAGCGCTGGCTGACGATGACCCGGCCCGGCCCCGGCCCCGGCGGCCTGCGCCGGCCGGAGTTCATGATGCGCCACGTCACCCCCAAGCGGAAGGCCTACCTCACCTCCGCCTCACCCGCCACCACGACCGCTGGAGGAAACACCTGATGAGCCTGCTCTCACGCCTGCGCACCCCCGGTGAGGGCGCCCGGGTGGAGGTGGACCTCGCCGCCGTGCACGAGGCGCTGGGCACCGTGATCGACCCCGAGCTGCACCTGCCCCTTCCCGAGGCCGGGATGCTCGGGGACGTTCAGGTCGACGGCCGGTCCGGCACCGTCGACGTCACGGTCCGGCTGACCACGCCGGCCTGCCCGATGAAGGACACCCTCGGCCGCGACGTCGCCGAGGCCGTCGGCCAGGTCGCCGGCGTCGAGCGGGTCGAGGTCTCCTTCGCCGCGATGAGCGAGAACGAGCGGATGCGGCTGGCCCAGCAGCTGCGGGGCGACAACCCCGAAGGCGGCGGGCACCCGTTCGGGGCCGACTCGACCACGAAGGTCTACGCGGTCGCGTCCGGCAAGGGCGGGGTCGGCAAGTCCACCGTCACCGCCAACCTCGCCGTCGCCCTCGCGAACGAGGGCAAGCGGGTCGGCATCCTCGACGCCGACGTGTGGGGCTACTCCATCCCCCACCTGTTCGGCGTCCGGCGGGCGCCGATCGCGATCAAGGGGCTGATGCTGCCCGTCGACGCCCACGGGGTGTCGCTGATGTCGGTGGGCTTCTTCGTCACCGACGACGAGCCGGTCGTCTGGCGCGGCCCGATGCTGCACAAGGCCCTGGAGCAGTTCCTCGGCGACGTGCACTGGGGCGACCTCGACGTGCTGCTCATCGACCTCCCGCCGGGCACGGGCGACATCACCATGTCGCTGCTCGAGCTGGTCCCCGACGCCGCGCTCATCGCGGTCACCACCCCGCAGCCGGCCGCGCAGACCGTCGCAGAACGGGTCGGCCGGATGGCCCGCAACGCCCGGATGCCGGTGGCCGGGGTCATCGAGAACATGTCCGCGCTCGTGTGCGGCACCTGCCACGCCAGCACCGAGCTGTTCGGCGCCGGCGGCGGCCAGCGCCTCGCCGAGGCCATCGACGCACCCCTCCTCGGGCAGGTCCCCCTCGACCTCGCGCTGCGCGAGGGCGGCGACAACGGCGTCCCCGCCATCCTCACCCACCCCGACGCGCACTCGGTCACCGAGCTGCGCCGCATCGCAGCCGACCTCCCCGTCGTCCGACGCAGCCTGGTCGGCCGGCAGCTCCCGCTCTCGGTGGTGTGACGGGACTGCCTGCTGCGGTGGCATCACGGCCGGTGGACCTCCAGGTCCACCGGCCGCGGTGTGTCCAGGGCGCCTGCTGATACTTGTTGGATACCCCCCACAGGTATATGGTCGACATACCCCCTGGGGGTACACCGAGGAGGAGCCATGGCCCACACCACACCCGGCTACGTCGCCGAGAAGCAGGCCCACCTGAACCGCCTCAAGCGGATCGAGGGGCAGGTCCGCGGCGTCCAGCGGATGGTCGACGAGAACACCTACTGCATCGACGTCCTGACCCAGATCTCGGCGGTCACCAAGGCGCTGGAGAACGTCGCGCTGTCGCTCCTCGACGAGCACCTCCGCCACTGTGTCAGCGACGCGGTCAAGGTCGGCGGCGCGGAGGCGGACGACAAGATCACCGAGGCGTCCGCGGCGATCGCGCGTCTCGTCCGGTCCTGAGGGACCGACCACCCCACCACGAAGGAGAGTCACATGACGACCCAGACCTACAACGTCACCGGCCTGACCTGCGACCACTGCGCCCACGCCGTGACCACCGAGCTCCAGGCCCTCGACGGCGTCGGCGACGTCGAACGTCGACCTGGTCGCCGGGGGCACCTCCACGGTGACCGTGACCAGCGGGGCCCCGCTCGACGAGGCCAAGGTCGCCGAGGCCCTCGACGAGGCCGGCGACTACCAGCTCGCCTGACCGGCAGCACACCCACACCGCCCCGACCCGGGGCTCACGGAGGAGTTGACACATGACCACGGAGCAGGCTCGGCACGAGGGGTCCGGCACCGACCTCGAGCTCGAGATCAGTGGGATGACGTGCTCCTCGTGCGCGAACCGGATCGAGAAGAAGCTCAACAAGCTCGACGGTGTCACCGCCACGGTGAACTACGCCACCGAGAAGGCGAAGGTCGTCTTCACCGGCGACGTCAGGCCCGAGGACCTGATCGCCACCGTGGAGGCGACCGGCTACGGCGCCGTGGTGCCCGCGCCCCCCGCGGCGACAGGCACCACCCCCGGTGACGAGACGGACCCGGCGACCGACCGGGACGACGAGGCGGCCCGGTGGTGGCAGCGCCTCGTCGTCTCGGCGGTGCTGACCGTCCCGGTCGTGGCGATGTCGATGGTGCCCTGGCTGCAGTTCGACAACTGGCAGTGGCTCTCGCTGACCCTCGCCTCGCCGGTGGTCGTGTGGGGCGCACTGCCCTTCCACCGCGCCGCCTGGACGAACGCGCGCCACGGCGCGGCCACCATGGACACCCTGGTGTCGGTCGGCGTCACCGCGGCCTTCCTGTGGTCGCTGTGGGCGCTGTTCTTCACCGACGCCGGCATGCCCGGCATGACGATGGAGTTCACGCTGCTCCCGGTCGCCGACGACGGCGGGGCCGCACATCTACCTGGAGGTCGCCGCGGCGGTGACGACGTTCATCGTCCTGGGCCGCTACCTCGAGGCCCGGGCCAAGAAGTCCTCCGGTGCCGCGCTGCGGGCGCTGCTGGACATGGGCGCCAAGGACGTCGCCGTCCTCCGGGACGGCGCGGAGGTCCGGATCCCGGTCGGCAGGCTCGCCGTCGGCGACGTGTTCGTCGTCCGTCCCGGCGAGAAGATCGCCACCGACGGCGTCGTCGAGTCCGGCACCTCGGCGGTCGACGCCTCGATGCTCACCGGCGAGCCGGTGCCCGTCGAGGTCGGGCCCGGCGACGACGTCGTGGGCGCCACCGTCAATGCCGGCGGGCGGCTCGTCGTACGCGCCACCCGCGTCGGCGCGCGACACCCAGCTCGCGCAGATGGCCCGCCTCGTCGAGGAGGCTCAGACCGGCAAGGCGGAGGTCCAGCGCCTCGCCGACCGGGTCTCGGGCATCTTCGTGCCGATCGTGATCCTGCTGGCCCTGGGCACGCTCGCGGCCTGGCTGCTGGCCGGCAACCCGGCCACCGCGGCGTTCACCGCGGCGGTCGCGGTCCTCATCATCGCCTGCCCGTGCGCGCTCGGGCTGGCCACGCCGACCGCACTGATGGTCGGCACCGGCCGCGGCGCACAGCTCGGCATCCTGATCAAGGGCCCCCAGATCCTGGAGAGCACGCGGACCGTCGACACGATCGTGCTCGACAAGACCGGCACCGTCACCACCGGCCGGATGAGCGTCGCCTCGGTGCACCCGGCCGCGGGCGAGACGACCGAGGAGGTGCTGCGGGTCGCCGGCGCGCTGGAGGACGCCTCGGAGCACCCGATCGCCCAGGCGGTCGCCGGTCACGCGAGGGAGCAGGTCGGCGGCCTCCCGCCGGTGGAGGGCTTCACCAACCACGGCGGCCGGGGCGTCGCCGGTGTCGTCGACGGGCACGCGGTCGTCGTCGGCCGCGCGGCGTGGCTGCGCGGCGAGTGGGCCATGCCGGCCCCGGCGTCCCTGGAGGACGTGGCCGCCGCCGCGGAGGCTGAGGGACGGACCCCGGTGTGGGTCGGCTGGGACGGCCAGGTGCGCGCCGTGGTCGTGGTCTCCGACAGCATCAAGGAGACCTCCGCCGAGGCGATCGCGCAGCTGCGCGGGCTCGGGCTGCGCCCGGTCCTGCTGACCGGCGACAACGAGCGCGCCGCGCGCGCGGTGGCCGGCCAGGTCGGCATCGACGACGTGGTGGCCGAGGTGCTGCCCGCGGACAAGGTGGAGGCCGTGAAGCGGCTGCAGTCCGAGGGCGCGGTGGTCGCCATGGTCGGCGACGGCGTCAACGACGCGGCCGCCCTCGCGCAGGCCGACCTCGGTCTGGCGATGGGCACCGGGACCGACGTGGCGATCGAGGCCAGCGACCTGACGCTCGTGCGCGGGGACCTCAAGGCGGCACCGGACGCGATCCGGCTCGCCCGTGCGACGCTGCGCACGATCAAGGGCAACCTCTTCTGGGCGTTCGCCTACAACGTGGCGGCGATCCCGCTGGCCGCGTTCGGCTTCCTCAACCCGCTGATCGCCGGCGCGGCGATGGCGTTCAGCTCGGTGTTCGTGGTGACCAACAGCCTGCGGCTGCGCCGGTTCAGCGCCGGATGAGCGCGTCGGCGGTCACCTCGGAGACGGCCGTGACGGGTCCGCGCCGGAAGGACGGTGCGGACCCGTCCCGCTCGTAGAGGCAGCCCTGCTCGACGCCGAGGAGGCGCAGTCCGGTCAGGTCGCCGGCGCCCCAAGCGGTGGGGTGCTCGTGCTTCAGCGTCGGGAACATGACCTGGTCCTCGCCCTCGGCGTGGCCCAGCCCCACCACGTGGCCGATCTCGTGCATCAGCAGCTTGCCGAGCGTCGTGCCGGTGCCGAAGCCGGCGCGGAGCGTGTCGTTGAGCGCACTGTTGAGCACCACGGTCCCGCGTCGCCAGGTGACGACGTCGGCCCCGTCCTCGTCCACGGTGCCCCCCCACCCCATCGGCCCGCCGACACCGGCCACCCCGGGCCGGGTGATCATCGCCGACCCGGTGGGGTCGGCCCAGGCGACCACGATCTGCGTGTCGGGAGGGTAGTCCGCGGCCCTGCTGTCCTGCGGGACCAGGTCCGTGGGACCGACGTACTCCAGGTCGAGTCCGGTGGCCCGCTCGATCCGCGCGACCGCACCGAAGGTGTCGGGCAGTGCCGAGGCGGGCGCCTGCGAGGTGTTGACCCGGTAGGTGATGGTGCTGCAGGGGTCCCAGCGGGCGGGTGCGGAGTGGATGAAGCTGTAGTCCGCCGGGTCGCCCACGGCAGCCGGCGCGGCCGACTCACGCGCGGTCCCGGGTGCCGGTCGCGCGACCGTGAGATCCGCGGGGACGCCGACCGTCCGCCGCAGCCCCGCCCGTCGCTGCCGCGGGGTCACCGGTGCGACGAGCCGGTAGGTGAACGTGCCGTACGACGACGTGGGCACCGGCAGCCGGTACCGGCCGGCGCGGGTGCGGGTCCTGGCCCGGACCACCCACCGGCCGGCCTGCCGCGACTGCAGCACGACGCGTCGCACGTCGGCTCCCCGGAGCCGGCCGCGGACGACGACCCGCTGCCCGCGGTCGGCGAGGTCGGTGCTCCACCGGCTGGTCAACGACCCCGGCGCCGTCGGCGCCGCGAACACGGGCGCGGCCGGGGCGAGGGGCAGGGCCACCGCCGCGACCGACAGCACGGCTGCCGCCACCCGGGGACCCCGTGTCCCAGCCGATCGAGCCACCATCACCGCCACCGTCCGTCCGATTCGATGTCCTAGGTCCCTTATCGGCCGCCTTGTCCGGACACTTGAGGCGAACCGGCCGACCGACCCTGCCGAAGGGGACCCTCGGCCCTGGGCCGCAGCGTCCGCGGGCCCGCAGGATCGGGGGGCAGCCTCCATGTCGGGGCGGCACCGAGGAGGAACACCATGGCCATCGACACCCGGGTCCACGACGCCACGCCCGCGGCCACCGGCGGACGGCCACCGGCGGCTGGCTGGTTCCTGCTGATGGTGGTGGGCGGGCTGCTCGGCGCGGTCGCCGCCGGCTGGCAGCTCGTCGAGCGGATCGCCTACGCCGACGGCCTCGACACCGGGATCTGCGAGATCAACTCCGTGCTGTCGTGCGGCAGCGTCTTCGACCACTGGCAGTCCTCGGCCCTCGGCGTGCCGAACACGCTGGTGAGCCTGCCGGTCTTCGCGCTGCTGGCCTCGGCCGGGCTCGCCGGGCTGCTCGGGTCACGGCTGTCGCGGTCCTACCTGGCCACCCTGCTGGGGCTCACCGTGTTCATGGCGGCCTTCATGACCTGGTACATGCAGCAGACCGCCTTCGCCATCGGGGCGCTGTGCCTGTTCTGCACCGTCGGCGCCGCAAGCCTGCTCGCCGCCGGCGTGGGCCTCACCCGGGTCGCGGACGCCGAGCGGGCGCTGGGCACCGGACCCCTCGGCCGGCAGCTGCGGCTGCTCGTCGAGGCCCGCGCGGACCTCATCGTCTGGGGCGGGCTGGGGGCACTGATCACCGTGCTGCTGGTGACGGGCCTGGCCTGGTGAGCCGGCGCCGAGCACGGGACCTTGGCCTCAGGACGTGACGCGGGTCTCTTCGTAGGCTCGAAGGAGCACCTGAGGTAGGACTCCCTATGAACAACTTCGAACAGCGGCCCTGGGCCGCCAGCTATCCCCCGGACGTCCCCATCGAGATCGACGTCCCCGACGAGACCCTCGTCGACCTGCTCGACGACGCGGTGCGCCGCTTCGGCCCCGCGCCTGCCCTCGACTTCTTCGGCGCGACCACCACCTACGCCGAGCTCGGCGACCGCGTGGCGCGGGCCGCCGAGGGGCTGCGCCGCCTCGGCGTCGGCCCCGGCGACCGGGTGGCGATCATGCTGCCGAACTCGCCCCAGCACGTCGTCGCCTTCTACGCCGTCCTGCGGCTCGGCGCGATCGTGGTCGAGCACAACCCGCTCTACACCGCCGAGGAGCTGGCCTTCCAGCTCGGCGACCACCGGCCGAAGGTGGTGATCGCCTGGGACAAGCTCGCTCCCACCGCCGTCGGCCTCGGCCGTGAGCTCGGCGTCTCCGCGGTGCTCGCCGGCAACCTCACCACGGCACTGCCGCTGATGAAGCGGCTCGCGCTGCACCTCCCGGTCGCCAAGGCCCGCGAGGCGCGGGAGGCGATGACCACGGCGACCCCCGACATCCCCAGCTTCGACCGGCTCATGACCCAGACCCCTCCGCTGCGCGAGGACTTCCCCCGGCCGTCGTCCGAGGACACGGCCCTGCTGCAGTACACCGGCGGCACCACCGGCCGGCCCAAGGGCGCCGTGCTCACGCACCGCAACCTGCGCACCAACACCGAGCAGGGCAAGGTCTGGCTGCCGGTCCGGGAGGGCGAGGAGGTCGTCTACGCGGTGCTGCCCTTCTTCCACGTCTACGGCCTGACCCTGTGCCTGACCTACGCGATCAGCGTCGGTGCGGTGCTCGTGCTGTTCCCCCGCTTCGACGTGGACATGATGCTCGAGGCGCAGCGTCGCCGGCCCGCGACGTTCCTGCCCGCCGTGCCGCCGATCTACGAGAAGCTGGCCACCACCGCCCGCGAGCGTGGCGCCGACCTCAGCTCCATCCGCCACGCGTTCTCCGGGGCCATGCCGCTCCTGGCGAGCACCGCGGAGCTGTGGCGCGAGGTCACCGGCGGCACCCTCGTCGAGGGCTTCGGGATGACCGAGACCTCACCGGTGGCGCTGGCGAACCCGCCGGCCGCCCCGCGGATCGGGACGGTGGGCGTGCCGTTCCCGTCGACCGACGTGCGCGTGGTCGACCAGGACGACCCGACCAGGGAGATGCCGCTCGGCCAGCGCGGCGAGCTGCTCGTGCGCGGCCCGCAGGTGTTCCGGGGCTACTGGAACCGGCCCGAGGAGACCGCGAAGGTACTCCTCGACGGCGGCTGGATCCGCACCGGCGACATCGTGGTCATGGACGACGACGGCTACGTCCGCGTGGTGGACCGGATCAAGGAGCTGATCATCACCGGCGGGTTCAACGTCTACCCCAGCGACGTGGAGCAGGTGCTCCGCGAGATCCCCGGCATCGCCGACGCGGCCGTCGTCGGGCTGCCCGCACCGGCCGGCGGGGAGGAGGTGCACGCGGCGGTGACGCTCGAGCCGGGTGCCGTCTTCGACGAGGATTCGGTGCGCGACGCCTGCCGCGAGCGCCTCGCGGCCTACAAGGTGCCGCGGAGGGTCGTGGTGGTCGCCGAGCTCCCGCGCACGGTCATCGGCAAGGTGCTGCACCGGCAGGTCAAGACCGAGCTCGAGCACCTGCCCGCGGCCTAGGCCGGTCGGGCCGGACCGTCGGTCAGGCGCTCTCGCGCTGGTACTCGCGCTGGTAGTCCAGGACCGCCGTCACCGCCCGGGACAGGGCCACCTCCAGGTGCTCGAGCAACGGGGCTGCCGCCCCCGTCGTACCCCCGGAGTCGCCGAGCAGCTCGAGCTCGTGGGCGAGGTGCCCGACCGCGGGCAGGCCGAGGTTCAGCGCGCTGCCCTTCAGCCGGTGGGCACTGTGGGTGAGCGCCTCGTCGTCGGCGGCCGCGACCGCGGAGCGCAGGCTGTGCAGCGACTCGGGGACCCTGGCGACGAAGTTCCCGATCGCCCTGTCCAGGTAGCTGGTGTTGTCCGGGTCGAGGTCGCGCAGCATCTCGAGCCTGCCCAGGTCGAGCACGCCGTCGGTCGGCGTGCTCTTCGGTGCGGCCGGTGCCGCGGGGGCCGCACCGTCGAGCCACCGGGCGAGCATCGCCCCGAGGACGTCGGGGTCGACCGGCTTGGTGAGGAAGTCGTCCATGCCGGCCGCCAGGCACTTCTCGCGCTCGCCCTCGACGGCTGCGGCGGTCATCGCGAGCACCGGCAGCCGGGTGCCGGTCGGCTCCAGCTCCCGGATCGCGCGCGTCGCGGCGTAGCCGTCCATCCGCGGCATCTGCACGTCCATGAGCACCGCGTCGTAGGAGCGCTCCCGCCAGCGGTCGACCGCCTCGACCCCGTCGTCGGCGGTGTCGGCCGAGTAGCCCAGCGTCTCCAGGATGCCGAGTGCGACGAGCTGGTTGACCGGGTTGTCCTCCACGACCAGCAGGTGCCTGCGCTGCCGCCGGAAGGGGGTCTGCTCCCGGGCCGCGCGGGTGGGCCGGGTCCCGGACCCGGCACCGAGGAGCCGGAGCAGCGCGTCGAGCACCTCGTCGGCCAGGACCGGCTTGGTCAGGCACTCACCGATGCCGGCCGCGGCCAGCTCGGCCGGCGACGGCTGGGCCGAGGAGGTCAGCATCACCAGCGGCGTGGACGCGAGGCCCTGCTCTGCGTGCACGGCCCGGGCGAGGTACAGGCCGTCGTGACCCGGCATCGCCATGTCGAGGAGCACGGCGTCGTACGGCGCCCCCGCCGTGGCTGCCTCGCGCAGCAGCTCCAGGGCCCGCAGCGCGCCGTCGGCGGTGGTCGGCTGCGCCCGCCACCGGCTGAGGTGCTCGCTGAGGATCAGCCGGTTGTTGGCGTTGTCGTCCACGACGAGCACACGGCGCCCGGCGAGCGGGGCGGCCTCCGCCGCGGTGTCCGGCGGACGGGCGCCGGCCTGCGTGAAGCGGGCGGTGAACCAGAACGTCGACCCCTGGCCGGGCGTGCTCTCGACACCGATCCGGCCGTCGAGCGCGAGCACGATCTCGCTGGAGATGGCCAGGCCCAGGCCCGTGCCGCCGTACTGCCGCGTCGTGGAGGCGTCGGCCTGGGAGAACGGGTCGAAGATGTGCTCCCTCTTGTCCGGGTCCACCCCGATCCCGGTGTCGGCGACCTCGACCCGCAGCAGCGTGCCACCGTCCTCGGCGGTGGCCCGGACGAACACCTCCCCCTCCTCGGTGAACTTCACCGCGTTGGAGCCGAGGTTGGTGAGCACCTGGGCCAGCCGCGTCGGGTCGCCGTTGAGGTACTCGGGGACCTCGGGGTGGCAGGAGACGATCAGCTCCAGGCCCTTGGCCCGGGCGCTCTCGGCGAGCACGCTGGCCACCTGGTCGAAGACCGGCCGGACCTCGAAGTCGACGTTCTCGAGCTCGAGCTTGCCGGCCTCGATCTTCGAGAAGTCGAGGATGTCGTTGATGACCCCGAGCAGGGCCCGGCTGGCGATCTGGGCGCCGGAGGCGAGGCGCTGCTGGTGCGGGTCGAGCTCGGTTCGCAGCAGCAGGTCGTTGAGCCCGATCACCCCGTTGAGCGGCGTGCGGATCTCGTGGCTCATCGTGGCCAGGAACTCCGACTTCTGCCGGGAGGCAGCCATGGCCGCGTCCCGCGCCGCTCCCAGCTCCCTCGCCGCGCGCTCCCGCTCGGCGACGCGACCGAGCTGGACGGCCACCTGGTCGACCATCTGGCGCACCATGTCGTGGCGCACGAACGGCTCCTGGTTGGTGATCACGAGGACCGCGACCACGTCGTGGCCGACCATCACCGGGAAGCCGATCCCCGGGTGCTCGGGGACGGTGTCCTCGTCCCACACCTGCGTGCGCGCCCGGTGGGCGCGCACGGCGAGCGCGCGGTCGAGGGCCGCGGACTCCGCGTTCCCCACGTCGAACGCCCGCTCCTCCTCGGTGAGGTACAGCATCCGCAGCCCGTCGGGCGACGACCGGTCGGGGACGAAGCCGCGTCCCCGCAGCCAGTCGTCGCGGTCGAGCAGCATCGGCTTGGCGACGGCGAGGACGTCCACCAGGGTCTCCGCCTCGTTGGCCGCGACCGCCACCTCCTGCATGAGTCCGTTCAGGCCGAGCAGGTCGGTGAGGAAGCGCTCGGCCTCCTTGGCGTCGCTGACGTCCTGGTGGGTGCCCCGCGCAAGGACCGGCTTTCCGTGCCGGTCGCGGAAGACCCGGCCGCGGCCGCGGATCCAGGCCGGGGCACCGTCGTGCGGGATGCGGACGGTGAAGTCGAAGGTGTCCTCGCCCTCGAGCGCCCGTGCCACCGCCGCGTCGACGAGCTGCCGGTCCTCGGGGTGCACCAGCGCCGTGAAGCCGGCGTAGGTGCCGTCGAAGTCCTCGGGCGGGATGCCGTAGAGCGCGTACAGCTCCTCGGAGGGGATGATCCGGTCGGCCGGCACGTCCCAGTCGTAGCTGCCGATGCCGGCGATGCGTTGCGCCTCGGCCAGCTGCTCACGGCTGCTGAGCAGCTCGTCGAACAGCCGTCGCCGGTCGGTGTAGTCGGTGACCCGGTGCAGGTAGCCCTGGGCGTCCCCGCGGTCGTCGTACAGCACGGTCTCGCGGACCAGCACCCACAGGTCGCTGCCGTCCTTGCGGACCCAGAGGCACTCGACCTCGTTGGCGTGCACCTCGCCTCGCGACAGGTCGTGCAGGTGCTCGGTGAACTGGGTCCGGCCGGCCTCGTCGAGGGCGTCGAAGACGGTGAGGCCGTCGAGCTCGTCGGCGTCGCGGCCGAGGAGCTCGGCGATGCGCGGGTTGGCGTAGAGGGTGCGGCCCTGCGCGTCGATCACCCAGATGCCGTCCTGCGACGTCTCCACGATGTCGCGGTACAGCCGGTCCAGGTCCACGGACGGAACGGTACGGAAGGTTCCGGGTGGATGCATGCTTTCCGGACGAATCGACCCCGCGTCACGCCACCGCGTCACGCGACCCGGGCGAGGAAGGCGGCCACCTCACGCGCGACGAGGTCGCCCTCGTCGAGGGGCACCATGTGCGCGCCACGGCCCAGCGTGACGGCGGTACGGCGGACCGCAACCGGGCCGTCCTCCGCGAGGCCGGCGAGCCAGTCCGCCGGGGCGATCGCGTCGTGCGGTCCGCGCAGCAGCAGGACCGGGCAGAGGACGGAGCGCAGCGTGCGGTCGATCCGGTCCTGCCGGGCGGCGGCCATGGCCCGCGCCATCGGCCGCGCGCCGGTGCTCGACCACTGGCGGAGCAGGGTGGGCACCTGGGTCTTCGGCTCGTGGTATGCGGTGTGGAACCAGCGCGCCACCAACCGGGGCCAGGTCGCGGCCCGCGGGTCGGTCGTGGGGCCGACGAGGACCAGGCCCGCGACCCGGTCCGGCGCGAGGGCCGCGGCGTGGGCGACGGCCTGGCAGGAGGCCGAGTGGCCCGCCAGCACGACCGGGCCGTCACCGAGCGCGGTCTCGAGGAGCCGACGCGCGGTCGCGCGGGGGCCGAGGTCGGCGCCGGACGGCGCGGGCAGGCCGTGGCCGGGCACCCGGGCCACCCGCACCCGGGCGGGGTCGACCCCTCGGGCGCGCAGCGCCTCGACGGTGGGCTGCCAGGCGCGCGCGTCGAGGCCGAGGCCGGGCACGAGCACCAGGTCGGTCGGGGTCACCCCGCCATCCTGCCGGTGTGCCCGACCTCACTCCCGGTCGAGGGGTTCGAGCACAGCCAGATTGGTATGGTTCCAGAAAAGGTGGGGTCATCCCCACAACCCACGCATCACAGGAGGACTACGCCCTTATGGCTCTCATCAACACGGAGATCAAGCCGTTCCAGGCGACCGCTTTCCACAACGGCTCGTTCGTGGAGGTGAGCGACGAGGACCTGCGCGGCTCGTGGTCGGTGGTCTTCTTCTACCCCGCCGACTTCACCTTCGTGTGCCCGACCGAGCTCGGTGACCTCGCCGAGGCCTACGAGGACTTCAAGAGCCTCGGCGTCGAGATCTACTCGGTCTCGACCGACACCCACTTCACCCACAAGGCGTGGCACGAGACCTCGGACACGATCGGCAAGGTGCAGTACCCGATGGTCGGCGACCCGACCGGCACCATCACCACCAACTTCGAGGTGATGCGCGAGGGGCAGGGCCTCGCCGACCGGGCGACCTTCCTGATCGACCCCGACGGGATCATCCAGTTCATGGAGATCACCGCCGAGGGCGTCGGCCGCAACGCCGTCGAGCTGCTGCGCAAGGTCAAGGCCGCGCAGTACGTCCGCAGCCACCCGGGCGAGGTCTGCCCGGCCAAGTGGGAGGAGGGCGACGACACCCTCAACCCGTCGCTCGACCTCGTCGGCAAGATCTGACCTGCTCCTCCGTCGTACGTCCCGGTCGCTGCTGCGGCCGGGACGTACGACGTCCCGCACCACCCCGCCCCTCGACCCAGGGAGGTCCCCCGTGCCCGTGCTCGACCCAGGCCTGACCAAGCAGCTGCAGCAGCACCTCGACCTCGTGCAGCGTCCGATCGAGCTGGTCGCCACCCTCGACGACAGCGACAGGTCCGCCCAGCTCGCGCAGCTGCTCGACGAGGTCGCGGCGCTGTCGGAGCACGTGAGCGTCCGCCGCGACGGCGACGCGGAGCGCCGGCCGTCCTTCGCGATCGTCCGCACCGGCACCGAGGTGTCGGTGTCCTTCGCCGCCGTCCCCCTCGGCCACGAGCTCACCTCGTTCGTGCTCGCCCTGCTCCAGGTCGGCGGGCACCGGCCCAACGTCCCCGACGAGCTGGTCGAGCAGGTCCAGTCCCTCGACGGCGAGTACCGGTTCGAGACCTTCCTGTCGCTGTCCTGCCAGAACTGTCCCGACGTCGTCCAGGCGCTCAACGCGATGAGCGTGCTGAACCCGAACGTCTCCCACGTCGCCGTGGACGGCGCGCTGTTCCAGGACGAGGTCGAGGAGCGCGGCGTGCTGGCCGTGCCGACCGTGTTCCTCAACGGCGAGCCGTTCGACCAGGGGCGGATGACCCTGGAGCAGATCGTCGGCAAGCTCGACTCCTCCGCCACCGAGCGCGCCGCCGAGGAGATCGCCGGCAAGGCGGCCTTCGACGTGCTCGTCGTCGGGGCCGGCCCGGCCGGCGTGGCCTCGTCGGTCTACGCCGCCCGCAAGGGCATCCGGACCGGGATGGTCGCCGAGCGGATCGGTGGCCAGGTCCTCGACACGATGGCGATCGAGAACCTGGTCTCGGTCCCCTACACCGAGGGGCCGAAGCTGGCCGCCGACCTCGAGCGCCACGTGATGGAGTACGACGTCGACCTGATGGACCAGCAGCTGGTCACCCGGCTCGTGCCCGGGGCACGGGGCGGGCTGCACACCGTCGAGCTCGGCAGCGGCGCCGCGCTGCAGGGCCGGACCGTCGTGCTCGCCCCCGGCGCCCGCTGGCGCCAGCTCGGCGTGCCCGGCGAGGAGGAGTACCGCAACAAGGGCGTCACCTACTGCCCGCACTGCGACGGGCCGCTGTTCCGCGGCAAGCGCGTCGCGGTGATCGGCGGCGGGAACTCCGGGGTCGAGGCCGCGATCGACCTCGCCGGCGTCGTCGAGCACGTCACGCTCGTCGAGTACGACGACCGGCTGCGCGCCGACGAGGTGCTGCAGCGCAAGGTGCGCAGCCTCCCGAACGTGGACGTCGTGGTGTCCGCGAGCACTACGGAGGTGCTGGGCGACGGCACCAGGGTCACCGGCCTGCGCTACACCGACCGGCCCTCCGGCGACGCCCACGAGGTCGCGGTGTCCGGCGTGTTCGTCCAGATCGGCCTGCTGCCCAACACCGAGTGGCTCACCGACGCGGTGGAGCTGACCGACCGTGGCGAGGTCGTGGTCGACGACCGCGGCGCCACGTCGGTGCCGGGCATCTTCGCCGCCGGCGACTGCACCACCGTCCCGTACAAGCAGATCGTCACCGCGATGGGGATGGGGTCGACCGCGGCCCTGTCGGCCTTCGACCACCTCATCCGCACCTCCGCGCCGGCGGAGGGCTGAGCCCGGGGCTCAGCCCGCAGGCACGGGCGCGGCGGTGACCACCAGGTTCTGCTGGTAGCCGCCGCGCTCGGGGTCGTACGCCCCGCCGCAGGTCACCACCCGCAGCCGGGGCTCCCCGGACCGGGCGAAGATCTCCGCCGGGAGCCCCTGCCGGTCGTACCTCGCCACGTCGACCACGCGGTACGTCGTCGTGCCACCGTCGGAGCCCCCCACCCGGACCGTCTCCCCGACCTCCACGTCGCGGAGCCGGACCAGCGGGCCCAGGCCGAACCGGCGGGAGTCGAGGTGGCCCGCGACCACCACCGACCCGCTGTCCGCGCCGGGGGCCGGACCGAACCGGTACCAGCCGAACACCCGCGGGTCGGCCGGCATCTCCATCTGGCCATCGGCCGCCACGCCGACCGGCCGCACCCGTGCGTCGATGCCGACGCCGTCGATCCACACCCGGGTGGGCAGCGCGTCCTCCCCGGGAACGGATGCGGCCGGGCCGGCGTCACTCCGGCCGATCTGACCTGGCCCGGCGGACGGCACGGCAGAAGGCCCCGGCACGGAGGCGCCCTCAGGGGGAGGCGCCTCCGTCCGGGGCCACGCCGCGACCACGGCGACGACCAGTCCGATGCTGGCCAGCACCACGAGCAGGAGCCTGCTCCGCGGGGTCATGGTCGGCCGGTCACGGTCGGCGGGTCAGCGCCGGGTCCGGGCCACGGCGACCTGACGACCGCCGTACGCCAGTGCCAGCGCGGACATCAGGCCGAGCCCCAGCGCCCAGGTCGGCACGCCGCCGCTCTCGGGCGCCAGGCCCACCTCACCGCCGGGGACGCCGGCCGGGGCCGAGTGCAGTCCCTCGATGGTCTGCACGGCAAGGTCGAGACTCTGGTCCTCCGCGCTGCCCCACGCGTAGACGATGGTGCTCGTTCCCTCGGCGAGCTGGAGGTCGGCCGGGCCGAGGACCACGTCCTCCGTGCCGGCGAGGACCACGTCGGCGCTGTAGCCGCCCGCGGGCACGTCGGCCGAGACCTCGTTGGGGTTGGTCAGCCCCTCGAACAGTGCGCTGCCGTCCGCACGGACGTCGACTGCCGGGGCCGCCGCCGTGTGCCGCACCGTCAGCCGGGCGTCACCGGCCGCGGTCGGTGACGTGTCGTTCGCGAACAGGGTGAGGGTCGGGTTGCCGTCGGCGTCGAGGTGGGCGACCACGGTGGCGTTGGCGCCGGCCGGCACCTCCACGCCGCTGGCCTCGATGGCCGGGTCCGCGGTGTCCGGCGTGTCGCCGTCGGCGAAGACCTGCAGGTCGTAGCTGCCCGCAGGCAGGCTCAGCGGGTCGGTCAGGGTGCCCGGCTCGAAGTCGGGGATCAGCTCCTCACCGTTGGCGTAGACGTCCACGGTGAGACCGGGGACGCCGTGGAGTACCGAGACCGTGGCCTCGGCGCCCTGGTTGGCGGTGGCGGGGCCGATCGGCGCGGCGATGAGCGCGGCCAGGCCGGCTGCGCTGGCAGCTGCAGTGATGTGTCGCATGATGGGGTCCCTCCCGGGTCGGCGACTGGTTCTTGCCCTGTCGTTCGCCGGCGGTGCGACCCCGGATGGGTCCGACTCGGAGAATGTTCAACTTTCTTCGTGCGGGGCCCGGTGCGGCGTCCGCGACCGCGCCGTCTCAGGAGGGAGCGACGTCGAGGTCGGTCACGACGTGGAGGTCGCCGTGCAGCGTCCGGTGCACCGGGCACCGGTCGGCGATCTCGAGGAGCCGCTGCCGCTGCTCCTCGTCGAGGTCCCCGCTGACCCGGATGGTGCGCCCGATCCGCTCGAGGTGCGGCTCCGCCTCCTCGCAGTGCTCGCAGTCCTCGGCGTGGACCCGCTCGTGGACCAACTCGACCTCGACGTGCTCGAGCGGCCACTTCTTGCGGTCCGCGTACATCCGCAGCGTCATCGACGTGCAGGCGCCGAGCCCCGCGAGGACCAGGTCGTAGGGCGAGGGACCGGTGTCCTGCCCGTGGGGACGTGGCTCGTCGGCGGGGACCTGATGGGGTCCGGCGGTGACCGTCTGGCCGAACCTTCCGGCACCGTTCTCGGCGACGAGGACCGTGCCGCGCTCCGTCGGCGTCTCCGGAGTCTCCTCCTCGGGCCCGGCGGAGCGGTCGACGTACCTCTCGACCCAGGCGGCGAGGAGGCCGGCGGCGTACTCCGCGTCCTCCCGCTGGGTGAGCAGGTGGTCGGCGTCGTCGAGCGAGACGAACGACTTCGGGTGCCGGGCCGCCCGGAAGATCTCCGCGGCGTTGTCGACCCCCACGACCTCGTCCACCGGGGAGTGCATCACCAGCAGCGCGGCGTCGAGCTCCTCGATCCGCCGGCTCTGCGGCTGGGACTGCACGTCGTCGAGGAACTGCCGGGTGATCCGGAACTCCCGCGACGCCAGGCAGACGGTGACCTCGCCCTTCTCCTCGATGTCCTCCTCCTTGCCGGAGATGAGGTGGACGAGGTGCTCGGTGTCGGCGGGCGCGGCGATGGTCGCCACCGCCCTGGTCTCGGGGATGTCTGCGGCAGCGGCGAGGACCGCGGCACCGCCGAGGGAGTGACCGACGAGCAGGCTCGGCGCCTCGTGGTGGGTGCGCAGGAACTCGGCGGCCGCGAGGAGGTCGGCGACGTTGGAGGAGAAGTTGGTGTTGGCGAAGTCGCCGTCGGACCCGCCGAGGCCGGTGAAGTCGAAGCGCAGCACGGCGATGCCGTGTGCGGCCAGGGCACGGGAGATCCGTGAGGCGGCGAGCACGTCCTTGCCGCAGGTGAAGCAGTGTGCGAAGAGCGCGTAGACGTCGGGCCGCCCGTCCGGCAGCTCCAGCTTGCCGACGAGGGTGGCGCCTTGGGACCCGGGGAACTCCACGCGTTCGCTTCGCATGGCCCTATCTTGTCGTCCCCGGACCCGGATTCCGCGGCGGCGAGGCCGTCAACGGGCGCCGAGCAGGTCGAGCCAGGCGCCGAGCTGCCCCGCGTCCCCCGCACCGCAGGTGAACCCGACGTGCCCGTCCGGGCGCACGGCGACGACCCCCTGCCCCGGCCGGTCGGCGAGCACGTGCTGGGTGACGTGGCCGCCGAGCAACCGCCGGTCCAGCGGCGCGGCGTCCCGTTCCAGCAGGAGGTGGATGCCGGGAGCGGCGGTGAGGTCGTGCAGGCGGACCCGGCGCCCGTCGTACCGCACCGGCAGGTCCGGCAGCCGGTCCCCGGGCTGTGGCCAGGTCCGCAGCGCCGGAGTGCCGGCCACGGAGATCGCGCTGTGCCGGTAGCGCACCCAGCCCTGGGAGAGCAGGCGCACCACCAGGCCCAGGAGCCGGCGCCGGCCGAGGAGGTGGGGAAGCACCGGCGCCGCCAGCGGCACGAGCGTGCCGCGGAGGAGGGCCGGCAGCGGGTTCGTGGATGCCTCGGCGAAGAAGACGGCGTGGGTGAGCGCCAGCACCTGGCGTGCGACGGGCCGGCGTTCGGTCTCGTAGGAGTCGAGAAGGGGGGTCAGGTCTTCGTCGGGGTGCGCGGCGGCGAACGCGAGCTTCCAGCCCAGGTTCGCCGCATCCACCAGGCCGGTGTTCATGCCCTGCGCGGCGGCGGGCGAGTGTGCGTGCGCGGCGTCGCCGGCCAGGAAGCAGCTGCCCGCGCGGAAGGCGTCCGCCACGCGGTGCTGGAGCGGCACCGCGGAGGACCACTCCACGCCGGTCACCACCGCACCGAGGCCGGCGCCCTCGACGATGCCGCGGACCACGGACTCGGGAAGTGACGCACCGGTCTGCCCGTAGGGCTGCCCGGCCGCGCCGCGGGGGCGGGTCGCCAGCAGCCGCCACGTGCCCTGCTCGCCCAGCGCGAAGAGGAAGACGAGACCCTCCCGTGCGGCGACCACGTGCAGCCGTCCGGGCGCGAGACCGTCCGCCTCGAGGTCGGCGAGCACGATCTCCTCCCGGTACGCCCCTCCCCGCCAGCCGATGCCGGTGCGCGACCGGACCGTGCTCGCCGGTCCGTCGCAGCCGGCGACGAACCTCGCCCGGGCCTCGGCGATGCCTCCGGGACCCCGGAGGGTGCACCGTGTGGTGTCTCGCCGCGAGTCGACGTCGACCACCTCGCTGCCCCACTCGACGGCGACGCCGCGCGCCGCGAGGGCCTCGAGGAGGACCTGCTCGACGTCCGCCTGGCGGACCATGGTCAGGTGCGGGAACGCGGTGTCGGGCATGTCCAGCTCGGCCAGCCGGGCGGGGACCGTCCGCCGGCCGAGGTGCAGCTCCACCGCCGGAGCGGTGTCCGCCCGGTCGAGGAGGGCGTCGGTCACGCCCAGCGGGCGCAGGGTCTCGAGCGTCCGGGGGTGCACGATCATCGCCCGCGACGGGCGGAACGGCGCCGTACGGCGCTCCACCACCCGCACCCGGGCGCCGTGTGCGTGGGCGTGCAGGGCGGTGGCGAGCCCGGCAGGGCCGGCGCCGACCACGAGCACGTCCGCGGCGCCGGTCATGCGGCGACGACCCGCCACCACGCGGCGTCCTCGGCGCCCATCAGGCCGGGGTCGGCGAGCACGGCGTCGCGGTGCCGGCCGGGCAGGACCCGGAAGTCGATGGAGCCGGGCAGGCTGACCAGGGCCAGGAGGCGCCACAGGGACCGCGCGTAGCGCTCGGCCGCGCGCGCCCCGTCCCACTGGTAGAGGCCGCGGTAGCGACCGCGCTCGTCGTGGGCGAGCCAGAGCTTCGAGACGAACCCGGGATAGCCCACGAACAACGGGGTGTGCAGGAAGCTCTCGAGCTCGAACGCCCGGTGGCCGGCTCCCCGGACCCGCCGGAGGGTGAAACCGACGACCAGCACGCAGGGCTCCCGGGGCACCCGTTCGGTGACGGTCTCGCGGTAGACCCGGCCCGTGGTGCCGTCGGCGAACGCGACCGTCCGGCCGAGGTGCGTACGGCGCTGGTGGAGCTCCCGCCTGGCGAGCATGCGCACCGACGCCGCGAGACAACGGGCGACGGCCGGCCAGGCCTCCTGCCGCGGCAGCGGCCCGATGGCGACGGCAGAGCTGCTCACCGTTCCAGCATCGGTTGCCGTGTCGGAGGCATCCCAGGGCCCAAGGTCCCTGGCTACAGGCCCTACCGGCTGAAGTAGTCTCCCTCGCATAGCAGACGCGAGCCGGTTCACCGCCGGACCAGAGAGATCGACAGTCGCGGCGGGCCCGGCAAGAGAGGCAGGGTGGGATGTCGGACATTGACGGGGTGTTGGACGAGGCGGGTCTGCGCGGCAGCGCCGTCCGTGAGTACGTCAAGTACTGGGCGGAGCTGACCGGCGCCGCACGCGTCGAGGTGGTGAGCGCCGCCGACGACGACCGGTTGATCCAGGAGGCCCTCGACGCCGGCGAGCTGCTTCCGGCCGGTGACGGGCTGTACTACTCGCGCAGCTACCACAAGGACACCGCCCGCGCCGAGGAGCGCACCATCGTGGCCACGAGCCACGAGAAGGACGCCGGCGTCTACAACAACTGGTATCCCTCCTCTGAGATGAAGCCGAAGCTCGAAGGCCTGATGAAGGGCTCCTCGGCCGGCAAGACGATGTACGTCATCCCCTACCTGATGGCGCCTCCCGGCTCGCCGCTCGAGCGGTACGCCGCCGGCGTGCAGCTCACCGACCACCGCCCGGTCGTGCTGCACATGATCCGGATGGCCCGCGTGGGGGTCCAGCACGTCGGGCACCTGCTCGAGGAGGACCACTTCGTCCGCGCGGTGCACGTCACCGGCGACCTGGAGAACCTCGGTCAGGGGACGCCCGACGACAAGCGGTTCTTCGTCACCGTCGCCGACGAGCGCACCATCCTCCACTTCGGCTCCTCCTACGGCGGCAACGCCCTGCTCGGCAAGATCGCGCACGGCCTCCGGCAGGCGTCGTACGACGGCTGGGCGTCGGACGAGTTCCTCGCCGAGCAGTTCATGCTGCTGGGCATCGTCGACAAGCAGACCGGTCGCAAGTACCACATCTGCGGCGGCTTCCCGTCCGCGTCGGGCAAGACCAACCTCGCGATGACCCTGTCCCCGGACGGGCTCGGCGACCGCTACCACGTCGAGTTCTACGGCGACGACATCGCGTGGCTGTGGGTCGCCGAGGACGGCCGTCTATACGGCATGAACCCGGAGTTCGGCGTCTTCGGCGTGGCCAAGGACACCAACGAGCGGACCAACCCGACCGCGGTCGACGCGATCGCCCCCGGCACCAAGGCGATCTTCACCAACGTCGCCTACAACGAGAAGACCCAGGAGGTCTGGTGGGAGGGCCGCACCAAGGAGCCCCCGTCCGACCTCGACGGGTGGCTGGACTGGAAGGGCCGACGCATCGCCGACCGGGCGCCCGAGGAGGCCGGTGACCCCTGGGCGCACCCGAACAGCCGGTTCACCACGACCCTGGCGAACGTGCCCAACGTGGCCGAGGACTTCGAGGACCCGAGGGGCGTGCCGATCGACGCGGTCATCTTCGGTGGCCGCACCAGCGACCGGGAGCCCCTGGTCCGCGCCATGCCGGATCTGGCCGAGGGCGTGTACGACGGGCTGACCCTCGGCGCCGAGGCGACCTTCGCGGCCGACGGCCTCGAGGGCAAGCTGCGCTACGACCCGATGTCGATGCGGCCGTTCCTGTCCTACCCGGAGGGCGCCTACGCGGCCCACTGGCTCAAGATCATCGACCGGGCCGCCGAGCACCCGGTGTTCGCGCACGTGAACTGGTTCCAGAAGGACCCCGACGACGGGCACTTCCTCTGGCCCGGCTACCGGGAGAACCTGCGGGCGCTGCTGTGGCTCATGCAGCTCAAGCGCGGCGAGGTCGCCGGCCGGCCCACGCCGGTGGGGCTCATCCCGTTCAAGGAGGAGCTCAACCTCGAGGGCCTGGAGATCGACGAGGGTGACCTCGACCGGATCCTGTCGGTCGACCTCGAGCGCTGGCAGCAGGAGATCGGGTTCCGGGAGAAGCACCTGGAGCAGTTCCACGACCTCCCCGACGCGATCTGGGAGGCGCACCAGCGCGTCGCTGCCGCGCTGGACGAGGCCGAGGACTCCGGGGCCTGAGCCTGCGCAGGACGGCGAAGCCCCCGGCGACCTCCGTGGTCGCCGGGGGCTTCTGCGTCTGGCTCAGAGGTTGACCGTGATGTCCGCGGCCTCGCGCAGGTCGCCGAGGAGCCGCTGGGCGACCTGCTGCTCCTTCTGGGACTTGACCTGCTCCTCCAGGTTCGGCCGCACCTGCGGGAACGGCGGCAGCTGCTGCCCGCCCTGGTCGCCGGCCTGCTCCTGCTGGGCGGCCAGCTGGTCGTAGAGAGCGCGGGCCTCCTGCCGCGTGACCTCGATCTCCCCGGCCTCGTCGGAGACGAGCCGCTCGATCTTGATCTGGGTCCGCACCTGGCGGTCGACCTCCTCGGCGTCCATCCCCTGCTCCCCGAGGGCGGTCACGAACGCCTCGACCGACTCGGCGCCGTTCTGGCTCGCCAGCCCCTCCAGGGTCTGGTCGACGTCCTCGTCCGAGACCGAGATGTCACGCTGGTCCGCCTCCTGGACGAGCAGCTCGGTGCTGACCAGGCTCTGCACGACCTGCTGCTTGAGCTGGTCCTGGTCGAGCTCCTGGCCCGACGCCTGCGCCTGCGCCGCCGCCTGCTGCAGCTGCAGCTCGTAGGCCTGGACGAACTCGTCTCGCTGGATCTCCTCGCCGTTGACCTCGGCGACGACGTCGGGGACGTCCTCGAGGTCGGCCCCGCCGGCGCTCGGGGACTCGCTCTGCCCCTGCGAGGCGTCGGCGCCCTGGGTCTGGTCGCCTCCGTCGCCGCCACAGGCGGACACCCCGAGGAGGACCACGGCCAGCAGGACACCCAGCAGCCACTTCATGCGCACGACACACTCACCTTCGTCGAAGACCAGCCGTCCACGCTAGCAACGGCGGCAAACCCGGACCGTGGCGGAAAGCACGAAGCCCCAGGTCGCTGGCCGGACCCGGGGCTTCGTAGGAGCGCGCTCGGAGGGATTCGAACCCCCAACCTTTTGATCCGTAGTCAAATGCTCTATCCGTTGAGCTACGAGCGCCTGCCTCGGCGAACCGAGGCGGAAGTAGTCTAACGGCTGTCGCCGAGCGACCGAAATCGGGCCTCGGTCCCCGTCGCCGGCACACCGCCGGGTGGCGCTCAGCGTGCCGCGTCGTCGCGCCGCTGCCGCTGCCGCTGCAGCGCGGCTTCCGAGGACTGGAGCTGGTAGGGCACCGACGTGATGGTGACCCCCGGCTGGACGAGCAGCCGGCTCTTGATCCGGAACGCGCTCTGGTTGTGCAGCAGCCGCTCCCACCAGTGGCCGAGCACGTACTCCGGAATGTAGACCGCGACCACTCCGCGTGCGCTCGCGCGCCGGATCGCCTGGGTGTAGTCCACCACCGGCTTGACGATCTGCCGGTACGGCGAGTGCAGGACCTTCAGCGGGATGTCGATGCCCATCTCGTCCCACTGCTCGAGCAGCGTGGCGACCGCCGCGTGGTCGGTGTCGACCACGACCGCCTCCAGCGTGTTGGGCCGGGCGGCCTTCGCGTAGGCCAGGGCCCGCAGGGCGGGCTTGTGCAGCTTGGAGACGAGCACGATCGCGTGCACCCGCGTCGGCAGGAACTGGTCGGCCTGCTCTGCGGCGAGCTCGTCGGTCACGTGTGCGTAGTGCCGGTGCACGGACTTCATCAGCACGAAGACGACGGTCATCGCCAGGATCGCGATCCACGCGCCGTGCAGGAACTTCGTCGCCAGGACGACCACGAGAACGATGCCCGTGACGGTGAGCCCGAAGCCGTTGATGAGCCGGCTGGTCATCATCCGGCCCCGCACCACCGGGTCGTGCTCGACCCGCAGCCGGCGGGTCCAGTGGATCACCATCCCCGTCTGGCTGGCGGTGAACGACACGAAGACGCCGACGATGTAGAGCTGGATCAGCCGGGTGACCTCCGCCTGGAAGGCGACGATCAGCACGACCGAGAAGAGTGCCAGCAGCACGACACCGTTGCTGTACGCGAGCCGGTCGCCGCGCGTGGTCATCTGGCGCGGCATGTACTCGTCCTTGGCGAGCACCGACGCGAGCACCGGGAACCCGCTGAAGGCGGTGTTGGCGGCGAGCAGCAGGATCAGGCCGGTCGCGACCGTGACGACGAAGAAGCCGGGTGGGAAGTCCTCGAAGATCGTGTGCGCGAGCTGACCGACCACCGGGTCCTGGTGGTAGTCCGCACCGACCAGCTCCCCGTCCACGCCCACGAGCTGGCGCTGCGGGTCCTCGGCCACCTTCACCCTCGTGATGTTGGCCAGGCTCACGATCGACAGCGCCATGGTGGTCGCCACGCCGCCCAGGAGCATCAGCGTCGTGGCGGCGTTGCGGCCCTTCGGCTTCCGGAAGGCGGGGACGCCGTTGGCGATCGCCTCCACACCGGTCAGCGTCGCACTGCCGGAGGCGAACGCCCGCAGCAGCAGGAACGCCGCGGCGGCGCCGGCGAACCCCCCGGTGAACGACTCGTCGGGCAGCAGTGCCAGGGACGCGCTCGGTGCGTCCGGCAGCCCGCCGAGGAGGAACTCCTGCGTGAAGCCCCACGCGGCCATGCCGAGGATCGCGGCCATGAAGATGTACGTCGGAACGGCGAACACCTTGCCCGACTCCCGGACCCCGCGCAGGTTCATCACGGCGAGGAACGTGACGGCGGAGACGGCCACGAGGACCCGGTGACCCTCCAGTGCCTCGAAGGTGGTCGCGGCGTACTGCGCGGCCGACGAGATCGACACCGCGACGGTCAGGACGTAGTCGACCAGGAGCGCGCTCGCGACGGTGAGTCCGGCGTTCCCGCCGAGGTTGGTCTTGGCGACCTCGTAGTCGCCCCCGCCGCTCTGGTAGGTCTGCACGTTCTGCCGGTAGGACAGCACGACCACGATCATCACGAAGGCGATCGCCAGGCCGATCTGCCACGAGTGGCTGTAGGCCGCGACGCCGGCGAGCGAGAGGGTCAGGAAGATCTCGTCCGGGGAGTAGGCCACGCTCGACAGCGGGTCGCTGGCGAAGACGGGCAGCGCGATCCGCTTGGGCAGCAGCGTCTCCCCCATCTGGGCACTGCGGAGCTTGCGGCCCACGAGCATCCGCTTGACGACGTCGCCCCTGCCGACGCCGTCGGGCTGTCGTTCCTCCCGGCGCGCAGGCGCCTCACGCAAGGTCACCGGAGCACTCCAGTCCGTCTTGGGGACCGGACACGAGGGTCAGGTCGCCCTTCTGCACGACGGTCCCGGGTCGGCCGACCACCACGGCGGCCGAGGGCGGCCGGTCCGCATGCCCCGCCGACGGCCCGGCTCCCGTCCGGCATCTCGTGCAGCAGCTTCTGCGCGGTCATGCGACCAGCCACCGTCCGAGCAGGATCAG
The DNA here is from genome assembly GCA_963747975.1 of uncultured Actinomycetota bacterium. Taxonomy (GTDB): domain Bacteria; phylum Actinomycetota; class Actinomycetes; order Propionibacteriales; family Nocardioidaceae; genus Nocardioides_C. The sequence goes on from CAVVHI010000003.1 coordinate 1,349,831, forward strand.
CCCTATCCCTGCCGCGGGAATCGCCCACATCTCGTAGAACCCGAGCGTCCACGTGTGCCCGAGGGCTCGGAACACGGCGACGGTCACGAGCGCGACGCCGAGGACCATGAACCCGACACCGAGGACGAGGGCGGTCATGTTGGTCACGGCTCCATCGTCCCCTCGGCCCGCAGGCCGCTCCAAGGAGTGGCGCGTCAAGGCTGCGTCAAAATGACGTGAGCGCGCTCACCGGCCGGTCCGGTCGCCGTTGATCGATCCAATGGCCCCCCGGCGAGCTTGTGAGTACATTCACGAGCACGCCGAAAGATCGCCTCCATCCGGCGTACGCCGCCAGGCCACGGAAGATCGCCGCAACGACGCGTCGATCCGCACAAGATCGACTCCACCAGACTCATCGACACGCTCGATGAGCGGTGTGCGGTTCCCGCATACCGGACGCGCGAGAGGGAACCGAGCGCCATGACCGCCGACATCGCCGCACCCGCAGCCACCGACACCGCCGCACCGACGACCCACCAGGGGATCCTGGACTGGGTCGACGAGATCGCCGCCCTGACCCAGCCGAACCGGATCCACTGGTGCACCGGGACGGACGAGGAGTGGGTCGAGCTGACCGACCACCTCGTCGCGACCGGCACCTTCGTGCGCCTGGACGAGGAGAAGAAGCCCAACTCGTTCTGGGCCGCCTCCGACCCGACCGACGTGGCACGCGTCGAGGACCGCACCTTCATCTGCTCCGTCGACGAACGCGACGCCGGGCCCACCAACAACTGGATGGACCCGCAGGAGATGAAGGCCGTCATGACCGACCTGTACCGCGGGTCGATGCGCGGCCGCACGATGTACGTCATCCCGTTCGTGATGGGCCACCTCGAGGCCGAGACGCCGATGTTCGGCGTCGAGATCACCGACTCCGCCTACGTCGTCGCCTCGATGCGGGTGATGGCGCGGATGGGCACCCCGGCGCTCCGCAAGATGGAGGAGACGAACGCCGCGTTCGTGCCGGCCCTGCACTCCGTCGGCATGCCGCTCGAGCCGGGCCAGGCCGACGTCGCCTGGCCGTGCAACGACACCAAGTACATCGTGCAGTTCCCCGAGGAGCGCGCGATCTGGTCCTACGGCTCGGGCTACGGCGGCAACGCGCTGCTGGGCAAGAAGTGCTACGCCCTGCGCATCGCCTCGGTGATGGCCCGCGACGAGGGCTGGATGGCCGAGCACATGCTGATCCTCAAGCTGACCAGCCCCGAGGGTGTCACCAAGTACGTCGCCGCGGCGTTCCCGAGCGCGTGCGGCAAGACCAACCTCGCCATGCTCGAGCCGACCATCCCCGGCTGGAAGGTGGAGACCCTCGGCGACGACATCGCATGGATGCGCATCGGCGCCGACGGCCGGCTCTACGCGGTCAACCCCGAGTTCGGCTTCTTCGGGGTCGCCCCGGGCACCAACCAGCACACCAACCCCAACGCGATGCGCACCATCGAGCGGGGCAACTCGGTGTTCACCAACGTGGCGCTGACCGACGACGGCGACGTCTGGTGGGAGGGCCTGGAGAACACGCCCGCGCACGCGACGTCGTGGAAGGGTGAGGACTGGACCCCCGAGTCCGGCGAGCTCTCCAGCCACCCGAACTCGCGCTACTGCACTCCGATCAAGCAGTGCCCGATCCTGGCTCCCGAGTACGACGACCCGCAGGGCGTGCCGATCGACGCCATTCTGTTCGGCGGCCGGCGCAAGGACACGGTGCCGCTCGTGACGGAGGCCCGGGACTGGGCCCACGGCACGTTCATGGGCGCCACCCTCTCCAGCGAGACCACCGCGGCCGCCACCGGCCAGGTCGGCGTGGTGCGCCGCGACCCGATGGCGATGCTGCCGTTCATCGGCTACAACGCCGGCGACTACTTCAACCACTGGATCGCGATGGGCAAGGACAACGACGCGTCGAAGATGCCCCGGATCTTCTACGTGAACTGGTTCCGGCGCGACGAGGACGGCCACTTCGTGTGGCCGGGCTTCGGGGAGAACAGCCGCGTGCTCAAGTGGGTCGTCGACCGCATCGAGGGCCACGCGGAGGCGGTCGAGACCCCGATCGGCCACGTTCCCACCGCGGACTCGCTCGACACCGACGGGCTCGACATGAGCCGCGAGGACCTCGACCAGGCCCTGACCGTCGACGTCGAGGAGTGGCGGGCCGAGATCCCCCAGATCACCGAGTGGTTCCAGAAGTTCGGCGACGACCTGCCGGCCGTGCTGTGGACCGAGCTCGACGGGCTCAAGGCACGCCTCGGCGTCACGGAGTAGCTCCCCGCCGCCTCTCGAAGGCCCCGTCTCGCACCCGGGACGGGGCCTTTGTCCGTTCTGGAAATGCGTGTGACTGTTGTTAGCCGTGTGCACTCCTGTGGGGCATACTTTGCTCTCGGGGAGAGGGAGGCTCGCCTTGACCGTCCAGTACGGACCTGAGAAACGCAAGCTGCTGGAGTCTGCCGCGGGGCGCGTGTACAACAACGCGGTCGCACACGGTCGACTCTCCGTCGACGACCCGCAGCTGCGGGAAGGCGGCGAGCTGCGCCCCGCTCTCGACCTGCTCGTCGACATCGGCCTGCTGATCGTGGACGACCCCGGGGCGCACTACCTCCCGGTCGACCCGTCCACGGTGCAGCCGCGCGTCGTGGTCCCGCTCAGTCGCCAGGGCGCGGATCTGCTGAACGAGTCCGCGTCGTGGGCCGAGGCCTTCGCCGACCTCGGCCAGACCTACCGGAGGGCGAACCGGTCCGACGGCGCCCCGATCACGGAGGTCCGGGGGCTGACACAGATCGGCAACTACCTCCAGGCCCTGGTCACCGATGCGCGCAGCGAGATCCTGGCGGCTCAGCCTTACGGCCGCCGGCCGGCAGGCGAGCTGGCGGAGGCCGAGAACCGCGATCTTCGAGCGCTGGAACGCGGTGTCCGGATGCGCACCCTGTACCAGCACTCGGCGCGGCAGAGCTCGGCCACCCGCGAGTACGTCGCCGAGATGTGCGCGCACGGCGCAGAGGTGCGGACACTCGACGAGTTCTTCAAGCGCCTCATCATCGTTGACCGGGAAGTGGCCGTCATCCCGGGCCGAGCCGACCACGAGGTAGCCCTCGCCCTACGTGAACGCTCCCTCGTGGAGTATCTCGTCGACATCTACGATCGTTCGTGGGAGCGGGGGCGACCTTTCACCGGTCATGAGGCACGCAACGAGAAGTCGATCGCCGACGACGTCCGGGCCATGACCATCCGCATGCTCGTCGAGGGACACAGCGATCCGGCCAGTGCCAAGCGCCTCGGGGTCAGCACACGCACCTATGCCGGCTACATCGCAGCGCTCAAGGACGAGTACGGCGTGCAGACCCGCTTCCAGCTCGGTCATGCGATGGGTAGAGCGGAGGCGCAGACGCCGGGCGACGAAGAGAGCGCACCCGAAAGCGGTTTCTGACCCGCCCTGCCGTGGACGCCGGTTTGCTTCCGGAAATAAGGCGAGGGCAGAACATGTGGGTACATGTCTGCCCTCGCAGGTTGAGACGGGCCGGGGGGGATGGCACTGGATCGAACAGCCGGGGGGATGGCTTGAGTTCGTCCTCGTCTCAAACTCTGTGGCGTTGGCTGCGCAACGCGTTTGTCATGTTCGGGTCGTCAGCGGACGCTGCCCCAACCGGTGTCGTTGGTGTCGACCTTCTTGCCGCCGTGCTCCTTGACGACCTTGACACTGCCCCAACCGGTGTCGGCCTGCGCCGGCGCTGCGAACGAACCCCCCAAGAGGAGGGCCGAGGCCACGGCTCCGGCGACGATCCTGCCGAGAATGCGCGTCTTCTTCATCGGTGAACCTCTTCGTCTCAGTTTCGGGTGCTGGCCACCGGTTGGTGACGTGACACCTAGTCTCCGGCATGCTGGCCTGCCCGTGCTACCAAACCCATCCTCATAGGTTTGCAGTGCATCTTTCTGCAGAAGTCTTGATTTCCTGCGCGAAGTCTGCGACCCGTGGATAATGCGCCGCCGCGCTTCGCGAGCCGGACAGATGCCGCGTTCGGAACAACTCGCCCGGGACTGGCGGCCATCCTCACCGACGCCGTGCCGGAGTGCAAGCACCTCGCCACGGCCCTGGGGCGCCCCAGGAGCCCCGTAGCCGGGCTCGCGGCGGCACCGCGTCAGGAGCAACCGCACGGTTGCACAAACCTGCAACGACCTACTCTGGTAAGTCATGAAGCGACGACTGCCCCTGCTCGCGGCCCTCGCGGCCGTCTGGCTGCTCGTCGCGCTGCCCGTGGCCGTGCTGTTCTTCACGCACAGCGAGAAGCAGACCGCGATCGCCGGCCACAACGCCTCGATCACCCCGGCGTTCGACGGGTACGCCACCTTGGACCTCGGGCCGTACCTGCCCAACCTCCGCTACCCCACCGGCCAGGCGCTCGGGGCGCACATCGACTTCGGCAAGACCACGATGACGTCGTACAACGCGCTCATCGACCGCTACACCGTCATCGGCGCACAACCCGAGGGTGAGATCGCCAAGGTGACCGCGGCGATGCGGACCATGGCGGTGGACAGTGCCACCAGCGGCGCCCTGGTCGGCCTCCTCGGCCCCGCCTTCTGGCTGCTGCTCGGCTCACGTCGGCGGGCGGAGCTGCTCGCGCACGTCACCCCCAGGCGCGCGGCCGTCGCCGGGGCCGGGGTGGTCGTGATGGCGGTGGCGGTCGTGCAGCCGTGGAAGATCGGCGCCGACCCCGCCGCTCAGGAGGCCGACTGGCGTCCGATCGCCGAGGAGCTGCCCGACGTACCCATCCCGCCGCAGGCGCAGCCGCTCGAGATCGAGGCCGGCCTCTTCACCTCCGGCACCAAGCGGATCGCGACCAGCCTGATGAACTCCTACAGCAAGGGGTTCGCCTTCTACGACGACGTCGCCGCGGCGGTCACCGAGATCGAGGACCGGCTGCGCCGACCCGAGGAGGGCGAGGTCGTCGCCCTGCTGGTGAGCGACCGGCACGACAACGTCGGCATGGACAAGGTGGCCCGTGCCGTCGCCGACGCCGCAGGCGCGACCGTGCTCCTGGACGCGGGCGACGACACCTCCACCGGTTCCGCCTGGGAGGCGTTCAGCCTCGACTCGCTCGACCGGGTGTTCTCCGACTTCGACCACCGGCTGGCGGTCACCGGCAACCACGACCACGGCGAGTTCGTCGGCGAGTACCTGGCCGAGCACGGGTTCGAGCGGTTCGAGGACGGCGACGCGGCCGTGGTCGAGGGCGTCCGGTTCCTGGGCGCCGACGATCCGCGCAGCAGCGGGCTCGGGTCCTGGCGCGACGAGACCGGCCTGTCGTTCAGCGAGCACGCCGACCTGGTGGCGGAACGCGCCTGCGAGTACGACGAGCAGGGCGACCGGATCGCCACCCTGCTCGTCCACGACGCCAACAGCGGCGAGTACGCCCTCCAACGCGGCTGCGTCGACCTCGTCGTCGGCGGCCACGTGCACGAGCGCCTCGGTCCGACCGAGTACGTCGGCCAGAACGGCAGCGTCGGCTACTCCTACACCACCGGGACCGCCGGCGGCGCCGCCTACGCGATCGCCCTCGGCCCCAAACCCCGCCGCAACGCCATGGTCACGCTGATCACGTACCGGGACGGGCGCCCGGTCGGGCTGCAGCCGGTCACGGTCCGGACGGTCGGCGACTACGTGGTCTCACCCTTCATCGAGCTCGACCCGCCACCCGGCCAGCCGGACGAGCCGCGGCCCGACGAGCTCGGCGAGCCGGTGCCCTCCGGCGAGCCGGTCCCCGCCCCCGGGCCGGAGGAGATCGCGACGCCGCAGGAGGGGCCCGTCGAGGGCGCCACCGAGGGCGACGAGCCGTGACAAGCCGAACGGCCCCGCCGGAGATCTCTCCGAGGGGCCGTTCGGATCTGGCGGAGGCGGCGGGATTTGAACCCGCGAGAGGGGGTTACCCTCAACCCGCTTAGCAGGCGGGCGCCATAAACCGGACTAGGCGACGCCTCCAGACAGCGATGCACAGGTTACCCATGGCAGCGGCGGCCGGGCCAATCGGGGCGGTGGCTAGGTCAGCCGGCGGTAGCCGTGGCCCTCGTTCAGGTGCCGCTGCAGGTCGCGGACGAACTCGTCCCGGTCCGCCGCGAGCATGCGCACCGGGATGGTCGTCGTACGGCCGTCACGCAGCCGGAGCACGACACAGGGCTCTCCGGCCACGTGCGCGGTGACCACGTCCTCCACGTCTGTCCAGCGCGCCTCGGCGGCGCCGGCACCACGCACCATCCGCACCCGGTAGCCCGTCTCGTCGAGGTGGACCACCGTGCTGCGCCGGGACAGCAGCAGCGCGCCGGCGAGCACCACGACGGCCGCCACCAGCACGCCGGCGGTGAGGAAGCCGACGGGCAGCCCGAGCAGGGCCACCGCCAGGGTCACCACGACGACGACGAAGCCGACGACGGCCAGCAGGACGCCGAGCATGCGGGCGGCGAGGGGCCGGGACAACCGGTAGTCGGTGGGCACGACCTCGATTAGACCGAACGGCCGGTCACCTCGCCAAACGGGTGGGCCATGGCTCTTGTCACAGACGTGTGACGCCGGTCACACTGGGGAGCTCACCCCTTCATCCGGGCTCAGGCAGGAGGTGGCACATGGCGGGTCTCGCGCACGCGATCGCCGGGCTCGAGCAGGCACTCGACAAGCCGCGGCGGCACGAGATGTGGCGGTGGCTGGTGCGCCACCGGGTGGCCCGGGTCCACGAGGCCCTGGCCGGGGAGCAAGCCGGGGTCGCCGACGTCTGGCTCGCGCCGCGGCAGACGGCGCTGGTCCGGGAGCGCGACGCCCTCCTGCGCAAGCTGCAGTGGCTCAGCGGCGAGGTGGCCGAGTCCCCGGACGTCGAGCCGGTGCGCGGCGAGCTCCGCCGGCTGCTCGGCGACCTCGAACGCCACCGCCAGAAGATCAACGACCTGGTCTACGACGGCGTCGCCGTCGAGATCGGCGGGTCCGAGTAGTCCGTCCGCCGCGCCGTCCGACCAGCAGAGGGGGCGGGATTCGAACCCGCGGCTGGCATCTCTACCAGCGACCGCTTTCAAGGCGGTTCCGATCGGCCACTCCGGCACCCCTCCGAGGTCCGGCCGCGGTGCCGCGGCCGGCCACGTCCTCAGAGTCTAGGGGCAACCCCGTGGTCGCCCGCCGCTCCGGTCACGGCTCGAGCGTGACGAGCACGTCGCCTTCCTGTACGACGTCGCCGGCCGCGACCTTGACCTGGGCGACCGTCCCGGGCACCTCGGTCAGGACGGGGATCTCCATCTTCATCGACTCCAGCAGCACGACGGTGTCGCCGGCCGCGAGCCGGTCGCCGGGAGCGACAGGAACGTCGATCACGTTCGCCACCATCTCGGCGAGGATCGCCAGGGCCTTGGGGTCACGGGGCATGCGGCGGACGGTACACGCGCGCCTCCATTACCCGCAGGTACGCCGGTCGCGCCCGCCGGCGGACGTCACAGGAGGGGGCGAAACCGGCCCGGCTCGGGGCGGTGCGCGGCCAGCTCCTCGAGTCGGCGGGCGCGGCGGCCGCGGGCCCCGGTGAAGAAGAGGTCGGCACGGATGATGAGGTAACCGGCCACGATCCCGAGCAGCAGGCTGTAGAGCAACGACAGGCCCGCCTGCGGCAGGGTCTGCCCCGGGTCGAGCAGCGAGACGGCCACCACCGAGAGCCCCGGCGCCCCGAAGGCGCACACCCACCAGCCCTGCCGGCGGCGAGCCCTCGTGGAGACACCCCAGGCAAGCGCCGGGAAGCCGAGCAGCACCTCGATCGGGCGGGGCAGGGCGCCGATCACGTCCTCCACCCTCGCCGAGGTCCGGTCCACGGTCTCGATCATGCCCGGGGAGCCCCAGGTGGCCAGCGCCTCGGCGTAGGCCAGGATCACGCTCAGCAGGACCACCCCGCTGACGATCATCACCAGGCCGCGGCGGCCCAGGCCGTGCAGTCCGGCGCCCAGCCGGTAGACCAGGACGAGCGCGCCGAGCAGCGAGAACCCGATCACCAGGTAGCCGGTGCGCAGCAGCGACACCTCCGCGCCGTAGGCCGCCACCGCGAACGCACCCCCTGCGGCCACCACGGTGGCGACCACGAGCTCCCGGACCACGACCGGGAACCTCGGCGCCGGTGTGGTGGACAGCACCGCGAGCAGCGCCGCGACCACCGCCGTCCCGACCGTGGCCCCGGCCAGCAGCACGTCGTTCCCCGACAGGACCGTGGCGCCGGAGAGGCCGAGCGCCAGACCACCGGCCAGCAGCGGCCGGCCGCCGGTGCGGACGGCCAGGCCGTGGGTGTAGAGGGTGGTCAGCGCGACGGCCCCGGCGAGCGGAACGTACGCCGGGGCCTGCACCGGCGTCCACGGCACGACCGCGGCACCGACGCCGGCGACGAGCAGCAGCACCCACAGCACGCGCGCGAGCACCGGCAGCACCTGTCGGCCCCGGTCGGGGCGGGCCGGCCGGGGCGGTCGCAGGGTCGTCCCCGGAGCAGGGCGGCGCGGCCGGCGCGGGAGCACCGGCCCACGGCGCGGTCGGACGGCGCGACGGCGACCGGACTTCTGGTCGGCACGCACCACGGTCAGAACCTCACGACGGTCGACATTCCCGAGGCCCCCCTCGGCCTGCTGACACTATCAATCGGGCCGTCGGCCGGGGGGTCGAGTCAGAAGCGGCGGTTGGCCAGCGACGGGTTCTCCGCGCGCACCTCGTCGAGGTGGCCGCGGTCCACCGTGGCCACCACGAAGCGGTCCTCGTCGGCCGCCTCGACGGCCTCGCCGCGCGGGGTCACCACCATCGAGTGGCCGGTGTAGCGCGGCCCCGGCTGCCCGGCCGCCGCCACGTAGACGGTGTTCTCGATGGCGCGCGCCGTGAGCAGCGTGCGCCAGTGCTCCACCTTGCCGGGCCCGGCCACCCAGGCGGCGGGTACGACGAGCAGCTCGGCGCCGCGGTCGACCAGGGCCCGGGCGAGCTCGGGGAAGCGCAGGTCGTAGCAGGTCATCAGACCCACCTGGAACCCGTCGACCTCGACGACCACCGGCTCCACCTCGCCGGCCAGGAGCCGATCGGACTCCTTGTAGCCGAAGGAGTCGTAGAGGTGGATCTTGCGGTACGACGTCCGCAGGCCGTCGCGGTCGACGACGGCCAGGGTGTTGTAGGGCCGGGCCGGGTCCTCGCTGCGCTCGAACATGCCGGCCACGATCGTCACGTCGTGGGCGGCGGCGAGCTCGGTGAGGCGCTGGACGAACGGCCCGTCGAGGTCCTCGGCGAACGCCGACACGTCGGAGCTGGGCTTGCCGAAGTCGCGCATCATCACCTCGGGAAACACGACCAGCCCCGGCCGCGGCTCCTGGCGGCAGAGCTCGGCCACCACGCCGAGCGCCTCCCGGTTCTCGGCAGGGTCGAGGGAGGCGGCGACCTGGACGGCGGCGACAGTCAGTGCGGACACGTCCCCCAGCGTGCCAGGCCGACGCCGCTGCGCAAGACTGCCCGCATGTCCCACCCGTCCGTGCGCCTGGCCGCCGTGGTCCTCGTCGGGGGCACCGGGGTGCGCCTCGGCGGTCGCGACAAGGCCTCCCTCGAGCTCGCCGGCAGCACCCTGCTCGAGCACGCCCTCGCCGCGACCGCGGAGGCCGACGAGGTGGTGGTCGTGGGGCCGCACAGGCAGACGAGCCGACCGGTCGGCTGGACCCGGGAGGAGCCACCCGGCGGTGGGCCCGCCGCCGGGCTGCTGGCGGGCATCGACGCGTTGACCCAGGCCCCCGACGTCGTGTGCGTCCTGGCGGTGGACATGCCCCGGTTCACGGCCGGCACGCTGACCCGGCTGGTCGACGTACTCCTCGCCGCACCTGACGCCGACGCCGCCTGCCTGGTCGACGAGGACGGCCGCGAGCAGTGGCTCGCTGGCGTCTACCGGCACCCCGCGCTGGCGGCGGTCCGCCCCGGGGACCGGCACGCCGAGCACGGCCTGTCCACCCGGCGCCTGCTGCGGCCGCTGCGCATCCTCGCCGTGCGCGCGGTCGCCGACGAGGCGCGGGACGTCGACACCTGGACCGACCTGCGCCGGCTGCGCGGCGAGGAGTGAGCGGCAGCCGGCCGCGCGCGACGGGTGCGGCAGCGCACGGGGCTGCGTCTTGGGTGATTCCCTTGCGAATTCCCCACGCCCGGGCGACGCTGGACGGGTGAACCTTCATGACTGGATCGACGAGGTGTGCGACGTCCTCGAGCTCGAGGACGCCGAGATCGACGAGGGGCTGATCCTCGACCTCGCCCGTGACGCAGCCCATGAGGTCGAGCGCCCCGCCGCACCGATCACCACCTTCCTGGTGGGTCTGGCGGCCGGGCTCAAGGGAGGCGGCACGGCCGACATCGAGGAGCTCGCCGGGCGCGCGCAGGCGCTCGCGCTGAAGTGGGGCGGCGACGACGTCAGCCCCGACGACTTCAAGGAAGAGGACCTGATCGGCACCGAGTGAGGACCGGGCCCGCGCGGCGCCTGCCCGCCACCCCTACCCTGGGGCCATGCGTGCTGTGACCGCTGCCGAGCCCGGCGGCCCCAACGTCCTCACCACCACCGAGCTGCCCGACCCGGTGCCCGGGGCGGGCGAGGTGGTCGTCGACGTGGTCGCGACCGCCGTCAACCGCGCGGACACCCTGCAGCGCCAGGGGAAGTACCCGCCTCCGCCGGGTGCCTCGGAGGTGCTCGGCCTCGAGTGCTCCGGCACCGTCTCGGCGGTCGGCGACGGCGTGACCGGCTGGAAGGTCGGCGACGAGGTGTGCGCGCTGCTCGCCGGCGGCGGGTACGCCGAGCGGGTGCTCGTGCCTGCCGGCCAGCTGATGCCGAAGCCCGACGGCGTCGACCTGGTGACCGCCGGTGCCCTGCCGGAGGTGGCGTGCACCGTGTGGTCGAACGTGTTCATGGTCGCCGGGCTCCAGCCCGGGGAGACCCTGCTCGTGCACGGCGGCGCCGGAGGCATCGGCACCATGGCGATCCAGCTCGCCAAGGCGATCGGTGCCCGGGTCGTCACCACCGCCGGGTCGCCGGAGAAGCTGGAGCTGTGCCGTTCGCTCGGCGCGGATGTCGCGGTGAGCTACCGGGACCAGGACTTCGTCGAGGAGGTCAGGGCGGCCACCGACGGCAAGGGCGCCGACGTGATCCTCGACAACATGGGCGCGAAGTACCTCGACCGCAACGTCTCCGCCCTCGCCACCGAGGGCCGCCTGGTCATCATCGGCATGCAGGGCGGGGTGAAGGGCGAGCTCAACATCGGCAAGCTGCTGGCCAAGCGGGGAGCGGTGATCGCCACGTCGCTGCGTTCCCGCCCGGTGGAGGAGAAGGCCGCGATCTGCTCCGCGGTCGTCGAGCACGTGTGGCCGCTGGTCGCGGACGGGTCGGTGCGGGTCGTCGTACACACCACGATGCCGCTCGCGGAGGCTGCCCGGGCGCATGGGCTGATGGAGTCCGGGGACCACACCGGGAAGATCATCCTGACTGCGTAAGGTGGGGACATGACCCAGGAGAACTCCGAAGCGACCGGGAACGGCAACGGCGAGGAGCCGCGCGTCGTGGTGCTCGGACCCGACGGTATGGCCGTCGCCGGGTCGCCCGGCGCCTCCGCGCAGGACGACGAGGACGACGAGGCGCGCCACATCACCGAGCTGGTCGAGCAGCCGGCGAAGGTGATGCGGATCGGCAGCATGATCCGCCAGCTCCTCGAAGAGGTGAAGGCCGCTCCTCTCGACGAGGCCAGCCGGCAGCGCCTGAAGGAGATCCACCAGTCCTCGATCAAGGAGCTCGAGGCCGGCCTCGCCCCCGAGCTCGTCGAGGAGCTGGAGCGGCTCTCGCTCCCGTTCACCGAGCAGACCCCGTCCGAGGCCGAGCTGCGCATCGCCCAGGCCCAGCTGGTGGGCTGGCTCGAGGGACTGTTCCACGGCATCCAGACCGCCATCTACGCCCAGCAGGTCGCCGCCCGTGCGCAACTGGAGCAGATGCGCCGGGCGCTGCCGCCCGGCATGGTGCCCGAGGAGGCGATCCAGGCCGCGCAACGGGCCGCCCAGCAGGCGGCCCAACAGGCTTCCGAGGAGCAGCACCAGGGTCGTGGCGGGGGCATGTACCTCTAGTCCCTGTTGACGAAACGACCCGTCCGGACCATCCGGACGGGTCATTCGTATTTCGAGGCTGCAGGTCCTCGCTAGTGCGCATGTGTCCGCCGATATGACGTTGGTCCCCCTGTGTCGCAACTTCGGCCTCTGTTCGCGCGAATCGGACATTTGGAAGGCTGTAGGCAATCGAGTGGGACCCAGCCATGGGGGGCACGGTGCCAACACCAGTCCGCTCGACGATCCGCACCGCTCGGACTCGATGCGCCTCGCCGGGGATGAAGCCGCTGCACAGCATCACGGCTGCTAACAATCACATGCATGTCCCCTCGATCCCTGCAATGCCGCGCCTGCACCGGTGCGAAGAGGAGACATCATGAATCCACGTAGAGGCGGAAGACTCTTCGTGACAGCTGCCCTCGCGGCAGCACTCGTCCTGCCGGGGTCGGCGGCCCTCGCGGCCGACGAGGGCGGCAGTGACCACGGCGGTGGGGGCGGACACCCCACCGACAACACCGGGTCACTCTACTCCGACCTGGTAGTCGCCTACCGCGCAGCGGATGGCACACCGATCCTGAAGGAGTACTACACCGAGGCCACCGACGAGGCCGACGCGGCGAGCCACTTCTGCGTCCAGCCGGTCAGCGTCGACCGGGCGCCGGGAGTACCCGGGACAGAGGACCCGCTGACGGGCAAGGACGTCTATGTCCTGCCGCTGCAGGGCGAGTGGATCGGAACCACGGACCCCCTCCCGGTGGAGGAGATCGAGCCGTGCGACGTGCAGCCGGCGTACGCCATGTTCGTCAATGAGGCCGAGCTCGAGCGCCTCAACCTGGGCCGGACCTCGGATGACGTGCTCCTTCGTAAGCTCGAAGACGTCGAGACGAAGTTCGACCTGGCCGGCACCTTGTCCCTGGACCCGGCCGGCCGCATCGCCGCGGACGGCGCCGCGCTCGACGCCTCACCGGAGTACGCCGCGATGTACGCGTCGCTGATGAAGACGGGAACGATTCCTGGTCTCAAGGAGCCGGGATCTGTTTCCCAGGCCGCGTACGGGGTGCCCGGCTTCACATATGACGCCTACGACCTGGCCGCAGTGGCCCTCGGCACGGCCGCAAGCAAGTCCGTGCCGATCACCGTCGACACGGTGCAGTACTACAACCGCGTGGTCGGCTTCCCGGCCGCAGATCCGCTCCCGAACTGGGGCATCGGCTTCCTGCAGTCAGGCGAACCCGACGGCGGCGACCACGACGTGACGATGCCGCGGGACGTGCTGCCCGGCAGCGAGAACTTCGTCAACTACAGCGGATTCACCTACAACCGAGCAGCGACCTTCCCCGGCAGCGTCACGTGGCTCGACGTGCCGACGCTGACCTGGCAGGTCTCTCCATCCTCGGCAAGGTGAGCTTCACCGACGTCGCGGGTGCGAAGAAGGATGAGAACGGCATGCTGACCGGCCTCGCCGGCTTCACGCAGATGGCCGACGACGTGCGCGCGGTGATCAGCTTCCTGCACGAGAACGAGGTCATCCCGGGCTTCTACATGGACCCGGTCGGCGTCGACACCACCGACGCGCAACTGGAGCGCCAGAGCAGCCCGGCAACCGACCTCGTCCTCCCGGCCGGGTCCGTATTCGAGGCGGTTGCATTCGATGTCACCGCGTCGTTGTTCAACCCACAGGCGGGAAGCATCATCGACAACGCCCGGATGCGCATCACAGTCACGCCGACCGATGAAGCCAATCCGTTGACGACCGGCGATCTCGTGGTGGCGGCTGAGGACACGCAGATCGTGCCGTTCTCCGCCGAAGACGGTTCCCTCATTGGCTGGTGGGGACCGGAGAGTGGGTTTGCGGTCTCGAAGTTGTACGACGTGGAGACAGCCTTCGAGGCGGCCTTCGCCGAGGGCACGGCAGGCGAGTACAAGGCAGTCCTCGAGCTGGTCGACCTGTCCCTCCTGACGACCGAACCGGACAAGGCGGTCCTCGCGACCGACACCGAGCTCCTGACGGTGCTCGACAACGTCTCGACCTTGCAGTGGGCGGGTGATGTGCCGACGATCTCGACCCAGGGCGCGCAGATCCTGCTCCCGCTGTCGGTCTACGCGCCGGCTCCCACCGAGTCGGCGACGCCGGCGCAGCTACAGCTCACCGTCTCGATGGACGACCCGACCACCACGGATCCGGACGCGCTCGCCGCCAACAACGTGCGCGTCTACGGAGAGCTGGGCGACGCGATGGTTCCGATGGAGTTCACGGCTGTGGACGGCGTCCTCACCGGCACCTGGTCCATGCCGCTGATCGCCGGGAACAACCCTGTGACGTGGTACTTCTCCGTCGTCGAGGGGGCACCGGTGGGCCAGTACACGCTGGACGTCTCCCTGATCGATGGCGTCGATGCGGCGGGCACGGTCCAGATCGGGATCAGCGCTCCGGAGGACCGCAAGTCGCCGAACGCACCAGTGGTCGAAGAGAAGTCGGTCGTCGGTGACAGCGCCACCATCGTGGCGAGCTCCACTGAGAAGGACGTCGTGCGCTACGACTTCGTGCTGATCAAGGACTTCGTGCACCTGCGCGAGGTCTCCTCCACCGACGGCACGGTTACCTTCGACAAGCTGGCTGCCGGGACGTACAAGGTGAACATCACCGCCGTCGACAGGGCGGGAAACGTGTCCGCGCAGGCGGTCACCACGTTCGTGATCGAGAGCAGCTCGACGCCGCCGAGCGGCGGCGGAGTGGTGAACCCGCCGACGACGACGCCGACCGACCCGACCACCCCGCCGGCCGACGGTGGCAACGACGACCCCGTCGTGCCACCGGCACAGCCTGGTGACGGGAACGACGACGGTCAGGGCGGCCCGCCCGACACCTTCATCGGCAAGGGCCCGCAGAACCGGGCGTTCGTGCTCGGGCACTCGGTGACCTACCGGCTGCGCAGCACCGGCAAGGACGTGCAGTACCGCGTCATGCTCAACAACCGGTTCGACCAGCTGTGCGACAGCAACGTCTGCGTGGTCGACGGTCTGAAGGCCGGCAAGAACGTCCTCCGGTTCGCGGCGCAAGCAGGTGGCCGGCGCGACGGCACCCCGGTCGTTCGCACCGTCTACGTGCCGCGCGACGCAGCGGCGCTGAGGGTGACGAAGCGGTGGCGGGTCCGCGAGAACGTGCACGCCTTCGACGGTGGACTGGTCCGCACCGGCCGGCAGGGACAGGTCGTCCGGACCCGGGCCCGCGACATCAAGCGCATCGCGCTCGTCGTGGCCAAGGGCCCGCGCGACGGACAGGTCGAGGTCTACCTCGGGCAGCGGCTGCTCACCAGCACGCCGATCGACCTGGGCAACCCGACCAACCGGCACCGGGTGCTCGTCCCGGTCACGGCCTTCCGCAACCCCCAGACCGGGTTCGTGCGGGTCAAGGTCGTCAGCCAGGCCAGGCCGGTCCGGATCGAGGGCATCGGCATCGTGAACCGCTGACCCGTCGGTCACGGTCCGAGGCTCTCAGGCGGGCCCCGTCCTCTCCGGAGGGCGGGGCCCGCTGCCGCGTCTACCCCGGCCGGTCGGCCAGCCGGTCGATGTCGCCGGCCAGCCGGAGGTCCTTCATCGTGAGGCCGCCGGCCGAGTGCGTGGAGAGCCGGAAGGTCACCGTGGTCCACCTGATGTCGATGTCCGGGTGGTGGTCGAGGTCCTCGGCGACCTCGGCGACCTGGTGCACCAGCCCGATGCCGTCCATGAACGACGCCGCGGTCACCGCACGCACGATCGCGTCCCCGTCCTGGGTCCACGACGGCAGCTCCCGTTCGAGTGCCCGGTCGATCTCCTCCTGGGTGAGCAGCTCCGTCATCCGCCGTACCTCCAAAGGGCCGTTGCAACATGCAGTTGCCGTGGTTGGCACGTTACAACCGCCCCGGGGGGCCGCACCTGCATGTCCGAACGGCCCTCGGACCGGTCCGGGCGGGGTCACAGGTCGAGGATCTCCTCGAGCACGGCAGCCACCCCGTCGTCCTCGTTGGACGGCGCGACCAGGTCGGCGAGCTGCTGCACGCTCGGGTGCGCGTTGCGCATCGCGTAGGAGGTTCCCGCCCACTCGAGCATCGGCAGGTCGTTGGGCATGTCCCCGAACGCGACGACCTCGGAGGCGTCCACGCCGAGGTCGCGGCAGACCATCGCGAGGGTGCTGGCCTTCGACACCCCGGCGGCGCTCATCTCCACCAGCGCGCCGACCGAGGACCAGGTCGTGGTCAGCAGGTGGCCGACGTGGGACTCCACCTCGGCCCAGAACGGCTCGGGGTCGAGCTCGTCGTGGCGGGCGAGCAGCTTCACGACCGTGTCGTCGGCGACCTCCTCCAGCGGGCCGACCCGCAGGTCCGCGGGGGGCTCCACCCGCGGCATGAATCCCGGCTCCTTGGCGAAGCCGTCGACCCGCTCCATCGCGAAGGTGGTGCCCGGCAGCTCCTTGCGGAGGATCTGACCCACCTCCAGGCTGGTCCCGGTCGGGATGGTCAGCGCCTTGCGCACCGCACGCGCGTGGACGTCGTAGAGGATGCCGCCGTTGGAGACCACCGCGAGACCGTGCCCGCCGACGTGCTCCCACAGGTCGTCCATCCACCGGACCGGCCGGCCGGTGACGAAGACGACCGTGACCCCGAGCTCCTCGACGGCGGTCAGCACCTCACGGGTGCGCGCGGTGACGCTGCCGTCGGTGTGCAGCAGGGTGCCGTCGAGGTCGGTGGCGACCAACCGCGGCGGGCGGACGGGCCGGCTCACGTCAGAACCAGCGGTTGATCTCGTGAGCACAGCCGTCCTCGTAGACGGTCGCGGCGACGTCGTCGGCGATCGCCTTCACCTCGTCGGGTGCCTGGCCCATGGCGACGCCGCGGCCGGCCCACTGGAGCATCTCGATGTCGTTGCGGCCGTCGCCGATGGCGAGCACGTCCTCGCGGGCGACGCCGAGCCGGTCGGCGACCTCGTCGAGACCACGGGCCTTGGAGACGCCCTCCGGCGCGAGGTCGAGCCACGCGGTCCAGCCGATGAAGTAGTTCGTGCCGTGCAGACCGAGCTTGTCGGCGAGCGACACGAAGTCCTCCGAGGTCGCCTCCGGGTCGCGGATGATCACACGGCTGACCTCCTTGGCGATCATCTCCTCGATCGGGGTCAGGATCATCTCCCCGTCGAGCTCGCCCTCGGGGAAGTGCCGGTTCACGCGGTACCCGACGCCGTGCTCCTCGACCGCGACGGCCGCGTCCGGGACGTGCTCGAGCACCGCCCGCACCGCCTCGCGGGCGTCGAAGGTCACCTCGCTGACCACCTTCAGCGGCGGGAAGGAGAAGGTGACCGCACCGTTGGAGGCGACGCCGAGCACGTGCGAGCCGCGCTCACGCGGCATGTCGAGGTGGCGCAGCACCACGCTGATGCTCAACGGGGACCGGCCGCTGGCCAGCACGACGTGCGCGCCGGCGTCGTAGGCGCGGTCGACGGCCTCGCGGACGGCCGGGCTGACCGTGTCGGCGCTGAAGCCGTTCTCGGGGTGCGGGATCAGGATCGTGCCGTCGATGTCGAGCGCGACCAGCTTCGGTGTCCAGCTCACGAGGCGACCGGCTCCAGCACGTCGCGGCCCTGCAGGTAGGGCTGCAGCGCCTTCGGCACGCGGACCGACCCGTCGGCCTGCTGGTGGGTCTCCAGGATCGCCACGATCGCGCGCGGGATCGACACCAGCGTCCCGTTGAGCGTGGCGACCGGACGCACGCCGTCCTCGAAGCGGGCGCGCACGTCGAGCCGGCGTGTCTGGAAGTCGGTGCAGTTCGACGTGGAGGTGACCTCGCGGTACTTCTCCTGGGTGGGCACCCACGCCTCGATGTCGAACTTCCGCTCCGCCGACAGGCCGAGGTCCCCGGCGGCCACGTCGACCACCCGGTAGGCCAGCTCGAGCTTGTCGAAGAACTCCCGCTCCCAGGCGAGCAGCCGCCGGTGCTCGTCGTACGAGTCCTCGACGGTGGTGTAGGAGAACATCTCCACCTTGTCGAACCAGTGCACCCGGATGATCCCGCGGGTGTCCTTGCCGTAGGAGCCCGCCTCCTTGCGGTAGCACGGGCTGAACGCGGCGTACCTGAGGGGCAGCGCGGCGGCGTCCAGGATCTCGTCGGAGTGGTACGCCGCCAGCGGCACCTCGGAGGTGCCGACGAGGTACATGTCCTCGCCCTCGATCCGGTAGACGTCGTCGGCCGCCTGGCCGAGGAAGCCGGTGCCCTCCATCGCCCGGGGCTTGACCAGGGCCGGCGGCACCATCGTGGTGAAGCCGGCCGCGCGGGCCTGGTCCATCGCCATGGTGACCAGGCCGAGCTCGAGGTCGGCGCCGATGCCGGTGAGGTAGTAGAAGCGGGCGCCGGAGACCTTGGCCCCCCGGTCGATGTCGATCGCGCCGAGCATCCGGCCGAGCTCGACGTGGTCACGCGGCGTGAACCCCTCGACGGAGAAGTCCCGTGGGGTCCCCACCTCCTCGAGGACCACGAAGTCCTCCTCGCCACCGGCGGGCGCCTCCGCGGAGGCGACGTTGGGGATCGACAGCACCACGTCGCGGTAGGCCCGCTCGGCCTCGGCCTGCGTGGCCTCGGCCTCCTTGACGGCCGCCGACAGGGCCTTGGTGCGCTCGAGCAGCGCCTGCTTCTCCTCACCCTGCGCCCGCGGGATCTGCTTGCCGAGGGTCTTCTGCTCGGACCGCAGCCGCTCGAACTCCGCGATCGACGTACGACGGCGCTCGTCCGCGGCCACGGCGTCGTCCACCACGTCCGGCGACAGGCCACGCTTGACCTGCCCCTTGCGCACACGGTCGGGGTCGTCACGGAACAGACGGGGATCGATCACCAGACGAGGATATCCGGCCGGTGTGCACGGGACCTGCGGCCCTGCCGGCGCGACCGCCGGACTGCGACGCTGCCGACATGAGCACGCGACTCATGGGCCCCGTCGACACCATCTGGCTGAACATGGACCGGCCCGACAACCTGATGGTGATCGACTCGTTGATGTTCCTCGACGGAGCGGTGGACTGGGACCGGCTCCAGGAGACGATGACGGGGCGCCTGCTGGACCGGTACCCGGTGTTCCGGCAGCGGGCGGTGCTGTCCTCGACCCACGTCGGTCCACCGCACTGGGAGGACGACCCGGACTTCGACGTCGAACGGCACGTGGTCCGGGCCACCCTGGAGGGCGGCGACGACGGCGCCCTGCAGCGCTACGTCGCCGAGCACGACAGCGAGCCGCTCGACCGGGCGCACCCGCTGTGGCAGCTGCACCTGATCGACGGGTACGACGGCGGGGCGGTCGTGCTCTCCCGGCTGCACCACGCCCTCGCCGACGGGATCGCGCTGGCCCGGGTGCTGCTCTCCCTCACCGACCCCTGCCCCGAGCCGGAGACCTGCGAGGACGACGGCACGGTCTTCCACGACCAGCCGATGGGAGTCGTCGAGGGTGCCTTCCGGGTGGCCACCGCCGCGGGCTCGGCCGCCGGGGCGCTGGCGTCCGCCGTGGCCGGTGCCGGCGGCCGGCTGCTGCACGAGGCGCCACGGCTGCTGGACCCGCACCTCGTCGGTGACGCGTTCACCCAGGCCGAGCGCACCGGCGCCATCGCGAACAAGCTGCTCCTGGGTCCCCACCCGCACACGCCGTTCACCGTCCCCCCGGGCCTGCGCAAGCAGGTGGCCTGGTGCGCCCCGTTCCCGCTGGCGGACGTCAAGGCGGTCGGCCGGGCCGCCGGGGCGACGGTCAACGACGTGCTGATCGCCGCGGTCGCCGGGGCGCTGGCGACCTACGTCGTCGAGCGGGGCGGCAGCCCCGAGGACGTCTCGACGATGGTCCCCGTGAACGTCCGCCCGCTGGACCGGCCGCTGCCTCGCACGCTGGGCAACCAGTTCGCGCTGGTCCTGCTCAAGCTGCCGCTGGGCGTCGAGGACCCGCTGGACCGGATCGCGGAGAGCAAGCGGCGGATGGACGTGATCAAGCACTCCCCCGAGGTGCTCCTCACCTTCGGCCTGATCAAGGCGATCGGCCGCACCGGCCCCGAGCTGGAGCGCTTCTTCGTCGACTTCTTCGCCGGGAAGGCCATCGGGGTGACCACGAACGTGCCCGGACCGGCGGAGCCGCGCTACCTGGCGGGCCGGCGGATCACCCGGGTGCTGAGCTGGCCACCGGAGTCGGGCGACCAGACGATGGGCATCTCGCTGTTCAGCTACGCCGGCGAGGTGCACGTCGGCTTCCGGGCCGACGCCGGTGCGGTGCCCGACCCGCAGCGGCTGGTGGCGGCGTTCGAGTCGGAGATCTCCGGGTTGCGCCGCGTGGCCCACGCCGTGTGAGGGTACCGACCGCCGGTCGTCATACTGGCGGCTGACCCGTCCGCACCGTCCGATGCTGGAGCACCGTGCCCCTCCGCGCCCTCGACAAGCCCCGCCTGCTCGCCGGGACGCTGCTGGCGTTCACGGTGTTCATGGTGCTGGGCCTCATGGTGCGCCTCGACTGGCAGCCGCTGCGGGCCACGGACCGGGCGATCGGCGCGGGGCCGCAGGCATGGACGGTCGCCAACGGGCTCGGCTACGACGTTCTCGACGCGATCGAGGTGGCCTTCGGGACCGTGCCGCTGACCGTCGCCACGGCGGTGGTCGCGGTGCTCCTCGCCGTGCGGGGGCGGATGCGCAGCGCGGTGTGGACGGTGGGGGTGATGCTCGGCGCATCGATGACGGTCTACGTGCTCAAGCGCTGGTTCGCGCGCGACCGACCGGTCTGGGAGAACCCGGTCCACACCCTGGACAGCTACTCCTTCCCTTCCGGCCACGCCTCGGGGATCGCCTCGGCGATGGGCGTGGCGATCGTGCTGACCTTGATGTTCGTACGCCGCCGTGCGCTCCGCCGTGGGTTGGTCGGGCTGTGGCTGGTGCTGGTCGTCGTGGTCGGCCTGGACCGGATCTTCCTCGGCGTGCACAACGTGTCCGACGTGGTCGCCGGTTACGCCGTCGGGTCGTTCTGGGTGCTCCTCGGGCTGCTGGTCTACCACCCCGCCAGCCGTAGGAGGCCGGCCGAGAGCTTCCCGAGCCCGGTGCCGCGCACCAAGCAGCTCGCCGTGGTGCTGAACCCGATCAAGGTCGACGACGTCGAGGCGTTCAAGCAGATGGTCGAGGCGCAGGCGCGCGAGTCCGGCTGGAGCGCTCCGACCTGGCACCAGACCACCGTCGAGGACCCGGGCCGGGCCATGGCGGAGGCCGCCGCGGTCGCGGGCGCGGAGATGGTGCTGGTCTGCGGGGGTGACGGCACGGTCCGGACCGTGTGCGCCGAGCTCGCCGGCACCGGCATCCCGGTCGGCGTGGTCCCGGCCGGCACCGGCAACCTGCTGGCCCGCAACCTCGACGTCCCGCTCTACCTCTCCGACGCCGTCGACGTCGCCCTGAACGGCCAGGACCGCGCCATCGACCTGGTCGCCGTGGCCGGCGACGGGATCGGCGAGGACGAGCACTTCATGGTCATGGGCGGGATGGGCTTCGACGCGGCGATCATGGCGGGCGCCGACGACGCCATCAAGGCCAAGATCGGCTGGCTGGCCTACTTCGTCTCCGGTCTGCGCCAGCTGCGCTCGCCCACGTTCAGGGTCGAGATCTCCGTCGACGACGGGCCCTTCACCAGGCACCGGGCGCTGACCGTCGTGGTCGGCAACGTCGGCTACCTCACCGCCGGGATCCCGCTGCTGCCGGACGCCACCATCGACGACGGTGAGCTCGACGTCGTCCTGGTCTCGCCGCGACGCTTCGTCAGCTGGGTGCCCCTGCTGTGGCGCGTGTTCAGCAAGGGCAAGCGGGTCGACGACGAGCTCAACCGGATGACCGGACGCAAGGTCGTGCTGCGCACCGCCCACGACACCGCGCGCCAGCTCGACGGGGACCCGATCGGGCCCGGCAAGGAGATCCGTGCGGAGTGCGTGCACGGCCGGCTGCTCGTGCGGGTTCCTCGATAACGCCGCAAACCGGGCGGCCCCTACCTAGGATCGATGGACGTCCCTAACCCCCCGGGGGCGCAGGACCGAGCGGCCACCGACCCCCGCGGCCGCGCGCCCAGGAGGACCCCCATGCGTCATGCAGCCTCGGCACTCGCCGGCGTCGCCGCCCTCGCCCTGACCGCCCTGCCCGCTGCCCAGGCGGCCGGAGCCGGCGGTCAGGTCGGCCTCAACGTCGTGCTCAACACCGACCTGAGCCCCACCATCCTCGCCGAGCTCTCCGGCTACGGCACCGTGCTCGAGCAGTACCCCGAGCTCGACGGGCTGACCATGAGCGTCGCGTCCTCGGCGGTGCGCAGGATCGACCGGCTGCCCTACGTGGATTCCGCCACCGGCGACGTGCCGGTGCTCGGCCGCCCGGTCGAGGCCAGCCCGTTCGAGTCCACGACCGACGGGATCGCCACCTGGAACACCGACCTGGTCGACGTCTACGAGAACGGCACCGGCGGCGCGCCCGACGAGCGCGTCGTCGCCGAGACCGGTGCCGGGGTCTACGTCGCCGTCCTCGACACCGGCCTGCACAACTCGTGGCCCTACTACTTCGGCGAGGACCGGGTCGCCACCGAGTACGCCGTCTCCTTCGGCGGCGGTGGCGGCGAGAAGGGGTCGATCAGCACCCAGCCGAACAAGTGGGGCCACGACCAGAACGGCCACGGCACGCACGTGACCAGCACGATCCTCGGCTACAACCTCGACGGCACCCCGGTCGGCGGCATGGCGCCCGAGGCCACCGTGGTCCCGGTCAAGGTGCTGAACCAGAGCGGGAACGGCTGGTCCTCGGTGGTCACCGCGGGCATCGACTACGTCACCGACCTGGTCAGCGCCGGCGGGCCGCTGGCGGGCGAGCCGATGGTGGTCAACCTCAGCCTCGGCGGCCCGACGGAGGACCCACTGATGAAGGCGGCGATCCTGCGGGCCGTCGACGCCGGAGTGCTGGTGGTCGCGGCGGCCGGGAACTCCGGACCGGACGGGTTCATGGACTACCCCGGTGCACAGCCGGAGGTCATCTCCGTGGCCGCGGCCGGCTGGACCGGGCAGTGGACCGAGCCCGGCTGGTTCACCCACGACGTCACCGACCCCACGGACCCCGACGAGGTGTTCATCCCGCCGTTCTCCTCCCGGGCGGCGAAGGGCCAGGACCTCGACGTCGCGGCACCCGGCGCCTACGTCCGCGGGGCGTACCAGACCAACGGCCAGACCGGCTACTACTACCTCAACGGCACCTCCATGGCCACGCCGCACGTGGCCGGCGCCCTCGCGCTGATGCTCGAACGCTCGCCCGGCCTGCGACAGGCCGACGCGGAGCAGGCGCTGGAGGCGTCCGCGCTCCCGCTCGCCGCAGGGGACACGACCGTGCTGTTCCCCGTCGGCGGTGAGCCCGTCAGCTGGGACGAGAACGCCACCGGCGCCGGCCTGCTCGACGTGCCCGCCGCCCTCGACAAGCTCGACGCCTCCGCCACCGCCACCGCGTCCCGGGGCAAGCGACCGCGCCGGTAGCCGACGAGCGAGGGGGACCGCCCCTCGCTACTGTGGCGCGGTGACGACCGTGCGCACCTTCACCTCCTCCGTCCTCGCGCCGGCCGACCGCGGCCGCGAGCTCGGCGAGGCCTTCGCCGGTGACATCGCGCGCACGGTGGCGGCCTACCGCCGGCTCTTCGCGGCCCGGGCGACCCGCCCGTTCGACGCGGACCTGTGGGCAGAGCGGGCGTGGACGGCGATCGGTGAGCAGGCCCCGGCAGCGGCCGCGGAGATCGCCGGCATCGCCCAGGGCGCCCGGCTGCCGGTCCGTGAGGTGGCCATGCTCAACGCCCGCACCGAGCTGCTCGCCGTCGCCGACCCGACCGGCGCCGGCAGCGAGTGCTCTGCGGTCGTCGCCCTCCCCGACGGCGGGCGACCGGTCGCGGTGCAGACCTGGGACTGGTACGACGCGATGGCCGACGACTGGCTGGTGTGGACGATCCCGCACACGGACGGCCACGTCGTGCGCACGGTCACCGAGCTCGGCGTGCTCGGCAAGATCGGGGTCAGCTCGCACGGCGTCGGGGTGATGTTCAACCTGCTGCGCCACGAGGCCGACGCCGGTACGGCGGACCGCGGGGTCGGCTACCCGGTGCACCTGCTCGCACGCCGGATCCTGGACACCGCCCGCGACACCGACGACGCCATCGCGGCCGCCCGGTCGGTGAGCCCGTCGGCGTCCACCTCGCTCACCGTGGTCGACCGGTCCGGCGCGGCCGCGACGCTCGAGCTCTACCCCGGTGGACCGGCCGTGGTCGGTCCCGAGCAGGGTCTGCTGGTGCGGACCAACCACTTCGTCTCCGCGGAGGGCGCCCCCGGCTGCCTGGCGGAGTCGATCGGTCCGGGCAGCGGGATCCGCCGCGAGACGCTGCTGGCCGCGTTCGCCCGGCGAGTCCCGGAGACAGCCGACGACGTGGTGCGCGCGATGGACGACCACCGCGACGTCGGCGGCGTGTGCTGCCACCCCGAGCGGGGCGCGGACCCGGTGCTGGCGCACGCCACCCTCGCCACCGTGGCGATCGACGTCGCCGACCCCTCCCTGTCGGTCACCGCCGGCGGTCCCTGCGTGCGATGACATCCGGCGCCGGACCTGGTCTGCACTCCAGGAAGCCGGCCCAGAGAGGAGCACACCATGACGAGCATCGTCCCGAACCTGTGGTTCGACACCGAGGCGGAGGAGGCCGCCCGGTTCTACACGTCCCTGTTCGACGACTCCCGGGTCATCGACGTGGTCGCCTACCCCGACCGCGGCCGTGGCGAGCCGGGCAGCGTCATGCTGGTCACCTTCGAGCTGCTCGGCCGGCAGTACGCCGCGATCAACGGCGGCCCGCAGTTCCCGTTCACCGAGGCCGTGTCGTTCGAGGTGCTGTGCGACGACCAGGCGGAGGTGGACCGGCTCTGGGAGGCGCTCACCGCGGACGGCGGCGAGGAGGTGCAGTGCGGCTGGCTCAAGGACAGGTTCGGCCTGTCCTGGCAGGTCGTGCCCCGGCGCTGGGTGGAGCTGGCCAACGGTGACTCACCGGCCGGGGTGGCCGCCGCCTTCGCGGCGATGATGGACATGAAGAAGCTCGACGTCGCCGAGCTGGAGCGCGCCTACGCCTCCGCCTGAGGGGTCAGGCGCTTCTGGCGAACTTGACGGCCTCGGTCTCCTCGGGCGAGAGCTGCTGCTCGCACGACCAGGCCCGGATGTTCTTGGCGTAGGTGCGGGCCTCGCTGCGGCCGTGGATCGAGGTCAGCAGCACCCCGTCCCCGCCGTCGTCGAGCAGCGCCATCGACCAGGACAGGTGGCCGCCCATGTCCCCGAAGGCGTCGTAGCGCACGACCGCGAGGTGGCGCAGCGCCTGCGCGGCCTCGGTGCGCAGCGCCTGCACCTCCGCGCGCAGCCCCTCCACGTCGGTCGGCAGGTCCTGGGCGCGTCGCCGCGCGGAGGTACGACGGGCATGGCCGGCCTGCGCGCGCCGCAGCGCCAGGACCGCCAGGACGAGCGCGGTGCCGGCCACGAGCAGCGCGAGGACGGCGAGCAGGGGTAGGAGCAGGTCGCTGTTCATCGGGGCCGAGGGTATCCGCGAGGTCAGCCGCCGCGGCGCAGGCGCGCGAGCCAGGCCCGCGCGTCCTCGAACTCCGCGTCCGACGTGCCGGGCCGGATGGTCGGGGCGATCCCGTCGTGGCGCTCGTAGGAGCCGAGGAACCGCACGTCCGCGCACACCCGGCGCAGGCCCATCAGCGCCTCGCCGACCCTGGCGTCGTCGACGTGGCCCTCGCAGTCGATCGAGAAGCAGTAGTTGCCGAGCGCGGCACCGGTCGGCCGCGACTCGATGCGGGTCATGTTGACCCCGCGCATGGTCAGCTGCTCGAGGATCTCCAGCAACGCGCCGGGGTGGTCCTCGCGCATGAAGGCCACCAGCGAGGTCTTGTCGCGGCCGGTCCGCGGCGCCGGGACACCGGGCCGCGAGACCAGCACGAACCGGGTGATCGCGTCCGGGTTGTCACCGATCCCCTGGGCGAGCACCGCGAGCCGGTAGTGGTCGGCGGCCAGCGGCGCGGAGATCGCGGCGTCCCACTGCGAGCCAGGGTCGGCGACGTCCGCGGCCGCGGCGGCGGTGGAGGGGGCGTGCACGACGTGCGCCCGGGGCAAGTGCAGCGCCATCCACCGCCGGGTCTGCGCCGCCGCGTGCGGGTGCGTGGCCACGACCTTGACGTCGTCGGGGTGGGTGCCGGGCCGGGCGAGCAGCGAGAAGGCGATGGGCACCGTCATCTCGCGGGTGATCATCAACGGCTCCCCCGTGGCGAGCTCGTCGAGCGTCACCGGGACGGAGCCCTCCACGGAGTTCTCGATCGGCACCACGGCGCCGTCGGCCTCACCGTTGCGGACCGCGTCCAGGGCGAGCGTGACCGTCGCGCACGGCTGCAGCTCGGCGCGGGACGCGGCCGCGACCGAGCGCAGCGCCTGCTCGGTGAAGGTGCCCTCGGGGCCGAGGTAGGCGTAGCGGGCGGGAGGCACTCCGGGCGGTGGTGGCGGCACACCCCAACTCTAGGCGAGGTGACACACTCTCCCGGACCCACGACCAGGAGCTGCCCACCGCATGGACCTCTCTGTCATCGCGCTGACCTTCGCGGCGATCTTCGTCGTCGAGCTGCCCGACAAGACCTTCATCGCCGCGCTCGTGCTCTCCACGCGCTACCGGGGGCTGCTGGTCTGGATCGGCGTGGGCCTCGCCTTCCTCGTGCAGGTGACGATCGCGGTCACCGCCGGCCAGCTCGCCACCCTGCTGCCCGAGACGCTGGTGCGCAGCGTCGCGGCCGCCATCTTCGTGGTCGGCGCGGTCCTGCTCCTCCGCGCGGCGCCGCACGCCGACCAGGAGGAGAGGGAGGCCGAGGAGGAGTACGCCGGCAAGGCCACCGTCGCCAAGACGGGGCTGCGGGCGGTCGGCGCCTCGTTCCTCGTGCTGTTCGCCGCCGAGTGGGGCGACCTGTCCCAGCTGTTCACGGTCAGCCTCGTCGCGAAGTACGGGGACCCGCTCAGCGTCTTCGTCGGCGCCTGGGGCGCCCTGCTCACCGTGTCCGGTCTCGCCGTGCTGGCCGGGCGGTTCCTCCTGCAGCACATGCGGCTGTCGGTGCTGCACTACGTCGGCGCGGCGGTGTGCCTGGCCCTCGCCGCGCTGACCGTCTACGAGATCCTCGCCTGATCCGCCGACGGGCGCCGGCCGCCCCGTGACGCCTCCGCGGGGTGTACGACGGGCGTTACGCTTCGGCCCATGACCCAGGACAACCGCCCAGACGTCGTACCTGTCGGAGCGGACAGCGAGGTCGGCCGGCTGCGCACGGTGATGCTGCACCGCCCCGGCCCCGAGCTGAAGCGGCTGACGCCCCGCAACAACGACACGCTGCTCTTCGACGGGATCCCCTGGGTGAGCCGGGCCCAGGACGAGCACGACGCGTTCGCCGAGGCGCTGCGCGACCGCGGGGTCGAGGTGCTCTACCTGACCGACCTGCTCACCGAGACCCTGCAGGAGGCCGAGGCGCGCGAGCACGCGATCGCGGGCGCCATGTCCAGCCTGCACCTCGGCGACACGCTGCGCGGCTACCTGGCCTCGGCGCTGCGCGACCAGAGCGCCGAGGAGCTCGCTGCGTTCCTGACCGCCGGGGTCCGCAACGACGAGGTCCGGGGCGGTTTCGGTCTGGTCACCAGCCTGCTGGCCAGTGACGACTTCGTGATCGACCCGCTGCCGAACCTGCTCTTCACCCGCGACTCGAGCGTGTGGGTCCGCGACCGGGTGGCGATCACGTCCCTGGCCATGCCCGCGCGCGAGCGGGAGACCCAGCTGACCGAGCTCATCTACCGCGACCACGCCCGGTTCCGGGGCACGCCGAAGATCCACGGCTGGCAGCACGAGCACGTCGAGGGCGGCGACGTGCTGCTGCTCGCCCCCGGCGTCGTCGCCATCGGCGTCGGGGAGCGCACGACGCCGGCCGGTGCCGAGCGGCTCGCCCGGCAGCTGTTCCGCGCCGACCTCGCGCACACGGTGCTCGCGGTGCCGATCGCGCAGGAGCGCGCGACCATGCACCTCGACACGGTGTGCACGATGGTCGACGTCGACAAGATCGTGATGTACCCCAACGTCGCCGACCACCTGCAGGCCTACACCGTCACCGTGCGCGACCGCGCCGGCGACAGCGACAGCGACCGCGATCTCGTCCTCGCGGTGACCGAGCCGGAGCCGTTCCTGGTCGCCGCCGCCAAGGCGATGCAGATCGACACCCTCCACCAGATCGACACCGGCCTCGACCCGGTGACCGCCGAACGGGAGCAGTGGGACGACGGCAACAACACCCTGGCGCTGGCGCCGCGGGTGGCGGTCGCCTACGAGCGGAACGTGGAGACCAACGCCCGCCTGGAGGAGGCCGGCATCGAGGTGATCGCGATCGCGGGCTCCGAGCTCGGGTCCGGTCGCGGCGGGCCGCGCTGCATGTCGTGCCCGATCCGCCGGGACCCGCTGTGAGTCCGCAGCGGTCGGCGTGAGCCCTGGGCAACCTGGAGCACGAAAAATGAAAACCCGGCCGTTGCTGACGGGGGATACAACAACGACCGGGCATCTCAAAATATACGTGGACTCAGGTCTGGGAACAACTCCATCCGTGGATTGGGGGCCACATCACAGGGGATCGGCCTGCGATGTCTAGTCCGGCCTACCGGATCGTGAGCTGACGGTTCGCCAGACCCGACCGCGCAGCCCGCTCCTCGGCGGTCAGCGGGCTGTCGTCGGCCAGCGCCGCCTCGAGGTCCTGCGCGAACCTGGCGGCGGGCTCCTCGAGCACCTCCGCACCGGTCCCCACCGGGAGGTCCCACACCGGCACGAGCACGCCGTGCACCCGGAACATCCCGACGAGGCGGGAGCCCTCGGCGACCACGTCCTTGCCGGCCGCGTGCAGGCGGGCCAGCGCGCCGAGCAGCTTCTCCTCGTCGTGGGGCATCACCCAGCGCAGGTGCTCCTTGGTGCCCACGTCGGTCCAGTAGGCGGCCTCCACCGACGAGAGCCGGCGGGTCGGGTTGGCCGCGGCGTTGGCGCTCTCGAGGCTTGCGCTGAGCGCGCCCTCGCGGTCGTCGACGTCGGCGAGCCAGAACTCGAAGCCGTCGTGGACGGTGATGTCGAGCGGCTCGTCGACGACCATGTCCTGCAGCCGGCGGCCTTCCCCCGGCGGGTCGGTCAGCCCGATCATCGATCCCGGCTCCGCCGCGAGCGCCTTCTCGAGCACCGCGGCGAGGTCGCGGCTGGGGTCGCCGAACTGGTGCTGGACCTGCAGCGCCAGCCACACCGTCCCGTCCTCACGGACCAGGGCCGGGGCGGCCATCGGCAGCAGCGTGCACAGCAGCACCTCGCGGTCGGTGTCCACGCTGTCGGCCAGCCTCAGCGGGGCCGTCGCCGCCGGCACCAGCTCGCGCAGGGCGATGAGGTCGCACTCGCTCGCCAGCCCCTCGAACGGTCGGGTCACGTAGGTGCGCGGGGCCCCGGAGGGGTCGCCGTGACAGGCCTTGTAGCGCTTCCCGGAGCCGCAGGGGCAGGGCTGGCGGGGACCGACCTCACCGGGGGTGGTGGCGGTCTCGGTCCTCGTCTTCAGGCGCGACTTCTTTCCCATGGCGGGAAGGCTACTTCAGCGACCGGACGGGCCGGCCGGGCGCCCGCGCTCAGTCCCGGCCGATGACCGCGTGGATGGTGCACCGGCTGCGGCTCCGCTCGGACCACCAGTCCGCGGCGAGGGCCTCGACGATGGACATGCCGCGGCCCGAGAGCGCGGACGCGGGGGCGTGCACGGCGTGGGGACGGGAGGCGCTTCCTCCGTCGGTGACGGAGAGCCGGATGCCGCCGCGGTCACGGCACCAGGTGATCAGGATGGTGCCGTCGGAGAGCGCCCGGGCGTGGCGGACGGAGTTGCCGACGAGCTCGGAGATGACCACCCGGCCGTCCTCGATGGTCTCCCGGCTGAACCCCTCGTCCTGCATCCACAGCTTCAGCTCGCGGCGGGCGGAGGCGACCGAGGACGCGGCGAACGGGACGCGCACCGTCACCGGCGCGTGCCCTGAGCGGACGGACCGCATCACCACGTCACCCCAATTTCCTTGCCAGCCTCCCGGTACAGGCTTTCCCATTGGTGTCATACCCAAACACATGAGCCCGTGAGGCCCTACACACGCCCCCGCAGGTGGCTGATCGTGGCGGCCGGGGTGTCGGTGATCAACGCCTCCACCCCGAGGTCCACGCAGAGGTCGATGTCCGCCGGCTCGTTGACCGTCCAGACGTGGATCGGCCGGCCGCTGCGGCGCAGCTTCTCGGCGAACCGCGGGTTCTCGCGGAGCAGGTCCATGCCGGGTCCGGCGATCCAGTCCCGGCCGGTCAGCTTCTTGGTCAGCTGCCAGCTGTAGAGGCGGTCGACCAGCATCACCACGTCGAGGTCCGGTGCCAGCCTCTTCACCCGGTTCAGCGCGACGTAGGAGAAGCTCATCACCCGCACCGGCGACTCCTTGCCCGCCCAGCCGTAGGTGTCGAGCAGCTCCACGACCCGGCGCTCCACCAGGCCGGCGTAGCGGGTGGGGTGCTTGGTCTCGATCGCCACCTCGACGGGGCGGTCGTAGTCGGCGACGGTGTCCAGCAGACGCCTGAGCGTCAGCACCGACCGGTCCCTGGGGTCGACCTCCGGCGCCTCGTCGTCGAGGTCGGCCCAGGGGTTCTTCCACCTCGCGAAGTCCAGCTGCTCGAGGTCGGCGAGCTCCATGGTGGAGACCACACCGGGAGCCAGCGCCGTACGGTCGGTGCGCCGGTCGTGCACGCAGACCGGGTGGCCGTCGGCGGTGAGGCGGACGTCGCACTCGAGGGCCTCGGCGCCCTCGTCGAGGGCGGCGACGTAGGCGGCGAGGGTGTGCTCGGCGTTGGCATGGCTCGCCCCGCGGTGCGCCACGACCTGCGGGCGGCTGCTGCTGCGCATGGCCCCATGGTGACCCCTGGACCAAGAAGAATGCGCGTCCCGGTCCGTCGCCACGCCGGGTCCGGGCCCGGACGGGGCCGTCAGGTGTGCTGGGCGCGGAGGAACTTGCCGAAGTGCGGGACGGTGAACGCCACGGTGCCGCGCTCGGAGGAGTACACCAGGCCCTTCTTGATCAGCCCGTCGCGCGCCGGGGACAGGCTCTGCGGCTTGCGGCCGAGCCGCTCGGCGACCTGGGCGGTGGTCACCGCCTCGTCCTTGCTGTCCGCGCCGAGCTCGGCCATCGCCCGCATGTAGTCCCGCTCGGCCGGGGTCGCCCGGTCGTAGCGGGCCCCGAAGAAGCCGACCGCGAGCTCGCTCTCCGCCTCCGGGGAGGCCTCGGCCACGTCGGAGGTGCGGATCGGGGACTCGACGGCCACGTCCCACGTCACCTTGCCGTAGGCCTGGACGAAGTAGGGGTAGCCGTCGGTGAGGCGGTACAGCTCGTCGAGCGCCTCGGGCTCGAAGTCGACGTCCTCGGTCGAGGCGGGCACCAGCAGCGCCCGGTCCGACATCTCCCGCGGCAGCCGGTCCACGACCACGTAGCGGAACAGCCGCTCGGCGTAGGACTTGCTCGCCGAGAGCAGGACCGGCAGGTGCGGGAGACCGGCGCCGACCACGACCAGCGGGGCGCCCTGCTGGCTGATCTCGTGCACCGCCCCGCAGAGGGCGGCCAGCTCGGCGGGCGAGATGTCCTGCATCTCGTCGATGAAGATGCCGATCCCCACGCCGAGGTCGCCCGCGAGCTCGCCGACGTCGGTGAAGAGCTCGATGAGGTCGAGCTCGAGGTCGCCGGAGTCCGCGCGTCCCTTGGCCGCGGGCACGTCGGCACCGATGGAGGCCGGCTGCCAGCGCACCCCCTTGCGGTCGTCGAGCCGGGTGCGCAGCGCGAAGGACTTGAGCACCCCGGCCACGGCGTCGACCCGCTCGGGGTCCCGGTGGCGGTGGGCGACCTCGCGTACGGCGGCGTGCACCGCCTGGGCCATCGGCAGCCGCAGGGACTGGTCGGGCCGGGCCTCGAACTTCCCGGTCCCCCAGGCCCGCTTGACCGCGAGGCTGCGCAGGGCGTTCAGGAGCACGGTCTTGCCCACCCCGCGCAGCCCGGAGAGCACCATCGAGCGCTCCGGCCGGCCGGCGGCCACGCGCTCGAGCGTCACCTCGAACTGCCGCATCTCCCGGTCCCGGCCGGCGAGCTCGGGTGGCCGCTGACCGGCTCCGGGGGCGTAGGGGTTCCTGATCGGGTCCACGATGGGACTGTATCGAGGAATCTAGGGCAAACCTTAGATTTGGCTAGCGAGTCCTAGGGCGGCGTAGATTGCCCTCATGTCCGCGGCAACGCTGCTCTGGGCCGTCTCCGGGATCACCGCTCTCCTCCTGCTCCCGGTCGGAGCGTTCCGGATGCTCGCCTACCGCTCCGGGGAGACAGACCACACGCCGGCCCTGCGCGCGGTGGCGGTGATGGCGCTCGGGATCGGCGGGGTGGCCGCGCTGGTGTTCGCGGGCCTCACCGTCTGGTTCCTCGCCTCCGGCCAGCGCCCCTGGGCCTGACCCGTCGAGTCGGCTTGAACCTCGGCCCCCGACCCGTCGAGTCGGCTTGAACCGCGCGGTTCACGCCGACTCGTCGGCCTGAACCTGCGCCTATCCCTCGGCGAGGGTCAGCCGGCCTCGTCGTCGACCACGCCGAACCGGCCGAGGAACGACTCCCGCGCGTCGTCGTAGGCCTGCGCGAAGCCCGCCCGGAGGGTCTCCACCAGCGCCGGGACCTCCTCGGCCGGGAGCCGGAAGGTCCCCGCGCACACTCCCTCGCGCCACAGCGAGAGCACGACGACGCCCGCCTCGCCGTGCCAGGAGACCCGCAGCGCGCGCCGGTCACCCCGCGCGTCGAGGAACACCTCGCCGGACGCGGGCAGATGGGACGCAGTGCGCATGAGGGTCATTGTGCGCTCGGGCGGGCGGCGATGTCAGCACTTCCGGGGCGGCTTTGCCGAGCGGGCGCGGCGGTGGCTGCCTATGCTGGGCCGGTGCCCGAGCTTCCCGAGGTCGAGGCCCTGGCGGCGGACCTGCGCACCCGGCTCCACGACCGGGCGATCGCGCGTGTCGACATCGTCGCGTTCAGCGCGCTGAAGACCTTCGACCCACCCCTGTCCGCGCTGCACGGGATGCTGGTCGACGACGTCGGCCGGCACGGCAAGTTCCTCGACATCGACGCCTCCGGGCTGCACCTGGTCCTGCACCTGTCCCGCGCGGGCTGGGTGCGCTGGCGCGACGAGGTGCCGGCGACGCCGCCGCGGCCCAGCAACAAGTCACCGATCGCCGCGCGGGTCGTGCTCGACGACGGGTCGGGGCTCGACATCACCGAGGCCGGCACGCAGAAGCGGCTGGCGATCTACGTCGTGCACGACCCTGCGGACGTCCCCGGGATCGCCCGGCTCGGTCCGGACCCAATGTCGGAGGACTTCACCCGCGACGTGCTCCGTCGCATCCTCGTCGACGCCGGACGGGCACAGCTCAAGGGCGTGCTGCGCAACCAGGCGGTGGTCGCCGGGATCGGCAACGCCTACTCCGACGAGCTGCTGCACGCGGCGCGGATGTCACCGTTCAAGCCGGCCTCGAGCGTCACCGACGACGAGCTCGAGATCCTCTACGACGCGGTCCGCACCGTCCTCGGCGAGGCCGTCGAGCGCTCCCGCGGGCTCGCCGCCGCCGAGCTCAAGGGCGAGAAGAAGTCACACCTCGCGGTCCACGGCCGCACCGGCGAGAAGTGCCCGGTGTGCGGGGACACGGTGCGGGAGGTGTCCTTCGCGGACTCCTCGCTGCAGTACTGCCCGACCTGCCAGACCGGCGGGAAGCCGCTCGCCGACCGGCGCATGTCGCGGCTGCTCAAGTAGCGCCGGGCCCAGGGGCGCGGCGGCGAGAGGTACGGCGGATCACGCGAACGCGGCGGGCAGCGGGACCTCGAGCGCGTCCTGGAGCAGGTCCAGGTAGGTCTCTCGCCGCACCTCCACCACGCCGAGCGAGGCCAGATGCGGGGTCGACCACTGCACGTCGAGCAGCCTCCGGTCGGCGTGGTCGTCACCCAGCAGGCCCACGAGCCCCACGAGAGCCACCTTCGAGGCGTCGGTGACCCGGTGGAACATCGACTCCCCGGCGAAGAGGCCCCCGATGGCGACGCCGTAGAGCCCACCGACCAGGCGTCCGTCGTACCAGCTCTCCACCGAGTGCGCCCAGCCGAGCTCGTGGAGCTCGGTGTAGGCGGCGATGATCTCCTCGTCGATCCAGCCCGACTCGCGTCCGGGGTCCGCGCAGGCCCGGATCACCTCGTCGAAGGCCGTGTCGACCCGGATCTCCATGCGCCGCACCGACGAGCGCAGCGACCGCGACACCTTCAGCCGGTCCAGCGGGAGGATCCCCCGGGGGTCCGGGGACCACCACAGCATCGGCATGCGCGGGTCGCCCGGCATCGGGAACAGTCCGTGCCGGTAGGCGGAGAGCAGGGTGGCGGGCTCCAGGTCGGCGCCCATCCCGACCACGTCGTCGTCGATGTCGTGCAGCGAGCCGGGGAACTCCCAGCTCGTCGGCGGCGGTTCGATGGGCACGGGCCCATCCTGGCACCGGGAGGCAGCAGCTGTGCCGAGGACCACGTTCCCCCGGCCTGCCACCGGGTACCGGGACGTAGGCTTCACATCGACTGCGACGACCGGTGGCCGCCGGTGGCGCAGGTGGCAGCAGGGAGGACACATGGGCATCGCTGGGTCGTTCGGCAAGGCGCTCGCACCGCAGGTGCAGCGGATGGCGCCCGAGCTGACCTCGGGCTTCGTCCGGGAGGCGCTGTCGCGCGCGATCTACGGCACCGGACCCTTCCCGCCCGCCGCGAAGGCCGCCGACAAGCAGCTCGAGGAGCAGCGCGGCGACGTCGACGCGGCGGTCCACGAGGTGATCGAGAACCACGTCCGCTGGTCGGGTGCCCAGGGGTTCGCCACCAACGTCGGCGGGCTCGTCACCGCCGCGGTGACCATCCCCGCGAACATCGCCGGGCTGGCGATGCTGCAGGCCCGGATGGTGGCCGGCATCGCCCACCTGCGCGGGTACGACCTCGAGGACCCCCGGGTCCGCAACGCCGTGCTCACCTGCATGCTCGGGGAGGACACGGTGCGCTCCCTGGTCAAGAAGAAGAAGCTGCCCGCGCCGCCGATGGCGATCGCCACGGCGCCCACCCACGACCCGCACCTGGACAAGGTGATCGCCGCGGAGGTGACCTCCGAGCTGCTCACCAGGGTCGCCGGCAAGCAGGTGGCCACCACCGTCGCCCGCCGCGTCCCGGTCGTGGGCGGGCTGTTCGGGGCCGGCGCCGACGGCTTCGCGACCTGGAGGATCGGACGGTACGCCGACCGGGAGCTGCTCCCCCGCCCCCGCCGGTGACGGGGGCGTGACCCCTCAGGTCACAGACCGCGGAAGCGGCGCGCGGCGCGGCTCATCCGGGCGCTGAGCTGCTCGTTCGGGTCCGGGCGGCTCGACGCCTCCGCGGTCATCGCCACCAGGGCGTCGAGGGCGGCGTCGACCACCTTCGCCTGCCGGGGCCGGTCGGGGTCGCGCCAGCGTTCGCCCTCCGCCGGCGGCCGCGGACGCAGGTCGTCCAGGTCCCCGACGACGTCGATCGTGGAGCCCTCGATCCACTCGATCCAGCCCTCGGAGACCTCCTCCACCCACGGGTACAGCCGCGGCGGCAGGGTGGCCTTCGTCCCGGACCGGTGGGCCAGGCCCTCCTGGACCAGGATGCTGCGGACCAGCTCGCGCTGGTGGAACTCGCTCAGGCCGCTCTTGGTCATCCGCCGGTTGAGCCGCCGGATCAGGGCGGTCTCCGCGATCCCCATCGAGGGGTTGAGCCGCTCGCTCTCCCGGGGCGCCCACGCCGGGTCGATCCCGAACACGGAGCAGAACCGCTCCCACAGGACGGTGTTCGGCACGCCCGGCGGTGGCACGGTGACCAGGTGGATGCGTCCGGGCTCGAGGCCGGCGCCCCACCGGCCGAGCACCTTCGGCACGCTCTGGGAGGCCCAGAACCAGGCGTCGGGGTCCTCCTGCAGCGAGGTCAGGCACCGCTGGAAGGTCCACCGGCGGCCCTGCTTGATGCTCTCCTGCCAGAACGCGGGGATCTGCCGGGCGAGGTCCCGGCTCGACATCACGACGTGCACCTCGCTGCCCTCGAGGTCGGCCATCGCCTTCGCGATCCGGTCGGCCGGAGCCGCGGAGAGGATCTCGTGGCTGATGACCACGGTGCCGCCGGTACGGCGGACCTTGCGCATCAGCGTGTCCCAGTAGCCCTCCGCATGCCCCGTCGGTCCGCCCCAGTCCTGGCCGAGCAGGTCCAGGGCGGCCCGGAAGTGGCTCTGGCCCGGTTCCCGCCCCAGCGGCCCGCGGGGGAAGGTCACCCCGTGGGCGACCAGCGTGTCGTAGTTCGCCTCGAGCCGGTCCTGGAGGTAGGTGGTGCCCGTCTTGGGCGCCCCGACGTGGACGTAGACGACACGGCTCATGGCAGGAATTGTGCCCTAGCGCCGGTGGGCCCCTTCAGCCACCCGCCAGCGCGGTGACCACCCGCGACGGGCTGGGCCGGCCGAGCTGCCGCGCCATCCACACGCTGGTCTCCACCAGGGCGCCGAGGTCGATCCCGGTCTCGATGCCGAGGCCGTCGAGCATCCAGACCAGGTCCTCGGTGGCGAGGTTCCCGGTGGCGCTCTCGGCGTACGGGCAGCCGCCCAGCCCGCCGGTCGAGGCGTCGAAGGTGGTCACCCCGGCGCGGAGAGCTGCCTGGGTGTTGGACAGCGCCTGGCCGTAGGTGTCGTGGAAGTGCATCGCGAGCCGGTCGTTGGGCAGGCCCGCGTCGTTGAAGCCGCGCAGCAGGGCGGTGACGTGGCCGGGGGTGCCGACGCCGATCGTGTCCCCCAGGGACAGCTCGGAGGCGCCGAGGTCGAACAGCCGCTTGCCGACCTCGACCACCTGGTCGACCGGCACGTCCCCCTCCCACGGGTCGCCGAAGCACATCGAGACGTAGGCCCGCACGTCCATGCCGTTCTCACGGGCGCGGGCGACGGTCGGCTCGAACATCGCGAACTGCTCGTCGAGGCCGCGGTTGAGGTTGCGCTGCGCGAAGGTCTCGGTCGCGCTGCCGAAGATCGCGATGTGCCGCACGCCCTTCTCGATCGCCCGGTCCAGGCCGCGCTCGTTGGGCACGAGCACCGGCATCGGCACGGGGTGCTCGGCCGGGTCGCCGAGCAGGTCGAGCAGCTCCGCGGCGTCGGCCAGCTGCGGCACCCACCGGGGGTGCACGAAGCTGGTCGCCTCGATGACCGGGAGGCCGGCGGCCACCAGCCGGCGGACGAACTCCGCCTTCGTCTCGACCGGCACGACCGCGGCCTCGTTCTGCAGCCCGTCACGGGGGCCGACCTCGTAGACGGTGACCCGCTCCGGGAGGCTGGGGTCCCGCACCACCTGGGGCTTGCGCATGCTCACTCTCCCTCCGGCTCCACGACGAAGAGCGTGGCACCGAGCGGCACCTGGTCGCCCGTCGCGGCGCCGACCTCGGTGACCGTCCCGGCCACGGGGGCCTTCAGGGCCAGCTCCATCTTCATCGCCTCCATGACTCCGAGTGTCTCGCCCTCGACAACCTGCCGGCCCACCTCGGTGGAGACGCTGAGCACGGTGCCGGGCATGGGCGCGGCGACGGTGCCGTCGGACACGGCGTGGTGGGCGCCCGGGCCGAACGCATCCGGGCGCTCGAAGACGTGGGTGTCGCCGCGGTGAGCCACCTCGACCCGGTGCGGACCGACCCGCACCGCGGCCTCGTGCACCAGCCCGTCCACCTCCAGCCGGAGGACCCCGGCGTCGGCGGCGATCGGGTGGACCCGCCAGCTGCGCGACGACGTACCCACCGAGCCGGCCGGGTTCACGTGAAACACCACCGTGTCGCCGTCGACGACGAGCTCGACCGGCGTGGGCACCGGCTCGCCGGTCAGCCGCCACCCGTCCCGGCTGCCGAACGGGTGGTGCGCCGGCTCGCCGGTCCCGCGCGCGGCCACCGCGGACGAGCCGGGGCCGGTGGCGAACGCCCAGGCGGCGATGACCGCGGAGACCTCCTGTCCCTCCGGGCGTACGGCGTCGGGGTGGGTGTCGAGCCAGGCGGTGTCGATCGCGCAGTCGCGGAAGGCGTCGGAGTCGGCCAGGCCCCGGAGGAACCCGAGGTTCGTGGTGAGCCCGAGGATCGCGGTGTCGTCGAGGGCGGTGACCAGGGCGCGGCGGGCGGCCTCCCGGTTCGGGCCCTGGGTGATCACCTTGCCCAGCATCGGGTCGTAGGCCGAGGAGACCACCTGCCCGGACTCCAGCGCGGCGTCGACCCGGGCACGCGGCGACCAGCGGACCAGCTCGGCGGTCCCGGCCTGGGGGAGGAAGCCGGCGAAGGCGTCCTCGGCGTAGACCCGGGCCTCGATCGCGTGGCCGGTGACCGCCACCTCGTCCTGGCCGAACGACAGCGGCTCCCCGGCGGCCACCGCGAGCTGCAGCGCCACCAGGTCCAGTGGGCGGCCGGCGACCGAGACCGCGAGCTCGGTGACCGGGTGCTCGACCTGGAGGCGGGTGTTCATCTCCAGGAAGAACACCTCCTCCCCCGCGACCAGGAACTCCACGGTGCCGGCGTTGACGTAGCCGACCTCCTTCGCGAGCGCCACCGCCGAGTCGGTCAGGACGCGGCGGACCTCCTCGGAGATCGTGGGCGCCGGCGCCTCCTCGAGGACCTTCTGGTGGCGGCGCTGGGTCGAGCAGTCGCGCTCGAACAGGTGCACCACGTTGCCGTGGGTGTCGGCGAGGACCTGGACCTCGACGTGACGGCCGTGCTCGACGTAGCGCTCGACGAGGATGGTGTCGTCACCGAACGCGCTCGCGGCCTCCCGTCGCGCGGCGGCGAGCGCGTCGGCGAAGTCGGCCGGGTCGCGCACGATCCGCATCCCCTTGCCGCCACCGCCCGCGGCCGCCTTGACCAGCAGCGGGTAGCCGACGGCACCGGCGTCGACCTCGTCACCGCGCAGCTCCGCGCTCGGCACGACGGGCACCCCGGCGGCGATCGCCACGTCGCGGGCGACGTCCTTGCGGCCCATCGTGTCCATCACGTCGGCGCCGGGGCCGACGAAGGTGAGGCCGGCCTCCACCACGGCGCGCGCGAACGGGGCCCGCTCGGAGAGGAACCCGTAGCCGGGGTGGACCGCGTCGGCGCCGGTGCGCCGGGCCGCCTCGAGGATCGCCTCGATGTCGAGGTAGGACTCGGTGGCCGGGGTCGGGCCGATGTGCACCGCCACGTCGGCGGCCCGGACGTGCGGGGCGCCCCGGTCCGCGTCGGAGTACACCGCGACCGTGCGCAGGCCACGCTCCCGGGCGGCCCTGATGATGCGCACCGCGATCTCGCCCCGGTTCGCGACGAGGAGGGTGGAGAACGGCTTGGGGTTCGTGGTCATCAGCTGCTGTGTTCCTTCTCTGCCGGGCGTCTGCGGGGCTCGCGGGCTCACTCCTCGACCCGGCGGCTACATCCGGAAGACGCCGTACGACGGCGCGGGGATCGGGGCGTTGGCGGCGGCGGCGAGGCCCATGCCGAGGACCCGGCGGGTGTCGGCCGGGTCGATCACCCCGTCGTCCCACAGCCGCGCGGTGGAGTAGTACGGCGATCCCTGCTCCTCGTACTGGTCACGGACGGGGGCCTTGAACGCCTCCTCGTCCTCCGCCGACCAGTCGCCGCCGCGCGCCTCGATCCCGTCGCGGCGCACCGTGGCGAGCACGGAGGCGGCCTGCTCGCCGCCCATCACCGAGATCCGGGCGTTGGGCCACATCCACAGGAACCGGGGGTCGTAGGCGCGGCCGCACATCCCGTAGTTGCCGGCGCCGAACGACCCGCCGATGACCACGGTGAACTTCGGGACCACCGAGCACGCCACGGCCGTCACCAGCTTGGCGCCGTCGCGGGCGATGCCGCCGTTCTCGTACTCCTTGCCGACCATGAAGCCGGTGATGTTCTGCAGGAACACCAGCGGGATGCCGCGCTGGTTGCACAGCTCGATGAAGTGCGCGCCCTTCAGCGCCGACTCGCTGAACAGGATGCCGTTGTTGGCCACGATGCCGACCGGGTAGCCCCAGATCCGGGCGAAGCCGCACACCAGGGTCTCGCCGTAGAGCTGCTTGAACTCGTGGAAGCGGCTGCCGTCGACGACCCGGGTGATCACCTCGCGCACGTCGTAGGGGGTCCGCGAGTCGGTGGGTACGACGTCGTACAGCCCGGCGGGGTCGTCGACCGGCTCCTCCGGGGCCTGCTGCTCGAGCAGGAACCCGTCGGTGTCGGGACGTCGCTGCGCTCCTCCTCGGCCGGCGGGGCGCTCGAAGGTGGCGACGATCGAGCGCACGATCGCGAGCGCCTCGGCGTCGTCGGCGGCGAGGTGGTCGACCACGCCGGACCGGCGGGCGTGCACGTCGCCGCCGCCGAGCTCCTCGGCCGTGACGACCTCGCCGGTGGCGGCCTTCACCAGCGGCGGGCCGCCGAGGAAGATCGTGCCCTGCTCCTTGACGATGACGGTCTCGTCCGACATGGCCGGGACGTAGGCCCCGCCGGCGGTGCACGAGCCCATCACCGCGGCGACCTGCGGGATCCCCTGCGCCGACAGGTTGGCCTGGTTGAAGAAGATCCGGCCGAAGTGCTCCTTGTCGGGGAAGACCTCGTCCTGCATCGGCAGGAACGCGCCGCCGGAGTCGACGAGGTAGATGCACGGCAGCCGGTTCGCGCGGGCCACCTCCTGGGCGCGCAGGTGCTTCTTGACCGTGATCGGGTAGTAGGTGCCGCCCTTGACGGTGGCGTCGTTGGCGACGATGACGCACTCGCGGCCGCTGACCCGGCCGATCCCGGTGACGATGCCCGCGGCGGGCACCGCGTCGTCGTACATGCCGTTCGCCGCGAGCGGGCTGAGCTCGAGGAAGGGGCTGCCCGGGTCGAGCAGCCGGTCCACGCGGTCGCGGACGAGCAGCTTGCCGCGCTCGAGGTGCTTCGCGCGCGCCGCCTCCGACCCGCCCTGGCGCACCCCGGCGTGCCGGGCGCGCAGCTCGTCGACGAGCTCGTTCATCTGCGGTGCGGCCACCGTCACCTCCATCGTCGGTTCCCGACGATGTTAGCGATCGTTAACCCCGGCGTCCACTGCGCGGACCGACCGCCCGGCCCGGCTCAGCCCCTGCCGGAGCGTCTGCCGCGGCGGCGGGCGCCGGCGTGGCCTCCTCGGTGACCGTGCGCTGGAGGGGGATCGTGGGGGTCCGCCTGGTCGTAGCCGGCGGGTTGAGCTCGAGCTGACGGTCCAGGGTGATCGCGGCGTCGATGAGCGCGAGGTGGGTGAAGGCCTGGGGGAAGTTGCCGATCTGCTCGCCGGTGAGCGCGATCTCCGCGGAGTACAGCCCGAGGTGGTTGGCGTAGGTGAGCATCTTCTCGAACGTCACCCGGGCCTTGTCCAGCCGCCCGGCACGAGCGAGCGAGTCGACGTAGGTGAAGGTGCACAGCGAGAAGGTGCCCTCCGATCCGCGCAGGCCGTCGGGCGAGGCCTCGGGGTCATAGCGGTACACCAGGCTGTCGGTGACCAGCTCGCCCTCCATCGCGTCCAGGGTGGAGCCCCACATCGGGTCCGTGGGGGTGATGAACCCGACCGAGGACATCCGGAGCAGGGAGGCGTCGAGGACATCGGTGTCGTAGTGCTGGCGGAAGGCCTTGCGCGTCGGGCTCCACCCCCGGTCCATGACCTGGCGATAGATCGCGTCCCGCTCGGAGCGCCAACGGTCGACCGGCGCGGGGCGACCGTGGGCCGTGGCGAGGCGGATCCCCCGGTCCAGCGCGACCCAGTTCATCAGCCGGCCATAGGAGAAGTGCTGCCGACCCCCAGTGCGGGAGGATCTCCTCGGACAGGTCCGAGGACCCGTCGATGCGGTACATGATGTTCAGCGGCGTCCCGCCGCCCCCTGCCCGCTCGTCGACGCGGTCGCGAAGCCAGCGCCCCAGCGCCGCGGCCTCGTCCCTGAACCCCAGCCCAACAGCGAGTAGACGCTGAAGGACGCGTCCCGGATCCAGGTGTACCGGTAGTCCCAGTTCCGCTCCCCGCCCACCTGCTCGGGGAGGCCCGCAGTGGGCGCCGCGACCAGGCCTCCGCTCGGGGCGTAGGTCATCAGCTTGAGCGTGATCGCGGACCGGTTCAGCGTCTCCCGCCACCTGCCGGAGTACATCGACTGCCCCAGCCACGACTCCCAGAAGGCGACCGTCTCGTCGAACAGCCGCCCCGCCTCGGCGACCCGCACCGGCCGGATGGGTCCCGCCGCTCC
Organism: uncultured Actinomycetota bacterium; assembly: GCA_963747975.1. GTDB lineage: Bacteria > Actinomycetota > Actinomycetes > Propionibacteriales > Nocardioidaceae > Nocardioides_C. Next base: position 1,392,397 of record CAVVHI010000003.1, read on the forward strand.
CGTCTCCAGCACCAGCCCCCGCATCTGGCCGGCGTGGAGCGTGAACTGCGCCTGCACGTCCTGATGCTCGTCCACCTGCGCCTGCGCGAGCCGCTCGTCGCCGGGCTCGCGCACCAGGTTCAGCGTCATCGACGTACCGGCTCTGCCCTCGAAGACGGCGCCGTCCTCGGCCAGGTGCACGGTGTGGGGCTCGCGTCCGTAGTCGAACCGGGGGGCGACGTCGAGCGCGAAGTCCATCCGTCCCCGCACGCACCGCAGCACCCGGACGAGCCGGTGGCGCTCGGTGGCGATCGGCCCGGCGACCGGCATGAAGTCGACGACCTCGCCGACGCCGGCCTCGGTGAGGAAGCGCGTGACGAGAACGGCGGTGTCGGGCAGGTACAGCTGCTTGGTGGTGAAGGCCCCGGCAGCGGGGCGCACGCGCAGGTGGCCGCCCTTCTCCTGGTCGAGCAGTGCCCCGAAGACGCTCGGGGAGTCGAACCGCGGTGTGCAGAACCAGTCGACGGTGCCGTCGGTCGCCACGAGGGCGGCGGTCTGCAGGTCGCCGACGAGGCCGTGGTCGGCGATCAGGGGGTAGTCGGACATGACGGTCGCGCCCTTTCGAGAGGAGTGCCCCGTGGGCCGGACAGACCAGTCCACGCTTCCGCGCCCGGCCAGGCGGCCGCATCATCCGCGACGGATGATGCGGCGGTGCGCCGTACCGCCTGGCGATCGACGGCATGGTGGACACCGGTATCGCCAGACCGGCGAGGAGTCTGCGCCGCGCCCTGGTGCCCCCCGCCCTCGCCCAGTTCGTCTGCAGCTTCGCCGGCTCGAACATGAACGTGATGATCACCGACATCAGCGAGGACCTGGCACGGTGCAAGGCGTGCAGATCGCCATCACCGCGTTCCTGCTGGTGATGGCCGCGCCCATGATCCCCGGCGGCAAGCTGACCGACCGCTGGGGGCGCAAGCGATGCTTCACCATCGGTCTCACCGTGTACGGCGTCGGGGCGCTGACGAGCGCGGCGGCGCCGGGGCTCGGGATCCTGATCCTCGCCAACTCGATCCTCGAGGGGGTCGGCACCGCGCTGCTGATCCCGCCGGTCTACATCCTGGCCACGCTGCTGTTCACCGAGGTCACCTCCCGGGCCCGGGCCTTCGGCGCGATCATGGCCGCCGGCGGCATCGGCGCGGCCACCGGTCCGCTCATCGGCGGCCTGATCACCACCGCCGTCAGCTGGCGGGCGGCCTTCGTCTTCCAGGCGCTGGTCATCGCGCTCATCGTCCTGCTCAGCCGACGACTCGAGGACCCGCTCCCCGCGGACCCGACCCGTCCCTTCGACACCCGCGGCGCGGTCCTGTCCGCCGTCGGGCTCATCCTCGTGGTCCTGGGCATCCTGGCGACGGACAACAACGTGTGGCTCATGCTGGGACTGGTCGCCGCGGGCGCGCTGGTGCTGGCCGCCTTCTTCGCCTCGGTGCGCGCCAAGGAGCGCGCGGGCGAGGAGCCCTCCTCTCGACCGCCGTGTTCCGCAACCGAACAGCGAACCTCGGCATGGTCACGCAGAACATCCAGTGGCTGGTCCTCATGGGCGAGTCCTTCGTGGTGGCCGCCTACCTCCAGGTGGTCCGCGGCTACAACGCGGTCGAGACCGGGGTCATCTTCACGGCGGCCACGCTCGGCATCCTCGCCTCGTCGTTGGCGGCCGAGCGCTTGGCGAAGCGCCGCGCCCAGCGCACCCTGATCATGGCGGGGTTCGCCCTGACCATCCCCGGCATCCTCGTGCTGATCGTGATGGCCGACGCGTTCACGAGCCCGTGGGCCCTGGCCCCCGGCCTCCTGTTCATGGGCCTGGGCATCGGCGCCATGCTCACCCCGTCGGTGAACGTCGTGCAGTCCGCCTTCGGCGAGGAGGAGCAGGGCGAGATCTCCGGGCTCTCACGAAGCGTGTCCAACCTCGGCTCGTCGCTCGGGACCGCGATCGCCGGAACGATCCTCGTGGCGGGCCTCAGCAGCGGGGCGTACGCCGTGGCCCTGCTCGTGCTGACCGCGCTCGGCCTGGTCGGGCTCGGGGCGGCCTGGCTGCTTCCGCGGCAGCCGGCACCGTCCGCCGCCGCCTACGGCCCGAGCCGTACGTGAACGAACGCTAACCGGCTGCCCTATCGTGGTGCCATGGCAGTCTCACGGCGGGAGCAGATCCTGTCCACCGCGGCGGAGCTGTTCGCCGCCCGCGGCTTCCACGGGGTGTCGGTGGCCGACCTCGGCGCCGCCTGCGGCATCTCCGGACCGGCGCTGTACCGCCACTTCCCGTCCAAGGACGCGATGCTCGCCGAGATGCTGGTCTCGATCAGCGAGGAGCTGCTCGAGGTCGGCCGCGAGCGGGCGCGGGACGCCGACGACGCCCGGGAGGCGGTGCACGCGCTGGTCGGCTGGCACATCGAGTTCGCGCTGTCCAACAAGGCGCTGATCGTGGTGCAGGACCGCGACTGGGCCTCGCTGCCCGCCGAGGCCCGCGAGCAGGTGCGCGAGACCCAGCGTCGGTACGTCGAGCTCTGGGTCGACCAGCTGCGACAGGTCCACCCGGGCCTTCGCGCCGACCGGGCCCGCGCGATGGCCCACGCGGCGTTCGGCCTGCTCAACTCCACCCCGCACAGCGCGATGCTGCCCGAGGCGCGGATGCGTGAGCTGCTCGAGGAGATGGCCCTCGGCGCGCTCGGCCTCCGCTGAGCGGGGCGCCGCGCGGGCCCCGGGTCAGTCCTTGTGCTCCACAGGATGGCGGTCCCGCGGCGCGGTGTCGGTCTTGGTCAGCAGCGGCGCGTCCCGGTCGCTGCTCCACTGACGGGCCTCCTCCGCCTCCTTGCGGCGGCGGCGTGCCTCCTCCGGCGGGAGCACCCGGCGCCACTGCTTGGTCCGCAGCGGCGGCACCTCACCGGCGTCCTCCTTCAGCGCGCGCAGGATGCTGTAGATCATCACGTAGCCCATCACGAAGAACGGCAGGCCCACCACGATGATCACCTGCTGCAACGCCTGGAGGCCGCCGGCCCCGGTGGCGCCGAGCAACGTGCCCGCGACGACCGCGACACAGACCGCCCAGAACACCCGCTGCCGCGTCGGGGCCGCCTCCTCGTGGCCGTTGGCGATGGTGTCCATGACCAACGCGGCCGAGTCCACCGAGGTGGTGAAGAAGATGATCACCAGGATGATCGAGATGGCAGACATCACCGTGGTGAACGGGAACGCCTCCAGGAAGACGAAGAGCGCGGCGGCGACGTCGCCCTGCTCGACCACCGGCTCGACCAGGGTCCCGGGGTTGTCCCGCTCGATGTTGAACGCACCCCACCCGAAGATGCCGAACCAGATCACACTGAACGTCGTCGGCACCGCGAGCACCCCGATCACGAACTCGCGGATGGTGCGGCCGCGGGAGATGCGGGCGATGAAGATCCCGACGAACGGCGACCAGGAGATGGTCCACGCCCAGTAGAACACCGTCCAGCTGTTCTGCCAGCCGGTGTGGTTGACGGTGTCGTTCCAGAACGCCAGCTGCGGCAGCCAGGTGAGGTAGGTGCCCATCGACTGGATCGTGCCGCGGAGCAGCATCACCGTGGGACCGGTGACCAGGATGAAGAACAGCAGGGCCACGGCGACGGCGATGTTGATGTTGGACAGCCGCTTGATGCCCCGGTCCAGGCCCACGACCACCGAGACCACTGCGAGCGCGGAGACGGCGCCGATGATGACGATCTGGGTCAGCCGGCTCTCGTCGAGGCCGAAGAGGGTGGCCAGGCCGCTGTTGATCTGCAGCGTGCCCAGGCCCACCGACACCGCGACGCCGAACATGGTGCCCACGACGGCCGTCGTGTCGATCAGCGCCCCGAGGCCGCCGTGGATGCGGTCGCCGAGGAGCGGGTGGAAGATCGAGGAGACCCGCGGCGGGAGGTTCCGCTTGTACATGAAGTAGGCGAAGGCGAGCGCCGGCAGGGTGAAGATCGTCCAGGTGTGCAGGCCGAAGTGGTAGAGGGTGAACGCCATCGCCTCCCGGAACGCCTCCGGGGTGCCGCCCTCGACGTCCTGCATCGGCGGGTTGGCGAAGTGGTTCATCGGCTCCGCGACGCCCCAGAACATCAGGATCGTGCCGATGCCGGCGGCGAAGAGCATCGCGAACCAGGTCCGGCCCGAGTGCTCCGGGGCCTCGTCCTCGGGACCCAGCTTCACCCGGCCGAACCGGCTGATCGCCATGTAGGCCAGGAAGACGAGGAAGATGGTCACACCGAGGATGTAGAACCAGCCCAGGTTCTCCAGGATCCAGCTGGTCATACCGGCGAAGACGGAGTCCACCGCCTCGGTGAACGCGATCGTGCCGACCACGAAGAGCAGGATGACCAGGGCCGACCCCATGAAGATGACGGCGTTGGTCCTCAGGCCGGCCGCGTCGTGAAGGCGGATCATCAGGGACTTCATGCGGGTCCTTCCGTGTCCTCGGGCAGCCCCTCCAGGCGCCGTCGTCCTTGGCCGCCTGATCACCTACCCCGTCGGGGGCAGATGACACCTCGCGTGTCTCAGCCCACGGCCGAGAGCGCGTCCTTCAGGGCGGCGAGCGCCAGCAGCGCCGCGTCGGGGCGCGCGTTGTGACCCATCAGCCCGACCCGCCAGACCGTGGCGGCGAACTCCCCGGCTCCGGCGCCGATCTCGAGGTTGTGCCGCTCCAGCAGGTAGCGGCGTACGGCGGCGGAGTCGACGCCCTCGGGGACCCGCACGGTGGTCAGCTCGGGGAGCCGGTGCCCCTCGGCGGCGAACAGCTCCAGGCCCATCTCCTGCAGACCCTCCTGGAGGATCCGACCGGCCTCCTCGTGGCGGGCCCAGACGTTCTCCAGCCCCTCGTCGAGTATCCGGCGCAGCCCGGCGTGCAGGCTGGCGACCATCGCCACCGGCGCGGTGTGGTGGTAGGTCCGGCCGCCGGACCCGTGCTGCTGGCCGGCACCGGCGTACCCACCGAGCAGGCCGAGGTCGAGGTACCACGACTGCGGCTTCTCGACCCGCCGCTCCCAGGCGCGGTCGTTGAGCGTGAACGGCGCGAGCCCCGGGGCGACGCCGAGGCACTTCTGGGTGCCGGCGTACCCGACGTCCACGCCCCAGTCGTCGGCGCGCAGCTCGATCCCGCCGATGGAGGTGACCGCGTCGACGACCAGCAGCGCGTCACCCTTGAGCTCGCCGAGCGCGGCGATGTCGGAGCGGACACCGGTCGAGGTCTCGGCGTGCACCGCCGCGACGACGGCCGGGGACGGGTGGGCGTCGGCGACCCGCTGCGGGTCCACCGGCGTGCCCCACTCGTGCTCCACCGCGACGACCTCCGCGCCGCAGCGGGCCGCGACGTCGCACATCCGCTGCCCGAAGAGACCGTTCACCGCGACCACGACCACGTCGCCGGGCCGCACGGTGTTGACGAAGGCCGCCTCCATCCCGGCCGACCCGGTGGCGCTGATCGGCAGCGTCCGGCGGTTGGTGGTGCCCCAGACGGCGCGGAGCTCCTCGCAGGTGTCGTCCATGATCTCGAGGAACGCCGGGTCGAGGTGGCCGAGGAGCGGCAGGGACAGCGCGGCCGTCGCCTCCGGGTAGGCGTTGGAGGGGCCGGGTCCGAACAGGCGGCGCTCGACGACGGGGGTGGCGAAGGTACCGGGTGCAGGCGTCATGGCATCCGAACCTACAGAACCGCGCCCGGATTGAGGATGCCCTGGGGGTCGAGGGCGTCCTTGACCCGGCGGTTCAGCGCCATCACGTCCGGACCGAGCTGGTCGGGCAGCGCGGCCCTCTTCGCCCGGCCCACGCCGTGCTCCCCGGTGATCGTGCCGCCCAGGGCGATGGCGGCCGCCATCACGTCGGAGAACGCCTTGCGGGCCCGTTCCTCGCTGTCGGGGTCGCCGGGGTCGTAGACCACGATCGGGTGGGTGTTGCCGTCGCCGGCGTGCGCCACGACCGGGATCTCCACGCCGTGCCTCTCGGCGACGCCGGCGATGGCGTCGAGCAGCTCGGGCAGGACCGGGATCGGCGCCCCGACGTCCTCGAGCAGCAGCGCGCCCCTGGCCTGGACGGCGGGGAAGGCCTGCCGCCGGGCCTCGACGAACATCTCCCCCTCCTCCGGGTCGTCGGTGACGAAGACCGACGTGGCGCCGGCGGCCTCGCAGGAAGCCCGGATCTGCTCGATCTCGTGGGTGCGCACGGCGGCGGGGGCGTCGGACTGCACGACGAGCAGCGCCCCGGCGTCGCGGTCCAGGCCCATCGGCCGGTAGTCCTCGACGGCGTTGATCGAGGCCCGGTCCATCAGCTCGACCATCGACGGCCGCATCCTCCGCCGTACCGCCAGCACCGCCCGGGCCGAGGCGTCCACGGTCGGGAAGGTGGCCACCAAGGTGGCGCGCGCCTCCTGGGCCGGCACCAGCCGCAGCACCGCCCTGGTCACCACGCCGAGGGTGCCCTCGCTGCCGACGAACAGCTTGAGCAGGGAGAGCCCGGCGACGTCCTTGATCCGCTTGCCGCCGAGCGTGGCCAGGGTGCCGTCGGCGAGGACCACGTCGAGGCCGAGCACGTAGTCGGTGGTCACGCCGTACTTCACGCAGCACAGGCCGCCGGCGTTGGTGGCGACGTTGCCGCCGATCGAGCACATCTCGTACGACGACGGGTCGGGTGGGTACCACAGGCCGTGCTCGCCGGCGGCCCGCTTGACCTCGATGTTGAGCGCCCCGGGCTCGACCACGGCGACCTGCGAGGCGGTGTCGATCTCGATGGCGCGCATCCGCTCCAGGCTGAGCACGATCCCGCCGTCCACCGCCGAGGAGCCGCCGGACAGGCCGCTGCCGGCCCCGCGCGGCACCACGGGCACCCGGTGGCGTGCGGCCCAGCGCACCGCGGTCTGCACCTGCCCGGCGTCCTCGGCGCGGACCACGGCCACCGGGTGGCCGGCGGCGAGGTCGTGGGACCAGTCGAAGCGGTACTTCTCCATCGCGTCGGGGTCGGTGAGGACCACGCCCTCGGGCAGCGCGGCGACGAGCTCGGCGACATGGGCGGGCGGGGTGACCACGGTCATGTACCCATCGAAACCAGCGGCGGGCGTTCTGGCAACCAGGCCTGGACCGCCTGTCCCGGTCTCGGAAGTCGGCGTCGGGGTCCGTCCCGGGGCGTGGCCGGCGTCCGCCGTACCCCTGGAGCGGTGTGCCAGGCTCGGCCCATGAACCTTCTCGACACCCCGATCGCCCGCCTCGACGGCACCCCCGCCACGCTCGGTGAGATCACCGGCGGCGGGCCGGCGCTGCTGGTCAACGTCGCCTCCAAGTGCGGGCTGACCCCGCAGTACGCCGGTCTGGAGAAGCTGCACGAGGCGTACGCCGACCGTGGTCTCACCGTGGTGGGGCTGCCGTGCAACCAGTTCCTGGGCCAGGAGCCGGGCACGCCCGAGGAGATCGCGGAGTTCTGCTCGGCCACCTACGGCGTCACCTTCCCGATGACCGAGAAGGTCGAGGTCAACGGCGACGACCGGCACCCGGTGTACGCGGCCCTGGTGGGCGCCCCCGACGAGGGCGGCCGCAGCGGCGACGTGCAGTGGAACTTCGAGAAGTTCCTCCTCGACGGGTCCGGGACCGTGGTGGCGCGGTTCAGCCCCCGCGTCGAGCCCGACGACGAGCGGCTCGTCGCGGCGGTGGAGTCGCTGGTCTGAGGCTGACGTCGCTCCGCCGGGTGGCGCGGCGGCTCAGCGGGGCGGGTCGACGTTCACCGTGGGGATCCCGCCACCGGCCCGGGCGATGACGGCCAGGGACGGGACGTCGCCGGGGTTGCTCTCGCGGTGGACGGTGTAGGACGGCACGTGGATGAAGTCGCCGGGGTGGGCGTCGAGGGGGTCCTCGCCGCCCTCGAACTCCAGCCGGAGCACGCCCGAGACCACGTAGAGGCTGGTCTCGTTGCGGTCGTGGTGGTGCCACCCCGACACCGCGCCGGGTGCGGTCTCGACGCTGCCGGCCCACAGGATCGCCTGCTCGAAGGCGAGCCGGCGCAGCATGCCGGGCGTGGGGTCGGCGGGCAGCAGCTCACCGGCGCGGAAGACGCGGACGGGCTCGGTCATGGGGTCAGTCTGCACCGTCCGGGTCGTCAGCGGGTGTGCACCAGCTCGGCGAGCTCGAAGTGCATCGGGTCGGTCCAGCGCCAGTCACCGCCCCAGGCGAAGCCCCACTTCTTGAAGATCGCGACCACGTCGCGGTCGATCGCGCCCTTGGTGCCGCGCAGGTTCCCGGGGACGTTCAGGTCCACCGCGATCCCCCAGGAGTGCAGGGACAGGCCCTTGCTCGGGTTGCGGCCGATGAAGCGCGGGTAGTAGCACCCGGCGTACTCGTCGGAGTGGACCTCGCCGACCAGGCCGCGGGCCACGACCTCACGCAGCGCGCCGCGCAGCTGGGGCAGCATCGCCTTGTGGCAGCGGACGGTGCCGAGGATCGGGACCTCGGCGTAGCGGATGTTCTCGGCCACCCACGCCGGGTCGGGAGCCACCGTGCCGTCCTCGAACCACCGGTAGCTGAACGTCCCGACCGCGGCCGCGACCGAGCCGCCGGTGGCCAGGGGCTGCTCGACCTTCTGGGTCTGCGAGATCCGTTCCACGGCCTCCACGAGACGCTCGACCTCCTCGATGTCGAGGTCCTCGCTGACCGAGTACTGCGGGCCCACGTCGACCTTGCGGTCCGGTGCGTCGCTGCCGGGCACGGCCCGGGCGAAGCCACCGCCCTCGGGGATCTTGGTGCCGGGCCGGGCCCGGTCCGGTGCGTCGGGAGCACCGGCGGGGTCGCCGGCCGCGACCGCCCCGGGCTCACCAGCCTCCCCGGGGTCCCCGGGATCACCGGGCTCCCCGCTGGGCGCCGGCTCGCTCGGGGCACTGTCGACGCTCGCGGTGACGGTGCCGGCCGTGCTCTGGACGGCCGACGTCTCGTCGGAGCAGGCGGCGAGCGGCGTGAGGAGGAGTACGGCGCACAGCACGATGCCGCGGGCGCGAACGGACGCCGGCAGCGGTCGTCGTACCGACATGGGTCCCTCCCGGCGACGGGCTCACGGCAAGTCTAGGTCGCGGCGGCGACCCGCGGGCGGGGAGTTACCCAGGACCTCCCGCGGAAAACGCTCGCCTCCCCCGGCACACGCCCCGGCGGACGGGCGGTCACCAGATGCGGACGCGGTCCTCCGGGTCCAGCCACAGGCCGTCGCCGGGGGCGGTGCCGAACGCCTCGTGGAACTCGTCGAGGTTGCGCACGATGTTGGCCCGGAACTCCGCCGGGCTGTGCGGGTCGACGGTGATCAGCTGCTGCATCTGCTCCTTGCGCCGCTTGGTCCGCCACACGTGGGCCCAGTTGAGGAACACCCGCTGCGACCCGGTGACCCCGTCGCGCTCGGGCAGCGGCTGGTCGCCGAGGCTGATCAGGTACGCCTTGTGGGCGATGGTGAGCCCGCCGAGGTCGCCGATGTTCTCCCCGACGGTCAGGGAGCCGTTGACCTTCTCCCCGGGCAGGTCGCGCGGCTCGAAGCCGTCGTACTGCTTGACGAGCTTGTCCGCGCGCTCCGAGAACGCGGCCCGGTCGGCCTCGGTCCACCACTCGTTGAGGTTGCCCTGCCCGTCGTACTGCGAGCCCTGGTCGTCGAACCCGTGCCCGATCTCGTGGCCGATGACCGCCCCGATCCCGCCGTAGTTCTCCGCCGGGTCGGCCTCGGGGTCGAAGAACGGCTTCTGCAGGATGCCCGCGGGAAAGCAGATCTCGTTCGTGCCCGGGTTGTAATAGGCGTTGACCGTCTGCGGGAGCATGAACCACTCGTCACGGTCCACCGGCGAGCCGATCTTGTTCAGCTCGCGGTCGGTCTCGAAGGCGGTGGCCGCCTCGACGTTGAGCATCAGGTCGTCGGACCGGATCTCCAGCGCGGAGTAGTCGCGGAACCTCTCGGGGTAGCCGATCTTCGGGTTGAACGTCTCGAGCTTGTGGTACGCCCGCTCCTTGGTCTCCTCCCCCATCCAGTCCAGCGCCGCGATGTTGCGCCGGTAGGCCTCGATCAGGTTGGCCACCAGCTCGTCCATCTTCTGCTTCGACGTCGGCGGGAAGTGCCGCTTGACGTACTCCTCGCCGACGGCCTCGCCGAGCGCGCCCTCGACGAGCGCCACCCCGCGCTTCCAGCGGGCCCGCAGCTCCGGGGTGCCGTTGAGGGTGCGGCCGTAGAAGTCGAAGTTCTCCTCGACGAACGCGGAGGAGAGGTACGGCGCCGCGCGGCGGACCACCCGCGCCGCGAGCCACTCGCGCCACTGCTCGAGGGGCACCTCCACCAGGGCGGCGGACAGGTGCGAGAGGTAGCTGGGCTGGCGCACCACGGTCTCGGCGGTCGCGACGTCCTCGGCACGCAGGCCGCGCCGCCAGGCCGCCCAGTCGACGTTCGGGGCCAGCTCGGCCAGCTGCTCGGCGGTGGTGAGGTTGTAGGTCCTGATCACGTCGCGGGTCTCCGCGCGCTCCCAGTGGCCCTTCGCCAGCCGGGTCTCCACGTCGAGCACCGTGCGCGCGGCCTGCTCGGCGTCCTCGCGCCCGACCAGCGTGAAGGCGCGCGTCAGGTGGGCCAGGTAGGCGGCGCGGATCTCGGCGAACTTGTCGTCGCGGTAGTAGGACTCGTCCGGCAGCCCGAGCCCGCCCTGGACCAGGTTGAGCAGGTAGCGGTCGGAGTTGCGGTCGTCGGTGTCGACGTAGGACCCGAACAGGCCGCTGCCGCCGAGCCGCTCGAGCTCGCCGATGAAGTGCAGCAGCTCGCTGGTGTCGGCGACCTTCGCGGCGTCGGCGAGCAGGTCGCGGATCGGGTCCGCGCCGAGCTCCTCGACCCGCTGCTCGTCCATGAAGCTGGCGTAGAGGTCCCCGATCTTCTGCCCGTTCGGGCCGGCGATCCGCCCGGCCGCGGCGTCCTCGATGATCTCGCGGACCCGCTGCTCGGAGAGGTCGGCCAGCTCCACGAACGGCCCCCACGCGGAGCGGTCCGCGGGGATCTCCGCGGTCGCGAACCAGGTGCCGTTCACGTGGCCGAACAGGTCGTCCTGCGGCCGGACCGAGGTGTCCATGCCGTCTCTTGCGTCGTCGAGGATCGTCACGGCGCCCACCCTAACGCCGCGCTCCAGCAGGCGTGGCGCCGCCGAGGCCGGGTACAACGGGGGGCATGAGCGACAGCGCACAGATCACCGTCCAGGAGAACGCCCGGCAGAGCCGGTACGACGCCTCGACCGACGCCGGCGTCGTCGCCGGGTTCGCGGAGTACCAGGACCGCGACGGCGTCCGGGTGTTCACCCACACCGAGGTCGACGACGCGTTCGGCGGCCAGGGGGTCGGCTCGACCCTCGCCCGCGGCGCCCTCGACGACGTCCGCGAGCGTGACCTCGAGGTCAAGGCCGAGTGCGAGTTCATCCGCGGCTGGATCGACAAGCACCCCGAGTACGACGACCTGCGGAGGTCCTGACGACTCGCCGCCGACCCATCGGGTCGGCGTGGTTCTCGACGAGAAGCACCGAGACCGGCCCTCGGAACGTGCTTTTCGTCGAGAGCGGCGCGCCGGAGCCGGGTCAGCGCGCCGACGCGGGCCGCAGCCAGGCTGTCCACCGCTCCAGGGCGAGGTAGCCCATGCGTTCGTAGGTGGGGCGACCGGCATCGCTGGCGACGAGGACGGCCGGCGACTCCGGGTCCGCCAGCGTCGCAGCCCAGGTGACGGCGGCACCGGCACCGCGTCCCCGCGCCGCACGCAGGGCGGCGACGTACTCCACCAGCGTGGCGCCGCCTGCGTGGTGCGCAGCGGCGACCGACACCGGCTCGTCGTCGACGAACCCGAGCCAGACCCGGACCGTGCCGCCGAGGAGACGGGGACCGAGCACACTGCCGGGTGCGCTTCCCGGCAACGGGTAGCCCTCGACCAGCACCCGTTCCGCCACGGCCAGCAGGTCCTCGTCGCGGACCTCGAGCACCCTCACGTCGGTCGGCTCCCGACCGTGGCGAGGGCCGGGCAGGCGGACCATGAGGGGCGGGTGCCCGACCAGGGCGAGCCCGTGCGGCGTGAAGTCGGGGAACCGCCACGGGCTGATCAAGAAGTACGGGCTGGTCGGCGGGACCAGTCCCGCGATCTCCTCGACGACCGCCGCGGCGTCGCGCTCTGGGACCGGCTGCACCAGGACCACCGGGTTGCTCAGCTCCCCCGCGTCCGCCAGGAAGCCACCCGCCCAGCGATCGGTCCGCCGAGCCGGGCGGGAGAGCGCCGACGCGACGGTGACCGGCCACGAGGCGTGCGCCAGGACCGCGCGCCGGACGAGTGTGTCGCCGGGCGGCACGTCGGCCTCCCACCCGGTGCTCAGGTGCTCGGTCTCGTCGGGAAGGACGGACTCGGCCATGCCGCCAGCGTGGTCCCTCGGCGACCGGACCGGAAGGCCGGACCGGACCAGTGCGGACGGGTGGGTGGCCCGTCGTCAGCGCAGGGTCAGCACCAGCTTGCCGGTGGCGCGGCGCTCGGCCAGGTCGGTCAGCGCGGCGCGGACCTCCTCCAGCGGGTAGGTGCGGCCGATCGGCGGGGCGACGGTCTTGCCCATCATCGGCGTGATCTCCTCCCACTGCGCCCGCATGAACCCGGGCCGCACCATCGCGTAGGCGCCCCACCCGACGCCGCGCACGTCGATGTTGTTGAGCAGCAGCCGGTTGACCTTCACCTCGGGGATCGCGCCGGCGGTGAAGCCCAGCACCAGCAGCCGGCCCAGCGGGGCGAGGCAGCGCAGCGAGTCGGTCATGAGGTCGCCGCCGACGACGTCGACCACCACGTCCACGCCGCGGCCGTCGGTGAGCTCCTTGACCGAGGCCAGGAAGCCGTCCACCAGCACGGCCTCGTCGGCGCCCGCGTCCCTGGCGACGGCCGCCTTCTCCTCGGTGGAGACCACGGCGATCACCCGGGCGCCGTACCCCTTGGCGACCTGGATCGACGCGGTGCCCACACCGCCGGCGGCCCCGTGCACCAGGACGATCTCGCCCGCCTGCACGCGTCCGCGGAGCTCGCCGAGGGCGAACTGGGCGGTGAGGTAGTTCATCGGCAGCGCGGCACCCTGCTCGAACGACATCGAGTCCGGCAGCGGGAAGACGCTCTCGGGGTCGATCGCCACGACGTCGGCGCCACCGCCGTACGGCAGCACGCAGGCGACCCGGTCACCCGCGGCGTGTCCGGAGGACTCCGGCGCGGACCGTACCACCCCGGCGAAGTCCACGCCGAGCTGGAAGGGCGGCTCGGGCTTGAGCTGGTACTGCCCGGCCGACAGCAGCAGGTCGGGGAAGCTCATCCCCACCGCATGCACGTCGACGAGCACCTGCTCCCCGGCCGGCGTGGGCTCGGGGACCTCGACGATGTCGACACCGGAGGGGCCCTCCGGGCGGACGACCTGGACTGCGCGCATGGAAGCTCCTGTAGCGAATCGGGTCTCCCGAGTATGTCGCGGCGGCAGCCCGTGCGGCTCAGCGGGTGTGCCGGGGACGCCGCTGGGGACAGAGCGGATCCGGGCAGGAGACCGAGACTGGGGATCAGGGCACCAGGCGCACGTCCTCACCGGCGAGGCGGGCACGGAAGCCGTCGCTGCGGACGGTGACGTCCTGCAGGGCGAGGCCCTCGGGGAGGCCCTCGATCTCGTGCTCGATGGTGACCAGCTGCCGCACCACCGCGGCGATCGCGTCACCGACGAAGCCGGGGCCGCCGAGGTCGATGGAGCGCGGCTCGACGACCAGGCGCCCGTTCTCCACCTCCACGGTGCCGGTGGCGACCACGCGCAGCTCGCGGCCGAGCACCTCGACGGTCCGCGTCACCGCCGCCTGGCCGCCCTCGGCGGGACGGACCACGCTGTCGCCGCCGAGCTCCTCGGCGACCACCGCGAACGGGACCGTCGCGTCCACGTGGACCCGGGCGGCGACCAGTCCGCGGGGGCCGGTGACCACGTCACGCCCGGCGGCACGCACGTCGCGCAGCGGCGAGCCGTCGGCGACGACGGTGCCGGCGTCGAGCTCCAGGTCGGACAGCCACACCTCGTCCGCACCGAGGTCGGGCGGCGGGCCGCCCGCCGTCGTGCCCGGAGCCGCGGTCGGTCCGGCCTCCGGGGCGGACTCGTCCGGGGGGTCGCTCACCGCCCACCAGAGCAGGCCGACGGCGAGGACGAGCACGAGCAGCATCGCGGCCGCACCGGTCAGCAGGTCCTTGGCTCGGGTCCGTTCCATCCGGCCAGTCTGACCGGTCCGGGGTCACCGGTCCCGTGCCGTGCCGCCGGCGCCGGGGCCGGGGGCCGCGCCGCGTCCCCGGGCCGGGGAGGGGATGATGCCGGCGTGACCCGTCGACTCGTCCAGCTGTTCGCCGGGCTGTTCCTCTACGGAGCCAGCCTGGCGTTCCTGCTCCGCGCGGGTCTCGGCCTGGCTCCGTGGGACGTGCTGCACCAGGGCCTCGCGCAGCGCACCGGCGCCACCGTCGGCACGATGGTGATCGCGGTGAGCTTCCTGGTGCTGCTGGCCTGGGTCCCGCTGCGGCAGCGGCCGGGGTTCGGCACCATCGCGAACGCGCTCCTGGTCGGTGTCGCCCTGGACCTCACCATGCTGGTCCTCGGCGACGTCGACGCCTGGGCCTGGCGCATCCTGCTCCTGCTCGCCGGGGTCCTGCTCAACGCGCTGGCCACCGCGCTCTACATCGGCGCCCTGCTCGGGCCCGGCCCCCGCGACGGCCTGATGACCGGCCTGGTACGGCGGACGGGCCGGTCGGTCCGCCTGGTCCGGACCACCCTGGAGGTCGGCGTCCTGGTCACCGGCTGGCTGCTCGGCGGCACGGTCGGTGTCGGCACGGTGCTCTACGCGGTGGCCATCGGCCCGATCGTGCACGTGCTGCTGCCGCGGCTCACCGTCCCCGCCGGCCGCACCACCTCGGCCCGCTCCTAGGGTCGCCGCAGGACCGGGTCAGGTCCGGGCGGAAAGGTACAGTTCCCGCCATGGGAGGCCACAGCCGCGAGCGCAAGAAGCTGAGCTGGTGGCAGGAGACCTTCCTCCTCCTCGCGCTCGCGCTGCTCACCTCGATCGTGGTCAAGGCGTTCTTCGTGCAGATGTTCTTCGTGCCGTCGGCCTCCATGCGCCCCGAGCTCATCGAGGACGACCGCATCCTGGTGGAGAAGATCTCGATGTGGGACGGGGAGGTCGAGCGCGGCGACGTGGTCGTCTTCCAGGACCCGGGCGGCTGGCTCGGCGCCACCCCCGAGCCGACGGGGCTGCAGGCGCTGCTGTCCCTCGTGGGCCTCTACCCGGACGGCGGCCACCTGGTGAAGCGGGTCGTCGGGGTCGGCGGGGACCACGTCGTGTGCTGCGACCGGCAGGGCCGGATCACGGTGAACGGCGTGGCCCTCGACGAGCGGAGCTACCTCCGCGGCGGGGTCGCGCCGTCCCAGCGGGAGTTCGAGGTCGACGTCCCCGACGACGCGGTGTGGGTGATGGGGGACAACCGGTCCAACAGCCAGGACTCGCGGTTCCACATGCAGGACCCCGGCGAGGGGTCGGTGCCGGCGGAGAACGTCGTGGGGAAGGTCTGGGCGATCGTCTGGCCGACGTCGCGTCTGGAGGTCCTGCAGACGCCGTCGACCTACGAGGCGGTCGGCGCCGCGCCCTGAGGGGTGTCCTGAGCAGCCGCCGCGGCTCGCGCCCGGTCGACGGTGTCCCACCCCGTGGCCCCGAGGGTGACCACGGCGACGGGGAAGATGCCGAGGTTCTCCTTGTCGATGTGCTCGCCGAGCTCGGTCACCACCCGGTCGAGGGCGTCGACGGCGGTGGCGTCGTCGAGCTCGAGAGCGGCGACGGACCGGTCGAGGGAGACGTGCTCGCCCTCGAGCTCGTCGACCTGGTCCACGTAGTCGCCCTGGTCCTTGAGGGCCGTGAACACACCGGCCTCCTCCACGCCGGTGTGCCGGGCGAGCAGCTCGACGAGCCGGTCGCGCTTGCGGACCGCCACGGCGGCGTCCTGCGCGACCAGGGCCCGGCGCAGGTCGCCGGCCAGCTCCAGCAACGTCATGTGCTCGTCCATCAGCTCGGCGATCGGCTCGACCTGCCGGCAACCGCAGTACTCACACACAGGGACCTCCCGAGAACGCACGTGTAGCGAGGAGAACCCGATCCCTTAAGCACGGATTTCGAACCCCGACTGCGGAACTGCCGCTCCGTGTCCGGGAGGGTTCCCCTCGCTGACCCCATTCAACCGGGCCCGGTCCGCCGCACTCAGTGTCGGAGGGCCCGCGGCGTCGGGACGAAGGTCCCGGGAGAATCCGGTGCGGACGCCGCTGCGCTCAGCGGGCGCGCCGCACGACCAGCGAGTCGTCGAGGCGGGCCAGCAGCCGCGCCGGGTCGGCGTAGACCTCCACCGCACCGGCGTCACGCAGCTCCGCCTCGCTGATGCCGCCGCTGGTGAGCGCGACGCAGGGGACGCCGGCACGGGCGGCGGCCTTGACGTCCCAGACCGTGTCCCCGACGGCGACGGTGCGCTCGGGGTCGAGCCGGTGGTCGCGCATCGAGGTGCCGAACAGGTCGGGGTCGGGCTTGCCCGCCTCCACGTCGGAGGAGGTGGTGACACCGGCGAACGCGTCCTCGGCACCGATCGCCGGCAGCATCCACTCCAGGTCGTGCTCCTTGCCGCTGGTGGCCAGGACCGGGGTGAGACCGCGGTCGGCGCACGCGCGCACGAGGTCGGCCGCCGACGGGAACGCGGTGACGTGGTCGCGCAGCGCCTGGTAGCGCTTGGAGTGCGCCTCGACCGCCTCGTCGTCGACCTCACCGAGAAGGTGCTCGGTGAGGCCCTCGCTCGCGATGCCGATCGAGCGGTGGATGGCGGCCATCAACACGTCCGGGTGCCCCGCGTCGTTCATCGCCTGCCACCAGGCGAGGACGTGCAGGTAGTTGGTGTCGAGCAGGGTTCCGTCGACGTCGAACAGGACTCCGGGGCGCAGGTCGGTCATGCCCTGACCGTGCCCAGCGGTGCGCGGGACTAACGCCCGGCCGGCGCCCCGGCCCTGTTCGGGGGTCAGGCCGCGTCGGTCTTGAGCCTGCGGGCGACCTCGACGGCCCGGTCGGCCATGTGGTCGAGCGCGGCGTACTGGGTGTCCCCGAGCTCGGCGTCGTCGTCGCGACCGGTGACGTGGCTGACGCCGTACGGGTTGCCGTCGGCGAACTTCACCGGGTCGGTGTAACCGGGGGACACGATGAGCCCGCCGAAGTGGTGGATCGTGTTGTACAGCGCGAGCAGGGTCGACTCCTGGCCGCCGTGCGCGGTCTGGGTGGAGGTGAAGCCGACGTAGACCTTGTCCGCGAGCTGGCCCTGGCCCCACTGCGGGCCGAGCGTGTCGAGGAACTGCTTGAGCTGGGAGGCCACGTTGCCGAAGCGGGTGGGCGAGCCGAGGAGCACGGCGTCGGCCCAGACCACGTCGTCGGGCTCGGCCACGGGCACGTCGCGGGTCTCCTCCCGGTGCTGGGCCCAGGCGTCCACCGATCGGATCGTCTCCTCCGGTGCGAGCTCGGCGACCTTGCGCAGCCGGACCTCCGCCCCGGCCTTCTCCGCGGCCTGGCTCAGCCGTTCCGCCATGGCGTAGGTGGTGCCGGTCGACGAGTAGTAGACGACTGCGACGTTCACGGGGGTCGTGGTCATGGGTGCTCCTTCGCAGGGTGAGGTGCGTGCCGTGCCGGACCCTGGGTGGTAACCGGCGGCCGCCCGGACCAAACCCGGGCCGCCGGCTCGTCCACCGATCCACGCGGGCCGGGACCTTCGACCGTGTCGGACCACCGGTCCTGGTCCCTAGCGTGGTCCGAAAGGCACCACCGGAGGGAGCAGGATGAGCACTGCCGGGCAGCACACGACCGAGACGCACGCCCGCCGTGAGGCGACGCGCCCGCTGATGCCGGCGATGCCGGCGGGTCCCGACTACTGGCCGGTGCCGGCCCAGCGGACCCCCGGTCCCCGCGCCGGGGACCGCTCCGTCGCTGCGGACGGTGCGCCGCCGGTGGCCTCCCCCTGAGGTTTTCCGCACCGCAGCGGCCCGGTGACCGTGAGGTCACCGGGCCGTTCTGCGTCCCGGTCCACAGAGGTCGGCCCGGCACCGCGCCGTGACAACATGACTCCGCCCCGACCGCTGCTGCGGTCGGGGCGAAGTCGCTGCCTCTTCGTCGGCGGAGTCCAAGGGCCTCACACCCGGGCGGTGGGGGTCTCGATGCGCTCGGCGGCCGGGACACCGGTCGGAGCCTTCTTGGTGGCGCCTGCCCACACCAGGCCGAGGCCGAGGAGGAGGAAGCCTGCGCCGACGCCGGCGAGGATGCCGACCAGCGCCATACCCATGGTCAGCGCCTGGGCGGTGACGGTGCCGACGCCGAGCTCACCGATCAGACCGTGCGCGGTGCCGGTCCACAGCATCTCGCGAGCAGGGCCCTCGAGCGGGTGCATCCGGTCGAAGTCGGTCCAGTAGCGGCCGTCGCCCTCGACCTCGTAGGTGCCGGCGGCGAAGGTCTCACCGTTGTACTCGACGTCCTCGTCCAGCGTGACGGTCGCGGTGCCGTGCAGCGTGTGGAAGGCGATGGTCGCCATCTGGAACATGTACTCGCTGGCGGTGTTCACGAGCGGGTCGTTGGGGTCCAGCTCGGACTCGACGACCGGGTAGTTCCACTCGTCGACGAGCAGCGACATGATCGCGTCGGCGCCGGCGGTCTCGCCGCGGTCGATGAGCTGGCCGTCCTCGTTGTAGGTCAGCTCGACGTTCTGGGCCGCGCTGAACGACTGCAGCGAGTCGGCGCCGTCGGCGACCTTCGCGTAGGCGATCCCGCTGCCGGCCAGGAAGCCGAGGCCGAGTACGGCGAGGACCACCCCGAGGGTCCGAAGTCGTTTGGTCATCTGAATCAATCCCTTGTGTTGTTCCGGTGACTTCTGGTGTTGCCTTGTTGGCACCCCAAACCTCACATCCGGAGCACAGCCCTCACAGGGGTCGAAAGTCACAAGGGCGAGGGCCGTGCGGTACCCAAAGTCTCGTTACCTTCGGACCGCCGGGACCGGCGTGTCGCACCGCCCCGGGGCGGGACACAGGGGTCAGCGGGGGGAGATCAGGCCGGTCTCGTAGGCGTAGACGACCGCCTGGACCCGGTCCCGCAGGCCGAGCTTGGCCAGCAGGTTGCTGACATGGGTCTTCACGGTCGTCTCGCTGACCACGAGGCCGGCCGCGATCTCGGCGTTGGACAGGCCCCGCGCCAGCAGGCGGAACACGTCGGTCTCCCGCTCGGTGAGCTCGGGGAGGTCGGCGGGGGCCTGCGGTCTCGGCTCGGGCAGGTGCTTGGCGAACCGGTCCAGCAGGCGCCTGGTCACGCTCGGTGCCACGACCGCCTCGCCGCGGTGGACCACGCGCACCGCCTCGACGAGGTCCTCGGCGGGCGTGTCCTTGAGCAGGAAGCCGGAGGCGCCGGCACGCAGCGCCTCCACGACGTAGTCGTCGTCGTCGTAGGTGGTCAGCACGAGGACTCGCGGGGCCTCCGCACCGTAGGTCTCCACGATCCGCCGGGTCGCCTCGACGCCGTCCATGCGCGGCATCCGGATGTCCATCAGGACGACGTCGGGCCGCAACGCCTTGACCTGGGCCAGCGCGCTCTCCCCGTCCGAGGCCTCTCCGACGACCTGGAGGTCGACCTCGGAGGCGAGGATCAGCCGGAAACCGGTGCGCAGCAGCGGCTGGTCGTCGACCAGCATCACGGAGATGCTCATGCGGTCCTTCCGGTGGCCGTGGGGAGTCGCGCGGAGACGTCGGTCCCGCCGTCGCGGGTCGGTGCCAGCTGGAGACGTCCGCCGTACAGCTCCACCCTAGTGCGCAGCCGCTCCAGGGCGCCGGTGTCCGGGGACTCCTCCTCCCGCCAGCGCACCCGGGGGCTCCGCGGGGTCGACCGGACCCGTACCGAGAGGTCGTCGCCGGTGCGTCCGAGGATCACCTCCGCACTCGCCGACCCGTCGGCGTGCGCGGCGGCCAGCGCCTGCTCGACGACCCGGTAGGCGGTGAGCGCGACACCGGGCGGGACCCCCTCCCCGGCGCCGGTGGCGACCAGTCGCACGTCGAGGCCGGACGTCCGCTCCCGCGCGACGAGGTCCTCCAGGTCGGCGATCGTGGGCTGCGGTCGCATCCGGCTGCCGGCGTTGTCGTCGGGTCCGAGCAGCTCGACCGCCCGGCGCATCTCCCCCAGGGCGGTGCGACCGGCTCCCTCGGCGTCGGCGAGCAGCTGCTCCGCGGCGTGCGGGTCGCCGCGGTCCAGCGTCCGCCTGGCCGCACACACCTGCACGTTGAGCTCGGTGAGCGTGTGCGCGACGAGGTCCTGCATCTCCCGGACCACGCGGGCGCGCTCCTCCGCGAGCATGGCCCGGGTCTCGGCCGCCTGCGCGGCGAGACGCGCGCTGTTGCGGGCGTGCACGGTGGCCACGTGCGTCCGCCGTACGCGCACCGAACGACCGAACGCCCAGGCGGTCGCGACCACGAAGAGGTTGGCGGCCCAGTCGCTGGGCGTGGCTGCGAGCGGGGTGGTCACCAGCACCGTGCCGAGGACCGTCACGGTCAGCACCAGCGCCGGGACGCTGGTGCGCAGCGGCCGGCTCACGGCCACGCTGTAGAGGGTCAGCAGCGCCGCCATGCCGCCGATGCTCTGGCTGTAGCCGAGCTGGGTCAGCGGCACCACCGCGGCCAGCGCCACCAGCGTGGCCGCCACGGGCCGGCTGCTCCGGAAGGCCACCGCGGCGCCGCCCGCCACGGCCAGGGCCACGCCCAGCGGGTCCGGGTCCCGGAAGTCGAAGTCGACGAAGGGCGGTGGGTTCCACAGCGCCGCGACGGACAGCGCGGCCACCAGGACCGCGATGGCGGCGTCCCGCACGGCCGGACGGCGCAGCATGCCCCACGGGGCGGTCCGGGGCGGGGCGTCCATGCCCTCACGCTAGGTGCCCCGCGGCGGCGGCGCGTCGGCCCGAAGGACGAACCTGGCGGGCCGGTTCGTCCTCGAGGAGGAGGCGCCTGCCCCGACAACGACGGCAGGGACTCCCCGTGTCGGGAAGCCCCTGCCGTGGGTCTCGCTGGGTCACTCGGTGGCGATCGCCTGCAGCACGTCGAGCCGGCCGGCCCGGCGGGCCGGGAAGGCAGCGGCCACCACGCCGATCACCGCACCGAGCACCAGGAAGCCGACGAGCTGTCCACCGGGGACGACGACCTCGCTCAGGCCCTCGCCGGCGAGTGCGTGCACCAGGCTGACTCCGAGCAGCGCACCGAGCCCGAGCCCGAGCACCGCGCCGTAGAGGGAGATCACCACCGACTCGAGCCGGACCATCCGGCGGACCTGCCGGCGGCTCATCCCGATCGCCCGGAGCAGGCCGAGCTCCCGGGTCCGTTCGATGACCGACAGCACCAGGGTGTTCACCACGCCGAGCACCGCGATCAGCACCGAGAGCACCAGCAGGGCGTTGATGATCATCAGCAGCTGGTCCACCTGCTCGCGCTGCTCGGCCTTGAACTCCTCGATGTCGCGCAGGCCGACGACCGGGTAGGCGGAGAGGGCCTCCTCCAGCTCCGGTCGCACGTCGGCGACGTCGACGCCCTCGGCGAGGCCGACGTACACGTAGCGGTCCAGTGCCGCCCCGCCCATGGCGGTGAAGGTGTCGAGCGAGATCGCCATCGGCCCCATGCCCTCGTTGGCCGCGTAGACCCCGGCCACCTCCATCGCCCGCCGCTCGCCGTTGGGCAGCAGCAGCTCCGCGGTCTGCCCGAGCACCCAGCCGCGCTCGTCGGCGGTGTCCTCGTCGACGTACAACCCGTCGGCGTCGAGCCGGCGCATGTCGCCGGAGACCACGTCCACCTTCAGCGCCCGGTGCAGCGTGGCGGCGTCGAAGGCGGTGAAGAAGGTGTCCTCACCGTCGACGCGCGCGGTGCCGAACCGGGACCTGGTGACGGTCTCCACGCCGTCGACCTCCTGCAGCCGCGTGGCCACGTCCGGCGTGAACGGCTGACCGACGGTGGTGGAGACCACGTAGTCGGCGGCGATCGCGTCCTCGACCAGCTCGTCGACGGCGGCGTGCGCCGACGCGCCGAGGATGCTGAAGCCGGTGACGAGCGCCAGGCCGATCATCAGCGCCGACGACGTGGCGGCGGTACGACGGGGGTTGCGCAGCGCGTTCTCCCGCGCCAGGTGGCCGGTGCGCCCGGCGAGACGGGGCAGCACGACCCCCACCAGGCGCAGGAACGGCTGGGCCAGCACGGGACTGAGCACGATCGCGGCGACGACGAGCGCCACGGCGCCGGCCCCCACCGCTGCGGCTCCCTCCTCGGCCCGGGTGCCCGCCAGCAGCGCCGCGGCGCCCAGCACGGCGATCACCGAGCCCGCGACGGTGCGCACTCTCAGGGACCGGACGGCGCCGGGTGCCTCGCTGCGCATCGCCGCCACCGGCGGGACCTTCGAGGCCCGGCGGGCGGGCAGGTACGCCGCGAGCAGGGTCACCACGACACCGACGGCGTAGGACCACAGCACGGTGGAGAGCGAGAACACCAGGCCGCCGTCCAGGGTGAGGCCGAGCTGCCCGAACAGCGCCCGCAGGCCGTGGGCGAGCAGCACGCCGACCGCCAGACCGGTCGTCGAGCCCAGCACGCCGAGGACCAGGGCCTCGAGCAGCACCGCCCGGGTGACCTGACGCCGCCTCGCGCCCAGGGCACGCAGCAGGGCCAGCTCGCGGGTGCGCTGGGCGACCAGCATCGAGAACGTGTTGAGGATCAGGAAGGTGCCCACGAAGAGCGCCACGCCGGCGAACGCCAGCAGGAACGTGTTGATGAAGCCGAGGCCGTCCTCCAGGGCGGTGGCCATGTCCGCGGCCTGCTCCTGCCTGGTCTTCACGTCGTAGCCGGTGCCGAGCTCGGCGGCGACGACCTCTGCCAGGTCGGCGTGGGTGGTGTCGCTCCCGGCGGCCACCGCCACAGCGGTGAACCGGTCCGGCTCCAGCAGCAGGTCCTGGGCGGTGGCGACGTCGAACGCGGCCATGCTCGCGCCGGCGAGGCCACCGTGCTCGCCGTAGGTGAACACGCCGACCAGCTCGGCGTCGATCCGGGGCCCCGGGGTCAGCAGGGAGACCGTGTCCCCGACGCCGTACCCGGTCTTCTCCACGGTGTCGGCGTCGAGCACCACCTCGCCGGCGGCAGCGGGGGCACGGCCCTCGACCAGCTCCCCGGTGCGCAGCAGCTCGTCCTCGGTCCAGCTCGCGCCCATCCCGGGCGCTCCCCCGGTGTCGAGGACCCCGCCGTCCTCCTCGAGGACGTAGACCCCCTCGGTGGCGATCGTGCCCTCGGCCGCCGCGACCCCGTCCAGCCCGCGGATCCGGTCGACCACCGCGGCCGGCACGGTGCTGGTCGCGGTGCCGACGCCGGTGCCCGCGAGCCCGGTCTCGAACGCAGCCGCCGGCTCGACGTTGACGTCGGCCGAGGAGCTCTCGAACAGGTCGGTGAACGTCTTGCTCAGCGTGTCGGTGAAGACCATCGTGCCCGAGATGAAGGCGACACCGAGCACCACCGCCGCCCCGCTGAGCAGCAGGCGCAGCTTGTGGGACAGCAGGTTGCGTAGGGCGGTGCGGTACATCGTCAGGCCTCCTGGGCGGTGTCGAACGCCTTCATGCGCTCGAGGACGCGGTCGGCGGTGGGGGCGGACATCTCGTCGACGATCCGGCCGTCGGCGAGGAACAGCACGCGACCGGCGTACGACGCGGCGACGGGGTCGTGGGTGACCATCACGACGGTCTGGCCGAGGGTGCGCACCGACATCCGCAGGAACGCCAGCACGTCGGCGCCGCTGCGGGAGTCGAGGTTGCCGGTCGGCTCGTCGGCGAAGATGATCTCCGGCCGGCTCGCCAGTGCCCGGGCGCAGGCGACGCGCTGCTGCTGGCCGCCCGAGAGCTCGGCGGGCCGGTGGGAGAGCCGGCCACGAAGGCCGACCGTGTCGATGACCTGGTCGAGCCAGGGCTGGTCGGGCTTGCGGCCGGCGATGTCGATCGGCAGCGTGATGTTCTCCAGCGCGGTCAGGGTCGGGACCAGGTTGAACGCCTGGAACACGAAGCCGACCTTGTCGCGGCGCAGGGTGGTCAGACCCTTGTCGTGGAGCGTGCTCAGCTCCGTCTCGCCGATCCAGGACTGCCCCGAGGTGGGGGCGTCCAGGCCGGCCATCACGTGCATGAGCGTCGACTTGCCGGAGCCCGACGGGCCCATGATCGCGGTGAACTCACCGCGGTCGAACTCCACCGACACGTGGTCGAGGGCGGTCACCTGCGTCTCGCCGGAGCCGTACACCTTGGTCAGGTCGGTACTGCGGGCCGCCGCGGCGGTGTGCTCCCGGGTGAGGTCGGCGGTTGCCTGAGCGGTGCTCACGATGTCTCCTTCTGGTTCGGCGGCGCCCTGTCTCGGGCGACGGGTTCGACGCTAGGGAGACCGGGGCCAGGGCGCCTCGGCTGCGGGAACCAACCTCCGCCTCAACTTCTCGACGGCAGCCGGCGGTCCGCCGATGCCTGCGGACGACCCCGGCTCCTCCGCGAGGAGGAGCCGCCCGGGGCCCGGCGCGGTCAGCGAGCGGCGGCCAGGGGCACCCGGACGGTGACCGCGGTCCCCCGACCCGGACCGCTGGACACCCGCAGCTCACCGCCGCAGAGCGCCGCGCGCTCGCGCATGGTGCGCTGGCCGTGGCCGGTGGCAGTGGTCACCGCGGTGTCGAAGCCGCGACCGTCGTCGGCCACGGTGAGGACCAGCCGGCCACCGGCCCGGGACAGTGTGATCTCGGCCTTGCCCGCGTCGGCGTGCTTGACCGCGTTGTGCAGCGCCTCGCCGGCGATCCGGAAGAGGTGCTCGGTGGTGGCTGGGGCGAGCCCGTCGAGCTCCTCGACGGGCAGCTGCAGGTGCACCGGCAGCCCGTCGCGGTGGCTCACCGAGTCGGCCAGCCGGCGCAGCGCCGACGCGAGGGTCTCCGCGTCCTCGTCGGCCGGGGGGCGCAGCTCGGCGAGCAGCTCGCGCATCTCGCCGGTGGCCTGCCGGGAGAGCAGGTCGAGGTCCTGCGCGGCCTCCCGGGCGAGGTCCGCGTTGCCGGCGTCGAGAGCGCGCCGGATCACCTGGGCCCGGGCCTGGAGCCCGAACAACGCATGGTTCACCGAGTCGTGCAGCTCGCGGGCGATCCGCTGCCGCTCCATCAGCGCGGAGGTGCGCGAGACCTCGTTGCGCAGCAGGTCGGTGCCCAGGGCGACGCCCGCCTGCTCGGCGAGGGAACGCCAGAAGGCCAGCTCGGACTCGCTGGGAGAGGTGATCCGCTCGGGCACGAGCACGACCAGGCAGCCGACGACGCCGTCGTCCCCGGACACGGGGATCTTGGCCGCTCCCTTCCAGTCGAGGCCCTCGGTGGCGGCCACCCAGGGGCGGGTGAGAGCGGTGCCCTGCAGCCGGGCGCGGTCGTCGGAGAGGAAGCCGCCGCGGCCGTGCAGCAGCAGCTCGGCTGCGGGAAGGTCAGCGAGGCGTGCGGGCGAGCCGTCGACGGCCTCGGCGAGACCGGCGTCGAGACCGTGGGACGCCGCGACCCGCAACCAGCCGTCTGCGTCGGCGACGAGCAGCAGCGCCGCACACCCGCGGGTCGCCGACACCGCCTCGGTCACCAGCGCGTCGAGCACGTCGCCGGTCGAGCCCCCTGCGGCCATCCGTACCGCGGCGGCGCCGAGCTCGGCGGCCTCGCGCTGGGCACGGCGCACCGTGGAGGTCTCGTGGAAGATCGCGGGCGCGAGCTCGTGGCCGTCGACCTCCACCACGGTGCCCGACCACGTCATCTCCAGCTCCTGGCCACCCGGCTGGAGGACGGTGTTGGTGTAGAACCCCGTGTCCCCCTCGCGCTGCTTGTGCTCCAGGGCGAGCAGCGCGGGGCGCTCGTGCTCCGGGAAGTGCAGCAGGTAGTCGCGGCCGAACAGCTCCTCGAAGGAGGAACCGACGATCCGGGCGCCGGCGGGGTTGAGGTACAGCCACGTGTGCTCGTCGCCGGTGACGCAGACGCCGTACCCGATGGTCTCGATGATCTCGACGAGCGCGTCGACCCCCAGGGACCTCAGCACCTCCGCGCTGTCAGCGGGACGCTCGGTCGGGACGCGGGCCGCCGGGGCGCGCACACCCGCGGCTCCCCCCTCGCGCTCCGACACGCGCAGCACTATGCCACGGGGCCCGACGCGGTTGGGACGGAACGACGAGACCCGGTGCCCCTGTCGGGTCACCGGGTCCGGTGCCGGGACCGGTCCCGGCCTTCGATGCTGCTGGTGGTGCGCGAGGGGGGAGTTGAACCCCCACGCCCTCTCGGGCACACGGACCTGAACCGTGCGCGTCTGCCTATTCCGCCACTCGCGCCTGAAGCCCGGCAAGGGTATCCCACGACCACGACGCACCCCAAACCGGCCCGCGTCGCGGCACCGGTGGGCCGATACGATGCCGAACCGCGGGGGTGGCACGGCGGGCCCGGGCGGCTCTCCCCGGTCGGTGATCGGTGCACGCCGGCGGGTTCGTCGCCCCCCGGCTGGGCATAACGACACCCTGGGGACGTCGTTGGCAGGGTGCCCCCACCGTTTCGGCATGCAGGCAAGACTGGGACCGTAGGCGCAGCAGGCGAGAGGCAGAGAGGAGGCGGCATGGGAGTCCTTCAGCGTTTCGAGAACAAGCTGGAGCAGCTGGTCTCCGGTGCCTTCGCCCGCGCCTTCCGCAGCGAGGTGCAGCCCGTGGAGGTCGCCGCGGCCCTGCAGCGCGAGGTCGACAACTCGGCGCAGATCCTCTCCCGCGAGCGCCGGCTGGTGCCCAACACCTTCCACGTCGAGCTGTCCCCGGTCGACCACGAGCGGCTCACCCAGTACGGCACGACGCTGACCCAGGAGCTCACCGAGATGCTCCGTGAGCACGCCGACGAGCAGTCCTACGTCTTCACCGGGCCGATCACGATCAGCCTCGAGCAGGCCGACGACCTCGGCACCGGCCGGTTCCGGGTCCGCAGCGCCGCGGTCGCGCGGGTGACCCCCGCCGGCGGCGCGAGCGTCACCGACACCGCCGTACGACGGGCGCGCGTGGTGCTCGAGGTCAACGGGATGCGACACCCTCTCGAGCCTCCCGGGCTCGTGGTGGGTCGCGGCACCGACACCGACCTGCGCATCAACGACCCGGGGGTGTCCCGCCGCCACGCCGAGATCCAGGTGCTCCCCGGCGCAGGCGCGCCCTCGGTCAGTATCGTCGACCTCGGCTCCACCAACGGCATGCTGGTCGACGGCCAGCGCGTGCAGCACGCGACGCTCGCCGACGGGTCCACGGTGCGGATCGGCAACACCACGATGACGGTGCACATGGTCGGTGCCCGGGAGGGCGGCGATGTCTGAGCTGACGCTGATGCTGATCCGGTTCGCCTACCTGGCGATCCTGTGGATCTTCGTGCTCTCGGCGATCTCGGTGGTCCGCTCCGACATGTTCGGCGCCCGCATCGAGCAGACCCCCCGGGCGGAGCGGCGCGAGCAGCGGCGGGCCGCCCGGAACCGGCCCAAGCCGGCGAAGCGGCCCCGGGGCGCACCGACCCACGTCGCGATCGTCGACGGCGCCAACGACGGCGAGACGATCCCGCTCGACCAGGCACCGCTGCTGATCGGCCGCGGCAGCGACGCCGCCATCCGCCTCGACGACGACTACGTCTCGACCCGCCACGCACGGATCGCCGCCTCCGGCGACCAGTGGTTCGTCGAGGACCTCGGCTCCACCAACGGCACCTACATCGGTTCCCAGCGGATCAGCCAGCCGACCACGCTGCAGCTCGGCTCGCAGATCCGGATCGGCAAGACCACCCTCGAGCTGAGGAAGTAGCCGCCGGTGACGTCCACGCCACAGCACTCCCTGCGCCTGCGCTACGCCGCCCTCTCCGACGTCGGGCGGGTCCGCAAGGACAACCAGGACTCCGGGTACGCCAGCGACCACCTGCTCGTCGTGGCCGACGGCGTCGGCGGTGCCGCGCGCGGAGACGTCGCCTCCTCCACCGCCGTACAGATCCTCCGCCGCCTCGACACCGCACCCGACGGTGACCTCCTGCAGGCCATGGCCGGCGCCATCCACCGCGCCCACGACCGGATCGCCGAGCTCGTCGACGAGGACCCCGAGCTGGAGGGGACGAGTACGACGGTCACCGCGGCGCTGTTCGACGGCACCCGGGTCGGCCTGGGCCACGTCGGGGACAGCCGGGCCTACCTGCTGCGCGACGGCGAGCTCTCCCAGCTGACCAAGGACCACACGTTCGTGCAGAGCCTGATCGACGAGGGCCGGATCACCCAGGAGGAGGCGCGGTCGCACCCGCACCGCAACCTGATCCTCAAGGCCGTCGACGGCGTGCACGAGACCGACCCGGACCTGTTCACCATCGAGCTGGCGCCCGGCGACCGCCTGCTGCTGTGCAGCGACGGATGCTCGGGCGTCCTCGACGACAGCCGGCTCGCCGACATCCTCGGCACCGGGACGGTCGACTACGCGGTGGTCGAGCTGGTGCGGTCCGCGCTCGAGGCGGGCAGCAGCGACAACGTCACCTGCGTGGTCGCCGACGTGGTGGCCGGGGATGCGCCGGTGGACGCGGACACTGCTGCGGCCGCCTCCACCGGGCCGATGCTGGTCGGCGCCGCCGCCGAGCAGCCGCGGAAGGCCGGCGCGGCCTCGAAGATCTTCCGGGGCCACCGCGGAGGCGACACCGGTGAGCTGGAGCCCGTCCCGGGCGAGGACGCGCGCGAGGTCGACCCGGAGGAGCTGCGCTACGCGCCGCGCCCTCCGCGCCGGTTCGCCTGGCTGGCCCGCATCGCCGTGCTCCTCGTCGTGCTGGGCGTCCTGACCGCGGCCGGGGCGGCGGCGTACTCGTGGACGCAGAAGCAGTACTTCGTCGCCGAGGCCGACGAGCAGGTCGCGATCTTCCAGGGCATCGACGCCGACCTTCCGGGTCTCGACCTCTCCGGGCTGTACGAGACCTCCCAGATCCCGCTGGCCTCCCTGCCCGAGTACCGCGCCGCGCAGGTCCGTGACGGGATCAGCGCCGAGAGCCTCCAGGACGCCCGCCGGATCGTGGACAACATCGGGGAGCTGGCGCGCCCGTGCCCGACGGCCGAGCCGTCCCCGACCGCTGCCCCGTCGGCGCGACCCTCCGCCGGTGACCCGTCCGCCCGGCCGCGCGCCGGCGCCTCGCCGTCCGCGAGCCCGACACCCAGCCCGTCTCCCTCACCCACGCTGGCGCCGCCGGACTGCGTCGAGGTGAGCCCCTGATGCCCGGCAACCCGCTGTCCGGCTTCACGCACCGACGACGCCGCGGCGCCGAGCTGTTCCTGCTCGTGCTGGCGCTCGCCGTCGGCATCGGTGCCTACGCCGCCGTCGGGTTCGGTGTCGAGGGCACCATCCCCGCCGACATGGTGGGCTACGCCGGCTGGCTGGCCGTGCTGACCGTCGCCGCCCACGTCGCGGTGCGGATCACCGCGCCCTACGCGGACCCGGTCCTGCTCCCGGTGGTCGCCGCCCTCAACGGGCTCGGCCTCGCCATGATCCACCGCATCGACCTCGCCGAGCTCGAGCGCAACGAGGAGGCCAGCACCTACGCCGGCGACCAGCTGATCTGGATGACGGTCGGCGTGGTCATCTTCGTCGGTGTCCTCGTGGTGCTCCGTGACCACCGGCGCCTCCAGGCGTTCACCTACACCTCCGGCTTCGCCGCCGTCACCCTGCTGGTGCTGCCCCTGATGCCGATCATCGGCCGGGAGATCAACGGCGCCCGGATCTGGATCAACATCGGACCGATGAGCTTCCAGCCCGGCGAGGTCGCCAAGGTGCTGCTCGTCGTCTTCTTCGCCGGCTACCTGGTGCTGCACCGCGACGCGCTCGCCCTGGCGGGCCGCCGCTTCCTCGGCGTCGACCTGCCCCGCGCCCGCGACCTCGGCCCGATCCTCGTGATGTGGCTGGTCAGCCTGGGTGTCCTGGTCCTGCAGAAGGACCTCGGCTCGTCCCTGCTGTTCTTCGGGCTGTTCCTGGTGATGCTCTACATCGCGACCGAACGGCCGGGCTGGCTGGTGGTCGGAGGCCTGCTGTTCTCGGCCGGCGCCTACGTCGGCTACCTGCTGTTCCCGCACGTGCAGCGGCGGGTCGGCTCCTGGCTGGACCCGTTCGGCGGCGAGTACGACAGCTACCAGATCGTCCAGGGGATGTACGGCCAGGCCTGGGGTGGCCTCGTGGGACGTGGCCTCGGCCAGGGCGACCCGACCCTGATCCCGTTCTCCTACTCCGACTTCATCGTCGCCGCGGTCGGCGAGGAGCTCGGCCTCACCGGCGTCATGGCGGTGATCCTGCTCTACGGGCTGATCGTCGAGCGCGGCCTGCGCACCGCGCTGGTGTGCCGCGACGGGTTCGGCAAGCTGGTCGCCGCCGGTCTCGCGGTGGTGTTCGCCCTGCAGGTCTTCGTCGTGGTCGGCGGAGTCACCAAGTTGATCCCGCTGACCGGACTCACCACGCCGTTCCTCTCCTACGGCGGGTCCTCGCTGGTCGCGAACTGGGCGATCATCGCGCTGCTGCTGCGCATCTCCGACCAGGCCCGGAGGCCGCTGCCGAGCTTCACCGGCTCTCCCGAGGACGACGCCACCGCGGTGGTGATGGTCAGGTGAGCCGACGATGAACAAGCCGATCCGCACCATGGCGATCGTCTGCCTGACGCTGTTCCTGGCGCTGCTGGTGAACTCCACCTACCTGCAGTACATCCGCGCCGACGAGCTGAACTCCCGCAGCGACAACAAGCGGGTCCGTGACGCGGAGTTCTCCCGTGAGCGCGGAGCCATCCTGGTCAGCGGCACCTCCGTGGCCGAGAGCGTGCCGGTCGACGACCAGTTCGAGTTCCAGCGCCGGTACCCGCAGCCGCTGAAGTACGCCCACCTGACCGGGTACTTCTCCTACATCTACGGCCGCAGCGGCGTGGAGCAGAGCCACAACGACATCCTGTCCGGGAGCGACCCGCGGCTGTTCGTCAAGCGCGTCGTGGACATGTTCGGCAACGCCGAGCCCAAGGGCGGCGACGTCACCCTGACCATCGACCCCCTGGCGCAGACCGCGGCGTTCGACGGCCTGCGTGACCTCGGTGGCACGGGCATCAAGGGCAGCGTGGTGGCGCTCGACCCGTCCACCGGGGCGATCCTGGCGATGGTGTCGTCACCGGCGTACGACCCGAACGAGCTCGCGTCCCACCGCCTCGGGCAGGTCACCGAGGCGTGGAAGCGGCTCAACGCCGCCGACGACCGCCCGATGCTCAACCGCGGCATCCAGGAGGTCTTCCCGCCGGGGTCGACGTTCAAGCTGGTCACGGCCGCGGCCGCGCTCTCCAGCGGGCAGTACACCCCGGAGTCGTTGGTCCCCGGTGGGGCGACGCTCGACCTGCCGCTGACCGACGCGGTGCTCCCCAACGACAGCGGCACCGACTGCGGAGGCAGCCGCGTGACGCTGACGCAGGCGCTCCGGGTCTCGTGCAACGTCGCGTTCGGCTGGCTCGGCATGGAGATCGGCGACGACGCCCTGCGCGAGCAGGCGGAGAAGTTCGGCTTCGGTGACGTGTACCTCGACGACCTGCCCGGACAGGCCGAGAGCCGCTTCCCCGGCGACCCCGACGAGCCGCAGACCGCACTGTCGGCGATCGGGCAGTTCGACGTCGCGGCGACGCCCCTGCAGATGGCGATGGTGGTGGCGGGCATCGCCAACGGCGGCACGGTGATGAAGCCCTACCTGGTCGACGAGGTCCGCTCCCCGACCTCGATGTGCTCGACAAGGCCGGCCCCGAGCCGTACCGCAACGCGGTCAGCTCGTCGGTGGCCCGCGACCTCACCCAGATGATGATCGACGTGGTCGACAACGGCACCGGGACCACAGCCCAGATCCCCGGGATCAAGGTCGCCGGCAAGACCGGCACGGCGCAGACGTCGGCGGACCGCAACCCCTACGCCTGGTTCGTGTCCTTCGCCCCCGCGGACGACCCCCAGGTGGCGGTGGCGGTGCTCATCGAGGACGCCGGGGTGGCCCGGGACGCGATCTCCGGCAGCGGCCTGGCCGCACCCATCGCCAAGCGCGTCATGGAGGCGGTGATCGGGCAGTGACGGCCGGCCGGGACAGCGGGCGGTACCGGCTCACCAGCCTGGTCGCCACCGGCGGGATGGGCGAGGTGTGGCGCGCCGAGGACACGGTCCTCGACCGGGAGGTCGCGGTGAAGGTCCTCAAGCAGGAGCACGCCGACGACCCCGCCTTCCGCGCCCGGTTCCAGGCGGAGGCCCAGAACGCGGCCGCGCTGGTCCATCCCCACGTGGCCTCGGTCTTCGACTTCGGCGAGCTCGCCGACGACGACGGTCCCGGACGCGCCGGCCGTTCCTGGTGATGGAGCTGGTCCCGGCCGGCCGCTGTCCGCCCTGCTCCGCGGCGGGGACCCGATGCCACCGGAGGGGGCCGCCGCGGTGGTGGCGCAGGCGGCCGACGCGATCGCGGCCGCGCACACCCTGGGCATCGTGCACCGCGACGTGAAGCCCGCCAACCTGCTGGTCACCCCGGACGGCACGGTCAAGATCACCGACTTCGGCATCGCCCGCGCGGCCGGCAAGTCCACGCTCACCCAGACCGGCCTGGTCATCGGCACCCCGCACTACCTCGCGCCCGAGCAGGCCGAGGGACACCCGGCCACCCCGGCCAGCGACATCTACGCGCTCGGCGTGGTGCTCTACGAGTGCCTCGCCGGCCGTCGCCCGTTCGACCGTGACACCCCGATCCAGGTCGCGCTCGCCCACCTCCGCGAGGAGGTCCGCCGCTGGACCCGGCCGTGCCGCAGCGCCTGCGCGCCATCGTCGACAAGGCCCTGGCCAAGGATCCTGACGAGCGTTTCGCGAGTGCGGCGGACCTGGCCGTCGCGCTCCGGGGAGGTGCCGCCCCGGGCCCCGGCCTGGTCGCTGCGGCCCCTGCCGCCGGCGCGTCCACACAGCTGCTGGAGCGGCCGGTGACCACGCCGACCG
>CAVVHI010000004.1:0-216000 GCA_963747975.1 uncultured Actinomycetota bacterium
GAGGATCGCGGTGCGCCGGACGGTCTCTGCGTCACCTGCCTCGGCGGCGAGCTCGGCGGTCGCCTTCACCGGGGTGCCGTCGATCGTGACCGCCACCGTGGTCAGGTCTCAGGCCGTCGTGGGGCACGGAGTACAGCACCGAGACGGAGTTCTCCCCCGGCTCGACGTGATCGATCGTCCCCTCAGCGGCCCACGCCGGCGCAGCGACCGACACGAGCAACACCAGCGGGGCTGCCAGGCGGAGCGCAGCAGACGACGGTGCACATCTCCGAAGCCGTCCATCGCGAAGATCATCGGATCGACCTGGACGTTGTGCTGCGCCAGCTTCTCGAGGAACTTCGGCCGGAGCCCGGTGGCACGGAGGTAGCCGAGGCTCCTCCCCTGGCGTCGAAGCCGACGGAGTGGTCGTAGACGAAGATGTCCTGGAGGGTGATCACGTCGCCTTCCATGCCCTGCACTTCGGTGACATAAGTGATGCGGCGTGAGCCGTCCCGCATGCGGTCCTGATGGACGATCAGGTTCAAGGCGCTGGCGATCTGTTCACGGATGGCCCGGAGGGGCAAATCCATGCCGGCCATCAGCACCATGGTTTCCAGACGCCGCAGCGTGTCGCGCGGGCCGTTGGAGTGCAGGGTGGTGAGCGAGCCGTCGTGGCCGGTGTTCATGGCTTGCAGCATGTCGAGCGCCTCGCCCGACCGGACTTCGCCGACGACGATGCGGTCGGGACGCATGCGCAGCAGTTCTTGACCAGGTTGCGGATGGTGACCTGGCCTTTGCCTTCGATGTTGGCGGGGCGAGATTCCAACCGTACCACGTGGTCCTGGCGCAGCTGCAATTCGGCCGCATCCTCGATAGTCACAATACGCTCGTCGGGCGGCAAGTAGCTGGACAGGATGTTCAGCGTCGTCGTCTTACCGGAGCCGGTGCCGCCGGAGATGATGATGTTGAGCCGGCCGCGTACGCACGCTTCGAGGAACTGGGCCGTTCGCTCCGACATCGTGCCGAACGCAATCAGGTCCTTGTCGGTGAACGGGTCGGCCGCGAACTTTCGGATGGTCAGCAGGGAGCCGTCTACGGCCAGCGGTGGGATGACGGCATTGACGCGGCTTCCGTCGGGGAGTCGGGCGTCTACCATGGGGCTGGACTCGTCGACGCGTCGCCCGATGCGGGACACGATCTTGTCGATGGTGCGGCGAAGGTGCGCTTCGTCGTTGAAGGCGCCGTCGACCTTCGTCAGCCGGCCACTGCGCTCGATCCAGATGTCGTAGGGGCCGTTCACCATGACCTCGGTGAGGTCCGGGTCCCGCAGGAAGGGCTCGATGGGTCCGTAGCCGAGGATGTCGTCCGCGCTCTCCTGGACCAGTCGGGCGCGGTCGGCGGTCGACAGCACGGTGGTGCCGTCGGCGGCCATGACCTCCTGGAGCGTCGCCCGGACGATGTCCTCGAGGTCCGACTGCGTGAGGTCCGCGTCGTAGAGCTGGGGACCGAGCTGTTGCAGCAGCTTGCTATGGACCTGAGCTTTCAGCTCCGAGAACTCGTCCTTGGTGGCGGCCTTCTTGGCCCGCGGGTTGCCGGTGCTCAGAGGGTCCTTCGAGGCCACGCTCGTCATCGCTCCGCGGTCGCGGGAGGCCGCCGACAGACGTTCGGTGAGGCTGCTCATCTCTTATCGTCCGTTTCTTCTGAGAAGGCTGCGTCGTGCGGTGTTGGCGCGCCTGCGTCGTCCTTCTGTCTGTGGGCCTTCGGCCTCGCCGGGCGTGTCGATCGGCGTGACCAGCTCCCTGGCGAGCTCGATGATGGTCTGGCTCACCTCGTGACGAGGGTGGGAGCGCACGATCGGGTTCCCGAGGTTGGTCGAGTGCGCGACCTCGGAGGAGCCGGGGATGGCCCGCAGGATCTTCATGTTCAACGTGCTCTCGACCTTGTCGGCGGTGAGGCCGACCTTGTCGTCGGCGCGGTTGAGGACCAGGTGCTGTCGCTCGGTCGGATAGTTCAGGAGCGACAAGGTCTCGGCGGCCAGCTTGACGTTCTTCAGCGTCGGTACGTCGAGCGTCGTGACGAGGAGGATGACGTCGCTCTCATCGAATGCCTGCAGGACGTGCTCGTCGAACGCGGGAGAGGTGTCGACCACGACGAAGTCGAACTGGGCCTTGAGCATCTTCAGGATCTTGGAGATGAGCGCGGCCGAGACAGCGTCCTTGGCGTCGGGCTGGACGGGTGCAACCAGCGCGGAGAGGTTGTCCTGCACCGGTGTCAGCAGGCTCATCAGCGTGTCGCTGTCGAGGTCGTGCACGTGTACGGCGTCGGCGATGGTGCGCGAGGGGTAGACCTGCAAAGTGATCGCGATGTCACCGAACGCCAGGTCGAGGTCGACCACACAGACATTTCTGCCCTGGTCGGCCATGGCCACCGCGAGGTTCACCGCCAGCGTCGTCTTGCCCACTCCGCCCTTGGGGGAGAAGACGGTGCAGAGCTGTCCCCTCCCTGGGCCGTCCCCCGCAGTGTGTGCGCCGTTGTTCAACGCAGACCAGAGATCAGCCGCGCGTCGTACCGCCTGGCCGAGTCCCGAGAGATCCCGCTCCTCGACCACCTCGCGCATGCCCGAGCGGAGTGCCTCGGCGAGCACGCTCGTGTCGACCCGTCGTCGCACGAGGATGACGCTGGTGGCCGGGCGCGTCGTCCGCATGGTCTCCGCCAAGGCAGCGGCAGCCTCCAGGTCGACGCCCGGGCCGAGGATCACGGCGTACTCGGAGGCGTTGTCAGCGAGATACCGCCGCAGGTCCTCCAGCCCCTCGACGCGCTGGGTCCCGCTGCCGGTCGCCGAACTGAAGACGTCGGCGGTTGCGGGATTGCGTTCGACGATGACGGGCATATCGCTCAGTCGCCGAAGACGTTGTTGGCGGTCACGGGACCGGAAGGCTCGACGATGGAGTCGTCGGTGAGCAGGGCGAAGGCCACTTCGCCGTTCTTGGCGGCGAAGATCACCTTCTCGGCCTCGCGCTGGTCGACGGCGAGGGTGAGAAGCGTGCGGGGCAGTTGCTCGGTGGTCTGCTCGCCAGACTCGTCCGTCGTGGTGGTCGGCACGACCGTCGTGGTGCCGACTCCGATGACCTGCACGCGTGGCAAGAGCAGGCGGGTGAAGTCGGGCAGCTTCTGTGTGTTCTCGCCGTCGGTTTCCTCCGGCTCCGCGGAGACGAAGATCGCGACCTCCGAACCGGGAGTGACAAAGCCGGCAACGCGCGCTGG
The DNA here is from genome assembly GCA_963747975.1 of uncultured Actinomycetota bacterium. Classification (GTDB taxonomy): domain Bacteria; phylum Actinomycetota; class Actinomycetes; order Propionibacteriales; family Nocardioidaceae; genus Nocardioides_C. The sequence continues at coordinate 3,244 of CAVVHI010000004.1, forward strand.
GTCGGTGAGGTTCACCGAGATCGCCATCTTCCCCTCGGGGATCGACAGGACGTCCTGGTCCCCGGGTGAGCCGAACTTCCCGGTGACGATCTGCTCGCCGGGGTAGATGGTGGTCAGCGCGACCTGGCCGGAGACGTCTTCCAACGTGGTCGTCGCTCCTGTTAACAGCGACTTCTGCGGCACTGTCGAGAGCTGGATCTTTCCTCCAGCCTGAGCATCAGAGAGTGACTCGCCCGGTGCAATCGCTTCCACGGCTGTGAGTACCTCGACAGCGTCGTAGGCCTCAGCTGCGCGTGCGTCGACCCCCCGCACGTACATGAACACCATCGTGGTTCCGAGCGCTGCGATGAGGGCAGCCACCACGAGAAGAACAGTTCTGCGTCCCATTCGAGCTCCGCCATCCGTGTGTCTGTCGACCTGCAACGCGTCAGCCGCGCTGCTCTCCGAGGTCAAGGGTGTAACAAAAGCATCCTCACGTCCGCGAAACGACGAAGATTCCGTCACGCCACATAAGTAGGACAACTGCTATTCGTTCGTTAGGCCCGGGTCTAGGTCGGTTGGTGTGTCGAACGGGCGATGGATGGCCCAATCGGGTGGTTTCACCGGATCCGGCATCGCCGGCCAGATTTGCCGCCATGATGGGTCCGGAGGTGGGGCATGGTGCATGAGCGAGTGGCGTACCGAAGGGTGCGAGGGCGTGAGAGCGGGGCGGCCGCGGTCGAGTTCGCCCTTGTTGTCCCCATCCTGTTCCTATTGGTCTTCGGGATCATTCAGTTCGGGTTCATCCTCGCGCAGCAAAACGCTTTGAACGGTGCAGTCCGAACCGGCGCACGGTATGGCTCGGTGAACGCCTTCACGGGAACGCACACCTGCGGGAACGTCGTTGAGCAGGTCAAGTCCGGAGCCCGCACGATCGGCGTGGACACCTCGCAGGTCGTCGTGTCGGTCAAGCTCGCGGGCAGCGTGGTCTGCGGATCGTCTGGAGGGCAATCAGACGAGGCGCCCTGCACCAACGCCTCGGCGTCAGCCGCCAGCCCTCAGCAGTTGGCCGTGACTGCCACTTACGACTCGGATTTCCTCGTCCCCGTGCCGCTGGCGGGCGACTCCATCACCCTCAAGAGTGAAGGGGTGTACCAGTGCGAGTATCACTGAGAGCGCGGCGCGCTCTGCGGCACTCCCGCCGCGAGGATGGCGCGGTGGCTATCCTCGTCGGCCTGCTGGCCGTAGTGCTCTTCGGGGTCGCCGCGTTTGCGGCCGACCTGAGCATGGCCTACGCGAACCAGCGCAACCTGCAGAACGGTGCGGACGCTGCGGTGCTCGCGGTCGCCAACCAGATCGCCGAAGGCGCCTCTCCCACCGACACCTGCGACGCAGTGGCAGCGGAGTTCAACTCGTCGGCCGACACTGAGACGAAGGCAACCGGCATCTTCCAGTCCAACGTTCCCGCCGCAGCCGCGGACATCCCCACCGCCAGTCTCAGCGGCTTCAGCGTCACCTGTGAGTCGATTCGCGGAGGGCCGAAGCAGATCGTGGTCCGCGCTGCAGGACAGCAGGCCTCACCGGTGTTCTTCGGCCGGATCCTCGGCAGCGGCGACAGTATCGAGGTCGCGAAGGACGCTACGGCCATCGTCGGCCCAGCGGGCACGGTGATCGGGCTACGGCCGTTCGCCGTGTGCAAGACGGATGCAGACGCCCTGGCCGGACTCGAGGGTGACGCCCGCACGCTGGTCTTCGCCAAGGGTGACGAGGGATGTGGGACCGGTCCGGGCAACTGGGGACTTCTCGACCTGAACGGCGGTGGCGGCGGAACCGGTAGCGACAACCAGTGCGACGACCCTGAAAAGGCGTCCCTCGTGTGCTGGATCCAGTACGGCTACGCGGGCGAGATCCCGAACCCCACGGAGTTGAACGCCGAGACCGGGTCCTTCGGCGGTCTCAGCGACGACATCGCCGCGATCCTCGGCAAGGAGATGGCCCTGCCGGTGTTCGATTCTGTCACGGGAACGGCAATAACGCCGTCTACCACATGACGGGATACATCACGGTCACACTGTGCGCCTTCGAGATCCAGGGCGGCTCTGCCACAACAGGAGCCTGTGCGGACGAAGACGACTGGGACGGTCGCGAGTCGCTGCTGGACGCACCGGCGGACGAGACAGACCCTGTCACTGCGCCGGATGACACCAGCACCAACGGCGGTGGCAACGGCGGCGAGAACGGCGGTGGCAACGGCGGGGCAAGGGCGGCGGCAACGACAAGCGGCGGCGGCAACGGCGGCGGCAACGGTCCAGCGAACTACGTGCAGCTGCGCTACACCGGATTCGTGCCAATCGGGGAGATCGACTTCACGTGCGGGTTCAATGACAGCAGCTGCGGATCCGGTGCCCGCATCGTAGAACTTGCAGACTGAAGCGCAGCCAGCCGAGGACGGTCCCCCGGACATCGACATGAGCGTTCCGACGGTTCGCTAGTCTCGGACGCGTCGTCGTACCGAACGGGAGCGTTTACATGGCTGAGCAGACGAGTTCAAGCATCACGGTGAACGCCGAGCCGGCTGAGGTCATGGCTGTCATCGCCGACTTCGACGCCTATCCGCAGTGGGCCCAGGGCGTCAAGCGGGCCGAGGTTGTCGACGCTGGGAACGGCGACCGGCCCAGGCAGGTGTACTTCGAGCTGGACGCCACCCCGATCAAGGACCAGTACACGCTGGAGTACGACTGGAATGGTGACCAGTCGGTTCGCTGGTGGCTCGCCGAGGGCAAGATGCTCAGAGCCATGGACGGTGTCTACGACCTGCGGAGCAACGGTGACGGGACCACCGAAGTGACCTACCACCTCGCTGTGGACGTCTCGATCCCCATGATCGGCATGCTCAAGCGGAAGGCCGAGAAGGTCATCATCGACACCGCGCTCAAGGGTCTGAAGAAGCGCGTCGAGTCCCTCGACTACACCTGATCTGTAGTGCCCTCTTAGTCAAGAGGCAGGGTGAGGCGCTCGTCCCGAGCGATCGGGCCGCGCGCCATGTGCGGATGTCGGCCTCGAGGGCTTGGACGCTTCGGTGGTCGGATCGTTGGAGCAGGTCAGCTGTGACGAAGGCGAAGAACCGCTCGACCTGGTTGATCCAGGAGGAGTAGGTCGGGGTGAAGTGCATGTGGAACCGGGGGTGCGCGGCGAGCCACTTGTTCACCGTCGGGTGCTTGTGGGTGCCGTAGTTGTCACAGATCAGGTGCACCTCGAGGTCGTCGGGGACCTGGTCGTCGATCTTGGCCAGGAACTTCTTGAACTCACTCGCGCGGTGGCGTCGGTGCAGGCTCGAGATCACCGTGCCGTCGGCGGTGTTGAACGCCGCGAAAAGGCTGGTGGTGCCGTGCCGCACGTAGTCGTGGGTGCGCTTCTCGGGCATGCCGGGCATCATCGGGAACGCCGGCTGAGACCGGCCCAACGCTTGGACTTGGCTTTTCTCGTCCACGCTGAGCACGACGGCGGCCTCGGGCGGGTTCATGTAGAGCCCGACCACGTCGTGGACCTTCTCCACCAGCAACGGGTCGTTGGAGAGCTTGAACCCCTCGGTGCGGTGGGGCTTGAGCCCGAAGTCGCGCCAGATTCGGCCGATCGTGGACTTGCTCAGGCCGGTCCGCTCGGCCATCTTCGCCCGTGTCCAGTGGGTCGAGTTGGCCGGCGTGGACTCCAAGGTCGCCACCACCACGTCCTCGACCTGGTCGAGGGTGACCGAGGGCGGGCGACCCGGGCGTGCCTCGTCGCTGAGACCGTCCAGACGCTGCTCGACGAACCGGGCCCGCCACTTACCCACCGTCGCCGCAGCACACCCCAGCTCCTCGGCCACGCTCTTGTTGTCCGCACCGCCGGCACAGGCCAAGACGATTCGAGAACGCAACGCCAACGCCTGCGAGGACTTGCGCCGTCGAGACCAGCGGGTCAGCTGCTCTCGCTCGGCATCGGTAAGGACCAGCTCAGCTTTGGGACGTCCAGAACGCGGCGCGCGGTGAATGCTTCGCGCGTCAGTCCGTGGCTACGGCCCGGAGCGGCCCAGACGCAGGCTCCTCCAGCAGCGCCAGCTGCTCGGCGAAGTGCTGGCGAAGGTGCGCCCGGTGCTCACTCTCCTGCCGGCGCAGGTTCTCGAGCTTCGCCTCAAGGGTCGCCTTCGCGTCGGCAAGCTTCGCCAGGACCGTGCGGCGGTGCTCCTCCGTCTCCGCGGTCTGCTGCCGCGCGGAGCGCTCGAGCTCGGCGGTGACGCGCTCAGCCTCGCTCCGGCTGGCCGTGAGGAGATCGTCGGACTCCTGACCCGCAGCGCTCGTGATGGCCTCGGCCTCCGCCCTGGCTTCGGCGACAAGCTGGTCGGCGCTGGCGGTAGCGATCTCGAGCAGACGGACGGCGGCGGCCGAGCTCGCGGCCCGACCGCTGCTCGTCGTCCACCCGGGCGCTGGACGGGGCGTCGTCACGGTCTGGGAGCGCCTGTGACCGAGCCTGCGCCAGCTCGTCGCGGAGCTGGTTGATCACGGTGTCGCGGACCGTGATGGCCTCGGTCACCTCTGCGCGGAAGCCGTCGACCTCGGCGATCTCGTAGGCTTCGCGCAGGCGTGTGGTGGTGAAGGTCTTGTCTCGTGCGTCGTCGGCCGTGAACATACGTCCCCCTCGTGAGCTGGTCCCCTTGAGAGCGAGTATGCACGCCCGATACGGGCCTTGTGTCCGGAAAGGGAATTCGCAGGGCTTGCTAGACCACGGCGCCGTCGTCGCCGGGTCCGCGCCGGTTCGGCATGGTGGCGACCAGGTAGACGAACCCGCCGGCGAACCCGCCGGCCAGGCCGAGCATGGCCCAGCCCGGCAGCGTCCAGCCGAGGACCACGGCGACCAGCATGATCAGCGGCGCGCCGAACAGGCCGGCCCAGGCGGCACGGCGCCGTGGGTCGGTCACGTGCACGGGCGGCGGGTCCGGCGGGACGAAGTGTCCCTCGTCGTCATAGGACGCCCCGGAGTTCAGCGGGTCGTTCCAGGAGGGTTGGAAGAGGCCGCGGAGCCTCTCGTCGCGACCGGGGTCGCCTGCGTCGTCGGTTGAGGGACCGCGTCGCCGCCGCGGACGCTCACCGCGCGGCCGGTCCGCCGGTGGGGGAGGCGGCTCGAGCGGGGTTTCGGCAGGCTCAACCGACGGCGCGTCCACGGACGGCCGCTCGCCGTAGTTGGCGACGATGTCGCGCCAGGCGGCGTCCTCGTCGAGCTTCCGGCCGGCGCCGGCACCGCCGGAGCCAGAGCTGGGGTCGCGCGGGTCCCGGCCCTCGTCGGGCTCGTTGGGTTCCTCGGGCGTGTGAGTCATGAGAAGGCCGTCAGCCGGTCGAGGTGACTCGCTCGATGAACTCGACCGACTCCTCGAAGATCACCGGGGCGTCGTTGTCGAGGGTGGCCACGTGGTAGCTGTTCTCGAGGATCCGCTCGCGCACCTCGCAGGGAGGAGACCTTGCTGGCGATGATCCGCGACGAGGACGGGTCGACGACGTGGTCCTCGGCGGAGCGGAAGTGGAGGATCGGCTGGGTCACCTTCGCCAGGTCCTCGCGGACCGCCTTCCAGCCGGCCATCATCGAGGCCAGCGCCTTCAGCGGCACCCGGTCGTAGCCGTGCTCGTCCTGGCCGGGCTTCTTGATGTCGTTGCCGATGCCCGGCATCGACGGCACCACCCGCTTGAGCAGCGGCACGGCGAGCAGCTGCTTGTTGTTCGAGGCCACGGCGGCGTTCACCAGCATCACGCCGGCGACGTCGCGGCCCTTGTCGGCGGCGAGCTTCAGCACCAGGCCGCCACCCATGGACAGCCCGCCGACGACGACGTGGTCATGGTCGGCGCGGAGCTTCTCGAAGGCCCGCTCGAGCTCGCCGTACCAGTCGTGCCACGTTCGTCCGGTTCATCTCCTGCCACGACGTTCCGTGTCCGGGAAGTCGCGGCACCGAGACGCCGTACCCGCTTCTCCGCGAGGTGCCGGCCCCACGGGACCATCGAGAAGGGGGAGCCGGTGAAGCCGTGGCTGAGCAGGACGCCGACCCGGCGGCCCTGCTCGTCGGGCTCGGCGGTGGCGTGGAAGGGCTCAGCGTGTGGGGCGACGGGCACGGGGCACTCCAGTCCATGCGTTCGGTGTGTACGACGTCCGCGGGCCCGGCCTGCGAACGCCTCGTCCTCATCGTCGCACGCACCCGGAAACGGGGCTAGGGTAAGCCCACTGACGGGAGGTTCACGGGTGTTCTACTGGCTGCTCAAATGGGTCTTCATCGGCCCGCTGCTGCGGATGGTCTTCCGGCCCCGCGTGGAAGGCGCCGAGAGCGTCCCCGAGGAGGGCCCGGCGATCCTCGCCAGCAACCACCTCTCGTACGCCGACTGGCTGTTCATGCCCCTCACCCTGGCCCGGCGGGTCACCTTCGTCGCCAAGGCGGAGTACTTCACCGGCAAGGGTCTCAAGGGCTGGCTGCAGCGCGGGTTCTTCTCCGGCGCCGGCCAGGTCCCCATCGACCGCTCCAGCGGCAGCGCCGCCGAGGGCGCCCTGCTGTCGGCGAAGAAGATCCTCGGCCGCGGCGAGCTGTTCGGCATCTACCCCGAGGGGACCCGCTCCCACGACGGCAAGCTCTACCGCGGCAAGACCGGCGTCGCCCGCCTCGCCCTGGAGACCGGCGTCCCGGTCATCCCGGTCGCCGTCGTCGGCACCGACGTGGTCGCCCCGCCCGGCAAGAAGTTCGGGTCGTTCACCCGGCCGCTGGTGCGCTTCGGCAAGCCGCTGGACTTCTCCCGCTACGAGGGGCTGGAGAGCGACCGCTACATCCTGCGCTCGGTCACCGACGAGATCATGTACGAGATCATGCAGCTCTCCGGCCAGGAGTACGTCGACCTGTACGCCACCAAGGCCAAGGCCCTCGACAAGGAGGCCACCCGCAAGGCCGCCGCGGAGGCGCGCAAGGCCGAGGCCAAGAAAGAGGCCGACGAGATCGAGTCCGACCTCCGAGCCTCCTGAGGATGCCCCGCCCGAGACTCCCCGGGGCGCTCGGGCTCGCCCCCAGCACCGACCCGGCGACCGTCGCCGTCGAGACCACGATGTACCGCGCCCTGGCGGTGCTCCGCGTCGTCGTCCTCCTCAACGCCATCGGGGTCACCCTCTGGCGCTGGGAGGAGGTCACCCGTCCGGTCCTGGCCGTCGCCGTCCTCGCCGGCATCGCCGCGTGGACCGCGTTCGTGGTCTGGGCCTACGACTCGCCGGTACGACGCCGCGCCCCACTCCTGCTGGCCGACCTGGCGGTGACGGTCGTCGCGATGCTGCTCTCACCGGCGGTGAAGGGCGGACCGGTCGACGCGACCGTCCCCGGCTTCTGGGTGATGGGAGTGGTCCTCGCCTGGGGCATCCGCGGGCACTGGGCCGGCGGGCTGGCGGCGTCGCTCGCCGTGTCGGCCGCCGACATCGCCGTCCGGGGCGACCTGAACCAGACCAACTACGGCAACATCTTCCTGCTGATGATCGGCGGCCCGGTCCTCGGCTACACCTCCGGGCTGCTCAAGGAGATGGCCGCCGCCCGCGACCGCGCCGAGCGGGAGGCGGCCGCCGCGGCCGAGCGGGCCCGGCTCGCGCGTGCCGTGCACGACGGCGTGCTCCAGGTGCTGGCGCTGGTGCAGCGTCGCGGCCGCGAGCTCGGGGGAGAGGCCGCCGAGCTGGGCCGGCTTGCCGGTGAGCAGGAGGCGGCGTTGCGGGCGTTGGTGCAGGGCGGCGCCGGCCAACCGACGTACGGCTCCACGCTGCTGCAGCACGCACCCGGTGGCACCACCGACCTGACCGAGTCGCTGCGCTCGCTCAGCGGCAGCCGGGTGACGGTCTCGGTCCCGGGCGCGCCGGTCGAGGTCCCCGCGGGCCAGGGCCAGGAGATCCTCGCCGCGGTCCGCGGCTGCCTCGACAACGTCGACCGGCACGCCGGCGCCGACGCCCGGGCCTGGGTGCTGCTCGAGGACCTCGGTGACCAGGTGGTGGTGACCGTCCGTGACGACGGCCCCGGCATCCCCGCAGGCCGCCTCGACGAGGCCGCGGCGGAGGGCCGGCTCGGGGTCCGCGAGTCGATCCGGGGCCGGGCGGGGGACCTCGGCGGCACGGCCGCCCTGGTCACTGCGCCCGGCCAGGGCACGGAGTGGGAGCTGACCTTCCCGCGCTGAGCGCGGCGGGGCGGTCTCGAGGCGCCCGCGTCACCCGCTCCTCGACCGGCGGAGGTGGCGGCGACACGATCTGACATCGGCACGTCCCCCGCTCTTGGCGCCACCCCGGTCGAGGTGGAAACGTGGCCTCATGCAGCAGGAGACGACGGTGACGATCGCGGCCCCGTGCGAACGGGTCTGGGCCGTGATGACCGACGTCGAACGGCTCTCCGAGACGACTGCCTCCATGGCCTCGGCCGAGAGGCTCGATGCCGGGCCGCTGCACGTCGGCAGCCGGGTGCGGATCCGGCAACCGAAGCTTCCCGTCGCGGTGTGGACCGTCACCGAGCTGGTCGACTGCCACCACTTCACCTGGGTGGCGACCGGTCCGGGCGTGCGGAGCACCGCCGAGCACATTCTCACCTCGTTCGGCAACGACCACACTCGGCTGTGCCTGCGGATCGACCAGGCCGGCCCCGTCGGCGGCGTGGTCAGCCGGCTCTACAAGCGGCTGACCGAGCGCTACCTGTCCCAGGAGGCGGACGGCGTCAAGCGGCGCGCGGAGCGCACCGCCTGACCGACGAGAGCCGAAGTTGCCGCACGCTGAGCAGGGCGCCGGTGGTTTCGAGACGCTCGCCCGGTGGGTCGCTCCTCGACCACCGGGAGGCACAATCGGCGGGGTGACGATCCACTCCGAGCATCCCTTCCTCGAGCCCGAGTCCGAGCGTGACCCGGTACGGCGTCTGCGCGGCCGCCTGGGTGGCGCCGTGACGTTGTGGACCACCGGCAGCGGGACCGACCGGGCCGGCCTCACCGTCTCCAGCGTCATGGTCGCCGGCGGGGACCCCGGCCACGTCCTGGCCCTGGTCGACCCCGACTCCGACCTCGCCGACGCCCTGGGGGACGGGGGAGCGCTCGTCGTACAGCTGCTGGAGTGGGAGCACCGCAACCTCGCCGAGGCGTTCGCCGGGCTGGCCCCGGCGCCCGGAGGACCGTTCCGTCTCGGCTCCTGGACCGACACCGACTGGGGGCCGGTGCTGGACGGGGTGAGCGCGTGGGCCGGCGTACGCCTCGCCGGCGAGCCGCAGACGGTCGGCTGGTCGCTGCTGCTGGACACGGTCGTCGAGCACGTCGAGATCGGGGAGGAGAGGCAGCCGCTGGCGCACCGGCGTGGACGCTACCTGCGGCTGTCCGGCGACCGATAGCCTCCGGCCGACGACGGACGAGGAGGCGGCGTGACCAACAGCGCGATCCGGGTGATGGTGGTCGACGACCACCCGATGTGGCGCGACGCGGTCGCCGCCGACCTGCAGAAGGCCGGGTTCGACATCGTCGCCAGCGCGGCCACCGGCACCGAGGCCCTGAACCGCGCTCCCGCCGCCCGGCCGCAGGTGGTGGTCCTCGACCTGCAGATCCCCGCACCCAACGGCGTCGAGGTCACCAAGACGCTCGTGGAGAAGGACCCCACGCTGCGGGTGCTCATCCTCAGCGCCTCCGGGGAGCAGGACGACGTGCTCGACGCGGTGAAGGCCGGAGCCACCGGCTACCTGGTGAAGTCCGCCTCGCGGGAGGAGTTCGTCGAGGCGGTCACCCGGGTCTCGCGGGGGGACACCGTGTTCACCCCGGGGCTGGCCGGGCTGGTGCTGGGGGAGTACCGCCGGCTCTCCGACGCCCCGGCCCGCGACGACGACACCCCGCGGCTGACCGACCGGGAGACCGAGGTGCTCCGGCTGGTCGCGAAGGGGCTGTCCTACAAGCAGATCGCGGACCGGCTGGTGCTGTCCCACCGCACGGTGCAGAACCACGTGCAGAACACCCTGCGCAAGCTGCAGATGCACAACCGGGTGCAGCTGGTCCGCTACGCCATCGAGCAGGGCCTCGACGAGCCGGGCTGACATCGCGCCGCCCGATCGGCGGGTTCTGGCCCGCGTGCCGACGACACGCGCTTACGCTTTACCGTCACCACCAGTCCCGAAGGGGGACCATGCGTTACCAGATCGGGCTCGGGACGATACTCAGCGCGCTGCTGCTGACCATGCTCCCGACGAGCGCCGCGGCGGCTCCCGGCGACGACCGCGGTCAGGGGTCGGCGCACCGCTCGAGCCAGGCGCAGAAGGCCCTCGAGAAGGCCTACGACCTGTTCGCCGGCGGCCGCGCCGGTGCCCAGGGCGAGCGCCGTGACCGGCGTACGACGCCCCCGTCCGTGCCGGACACCGACCGGGGCCCGGACCCGGAGACGGGTCCCGAGCACGCCAGCATCGTGCTGCGCGACCTCGCCCTGCGGGTCGACGACCTCGAGCCCGAGGACCGCAAGCTCGCCCGCAGCATCCTCGCCCGCCCCACCGACGGCGCCGCGGACCCGTGGAGCAACGGCTACCTGCCCGGGACCCCGACCACCTACCGCTGCTCGGACACCGCCGACATCTGCGTGCACTGGGTGACCGACCCCGAGCAGGTCGACCCCGACCCGGACAAGGGCATCGACGGGGACGCCCCCGACCTCACCGACTCCGACGGCGACGCCGTGCCGGACTGGGTCGAGCAGAACCTCCGCGTCTTCGAGCAGGTCTGGGAGGGCGTCGTCGACCAGCTCGGCTACCGCCCGCCGACCCCCGACAACACCGCCCGCAAGCACGGCCCGAACGGCAAGACCGACATCTACCTCGCCGAGCTCGGCCAGCAGGGGATGTACGGCTACTGCACCATCGACGACGTCGCCGAGCGGGCCGCGTACTGCGTCGTCGACGACGACTTCGCGGAGTTCGCCGCGGCCCCGGAGAAGAGCCTGCGCGTCACCGCCGCCCACGAGTTCTTCCACGCGGTGCAGTTCGCCTACCGCCTCGACGTCGACTACTGGCTGATGGAGGGCACCGCGGCCTGGGTGGAGGACGAGATCTACGACGCCATCAACGACAACCTGCAGTACCTCAACCGCAGCGCGCTCAGGTTCCCCGCGGCACCGCTCGACTTCGTCGACCCCGCCGACTTCAACTGGGTCTACGGGTCGTGGATCTGGTGGCGGTTCCTCACCGAGTACTTCGGCCCCGACGGCCGCAGCGACCCCACCGTCGTGCGCCAGGTGTGGGAGCGCCTCGCCTCCAACGGACCCGCCGAGGGCACGATGGTCGCCCAGCGGCGGGTGATCGCCAACCGCGGCAGGTCCTTCACCGACGTGTTCGCCACGTTCGGGGCGGTGAACCGGATCCCGCAGCGGTGGTACGCCGAGGGTCGCAGCTACGCCCGGTACGCCGCCGCTCCCGCCGGCCGGTTCACCCTGTCCGGCAGGCGCCCGGGCATCGGCTGGAAGGGCACCCGGCTCAGCCACCTGAGCAGCCAGCACGCGATCATCCGACCCGGCCGCGGCACCGCCGGGCCGTGGAAGCTGCGGATCCGGCTCGACCTGCCCCCGCGCGCCCGCGGCTCCGTGGCCACCCTCACCGTGCACCGCGCCAACGGCCGGATCCAGATGCGTCGGGTCCGTGTGAACCGGCGGGGCGACGCCACCGTGCACGCGCCGTTCAACAGGCGCCGGATCTCCCACGTCGCGCTGTCGCTGACCAACGCCAGCACCCGGATCGCCGACTGCGGCAGCGGCACGATCTGGACCTGCGGCGGCCGGCCGGTCGACGACGACCTGCCGTTCGCGTTCCGCGCCAAGACGTTCCGGCTTCGCTGAGCGCCGGCTGGATGCTGGACGTAACAAGCCAGCTTCGTCCGGGAGAGCGTGGTGCAGAACTGCAACACCGTCGGCCGAACCTGCTATAGCTTCCCTAGTGCTTGACGTGGGTCAGTCAGGCCCTCGTTACGGATAAGGTTGCTCTTCCGGTGTGACCTGGATGGCGAATACGTGAACGGTCCAGATATATTGCCCAACTAGATAGGTGCAAGTTAGGGTGCCGAGCAATATCCAGGACAGCCACCTTCGGTGACGCATGTACGGCTCCGACTCGGGGCCCGGAAAGGGCCAGAGCGCGCCAGTCGATAACAGTAAGTGCCGCAGAATGCTTGGTCCGGGCCTGGTTGCCAATAGCAGGTACAGAGGATATACCACCGACCACAGCCGCAATGTGGGCCCGAGGTTCTCCCATCGTCGGGCGGTAGCTATGACGCCAAGGTAGGCAAGTGCCGCGAGAACCAGAATCAGCATGAACGGATTGAATGGCGCGACGGCCGACACGATCCAATTTCCCCATAGCCCATGTGGGCCATTATTTACGGCCCAGGCGGCCTGCACCTTGGCGTAGGCGCCCTTTTCGCCAGTGACTAGACTGGCGATGAGTGGCCATAAACCCATGGAAAGTGCGCCCACGGCAACTGAGGCGCCTAACTTCCACCGTTCCGAGGCACCAAAGGAGACGTGTCTCCTTCTTGCCCATCGCATCGCCCAGTACACCAGTCCGACACCCGCCAGGGCAATGGCGATTGGACGTGTCAACGCAAGGGCCAGACTGGCGACGGCAAACCAGCTGTATTTCGCATGAGTGAGTGACCAGAGTCCGAATGCGATGAAGAAGAGAGCAAGGCTCTCCGAATATGCGACTTGAAGAACAGGCGAGGTAGGAAAAGTGCAGAGGGCGAGAGTGGCGGCGACGGCGGTGAAGCGGCTGAATTCAGATATCAGCCTGAACATCAGAATGATCGCCAGCGCCGAGGCGAGCACGCTAACCAGGGTCGCAGCCTTGGCGAACGAAAATCCGACGCCCATGATCAGCCGAACTAGGGCAGGGTAGGCGGGATAGAACGCCCATTCGTTCTGACCTACTACACCTCCGTCCGCGGTCAGACTGGCCGGGTAACCGGTCTCGGAAATCGATCGGTACCATTGGCCATCCCAGTTCGTCACCATTCCCCAGTATCCGGGTGAGGCGGGGGTCGGAAACTTCACCGTGTAGGCGGGCGATGTCTCGAGAAGAGCCACTTGCTGGCTAGCGGCGATGCACAGGAAAACGACAGTAATGGCCCGCGTCAATGCGAATATGGCGAGCGGCGCGATGGCCCAGCGAAGCGACGGGAGCCTGAATGCAGATGGGCTCACTCTAGGTCCATCCGAGTTGCTAGGCATGCGTGAACAGTAGTGCGTGTTTTTGTCGATGTCGTGGATCGACTGATCAAAACCTGGCTTCTCCTGTCGCAGTTCAGTGATCGTAGGCGCGTGGAGTCCCCCTATGCTCGGCTCCGTGGATCTCAGGGGCGTGGCCGAGGAGCTGTACGGCCTGCCGCTGGCCGAGTTCACCGCCCGCCGCAACGCGCTGGCCAAGGAGGCGAAGACCGCCGGGGACAAGGACCTCGCCGCGGCGATCAAGCAGCTGACCAAGCCCACCACCGCCGCATGGGTGGTGAACATGCTGGTCCGGCACGACCCCGACCAGGTGCAGCAGGTCCTCGACCTCGGTGCGGCGCTGCGCGAGGCACAGGCCTCGATGGCCGGGGACCAGCTGCGCGAGCTCGGCCGGCAGCGCCGCCAGCTCACCGCGGCCGTCACCGGCCAGGCCCGGTCGCTGGCGGCCGAGCTGGGGGAGAAGGTCGGCGACCCGGTCGCCACCCAGGTCGAGGAGACCCTCCACGCCGCGATGGTCGACGCCGACGCCGCGGCCGCCGTGCACACCGGCCTGCTGGTCCGGCCGCTGGCCGTCACCGGCACCGAGGCCGACGGCGTGGCCGGTTCCGTGGCGGTGCCCGAGGCCCTCGGCGCCGACGTCGTACGGCGGACGCCGGCCCGCGCCACCCGCAAGAAGCCGGAGCTGAGCGTCGTCGAGGACGACACCCGTGCGCTGGAGGAGGCCGAGGCCCGGGCGAAGCAGGCCGAGACCGCGCTGGCCGACGCCGAGCGGAGGCTGGAGAAGGCCCGGCGCAGGGTCGAGAAGCGGGAGGCCAAGGCGCTGCAGCTCGGGGCCGAGCTCGACGAGCTGCGCCGCCGGGTCGCCGACGTCGAGGAGCGCGTGGAGGTCAACGAGGAGAAGCTCGCCGCGGCCGAGGAGGGCCGCGACGAGCGGGAGACGCAGGCCGAGCGGGCGCGCCGTGAGGCACAGCGCGCCCGCGAGGCCCTGCAGGCGTTACGAGGCTGAGCCCGGCGAGGTCGGGTCCGGACCGGCCGACTCGGGCAGCGGCACGTCGACGTCGAGCATCCGCTCCTCCTTGGGCTTCATCCAGTACAACGTCGCCGCGATCACCGCGGCCGGGACGATGCCCGAGCTCATCAGCGCCGAGATGTTGTCGGGCAGGTTCGCCGCGACCTCGGGCCGCCACGCGAAGCCCTGACCGACGACGACCGAGACGGCGATGATGATCATGTCGTTCTGGGTCAGCGGCCGGGTCTGGAGCAGGCTGAGGCCGGCGGAGATGATCATGCCGAACATCACCACGGCGGCACCGCCGATGACCGCCGCGGGCATCACCGCGATGATCATGGCCAGCTTGGGCACGAAGCCCGACGCGACGAGGAAGATCCCGCCGATGGTGACGACGAAGCGGCTCATCACGCCGGTGAACGCGACCAGGCCGACGTTCTGGGAGAACGACGTGTTGGGCAGCGCGCTGAACATCGCGGCCAGCGCGGTGCCGGCGCCGTCGCCCATGAGCCCGCCACGCATCTCCCGCGGTGTCGGCTGGCGCTGGTCGCCGGCCTTGGTGAGCGCGGAGATGTCGCCGACGGTCTCGATCGAGGTGGCCACGGCCATCGCTCCCATCGCGATCAGCGCGGCGGTCGGGAACTCCAGGCCGAAGTGCAGCGGCTGCGGCATCGACAGCCACGGCGCGTCGGCGACCCGGCCCCAGTCGACCATGCCCAGGGTGGTGGCGAGGACGTAGCCGGCGACCAGGCCGAGCAGGACGGCGGCGGCGCCGACGAAGCCGGTGCCGAAGCGGTAGAGCAGCAGCACCGCGACCAGCACGAAGGTGGCCACGCCGAGGTTCTGCAGCGACCCGAAGTCCTCGGAGCCGTTGCCGCCGGCGAACAGGCCGATGCCGGTGGGGATCAGCCCGATGCCGATCACGAGCACGACGATCCCGGCGACGAGCGGCGGGAAGAGGTGGCGGATCTTGGTGAAGACCGCGCCGAAGAACACCTGCACCACGCCGGCGAAGAGGGCGCCGCCGAACACCGCGGCGAGGCCGTACTCCTGGGCCAGCGGGATGGAGACGACCAGGAAGCCGAAGCTGGTGCCCTGCACGATCGGCAGCCGCGCGCCGACCGGGCCGATGCCGAGGGTCTGGATCAGCGTGGAGACACCGGCGACGAGCAGTGCGACCTGGACGAGGAACGCGGTGTCCTCCGGACTGGAGCCGATCGCGGTGGCCAGGATCACCGGGATGGTGACGTTGCTGGCCATCATGACCATCACGTGCTGGAGTCCGAGCGGTACGGCGGTCCGCAGCGGTGGACGGTCGTCGACTCCGTAGCGGAGCGGTGTGGAGGTCGCCATGGGGAGCGGGCCTTTCGATCAGGGGCAGGGGGATTCGGTTGGACCGACCCTAGGGACGGTTGTGCCGAAAGATGCGACTCATCCCTGATGAGAGTGTGATGTGTCTTTCGTCAGGTTGTGCCGACCCGATGGACCAGACCGGGCAAAGAGCGGTCAGCGCCCGTAGAGCAGCTCGATCTCGTCGCGGAGCTGGCGGGACAGCACCCCGCGCTTGAGCTTCAGGCTGGGGGTGAGCTGCCCGGCCTCCTCGGTCCAGTCGCGGGTCAGCAGCCGGAACCGCCGGATCCCCTCCGCCTGGGAGACGGCCGGTTCGCCTCGTCGACCACCGTCTGGATCTCGGCGCGCAGGTCCGCGTCGTCGGTGAGGGCGGCGACGTCGGTGGACTTGGCGCGCTCGGCGGCCCACTGCCGGACCGCGTCGCGGTCGAGGGTGACCAGGGCCGCGACGTAGGGGCGGCCGTCGCCGACGACCATGCACTGGCTGACCAGCGGGTGGGCGCGCAGCCGGTCCTCGAGCCCGGCCGGGGCGACGTTCTTGCCGCCCGCGGTCACGATCACCTCCCGCTTGCGCCCGCTGACGCTGACGAACCCCTCGTCGTCGATCTCGCCGAGGTCGCCGGTGTGCAGCCAGCCGTGCTCGTCGACGGCCTCGGCGGTGGCCGCGCCGTCGTTCCAGTAGCCGGCGAAGACCTGCGCCCCGCGGACCAGCAGCTCCCCGTCGTCGGCGACCCGGACGGTGATCCCGGGCAGCGGCCGCCCCACGGTGCCGATCTTGACCAGGCCGGGCAGGTTCGCGGTGACCGCCGCGGTGGTCTCGGTGAGCCCGTAGCCCTCCAGCACGGTGAGCCCGACCCCGCGCAGGAAGTGCCCGAGCCGCTCGCCGAGCGGGGCGCCGCCGGAGAGCACGTAGCGGCAGCGGCCGCCGAACATGCCGCGGAAGGCGTCGTAGGCCTGCTCGTTGATCCGGTGCCTGGTGCGCAGGGTGACGCCGGGTCGCCCGTCGTCGAGGGCCCGGCTGTAGGCGATCGCGACGTCGGCGGCCCGGTCGAAGGCACGTCCGCGGCCGCGGACCGCGGCCTGCTGCGAGGCGGTGTTGAAGATCTTCTCGTAGACCCGCGGGACCGCGAGGACGAACGTGGGGCGGAACGAGGCGAGGTCGTCGAGGAGGTTCACCACGTGCGGGGTGTGGCCCAGCCGGACCCGGCTCCGCACGGCCCCGACCTGGATCACCCGGGCGAAGACGTGGGCCAGGGGCAGGAACAGCAGCGTCGCGGCGTCCTCGCCCTCGAACAGCTCGGGCAGCGCCGCGACCGCGGTGCCGACCTCGGCCATCAGGTTGCCGTGGGTGAGCATGCAGCCCCGGGGGCGGCCGGTGGTCCCGGAGGTGTAGATCAGCGTGGCGAGGTCGCCGGGGCGCACCGCCGTACGTCGTCGCTCCAGGTCGTCGTCGGGCACGTCCCGGCCGGCCGCGGTCAGCTCCTCGACCGCGCCGTCCTCGACCGTCCAGGTCAGCTCCCGGCGCAGGCCCAGCTCGGCGAGCCGGTCCCGCCGGGCCGCGTCCTCGACGAGCAGCGCCCGGCAGCCGGAGTCGTGCAGGACCGCCGTCACCTGCTCCGGCGAGGCGGTCTCGTAGACCGGCACCGACACCGCGCCGGCGAACCAGATCGCGTAGTCCAGCAGGGTCCACTCGTAGCGGGTCCGCGACACCAGCGCCACCCGGTCACCGGGCCCGAGGCCGGCGGCGATCAGCCCCTTGGCGACACCGCGCACCTGGGTGAGGAACTCCGCGGCGGTGACGTCGGCCCAGCCGTCGGCGGTGCGCCGGCTGAAGGCGACCGCGTCCGGGTGCTCGGCGGCGTTGCGGACGACGTCGTCGGTGAGGTTTCCCGAGGTCGGCAGGTCGACGGCGAGGGGAGTGGAGTACTCGTGCACTCAGGCCCAGCCCTTCGAACGCTCGACGGCGTCGCGCCACCGCCGGTGCGCCTCGTCGGCGGCGGCGCGGTCGCCCTGCGGCTCGAACCTCCGGTCCAGGTGCCAGGTCTGCTCCAGCTGCTCCATCGTGGTCCACACCCCGGTGCCGAGGCCGGCGAGGAACGCCGCCCCGAGCGCGGTGGTCTCCACGATCTGCGGCCGCTCCACCGGCACGCCGAGCTGGTCGGCCTGGATCTGGCAGAGCAGGTCGTTCGCCGAGGCGCCGCCGTCGACCATCAGCGCGGACAGCGAGGTCCGGTCCGGCAGGGTCTCGATCACGTCGCGGACCTCGAAGGCGATCGCCTCCAGCGTGGCCCGGACGATGTGGGCGCGCGTCGTACCCCGGGTGATGCCGATGATCATGCCGCGGGCGTGCGGATCCCAGTCCGGGGCGCCGAGGCCGGTCAGCGCGGGCACGAACACCACGCCCTCGGAGTCGCGCGACGGTGCGCGCGATCGCCTCGGTCTCCGGGGCGGCGCCGACGATCTGCAGGCCGTCGCGCAGCCACTGCACGGCCGCGCCGGTCACGAAGATCGACCCCTCGAGGGCGTAGGTGGTCTCGCCCTCCGGCGAGCGCCACGCGGCCGTGGTGAGCAGCCCCTCGGAGCGGACCACCGAGGTGCCGGTGTTGGTGAGGATGAACGAGCCGGTGCCGTAGGTGCACTTGCTGGCGCCGACCGCGAAGCAGGTCTGCCCGAACAGCGCCGACTGCTGGTCCCCGGCGATCCCGGCGATCGGCAGCTCCAGGCCGGCGAACGCCCGGGGGTCGGAGGTGGCGATGTGGCCCCACGACGGCACGATGTCGGGCAGCGCGTCGCGGGGCACGCCGAACAGCTCGCACAGCTCGTCGGACCAGTCGCCGGCCTCGAGGTCGAACAGCAGCGTGCGGGAGGCGTTGGAGACGTCGGTGACGTGCCAGGTGCCGCGGGTCATCCGCGCGACCAGGTAGGAGTCGACGGTGCCGACCGCGTAGCGGCCCTCCTCGACCAGCGCCCACGTGTTCGGCTCGTTCTCGCGCAGCCAGGCCAGCTTGGTGCCGGAGAAGTACGGGTCCAGCCGCAGCCCGGTGAGCTCGGCGATCCGCTCCTCCTTGCCGTCCTCGCGCATCCGGCTGCACAGGTCGGCGGTACGGCGGTCCTGCCAGACGATCGCGCGCCGCGGGGACCCGAGCGTCTCGCGGTCCCAGAGCACGATCGTCTCGCGCTGGTTGGTGATGCCGATCGCCTGCAGGTCGGGGCCGCCGGTGCGCCGGTAGGCCTCGACCACCTCACGGGTCGCCTCCAGGGTCGCCTGCCAGATCTCCTCCGGGGCGTGCTCCACCCAGCCGGGCCGGGGGAAGTGCTGGGAGAACTCCTGGTAGCCCTTCGCGGCGATGGTCCCGTCGGGGGTCACCACGACGGCGGTGACGCCCGTCGTACCGGCGTCGATCGCGAGAACGCTCACGTCTCAGCTCCTCGTCGGTCTGGTCGGTCGGCCGGTCGGACACCGGGTGCCCTCAAAATAGCCGTCCCTGCCGGTCGACGCGCACCCGGCGCGCGCTGGATTCCTACTACGCGCGAGCCGCTGCCTGCACGTGGTGCGAGACGAGCGCCCGTGCGGCGAGCTCGGCGAACTCCTCGGTGCCGAGCGGCCGGCGCTGCTCGACCCGGTAGACCTCGCGGTCCTCGTGGTAGGCGTCTTCCACCGCCGGGTGGGCCTTCAGGACGCTGACCGCCGGGTCGTCCTCCTCCGGCATGTCGAGGTCGACGTACGGCTTGACCTCGTCACCCAGCCCGATCGCCCATCCGTCGTCGTCGTACTCCAGCCAGATGAACTCCGCGAGGTCCTCCGCGGTCGTCGGCGCGAACGGGTCCTCGAGGTAGCTCACCTGGCGCCACACCTGCGGGCCCGCCGCGAAGGCCGCGGCCACACCGGGCAGCGCGAGCAGCGCGTCGAGACGGTGGGACTGCTCGTCCTCGCTGTCGGACATGCCGCCGGGTTCGTGGGAACCGGGGAACAGCTCTCCGTGCGCGTCACGGGACCTGGACGCCAGGAGTCCCACGAGGTTGAGGACGACCAGTGCGACGCCCAGCCAGAACCAGGCGCCCCGCTCGTCCCAGTAGACGACGACCAGGCCGACCGACGCCGTCAGGGCGAGCACTCGCATCAGCGGGCTCCGTGTCCATTCCATGCGCGCACGCTATGCCAGCGAGCCGGTCACGCGCGGCCGAAGCCGGGGAAGGCACGAGGGTCGGCGGCGACAGGGGCCGCCGAGCAACGCGCGGTTGCGGCCCGGCCAGGATGCCCGGATGCTGAACAGCATGGCTGAGACCGCGAGCACGACCTCGAAGAAGGCGACCGCCAGTCCGGCGGCCAAGAAGACAGCGACCAAGAAGACGACGGCGAAGAAGGCGCCGGCGAAGAAGGCGCCGGCGAAGAAGGCCCCGGCGCAGAGCACGACGGCGAAGAAGGCGCCGGCGAAGGGCACGACGGCGGAGAACGCAGCGACCAAGAGGACGGCTGCGAAGAAGGCGCCCGCCAAGACGGCCGGGACCAAGAAGTCGGCGTCGAGTGCGGCAACCTCCGTCAGTACGACCACCCCCGCCGCTGCGGTCGCCGACCCGAGCAGTGCGCTGCGCTCCGCCGAGCAGGCCGCGCGCGCGACCGCGGAGCGGGTTGCGCACGAGGTCGTCGCCCGGCTCCAGGAGCAGGTCGACCGGCTGGAGCGCGAGGTGAGGAGGGCCCGGGAGGCCGCCGCCGATGCCGCCGAGCGCGCCGCGTCGGTGGTCTCGTCGTTGGCGGACCTGCGTTCCGGAGAGTCGAAGAAGAACGGCGGCAAGAAGTCCAAGGGGAAGAAGTCCGACGGCAAGAAGTCGAACGGCAACAAGAAGTCGAACGGCAAGAAGTCGAACGGCAAGAAGTCCTCGAAGTCGTCGGGCAAGTCCTCGGGGAAGAAGTCCAAGAACAAGAAGTGACCACCGGGCCCGCGGACCGGCGTTCAGACGTTGCCGATGACGCCGGTCAGCTCGATGCGGATCGCCACCCGGGCAGGGTTCTCCCGCGGCCGGCGGTAGCGCTCGGCGTATCGCCGGACGGCCTCCGCCACCGACGCGATGTCCTCCCTGACCTCGGCCTGCCCCTCGAGCGTCGACCAGCGTCGTCCGTCCACCTGGCACACCGCAACGGTGGGGTTCCGGCGTAGGTTCGCCACCTTCTGCGACGCCCCCGAGGTGATGCCCCACGCCACGCGTGCTTCCGCGTCGAGGACCATGCCCATCGGCACCACGTGCGGCGAGCCGTCGTCCCGCAGAGTGGTCACGGTGCAGAGGTGACGCTCGCGCCAGAAGGCGACCAGCTCGTCTGTGAGGTCGTGGACGCGGGGCACCCTCCCACCCTAGGTGACCCGGCGGCCACCACGGTGATTCGAACGCGTTCGGGCCGGTCAGGTCACTGCAGCTCGTCGCTCTGCGCGCGCAGCGCGGCGAGCACCTTGCGGTCCACCCACCGCGGCTCCTCGCTCGGCGCCGCTGACGCGCATCTCGTAGTTCTCGGTGCCGACCCAGGCGGCGAAGTCGCGGTGGCCGAGCCTGCGGGCGCGGTCGTCGAGCTCGGCGGCCAGGGCGTCGTCGAGGGGGACCTTCTCCTCCTCGGTGGAGGCGGTGAGGTAGAGGTCGTTGAGGTCCAGCAGCCGGGCCAGCTCGGTGACCGGGTCGGGGTGGTCGTCGACGCGCAGGTCGACCGCGACGTCGTCGTTGCCGCCGTAGCCGGCGCCGTCGCGGACCACGAGCAGCGCGGCGGACTGGCGGCCGCGCCGGTCACCGCCGGCCTCGTCGCCGGCCCGCAGCGCGGCGAGCAGCCGGCGGGCCAGGTCGGGCTCCTCGGCGCTGTCGTCCCAGGCCTGCTGCATCGCCTCGACGACCTCGGATCCGGTGAGGATGTTGCCCTGGATCGCGACGCCGTCGCCGAGCACGCTGCCGGCCCAGTCGAGGCACTCGTGGCCGGTGTGGGAGGCGGCGTTGCCGTCGACGTCGACGATGCCGACCTGCCGGTGCTCGCGGCCGTCGTCCTCCTCCAGCAGCCGCTGCAGGGCGACCGAGGCGGTCGCGCCCTCGTCCATGTGGGACAGCGCGAGGCCCTTGTAGGCGACGTTGGCCTCGGCCTGGGTGGCGACCGCGCCGACCCCGGCCACGGCGGCGGGTACGGCGGACCCGACGGCGAGGAACTTCGAGGCCACGGCGACGCCCCAGGACTGGCCGTCGGCGGACCGGCCGACGATCGAGAAGGTCATGCCTGGGACCTTATCGGGACCTACGTCCCGCCCGCGGGCACCGATCTTCCCTGCCCGCCGCGCAGGTCAGGGATCTAACGTCGGCAGTGTCGACGTCCGTTCGGAGGGCAGGTGGCCCGTTCCCGCAGCATCCTCGAACGCTTCCGGCCCGTGGGCACGCCCGGGCCGGCCGCGCGACCGGGCGTACCCGCCGACCGGGTCACCGAGCTGTCCGCCGAGCTCCAGCCCGTGCTGTCGGCGCTCGACGACACCGTCGAGGAGGCACGCCGGATCCGCACCGAGGCCTCCGCGGACGCCGAGAGGCTGCGCCGCGAGGGCACCGACCGGGCGCGCTCGGTCCTGTCCCAGGCCCGCCGGGACGCCGAGGCCGAGCGGGCCGACGCGGCCGCACGGGTGACCGAGCGGGCCGACCGGGAGTCCGCCGACCGGCTCGCCGCCGCCGAGGGCGAGGCCGCGGAGGTTCGACGACGCGGCCGCGAGGTGCTGCCCGCGCAGGTCGAGCAGGTGCTCGACGTCGTGCGCGCCTCCTTCCGCCAGGAGACGCCGTGACTGCCTCGTGGGTGGCCGGGACCGTCCGGGCGCAGGCGCTGAGCCGCCGCCGGGTCGGCGCGGCGGGCGCCCGTGCCCTGGCCGGCCTGCCCACGCTGGCGGACGCGGTGGCCGCCCTCGGGGACACCTCCTACGCCCACGACCTGCCGGCCCGGCCGACCCTCGAGGCGCTCCAGCACGGCGTGACGGCAAGCATGCTGTGGCACCTGCGGGTGCTGGCCGGCTGGCTCCCCCGGGAGGGGGCCGAGACGCTGCGCCACCTCGCCGCCGGTTTCGAGATCGCCAACGTCGACGAGCACCTGGCCGCGTCGCCGGCCCCGGCCGCCGTGCCGCCGTTTGCGCTGGGGTCCCTGGAGACGGCCTGGTCCCGGCTGGCCCAGACGACCACCCCCGAGGAGGTCCGCGACGTGCTGGCCGCCTCCGCGTGGGGCGACCCGGGCAGCTCCGGCAGCCGGGCCGTCGGCGTGGCGATGCGCCTGGCCTGGGCCGACCGGGTAGCGGCACGGGTCCCCGACGCGGCCGCCTGGGCCCGGGCGGCGGCCGCGCTGCTGGTCGTGCAGGAGACCCGGGTGCGGGGACGGCCGCTCGACGAGACCGCCGGGCGCCGGGCCTCCTCGGTGCTGGGCCCGCGGTTCGTCGCGGCCCTGGACACGGGGGAGGACCTCGGGCAGCTGTCGGAGCTCCTCGGCGCGGACGGGGCGTGGGCGGTCTCCGACGTCGAGCGGGCCGAGGACCTGTGGCGGGCGCAGGCGGCGTGGTACCGCCGCGTCGAGCGGGACGGCCTCGCCCTGCTGCGCGGCTCCGGCTTCGGCGTCCGGACGGTCGTGGGGGCGGCGGCGGTCCTGGCGGTCGACGCCTGGCGGGTGCGGGCCGCGCTCGAGACCGCGGACCGGGGCGGGGCCGGTCCGGCGCTGGAGGTGTTCGATGCGGTGGCCTGAGGCCGGGCAGCCGGTCCGGATGCAGCGGGTGGCGCTGGTCGCACCGACCGCCGCCCTGCGCGACGTGCTGGTCCGGGTCGCCGACGAGGGCATCGTCGAGGTCGACGTACCGCCGGCCGGGGCCGGTGAGTCCACCGGGGCGGCCGCGGGGCGCCTGGCTCGGGCCGGGGCCGCTGCTCCCGACCACGCCGCGTTGACGCCGTACCCGCCGGACCTCGACGCGCTCGAGGAGCACGGTCGCGACGACCTGCTCGCCGGCGAGGCGCAGGTCGAGGCGGCGGCCCAGGCGGCGGTGGTCCGCGGCGACGTCACCGGGCTCGCCGGCTGGACCGCGGCCGCCGACGTGCCGCGCCTGGCCGACCGGGTCGCGGAGGCCGGGGGCGGCGTGGTGCCGATCGCCCCTCCCCGTGGCCTGGACCCGCCCACGCTGCTGCGCCCCGGCGGCACCGTGCGCCGGTCCTTCTCGCCGCTGGTCGAGACCTACGGGACCGTGCCCTACGCCGACGTCGACCCGACCCTGCTGGCGGGTGCGGCGTACGCGGTGATGTTCGGGATGATGTTCGGCGACGTCGGGCACGGCGCGCTCGTGGTGCTCGCCGCGCTGCTCCTGCGCACCGGACGGCCGCGGGCGTTGGCCCGGTTCCGCCGGGTGTGGCCGACCGTCGCCGCCTGCGGGGTGGCCGCGATGGGCTTCGGGCTGCTGTACGGCGAGTTCTTCGGGCCTACCGGCGTGGTCCCGGTGCTGTGGCTGGCGCCCCTGGAGGAGCCGGTCACCCTGCTCGGTGCCGCGCTCGGCGTCGGCGGCGTCCTCCTCGGCGGCGCCTACGTGGTCGGCTCGGTGAACCGGTGGCGAGAAGGCGGGTGGGCCGTCGCGCTGAGCGCCCCCACCGGGCTCGCCGGCGCCTCCCTGTTCGTCGGCCTCGGGGTCGCCGTCCTCGGCGCCGTGGTGGGGCCGTCCTGGCTGCTCGGGCTCGGTGTCGTCGTGGCCCTGTGCGGGCTGCTGCTCACCTTCCTCGGGCTGCTCGCCGCTGCTGCCGGCGGACCGGGCGCCCGCACCGCGCAGGCGCTGGTCGAGCTCTTCGACGCGGTGATGCGGCTGGGCACCAACCTCGCGTCGTTCGCCCGGCTGGCCGCCTTCGGGCTCACCCACGCCGCCCTCGGCCTCGTCGTGTGGAACGCCACGACGGCGCTGTGGGCCGGCGGCGGCCTGCTCGTGCTGGCCGCGGTCGTGGTCTTCCTGGTCGGCAACGCGCTGGCGTTCGCGCTCGAGGCGCTCGTGGCCGCGGTGCAGGCGCTGCGCCTGGAGTACTACGAGCTGTTCTCCCGGGTCTTCACCCTCGAGGGCCGCCCGTTCCGGCCCTGGCACGTGCCGCTCGACACCACCTACCAACCCGAGCCGGTGGCCACGCCGGCCGCGGACGTCCCCGACCGTGGGAGGAACCGATGACAGTCTGGCTCTGGGCGCTGCCCGTCCTGCTGGTGGCCGCCGTCGGCGTGGCGGTGCTGGTCCGCCGCCGTCGCCGTGTCCCGATGCGCCTGCTCGCGGTGCTCAACGGCTCCCTGCTGGTGGGCGCGCTGGTCGTGCTCGCGCTGGCCCTGGCCGGCGGCGCCGCCGAGGCGGACCCGGCGGCTGCCCTGCCCGCCGCCCAGGAGGCGGCACAGGCCGGCTCGTCGACCTGGGCGGCCCTGCTCGGCGCGGCGATCGCCGTGGCCGGGTCGTCGATCGGCGCCGCGATCGCCGTGGCCTACACCGGGGCGGCCGCGCTGGCGGCGATGAGCGAACGGCCCGAGCTGTTCGGCCGCGCCATGGTCATCGTCGGCCTCGCCGAGGGGATCGCGATCTACGGCCTGATCGTCGCGATCATCCTCATCGGACGGGCGTGACGGCGATGGCACGCGTCGCCGTCCTCGGTGAGCACCGGGCCGTGGCGGGCTACGCCCTGGCCGGTGCCGTGGTGCTGCCCGCGGAGACCGACGCGGAGGTGTGCGACGGCTGGTCGGCGCTGCCCGGCGACGTGGCGGTGGTGCTGCTCACCGCCCGTGCCGCCGAGGCCCTCGGCGAGCGGCTTCGCCGCAAGGGCACGCCGCTGACGGTGGTGGTCCCGTGACCGGACGACGCGACGACGTGCGCACCGCGGAGGCGCTGGCGCCGGTGCGGCAGGCGCTCCTGGCCCGTGCGCACCAGGAGGCCGAGGAGCTCCTGGCGGCGGCGCGGGCCGCGGCCGACCACGAGGTCGCGCAGGCCCGGCAGGAGGCCGAGGACCTGCGGGCACGGGCGCGGGCCGAGGGCGAGGCCGACGCCGCCTCCGTCCTGGTCGCGGCGCGCACCCGGGCGGAGCGACAGGCGCGCGGGGTCGTCCTGGGCGCCCGGCGAGAGGTGTTCGAGCAGCTGCTGGGCGAAGTGACGACCCGGGTGCGCGAGCTGCGCGTCGATCCCGACTACCCCGAGCTCCTGGCACGGCTGCGGGCGCGGGCCACCGCCGTGCTCGGCCCCGGGGCAGAGGGTGCCGAGGCCCCGGAGGGCGGCGTGGTGGCCGAGGTGACGGGGCGCCGCTTCGTGTGCACGCTTCCCGACCTCGCCCGGCAGGCGGCCGCCTCGATGGGGGCCGATCTCGAGAGGGCCTGGTCGTGACGGGCGGCCGGGTGGTCCGGGTCTCCGGTTCGCTGGTCGAGGTCGAGGACCTCGCGGACCTGGCCATGTCCGACGTCGTACTCCTCGGCCCGGCACGGCTGCCCGGTGAGGTGGTCGCGATCGACGGGCCGCACGCCACGGTGCAGGCCTACGAGGCGACCGGTGGGCTGGCGCCCGGCGCCGCCGTGTCCGGGACCGGCCGGCCGCTCTCGGCACCGCTGGGACCCTGGCTCCTCGGCGGCGTGTTCGACGGGCTGCTCCGGCCGCTCGCCACGGGCCAGGTGTGGCTGCAGCCCGCCGCGAAGCCGTCCGGCAACGACCGGGTGTGGGGGTTCACCCCGAGCGTCGCCGACGGACAACAGGTGGCGGCGGGGGAGCAGCTCGGCGTGGTGGGGGACGGGCCGCTGCCCTACCGGGTCCTCGTCCCGCCGGGCGTCTCCGGCACGGTGGCACAGGTCGCGCGGGCCGGCGACCACGCCCCCGACGACGTCCTCGCCGTGGTCGGCGGCACGCCGCTCACCATGGCGCAGGCGTGGCCGGTGCGCCGGGCCCGGCCGTTCCGGCGGCGCACCGACGTGGTCGAGGGCCTGCACACCGGGCAGCGGGTGCTGGACCTGCTCTACCCGGTCGCGCGCGGCAGCTCGGCCGCGGTGCCCGGCGGCTTCGGCACCGGGAAGACCGTGCTCCTCCAGCAGGTCGCGAAGTGGTGCGACGCCGACGTGATCGTGTACGTCGGCTGCGGCGAGCGCGGCAACGAGATGGCCGACGTGGTCCACGAGCTGCAGACGCTGGAGGACCCGCGCACCGGCGGCACCCTCGCCACGCGCACGGTGATCATCGCGAACACCTCCAACATGCCGATGATGGCCCGGGAGGCGAGCATCTACACCGGCGTCACCGTCGCCGAGGTCTTCCGGGACATGGGCTACCACGCCGTGGTCATCGCCGACTCCACCTCCCGGTGGGCCGAGGCGCTGCGCGAGTTCGCCTCGCGCACCGGCGCCCTCCCGGCCGAGGAGGGCTACCCCGCCTCCCTGGCGTCGGCGCTGGCCGCGTTCTACGAGCGGGCCGGCGCCGTGGAGACCCTCGGCGGAGGCACGGGGGCGGTCACGATCATCGGGGCGGTCTCCCCGCCCGGGGGCGACATGGCCGAGCCGGTCACCGCCCACACCCAGCGGTTCGTGCGCTGCCTGTGGACGCTGGACCGGGACCTGGCCTACTCCCGGCACTACCCGGCGGTGTCCTGGGCCGGGTCCTTCTCCCGGGACGCCGACCGGCTGGCGGCCTGGCACGCCCGCGAAGGGGACCCCGCCTGGGCGCGGCGGCGGAGCAGGATGGGCGCGCTCCTCGCCGACGCCGACCGTCTCCAGGCGCTGGCGGACCTCGTCGGGGTGTCGGCGATGCCCGGCTCGGAGCGGATGACCATGCTCGCCGGGCGGCTGCTGCGCGAAGGCGTGCTCCAGCAGAGCGCGCTGAGCGCCACGGACGGGTTCTGCCCTCCGGAGAAGGCGGCGGCCCTGGCGGACGCGGTCCTTGCCGTCGTGGACGCCTGCCGCGCGGCCGTCGACAGGGGCGTGACCGCCACCGCGGTGGAGGAGCTCGACTTCGGCCCCGTGCTGCGGGCGCGGGAGGAGGCGGGCCCCGACGACCTGGCGGGGGTCACCGCCCGGCGGGACGACGTCCTGGCCCGGCTGGGACAGCTGTCATGAGCACCGACGGCCTGGGAGGCCGCCTCCGCGGGACGGTGGAGTACACCGAGCTGACCCACCTGCAGGAGCCGTTGCTCGTCGTCCGGGTGGTCGAGGGGGTCGGCTGGGACGAGTCCGCGCAGGTGCGCCTGGCCGACGGCGAGGTGCGCCACGGCCTGGTCCTCGAGGTGGACCGGGAGCTGGCCGTCGTCGAGGTGCTCGAGGGCGTCGAGGGGATCAGGCCGGGTGCCGCCGCGGTGTCGTTCGCGGGGGAGACGCTGCACATCCCGGTCGGGGAGGCGTGGCTGGGCCGGGTCTGCAACGGCCGCGGAGAGCCCGTGGACGGCGGGCCGCCGGTCTTCGGGGACCACCGGGCGCCGGTCTCGGGGCACCCGATGAACCCGACGCAGCGCCAGCCGCCGAGCGAGCCCGTGCTCACCGGGGTGTCGGCGATCGACGCGCTCACCACCCTGGTGCGGGGGCAGAAGCTGCCGGTGTTCTCGGTCGCCGGCCTGCCGCACCTGGAGCTGGCCACCCAGATCGCCGCCCAGGCCACGGTCGGCGACGCGCCCTTCTCCGTGGTCTTCGCCGGGATGGGGCTGAGCCACCCGGACGCCGCGATGGTCCGGGACGTGCTCGACGCCCGGGCGGCCTCGGGCGAGCTGACCCTGTTCGTGAACACCGCCGACGACCCGGTCGTCGAGCGCATCCTCACGCCCCGCCTGGCGCTCACCGTCGCCGAGCACCTCGCCTTCGAGGCGGGCCGACACGTGCTGGTGGTGATGGCGGACATGACCTCCTACGCCGAGGCGCTGCGCGAGGTGTCGTCCGCCCGCGGGGAGATCCCGTCCCGAGGCGCCTACCCCGGCTACCTCTACAGCGACCTGGCGTCGTTGTACGAACGCTGCGGCAAGGTGGTCGGGCGGGAGGGCTCCCTGACCATCCTGCCGGTGCTGACCATGCCCGGCGGCGACATCACCCACCCGGTGCCCGACCTCACCGGCTACATCACCGAGGGGCAGATCGTGCTCTCCGCCGAGCAGCACGCGGCCGGGATCTACCCGCCCGTGGACCCGTTGAGCTCGCTGTCGCGGCTGATGCGCAAGGGCGCGGGTGCCGGGCGCACCCGGGAGGACCACCTCGACGTCGCCGCCCAGGTGCTCGCCTCCCTCGCCCGGGCACGGCAGACCAGGGAGCTGGCGGACCTGGTCGGCCGGGACGCCCTGAGCGACACCGACCACGCCTACCTGTCCTTCGCCGACGCCGTGGAGCAGCGGCTGGTCGACCAGCGCCAGGACGAGGCGCGCAGCCTCGAGGCCAGCCTCGACCGGGCCTGGGACGCGCTGCGGGTGCTGCCGCGCCGCGAGCTCACCATGCTGCCGGCCTCGCTGCTGGCCGCGAGGTACCCCGAGAACGGGCAGGAGGACTGATCGCCATGGCGCCGCTGCGCGGACTGCCGCCCGGACGCGCCGGGAAGCTCTGGCTCGAGCACCGGCTCGAGGTGGCCCACCGGGCCGGGGGCCTGCTGGACCAGAAGCTGCGGATCCTGCGCGGCGAGCGCCAGCGCCTGGAGCTGCTGACCCGGCAGACCGGCGAGGACTGGGAGCAGGCCGGCCGGGAGGCGGCCGGGTCCCTGGTGCTCACGCTGCTCCTCGACGGCGAGCGCGCGATCCGCCTGGAAGCCGCCGCGGCCGAGGCCGACGTGGTCGTGGAGTGGGAGCAGTCCATGGGCGTGCGCTTCCCGGCCTCGGCACGGTGCACGGTGCCGGCCGCGGACCCCGACACGCCTCCGGTCGGGGGTGCCGCGCTGGTGGCGGCCCGGGCCGCGCACCGCCGGGCCCTCGCGACCGCCGTCGAGCACGCGGCGGCGTGCGCCGCGCTGGCGGTGATCCAGGACGAGGAGCGCTCCACCCGGCGTCGGCTCCGGGCGATCGAGAACCGGTGGGTGCCGCGCCTGGAGGACGCGGCCGCGCAGCTGCGGGTCGGGCTGGAGGAGCGGGAGCACGCGGAGGCGGTGCGGCTGCGGTGGGCGAAGGGCCGGGAGCCGGGGCGCGCGGGGCGGGGGACGGCACCGGGGGAGGTGGCACGGTGAGCCCGTGGGAGGCCTCCGCGGTGCTGGTCGCGGTCGACGACTCCCCGGCGGCGCTGCGGGCCGTCGAGGTGGCGCTCGGCCTGGCGGCGCGGTGCGGTGCGCGGGTGTGGTTCCTGCACGTCGTGCACGACGGCGAGCTGGTGGGTGCGCTCTCCGCCGCCCGGGCGGAGGCGGGCCTGGGCGAGCGCCGGGCCCGGGCGGCGGAGTCGCTCCTGCGCCACGTCGTCGGCCTGGCACGGGCCCAGGGGGTCCAGGCCGAGGGGGTCAGCCGCGAGGGGGAGCCGGCCGAGCTCGTGCTGCGCGAGGCGCGCCGCCACGGTGCCGACCTGGTCGTGATCGGCCGCTCCGACCTCAGGACCGCCGGCCGTCCCTACGTCGGGCACGTGACCAGGCACGTGCTGGAGTTCTGCGACTGCCCGGTGCTGGTCGTGCCCCGGCCCGGTGCGCGCGGCGTGCGGCGCGAGGCACCCGCCGGGAGCTAGGACCCACCGGCTGCGGGTCGACGTACCACACTTCGACGCAGGCGTGGAACGATCCAAGCCGATCTCGCTAGGCTCGGTCCCACCAACCTCGAAGGAGCGATCCCATGCGCGTAGGTGTGCTGACCGGCGGCGGCGACTGCCCCGGTCTGAACGCTGTCATCCGGGCCGTCGTGCGGCGCGGCGTCCAGGAGTACGGCTACGAGTTCGTCGGCTTCCGCGGCGGCTGGCGGGGCCCGCTCGAGGGCGACACCGTGGAGCTGAACCGTGACGTGGTCCGCGGCATCCTGCCCCGGGGCGGCACCATCCTGAAGTCCTCGCGCACCAACCCGTTCAAGGTCGAGCACGGCGTCGAGAAGATCAAGGACGAGCTCGACGTGCACGGCGTCGACGCGCTGATCGCGATCGGCGGCGAGGACACCCTGGGTGTGGCCACCAAGCTCGCCGACCTCGGCGTGAACGTCGTCGGGGTCCCCAAGACCATCGACAACGACCTGTCCGGCACCGACTTCACCTTCGGCTTCGACACCGCGGTCAACATCGCGGTCGAGGCGATCGACCGGTTGCACACCACCGCCGAGTCCCACCAGCGGGTCATCGTCGTCGAGGTGATGGGCCGCCACGCCGGCTGGATCGCGCTGCACTCCGGGATGGCCGGCGGCGCGGCCGTGGTGCTGGTCCCCGAGATCCCCTTCGACATCGACAAGATCGCGAAGTACGTCGAGTCGCGGTTCGCCGACGGGTTCGCCCCGATCATCGTGGCCTCCGAGGGCGCGGTCCCGAAGGAGGGCGGCGACATGACGCTGCAGACCGGGGAGAAGGACGCCTTCGGGCACGTGCGTCTCGGCGGCATCGGCGACCGGCTCGCCAAGGAGATCGAGGACCGCACCGGCCACGAGGCCCGCGCCGTCGTCCTCGGTCACGTGCAGCGCGGCGGCACGCCGACCGCGTTCGACCGGTGGCTGGCCACCCGGTTCGGGCTCTCGGCGATCGCGGCCGTCAAGGACCGGGACTACGGCACGATGGTCGCCCTGCGCGGCACCGACATCATCCGGGTCCCGCTCGCCGAGGGCACCGGGGAGCTGAAGGTCGTCTCGCCCGAGGAGTACGCCGAGGCGGAGGTGTTCTTCGGCTGAGGGCCCGGGGGCGGTCGGCACAGGTCCCGCGGCCCGTGCCGACCGCTCCGTCACTGGCCCGTCTCGCACCCGACCTTCCGGTCGGTGTGGCCGGAGCCCTGCTCGAAGTCCGGGGCGCAGTAGTCGTCACCGGGTCCACCGTGGGCGAGGTCCAGGCTGTCCCAGTCCCGGGTGTGGACCCGGTCGTCACCGCCCTGCCCGTAGAGACGGTCCGTGTCCGGTGCCGCGTTGTCGGCCGGTGGCGCCCCGTCGTCCAGCACGTCGGCTCCCGGGCCACCTCTCAGCACGTCGTCGCCGGCCAGGTGGGGGCTGACGCAGCAGTCGCCAAGAAGGCTGTCGCGACCCGGGCCACCTGCGAGCTGGTCGTTGCCGGCCTCACCCCACAAGATGTCGTCCCCGGGGCCGCCGACCAGGCGGTCCGGGCCGTTGCCGCCCTTGAGGGTGTCATCCCCTCGCCCGCCACAGATCCGGTCCGCGCCGCCGAGGCCGAAGATCGTGTCGTTCCCGCCGCGACCCACGATCACGTCGGTGCGCCCAGTGCCTTGTAGCGTGTCGGGTCCGGCGGTGCCCACGATCGTGGCTGCTTTGCCGGCGCACCGCTGGGCGAGCTCTCCGGTCGCGGTCGCCTGCGAGCCGAGCGCCGTGAGGAGCGCCGGGAGCAGCAGGACCACCGACATCAGGATGCGTCCTCGTGGCGACATGGCACCTCCTGCGGCACAGCGACTCCCGGTTCGCGTCATCGTGGTCCCGGCCGCGGGCAGGGTCAACGGACAGGTCGGACACGGCGAACGTTCCGGGCGTGGTTTCCCCGTCCTGGGGGAACGGGAACCTCCCGCCGCCTTTTCCGCGCGCCTCCGGCGTGTGATCGTGGAGGACACACCCCGGAGGTGGCGCGCGTGAGCTTCGCGGTAGCCGACCCGCAGGACCGTCCCGGTCCGCTGCCGCGTGGTGCCCGCGAGCGGCTCGTCGTGGTGGCCGCGGTGCTCGCCACGCTGGGCGTGATCGCCGCCCCCGGGCTGCTGGGCCTGCTCGGCGCGGTCGACCGGGCGGTGCCGACGGTGGAGGAGCAGCGGGTCAGCCCGAACGCGCAGCGGGTGCTCGACGAGCTGCCCGACGCCTACACCGCCGGCAGTGCCGTGGTGGTTCCCGCGGAGACCGACCCGCACGTGGTGTGGATCGGAGCCGTGCCCTCCAGCAGGATCGACGGCTTCGTGCTCGACCTCGACGCGCGGGGCCTGGTGCCCTTCGGCACCCTGCCGACGAGGGGTACGACGCCGGGGTGGCGGGCACAGGTCGAGCCGGAGGACCGGGTGTTCTCCGACGTCGGCCCTCTCTACTTCGCCTGCACGCCGGCGACGTCGGGCGAGGGCTGCCGCGGGTCGGTGCTCATGCAGCACGCCGGCAGCTGGCACATCCTCGGCGCGGTGGCCGGCGCCCCCGGTCAGGGGTCGGTCACGCGAGTGAACGTCCTCGCCGGCGGGGGAACGGCCGGGCTGTGGCTCGGGTGGATGCCGGCCGACGCCGCGACCGGCTGGGCCACCGTGGTCGGGCAGACCACGATCCGCGACGTCCCCGTGCAGCTCGCCGAGACCGGTGCCGGTGGCGGTGCCCGGATGTGGTGGGTGCGCTCCCCGGACCCGGTCAGCGCGGTGTCGTTCCGGGACGCGGACGGACGGGTGCTCCAGCGGGTACCGGTGGGGGACTGACACCGGGGTCGGCGGGTACGTCCCGAGGACGTCGTACCGCACACCGGAGGTGGTTCCCATCAGCACCCAGCAGCCCCTGGCCGTGGTCACCGGAGCGTCGTCCGGGATCGGGCGCGCGATCGCGCGCGAGCTCGCCACGCACGGCCACGACCTGGTCCTCGCCGCGAACGACGACCTGCTCGAGGCGGCCGCCGACGAGATGCGGGGGCTGGGGGCGTCCGTGGTCGCCCAGCGCGCCGACCTGGCCACCGCCGAGGGCGTGCAGCGGCTGCACGAGGCGGTGCAGGCGACCGGTCGCCCGGTGGCGGTCGCGGTGCTCAACGCCGGCGTCGGGTCCTCGGGGCACTTCGCCCGCACGCCGCTGGCGGACGACCTCGAGGTGGTCGACCTCAACGTCCGCTCGGCGGTGCACCTGACCAAGCTGCTGCTGCCCGCGATGCTCGAGCGCGACGCGGGGCGGCTGCTGTTCACCTCCTCGATCGCCGGGCTGGCGCCGGGGCCCTACCAGGTCACCTACGCCGCCTCGAAGGCGTTCGTCCACCTGTTCGCCGAGGGCCTGCGCCACGAGCTGAAGGGCACCGGCGTCACGGTGACCTCGCTGCGGCCCGGGCCGACCGACACGCTGTTCTTCCAACGCTCGGAGATGCTCGACACCCTGCTGGCGAGGATGCCCAAGGACGACGTCGACAAGGTGGCGCGCCAGGCGGTCGCCGCGCTGCTCGCCGGCAAGGACGACGTGGTCTCGGGCACGGTGCTGAACAAGGTGCAGGCGCTCTCGGCCGGCGTGGTGCCGGACCGGGTGAAGGCCTACGCCCAGGCGATCCTCGTCAAGCCCCGGCGCGACGACCGCTGACCGTCAGGCGATCACGTACTTCTGCATCATGTCGTTGTCCTCGTGGTCGAGGATGTGGCAGTGCCAGACGTACTCGCCGGTGTGCACCGCCGTCGCGGCGATCGGGCCCGCGACCGCGCCCGAGCCGAACGGGACCGCGATCCGGGTCACCGTCCCCGGCGGCGCCTGGACGGTGTCCTTCCAGCCCAGCTCGTTGGCCGCCGGTGGCTGCGGGGCGCCGACCAGGAACGCGTCGGGCGACGGAGCCGGGTAGGGCCCGGTGTTGGGCTGCAGCAGCCCGGTCGCGGGGTCGGGCGGGTAGTGCGTGGCGAGGTAGCCCATCGCGTTGAACGTCTGCCGGTTGAGCACCTGGAACTGCACCAGGTGCAGGTGGATGGGGTGGGTGTCCATGGTGGTGTTCGCGAACTCCCACACCTCCAGGGAGTCGGGGGAGACCGCCGCGGCGGTCTTGTACGCGTCGTCGTCGAAGGTCCGGTTGTTCAACGTGGCCATCCGGACGGTCCCGTCGGGGTTGAACAGCTCCACGAGGCTGTGCGTCCGCGTCCGTGCGGGGGTGAGGCCGTCGAGGCGGTAGACCGGCTCGGCGCGCAGGGACGTGGTCGGGCTGATCGTGCCGTCCCAGCCGGCGGCGTTGGAGACGCGGAACTGCATGACCTTCGAGATCTGGTTGCCGCCGGGACGCGCCTTGGCCGCGCCGGCGGGGAACGGCGTCGCCGCCCGGTTCTCCATGTCCACCAGCGTCCCCGCCGGCAGGCCGGTGAAGTCGACGACGAGGTCGGCGCGCTCGCCGGGGGCGAGGAGCAGGTCGGGCAGCTGCACGGGCTGGTTCAGCAGGCCGCCGTCGCTGCCGACCTGCAGGATCGGCAGCCGTGCTCCGGTGGCCTTGTTCTTCAGGTTGAGCCGGTAGAACCGGGCGTTGGAGCCGTTGTACACGCGGAAGCGGTACTGGCCCTGCTTCACGGTGTGGAGCGGGAAGGCGACGCCGTTGACCACGGGGGTGTCGCCGAAGAACTCCGGGACCCACGGGGCCGGGGTGTAGAACTGGGTGCCGTCCCGGTTGAAGGTCTTGTCCTGGATGATCAGCGGGAGCTCGAACTCGCCGACGGGGAAGGTGGTGCCCGTGCCGTCGTCCTTGCCGCCGCGGACCAGGTAGCCCGCTGCGAGACCGGCGTACACGTTGAGCCGGGTGATCCCGAGGGCGTGGTCGTGGTACCACAGCCCCGCGGCCTCCTGGGAGTTCTCGTACGTGTACGTGAAGGGGTTCGAGAGGCCGGGGCCGCCCATGTTCCCAAGCGGGAAGGTCTCCTCGGGGCCGCCGTCGGAGCCCGGTCTCGTGTTGCCGCCGTGCAGGTGCACCGCCGTCCGCGGCTGTCCGGCGTCGCCGGCGAGGGTCCCGTGGACGGCCAGGTCGAGCGCGGCGGCGAGCGGGTGGCTGGTGATCTCGTTCGTCACGGTGACGCTCACGGTGCTCCCGCTCTGCGCCACGATGGTGGGGCCGAGGTACGTCGTCGGGGCGGTCGTGTTCTGGCCGGTGGCGTTCGTGGCCTGGTAGGCCAGCGTCGCGCACGGCTTCAGGCTGCTGTGGAACTGGTGCGTGGCGTTCCTGATCGCGAGGTGGATGGGGGACGAGCCCGCCACCACGACCGGCGGGATGGCGAGCGGGTCGGTCGCCGTACCGATCCTCGCCGGGGTGGCGGCGCGCGCGGCGCCCTGCACCCAGGTGGGCGGGGCGGCCAGCACGGCGCCGGCCGCGGCGGCGCCCTTGAACAGGTTCCTGCGGGTGATCTCCATGGTGTCTCCCTGGTGGAGCCGTCGCCACGCCGGTGGCGGCACGAGGCACCTTCCAGGGTCCTGGGAAGACTCGGGGACTCGGCACGATGTCCTACCTGAGAAAACGCTGAGTCATCGGCGCCGCGGAGGCAATCGCCCGGCGGGACTACTTCTCGGTGCCGGTGGTGTCACTCCAGTCCGGGACGCGTGAGGCGCGGGGCCGCCGCGGGCGGTCCGCCGCGGGCTGGGCCCGGCGCGGGGCCGGGCCGGCGCGGTCAGGAGAGCAGGACCGAGACGGCCCGGTGGTCCGACAGCGGGAGGTCGTGCACCTCGACGTCGCGCACCGCGCCGACCTCGCCCCGGGCCAGGACGTGGTCGAGCTGCTCGCGGGGCTCCTCCGCGGGGAAGGTCGGCTCCGCCACCAGCGGCCTCAGGCCGGTGAGGCCCTGCGCGCGGGCCAGGCCCATGTTGAGGTCGCCGACCAGCAGCAGCGGCTCGGTGCCCTCGACGGAGCGCATCAGGGTGCGCAGCTGGTGGCGCCCCCACCAGGAGACGAAGGACAGGTGCGTGTTGACCACGGTCAGCTCCCGCCCGGGCGCCTCCACCCGGGCGGCGACGGCGACCCGCGGCTCGTCGCGGACCAGCTCGGGACGCCGGCTGCCCTTGAACCACATCGGCACCCGGGTCGGGGTGCTCGCCAGCCGGACCACCTCCCAGGAGGCGACCGGGTGCCGGCTCAGCAGCGCGATCCCGTAGGCCGTCGAGTCCGGCTGCTCGTCGCCGGTCGCGGCCAGCCAGGTCGCCCCCGGCGAGCCCGACAGCGCGGCGACGAACCGGTGCTCCTGGGCCCCCATCGCCTCGGCCGCCACCGCGGTCAGGTCGGCGTTGGCCGAGCGGGGCTGGTTGCGGTCCACCTCCTGCAACGCGAGGACGTCCGCGTCCAGGCTCTTCACCGCCGTGGCGAACCGGTCGACGTCGACCCGGTCGTCGGAGGGCGAGCGGCCGTGCAGGATGTTGAACGTCGCGACACGCATGGGCTCCTCGTGCCCACTGCACCGCCGCTTAGTCGCGTCCGCTCCTGGGTAGTGCACGCCCATGCCCCTCGAAGAGCAGGAGAACATGCGCGAGGCCCTCAAGCGGGTGGCCGTGGCGCTGAAGCAGAGCGACATCCCGTTCGCGCTGATCGGCGGCTACGCGGTGTGGGCACGGGGTGGTCCCGAGCCCGACCACGACGTGGACTTCATGGTCGCCGACGAGGACAACGCCCGCGCCGCGGAGTACCTCGCCGAGGAGGGGTTCCAGGTCGTCCAGCCGCCGGAGGACTGGCTGTTCAAGGTGTTCACCGACGGTGCGATGGTCGACGTCATCTACCGCGACGCCGGGACGCCGGCCACCCGGGCGGTCGTCGAGGACGCCGACGAGATCGAGGTGCTCTCGGTGCAGATGCCGGTGCTGTCGGGCACCGAGCTGATGGTGCAGAAGCTCGGGGCCGTCGACGAGCACTCCGCCGACTTCGGCCGGCTGCTCCCGGTGGCACGGGCGCTGCGGGAGCAGGTCGACTGGCAGCGCGTGGCCAAGGAGACCTCCGGCCACGTCTTCGGCGAGGCGTTCCTGTTCCTGCTCGAGCGGCTCGACATCATCGACCCGGGGGGCTGAGCCTCCCGGCCGCCGATGCCCGACTTGTGGGGCCGAACGGCACTGACCTCCCCTCTCACCCGGAGGCACTCTGAAAGGTGGAGAAACGAAAGGAGGGACGAAGATGTCACAGGTCCAGATGCGTGAACACCTCACGGTAGAGCAACGCCTGCCGCGGCTGTTCCGTCACCGCACGGTCGACTACACGTTCATGACCGTCGGCGCGCTGGTCGCTGCGTTCGGTGCCTACACCCTGCTGGTACCGAGCAGCTGGGTTCTCGCCGGACTGAGCGCGGCCTGGTACCTGAGCGCCTTCATCGTCGGCGGCATTCTCATGACCGTCGGCTTCGGTCTGCTCGGAGCCAGCATTCGCGACCGGACTGGAGTCTGGACCACCTCCGCCATCACGAGTTTCGTGCTCGGCACGCTCGCCCTGGCCGGAGCGGTGGTCGCTGCGGTGCTCCTGATCATCTGATCGGGCGACGCAGTTTCTCCAGCAAGACGAAGCCCCCGGCGGTCCCGGGGGCTTCGCCCCGTCTCCGGCCGCCCCGCTTCCACAGGCCGGCGCCGACGGCCTGGGCGCTGTCGGCGGCGGCGCCTAGTGTGGCCGGCATGTCTTCATCGAGTACGGCGGACGCAGCCACCCTGACCCCCGACCGGTCGGAGGTGGCCGGCCGGGTGATCGCCGCGATGGCCGGTTCCGAGGCCCGCCTGCGCGAGGACCAGGCCACCGCGGTCGCCGCGCTGAGCGAGGCCGCGGCGCGGGTCTTGGTCGTGCAGGCCACCGGCTGGGGGAAGTCCGCGGTCTACTGGGCGGCGACCGCGATCCGGCGCAGCGAGGGACACGGGCCCACCCTGGTGGTCTCCCCGCTGCTGTCGCTGATGCGTGACCAGGTCGCGGCCGCGGGGAAGGCCGGTCTGCGTGCGGCCACCCTCAACTCCTCCAACGTCGAGGAGTGGTCGGCGGTGGAGGAGGGGCTGCGCGCCGGCCACATCGACGTACTCCTGGTGTCGCCGGAGCGGCTGGCCAACCCCGGTTTCGGGCGCCGGGTCCTCGACGCGCTGGCCGGCAGCCTCGGCCTGCTCGTGATCGACGAGGCGCACGCGGTCTCCGACTGGGGCCACGACTTCCGGCCCGACTACCGCCGGGTCTCCGACGTGCTGCAGCGGCTCAACCCCGCCACGCCGGTGCTGGCCACCACGGCGACCGCCAACGCCCGGGTCACCGACGACGTCGCGGCCCAGCTCGGG
The DNA here is from genome assembly GCA_963747975.1 of uncultured Actinomycetota bacterium. Taxonomy (GTDB): domain Bacteria; phylum Actinomycetota; class Actinomycetes; order Propionibacteriales; family Nocardioidaceae; genus Nocardioides_C. The sequence continues at coordinate 41,797 of CAVVHI010000004.1, forward strand.
GAGACGACGCTGGTGCTGCGCGGAGCGCTGGCGCGGTCGAGCCTGGAGCTGTCGGTGGTCGACCGGCTCTCGCCGCTGGAGCGGTACGCCTGGGTGGTCGACCACCTCCCGCGGCTGCCCGGCTCCGGGATCGTCTACGCCCTCACCGTCTCCGACGCCGAGCGGCTGGCCGCCGCGGTCCGGGAGGTGCACGGGGACGCGGTGCCGGTCGCCGCCTACACCGGCCAGCTCGACGCCACCACGCGGCACGAGCTCGAGGACGCGCTGCGCGACAACCGGCTCAAGGCCCTGGTGGCGACCTCCGCCCTGGGCATGGGCTACGACAAGCCCGACCTCGGCTTCGTGGTCCACGTCGGCGCGCCGCCGTCGCCGGTGTCGTACTACCAGCAGGTCGGCCGCGCCGGCCGCGCCATCGAGCACGCCCACGCGGTGCTGCTCCCCTCGGAGGCCGACGCCGGGGTGTGGGACTACTTCGCCACCGCCACCATCCCCAAGCCCGAGCAGGTGTCGCGGGTGCTCGAGGTCGTGCCGGTCGGGGAGCCGGTGAGCGTCGCGGCGGTCGAGGCACAGTCCGGGGTGCGCCGCGGGCGCGTCGAGCTGATGCTCAAGCAGCTCGCCGTCGACGGGGTCGTGGAGCGGGTCGAGGGCGGGTGGACCGCCACCGGGAAGCCGTGGGCCTACGACGCCGAGCACTACGACGGCATCGTCGCCGGGCGCCGCCGCGAGGCCGACATCATGCGTGCCTACACCCGGGGCGAGCGCTGCCTGATGCAGCTGCTCCAGGAGTCCCTCGACGACCCGACCGCCGAGCCGTGCGGGCGCTGCTCGGTGTGCCGCGGCGAGCTGCCGCCCGCGTTCGCGGGGCAGCCGTCCCCGGAGACCGTGGCCACGGTGACCCGGCTGCTGCGCGGGCAGGTGCACGTCGTCGAGCCGCGCAAGATGTGGCCCGGCGGAGCGTTCGGGGCACGCGGCCGGATCGCGGCCGAGGAGCTGCCGGCGACCGGCCGGGCGCTGGTGTACGCCGACGCCCCCGAGTGGCGCGAGACCGTCGCAGCGGTGTTCGCCCACGACGCCGCCGCCCCCGACGAGGTCAAGGACGCCTGCGTGCGCCTGCTCTCGACCTGGCGGGCCGACTGGCCGGCGCGCCCGGAGGTCGTGGTGGACCTGCCCGCGGCCGGGTTCCCGGTGCTGACCCGCGACGTCGCCGACCACCTCGCTGAGGTCGGCCGGCTCGGTCGTGCCGGGCTCGACGTCGCTCCCGGGCCGTCGGCGGAGGCGGTCCGCGAGATGGGCTCGGCGGAGGAGGCGGCGATGTGGCGTGACCGGCTCTCGGTGCCCGAGTCCGCCGCGGTCGCCGGACGCGCGGTGCTGCTCGTGGTCGACGCCACCTCGTCGCTGTGGCCGGTCACGGTGGCCGCGGCGCTGCTGCGGCGGGCCGGGGCGTCCGTCGTCCTCCCGCTGCTGGTGCACCGGCGGCCCTGAGGGAACCAGCGGCCCGGCCCGTACGAAGGGGACCGCCGTGGGTTGGACGGTCCCCTCCTCACGGCGCGAGCCCGGTGTGAGTGAACAGTGGGACCGGGTGTGCCGCGAGCCTGCACCGGGTCCAACGAGCCGGGGCGGCCGAGGTCACGTCCCCGGTGTGGGGCGACACGGGGACGCCGAGCCGGGGGAGCGGCGGCGTCGTGGTCCTCCACGCGGTGGCCAACACGGTCGGCGGCCCGGGCGCGGTGAGACGGACGTGTCCAGCGACGTACCCTGGGACGGTGAACGTCCCTGACCTGAAGACCCTCCACGACCTCGGCGCCGCCCAGCAGCCGACGTGGCCGGACCAGGCCGCGCTCGACGCCGCGGTGACCAAGCTGCGCAGCGTCCCGCCGCTGGTGTTCGCCGGCGAGTGCGACGACCTGAAGTCCAAGCTGGCCGCGGTGACCCGCGGCGAGGCGTTCCTGCTGCAGGGCGGCGACTGCGCGGAGACCTTCGCCGGGGTGACCGCGGACAACGTGCGCAACAAGCTGCGGGTGCTGCTGCAGATGGCCGTGGTCCTCACCTACGCCGCGTCGGTGCCGGTGGTGAAGGTCGGCCGGCTCGCCGGGCAGTACTCCAAGCCGCGCTCCTCCAACGACGAGACCCGCAACGGCGTCACGCTGCCGGCCTACCGTGGCGACGCGGTCAACGGGTTCGACTTCACCCCCGAGGCGCGGATCCCCGACCCCCAGCGGCTCGTGGAGATGTACCACGCCTCCGCGTCCACCTTGAACCTCGTCCGTGCCTTCGTCACCGGCGGCTACGCCGACCTGCGGCAGGTGCACACCTGGAACACCGACTTCGTCCGCTCCTCCCCGGTGGGCCGCCGCTACGAGCAGATCGCCGGCGAGATCGACCGGGCGCTGACGTTCATGAAGGCGATCGGGGCCGACCCCGAGGAGTTCCACCGGGTCGACTTCCACTCCAGCCACGAGGCGCTGATCCTCGAGTACGAGCACGCCCTGACCCGGATCGACTCCCGGACCGCGAACCCCTACGACGTCTCCGCGCACATGGTCTGGATCGGGGAGCGCACCCGCCAGCTCGACGGTGCGCACGTGGAGCTGCTGTCCAACATCAGCAACCCGATCGGCGTCAAGCTCGGGCCCTCCACCTCGCCCGACGACGCGCTCGCGCTGGCCGAACGGCTCAACCCGGACAACGAGCCGGGACGGCTGACCTTCATCACCCGGATGGGGGCGGGCAAGATCCGCGACGTGCTGCCCAACCTCGTCGAGAAGGTCACCGCCGCCGGGGTGCAGGTCGCGTGGGTGTGCGACCCGATGCACGGCAACACGTGGGAGGCCTCCTCGGGCTACAAGACCCGTGCCTTCGACGACGTGATCAACGAGGCGCAGGGCTTCTTCGACGTGCACCGCGCGCTCGGCACCTGGCCCGGCGGCATGCACATCGAGCTGACCGGCGACGACGTCACCGAGTGCGTCGGCGGCGGTGAGGCGCTGGCCGAGGTGGACCTGTCCAACCGGTACGAGTCGGTGTGCGACCCGCGGCTGAACCGGGTCCAGTCGCTCGAGCTGGCCTTCCTCGTCGCGGAGATGCTGCGCAACCGTACGGCGCCCGAGGCGTGAGCGCGCTGATCGACCTCCGCAGCGACACGGTCACCCGGCCGACCGCCGCCATGCGCGCGGCGATGGCCGACGCCGAGGTCGGCGACGACGTGTACGGCGAGGACCCGACCGTCGCCGCGCTGGAGGAGAAGGTCGCCGGCCTCTTCGGCAAGGAGGCGGCGCTGTTCACGCCGACCGGGTCGATGGCCAACGTGCTCGCGGTCCGCTCCCTCGTCGGCGTCGGTGAGGAGGTCCTCTGCGAGTCCTCGGCGCACATCGCCCGCGCCGAGCTCGGCGCGCACGGGGCGGTCACCGGGCTGACCATGCGCACCTGGACCGGGGAGCGCGGTGGGCTCGACCTCGACGCGGTGCGTTCGCTGTTCGCGCCCGACATGGGGCCGTTCTTCGTGCCCACCCGCGCGATCTCGGTGGAGAACACCCACAACTTCGGCGGCGGCACCGTGCTGCCGCTCGACGACATGCAGGCGCTGCGGGTCTTCGCCCACGGCGTCGGAGCACGGGTGCACCTCGACGGTGCCCGGATCTGGAACGCCCACGTGGCCTCCGGGGTGCCGCTGGAGGAGTACGGCGCCGCGGTGGACGTGCTGGCCGTCTGCCTCAGCAAGGGTCTCGGCGCCCCGGTCGGCTCCCTGATGGTCGGGTCCGCCGACGCGATCGCCGAGGCCCGCGTGTGGCGCAAGCGGCTCGGCGGCGGCATGCGGCAGGTCGGCGTCCTGGCCGCGGCCGGGATCCACGCCCTGGACCACCACCTCGAGCGGCTGGCCGAGGACCACGCCAACGCCCGCGTCCTGGCCGGGGCGTGCGGCGTCGACCCTGCCGCGGTGGACACGAACATCGTGGCGGTCGACGTACCCGACGCCGCGGCCGTGGTCGCCGACGCCCGCGACGCGGGGGTGCTGGTGAGCGCCGTCGGCCCGCGCACGATGCGGGTGGTCACCCACCTCGACGTGACGGCCGAGCAGGCCCGGCAGGCGGCCGACGTGCTCGCGAAGGTGCTCGCCGGGCGGCACTGAGTCGGTTTCCGACCGGCGCGCGCGGGTACCTCCAGGCGCGGTGGCCGTCGAGGACCCGTCCCCGGGCCACTCGCCGAGCAGAGCATCGGCGCCCCGATCCGGGAGGGACCGCGATGGTCGAGACCGACGTCCACGGCTCCGCCGAGCCGGCCCAGGAGCAGCTCCAGAGGCAGCGGCGTGGCTGGCAGCCGACCCTGGGCCTGCTGCTGCTCGCCTGGTTGGTGCTGGCCGCCGCCGTCACCGGTGTCGGCTGGCTGCTCACCCACCCGCTGACAGGGTCGGTGGGGAAGGCCGACGACGACCTCGCGCTGTGGATCGCCGCGCAGAGGACGCCGACGCTCGACGACGTCGCCGTCGTCGGCCGGCTCGCCGGGGACACGCTGGTGGGCCAGATCGGCCTGGTCGCGATCGCGGCCGGCTTCTCGCTGTGGCGGCGGACGCTGCTGCCGGCGGTGTTCGTCGGGCTGGTCGAGGCCGGGCTGCTGGGCGTCTACCTGGTCGCGGGCGTCCTGGTCCCCCGTGACCGCCCCCCGGTGAAGGTGCTCGACCCCGGCCTCGTGCCCGACCACAGCTTCCCGTCCGGGCACGTCGCGACCGCGACCGCCATCTCCGGGACCCTGCTGGTGCTGACCTGGACCTACGCGCGGGTGCACCGGTGGATGCTGGCCCTGGCCGTGATGCCGGTGGTCGCGCTGCTCGCCCGGCTGTACGAGGGCGCGCACCACCTGTCCGACGTCCTGACGAGCCTGGTCTACGCGCCGGTGTGGCTGGCGGTCGTGACCTGCCTGCTGCTCTGGGGCAGGGCGGCACCCGGGCCCGGCCTGGAGCGCGGGGGCTGAGTGTTTCCGCCGGGTCCGGGCGGGTACCGGCCCGGCATGAACCAGGACCTGCTCGCGACGTACCTCAACGACCACCTCGCCGCCTCCACCGCCGGCGTCGAGCTGATCCGGCGTGCCGCCGGCAACCACGACGGCGCCCGCGGTGCGGAGCTGGCCCGGCTCGCGGACGAGATCGCCGAGGACCGCGAGGCGCTGCGCGGGATCATGCAGCGGCTCCACGTCTCCGAGAGCACGGTGAAGAAGACGGCCGCGTGGCTGGGCGAGAAGGCCGGGCGCTTGAAGCCCAACGACCACCTGCTCACCCGGTCCCCGCTCTCCGACGTGCTCGAGATCGAGATGATGCGCGCCGGCACGGCCGCCCGGATCTGCGGGATCCAGGTGCTGCGCGCCGTGGCGGTCGAGGACCCCCGGCTGGACCGCGAGGAGCTCGAGCGGCTGATCGAGCGCGCCGACGACCAGGCCGAGCGGCTCTACAAGATCCACATGCAGCTCGCGCAGGAGAACCTCGCCGAGCAGAACACCGCCGGCTGACGACCAGGGCGTGGACCTCGAGCGCATCGACGACCTGCAGCGACGGAGACCTGTCCTCGGTTTTCCGCTCGCCGTCGTCTACAAGTTCTTCGACGACCAGGGAAACTACCTGGCGGCGGTGGTGACCTACTACGGGTTCGTGGCGATCCTGCCGATGCTGCTGATCGCCTCCTCGGTGCTCGGCTTCGTGCTGCAGGGCGACCCCCGGCTGCAGCAGGAGCTCCTCGACTCCGCTCTGGCGCAGTTCCCCATCGTGGGAGACCAGCTCGGCCGGCCTGCGGGCATCCAGGGCAGCACGACCGCCGTGGTGGTCGGTGTGGTGGTCGCCCTGTGGGGTGTCACGAACCTGGGGCAGGCCGCGCAGAACACCCTGAACGTCGCCTGGGGCATCCCGCGCAACACCCGGCTGAACCCGGTGCACGGGCGGCTGCGCAGCTTCGTGCTGATGGTCGTGGGTGGCTTCGCCGTACTCGCCGTCGCCATCGTGCCGAACGTCGCCCGGCGGATGGGCGTCATCCCCGGTGGCTCGGACCCGGTCGGCCAGGTCCTCATCCAGGTCGTCGTCGTCGCCGTCACCGCGCTCGTGCTGGCGTGGATGATGGCCTACGGCTCCTCCCTGCACCACCCGCTGCGGACGGTGCTCCCCGGCGGGGTCCTGATCGCCGTGCTGTGGCACCTGCTCCAGGCGGCGGGCGGGCTCTACGTGGCCAGGGTGGTCAACCGGGCCAGCGAGGTCAACGGGGTCTTCGCCCTCGTCCTCGGCCTCATCGTGCTGATCTACGCCGGCGCGGTGATCGCGCTGCTGGGCATCGAGGTCAACGTGGTCCGCGCCCGCCGGCTCTACCCGCGGGCGCTGCTGACACCGTTCACCGACGACGTCGAGCTCACCGAGGCGGACCGCCGCGTCTACAGCCAGTACGCCGAGGCCCAGCGGCACAAGGGCTTCGAACGGATCGCGGTGACCTTCGACGAGGCGGCGCGGGACCGCGCGGACGACCCGGAGACGAGCGCGTGAGGCCGGTGCCGCGCGCGGGTTCGCCGCGCGCGGCACCGGTCACGGCCGGGTGAGCTCGGCGGCGTCGACCCGGCCCACCGCCGGCGGCAGCTGCCGCATGGCCTGGGCGAGCGCACGCAGGTCGTTGCCGAGCACCGCCTGAGGGCCGTCGCACAGGGCGTGCTCGGGGTCGGGGTGCACGTCGACGATCACCCCGTCGGCCCCCACCGCGACCGCGGCCCGCGACAGCGGCAGCACCAGGTCGCGACGGCCGCCGGCGTGAGAGGGGTCCACGATCACCGGCAGGTGGCTGGTCGCCTGCACCACCGGGATCGCCGAGATGTCCAGCGTGTTGCGGGTCGACGGCTCGAACGTGCGGATGCCGCGCTCGCAGAGCACGATGTCGAGGTTGCCGCGCTGGGCGATGTACTCCGCGGCCATCAGCCACTCCTCGATGGTCGCGGTCATGCCGCGCTTGAGGAGCACCGGCTTGCCGGACTTGCCGACCGCCTGCAGCAGTCCGAAGTTGGCCATGTTGCGGGTGCCGATCTGCAGCATGTCCGCGTGCTCGACGACCACCTCCACGTCGCGGGCGTCGACGACCTCGGTGACGACCGGGAGGCCGGTGCGCTCCCCGACGCTCGCGAGGATCTCGAGCCCCTCGATGCCGAGGCCCTGGAAGGCGTAGGGCGAGGTGCGCGGCTTGAACGCTCCACCGCGCAGCACCGTGGCCCCGGCCGCCTGCGCCATCTCGGCGGCCTCGAGGGTCTGCTGCGGGGTCTCCACCGCGCACGGACCCGCGATGAAGGTGAAGCTCTCGGGGCCGATCGGCACCTGCTTGTCGCGGCCGACCCACACCGTCGAGCGGGCCGGGTGGTGCTGGCGGCTGACCAGCTTGTAGGGGTCGGAGATCCGGTGCACGTCCGCGACGCCGGTGAGGCTGCGCAGGTTCAGGCCGTGGAAGGACTCGATGTCACCGACGAGACCGATGATGGTGCGTACCACGCCCTTGCTGACGAACGCCTCCCCTCCGACGCTCTCCACGCGCTCGACGACATGGGCGATGTCGGCGTCGGTTGCCTCCGGTGCCATCACGACGACCATGGGTTGTTCCTCTTCTCTGGTTCGGTTCCCCCCGACACCTCCTGCAGGGGCCCGGACATGCGCAACGCCCCTGCGCGAGCTGCCAGGGGCGTTGGATGTCGGTGCGGGCGGGACCTAGCGGACCGCCTGCTCGGATGCCCCGGGCAGGTAGCCGAAGAGATAGGTCCAGGTCTGCTGCACGGGCACCAGGGTAGCCACGTCGTCCAGATGCCGACCCACCGTCCCGGATCCTGGACCGCCGAGTCGGCGTGAACCTCGGCCCGCCGGGGGTCGAGTCGGCGTGAACCTGGGCCCGTCGGGGGTCGAGTCGGCGTGAACCTGGGCCTGTCGGGGGTCGAGTCGGCGTGAACCTGCCGGCGTCGACTTCGTCGATGAGTCTTCGAGGAGCGCCCCGCCGAACCGCGGGCGGAACGTGCCCTCCATCGTCCCCCCGCAGGCGGCTCGCGCGGGGTTCACGCCGACTCGGGCCGTTCCGCGCGCGGTTCACGCCGACTCGAGTCGTTCCGCGCGGGGTTCACGCCGACTCGGCGGGTTAGACGGCGATGTGGGGGACCTCGGCCTCGATCCGGCGCCGCGGGACCAGCTCGACCAGAAGCATCGCGGAGAGCACCATCGCCCCGCCGACCGCCATCCGCGCGGTCAGCGACTCACCGCCGAGCAGCACCGCGAAGAACGCCGCGAACACCGGCTCCATCGTCATGATGATCGCCGCCCGCGTCGGCGGCAGGTGGGCCTGCGCCCAGGTCTGCCCGGCCAGCGCCAGGGCGCCGGCGAACGACGGCCATGTACACCACCGAGACCCAGTCCGCCGTCGTGGCCGGCAGCACGATCCCGTCCGGGACGGTGGCCACGAAGCACACCACCGTGATCGTGACCAGCTGCACGATCGTCATCCCCATCGCGTCCCGGGCACCGGCCCAGGCGCCGAGGCCGACGATGTGGAGCGCGTACAGCACCGCGGCGATGAACGTGAGGCCCTCGCCGTACCCGATGCTGAACCCGTTCAGGGTCAGTACCGCCAGCCCGGCCGTCGCGAGGGCGACCGCGGACCACGTCATCGCGGTGATGCGGGTGCGCAGGATCAGGGCGGCCAGCAGGGGCGTGCACACGACGTACATCCCGGTGATGAACCCCGAGACGCTCGCCGGCGTGTGCGCCAGTCCCGCGGTCTGCAGGATCTGCGCGACGCCGTACAGCAGGCCGAGCACCACCGCGTTCTTGCGTGCGGCCGCCGACAGCCGCCCGAGCGCGCGCGGGGCGAGCAGGATCAGCGCGACGGAGGCGATCGCGAACCGGACCGCGAGGAAGTCCAGGACCGGGACCCGGTCGAGCAGGTCCTTGATCAGGTAGAACGTCGACCCCCACGTCGCCGTCATGCCCAGCAGCGCGAGCGTGGCGAGGAAGGAGGTGCGGCGGCTCACCCCCGCTCCGCGGGGTACGGCGGACGCACGGATCTTCTTCAGCAGCGGCAGGTCGGGGTCGTCGAGGTCCCGGGACCCGGGCGTCTCGAGGATGAACGGCACGCCGGCGGTGGCGGGGTGGGCGAACAGCTCCTCGAAGGCGCCGAGCCCGATGTGGCCCTGCCCGATCTTCTGGTGCCGGTCCTTGAACGCGCCCCGCACGTCCATCGAGTCGTTGGCGTGGACCAGCCGCAGCCGGCCGGGACCGGCGATCTCCACGAGGCGGTCCACGGTGGCCGTCGTCCCACCGGGCTCGTCGAGCGGCTCGCCGGCGGCGAAGACGTGGCAGGTGTCGAGGCAGATCCCGGCCTTGGGGTGGAAGTCGAGCGCCTGGAGGTACTCCGCGAGGTCGTCCACGCGGGCGCACAGCGACCGACCCTGGCCGGCGGTCGGCTCGAGCAGGAGCCACGGCGCGGCGTCGTCGACGGAGTCGCCGAGGGTCTCGAGGATCGGCAGCAGCCCCTCGCGGACCTGGCGCAGCGCCTGCGCGGTGCCGCCCTCGGCGACGCAGGAGCCGGTGTGGACGACCACGCCCTCGACGCCCATCTCGGCGGCGCGGCGGAGGTTGTGGGCGACCGAGGCCACCGACCGGTCGTAGGTGGCCGCGGTCGGGCTGCCGAGGTTGACGAGGTACGGGGTGTGGATGAAGGTCCGGATGCCCTCGGCCTCGCAGGCATCCCGGAAGGCGGCGTCGACCTCGGGTTTGCCGGGGGAGCCGGCCCACCCGCGGGGGTTGCCGGCGAACACCTGGATCGTCTCGGCACCGATCCGGCGGGCCTCCGCGAGGGCACCGTCGACGAGCCCCTTGCCGACCTTGAGGTGGGTCCCGACGGGGTTCCTCAGGGCAGGGCTGTCGGAGGTGGGTGCGACGGGCATGGCGGAAGCCTACGTCCGGGAGGTCGGCCGACTTGACCGGGGTTGTGGACGCTTTGCGAGGGGTGTGCCGCGTGTTCTGCGTCCATAACCCCGCGTTACATCGCCGCGGTTTCAGACCAGGGAGAGGGTGACCGTGGAGCCGCGGGGGGCCATCGTCCCCTGCGGCGGGTCGGAGCTGACCACGAACTCCAGGCCGACGTAGACGTCGCTCTTCTCGGTCTCGACCTCGAACCCGGCCTCCTCGAGCCGGCGGGTGGCCTCCTCGATGCCGACACCCCGGACGCCGGGCACCTCGACCATCACCGGGCCCTCGGAGACGACGAGCTCGACGGTGTCGCCGCGGAACAGCCTCCCCGAGCTCGGGTCCTGGGAGATCACGTCGCCCTCGGGGACCTCGTCGCTGTTCTCCCGGGTGATGCTGACCTCGAGGCCGCGGTCGGTGAGCTCGGCCTCGGCGCGCTCGGCCGGCTTGCCGGTGAAGTCGGGGACCTTGATCGGCTTGGGGCCCCTGCTCACCACGAGGTCCACCGCGGAGTCCCGCTTGAGCTCGGTGCCGGTGCGCGGGTCCGACCGGAGGACGACGCCCTTGGCGACCTCCTCGTGGAACCGTTCGGCGACGTCGCCGAGGACGAGGTTCTGCTCGGCCAGCGCCGCCTCGGCGTCCTCGCGGGTGAGGCCGCGCAGCACCGGCACCTCGTAGCGCTCCGGCCCCCGGGACACCGTGGCGACCACGGTCCCCTCCTTGAGGATGTCGGTGCCGGGCGCCGGGTCGGTGCCGATCACCGACCCCGCGGCGACGGTCTCGGAGTACTCCCGGCCACCGACCTCGAGGGACAGCCCTGCCGCGGCGACCTTCTCCCGGGCCTGCGCGACGCTGAGGTTGATCACGCCGGGCGTGGTCGTGTAGCGGCCCTCGCCGAAGTACCACCCGGCGACCCCGCCGAGGACGGCGAGCACGAGCAGCAGCGCGAGCAGCAGCGGACCGCGGCGGCGTCGGGGACGACCGGCGCCGGGGCGCGGTCCGCCGGCCCGTGGGCGCCCGGCCCGGAGGCGCCCGGCCCGGAGGCGCCCGGCCGGCCGGCCGGCAGCAGCCCCGCGCCGCCGCCGTCGAACACGGTGGTGCCCTCGTGCCCGTGGTCGTCGTGGCCCGCGTCGTCGTGACGCGCCGCGACCACGGTGGCGGCGGCCGCGGTCGGCACGATCGTCGGGGCGTCGTCGCGGACGTAGTCGATGCTGTCGGTGTCCTCGACGTGCCGGGCCGGGGCGAGGTCCTCGGTCAGCTCGGGGTCGTCGACGACGCCGTGGTCGAGCGCCCCGCGGACCCGGCGCACCTGGTGCAGCAGGACACCGGCGTCGGCCGGGCGCAGGTCCTGGTCGCGGGCGGTGGCCCGGGCGACCAGCGCATCGACGTACGCCGGGGATGCCGGGCACGGCCTCGCTGGGCGGGGGCACGTCCTCGTGCACGTGCTTGTAGGCGACCTGGATCGGCGACTCGCCCTCGTGCGGCTTCCGGCCGGTGAGCATCTCGTAGATGATCACGCCGGCGGCGTACACGTCGGAGCGGGCGTCGGCCCTGCCGTCGACGACGAGCTCGGGGGAGAGGTAGGAGACGGTGCCGATCAGCACGCCACCGGTCGCGGTGTGCTGGGTCTCGGCGCTCACCGCCCGGGCCAGCCCGAAGTCGGCGACCTTGACCCGGCCGTCGTCGGCGAGCAGGACGTTCTCGGGCTTCACGTCGCGGTGGATCATCCCGGCCCGGTGCGCGGCCGCGAGCGCGGAGAGCACCGGCTCGACCAGCGCGAGCGCCTTGCGCGGGGCCATCGGGGCCTCCTTGCGGATCAGGTCGCGCAAGGTGTGGCCGGGGATGTACTCCATGGCCAGGAACAGCGTGCCCTGGTCGTCGCCCTGGTCGAAGACGCCGACGACGTTGGGGTGGGAGAGCCGGGCGGCGTGGCGGGCCTCCCGGACGAACCGGGCGGCGAAGTCGTCGTCGTCGCCGAGCCCGGTGTGCATGAGCTTCAGCGCGCACACCCGGTCCAGGCGCAGGTCGGTGGCCTCGTAGACGGTGGCCATGCCACCGCGGGCGATGCGCGGGCCGACGCGGTACCGACCGTCGAGCACACGCCCGATCATCGGGTCCGGCCCGTTCTTGTCCACCACGCGTCCCTTCGACCGCCCGGCCGGCAGGGGAAGGTGCCGGCTCCCCGGCCGAGTTTACGGACCGGGCCCTGGCCTGGCCCCCACCTGGCTGGTCCGGGCGTGGCGGGCGTCACACGCCCAGGCCGGGTGGCCACCCTCCCGGAACCGGTCCGCACGCGCCGCCGCGACGACCACCGGCGGCACCGGCGGCGGTGAGGGCCCGCAGCCGGGTGGACAGGGAGGCGCGAAGGCCCGTGCCGGGATCGCTTCGACGAGGCGGCCGCGCCCCGATGCGCGGCCGGCCTCCGACGGTAGGCCCGTGACTGCTGTGGCGCAAGAGGTTCAGGGGGCCTGGAGTGACGGGGGCATCGGCCGGTTGCAGCTCGCGCCGGCGCACATCCGCAGGCTCTCCAGCAGCCGGGCCAGGCGCCGCACGGTCGGCTGCAGGGCGGGCCGGTCGACCAGGCTGGTCAGCTCCAGCGGGTCGCGCCGCAGGTCGTAGAGCTCCTGCTCGTCGGTGGCGTGCTCGACGTAGAGGTAGCGCGGTGTGCGCACGCCCTGGGTGTACCGCAGCTTCGACGGCCCGCCCGGCTCCCGGTCCAGCACCGCGGGATGGCCCAGCCAGTTCGGGCCGGCCTCGGTGAACACCGGCCGGGTCCACCCCTGGTCGCCCTCGCGTGCCACGCCGAGCAGGCTCCGGCCGTCCACGACCCGGTCGCTGCGGGCCCCGGCGAGGTCGAGGAAGGTCGGCGCGAAGTCGGTGGTGAGCAGCGGGTCCGTGCGCTCCTCGCCCGCCGGGATGCCCGGCCCGGCGAGGATCGTCGGGGTGCGCAGGGAGGACTGGTAGGGCAGCCGCTTGAACTGGAACAGCCCGTGCTCGCCGAGGAAGTAGCCGTTGTCGGAGGTGAACACCACGACCGTGTCGTCGAGCTCGCCGAGCTCCTCGAGCGCCTCCAGGGTGCGGGCGACCTGCTCGTCGACGACGTGCAGCGCCTCCGCCCGCTGGCGGGTCAGCTCCTCGAGCGCCTCGACCTCGGCGTCGTTCAGCGGGGGCATCTGCCGCAGGAACTCCGGCTTGTCGCTCATGTCGTCCTCGCGCACCGCGCCGAGCGGACCGGACAGCTGCGCGTCGAGCACCCCCCGCACGTCGCGGGGGCGGACGGGGGTCTCCACCTCGAGCACCTCGCCGTCGGCGCGGACCACCGGCCCGGGGTCGTCGGCCTCCCGCGGCCAGCCGATGTGCGGGGCGACGTAGGAGGCCCACAGGAAGAACGGCCGCGGTGACCGGGCCAGGCCGGCGAGCATGTCCGCGGTCTGCCGGCCGAACATCCGGGTCTGGTACACGCCGCCGTGGTCGCGCAGCTCGCCGTTCACGTTCAGCACGGTGTCGAAGTAGTTGTAGGTGCCGCCCTCGACGCTCAGGCCCGCGCCGTAGAGGCTGCCGACCGAGCCGCGCCACTCGTGCCACCCCGGCGGGACGTAGAAGAACGAGTGGTTCGTGGAGCCGTCGTGGGGAGGCTCGGGGCCGTAGCCGTTGAGGTACTTGCCCAGGAACGCGGTGCGGTAGCCCGCGGCGGCCAGGTCGGTGGCCACCGTGGAGGTGTCGTCGAGGGCGTGGAAGCCGTAGGCCTTGCGGTTGGTCCACACCCCGTGGTTGTGGGTGTACTGGCCGGTGAGGAAGGAGGCCCGCGCCGGGCAGCACAGCGGGTAGGGGGAGAAGGAGTTCACGAACCGCACGCCCCCGTCGGCGAGGAGCCGGCGGACGTGGGGCATCCACTGCAGCTCGTCGTCGCGCATGTCGTCGGTCATGATCACGACGATGTTGGGCCGGTCGTCGGGCAGCGTGCCGAACACCGCCTGGGCCGTGACCGTGCCGGCCGGCTCCGGGGCGCCCGGTGCCGCCTGGGCCGTGGGCGGCTGCGACGGGGGAGCGGACGTCGTACCGGCGGAGCCCGCCGCGGCGACCAGCGCGGCCGCCGCGGCCACGGCGCCCAGCAGCCGTCCGGTCCTGCGCACCGATGAGCTCCTCGCGGTCGGGTGGGGCGACGCCGGCCATCCTACGAACCGGCCGGTGGCCGGTTGGCTCGCGTCCTCGGCCCGATGGCACAGTGGAGCCGTGGACAACTCATCGACCTCGGACGTGGACCTCGCGGCGCTCGTGGACGAGTGGCTCGACTGGGGCCGGACCGCCGACCTGCTCGGGGTCAGCGTCAGCAAGGTGCGCCAGCTGATCCGCGAGCACCAGCTCGCCGCGGCGGTCCCGGCGCCGGGCGCGGGCCAGCAGGTGCCCGCCGCGCTGATCATGGACGGCGCCGTCGTCAAGGGCGTGCCGGGGGTGCTGACCGTGCTGCACGACGGCGGGTACGACGACCGCGAGGCGCTGACCTGGCTGTTCACCGCCGACGAGACGCTCCCCGGCCGGCCGATCGACGCGCTGCGGGAGAACCGCGGCGCGGAGGTCACGCGCCGGGCCCAGGCGATGGCGTTCTGAACCCGGCCCGAGGCTGCCCGGTATGGGCCCTTCGACCCCTGCCGCCGCGGGCCGCACGTGGTTAGAGTCGGGACGTGCCAGACCGGCGGGCCGACCCGCGGTCGCCGGTGAGCCGATCCTCGAGAGGAACCCAGGATGAGCGGTCTCGCAGCACTTCTTGCCGGTCACACCGACCCCGACGTCTACCGGTGGCACAACGCGGCCGGCGTCCCCGACGTCGAGCATGCGGTCGAGAAGGCCGGCTGGCGCTTCGTCTACCTCGACGGGTGGCTGGTCGACGACCGGGAGGGCTTCTTGAAGGCACTCGGTGCCGCGATGGAGGTCCCCGGGTACGACGGGCAGGGGTTCGAGGGTCTTCCCGAGAAGCTGCACGACGTCGACGCCCACGGCGGCCGCGGGATCGTCTTCCTCTGGGACGGGTGGAGCCCGCTGGCCCGCAGCGACGAGGACGCGTTCCGCCGGGCGGTGCAGGTGCTCGGCGGCCGCGCCCACGAGGACGGGTGCGACAAGTGCGCGGTGCTGCTGCGGGGGGAGGGCCCCGAGATCGAGGTTCCCGAGCTCCCCGACGGGCCCCACTGAGGGCCCGTTCGTCGTCTCCGGGGCCGACGGCGCCGACGGCGCCGACGGCCCAGCCGGCCCAGCCGGCCCAGCCGGCTCAGCCGGTGCGCTGGGTCGCCGCGGCGGCGAGGTCGCGCAGCGCCGCCTTCGCGGTCGCGGCGACCGGTGCTGCGTCGAGCGCGGCCAGGCCCCGGTCGGTGAGCTCGGCGATCATCGGCTCCACCCGCACGTGCGCGCCGGCGTCGGCGATGATGGCGCGCAGCTCGTCGACCTGCGCGGCGTCGAGCGGGGTGCCGAGCCGCTCGTCGAGCCGACGGGCCCGGTCGGCCGGGGCGTGCTCGAGGGCGAGGGCCACCAGGACCGTGCGCTTGCCCTCGACGAGGTCGTCGCCGGCGGGCTTGCCGGTCACCGACGGGTCCCCGAAGACCCCGAGCAGGTCGTCGCGGAGCTGGAAGGCCTCGCCGAGCGGCAGCCCGAAGCCGCTGAGGGCCGCGATCACCTCCGGTGAGCCGCCGGCGAGGGCGGCGCCGATGTGCAGCGGCCGCTCGACGGAGTACTTCGCGGACTTGTAGCGCAGCACGGTCATCGCCGCCTCGACGTCCGAGGCGCGGCGGGCCTGCACCGACACGTCGAGGAACTGGCCGGCGATCACCTCGCTGCGGGTGGTGTCGAGGTAGCCGAGCGCGTCGAGGACCCGGGCTGCCTCGACCCCGCAGGTGCGCAGCCGCTCGTCGGCCCAGGACAGCAGCAGGTCGCCGAGCAGGATCGCGGCCGCCGCACCGTACTGCACGGGGTCGCCGCCCCAGCCGGCCTCGCGGTGCTGCGCCTCGAACGCCCGGTGGGTGGCGGGCCGGCCACGGCGGGTGTCGGAGGCGTCCATGTAGTCGTCGTGGACCAGGGCGCTGGCGTGCAGCAGCTCCAGGGCGGCGGCGGCCCGCACGACCGAGCGTTCGTCGTACCCCTCGTCGCGGACGGCACGGAAGCCCCAGTAGCAGAACGCGGCCCGCAGCCGCTTCCCCCCGGCCACGGCCTCCCGGGCCGCGGCGACGAGCCGGTCGGCGTCGGCGCCGAGGCCGGCGAGGCGAGCGGCCTGCTCGTCGACGAACGTGTCGAGGGTGGCCCGGACGTCGGCGCGGAAGGCGGCCGGGTCCCACGCCGGGGAGGGCAGGTGCGGGGAGGTCACGGCCGCGAGCCTACTTCGGACAGCGGCGCGACGGTCGGCTGCACCCACCTATCCTGAGGGCATGGCTCTTGGACACTCCTCGCGCATGCCCGGACGCGCCCGGACCGTCCGCGACCTCATCGACGCGGGGGAGAGGTCCTTCTCGTTCGAGTTCTTCCCGCCCAAGGACGAGGCGGGGGAGCGGCAGCTGTGGAAGGCGCTGCGCGAGCTCGAGCAGCTGCACCCGACGTTCGTGTCGGTGACCTACGGCGCCGGGGGCTCGACCCGGGACCGCACGGTCCGGGCGACCCACCGGATCGCCACCGAGACGTCGATGACGCCGCTGGCGCACCTGACCTGCGTCGGGCACTCCCGCGACGAGCTCCGCTCGGTGGTCGGCTCCTACGCCGACGCGGGGATCCGCAACATCCTGGCGCTGCGCGGGGACCCGCCGGAGGGGCCGTCCGCGCCGTACGCCGCGCACCCGGAGGGGCTGCGCTACGCCGTCGAGCTGGTCGAGATGGTCAAGGAGCTCGGCGACTTCTGCGTCGGGGTCGCGGCGTTCCCGGAGGGGCACCCGTCGTGCGCGTCGCTCGACGCCGACGCCCGGGTGCTGGCCGAGAAGGCGGCGGCGGGGGCGGAGTTCGCGATCACGCAGCTGTTCTTCCGGGCTGACGACTACTTCCGGCTCGTGGACCGGGTCTCCGCCCTCGGCTGCGACATCCCGGTCATCCCCGGGATCATGCCGATCACGAACCTCGCCCAGATCCGCCGGATGGCCGAGCTGTCCGGGGCGGCGCTGCCCGAGGAGGTCGTGGCCCGGGTGGCCCGGCACGGCGACGACGCGTCCGCCGTACGCGCCGAGGGGATCGCGCTGGCCACCGAGCTGTGCGACACCCTGCTCGCCGGAGGCGCCCCCGGCCTGCACTTCTACACCCTCAACCGCTCTCCGGCGACCCGCGAGATCTACGCGAACCTCCGCTCACCGGTGGGGTGACCCCTCACGCCTTGCCGACCACCTGGGCGACCAGCGCGGCGCCGAGACCGACGAACGGCACCCCGGCCCCGGGCCCGGCGTGGGCGCCGGCGCAGAACAGGTTCGGCCAGGGCGTGGTGGTCCCCGCCCGGCGGGTGAACGTGGACCGGCCCTGCCACAGCACGCCGTAGGGCGACCCGCCCCAGTGCTCCACGAGCTCGCGCGGCGACCGGTCCACCCGCACCTCGACCGCGTCGCGTACGTCGATCCCGCGGCGGGCCAGCGCGGTGACCGGGTCCTCGGCGAGCCGGCCGCGTCCGAGCAGGGTCCACCCGCGGGCGCCGTCCGGACCGGACCCGTTGGTGCGTACGACGAGCAGCGGGTCGCCGTGGAGGACGACCTCGTGGGCCAGGTCCGGGACGTCTCCGCGCAGGCCGAGATGGACCACCACCGGCGGGATCGCGGGCATCGTCCGGCGCACCATCGGCTCCAGCGACGGCAGCCGGCGCGGGTCGACCGCGCACACCACGACGTCGGCCTCGACCGTCCCGGTGTCGGTCTCGACGCCGACCGCCCGGCCGTCGGTGAGGACCACGTCGCGGACCGTGGCGCCGAGCCGGACGTCCACCCGCCGCTCCCGCAGCCGCTTGGCCAGCGCGTCGCCGAAGGCCCCCATGCCGGCCGGGGACGTCCAGACCCCGAAGTTCTGCTCGACGTAGGAGATCATCCCCGTCCACGCCGGGACGTTGCGCGGGTCGTGTCCCTCCAGCACGGCCCCGTGCCGGGCCACGGCCTGCAGCCGAGGGTCCTTCAGTGCCTTCCCGGTCGCCTTGTGCAGCGTGGTGCGCGAGCCCACCAGGTCCCGGGCGGCCCGCCCGGCGTGCTCGGGCGACCACGGCCGCTCGAGGTAGTGCCGGCGCAGCAGGTCCCACGTGGTGGCGTGCGCGTGGGTGTAGTCCAGCCACTGCTGCGCGGACCGTGCTCCGAGCGTGGCGGCGATCGCCGTGTGCTGCACCGACCGGCTGCCGGCCGGCAGCGGCAGCACCGTCCCGTCCTCGAACCGGTGCTCGCGGACCGGGTCCAGGGGCACCAGCTCCAGCTCCCGGTCCAGCGGCCGGCCCGACTTGCGGAACAGGTCGCGCAGCACCGCGGGCAGCGGCGTGGAGACCGGTCCGGCGTCCCACCGGTAGCCGTCCTGCTCGACGTGGCTCAACGCGCCGCCGACCTGGTCGAGCCGCTCGAGGAGGGTCACGGAGTGGCCCAGCTTCGCCAGCCGGGCGGCGCTCGCGGAGCCGCCGAGGCCGCCGCCCACGACCACCACCCTCGCCATGGACGCGAGCCTACTGACCGGCGTCGCGGCGGCCGCGGACTACCCTGGCGCCGTGGCCGCAACCCAGACGCTCCACCGCCCGCGCCGCCGACGGGCGCCCGGCTGGGTGCCCAACCAGCACGGCGCCTGGGCGATGCTCCTCAGCCCGCTGGTCGTGGGGATCGCGGCCTCCTCCCCGCGCTGGGAGCACCTGCCGCTCACCGTGGTGTGGCTGGTCGGCTACCTCGCGTTCTTCGCCGCCGGCCTCTGGCTGAAGTCCGGCCGGCGCGCGCGTTTCCTGCCGCCGGTGCGGGCGTACACCCTCGCCGCGCTGCCGTTCGGCGCGGTGCTGCTGCTGATGCGGCCCGACCTGGTGGTCTGGGTCCCGCTGTTCCTGCCCGCCCTGCTGGTGGGGCTGTGGCTCGCCGCCCAGCGCCAGGACCGGTCGCTGGGCAGCGGGCTGGCCACCACCCTGGCCGCGGCGCTGATGACCACGGTCGCCTACGACGCGGGCGCGGGTACCGACTGGGTCCGCGCCTGGACGCTCACCGCGGTGCTGGCCGCGTACTTCGTGGGCACCCTGCTCTACGTCAAGACGATGATCCGTGAGCGGGACAGCCGGCGGCACTACCGCCTGTCGGTGGGCTACCACGTCGCGGTCGCCGCGGCCATGGCGCTGGTGTCGTGGTGGCTGGTGGGGCTCTTCGCGCTGCTCGCGGCGCGGGCGGCGGTGCTACCGGGCCGGGGGCTGACTCCCAAGCAGGTCGGGATCGGGGAGATCGTGGCCAACACCGCCGTCGTGGTCCTCGCGCTGCTGGTGGTGTGAGGCCGGCGCGCGGACGGACGGCGCCGCCTCGACCGGGCCGAACCCCGCGTCGAGCTGGTCGTCGAGGAGCCGGACCAGGGCCGCGTTGAGCGGACCGACCCGGTCTCCGGCGACGAGCACCCCGTCGACCTCCATCCTGACGAAGGTGCCCGAGCCCGTCGGGCCGACCTGCACGGTCAGGGGCCCGTCGTCGCGGCGGAGGAGTCTCCGGCCGTCCCAGGTGACGCCGATCCGCAGCGGCTCCTCGACCAGGCGACGCGGCGAGGCGGCCTTGGGTGCGGCGCAGCGCCGGTCGTCGAGGACGCTGAGCGCCCAGGCCTCCAGGTCGCCGGCCGTCACGCCCGGGTCGCGGCCGGCGGCCAGGTTCAGCTGCAGCAGCGGGAGCAGCCCGTCGCCGAGGACCCGGCCGATCGTGCTGAGGCCCCCGGAGAACCTCGGGTTCAGCTCCGTGGGGCGGAACCCGTCGGCGGTGAGCACCCCGTCGATGCCGAAGCCCCCGCGGTAGCCGACCCGGTCGCGCAGCAGCTCGCCGGTGCGGCGGACGAGGTCGCGCATCGCCTCCCGGTCCGGTGGGGGCGGATCCCACGTCGTGCCTTGTCCGCCGTACACGAACCGCCGTCCGGCACCGCGCAGGATGGCCAGCTCCAGCGGGCGCAGCGCCGCGGTGCCGTCGGGCATCACGATCCCGTGGACGCTGCACGGCACGCCGTCGAGGAACGGCATCACCCGCACCCGGTCGCAGTGCGGGGCCAGGAACGCGGCCGCCTTCTCCCGCTCCTCGGCGGTCGCCACCCACCGGGTGAGATCCCCGCCCCCGTTGAGGCCGTCGCGGGCGTCGGCGACCCACACCACGCCGTGGCCGTGGTCCAGCTCCCGGGACGCCGCCTCCAGGTCGTCGCGGGAGCCGATGCCGACGAGCCGTCGCTCGCTGCGGGGGTAGCCCACGGCGTCCCAGATCTCGTCGGCCAGCATCTTGTCCTCGAGCGCCGCCCACGCCCGTTCCCGGCCGCCCAGCACGGCCCGTCCGCGGATCGGCTCGCGGGTCACGAACGGCCCCGGGTCGTGGAGGGCCTCGCCGTCGGGGTCGTAGGCGTCGAGGACCGCGGCGACGCGCGCCGGCAGGTTGCGCAGCACCCGGTCCTGGTCGCGGATCTCCTCCGACATGGTGGCGTAGCCGGAGACCTCCACGTGCACGAGGTGGGCCTCGTCCTCGCCGGGCACCGGACCGGTCCCGCGGGAGGTGTGGAGCAGCATCGGCTTGCGGGCACCGGCCCGCAGGAACAGCGAGGCGGGCTCGGTCAGCGCCGCCAACGGGGCCACCCCGGTGATCACCTTGCGCCCCTCGACCAGCCCGGCGAGGCGCCGGAACCAGCGGTCTCGGGAGCGGGGGTCGGACGGGTCCATGCCCCAGGCTAGGGACGGAGCGCCGGCCCGGGCGAGTGGTTTTCCGCGCCGCGGTGTCGACGGGGGCAGTCAGCCGAGCAGCCGTGGCAGCGACCCGGGGTCGCGGCCGACGACCGTGGTGCCGTCGTCCGCGGTCAGGATCTGGCGCTGTCGCGCCAGGTCTGTGTCACTCGACGTCCAGCGGCTGGGCCCCGGTCAGCCGCACCAGCTCGTCGTAGGAGGTGCTGAACACCGCCGACGGGTGCCCGGCCGCGGCCCAGACGACGTCGTACCGGCGCAGCCAGGGGTCGACGTAGGTCGGCACCGGTGCCGGGTGCGCGATGGGGGAGACGCCGCCGATCACCTGGCCGGTGTGCTCGCGGACGAACTCCGGCTTGGCCCGGCGCAGCTTCTCCACGCCGAGCTCGGCGGCGACCTTGCCGGTGTCCACGCGGTGGGCGCCGGAGGTGAGGATCAGCACCGGCGAGCCGTCGGCGTCGAAGAGCAGGCTGTTGGCGATCGCACCGACCTCGCAGCCGAGCGCCTCCGCGGCCAGGGCGGCGGTGTGCACGGTGTCGGGGAGCACGACGACGCGGCCGGTCCCGCCGAGCCGCTGGTGCTCCTCGCGGAACCCCGCGATCGAGGGGTGCTCGCTCACCGGCTTCCTCCTCGCTGGAAGGCCACGATCATCAGCGCCACGCCGAACCCGGCGACCAGGGGGCCGATGACCGCCCAGGCGGCGACGTCCGTCATCGGGCTGCCGGCCATGTAGCCGAGCCCCTGCAGGGTCCAGACCAGGCCGACCACGACCATCAGCCCGCCGATCACCAGGGCGACAGGTTTCTTCATGGGCCCGAGTATGCCGGGCGCCGCGGACACCCGACGCGGCCGTCCGGCAGAGGACCTTGGCCTCTGCGGCGACGGCCCCGGCCCCGGGAGGATGGGAGTAAGGCCTCTGGGGGCAACGCGCCTGCACGAGGAAGGACACCTGGCATGAAGGCTCACACCGCCGCCCTCTCGACGTCGGCCCAGGCTTCCGAGGCCGTCGCCTGGTTCGGCCTCCTCCTCGGTGCCTCCGTCCTGGCCCCCATGCTGGGGCTCCACCAGCTCGTGACCGGCACCGTCGTCAACGCGGCCCTGATCGTCGCCACCGTGCGGCTCGGTCCGAGGGCCGCCATGTCCATCGGCGTCCTGCCCAGCCTCTTCGCGCTCGTCTCCGGGCAGCTGCCCGCCGTGCTGGCCCCGATGGTGCCCTTCATCGTCGTGGGCAACCTCCTGCTGGTGGCCGTCTTCCACCGACTGCGCCACAAGGGCTACTGGCGCGGCGCCGGCGCCGCAGCGGTGCTGAAGTGGGCGTGGCTGTTCGGCACCTCGGCCGCGCTGCTCGCCCTGCTGCCGGTCGAGGCCCCCGTCGCCGTCGTCGCCATGATGGGCTGGCCGCAGCTGGTCACCGCCCTGACCGGGGCGACGCTGGCCCGCGGCGTCCTCGGCCTCGGGCGGACCCGGTGACCGTCCACGTCGCCTTCGTGCCCGACGGCCGGGTCGAGGCCGGGCGGGTGGCCGTCGAGGTGCCCGAAGGCACGACGGTCAAGGAAGCGGCGGACCTCGCCGCCGTCGACTGCCCCACGTTCTGCATGGTCCCCCAGATGCCCCCCGGCAGCGCGAGACCGCGGTACACCCGGGGCAGCTGCGGGCTCTGCAGCGTCCGCCTGGTCTCGCCGGGTGGCCGCACGGAGCTGGTGCCCTCGTGCCGGTACCGGCTGACGGGGGTCGACGACGGAGCCACCGTCACCGTCCACGACGACCGGCTCGACCGGGCACGCGACACCAGCGCCGCCCTGACCGCGCTCGCGCACCACGGCTCCTGCGTGACCTGCCCGATGGGCACCGAGGACTGCGAGCTGCGGGTCCTGCTGGCCGGCCACGACCTCGGCCTGGCCCGGTTCCCCGACGCACCGCGCGACGTCGACCCGCCCGACGACTCCCACCCGGTCCTGGTCCAGGACCGGGCCAAGTGCGTCCTGTGCCGTCGCTGCGAGACCATCTGCCCGGTCGACGCCGTCCAGTTCGTCGGTCGCGGCTCCGACACGAGGCTGATGATCGACCCGGACCGGTGCATCCACTGCGGCCAGTGCACGCAGGTGTGCCCGGCCGCCGCCATCGTGGAGAAGACCGCCCTCGACGCGGTCCGCGAGGCCGTCGCCGCCCCGGAGAAGGTCGTCACCGTCCAGGTCGCCCCGGCCGTCCGGGTCGCGATCGGCGAGGCGTTCGGCCTGCCGCCGGGCGCCAACCTCATCGGGAGGCTCTACACCGCCCTGCGCCGACTGGGCTTCGATGCCGTCTTCGACACCAACTTCGCCGCCGACCTGACCATCATGGAGGAGGGCACCGAGCTGGTGCGGCGGCTCGGGGACGGGCGCAGCGCGCTGCCGATGTTCACCTCCTGCTGCCCCGGCTGGGTGCGGTACGTCGAGACGTACTGGCCGGACCTGCTGGCGCACCTGTCGACCTGCAAGTCCCCGCAGCAGATGCTCGGCGCGGTCACCAAGACCTGGTGGGCCGGGACCCAGGACATCGACCCGGCGTCCGTCGTGGACGTCGCGGTGATGCCGTGCACGGCAAAGAAGTCCGAGGCGGAGCGACCGGAGATGGCCGACAGCGGCCACCGCGACGTCGACCACGTCCTGACCACCCGCGAGCTGGTCCGCTGGCTGAGGTCCGCCGGCATCCGGCTGGCCGACCTGCCCGACGGCGACCCGACCCCGATGCTGTCGGAGCAGACCGGTGCGGCCCCGCTCTTCGGCGTCACCGGGGGCGTCCTGGAGGCGGCCCTGCGCACCGTCCGGCGCCTGGTGACCGGCAGAGAGCTCGACGGCCTCGAGCTCTGGCCGGTGCGTGGCCTGGCCGGCGTCCGCGAGGCCGAGGTCGACCTCGGTGGCGGCGAGGCCGTCCGGGTCGCCGTCGTCCACGGGCTCGAGAACGTGCCGCCGGTCATGGAGGCCGTCCGCGCGGGCCGGTCGCCGTACACCTTCGTCGAGGTCATGGCCTGCCCCGGCGGGTGCGTCGGCGGAGGCGGCCAGCCCCACGGGTTCGACATGCGCGTGCGGCAGCAGAGAGCCGCGGGTCTCTACGCCGCCGACGCCGCCATGCCCAAGCGGCGCTCCCACGAGAACGCCGAGGTCGCCGTCCTCCGGCAGGCGCTGTCCGACGAAGAACGGCACCACCTGCTGCACACCCACTATACCGGAGCTGTCACTTGAAGGGAGCACAGATCATGGCCAAGATCCACCACTTCACCATCGCCACCGTTGCCGAGCAGAGCGCTGACTTCCGCCGGGTGCTGTGGACCGGGGAGCACACCCAGCTCGTCGTCATGACCATCCCGCCAGGTGGTGAGATCGGGGAGGAGGTCCACGACGACACGGACCAGATCCTCACCTTCGTCAGTGGCACCGGTGAGGCGGAGGTAGCCGGGCAGACGGCAGAGGTGGCCCAAGGCGACCTGGTGGCTGTCCCGGCGGGCACGAAGCACAACTTCCGTAACACAGGGCCGAACCCCTTGGTCCTGTACACCGTGTACGGCCCGCCTGAGCACGCCGAGAACGCTGTCCACGCCACGAAGGAGGAGGGCGAGGCGGCCGAGGAGTCCGGCCGGGACGAACCGCCCGTCGGCTGAAGAGGCCCTCGCGAACCGCGGCGTTGCGCCGGGGCGAGGACCGGAGTCTGGTCTGCACTGCCGGGCTGGACCGTCGTGCGGTCCTGCCGCGCTCCGGGGTCGGGCCTGCGCACGGCTTGCACCCAGTTCGGACGAAGCGGTTGACGTCTTGTCGGGAGGCGGGTGTACCGTGGAGTCATTCGAACAGATGTTCGAACACCTCGCCGGCGGGGGCGACCTCGACCCCCGTCCCCGCCGGCGTCCCGGTGGTCCGGGAGGGGTGGCGGCGGGGTCGAGCGGGGTCGAGCAGGGGTCGAGACAGCAGTGGTCGGTGACTCTAGCCGGAGGGGAAGAGAAGATGCGGCGGTACGACGATCCCGTGGACGTGCGCAAGGGGATGGTGGACGGGGCCGAGGGCCCGGAGCAGTTCTTGTGGCGGGGCCGGCTGTGGAAGGTCTCGACGGTGCTCGCGCACTGGGTGGAGACCGGGGCGTGGTGGGACTCCGCCGGCGCCCGGGCGGCGCTCGGCACGGACACCGGCGGTGCGCCGGCGGAGGGCGGTGCGGCGCTGAGCGTGCTCCCCGACCTCACCGCCGAGCGGGAGGTGTGGCGGGTCGAGGCCTCACGGGGCCGGCTCAGCGCCGAGGGCGGCGCCGGTGTCTTCGACCTGCTCTTCGACTGGTCCGAGGGCAGCTGGCGGCTGGCCCGGTGCCTGGACTGAGGGAGGACGCGATGACGACCACGAGCCCCGGACCCGTGCCCTGCCCGTTCGACCTTCCCGCGGCGACCCACGCCTACCTCGAGCGGGCCGCGGCCTCGCTGCGGGAGGCGATCACCTCCACCGAGGTGACGCTGCGCTACGCCCACGCCCACGTCGCGGCGCTGCGGGCGACCGCGGCCCTCCTCGCCGCCCGGGCGCATCCGAGTGGTCCCCGGCGGGGCCGGGCACAGAGGAACGCCTGGGTGCTGCTGGCCGAGGTGGCGCCCGAGTTCAGCGAGTGGGCGACGTTCTTCGCCGCCGGCGCCGGGAAGCGCGCGGCGGCCGAGGCCGGCTCCACCCGTGCGGTCTCCGAGCGGGAGGCCGACGACCTGGTCCGCGACGCCGACCGGTTCCTCGGCCTGGTGGAGACCTCCCTCGGCCTCGACCGGCACGTCCCCGTCCAGGAGCACCTGCCCAGCGCGGGGCCGAGCTGTGTCGCCTGACCCCTTCGTCCACCTGCACGTCGCCTCCGGCTACTCCCTCCAGTACGGCGCCTCGCACCCGCACGTGCTGGTGCAGCGGGCGGCCGAGCAGGAGATGGACACCCTGGCCCTGACCGACCGGGACGGGGTCTACGGTGCGGTCCGGTTCGCCAAGGCCTGCATGCAGGCCGGGATCCGTCCGGTGCTCGGGGTGGACCTCGCGGTCGCCCCGACCGGGACGTTGCCGGAGCCGGCGCCCGCGAGGACGTCGCGCACCCCGGTCCGGGGCGGGAGCTTCCGCGACGCCCGGCTCCCGCGCGCGACGTTCCTGGCGGCGAGCAAGCGGGGGTGGGCTGCGGTGTGCCGGCTGGTCTCGGCCACGCACCTGGCGGGGGAGCGCGGCAGCCCCGTCACCACCCTCGACCTCGTCGCCGAGCACCTCGGCGGGCTCCCCGGCGACGTGCTGGTCCTCCTCGGTCCCGGCTCCGAGGTCGGTCGCGCCGCGACGCTGCGCCGCGAGGACCTCGCCCGGGCCGCGCTCCGGCCCTGGCGGGAGGTGGTGGACCCGTCCGCGCTGCTGGTGGAGGTGGTCTCCCACCGGCTGCCCGGGCACGGTCCGGGCTCCTCGCCGCACGCGGCCCGGATGCTCGCGACCTCCCGTGCCGAGCAGGTCGGTGCGGTGCTCACCAACGCCGTGCGCTACGCCGACCGCGGCGACGCCCCCACCACCGACGTGCTCGACGCCGCCCGGCGGCTGGTCCCTCTCGACCTGCGCCACGTGGATCGCGGCAACGCCGAGGGGTTCTTGAAGTCCGGCAAGGAGATGGCCGAGGTCGCCGAGGAGGTCTGCCGGTTCGCCGGGGTCGGGGACAGCCACCGCGAGGCGCGCCGGCTCCTCGCCCACACCCGGGCCGTCGCCGACCGGTGCGCGGTCGACCCGCGCCGTGACCTCGGGCTCGGTGAGGTGCACTTCCCGGAGTTCGGCGCCTCCGGTGCCGAGGCCCAGGCGATGCTGCGGGCCCGGGCCGAGGCCGGGGTCGCCCGCCGCTACGGCAACGCCCCGCGCCAGCGGATCTGGAAGCGGCTCGACGACGAGCTGCGGATCATCGAGCAGCTCGGCTACGCCTCCTACTTCCTCACCGTCGCCGACGTCACCGACCTGGTCGCGCAGATGGGTGTCCGTTCCGCGGCCCGCGGCTCGGGCGCGGGCAGCCTGGTCAACTACCTGCTCGGCGTCTCCGGGGTGGACCCGCTGCGTCACGGACTGCTGATGGAGCGCTTCCTCTCCCCGCTGCGCCAGGCCCTGCCCGACATCGACATCGACGTGGAGTCCGCGCGGCGGCTCGAGGTCTACGAGAGGATCCTCGACCGCTACGGCGGCGAGCGGTGCGTCGCGGTGTCGATGATGGACACCTACCGGGTCCGCCACGCCGTGCGTGACGTCGGCGCGGCGCTCGGCATGCCCGCCGGCGAGGTCGACGCGATCGCCAAGGCCTTCCCGCACATCCGGGCGCGGGACGCCCGGACGGCGCTGCGCGAGCTGCCCGAGCTGCGGGCCTCCGGCCTGGGCGAGGAACGCCTCGACCTGATGTTCCGGCTGGTCGAGAAGCTCGACGGGCTGCCCCGCCACGTCGCGGTCCACCCCTGCGGCGTGCTGCTCTCCGACGCGACGCTGCTCGACCGCACCGCCGTGGAGGCCAGCTACGCCGGGTTCCCGATGAGCCAGTTCGACAAGGACGACGTCGAGGACCTCGGCCTGCTCAAGCTCGACGTGCTCGGCATCCGGATGCAGTCGGCGATGGCCCACGCCCTCAAGGAGATCGAGCGCGTCGACGGCGTCGCGGTCGACATCGACGACGAGAGCCAGGTGCCGCGCGACGACCCGGCCACCTTCGAGCTGATCGGCCAGGCGAAGACGCTCGGCTGCTTCCAGATCGAGTCACCCGGCCAGCGCGAGCTCGTCGGGAAGTCGGGGCTGACCACCTTCGAGGAGATCATCACCGACATCTCGTTGTTCCGGCCCGGCCCGGTCAAGAGCGACATGGTGACGCCGTACCTCAACGCCCGCCAGGGCTGGTCGATGCCGCAGTACCTCCACCCCGACCTGCGCCCGGTCCTCGAGCAGACCTCCGGCGTGGTGGTCTTCCACGAGCAGGTCATCGAGATCATCGCCCAGCTCACCGGCTGCACGCTCGCGGAGGCCGACGAGGCCCGCCGGGGGCTCGGCGACGTCGAGGGCATGGCCGAGGTCAGGGTGTGGTTCTTCCCGCGTGCGCTCGGCCGCGGCTACTCCCTCCACCTCGTCGAGCGGGTCTGGAAGGTGCTCGAGGCGTTCGCCTCGTTCGGCTTCTGCAAGGCCCACGCCGCGGCCTTCGCGCTGCCGACCTACCAGTCGGCCTGGCTCAAGACGCACTACCCGGCGCACTTCCTCGCCGGGGTCCTCACCCACGACCCGGGCATGTACCCCAAGCGGCTGATCCTCGACGACGCCCGCCAGCTCGGCGTCGCGGTGCTCGGCCTGGACGTGAACGCCAGCGGCAAGGAGTACGTCGTCGAGCGGGCCCGTCGCGACGGCGCGGACGGGCACGCCTACGGCATCCGGCTCGCGCTGTCGGAGGTCAAGGGGATCAGCGAGGCCGAGGTCGACCGGATCGTCGCGGCCCGGCCCTACCACTCGCTCACCGACTTCTGGCACCGTGCCCGGGTCTCCCGTCCGGTCGCCGAGAAGCTGGTGCTCGCCGGAGGGTTCGACTCCGTCTACGGCATCGGGACCGCCTCGGGGGTGCGCCGGCGGGCCAAGGTGACCCGTCGCGACCTCCTGCTGCAGGTCGCCGACCTCGACCGGCAGACCCGGGCCGCGGACCGTTCGGGCCACGGCCGGGGCCGAGGGGTGGCCGCGGCCCGCGCCGCCGCGGCCGCGGCACGCAGCGGCGGCGAGCGCGGGGACGGCGCCGGCGTGTGGGAGCAGGCCGCCCGCCAGTCCCGCGCGACGCGGACGCCCCCGCCGGTGCAGTCGGTCCAGCTCGCCCTCGACCTCGACGAGACCGGGGAGGGCGAGTCCAGCGGCCTGCCGGAGATGACCGACTCCGACCGGGTCCGTGCCGAGCTCGAGATCCTCGGTCTCGACGTGAGCCGGCACGTCGTCGACTTCTACGTACCTCTCCTCGACGAGCTCGCGGTCACCCGCTCCCGCGACCTGCTGCGGCGCCGCAGCCGCTCGGAGCTGCTCGTCGCGGGGGTCAAGGTGGCCACCCAGACCCCACCGATCAGGTCCGGTCGCCGGGTGATCTTCGTGACCCTCGACGACGCCACCGGCCCGGTGGACGCGACGTTCTTCGAGGACGCCCAGGGCCCCTACGCCGCCACGGTGTTCCACTCCTGGCTGCTCTCGTGCGCGGGGTGCTGCGGCGCACCGGTCCACGGGGCGTCTCGCTGCGCGCCACCGGATGCTGGGAGCTCCCGACGCTGCACCAGATCTGGACCGAGGAGGGCATCGACGCGGTGCGGTCGTTCATGGATCAGGTCCCCGAGGGCTTCGGGGGCGTGGGGTCGGTCGCCGACGAGGCGGTGTCCGGTGCGGCGGAGAGCCGGTCGACCCGGCCGGTCATGGCCGACCCGCCGGCCGCGCGCGGGCAGGGCACCGGGACCGCGGGCGGGATGGGCCGGCGCCGGGTCCTGGTCCACTCCAGCGGGTTCAAGCTGTCGCCGTACGCCGACATCAGGCCGGCCGGCGAGGACGCCAAGAGCGCCCCGCGCAAGCTGTGGCACAGCAGTCCCGGGAGTGCCGGATGACCTGGGAGCGCCTCTGCTCACTAGGGTGGGCACCATGCCAGGACAGAACTCGCCGGCACGGGCGCACGGCCGGGAGGCTGCGCGCACCGCGGTCGTGTGGGAGGCACTGCAGCAGGTGCTCGCTCCCGCCGGCGCGCCGGTGGCTCCCGAGGAAGCGGCCACGGTCCTCGACATCGGCGGCGGGACCGGCGGGTTCGCGGTCCGGGTCGCCGAGCTCGGCCACCGGGTCACCGTCGTCGACCCCAACCCCGACGCGCTGGCGATCCTGGGCCGTCGCGCCGACGAGTGCGGCGTCGCCGACCTGGTCACCGCCCGGCAGGGCGACCTCGACTCGCTGCCGGACCTCGTGCCCGCCGGCGCCGCCGACGTCGTGCTCTGCCACGGGGTCCTCGAGATCGTCGACGACCCCACCGCGGCGCTGGGCACGATCGCGGACGTGCTGCGTCCCGGCGGCACGCTCAGCCTGCTGGTGGCGCAGCGGCACGCGGCCGTCGTCGCCCGGGCCATGGCCGGTCACTTCCAGCAGGCGCGGTCGCTGCTCGACGACCCCGCTGCGGTGGGCAACGCCCGGCGCTACACCGCTCCTGAGGTGGCGTCGCTGCTCGAGGCGCACGGCTTCGACGTCACCGCCACCCATGCGGTGCGGGTCTTCGTCGACCTCGTCCCCAGCTCCCTGGTCGATCTCGAGGTCGGCTCCGCGCAGGCACTCGTCGAGCTCGAGCGTGCGGTCGCGGACCGGCCCGAGTACCTCCCGCTGGGCACCCAGCTGCACGTCCTCGCCACCCGCCGCTGACCCGCCCGGCTCTGGCCCGCACACTGCTGGCCCACCGGACGCGGCGGAGCGCTCGCGGCGAGGGCAGGCCATGACCGGGTCGTGGGACTGCCCGATCCTGCACGTCGACATGGACGCCTTCTACGCCTCGGTCTCCGTCCGCGACCGGCCGGACCTGCAGGACGTGCCGGTGTTCGTGGGCGGCGGACACCGAGGAGTGGTGCTGTCGGCGAACTACCTCGCCCGGGAGTACGGCGTCCGCTCGGCCATGCCCGGCACCCGCGCCCGCCGGCTGTGTCCGCAGGCGGTGGTGCTGCCACCGGACTTCGAGACCTACGGCCTGGTCTCGTCGGCGGTGATGGAGACCTTCCGGCAGGTCACCCCGCTGGTCGAGGCGGTCTCCCTCGACGAGGCGTTCCTCGACGTCTCCGGCGCGGCCCGGCAGCTGGGCAGTCCCTACGACATCGCCGAGCACCTGCGGGCACGGATCTTCGACGAGCAGGGCATCACCTGCTCGGTCGGGGTGGCCGGCACCGTGGCGGTGGCGAAGATGGCCAGCCGGCACGCCAAGCCCGACGGGGTGCGCGTCGTACCCCCGGGAGCGGCGACCGGCTTCCTCCACCCGCTCGACGTCGGAGAGCTGTGGGGGGTGGGGGAGAAGACCGCCGCGACGCTGCACCGGTTCGGGCTGCGGACCGTCGGCGACGTCGCGCACACGCCGCTGGCGACCCTGCAGCGGGCGGTCGGACCCGCGCTCGGCAACCAGCTGCACCAGCTTGCGTGGGGACGCGACCGCCGGGTGGTGACGCCCAGACGCGGTCCCGACGAGCCCGACAAGAGCATGGGGGCCGACGAGACGTTCGGCCGTGACACCGACGACCACGAGGTGGTCCGGCGCGAGCTGCTGCGGCTCTCGGCGAAGGTGACCGCCCGGATGCGGGCCGCGCGGGTGGCCGGGCGCACGGTCACCCTCCGGGTGCGGTTCGCCGACTTCACCACGATCACCCGCTCCCGGACCCTGGCCGAGGCGACCGACGTGACCCAGGTCGTCTACCGGACCGCGGCCGGGCTGTTCGCCGCGCTCGGCCTGCAACGAGCCCGGGTCCGGCTGGTCGGGGTGCGGGTCGAGGGACTGCTGCCGCGGACGCGGGTGCACCACCAGCTCGTGCTCGGGGAGCGGGAGCACGGCTGGGCCGAGGCCGACCGCGCGGTCGACCGGGCGACCTCGAGGTTCGGCACGGCGGCGGTGAGACCGGCTACCCTCCTCGGAGGGGGGAGCGTCTGAGTCGCCGGGGGGTGGCATGGCAGCACAGGGGGACGCCGCGCGTTCCGACGCGCCCTGGGTCCCGGTGCACGGGATGCCGCTCGCCGAGCAGGCCGACATGTTCGGCAGCATCGCGATGAGCTCCCCGACCGCGGTGGTGGTCTCCGACCTCGACGCCCGGATCATCTGGGTCAACCCCGTCGCCGAGGCGATGTTCGGCTGGCCGCGCGAGGAGCTGCTGGGCAGGCCGTTCACCGTGCTCCTCCCTCCCGAGACCCACGACCGGGTCCTCGCCCTGCGCGCTCGGATCCTCAGCGGGGAGCACACCGAGCCGTTCCACGCCCGGGGCCGTCGGCGCAGCGGTGAGGTCTTCGACCTGGAGGCGACACCGGGGGTGCGCCGTGCCGCCGACGGCCGGCCGCTGGGCACGAACATGATGCTGCGCGACGTCAGCGGGGAGCTGCGGGTCCAGCGGGAGCTCGCCGAGGCACTGGCCCGCTCCCGCGCCCGGTTCGACCAGTCCGCCAAGCCGCAGGCGCTGCTCGACACCGAGGGCCGGTTCGTCGAGGTCAACGACGCCGGGTGCGCGCTGCTCGGCTGGTCCCGCGACGAGCTCGTGGGCCGGCTCTCGACCGAGCTGTTCCTCCCCGGTCGCCCGGACGTGGTGAGCGCCCGTCTGCACCTGCTGCGGGAGGGTGCGCTGCGCTCGGCCACCTACGAGACCGTCGGCGTGCGCCCGGACGGCAGCCGCGTCCCGCTCCAGATCGACATCACCGCGGTGCACGACGCGCAGGGCCGGGCCTACGAGTTCGCCGCCTTCGCCCGGGACCTCACCGAGCTCCACGAGGTGCAGCGCCAGGTGCGCAGCCAGGAGGCGTTCTTCCGGGCGTTGACCCGCGAGGCCACCGACGTCACCCTGGTCGTCGGCGCCGAAGGCCGGTTCCGCTACGTCAGCCCGGCGGTCCGGCAGGTCCTCGGCTACACGCCCGAGCAGCTCACCGACCTCAGCGGTGAGCACGACCTCGCCCATCCCGAGGACCTCGAGAGGGTCTCCGCCGAGCGGCGGCGGCTGCGCAGGCCGGGTGCCCGGGAGCGCTTCGCGGTCCGGATGCGCCAGGCCGACGGCGGGTGGCACTGGTTCGAGGCGACGGTCGCCAACCGGTTCGACAGCCCCGACATCGACGGGATGGTCGTCAACCTGCGCGACATCGCCGGCGAGCGCGCCGCCGAGCAGGCCCTCCGCGAGTCCGAGGCGAGGTACCGCGCGATCGTCGAGACGGCCCAGGAGGGGATCGTCGCCGCCTCGCGCGACGGGGAGGTGCTGTTCGCCAACGAGCGGCTCACCGACATCCTGGGCCTGTCCCTCGAGCAGCTCTACGCGCTCGACCGGGAGGGGTCCGGCCACGTGGGCCGGGCCGCCGCCGTGGTGCGGCAGCTCGTCGCGCGGCCGCCCGCCGACGGCCCGGAGTGCTACGACCTCGACTACCCGGCCCCGAGCGGGGAGCGCCGGGTGCTCGCGGTCTCCGCGAGCGAGCTGCGCACCGACGACGGGTCCCTGCTCGGCACGCTCGCCATGGTCTCCGACGTGACCGGGCAGCGCTCCGCGGAGCAGCGCCTGAGGCAGCAGGCCCTGCACGACCCGCTGACCGGGCTCCCCAACCGGCTGCTGTTCCAGGACCGGCTGGCGATGGCGCAGGCCCGCCGCGACCGGGGCGCCAGCCACGTCGTGTCGGTGCTCTTCTGCGACCTCGACGACTTCAAGGCGGTCAACGACCACCACGGCCACGAGACCGGTGACCGGGTCCTCGTGGAGGTGGCCGCGCGCATCGCCGGCTCGGTACGCGCGAGCGACACCGTGGCCAGGCTCGGCGGCGACGAGTTCGCGGTGATCTGCGAGGACGCCGACACCGCGAGCGCCCTGCAGGTCGCCGACCGGATCGGCAAGGCGCTCGAGGCACCCGTCGAGGTCGACGGCGTGCGGTTCGACGCGCGGGTCAGCGTGGGGGTCGCCCTGTCGCCGCCGTACGACGTCGCCGACCTGCTGCGGCTCGCCGACCGCGCGATGTACCGGGCGAAGACGTCCCCGGGCCACCACGTGGAGGTCTACGGGGGCGCCGGGCCCCGTTGACGTCGCAGACCCCCGGCCGTGGGACGGCCGGGGGCCTGCGGTGCCGCGACACGGGGGGGATGTGTCGGGCCACCCACCGCAGCTGGGGGGGATAGCTGCTGCGGGGCTGGGGTAGTAGTACCGGATCGCCTGCGGTGGCCGTCGTCCCTCCCAGTGACGTGGACACCGCGTGCGGCAGTCATGGTGATCATCGGTGTGCGAACGGGGGAACTTGAGCCTTCGATGAGACTTCTTCCGAACTTTCTCTCGCCTCCACGCCCGGCGACGGATGCGCGATCGCCGCGCGGGATGGCACGATCTGGGCCACCTGCCCAGCCGTCCACGCCCCGAGGGGGAGCATGAGCGTCCGAGGTCACGGCGCACGGCGCGACACGGGCTCCGGGCGGCTCGCCGACGCGCCCCCGGTCGGCCTTGCCGAGCTGAGCCTCCAGGGGCTGCGGGCCTACCGCCGCAAGCTCGCCGACGAGGAGGACCGGGTCTCCTACTGGCGCCGGCTGGTGCACGCGCGGCTCGACGTCCTCGCGGCGGAGACCTCCCGGGACGGGCCGTTGAGCGTGGACACCCTGGCCCGGGTGCTCGGTGACACCGGAGCGGGACGGACCCGCAACGCGCTGGTCCGGGTCCGTGCCGCCGAGCCGCTGCCGGACCTGCCCGTGCTCGAGGAGATGTGGGTCACCGAGGTCGACGCCGACGACCCGGACGCGGTGGCGGCGGCGGTGGAGCGGCTGCGGACGGCCGAGCAGCAGCTGACGTCGTACCGCAGGGCGCTGCACCAGCGCATCGACGAGGCGACCGCGGAGCTGATCGAGCGCTACCGCGAGGACCCGGCCAGCGCACTGGTGGCGTTGAGGGGGTCGTCGTCGTGAACGACACCACCGTGGAGGAGCTCTGGCGCCGGTACCGCGCCGAGCCCTCGCTGGAGCTGCGCAACCGGCTGGTGCTGCAGTACTCCCCGCTGGTGAAGTACGTCGCCGGCCGGCTGCGCACCCGCCTGCCCGACAGCGTCGACTACAACGACCTCGTGTCCGACGGGATCGTCGCCCTGATGGGCACCATCGACCGGTTCGACCCCGGGCGCGGGCTCACCTTCCAGACGTTCGCGGTGCCCCGCATCCGCGGTGCCATGGTCGACGCCCTGCGGGCGCTGGACTGGGTGCCGCGCTCGGTGCGGGACCGGGTGCGGCAGGTGGAGGAGGCCCAGCGGGTGCTCGAGGCCAGGCTCGGCCGGGTCCCCGAGGACCCCGAGATCGCCGAGGAGCTGGGCATCGCGGTGGCGACGCTGCGCGAGCTCTACGCCAAGGCGTCGCTCCGCAGCCTGGGATCGCTCGACGACCTCGACCTCGCCGACGAGCTGTCGGCCGCCGCGACCCAGGAGATCGAGGACGAGGAGGCCAAGGCGGTGCTGCTCCGGGTCGTCGGTGAGCTGCCGGAGCGCGACCAGGTGATCATCGCGCTGTACTACTTCGAGGGGTTGACGCTGGCCGAGATCGGCCGGGTGCTCGGGGTCTCGGAGTCACGCGTCTCCCAGCTGCACAGCCGGGCGACGATGGTGCTGCGCGCCAAGCTGGCGGCAGCCGAGGCGGTCTGACTGAGGGCCGGGGCGGTTCAGTCCCAGGCGCCGTACACGTGGACGAACAGGCGCCGGTCGTGGGTGAGGTTCCACAGCTGGCGGGCGTCCTCGACCCAGAAGTTCACGCACCCGTGGCTGTGGCCCTCGAACGGGTCCATCATGTACCGGGACCCGTGCAGCGCCTGTCCTCCGGAGAAGAACTGGGAGTAGGGCATGGGGGCGCCGCCGAAGGCACGGCTGCGGTGGTCCTCGTTGCGCCACTGCACCTGGAAGTCACCCACTCGGGTCTGGGCGTCGTAGCTGCCGCCGCGCACCAGCCAGGAGTTGTGCAGCCGCCCGTTGCGGAACAGCGTCGCCTGGTGGCGCTTGCGGTCGTAGCACATCCGCCAACCCGGTTGCCGGCACTGCGCGGGCGCCCGGCGCAGCCCGAACGTGCTGCGCCGGATCAGCTGCTTCCACGTCGGCGGGTTGACCCGCCCGGTCGGGCGCAGGCCGCGGGCGCGCTGGAAGGACTTGACCGCGCGCTCGGTCTGCGGACCGAAGCGGCCGTTCGGCGTGGTCGTGAAGCGCCCGAGCCGGCGCAGTCGGATCTGGACCTCGTAGACGTGCGCGATGTGCCACTGGTCGACGTCCACGTCACCGAGCTCGACCGGCTCCCGGGTCAGCGGCCTGGTCAGGTCGGGGCCGGCCACCGCCGGCGGGGCCGCCAGCAGGGTCAGTCCGAGGCCGAGCAGGACCGTGGTCACCGCCGAGGTCAGGGCCCGGGCAAGGTGTGAATGCGTCATTCGTCTCCTCCGTGACCGTCACCCTTTCACGAGGCGGCAGCCGGGGGCCAGGATTTTTCGAGAGGTCGCCTACCGGTTGCGCAGATGGCTGCCTAGACTTGAAGGAGGTCCATCGTCCGCGGGAGGAAATCGTGCCGCTCTCCGAAGAAGAGCTGCGTCTGCTCGAGCAGATGGAGCGTGCCCTCGTCGCCGAGGACCCGAAGTTCGCCTCGGCCCTGCGGGGCACCGCGCGGCGCAAGGACGCTCGCCGCCGCTCGTTCATCGCCGGCGCGGTGTTCCTCGTCGGCATCGTGGTGCTGATGACGGGAGCGGTCACCGCCAACGTCCTCGTCGGTGTCATCGGGTTCGTGGTGATGCTGGCCTCTGCCGTCGTCGGTCTCACCTACTGGCGCGCCCAGAACGCCCCCGGCGCCCAGGAGGCCGCGGAGGACGGCGCCGCACCGTCCGCGGGCTTCGGTCTGAGCGTGGTCGAGGGTGGCAAGAAGTCCAAGAAGCGCTCCCCGCGGTCGCGTCCGCGCGGCGGCAACCAGTCGATGATGCAGCGCTTCGAGGAGCGCTGGCGTCGCCGCCGCGGCGGCAACGGCGGCTTCTGACCCGGGCCGCCGCCCTCAGCGGGCCCGGTCGACGCCGGCCTGCAGCACCTCCGGGGTCCGGCCCGGCAGCCGGGCCAGCAGCGCTCTGCGCCAGGCGCCGTTGCGCCACAGCGAGGCCGGGAGCAGGACGGCCGCACGGCGCCGCTTCTTCATGACCCCGGCGGCGAGAGCCTGAGCACAGGTCTCCACGTCCGCCCGGACCGCCGCGACCGGACGGCCCCGCTCGCCGGTGACCTCCCGGGCGTAGCGGGCCTGCTCCACGTCGACCACCAGCCGGCCCAGCGCAGCCGTCCCCTCCAGGCTCGCCCCGGCGCCGCGGGTGCCGCCGCGCACGAAGCCGTCCCGCAGCGGCCCTGAGGTCCGCCCGAACTCGGCGGCCACCCCGGCGGCGCGGGTCCGCAGCGTCACCGAGTCGTCCCACGGCAGCCTCAGGTCGAGCACGGTGTCGCGCAGCTCCCGCCACCCGGCCTCCGCCGCCCGGGCCGGGGTGGTGGCCCCCGCCCACCGGCGCCGCTGCACCAGCGTGCGGGCCAGCCACGGCGACAGCGCGAGCAGGAACAGCCCGACCGCCAGCAGCACCCACCAGCCGGTGCCGCCGCCGGAGGAGTCCTGGCCTCCGGCCGCGCCGAGGTCCTCGCCGCGGAGCCGGTCCTCGGGGGCTCGCTGGGGCACGGCGTTCGCGGACGGCGAGGCGCTCGGCGCGTCGCCGACCTGCGGTGTCTGGAGCCGGCCGGTGGTGTAGCCGGGCACCGACTGCGCCCGGTCGTCCGGCGTGGGCTCGAAGCGGACCCACCCGGCGCCCTCGAAGTACATCTCCGGCCACGCGTGCAGGTCGTGGGCCCGGTAGACGTACTCGTCCTCGCCGATCGGGTCGGCGCGCAGGAAGCCGACCGCGACCCGGGACGGGATGCCCAGCGTCCGTCCCATCAGCGCCATCGAGGCCGCGAACTGCTCGCAGTAGCCCACACGGCCGCGATCCTCGTCCAGGAACGCCTCGAGGTCGTCGGCCCCGGTGCCCGGGTCCGGCTCGAGGGAGTACTCGAACCCGCCCTCGTCGCGGAACCACCGTTGCAGCGCCACCGCCTTCTCGAACCGGCTCTCCGCGCCCCCGGTGACCTGCCGGGCGAGCTCCGCGACCGTCCCGGGCAGGTCCTCGGGGAGGTCGGTGTAGGGGGTGACGATCGACTCCGGCGCCGGCCCGGCGTCGACCAGCCGCTCCGAGGACGGGGTGATGTCGAGCGCGGACAGCGAGTACTCCATGCCGGCGATGCTCTGGTCCCGGTCCGCGGTGACGAAGTCGAGGGTGTCGGTGTCGTAGCGCCAGTCCCCGGGCGCCTCGATGCTGGTCACCGGGTACGGCGCCGGCAGCCACACGGAGTCGAAGTCCTCGTCGACGCTGATCTCGTAGCGGACCTGGCGCCGGGCTACGTCGGAGCCGAGCCCGGGTGGCCTCGGCAGGATGCCGTCGGCCACCTGCTCCGGCGGGATGTCGCGGTCGGTGGGCTTCCACGAGAGCCCGTCGAAGGCGTCGAGCACCGAGATCCGCAGGTACGCCGGGTTGCCGTCACCGGTCCGCACCCGGAGCAGCTCGATGTTCTCGCCGCGGACGAGGTCCCGGCGGAGGTTCACCATCGGGTTGGTGATCGTGACCGACCCGCCGCTGCCGTCCCCGCCGGGTCCGCCGGGCAGGAAGCCTCCGCTGACCGTCGGGACCACCAACGGGGAGACCACCGCAAGGGTGGTGGCGGTGAACCCGATCCGCCGCGCCGAGCTCCGCAGCGACGTGCTGGCCACCAGGCCGCCGGAGGTGTCCTTGACGGTGTCCCGGCGCGGGACCGCGCGACCCCAGTGCTGGACCCGCCGGGTCTCCTCGGCGGCGATGAGGGCGAGGAAGCCGACGGCCCCCGCGGCGAAGATCCACCACGCCACGCCGTCGGCCAGGATCGACAGGGGAGCGGTGTAGACGGCAAGCAGCGGGAGTCCCGCGACCGGGACCCGGCGCAGGCCGACCGCGACCAGGTCGACGAGCAGCGCCACGAGCGTCCCCGCCGCGACCAGGAGCACGTGGATCTGCGGCGCGGACTCGGGTACCGGGGCGGCGTAGCCCTGGGCCGCGGCCACCCCCTGGCCGAGCAGCACGAGCATCTCGCCGGTCGAGGTGGTCGTGGGGACCCAGCCACCCACGGCGTGCTCGGGCACCCAGAGGTGGGTCAGCCACAGCCCGACCACGACGAGCTGGCCCGCGAGCGCGACCAAGGCGCGGGCCCCGAACGCGCGCAGGACGATCCCGGTGGCGGCGACGAGGGCCACGGAGGCGAACATCGGGTCGAGGTAGCCGCTGGGCTCGGCGACGAAGCCGCGCCAGGCGAACAGCGCCAGCCACGACGTCAGCGCCGCGAGGACGGCGGGGACCACCGTGCCGGCGGTGTCGAGCTGTGGCCGCCTCATCCGGGGGCTCCCGAGGAGGTCGCCTGGCGCCGCCCGGCCAGGCCGGTGGTGAGGCCGAGCTCCTGCCACACCGTGCCCAGCGGCGTCGCCGGGTCCGCGGCGACGCTCTGCCAGCCGAGCGCCCGCAGGAACGCGGCGCCGCTGCGGTCGCCGGAGCCGGCGCCCGCCCCGCCCCACGCCTCCGCGTCGAGGGCGATCCCCATCGCGGTGGCCGCGGTGTGGCGCATCCGCGAGTACGGCGCCTTGTCGTGGTCGCCGACGAGCGCCGGTCACGGCGACGAGCAGCCCGGAGTGTCCGGGGTCCTGCAGCCAGCGGGTGTCGATGTCGGGCCGCTGTGCCGGCTGCACCACCGCCAGCGACTCCAGCATCGGGGCGGTCTCCCCGGCCGCGCTGCCCCGTTCGTGCCACGACCCGCCCGCCTCGTCACCGTCGGCGGTGACGAGCCGGACGACGAAGCCGCGCTGGACCAGGTGCACCGCGACCGAGGCCGCGGCGGACACCGCGTGCTCGGGCGAGGACGCCGCTCCCCGGCCGCGGTGTGCGAGCTGGCGGTTGTCCAGGAACAGCGTGGCGCGCGACTGCCAGGGCTGCTCCTCGCGGCGGACCATGAGCTCGCCGACGTGCGCGCTGCTGCGCCAGTGCACCCGGCGCAGGTCGTCCCCCCGGCGGTACTCGCGGACGGTGACGTCCTCGGCGCTGCCGCTGGCGAACGCCCGGGGCCGGTTGTCACCGGAGCCGGTCCAGGCGCCGGAGAGGGGGATCGGAGGCAGCGGCACCACGCGGGGTACGACGACCAGCGAGGTCGTCGAGGTGAACGTACGGCCGAGCTCGATCAGGCCGAACGGGTCGCTGATGCGGACCGACAGCGGCCCGACGACGTACCGCCCGCGGACGTCGGAGCGCACCACGTAGCCGACCGAGCGACGGCGCCCGGGGCCCATCCGGTCGACGACGAACCGGGGCCGGGTCCCGAGCACGTAGGGCAGCTGGTCCTCGAGCAGGAGCAGGCCGGTGGGCACCTTGCCGTCGTTGGTCAGGTCGAGCTGGACGCGGGCCTCCTTGCCGGCCTCGACCTGGACCGGGCTGACCGATCGGACCAGCCCGAGCCGGTAGCGGCTGCGGCCGACGAAGAACGCGGTCACCAGCGGCAGCAGCAGCAGCAGCGAGCCGACCCGCACCAGGTCGTCCTGCCCGAGGGCGACCGCGCACAGCAGGGCGGTGACCCCGGCGGCGACGAACGCGCGTCCGCGGGTCGTCATCGCGGTGAGTGCCTCACGCATCGGTGGCTCCTAGCCGCGGCGGCGGCTCTCCGGCATGGGGACGCTGTCCAGGATGTGGGCCAGGGCGGCCTCCGTGGTGCGACCGCTCATCGAGGCCTCGACCGTGGGCAGCAGGCGGTGGGCGAGCACCGCGGGCGCCAGGCCGAGGACGTCGTCGGGGACGACGTAGTCGCGCCCGTCCAGCGCCGCCGACGCCTTCGCGGCGCGGACCAGGTGCAGCGTGGCGCGGGGGGAGGCCCCGAGGACCAGCTCGGAGGAGCGGCGGGTGGCGGTGCTGATCGCCACCACGTAGCGCTGCACCGCCTCGGCGACGTAGACGTCTCCGACGATGTCGACGAGCTTGCGGATCTCCGCGGAGTCGGTGACCGGCTCGAGCTCCTCGAGCGGGTTGCGCTGGGTGTGCGTGTCGAGCATCGCGATCTCCGCGGTCTCCACCGGGTAGCCCATGGAGACCCGCGCCATGAACCGGTCACGCTGCGCCTCGGGGAGCGCGTAGGTGCCCTCCATCTCGATGGGGTTCTGCGTCGCGATCACCATGAACGGCTGGTCGAGGTGGTAGGTCTTGCCGTCGACGGTGACCTGTCGCTCCTCCATGCACTCCAGGAGCGCCGACTGGGTCTTGGGGGAGGCCCGGTTGATCTCGTCGCCGACGACGATGTTGGCGA
Source organism: uncultured Actinomycetota bacterium (assembly GCA_963747975.1). Taxonomy (GTDB): domain Bacteria; phylum Actinomycetota; class Actinomycetes; order Propionibacteriales; family Nocardioidaceae; genus Nocardioides_C. Next base: position 82,706 of record CAVVHI010000004.1, read on the forward strand.
AGATCCCGCCGGGCCGGAACTCGAAGGCGCGGGTGTCCTGGTTGAAGACCGAGACGCCGGTGACGTCGGAGGGCAGCAGGTCCGGGGTGAACTGGATCCGCCGGACCGAGCAGTCGATGGACCGGGCCAGGGCCTTGCTGAGCATCGTCTTGCCGACGCCGGGCACGTCCTCGATGAGCAGGTGCCCCTCGGCGAGGAGCACCACCAGCGCGGTGCGCGCCACGTCCGGCTTGCCCTCGATGACCGTCTCGATGCCGGCGCGGATCCGTCCGGCGACGCGGGCGAGGGCGTCGAGGTCGGCAGATCCGGTCGCGCCGTCGTACTCGACACCGTGGGTCACTGAGCTCACGCCTCTTCCTCCCACCGGCCGCACCGACGGCCGGACTCGGTGTCCATACAACCGCACGGCCCAAATCCGTGTCACCGGCTTTGCCGACCCGCCCCCGGGGTTCGTCATCGCATCGTGACGGTTTGCCCCACTCCGCTCCACCCACCGCTCCACCGGCCCCCACCCCACCCCCACGCCACCGGTTCTTCGCCGTCTCCGCGCCCGGGAGGCGGTGGCCGGCCCCGGCACGCGGCGCACGAATCGGGAGGAAAAAGTCCCCGCACGTCTGCGTTTCTGGTTGGAAGTGGAGTGAAGTGGAGTATGGTGGAGCGCAGTGGAGGAGAGGGAAGCCTTCAGGGGGATCCGGGAGACCGGTGAACCCGGACCGACAGCCGGGAGGTGCCGATGTTCTTCGGCACCTACACGCCTCGGCTCGACGACAAGGGCCGCCTGTTCCTCCCGGCGAAGTTCAGGGACGAGCTGTCGGAGGGTCTAGTGGTCACACGAGGACAGGAGCGCTGCCTCTACGTGTGGTCCATGGGCGAGTTCGGCAAGCTCACCGACCGGCTCAAGGACGCGCCGCTGACCAACAAGTCGGCGCGCGACTACATGCGGATGCTGTTCGCCGGTGCCTCCGACGAGACACCCGACAAGCAGGGCCGGATCACCGTCCCGCCGATGCTGCGCGACTACGCCAACCTCTCCAAGGACTGCATCGTGATCGGCGCCATGAACCGGGTCGAGATCTGGGACGCCGCCTCCTGGCAGGCCTACTCCGACCAGCAGGAGCAGGCCTTCGCCGACCTCAGCGAGGAGGTGCTGCCCGGCCTGATGTGACAGCCACCTGACGCACGAGTCGCCAGGCCCGGCCCACGCCCGCTCTCCTTGTCATCTGGCGCACCTTCCCCGGTGCCAGAAGGCAGCTTCCCAGGACGAGCGGACGGGGACCAGGCCATGCGAATCCCTGACAGCACCACCGCCGGCGCAGGCCGGCGCCACCAGCAGGATTCATTCGAGGGGTCGAAAGCATGAGTCTCACGTTCTCCGGACAGCGTCTCGGGGCCACCGGTCCGCCGGGTCCGTCACGAGGTCCGCGACGGGGTCGCGGTGATCGCCTTCTCCGCCGTGGCCTCCTCGGCCCTGGCCGCCCTGCTGATGCTCTTCCTCTCGCTGGTCGGCCGGGCGTAGCGCGATGGCGTCCCCCCGTCACGTCCCGGTCCTCCTCGACCGGGTCGTCGCGCTCGTCGACCCCTGCCCTGGAGCGGGCCGACGTCGAGACCACCGTCTACGTCGACGCAACCCTCGGCCTCGGCGGGCACAGCGAGGCGGTCCTCGAGGCCTGCCCCCGGGCGCACCTCGTGGGGATCGACCGCGACCCGCACGCCCTCGAGCTGGCCGAGCAGCGGCTCGCGCGGTTCGCGGACCGGGCGTCCTTCGTGCACGCGGTCTACGACGACGATCCCGCAGGTGCTCTCCGGCCTCGGGCTCGACCGGGCCGACGCGGTCCTGTTCGACCTCGGGGTCTCCTCGATGCAGCTCGACGTGCGCGAGCGGGGCTTCGCCTACGCCGAGGACGCGCCGCTGGACATGCGGATGGACGACTCGACGGGGCCGACCGCGGCCGAGGTGCTCAACACCTACCCGGTCGAGGAGCTGGCCCGGATCCTGCGCACCTACGGCGAGGAGCGCTTCGCCCGCCGGATCGCCGAGGCGGTGGTCCGCGAGCGGCAGCGCGAGCCGTTCAGCCGCTCGGCGCGGCTGGTGGAGCTGGTCCGGGACACGATCCCGGCACCGGCGCGGCGCACCGGCGGCCATCCCGCCAAGCGGACCTTCCAGGCCCTGCGCATCGAGGTCAACGACGAGCTGTCCGTGCTGCGGCGCGCGATCCCGGCGGCAGTCGACGCCACCGGGGTCGGCGGCCGCGTCGTGGTGATGTCCTACCACTCGCTGGAGGACCGGCTGGTCAAGCAGGCCTTCGTCGAGCGCACCCGGTCCCACGTGCCGCCGGACATGCCGTTCGTCCCGGAGGGCCACGAGCCGGAGCTCCGGCTGCTGACCCGCGGCGCCGAGAAGGCGTCCGAGGACGAGATCGCCCAGAACCCCCGAGCCGCGTCGGTGCGCCTGCGTGCCGTCGAACGAGTCCGCCCGAGCCAGGGAGCCGCAGCATGAGCACTCCTCTCCGCCAGCCGCGCACCCGGGTGCCCCGTTTCGCGGAGGCGGCCGTCGAACGCGCCCGCCTCACCGTGGTGCCGCGGCGCGCGACCGCCGCCCCCCGGGTCCCCTTCGTGACGCTGGTGGCCGTGCTGCTCGTCGGTGGCGTCGCCGGGCTGCTGGCTTTCAACACCAACCTGCAGCAGGCCTCCTTCGTCGCCTCGTCCCTCGAGGAGCGCGCCGCCGTGCTCACCGGCAAGGAGGAGTCGCTGCGGATGCAGCTGCACCGGCTCCGGGACCCCCAGCACCTCGCGGCCCGGGCGAAGCGGCTGGGCATGGTGCCCTCGACCAACCCGGCGTTCCTGCGCATCGAGGACGGAACGGTGCTGGGCAGTCCGGTGCCCGCCGAGGCCACCGAGGACTTCCGGATCTCCCCGCTGCCGCCGGTGCGTCCCCGGCCCGAGCTGGTCGTCCTGGAGGCCCCCGCTCGCGGCGCGGCCCGCGACCACGGGGCCGCGGCCCGCGACACGAACGCCGGCTCGGCCCGCACCTCACGCGAACCGCGTGCGGAAGGGCGTAGAAACGACCAGAACCGTGACAACGGCGGACCGGCGAGGGGGAGGACTCCGTGAGCCAACGCGGACGCTCGCTGCGAGGCACCTCGCTGCTCCGTCTGCGCGTGGGCTTCATCCTGATCGCGATGGTCGTCTCGGTGTTCGGGGCGCGGCTCTTCCAGCTCCAGGGCATCGACGCGAAGGCCTACGCCGCCCAGGCCGAGGCGGCAGGCCTGCAGACCGTCCCGCTCCCGGCCACCCGCGGCTCCGTGCTGGACCGCAACGGCGAGCCGCTCGCCGAGTCGGCCGACGGGCTGATGGTCGTCGCCGACCCGATGATGACCGCCGACGACGCCCAGCAGATCGCGAAGATCCTCGCCGGCCGGCTCGACGTGGACTACTTCGAGATCCTCGAACGGCTGCGCAAGCCCGACACCCGCTTCCAGTACATCGCCCGGCGGGTGCCGGCGGCCGACGCCCGGGCCGCCCTCTCGGCCGTGCAGGAGGCCGGGTTCCAGGGCATCGACACCCGTCGCGACCCCGTCCGCAGCTACCCGTCGGGTGACGTGGCGGCCAACCTCCTCGGGTTCATGGGCGCCGACGGCAAGCCGCTGCAGGGCCTCGAGCTGACCTTCGACGACCTGCTCTCCGGGACGGACGGGTCGGCGACGTACGAGACCGGCGGCGGGCAGCGGCTGCCGCTCGGGGAGAACAACGTGGTCGAGCCGGTCGACGGCGAGGACCTGTCGCTGACCATCGACCGCGACGTGCAGTGGTACACCCAGCGCGTGCTCCGCCAGACGGTGCAGGAAGCCCGCGGCGAGTCGGGCGTCGCCGTGGCCCTCGACAGCCGGACCGGTGAGGTCCTCGCCCTCGCCGACCACCCCACCTTCGACGCCAACCAGCCGATGCTGGCCGCCGAGGAGGACCTGGGCGCGCGGTCGCTGTTCGACGTCTACGAACCGGGCTCGGTGGAGAAGGTGCTCACCGCCGCCGCGCTGATCGACGCCGGCAAGGTCACCCCCGACACCCGGATCACGGTGCCGTCGCAGCTGCAGCGCCAGGACCGGGTCATCGGCGACTACTGGGACCACGGCCGGCTCCGGCTCACCCTCACCGGCGTGATCGCGAAGTCCTCGAACATCGGCACCGTGCTCGCCGCCGACGAGTTCTCGCCCGAGGAGCTGCACGGGTACCTCTCCGACTTCGGCCTGGGGCAGCGGACCGGCGTCGGGGTGCCCGGCGAGTCCCGGGGCCTGCTGCCTTGGTGGGAGTCGTGGTCGCAGATCAACCAGGACACCATCGCCTTCGGTCAGGGCGTCGCGGTCAACGCGCTGCAGATGGCCGCGGCCGTCAACACGGTCGCCAACGACGGGGTCCTCGTCGAGCCGAGCCTGGTGAAGGGCGAGGCCACCACCGCCGGCGGCGCGAGCGTCGGCAGCAGCACGGCGTCGTCGCGGCGGGTGATCAGCGAGCGGGCCGCCCGGCTCACCGCCGAGATGATGGAGACGGTCACCGACCCCGAGGAGGGCACCGCGCCGGGCGCCGCGATCGAGGGCTACCGGGTGGCCGGCAAGACCGGCACCGCCCAGCGGGTCGGCGCCGACTGCGGCTGCTACGACGGCACCTTCACGGTCTCCTTCGCCGGCTTCGCCCCCGCCGACGACCCGAGGTTCATGGTCTACGTCGTGGTGCAGGACCCGAAGAACGGCGGGGGCGGCGGCTCGGTCGGTGGTCCGGCCTTCCACAAGATCATGACCTACCTGCTCCGCAAGTACGCCGTACCGCCGAGCGGCGCGCCCGCACCCGACCGGCCGGTCGAGTGGTGAGCGCGGGTACTCTGCGGGCGTGCCGGACAAAGCTGACACCTCGGTCGTGACCGCGACGCGACCCCGCGACCCGCTGCGCACCCCGCTCGAGGACCTCGTCACCTGGCTCGGCGACGCGGTGGCCGACGTGCGGGGCGCCGCCTCCGGCGTCACGGTCACCGGGATCACCCTCAGCTCCGCGCGGGTCCGGCCCGGCGACGTCTACGCGGCCCTTCCCGGGGTCGCGCGCCCACGGGGCGTCGTACGCCGCCGCGGCCGTGGAGGGCGGGGCCGTGGCGGTCCTCACCGACGCCGCCGGCGCGGACCTGTGCGCGGACCTGGAGGTGCCGGTCCTGGTCGTCGAGGAGCCCCGCCGGCTTCTCGGCCGTACGGCGGCCCGCGTCTACGGAGAGCCGGCCCGCGCGCTGCGGATGGTGGCGGTCACCGGCACCCAGGGCAAGACCACGGCCACCCGTCTCGCCGAGGCCGGCCTCCAGGCCTCCGGGGTGCCGGCCGCGGTGATCGGCACCGTGGGGACCCGCATCGACGGCGTCGACGTCCGGACGAGCCTGACCACGCCGGAGGCCCCCGACCTGCACGCGCTGTTCGCGCTCATGCGCGAGCACGGGGTGCGCGGCTGTGCCATGGAGGTGTCGAGCCACGCGCTGGTGATGGGCCGGGTCGACGGGGTGGTCTTCGACGTGGCCGTGTTCACCAACCTCGGGCGTGACCACCTCGACTTCCACGCCGACGTCGAGGACTACTTCGCGGGCCAAGGCGGGCCTGTTCACCCCCGAGCGGGCCCGGCTCGGCCTGGTCAACGTCGACGACGCGCACGGGCGGCGGCTGGTGCAGGAGGCGACGATCCCGATGCGCACGTTCTCCAGCGCCGGCGCCGGCGCCGACTGGACCGCGCGCGAGGTCCAGATGACGCCCGGCGGGTCCTCGTTCACCGTGCACACGCCCGCGGGGGAGTCCTTCCCCGCGGAGGTGCCGCTCGCCGGTGACTTCAACGTGAGCAACGCCCTGGCCGCGATCGCCGCGCTCGGCGAGGCCGGGCTTCGACCCCCGCGCGGTCGCCGCGCGGCATCGCGGCGTCGGCCGGTGTGCCGGGCCGCCTGGAACGCGTGGACGCCGGCCAGGACTTCCTGGCCTTGGTCGACTACGCCCACAAGCCCGACGCGGTCGCCGCGGCCCTGGCGTCGCTGCGGCCGCTGACCGCGGGACGGCTCGTGGTCGTCATCGGCGCCGGTGGGGACCGGGACCGCGGGCAAGCGTCCGGCGATGGGGGAGATCGCCGCCCGCCTCGCCGACGTGCTGGTGGTCACCGACGACAACCCCCGCACCGAGGACCCGGCGCTCGTCCGGGAGGCGATGCTCTCCGGGGCGCACGCCGTGCCCGAGGGCGAGCGCGCCGAGCTGCACGAGGTCGGCGACCGGCGCGGGGCGATCCGGCTGGCGGTGGCTCGCTCGCCGGACCCGGCGACACGGTGGTGGTGGCGGGCAAGGGGCACGAGACCGGGCAGGAGGTCGACGGCACGGTGCACCCGTTCGACGACCGCGACGTGCTGCGTGAGGAGCTGAACCGCCGATGATCCCGATGACGCTGCCGGAGATCGCCGCGGTCGTCGGTGGCGAGGTCCACGACGACACCGGCGTGACGGTCACCCGGCCGGCCTTCGTCGACAGCCGGTCGCCGGTCGCCGGTGGCCTGTTCGTCGCCTTCCGGGGCGAGCACGCCGACGGCCACGACTTCGCGGACGCCGCCGTCTCCGCCGGTGCCGCGGCGGTCCTCGGCTCCCGGCCGCTGGGGCATCCCGCGGTCGTCGTACCCGACCCCCTCGACGCGGTCGCCCGGCTCGCCCGGCACGTGCTGGCCCAGCTGCCCGAGGTCGAGGTGGTGGCCCTCACCGGCTCGCAGGGCAAGACCAGCACCAAGGACCTCCTCGCACAGGTCCTCGCCGCCGCCGGTACGACGGTCGCCACGGCCGGGTCCTTCAACAACGAGCTCGGCCTCCCGCTCACGGTGCTGCGGGCGGACGCGGCCACCGAGTTCCTGGTGCTCGAGATGGGCGCCCGCGGGATCGGCCACCTCGCCCCGCTGTGCGAGATCGCCCCGCCGAAGGTGTCGCTGGTCCTCAACGTCGGCAAGGCGCACCTGGGCGAGTTCGGGACCCAGCAGGACATCGCCCGGGCCAAGGGCGAGATCGTCGAGGCACTGCCCGCCGACGGGGTCGCGGTCCTCAACGCGGACGACCCGCTGGTGTCCGCGATGGCCTCGCGCACCACGGCCCGGGTGCTCACCTTCGGCGAGTCGGCCGGCGCGGACGTCCGCGTCGCCGACCTGCGGGTCGACGAGCTCGGCCGGCCGCGGTTCGACCTCGTCACCGCCGAGGGCACTGCGCCGGTCCGGATGCAGCTGCTCGGTGAGCACCAGGCGCACAACGCGGCGGCGGCGGCGGCGGTCGCGCTGGCGCTGGGGATGCGGGCTCGACGAGGCCGCCGCGGCGCTGTCGGCGGCGTCGGCGGCGTCCCGCTGGCGGATGGAGGTGCACGAGCGCGCCGACGGCGTGACCGTCATCAACGACGCCTACAACGCCAACCCCGACTCGATGCGTGCGGCGCTCAAGGCGCTGGCCGCCGTCGGGCGCGGACGGGGTCCGGGCACCCGCACCGTGGCGGTGCTGGGAGAGATGCGCGAGCTGGGCGCGGCGAGCCAGGAGGAGCACGACGCCGTCGGCCGGCTCGCGGTGCGCCTGGACATCGGCCAGCTCCTCGTGGTCGGCGAACCCGCCCACGCGATGCACCTCGGCGCCTACCTCGAAGGCTCCTGGGGACACGAGTCGGTGTTCGTCGAGGACAACGACCAGGCGCTGGCCTGGCTCCGGGAGCACGTCCGGCCCGGGGACGTGGTGCTCTTCAAGGCCTCCCGCGCCGCCGCGCTGGAGACGGTGGCCGAGGCGCTGCTCGCAGACGAGGCGACGAAGGAGAAGACCGGATGAGAGCGATCCTCCTCGCCGGAGGGCTGTCACTCCTCTTCACCCTCCTCGGGACACGGGTGGCGATCCGGGCGCTGGTGGCCAAGGGCTACGGGCAGCTGATCCGCGACGACGGTCCCACCACCCACCACACCAAGCGGGGCACCCCGACCATGGGTGGCCTGGTGATGATCATCTCGGTGGTCGTGGCCTACTTCGCGGCGAAGCTGATCACCCAGGACGCCCCGAGCGCGTCGGCGCTGCTGCTGCTGTTCCTCTTCGTGGGCCTGGGCGCGGTGGGCTTCCTCGACGACTACATCAAGATCGCCAAGCAACGCTCCCTGGGCCTGCGCAGCAAGGCGAAGATAGCCGGCCAGGTCCTCGTCGCGGTGGTGTTCGGCTGGCTCGCCCTGTGGGACGGCCTCGCCGACGAGCGCGGGGAGACGCCGGCGTCGCACGCGGTGTCGTTCATCCGCGACTTCTCGTTCCTCAGCCTGCCGACGCTGCTGATGATCGGCTTCATGATGCTGATGATCGCCGGCGCCAGCAACGGGGTGAACCTCACCGACGGCCTCGACGGCCTGGCCACCGGTGCCTCGGTGATGGTCTTCGGCGCCTACACGCTGGTCAACATCTGGCAGAACAACCAGACCTGCTCGCTCGTGCCCGGCCCGACCTGCTACGAGGTGCGCGACCCGCTGGACCTCGCCGTGGTGGCCGCGGCGCTCACCGGCGCCTGCTTCGGCTTCCTGTGGTGGAACGCCGCCCCCGCGAAGATCTTCATGGGCGACACCGGCTCGCTGTCCCTCGGCGGAGCGCTCGCGGGCCTGGCGATCCTGACCCGCACCGAGCTGCTGCTGCTGATCATCGGCGGCCTGTTCGTCCTGATCACCCTCTCGGTGATCCTCCAGGTCGGCTACTTCAAGGCCACCGGCGGCAGGCGGCTGTTCCGGATGGCGCCCCTGCAGCACCACTTCGAGCTCAAGGGGTGGGCCGAGGTCACGATCGTGATCCGGTTCTGGATCATCGCCGGCCTCTGCGTCGCCGCCGGCCTCGGCGTCTTCTACGCCGAGTGGGTGACCGGCGTATGACCCCCGAGGAGGTCGACGCCCTCGCACCGGCACTCCGACTGGTCCGGGGTCCGCGCGGTCGTCGCCGGGTTCGGGGTCTCCGGGCTTCGCCGCCGCCGACAACCTGAACCACCTCGGCGCCCGGGTGGTCGCCCTCGACGAGTCCGACGCCGGGCGACCGCGCCGAGAAGGCCGAGCTGCTCGAGGTGCTCGGAGCCGACGTCCGCCTCGGGCCCGGCACCACCGCCACGCTGCCCGAGGACGTGGACCTGCTGGTCACCTCTCCGGGCTGGCGCCCGACCGCACCGCTGCTGGCACAGGCCCGCGAGCGCGGGGTCCCGGTCTGGGGCGAGGTGGAGCTCGCCTGGCGCCTGCGCGACCCCCACGACGCCGCCCCCTGGCTCGCGGTGACCGGCACCAACGGCAAGACCACCACCGTGCAGATGCTCGACCACATCCTGCGCGCCGCCGGCCTGCGCAGCGTCGCGGCGGGCAACGTCGGCCTGCCGATCGTCGAGGTGGTCATGGACCCCGAGCCGTACGACGTCATCGCGGTCGAGCTCTCCAGCTTCCAGCTGCACTACACCCGGTCCATGGCCGCCGAGTCCGCCGTGGTCCTCAACGTCGCCGAGGACCACCTCGACTGGTACGCCTCGATGGCCGACTACGCCGCCGACAAGGGCCGCATCTACCAGCACGTCGAGCGGGCCTGCGTGTACAACGCGGCAGACCCCGTGACCGAGGACCTCGTGCGGGAGGCGGACGTGCAGGAGGGGGCCCGCGCGATCGGGTTCACCCTCGGCATGCCCGACGTCGGGATGCTCGGCGTGGTCGACGACCTCCTCGTCGACCGGGCGTTCATCCCGCAGCGGGCGACCACGGCCGCCGAGCTGTGCTCCCTCGCCGACCTCGCCTCCGACGCCCCCCACTTCATCGCGAACGCGCTCGCCGCGGCCGCGCTCGCCCGGGCCCACGGTGTCCCGCAGGCCGCGGTGCGCGACGGCCTGCGCGCCTTCGTCCCCGACGGCCACCGGATCGCCGAGGTGGCCGTGGTGGACGGGGTCCGCTACGTGGACGACTCCAAGGCGACCAACCCCCACGCCGCCCAGTCCTCGTTGGCCGCCTACGACCCGGTGGTGTGGGTGGCCGGCGGCCTGGCCAAGGGCGCCCGGTTCGACGAGCTGGTGCAGGCGGTGCGGCACCGGCTGCGCGGCGTCGTGCTGCTCGGCCGGGACCGCGCCGTGATCGCCGCCGCGCTTTCGCGACACGCGCCCGATGTGCCGGTCATCGTCATCGACGACGGGGACACTTCTGTCATGGACCGCGTGGTCGGCGCGGCGGCAGGTCTGGCGGAGCCGGGCGACACCGTGCTGCTGGCACCGGGCTGCGCGTCCATGGACATGTTCGCCAACTACGGCGCCCGCGGCGACGCGTTCGCCGGGGCCGTGCGAAGGCTGGGCGGGCACACGGACTAGCGAGGCAGAAGGGCCGGATGTGACCACCGCGGCAGGGCAGTCCCCACCGGAGACCTCGGCGGCGGGTCCGGTCGCCGGCGGCCGCCACTCGCTCGTGCAGGCGCTCGACCGTCCGCTGACGTCGTACTACCTGCTCCTCGGCGCCTCGACGCTGCTGCTGACGATCGGCCTGATGATGGTGCTCAGCGCCTCGAGCGTCTACTCCTACAAGATCTTCGACAGCAGCTACCACATCTTCCTCAAGCAGCTGACCTGGGTCGCGCTCGCGCTCCCGGTCGCGTTCGTCGCCTCCAGGCTGCCGCACCGGCTGCTGCGGGCCCTCGCCTGGCCGGCGCTGATCGGGTCCACCGCGCTGCTGGCCCTGACCCTGACCGGCCTGGGCAAGGAGGTCAACGGCAACACCAACTGGCTGGTGCTCGGGCCGCTGACGCTGCAGCCGTCGGAGTTCGCCAAGCTCGCGATCATCTTGTGGTGCGCGGACCTGTACGCCCGCAAGGAGCGGCTGCTCGGCGACTGGAAGCACACGCTGATCCCCGTGGTCCCGGTGACCGGGGCGATCACCCTGGTCGTGATCTCGGGCGGCGACCTCGGCACCGCGCTGGTGCTCTTCGCGATCATCCTCGGGATGCTGTGGGTCGTCGGCGCGCCGGGCCGGCTGTTCGGCGGGGCGCTGCTGGTGGTGGGTGCCTTCGCGCTCTACCTCGCGAGCACGTCGCCCTACCGCCTCGAGCGGCTGACCAACTTCGTGGACCCGTTCAAGAACTACGAGGGCACCGGGTGGCAGGCCGCCCACGGCCTGTTCGCGATGTCGAGCGGCGGCTGGTTCGGCAAGGGCATCTCCGCCAGCCAGCAGAAGTGGGGGAGCCTGCCCGAGGCGCACACCGACTTCATCTTCGCCGTCCTCGGGGAGGAGCTCGGGCTGCTCGGCACGCTGCTGGTCCTCGCCCTGTTCCTCACCATCGCCTACGCCGGCATCCGGGTGGCGGTGCGCACCACCGACCCGTTCGTGCGCTACATGGCCGCCGGGATCACCGTGTGGCTGACCGCCCAGATGATGATCAACGTCGGCATGGTCCTCGCCCTGCTCCCGGTCATCGGCATCCCGCTGCCCCTGGTGTCCTACGGTGGGTCCGCACTCCTCCCGTCCCTCGTCGCGCTGGGCCTGCTGGTCTCCTTCGCCCGGGCCGAGCCGGGTGCGGCCGAGGCGCTCGCCGCGCGCCGGCGCCGTCGCCCGGCGCTGGTGACCACGGGAGGCCGACAGCACGGACCGACCGCACGAACGAGGAAGTAGACCCAGCATGCGCGTACTCCTGGCCGGCGGCGGGACGGCGGGACACACCTCCCCGCTGCTCGCGACAGCCGACGCCCTGGGCCGGATCCGGCCCGACGTCGAGGTGACCGCCTTGGGCACCCCGCGGGGTCTCGAGGTGCGGGTCGTCCCGGAGGCCGGCTACCCGCTGGAGCTGGTGCCGCCCGTGCCGCTGCCGCGGAAGCCGTCGGCCGACCTGCTCAAGGTCCCGGCCCGTCTGAAGGGCGCGGTCTCGGCCGCCCTCGACGTGGTCGACCGGCTGCGGCCCGAGGTCGTGGTCGGCTTCGGCGGCTACGTGTCGGTGCCGGCCTACCTCGCCGCGCGGCGGAGACACGTGCCGATCGTGGTGCACGAGGGCAACGCGCTGCCCGGCATCGCCAACAAGGTGGGGGCCCGGCTGACCACCCACGTCGCCACCAGCTTCCCGGCCACCCCCCTGCGGCACGCCGTCTACACCGGGCTGCCGATCCGCCGGATGATCTCCACCCTGGACCGGCCGGCCGTGCGCGCCGAGGCCCGCAGGACCTTCGGTCTGGACCCCGACCGGCCCACCCTGCTCGTGACCGGCGGGTCGCAGGGGGCGCGACGGCTGAACCAGTCGGTCTCCGCGGCCCACCGCGCCCTGGCCGACGCCGGCGTCCAGGTGCTGCACGTCGCCGGCCCGGCCGGCGAGGCGTCCGCCGTACGACACGAGGGCGAACCGCCGTACGTCGTCGTCCCGTACGTCGACCGGATGGACCTGGCCTACGCCGCCGCGGACCTGGTGGTCTGCCGGGCCGGCGCCAACACCGTCACCGAGACCGCCGCGGTCGGCCTGCCCGCGGTGTTCGTCCCGCTGCCGATCGGCAACGGCGAGCAGGAGCTCAACGCCCGCCCGGTCGTCGACGCCGGCGGTGGCCTGCTCGTCCAGGACGGCGCGTTCACCCCCGAGTGGGTCGAGGCCACGCTGCCCGCACTGCTCGGCGACGGCGAGCGGCTGCACCAGATGTCCACGGCCGCGGCGGACCTGATCCCGCGGGACGCCGACGAGCAGCTGGCCCGGATGGTCCTGGCGGCGGCGCGATGAGGGTCCCCGTCCCCGACGAGCTGCTGCCCGCCGACCGGCTCGGCCGGGTGCACTTCGTCGGCATCGGCGGTGCAGGCCTGTCCGGCATCGCCCGGATCATGCTGGCCCGGGGCGTCGCGGTCAGCGGCAGCGACGCGAAGGACTCCGGCGTGCTCGAGGCGCTGCGTGCGCTCGGGGCCCGCTGCCACGTCGGGCACGCGGCCGAGCAGGTGCACGACGTCGACACCGTGGTGGTCTCCACCGCGGTCCGCGAGGACAACCCCGAGGTGGTCGAGGCGCAGCGGCAGGGCCTGCGGCTGCTGCCGCGCTCGGCGGCGCTGGAGTCGGTCATGCAGGGCCGCCGCGTCGTCGCCGTGGCCGGCACCCACGGCAAGACCACGACCACGTCCCTGCTCACCGTGGCCCTGCAGCACTGCGCCGCCGACCCGTCGTTCGCGGTCGGCGGCGAGCTCACCGAGTCCGGTGCCAACGCCCACGACGGCAGCGGCGAGATCTTCGTCGCCGAGGCCGACGAGAGCGACGGCGCCTTCCTGGTCTACTCCCCGTACGCCGCGGTCGTGACCAACGTCGAGGCCGACCACCTCGACAACTACGGCACCGAGGAGGCCTACCACGAGGCGTTCGGCTCCTTCCTGGACCGGATCGACCCGGACGGCTTCGTCGTGGTCTGCGCCGACGACCCCGGCGCCGCCGCGCTCGGGCGGGACGCCCGGGCCCGCGGACTGGCCACCGTCACGGTGGGGGAGGCGCCTGGTGCCGACGTGCGCGCCGAGGACGTCGAGTTCGCGGGGTCAACGTCGCGCTTCACCGTGGTCGACGGCGGTCAGCGGCTCGGTGAGGTGACCCTGCGGATCCCCGGCCGGCACTACGTGCTCGACGCGCTCGGGGCGCTCGCGGCCGGGCTGCGTCTCGGGTTCGGCTTCGCCGACCTGCGCCGGGGTCTCGAGTCGTTCACCGGCACCAGGCGGCGCATGGAGCTCAAGGGCGAGGTCGCCGGGGTGCGCGTCTACGACAGCTACGCCCACCACCCCAAGGAGATCGCCGGTGACCTGCAGGCCGCCCGGTCGCTGGCGGGGGAGGGCCGCGTGGTCGTGGCGTTCCAGCCGCACCTGGTCTCGCGGACCCGGATCTTCGGCCCCGGGATGGGCGAGGCGCTCGGTGCCGCCGACGAGGTCGTGGTGATGGACGTCTACGTCGCGCGCGAGGACCCCGAGCCCGGCGTCGACGGCGCGCTGGTCGCCTCGCACGTGCCGCTGCCGCCGGACCGCGTGCTGTTCGAGCCGTCGTGGCAGGCCACGCCCGGGCGGCTCGCGGAGCGTGCCCGGCCCGGCGACCTGGTGCTCACCCTGGGCGCGGGCGACGTCACGCTCGTGGGGCCGCAGGTGCTCGAGCTGCTCGCCGCGGGGGAGCGCCGTGCGGACTAGCGCCCCGGACCCGGTCGACGAGCGCACCGTCCGGGTCGCGCGGAAGCGGTTCGCGCGACGGCAGTGGGCGCGTCGCTGGCTGGCGCTGCGCGGCCTCCTGCTGGCTCTCGCCGTGGTGGCGGTGGCGGCGGCCGCCGGCTGGCTGGTGTTCTTCTCCTCGGTCCTCGCCGTCGAGGGGGTGGAGGTGCACGGGACCGACGTGCTGCAGCCGCGCGAGGTGCGCCAGGCGGCCGCGGTCCCGCTCGGCGTCCCCCTCGCGCGGGTCGGCCTGGACTCGGTGGAGGCCCGGGTGCAGGCGCTGGCGCCGGTCGAGGGCGTCACCGTGTCCCGGTCGTGGCCGGACCAGGTCCGCATCGACGTGGTCGAACGCGACGCGGTGGCGGTCGTGGAGCGCGACGGCGGGCTGCGCGGCGTGGACGAGGACGGGGTGCTCTTCCGGGGGTACGACTCCCAGCCCGCGGGGCTGCCCGTCGTACGCGTCTCCGCGGGCACCCGCAGCGAGGCCCTCGCCGAGGCGGCGCTGGTGATCGCGGCGCTGCCCGACGACCTCGCCGCGCGCGTCGACCACCTGCGCGTGGAGACCGTCGACTCGATCACGCTGCGGCTGCGCAACGGCAAGACGGTGTTCTGGGGGAGCGCGGCCGACTCGGCGACCAAGGCCGAGGTGCTCGCGGTCCTGCTGCGGCAGAAGGCCTCGGTGTACGACGTCAGCGTGCCGGGCCAGCCGACCATCGAGCGCTGATCTCGCAAGTCAAGCACCGAAAACTCCGGCGCGTCCGCGTGTCGGGTGTCGGCGCCGTGGTCGCATCCCCTAAGTTCTTCTGCAAGCACGAGGTTGACATAACTATAACCCTCTACTTCAGGGTGAGGGTTGAGGACATGCCGGGCTCGTGCTTCTTCCCCCACCGACGTACATCGTCTGTCTGCACCCGCAGGCAGCAGAGCAGCGAGAGGCACCCGCCGTGGCAGCACCGCAGAACTACCTGGCCGTCATCAAGGTCGTGGGTATCGGTGGAGGTGGCGTCAACGCCGTCAACCGGATGATCGAGGTCGGCCTCAAGGGCGTCGAGTTCATCGCCATCAACACCGATGCACAGGCACTTCTCATGAGCGACGCCGACGTCAAGCTCGACATCGGCCGCGAGCTCACCCGTGGCCTCGGCGCCGGCGCCAACCCCGAGGTGGGCGCCAAGGCCGCCGAGGACCACGGCGAGGAGATCGAGGAGGTGCTCAAGGGCGCCGACATGGTCTTCGTGACCGCGGGCGAGGGCGGTGGCACCGGCACCGGCGGCGCGCCGGTCGTCGCGCGGATCGCCCGGTCGCTGGGCGCCCTGACGATCGGTGTGGTCACCCGCCCGTTCGCCTTCGAGGGCCGCCGGCGCGCGAACTCCGCCGAGGAGGGGATCGCCGGGCTGCGCGAGGAGGTCGACACCCTCATCGTGATCCCCAACGACCGGCTGCTGTCGATCAGCGACCGCAACGTCAGCGTCCTCGACGCCTTCAAGCAGGCCGACCAGGTGCTGCTGCAGGGTGTCTCCGGCATCACCGACCTGATCACCACGCCCGGCCTGATCAACCTCGACTTCGCCGACGTGAAGTCGGTGATGGCCAACGCCGGCTCGGCCCTGATGGGGATCGGCTCCGCGCGCGGTGAGGACCGCTCGGTCGCCGCCGCCGAGATGGCCGTCTCCAGCCCGCTGCTCGAGGCCTCCATCGACGGCGCCCACGGCGTGCTCCTCTCGATCGCCGGGGGGTCCGACCTCGGCCTGTTCGAGATCAACGAGGCCGCCGCGCTGGTGGCCGAGTCCGCGCACGCCGAGGCGAACATCATCTTCGGCGCCACCATCGACGACGCCCTCGGCGACGAGGTGCGGGTGACGGTGATCGCGGCCGGGTTCGACGGCGGGATGCCCAAGCGTCGCGACAACGGCACGGTGCTGCGCCGCGAGCCGGCCCAGCAGCAGTCGCAGGCCGAGACCCGCGCCGCCGCCCAGGCGGCCGCCTCGCAGCGGCCCCGTCCCACGCAGAGCAACCCGCCCGCGCAGGAGCAGCCGCAGCAGCGTCCGGCCGCACCGGCCGGGCAGGGCGGCGAGCAGCGGCGGCCGGACGGCGACCAGGGCCGTCCCGCGCAGCCCGGTCAGGCGTCCCAGCAGCCGCGTCAGGGGCAGTACGGCCAGGGGCAGCAGCCGGCCCAGCCGCCGCGGCAGCCGCGTCCGGTGCAGTTCGACGACGACGACCTCGACATCCCCGACTTCCTCAAGTAGGTCGGGCGGACGCAGCGCACGTGTTCTCGTTCCTGGAGGCCCGCGGGGCCGGTCGAGGTGGCCTTCACCGACCGTCACGGCGGACCCTTCGCGGGCCGACACGCCGCTCGACCTCGCCGAGCCACCGCCCGGGGCCGACCCCGGCGAGCGGGACACCGCTCGAGGAGAGCATCGACGTGGTCGCCCACGCGCTCGCCCGCGACGGCGCACCGCAGGGGGACGACCCCTTCGCGCTGCCGCTGGGCGCGCCGTTGCCGGTCGTGGTCCGGATGCGCCAGGTCCACGGGGCGGGCGTGCACACCGTCGACCGGACCTGGCTCGAGGGCCGGCAAGCCGAGCCGCCCGAGGTGCGACGGTCTGGTGACCGACACGCCGGGCGTGGCCCTGCTGGTCCGGGTCGCCGACTGCGTCCCGGTGCTCCTCGCCGACGTCGACCGCCGGTGTCGTCGGGGTCGCGCACGCGGGGCGGCAGGGGCTGGCGCCGGGGTGGTCCCCGCCGTGGTGCAGCGGATGCGCGACCTGGGGGCCGAGAAGCTCACCGCCTGGGTCGGGCCGCACGTGTGCGGCCGCTGCTACGAGGTGCCCGCCGCCGATGCGCGCGGAGGTCGCCGCGCGTGGTGCCGGAGTCCTACGCCGAGACCTCCTGGGGCACGCCGGCGCTCGACGTGGGAGCCGGGGTGGTCGCCCAGCTGCGGGCCGAGGGTGCCGAGGTCGTGGACGCCGCGCGCTGCACGCTCGAGGACGACGCATGCACTCCTACCGCCGAGACGGCGCCGAGGCAGGCCGGCTCGGCGGCCTGGTCTGGGTGCGGCCATGACCGTCGACGTGCACCGCCGTGACGAGATCGCCGCGCAACCTCGAGGCCGTGCGGGAGCGGATCGCCGCTGCCTGCCGGGCCTCGGGACGCGTCCCCGGACGAGGTGGCGCTCACCGTGGTCACCAAGTTCTTCCCCGCCTCCGACGTACGCCTCCTCGCCGAGCTCGGCGTCACCGACGTGGGAGAGAACCGTCACCAGGAGGCGGAGGCCAAGGCCGCGCGAGTGCGCGGACCTCGGCCTGCGCTGGCACTTCATCGGCGGCCTGCAGAGCAACAAGGCGGCGGCGGTGGCCGGCTACGCCGACGTCGTGGAGTCGGTGGACCGGGCCAAGCTCCTCCCCGGGCTGGCCAAGGGCGCGCTGGGCCGCGGAGCGGTCCTCGACTGCCTGGTCCAGGTCAGCCTCGACCCGCCCGACGCGGGTGGCGGGCGGGCCGGCGCGGCGCCCGAGGACGCGCCCGGGCTCGCGGCCCGGGTGAGCAGCACCGAGGGGCTGCGCCTGCGCGGGGTGATGGCGGTCGCGCCGCTCGGGGAGGACCCCGTCGCGGCGTTCGCGAGGCTGGCCGAGGTGGCCGACGAGGTACGCCGGGTGGACCCGGCCGCGACGTGGGTCTCGGCCGGCATGAGCGGGGACCTGGAGCAGGCGGTCGCGGCCGGTGCGACACACGTGCGCATCGGCTCCGCGGTGCTCGGTGCCAGGCCCACCATCAAGTAGTGTCAAACAAGCAGCAGCGTCCTGACCGAGGGGCGCCGACGTACGGAGGACAGAGTTCATGAGCGGCGCAATGCGCAAGATGGGTGTGTACCTAGGCCTGCTCGAGGACACCGACCGTTTCGACGAGTACGGCGAGCCCGAGTACGACGAGCGCGCCCAGGCACGCCCGGCCGAGCAGGACCGCCCCGCGGCCCGACCGGCCCCGGTGGCCGACCTCTCCGAGCGTCGTCGTCCGACCGCCGTCGTCGCGGAGCTGTCCCGGATCACCACGCTGCACCCCCGCACCTACAACGAGGCGCGCACGATCGGGGAGAACTTCCGCGAGGGGGTGCCGGTCATCATGAACCTGTCCGAGATGGACGACGCCGACGCCAAGCGCCTCGTGGACTTCGCGGCCGGGCTCGTGTTCGCGGTCCGCGGCACGATCGAACGGGTCACCGCCAAGGTCTTCCTGCTCTCTCCGCCGAACGTCTCGGTCGCCGCTGAGGACAAGCAGCGCATCGCCGAGGACGGCTTCTTCAACCAGAGCTAGACTGCGGCCTCGTGGTAAGCGCCGTCGCCTCGATCGTCGTCCTGGTCCTGTGGCTGTTCCTTGGGCTGCTGTTCATCCGGTTCGTCATCGACTGGGTCCAGGTCTTCGCGCGGTCCTGGACCCCCACCGGTCCGCTGCTGGTCCTGCTCGAGGTCGTCTACACGATCACGGACCCGCCGATCCTGTTCTTCCGTCGGTTCATCCCGCCGCTGCGGATGGGGACCGTCGCGCTGGACCTGAGCTTCATGCTCGTGCTGGTGATCACCTACCTGCTCCTGATGGTGGCCCAGAGCTTCGTGTGAGCGCGGGTCGGCAAAACTCGTCCCCGTTACGTTCGGTGTCCGATTTCGGAGTACGGTGGGCGCAGACGCGACCGCGGTGACGGTCGCTCCACAACTGACGACTATGAGTTAAGGGTGAGTTCATGCCGCTGACGCCTGAGGACGTGAGCAACAAGCGCTTTACTCCGGTCCGGCTCCGCGAGGGCTACGACATGGGTGAGGTCGACCAGTTCCTCGACGAGGTGGAGGGCGAGCTCTCGCGCCTCACCCGGGAGAACGACGACCTGCGCTCGAAGCTGGCGGCCGCGCAGGCCGGCGGCGCCGCCCCCGCCCCGGAGCGGGCGGCCGAGGCGGAGAAGCCGGCCCCCACGCCGGCGCCTGCTCCCGCGGCGGCAGCACCGGCGGAGGAGATCAAGGTGACCACGGTGGCGGACGCCTCGAGCGCGGCCGCCCGCCTGCTCGAGATCGCCACGCGCAACGCCGACGAGCTCGTCTCGGAGGCCAAGGACCAGGCCGACAAGGTCGTCGGCGAGGCCCGCACCAAGGCCGAGCGCCTCGAGGCCGAGTCCAAGTCCAAGGCCGACCGGCTCGAGTCCGACGCCCGCACCCGCTCGCAGATGCTCGACTCCGAGACCGAGGAGCGCCGCCGCCAGCTGTTCGGCGACCTCGAGAAGGAGAAGGACAAGCTCAACGCCGACGTGGAGAACCTGCGCTCGTTCGAGCGCGAGTACCGCAGCCGGCTGCGCAGCTACTTCGAGCAGCAGCTCGCCGCGCTCGACGGCAACGGCGAGGGCGGCACGCTCAGCGCCGCCGACCACGCCCCGAAGCGGCTCAAGTCGCTCCTCGGCGAGGAGGAGTCCCAGACCCAGCACGGCTGAGCCCCTGACCCGTCCGAGGCCGGTCCCCGCGTGCGGGGACCGGCCTCGTGCTGTCTGCGGGGACGTCAGACGCGGGCGACCGAGACCGCCAGGCCGAGGTCGTCGTCGCGCACGACGGTGCCGGCGGTGTCGTCCACCGGACCCTCGCGCAGCTCCACCGCGAGCACCTCCTCGGCCACCAGGGGCCCGAACTCCTGCAGCGCCTCGGCGGTCTCGCCGACGGCCTGCCACACCACGGTGACCCGGTCGCTGACCTCGAAGCCGCTGCCCTTCCGCGCCTCCTGCAGCAGCCGGACCACCTCACGGGCGAGTCCGGCCCGCACCAGGTCCGGGGTCAGCTCGAGGTCGAGCGCGACGGTCTCGCCCTGCTCGTTCACCACCGACCAGCCCTCGCGGGGCCGCTCGGAGACGATCACCTCGTCGGGGAGCACCTCCACCGGCTCACCGTCGACGACCACGGAGGCGCGGCCCTCGGCCTCCAGCGTCGCGGACAGCGCCGTGGCGTCGGCCTCGGCGATCGCCTGGGCCACGCGCGGGGTCTGCTTGCCGAACCGCTTGCCGAGCGCACGGAAGTTGGCCTTCGCGGAGTGGTCGACCAGGTCGGCGCCGGCCGAGGACAGCGGCTCGAGCGCACCGATGTTGAGCTCCTCGGCCACCTCCGCGCGCAGCTCCTCCGACAGCGCCGACCACGCCGCCGTACCGACCAGCGCGCGGCGTAGCGGCTGCCGGGTGCGCACCTTCGCCTCGGCCCGGGCGGAGCGGCCCAGCTCGACCAGCCGCCGGGCCAGCGCCACCGCCGCGGACAGCTCCTCGTCGACGGCCGCCTCGTCGTGCGCCGGCCAGCCGGCCAGGTGCACCGACTCGGGAGCGTCGGGCGTGACCGGGCGCACGACGTCCTGCCAGACCCGCTCGGTGATGAACGGAGTCATCGGCGCCATCAGCCTGGTCAGCGTCTCCAGGGTGCTGTGCAGGGTGGCCAGGGCGGCCGGGTCGCCGTCCCAGAACCGGCGCCGGGACCGCCGGACGTACCAGTTCGACAGGTCGTCGACGAACTGGGCGACGAGGTTGCCGGCCCGCTGGGTGTCGAAGTCCTCGAGCGCCGCCGTCACGCCCCGCACCAGCCGGGCGGTCTCGGCGTGCAGCCAGCGGTCGAGCACCGGCCGCTCCGCGACCGCGGGGGCGTCCGCCGCCTCCGGCGACCACGACGAGGTGCGGGCGTAGAGCACGTGGAAGGCCACGGTGTTCCAGTAGGTGAGCAGCACCTTCCGGACCGTCTCCTGGATCGTCGCGTGACCGACCCGGCGGGCCGACCACGGCGAGCCGGCGGCGGCCATGAACCAGCGCACCGCGTCGGCGCCGTGCTGCTCCATCAGCGGGATCGGCTCGAGGATGTTGCCCAGGTGCTTGGACATCTTCCGGCCGTCCTCGGCCAGGATGTGCCCCAGGCAGAGGACGTTGCGGTAGGAGGACTCGTCGAAGACGACCGTGCCGATGGCCATCAGCGTGTAGAACCACCCGCGCGTCTGGTCGATCGCCTCGCAGATGAAGTCCGCGGGGTAGGCCTTCTCGAACTGCTCCGCCGAGCCGGGCAGGTGCGGGTAGCCCCACTGCGCGAACGGCATGGACCCGCTGTCGAACCAGGCGTCGATGACCTCCGGGACCCGGCGGGCCTCGGCACCGCACGGCGTCGGGACGCCCTCCGGGCGGTGGGGGCAGGCGAAGGTGACCTCGTCGACGAACGGCCGGTGGGGGTCCAGGTCGGACTGGTCGGTCCCGGTCAGCTCCGACAGCTCGGTCAGCGACTCGACGCAGGTCTGGTGCCCGTCGGGGCAGCGCCAGATCGGTAGCGGCGTCCCCCAGTAGCGGCTCCGGGACAGCGCCCAGTCGATGTTGTTGTTCAGCCAGTCGCCGTAGCGGCCCCACTTGATGGTGTCGGGGTACCAGTTCGTCCGCCCGTTCTCCCGGAGCAGGGCGTCCTTGACGGCGGTGGTGCGGACGTACCACGAGGGCTGGGCGTAGTAGAGCAGCGCGGTGTGGCAGCGCCAGCAGTGCGGGTAGGAGTGCTCGTAGGCGACGTGGCGGAACAGCAGCCCCCGCTCGTCGAGGTCGCGCACCAGGTCGGTGTCGGCGTGCTTGAAGAACTGCCCGCCCACGAGCGGGACGGTCTCGTCGAAGTGGCCGTCGGCGCGGACCGGGTTGACCACCGGCAGTCCGTAGGCCTTGCAGACGCGCATGTCGTCCTCGCCGAAGGCGGGGGACTGGTGCACCAGGCCGGTGCCGTCCTCGGTGGTGACGTAGTCGGCGAGCACGACGTAGTGCGCCGGCTCCGGAAAGTCGATCAGGTCGAAGGGGCGTCGGTAGGTCCAGCGCTCCATGTCCGCACCGCGGAGCGTGGCCTGCACGGTCCAGCCCTCGCCGAGCACCGCGTCGAGGAGCGGCTCGGCGAGGACGACGGTCTCGGTGCCGTCGGAGGCCACGACGTAGTCGACGTCGGGGTGCACGGCCACCGCGGTGTTCGACACCAGCGTCCACGGCGTCGTGGTCCACACGAGCATCGCCGCGCGACCGGCGTACGGCCCGGAGGTGAGGGGGAACCGCACGTACACCGACGGGTCGGTCACCGTCTCGTAGCCCTGCGCGAGCTCGTGGTCCGACAGGCCGGTGCCGCAGCGCGGGCAGTACGGCGCGACGCGGTGGTCCTCGACCAGCAGGCCCTTGTCGTGGATCTGCTTGAGGGCCCACCACACCGACTCGACGTAGGAGGAGTCCATGGTGCGGTACGGGTCCTCGGTGTCGACCCAGTAACCCATCCGCTCGGTCATCTCCTCGAAGGCGTCGACGTGCCGGAGGACCGACTCGCGGCAGCGCGCGTTGAACTCCGCGACGCCGTAGGCCTCGATGTCGCCCTTGCCGGAGAAGCCGAGCTCCTTCTCCACCGCGAGCTCGACCGGCAGCCCGTGGCAGTCCCAGCCGCGCCTTCCGCTCGACGTGGAAGCCCTGCATGGTCTTGAACCGCGGGAAGACGTCCTTGAACACCCGCGCCTCGACGTGGTGGGTGCCGGGCAGCCCGTTGGCCGTGGGCGGCCCCTCGTAGAACGTCCACTGTGGGCGCCCTTCGGTGGCCGCGAGGGACTTGTCGAAGATGGTGTTGTCCCGCCAGAACGCGAGCACGTCGTGCTCGAGCGCGGGCAGGTCCACCTGCGGCGGGACCGGGCGGTACTCACTCATCACGGGATACCTTTCGACCACTGGTGCGGGGCCGAAGGGACGAGCCCGGTCGCGCGACCGGTCCCGCGGTACCACCCTCCTTGGCCGGTGCGCGGATGCCCGCGGCGCCGACCCACTCGTTGCGCACCGCTGCCGGTTCTACCTGCTCCTCGACGGGCGAGGCGCGCTCTTCCGGCGGCTCCGGGGTGATCTTCGCCGGCTGCCGACACCCCCGGGCTCACACCGTCCCCGGGTCGCTCGTGGCCGTACAGCGGGCTACTCGTCCCATTCACACCTTGCGGTAGGGCCAAGTCTGCCAGAATGCATGCGCGCAGACACATCCGCGTGACACCGGTGTCGGTGTTTGAACGGGCGGGGGACTCGGCATATCCTCGCCGGACCTGTGTGGCGACTGCCACATCGCGCGCTCGACAAGGGGGCCCTGCGGCTATGGCACGGACGACGGCGAAGAAGCTCGCAGGCAAGACGGCCGCGGCCGCGAAGCGGGTCACCTCGGGGGTGACGCGCCGGTCGAGCAGACCCACGGGTACGACGACCGCGACCTCCTCCTCCACCGCGAAGAAGGCGCCGGCGTCCAGGGCGACGACCAAGAAGGCGCCGGCGTCCAAGGCCGCATCGGGCAAGGCCGCATCGGGCAAGGCCGCATCGGGCAAGGCCGCATCGGCCAAGGCCATCGTCCAAGGCCGCATCGGGCAAGGCCGCATCGGGCAAGGCCGCGACGGCGAAGACGTCCACCGCGAAGAAGTCCGCGCCGGCCAAGAAGGCGCCCGCCACGAAGGCGGCGGCGACGAAGGCGCCCGCGAAGAAGGCGGCCGCCACGAAGGCGACGGCGAAGAAGGCACCCGCCACGAAGGCACCCGCGAAGAAGGCGCCCGCCACGAAGGCAGCGGCGAAGAAGGCACCCGCCACGAAGGCCCCGGCGAAGACGGCGTCGACCAAGACACCTGCGAAGAAGGCGCCCGCCACGAAGGCGGCGGCCAAGAAGACGGCCACGAAGACACCCGCCAAGAAGACGGCGGCCACGGCCGCCAGCAAGCAGACCACGACGGCCAAGACCCCCGCCGCCACGAAGAAAGCACCGGTGAAGAAGATGGCCGCCACCAAGAACGCCGCGGACAAGCTCGCCGTCAAGGCCGACGAGAAGCCGTGGACCGCCAAGGAGCTCGGAGAAGTGCGCGACGAGCTGAACGCCGAGCGTGACCGGCTGCGCTCCGAGCTCAACCTGGCCGAGCACGAGCTGGCCGACCTGATGCGCGACGCCGGTGACGGCGCGGGCAACGACCAGGCCGACGTCGGGTCCACCACCTTCGAGCGCGACCACGAGATGACCTTGGCCAACAACGCCCGGGTGATGCTGGCGCAGACCGAGCACGCCCTCGAGCGCATCGACAACGGCAGCTACGGGCAGTGCGAGAGCTGTGGGCAGCCGGTCGGCAAGATGCGGCTGATGGCCTTCCCCCGTGCGACACTGTGCCTGTCATGCAAGCAGCGCGAGGAACGTCGCTGACCACGAGCGACGACACGACCACCCGTCCCCCTGCCAGGTCCCGTCGGCGGTACCTGCTGCTCTTCGCCGCCCTGGCGGTGACCGCCTACGCGCCTGGACCAGGTGAGCAAGCTGCTCGCCGTGGAGCACCTGACGGGACAGCCGCCGGTCCCGCTCGTCGGGGACTTCTTCTCGCTGTACCTGACCTACAACTCAGGGGCTGCGTTCAGCTTCCTCACCGGCCACACCGAGCTGCTCACGGTCGTCGCGGCCGCGGCCGTCCTCGTCGTGCTGTGGGTGTCCCGGCGCCTGGGCAGCACCGGCTGGGCGATCGCCCTCGGCTTCCTCCTCGGCGGGGTCGCCGGCAACCTCACCGACCGCATCTTCCGCGAGCCGGGCTTCATGCGCGGGCACGTGGTGGACTTCCTGATGCTGCCGAACTTCCCGGTGTTCAACGTCGCCGACATCTGCATCAACATCGCGGCGGGCACGATCATCCTGCAGGCGCTGCGCGGCATCAACGTCGACGGCACGCGTCACGAGGAGGCGCGCGTCTCGTGAGCTCCTACCTCGACCGGGGCGGGGAGACCGACCTCCGCACCGTCTCCGTGCCCGACGGGCTGGCGGGAGAGCGCCTCGACGCGGCGCTGGCCCGCATGTTCGGCTTCTCCCGCACCCGCGCCGCCGAGCTGGTCGCCGCGGGCAACGTCACCCTCGACGGCGAGCGGGCGGCCAAGTCCGACCGGGTGCACGCGGGAGCCATGCTGGAGGTCCGGATCCCGACCACCCGGGACCCGGTGGCCGTGGTCCCCGAGACGGTCGAGGGCATCTCGATCCTCCACGACGACGACGCGATCGTGGTGATCGACAAGCCCGTCGGCGTCGCGGTGCACCCGAGCCCCGGATGGACCGGTCCCACGGTCGTCGGCCACCTCGCCGGTGCGGGCTTCCGGATCGCGACCAGCGGCGCGGCCGAGCGGCAGGGCATCGTGCAGCGGCTCGACGTCGGCACCTCCGGGGTGATGGTGATCGCCAAGAGCGAGCACAGCTACTCGGTGCTGAAGAACGCCTTCCGGCAGCGCCGGGTCGACAAGGTCTACCACGCGCTGGTGCAGGGGCACCCCGACCCGCTGCGGGGTACCGTCGACGCACCGATCGGCCGGCACCCGAAGTACGACTACAGGTTCGCGGTGATGGCCGGGGGCCGCGACAGCGTCACGCACTACGAGACGCTGGAGGCGCACCGGTTCGCCAGCCTCCTCGAGATCCACCTCGAGACCGGCCGCACCCACCAGATCCGGGTGCACATGGCGGCGCTGAAGCATCCCTGCGTCGGCGACCTCACCTACGGTGCCGACCCGGTGCTGGCCCGCCGGCTCGGCCTGGAGCGGCAGTGGCTGCACGCCGTACGCCTGGGCTTCGAGCATCCCGACACCGGCGAGCACGTCGAGTTCGAGTCGCCGTACCCGCCCGACCTGCAGCAGGCGCTCGACGCCATCCGCGACGAGACCTGACCAGGCCCGGGAGGAGCACGCCGTGGACCTGTCGTCGGTGAGCCTGCGCCCCGGCACGCCGGAGGACCGCGACGCCCTCGCCGCCCTCGCGACCGAGGCGCGCCGCGCGGCCGTGCCGTCGATGCCGCCGCCGGCGCACCCGCCGGAGGAGGTGCCCGCCTGGATGGGCCGGCAGCTCGCCGGTGAGCGGGAGACGTGGGTGGCCGAGGCCGAGGGCGCGCTCGTGGGCTACCTGCTCCTGGAGCGGGACTGGCTGCACTCGCTGTACGTGCGACCCGGCCTGACGGGACAGGGACTCGGCGGGTTCCTGCTCGACTTCGTCAAGGGGGTGCGCCCCGACGGCTTCGGACTGTGGGTCTTCGAGAGCAACGAGCCGGCCCGGCGGTTCTACCGGCGCCACGGCCTGGTCGAGGTACGACGCACCGACGGCAGCGGCAACGAGGAGCACGCCCCGGACGTCGAGATGGCGTGGCTGGGCCCGGACCCGGTCCGCGCACTGCGCGGGCGGATCGACCTCGTGGACGACGAGCTCGCCGAGCTGCTCGACCGCCGCGCCGCCCTGACCGCTCTGGTCCAGGACCGCAAGGAGGTGCCCGGCCACGCCGGCCGCGACCTCGACCGGGAGGACGCGATCGCCGGGCGCATGGCGCACCGCGCCCCGCGCCTCGGCGTGGTCCGGGTGCGCCGCATCATGCACGTGGTGATCACCGAGAGTCTCGACGCAGCCGAGCATCGGGACAGCTGAGGAGGACACATGCCCGAGCCACCCCTTCCGGAGCAGACCCGCGCCCTGCTGGCGAAGCCGAACCCGGCGGTCATCGCGACCCTGGGGGCCGGCGGCCGGCCGGTCACGGTCGCGACGTGGTACCTGCTCGACGGCGACCGGGTGCTGGTCAACATGGACGAGTCGCGCCGCCGCATCGAGCACCTGCGCCGGGACCCGCGCGTCTCGCTGACCGTGCTGGACGAGGCCGGCTGGTACACCCACGTCAGCCTCCAGGGCCGGGTCACCGAGTGGCGCGAGGACCCCGAGCTCGCCGACATCGACCGGCTCGCCCGGCACTACACCGGCAAGCCCTACGCGGTGCGGGACCGGCGCCGGGTGAGCGCCTGGATCGAGGTCGACCGGTGGCACGGATGGGGCGCCGCCCGCACCGACTGACCCGCCCGCACCGAACTGTCGGTCGGCTCTGGCAGCCTTCTGGTGAGGTCGATCCGCGGGTCTGCGCCGGGTCGGGCCGACGGTGACGTAGGCTGACAGCCTTCCCCGAGGCACCAGGCCGGAGTCACCACCGGCCAGCCTCTGCATGTCCGTGATCGGTTGGAAGGGTTGAACGGCTGCCGATGAGCAACGGGTCCGGGTCCAGCGACTCCTTCGTGCACCTGCACGTCCACACCGAGTACTCCATGCTGGACGGGGCCGCCCGGCTCGGGGCGCTGACGCAGCGGGTCGCCGACCTCGGGATGCCCGCGGTGGCGATGACCGACCACGGCAACGTCTTCGGCGCCTACGAGTTCTACAAGGCGGCCAAGTCGGCGGGGGTCAAGCCGATCATCGGCATCGAGGCGTACTTCACGCCCAACATCTCGCGGTTCGAGAAGAAGGGCGTCAACTTCTACGACGGCGGCCCCGACGACGTGTCCGCCCGCGGCGCCTACACCCACATGACCCTGCTCTCGGAGAGCACCGAGGGCATGCACAACCTGTTCCGGCTCTCCACCGGGTCGTGGCGCGACGGCTTCTTCAAGCACCCGCGCATGGACCGCGAGCTGCTGGCCCAGCACAGCAAGGGCATCATCGGGACCACGGGCTGCCCCTCCGGCGAGGTCCAGGTGCACCTGCGCTACGGCAACTACGAGGCGGCCCGGAAGGCGGCCGGGGAGTTCCAGGACATCCTCGGCCGGGAGAACTACTTCCTCGAGCTGATGGACCACGGTCTCGACATCGAGAACCGGGTCCGCGACGGGCTGCTGCGCCTGGCCAAGGACCTGCAGATCCCGCTGCTGGCCACCAACGACTCCCACTACGTGGACCGGGCCGACGCCAAGTCGCAGGAGCACCTGCTGTGCATCAACTCCGGCAGCACCATGGACATCCCCGCCGGGGACGGGCCGGGCCAGCGCTTCGCGTTCAACGGCGACAGCTACTACATCAAGTCCGCCGAGGAGATGCGGGCCCTGTGGGCCGACAAGTACGACCTCCGCGAGGCCTGCGACAACACCCTGCTCGTCGCGGAGCGCTGTGACGTCTCCTTCACCGAGGGCACCGGCACCTACATGCCACGCTTCCCCTGCCCGGCGGGGGAGAACGAGGACTCCTGGCTGGTCAAGGAGGTCGAGACCGGCCTCGACTTCCGCTACCGCGGCTCGGTCCCCGCCGAGGTCCGCAAGCAGGCGGAGTACGAGATCGGCATCATCACCCAGATGGGGTTCTCCGGCTACTTCCTGGTGGTCGCGGACTTCATCAACTGGGCCAAGGACAACGGCATCCGGGTCGGCCCGGGCCGCGGCTCCGGTGCCGGCTCGATGGTCGCCTACGCGATGCGCATCACCGACCTCGACCCGCTCCAGCACGGCCTGATCTTCGAGCGGTTCCTCAACCCCGACCGCGTCTCGATGCCCGACTTCGACATCGACTTCGACGAGCGCCGGCGCAGCGAGGTGATCCGCTACGTCACCGAGAAGTACGGCGACGACCGCGTGTCGTACATCGTCACCTACGGCACCATCAAGGCCAAGCAGGCGGTCAAGGACTCCTCGCGGATCCTCGGCTACCCGTTCGCGATGGGCGACCGGATCACCAAGGCCATGCCGGCCGCGGTCATGGGCAAGGACGTCCCGCTCAAGGAGATCTTCGACCCCGAGCACAAGCGGTTCGGCGAGGGCGGGGAGTTCCGGTCCCTCTACGAGGGCGACAACGACGTCAAGCGGGTGGTCGACACCGCGATCGGCATCGAGGGCCTGAAACGGCAGTGGGGCGTCCACGCCGCGGGCGTGATCATGTCGAGTGAGCCGCTGATCGACGTCATCCCGCTGCTCAGGCGCCCCTCCGACGGCGCCATGATCACGCAGCTCGACTACCCGACCTGCGAGACCCTCGGCCTCATCAAGATGGACTTCCTGGGGCTGCGCAACCTCACCGTCCTCGACGACGCGGTCAAGAACATCGAGGCCAACCGGGGCGAGAAGGTGGTGCTCGAGGAGCTCGAGCTGACCGACGAGGCGACCTACCAGCTCCTCCAGCGCGGCGACACCCTCGGCGTCTTCCAGCTCGACGGCGGGCCGATGCGGGCGCTGCTGCGCAGCATGCGCCCCGACACCTTCGAGGACATCTCCGCGGTCGGCGCGCTGTACCGCCCCGGCCCGATGGGCGCGGACTCCCACAACAAGTACGCCCGCCGCAAGACCGGGCGTGAGGAGGTCGTCGCGATCCACCCCGAGCTGGCCGAGCCGCTCGAGGACATCCTGGGTGAGACCTACGGGCTGATCGTCTACCAGGAGCAGGTCATGGCGATCGCCCAGAAGCTCGCCGGGTACTCGCTGGGACAGGCGGACCTGCTCCGGCGGGCCATGGGCAAGAAGAAGAAGGCCGAGCTGGACAAGCAGTTCGAGACCTTCTCCGCGGGGATGCAGGAGCGCGGCTACTCCATGGCCGCCGTGAAGACCCTGTGGGACATCCTGCTGCCGTTCTCCGACTACGCCTTCAACAAGGCCCACTCCGCGGCGTACGGCGTGGTGTCGTACTGGACCGCCTACCTCAAGGCCAACTACCCGGCCGAGTACATGGCGGCCCTGCTCACGTCGGTGAAGGACGACAAGGACAAGATGGCGATCTACCTCAACGAGTGTCGCCGGATGAAGATCCAGGTCCTGCCGCCCGACGTCAACGAGTCCGCCTCCAACTTCACCCCGGTCGGGCGCGACATCCGCTTCGGCCTCTCCGCGGTGCGCAACGTCGGCGGCAACGTGGTCGACGCGGTCGTGCAGGCCCGGGAGGAGAAGGGCCGCTTCCTCGACTTCAACGACTTCATGGACAAGGTCCCCGCCCAGGTCTGCAACAAGCGGGTCGTCGAGTCGCTGGTCAAGGCGGGCGCGTTCGACGACATGAAGCACCGGCGGCGCGCGCTGGTCGCGGTCCACGAGGAGGCGGTGGACCGCTACGCCACCATCAAACGGGACTCCGGCGGCGGCCAGGACTCCCTCTTCGACGACCTCGACGCAGAGCTCCGAGGCGGCCTTCGACATGGCTGTGGTCGTCCCCGACATCGATGAGTGGGACAAGACCACGCTGCTCGGCCACGAGCGCGAGATGCTCGGGCTCTACGTCTCCGACCATCCGCTGCTCGGCCTCGAGCACATCCTGGCCAACGGGTCGGACTGCACCATCGGACAGCTGCTGGTCGACGAGGACCGGCCGGACGGGTCCACGGTGACCGTGTGCGGCCTGATCACCGGGGTGCAGCGCAAGATCACCAAGCGCGGTGACGCCTGGGCGATGGTGACCGTCGAGGACCTCGAGGGTGGCATCGACGTGCTGCTCTTCCCCAGCGCCTACCAGCTCGCGGCCACGATGCTCAACGAGGACGCGATCGTCACGGTCAAGGGCCGGCTGAGCCGCAGCAAGGACCAGCCGGAGCTGCACGGCCAGGAGCTGAGCCTCCCGGACCTGTCCGACGGACCGTCCGGCCCGGTGGTCATCACGCTGCCGTCGACCCGCTGCACCCCGCCGTTGGTCGAGCAGCTCAAGGACGTGCTGGGCACCTACCCGGGCGTGACCGAGGTCCGGTTGCGGCTGATGACCAAGACCTCGACCACCGTGATGCGGCTCGACGACCGGCTCCGGGTCACGCCGTCGCAGCCGCTGTTCGCCGACCTCAAGGCGCTGCTCGGTCCCAGCTGCCTGGCGGGCCCGTGAGCGACGCGGCCCGGCCGGCCGTGCGGGGCGCCCTCGGGGACACCGCGGCGGTGCTCGGGACCTTCCTCGTCGTGGGTGTGCTCGCCGGCATCGCCTGGTGGCTGCTGGTCGACCCGGCCGTCTACACCAGTGCCCGGGGCGGTGCCGCCATGGGCGAGCTGGAGCTGGCCAAGCGGTTCGCCGTGGACGGCTGGTACTCCGTGCTGGCCGTCGTCGCCGGCTTCCCGGCGGGGGTCGGGCTCACCTGGTGGCGCAGCCGCGACCCGCGGCTCACCACCCTGCTGCTCCTGCCGGGGGCGGCACTGGCGGCGGCCACGACGTCGTACGTCGGCGGGCTGCTCGGCCCCGACGACCCCGGCGCCCGGCTCGAGGGTGCCGCGAGGGGGCAGACCTTCCCGGTGGAGCTCGCGGTGACCGCCTACCAGGCGCACCTGATGTGGCCGATCGCCGTCCTCGCCGGTGCCCTGATGGTCCTGTGGTCCTCCGACCGGCGGGGCACCGCCACGGGTGCGGCCCGAAGCCCGGCGCCACCACGAGCCGACCCCGTAGCCTGGACGCGCGCAACCACCCCACCGAGAAGGACCAGGAAGCCCCCATGCCCGCCGACCAGCCGTCGTCCGCCGAGCCCGAGTACCTCCACACCGGCGGCGGCACGCCCCCGAGACGAGGGGGCTCGCGACCTGCACTGCTCGCGGCGGCGGCCGCCGCGGTGGCCGGCGTCGTCGGCCTGGGCGGGTGGGCGGCGATGTCGCTGATGGCAGGGGGAGCCGGCCCGCCGAGGCGGTCCCGGCCAACGCGGTCGGCTACCTGAGCATCGACCTCGACCCGTCCGCGGCGCAGAAGGTCGAGGCCGTGCGGTTGCTGGGGAAGTTCCCCGCGCTCCGCGAGGACCTCGACATCTCCGGGCGCGACGACCTGCGCCGCTGGGTGTTCGAGCAGGTCGCGAAGGACGGCTCCTGCGCGGGGGTCACCTACGACACCGACATCGAGCCGTGGGTCGGGGAGCGGCTCGCGCTGGCCGGGGTGCCGGCCGACGCCGGGGACACGTCGCCGGTCCCGCTCGTCGCCGTGCAGGTGACGGATCCGGACGCCGCCGTGGCCGGGATCCAGCGGCTGGCCGCCTGCGGCGACGGCGCCGAGGTCGGGGTCGCGGTCGTCGGGGACTACGCCCTCGTCAGCGACAGCCAGGAGCGCGCCGACGCCATCGCCGGGGCCGTCGGCAAGGCGACGCTCGCCGAGGACCCCGACTACCGCAGGTGGACCCAGCGCGTCGGCGAGCCCGGCATCGTCTCGATGTACCTCGCGCCGGGCGCGATGGCCTACCTCGCCGACATGCAGGACCGGGTGGCCGACGGGCTGGCGGACGAGGGGCGGATGACGGACCCGCTGCTACCGGCCGACCCGGACCTGGCCGGGACGCGCCGTCAGCTGGAGAAGCTCTCCGCGGACTTCGAGGGGATGGCCGCGGTCGTCCGCTTCGCCGACGGCGCCCTCGAGGCGGAGGTCGTGGGCGAGACCAGCCCCGAGGACCTCGTCACCGCCGACGACCGGGCCGGGGTCACCGAGCTCCCCGCCGGGACGGCACTCGCGTTCGGCGTCGCGCTCCCGGACGGGTGGGCCAGCTCCTACCTCGACCTGCTCGGCGACGCCTCGGGTCCCGTCGGCCCGGTCGACCGGATGCTGCGGGACGCGGAGGCCCTCACCGGCCTGGCGCTGCCCGAGGACCTCGAGCGCCTCCTCGGCGACGGGTTCGCGGTCGCCGTCGACGCCGGCCTCGACGTCGACGCGGTGACGCAGGACCCGACGCGGGCCCCGGCCGGCGTGCGGATCTCCGGGGACCCGGCGGAGGTCAACGCGGTCCTCGACCGTCTCCGGGCCCGGTTCGGTGCCCAGACCGGGATGCTCCTCGCCGAGGAGGGGGAGGCGGCCGTCGCCCTCGGGGTCGACCCCGGATACGTCGCCGAGCTCGCCGGGCAGGGCAGCCTGGGCACCCAGGCCGCCTTCCGCGACGTCGTGCCCGACGCCGCACGCGCCGGCGCAGCGCTCTACGTGGACCTCGACGCGGTGGAGCGCTGGGTGGCCGACGGCACGGGGCCCGGAGCAGGTGACCGGCGCGTGCTGGAGAACCTCGGGCCGCTGCGTGCCCTCGGCGTCAGCGGCTGGGTGGAGGAGGACGGCAGCGAGCACGGGCTGCTGCGCCTGACGACCGAGTGACCCTCAGCGGGCGACCGCCGCGGTGGTGGCGCCGGTGAGGCGGACCAGGTCCTCCGGGCGCCAGGCCGAGGTCGAGGCCCCGGCGACCACCGGAGACGTAGACGGTGTCGTGCGCGAGCGCCGACTCGTCGACGCACGGTGGGCAGCCTGCGCTTCTGGCCGAGCGGGGAGATGCCCGCCTACGACGTAGCCGGTGGCGCGCTCGGCCGCGGCCGGGTCGGCCATGGTGGCCTTCTTGCCGCCCGCGGCCGCGGCGAGCGCCTTGAGGTCGAGCTGGCGGGACACCGGGACGATGCCGACCACCAGCCGCCCGTCCACGTCGGCGAAGAGCGTCTTGAGGACCGGTCACCGGGTCCAGACCGAGGGCCTCGGCCGCCTCGAGCCCGTAGGAGGACGCGGACGGGTCGTGCTCGTAGGTGTGGGTGCTGAACGCCACCCCGGCCCGGGTCAGCGCCACGGTCGCCGGGGTGCCGGTGGACGTGCGCCTGCTCTTGGCCATGGATCCTCCTGCGGTCTAGTTCGGGGACCAGCTCGTGCGGGACACCTCGGTGGCGGGCAGCGAGGGGAGCGCACGGCATCGCCCGCATCTCCTCGCGCATGGCGTTGCGGAGCAGGACCAGCCGCTCCTCGGCGCTACCGGTCTCCAGCAGGGCCTGCCGTTCCCGCACGGTCAGCAGGCACGTCGCGGCGAGCGTGTAGGACAGGTACACCGGGTCCTCGGGCAGGTCCGACGTCGAGCACGTCGGCGCCGCGCAGCTGCGAGAGCCGCTCCCGGTAGGTCGTCGAACGTCTTGCGTGCCCGCAGCGCCTCCACCGTCGGGGCGCCGGGCCGGGCCGCGGGGTCCGCGTCGTCGGAGGCGGTCTCGACCGTCGCCGACCAGGTAGGGCCCGGACGGGTCGACCGCCTCGCAGCCGGAACCGCTCGCGGCCGACGATCTCGATGTCGAAGCGTGCCGTCCTCGCCGGGGACGACGCGTGGTCATCTGCGCCACGCAGCCGACCCGGTGCACCGACTGCACGCCGTGGGCTGCCGACCTCGTAGCCCTCCCGGATGGCCACGACGCCGAAGAGCCGCTGGCTGCGGTCGGGGATGGTGAGCAGGTGGTGGACCAGCGCGCGGTAGCGGTCCTCGAACACGTGCAGCTGCATGGTCATGCCCGGGAACAGCACGGTGTTCAGCGGGAACAGGGGCAGCTCGTCGGTCACGGCGACCAACCTACCCATGTCCGGTTCCCGTGGTCCGGCGTGACACCGGCGAGGTGCGCCCTACCGCCCTACACTGGGGCCATGATTCGTCGGATCGACCTCAGGGGTACGACGGCGCGACGCCGGCGCCGCCCCCGACTACCGCAGCGTCGTCCCGCGCGCGGAGATGGACGTCGAGGCCGACCCTCGAGGTGGTGCGCCCCATCTGCGACGCGGTCCGCGCACCGCGGGGTCGAGGCGATCACCGAGTTCGCGGCGCCGGTTCGACGGCGTCGAGCAGACCGAGATCGCGGTGCCGCCGCGAGGAGCTCGACCGGGCGCTCGCCGACCTCGACCCGGCGGTGCGCGCGGGCCTGGAGGAGTCGATCCGGCGGCTGCGGCTGACCTGCGAGGCCGAGCTGGAGCCCGACGTGGTCACCGAGGTCGTGCCCGGGGGGCACCGTCACCCAGCGGATGGTCCCCGTGGAGCGGGTCGGTCTCTACGTCCCGGGCGGCGTGGCGCCGCTGGTGTCCAGCGTCGTGATGAACGTCGTGCCGGCCCAGGTCGCCGGCGTCTCGCTCGATCGCGCTCACCTCCTCGCCCGCAGAAGGGCAACGGCGGCCTCCCGCACCCGACGATCCTCGCCGCCTGCGCGCTGCTCGGCATCGACGAGGTCTACGCGGTCGGCGGTGCCCAGGCGATCGCGATGTTCGCCTACGGCGCCGGGCCGTGCCGGCCGGTCGACATGGTCACCGGACCCGGGCAACATCTACACCGTCTCCGCGAAGCGGCTGCTCAAGGGCGTCGTCGGCATCGACTCCGAGGCCGGGCCGACCGAGATCGCCATCCTCGCCGACGACACGCGCCGACGCCGGCCTACGTCGCCGCCGACCTGATCAGCCAGGCCGAGCACGACCCCCACGCCGCCTCCGTGCTGGTCACCCCGTCGGAGCGGCTCGCCGCCGACGTCGAGGCCGAGCTGGACAAGCAGGTCTCGGCCACCAAGCACGTCGAGCGGATCCGCACGGCGCTGTCGGGCCGGCAGTCCGCGATCGTCCTCGTCGACGACCTCGAGCAGGGGCTCGCCGGTGGTCAACGGGTACG
This sequence comes from uncultured Actinomycetota bacterium, assembly GCA_963747975.1. Lineage (GTDB taxonomy): Bacteria > Actinomycetota > Actinomycetes > Propionibacteriales > Nocardioidaceae > Nocardioides_C. The sequence goes on from CAVVHI010000004.1 coordinate 118,001, forward strand.
CCGCCGAGCACCTCGAGATCCAGACCGAGGACGCCGAGCGCTGGGCGGCGCGCGTGCGCAACGCCGGCGCGGTGTTCGTCGGCGCCTTCGCCCCGGTCTCGCTCGGCGACTACGCGGCGGGCTCCAACCACGTCCTGCCCACCGGCTGCGCGGCCTGCTACTCCTCGGGGCTGTCGGTGCGCTCCTTCCGCAAGGCCGTCCACGTCGTCGACTACAGCCGACGACGCGCTGCGCGACGTCGCCGACCACGTGGTGACCCTCGCCCACGCCGAGGACCTGCCCGGCCACGCCGCCGCGGTCCGGGTCCGGCTCGAGGAGTAGCCGGATGCGGCTTCCCCTCCGGGAGGAGCTGCGCGGCATCGAGCCGTACGGCGCCCCCCAGCTCGACGTGCCCGTCGCCCTCAACGTCAACGAGAACCCCTACCCGCCGAGCGAGCGGGTCGTCGCCGACGTGGCCGCAGGCCGTCGCGGAGGTCGACCCGCACCCTCAACCGGTACCCCGACCGCGAGTTCATCGAGCTCCGGGACGACCTCGCCGACTACCTCGGCCACGGCGTCACCGCCCGCGCAGGTGTGGGCGGCCAACGGGTCCAACGAGGTGATGCTGCAGATCCTGCAGGCCTTCGGCGGGCCCGGACGGGTGGCGGTGTCGTTCGCGCCGACGTACTCGATGTATCCCGAGTACGCCCGGGACGCGATGACCGGCGTGGGTCGTGGGGCACCGCGAGGAGGACTTCTCCCTCGACGTCGACCACGCGCTGGGGGTGATCGACGAGCACCGGCCCTCGGTGGTCCTCCTGCCCTCGCCGAACAACCCGACCGGCACCGCGCTGCCGCTCGACACCGTGCGCGCGGTCTGCGCCGTCGCGCCCGGGGTCGTGGTGGTCGACGAGGCGTACGGCGAGTTCCGGCGCACCGGCACCCCGAGCGCCCTCGAGCTGCTGCCGACGACGCCGAACCTGGTCGTCTCGCGCACGATGAGCAAGGCGTTCGCGCTGGCCGGCGCCCGGCTCGGCTACCTGGCGGCCTCCCCGCAGATCTGCGACGCCCTCCGCGTGGTGCGCCTGCCCTACCACCTCTCCGCGGTCACCCAGGCGGTCGCGCGGGTCGCGCTGCGGCACGCCGACGAGCTGCTCGCCCGCGTCGACGAGCTGCGGCAGCGAGCGGGACGCGCACCGTCGCGTGGCTGCGGGGGCAGGACCTCGAGGTCGCCGACAGCGACGCGAACTTCTGCCTCTTCGGGAGGTTCGAGGACCGGCACGCCGTCTGGCAGGGCCTGCTCGACCGCGGGGTGCTGATCCGTGAGACTGGACCGGACGGCTGGCTGAGGGTCTCGGTCGGCACGCCGGAGGAGATGGCGGCGTTCCGAGCCGCCCTGATGGAGGTACTCGAGTCATGAGCCGTACCGCACGCATCGAGCGGGAGACCAAGGAGTCCAAGGTCCTCGTCGAGCTCGACCTCGACGGCAGCGGCCGGGCCGAGGTCTCCACCGGCGTGGGGTTCTACGACCACATGCTGACCTCGCTGGCCCGGCACTCCCTGGTCGACCTCACCGTCCAGACCGAGGGCGACATCCACATCGACGCCCACCACACCGTGGAGGACACCGCGATCGTGCTCGGCGACGCGCTGCGCGAGGCGCTCGGCGACAAGCGCGGCATCCGCCGGTTCGGCGACTCGCTGGTCCCGCTCGACGAGGCGCTGGTCCAGTGCGCGGTGGACGTGTCGGGCCGCCCCTACTGCGTCCACACCGGGGAGCCGGAGGCGCAGGCCTTCGTGACGATCGGCGGCACCGGCGCGCCGTACGTCGGCTCGCTGACGCGGCACGTCTTCGAGACGCTCGCCCACCACGCCCAGATCGCGCTGCACGTCCGCGTGCTGTCCGGCCGCGACCCGCACCACCTGGTGGAGGCGCAGTACAAGTCCGTCGCCCGCGCCCTGCGCGACGCGATCGCCCTGGACCCGCGGGAGACCGGAGTGCCCAGCACCAAGGGCACGCTGTGACCCCGCCCCGGGTCGTCCTGCTCGACTACGGGTCGGGCAACATCCGCTCCGCGCACCGGGCGCTGGAGCGTGCCGGTGCCGAGGTGGAGCTCACCGCCGACCGGCCCGCGGCCATGGACGCCGACGGGCTCGTCGTGCCGGGCGTGGGCGCCTTCCGCTCCTGCGTCGAAGGCGTCCGCTCGGTGCGCGGGCACGAGGTCATCGGCCGCCGCCTCGCCGGAGGGCGCCCGGTGCTGGGCATCTGCGTGGGGATGCAGATCATGTTCGAGCACGGCGTCGAGCACGGGGAGGACACCCCCGGCCTCGACGAGTGGCCCGGGGTGGTCGAGCGGATCCAGGCGCCCGTCGTACCCCATATGGGCTGGAACACCGTGGACGCACCCGGAGGAAGCACCCTGTTCCGGGGCATCGAGGAAGAGCGTTTCTACTTCGTGCACTCCTACGGTGTCCGAGAATGGAAGCTGCAGACCGACGGGCGCACCAGGGCCCCGTTGGTGACCTGGTCCGAGCACGGGGGTGACCGCTTCGTGGCAGCCGTCGAGAACGGACCGCTGGCCGCGACGCAGTTCCACCCCGAGAAGTCCGGGGACGCCGGGGCGGCGCTGCTGCGCAACTGGGTGGAGACACTGTGAGCAAGCAAACACCGAAGGACCAGACCGCACCGCAGCACGAGCCGGAGCGGCAGGTGTCGATGAAGGGCGCCACGGACGTGGTCGGCAAGCACGGCGGTCCGGCGATCACCCCGCCGTCGCACCACCACAAGCCGCCGAAGTCGCGAACCAAGGGCAAGAACCCGCCGAAGGCGAGCAGCCCCGGCAAGGGCGCGACGACCCCGAAGCAGCCGGCGCCCCGCACCCCGGCCGGCAAGAAGCGCAGCCACGCGCCGACCGGTCGCGCCGACGGTCCGCTCGCGCGCCGACGCCGGTTGCGGGTGCGCCTGGTGGTCGCGCTGCTGCTCCTGGTCAACGTCGCAGTCGGCGTCGTGGTGTCGATGACGGACCTGACCTGGGCCACGAGCCTGGCGGTGCTGATCGGCAGTGTCATCGTGGCGCCCCTGCTGCTCGCCCTGCTGCTGCGCCGCAAGAGGTAGCCGTCCGGAGCGGACTGTCCGGGTGCCCCGGCGATCCGTGGGACGGTGCCGGGGCGGCCGGGGAGGTCTCCTAGGCTTGTCGTCATGAGCGGATATCTCGAGCTGCTGCCCGCCGTGGACGTCGCCGGCGGACAGGCGGTGCAGCTGGTCCAGGGCGTCGCGGGGTCGGAGAAGCGGTTCGGCGACCCCGTCGAGGCAGCCCTGAACTGGCAGGACCGCGGTGCCGAGTGGCTGCACCTGGTGGACCTCGACGCCGCCTTCGGCCGCGGCCACAACCGGGAGCTGCTGGCCCGGATCGTCGGCACGCTCGACATCAGGGTCGAGATGAGCGGCGGCATCCGCGACGACGCCTCGCTCGAGGCGGCGCTGGCCACCGGCTGCCGGCGGGTGAACATCGGTACCGCGGCGCTCGAGCACCCGCAGTGGTGTGCGAAGGCGATCGCCGAGCACGGTGACCGGATCGCGGTCGGCCTCGACGTCCGCGGCCGCACCCTGGCCGCCCGCGGCTGGACCCGGGAGGGCGGCGACCTGTACGACGTGCTCGCGCGCCTGGACTCAGAGGGCTGCGCCCGGTACGTCGTGACCGACGTCAACAAGGACGGCATGCTCCAGGGACCCAACCTGGAGCTGCTCCGCAACGTCTGCGCCGCCACCGACCGGCCCGTGGTGGCCTCCGGCGGCATCACCGAGCTCGCCGACCTCGAGGCGCTGACGGGCCTGGTCGAGGCGGGCGTCGAGGGCGCCATCATCGGCACCGCGCTCTACGAGGGCCGGTTCACCCTCGAGGACGCGCTCGCCCTGACCCGTCCGGCGGACGCCCGATGAGCCTCGCGGTGCGGGTGATCCCGTGCCTCGACGTCGACAACGGCCGCGTGGTGAAGGGGATCAACTTTCAGGAGCTGCGCGACGCGGGCGACCCCGTGGAGCTGGCGAAGGTCTACGACGCCGAGGGCGCCGACGAGCTGACCTTCCTCGACATCTCCGCCTCCCACGAGGACCGCGCCACCACCCTCGAGATCGTCTCGCGGACCGCGGAGCAGGTCTTCATCCCGCTCACGGTCGGCGGCGGCGTCCGCAGCGTCGAGGACGTCGACCGGCTGCTGCGGGCCGGCGCCGACAAGGTGGCGGTCAACACGGCAGCGATCAGCCGACCGGAGCTGGTCCGCGAGATCGCCGACCGCTTCGGCAACCAGGTGCTGGTGCTGTCGGTGGACGCCCGCCGGGCCGAGGGCACCGAGTCCGGCTTCGAGGTGACCACGCACGGGGGCCGACGCAGCGCCGGCCTCGACGCGGTCGAGTGGGCGCGCCGCGCCGCCGAGCTCGGCGCCGGGGAGATCCTGCTCAACGCGATGGACGCCGACGGCACCGAGGACGGGTTCGACCTCGAGCTGATCCGGCTCGTGCGCCAGCAGGTGACGATCCCGGTGATCGCGAGCGGGGGAGCGGGCAAGGTCGAGCACTTCCCGCCCGCGGTCGAGGCGGGCGCCGACGCGGTGCTCGCCGCCACCGTGTTCCACTTCGGGACGCTGCGGGTCGGCGAGGTGAAGCGCGCCCTGGCCGAGGCCGGCTACCCGGTCCGCTGAGCCAGGCACCGGCCGGTCCGGGCCGGTACACCCCGTGCACGCGTGGAACAGGAGTGTGCGCGGCGGGGCAAGGACGGCGTCGTGGCAGGGTGCATCGAGCTGCTCGACGGTCGCGAGGCCGACCCCGAGCTGGTGGTGGCCCGCCACCGGATCGAAGAGACGCTCCCGGACGGGAAGGCTCTACGGCTGGTTGCCCAGGACCACCGCAGTCAGACCCCCAGGTCGGCGCCGGTGAGCAGGGCGACGTCGGAGTCGACGCCGTCGAGGTCGACGCGCGCCTGCGGCTGGCGGCCGTAGACGAACAGCACCACCTCGGACGGCAGCCCGCGCACGGTCACCGCACCCGGCTTGTTGCGCAGCACCTCGCGCGCCCCGGTGTCGGCACGCTCGATCACCACGCCGACCGGGGCGCCACGCACCAGGCCCCTGCCGGCGACCCGGACCGCCCTCCAGAGCGCGTCCTGGGCACGCCGGTCCAGGTCGCGTGGCTCCCAGCCGTCCTGGGCGCGACGGACGTCCTCGTGGTGGACGTAGTACTCGAGCGTGTTCAGCACCCGGTCGAGCGGGGCGGGGCGGAACGGCGACCACAGCGGCGGGCCCTTCCGCAGCCGTTCCACGAGCCCGGTCAGGTCCTCCCGGGCGAGCCGGCGCGAGGCGGCGTCGGTGAGCGGGGAGAGCGGCGGGACCACGATGCCGACGGCAGCCGGGCTGCCTTCCCGGACGAGCAGGTGCACCACGAGGTCCTTGACGGTCCACTCCCCGGACAGCGTGGGTGCGTCGGGGCCCAGCTCGAGGGCCAGGTCGCAGAGGGCGGCGCGTTCGGTGCGGGCGAGGTTCCTCATGACCGTGATCGTAGGGTTGCCTGACAAGGAGAGGGAGGAACGTGTCGACAAGTCGGACCGCGCGGGCAGGGACGCCCCAGCTCCGGGGGAGCCGGATCCGCGACGGCTTCGCCGTGCTGTGGGTCGCCATCAAGCGGGAGCCGTGGATCTTCACGCTCTCCACGCTCGGCAGCGTGCTGTTCGGCGCCCTCACCGTGGCCGACGCCTGGGTGCTCGGCTGGGCCACGGACCACGTCGTGCTCCCCGCCTTCGACAGCGGAGTCACCACCACCGGCGGGCTGGTCACGGTCCTGGCGCTGTTCCTGGGCGTGGCCCTGCTGCGTGCCGTAGGGATCGTGGCCCGACGCCTGGGCGCCGGGGTGATGCAGTACCGCATGCAGGCGCACTCGCGCCGGGCGGTCACCCGCAAGTACCTCGAGCTGCCCATGTCGTGGCACCAGCAGCACCCCACCGGCCAGCTGCTGTCCAACGCGAACGCCGACGTGGAGGCCGCCTGGGCGCCGATCGCGCCGCTGCCGATGGCCGTGGGCACGGTGGCGATGATGGTCATCGCGGTGGTGCAGATGCTCGTCGCAGACGTGGTCCTGGCGCTCGTCGGGCTGACGGTGTTCCCGCTGGTGATCGCGGCCAACATCGTCTTCCAGCGCATCCAGTCGCCGCTGATCACCCGCGCGCAGGCGCTGCGTGCGGAGGTCAGCGAGGTCGCGCACGAGTCCTTCGACGGCGCGCTGGTGGTCAAGACGCTGGGCCGGGAGCAGCAGGAGACCGACCGGTTCGCCGAGAAGGCGCAGGCCCTGCGCGACGTCGCCGCGCGTGCCGGACGGGTCCGCGCGGCGTTCGACCCGGCGCTGGAGGCACTGCCGAACATCGGTGTCCTCGCGGTGCTGGCAGTCGGCGTGCTCCGCGTCCTCAACGGCCAGACCGACCCCGGCGACCTGGTCACCGTGGCCTACCTGCTCACGATCGTCGCCTTCCCGATCCGCTCCCTGGGCTGGCTGGTCGGTGAGTTCCCCCGCAGCGTCGTCGGCTACCGGCGGGTCACCGCCGTCCTCGAGGCGACCGGGAAGATGGCGTACGGCGACCGCCGGCTCGACGTGACCGGCGAGGGGGCCCGCCTGGAGGTCGGCCACCTGGCCTACCGGTACGAGCCGGACCAGCCGCTCCTCGAGGACGTGTCCTTCACCGTCGAGCCGGGCCGCACGGTCGCGGTCGTGGGGGCCACCGCCTCCGGCAAGAGCACGCTCACCTCGCTCCTGGTGCGCCTGGTCGACCCGGACGAGGGAGCGGTCCGGGTGGACGGGACCGACCTGCGCGACCTGCGGCCCGGTGCGCTGGCCGAGACCATGGCACTGGTCGCCCAGCACACGTTCCTGTTCGACGACACCGTGCGCGGCAACGTCACGCTGGGCGCCGAGGTGCCCGACGCGGAGGTCTGGCAGGCGCTGCGCACGGCCCAGGCCGACGGGTTCGTCGCCGCCCTCCCCGGGGGCCTGGACGCCCGGCTTGGCGAGCGGGGCGCCAGCCTCTCCGGCGGCCAGCGCCAGCGGCTGTCCCTGGCCCGGGCGCTGGTACGACGGCCGCGGCTGCTGGTGATGGACGACGCCACCTCCGCCGTCGACCCGGACGTGGAGGCGCGCATCCTCGCCGCCCTGCGCGACATCGGCAGCACGATCCTGGTCGTGGCCTACCGGAAGGCGACGATCGCGCTCGCCGACGAGGTGATCTACCTGCGGCACGGCCGGATCGTCGACCACGGCCGGCACGCCGTACTGCTCGAGCGGGCCCCCGGCTACGCCGACCTCGTCAACGCCTACGAGCAGGCGGCCGCCGAGCAGGACGCCGACAGCGGGGAGGAGGTGGCCCCCCGATGAGCGCCGTGACCACGTCGACCGCCCTGGACACCGGCGAGTCGATGAAGGCCTGGCGGACCATCGCCCGCGGCATCGAGCTCTCCCCGGACCTCAAGCAGGGGTTCTGGGGCACCCTGTTCTTCGCCGTGGTGGCGACCCTGGGCAGGGTGGTCGTGCCGATCGCGGTCCAGCAGACCATCGACCGCGGGCTCAACGGCCCCGGGGGCGCCCCGGACACCGGCTTCATGACCCTGATGGTGGTCCTCGCCGGCATCGCGATCGTGGTCACCAGCGTGTCGTCGTACCTGATGACCTCGCGGCTGTTCACCACCGCCGAGACCGGGCTGGCCACGCTCCGGATCAAGGCGTTCCGGCACGTCCACGACCTGCCGCTGCTGACCCAGAGCACCGAGCGCCGCGGTTCCCTCGTCGCCAGGGTCACCAGCGACGTGGACCAGGTGTCGCAGTTCCTCGTCTTCGGCGGCATCATCGCCGTGGTCAGCGTCGGCCAGATCCTGGTCGCGACGGTGGTCATGGCCTGGTACAGCTGGCAGCTGACGGTGGTGGTGTGGTTGTGCTTCGCGCCGCTGTTCCTGTCGCTGCGCTACTTCCAGCGCAAGCTGTCCGAGGCGTACGGCGTCGTGCGGCGACAGGTGGGGGCCATGCTCTCGGCCGTCTCCGAGCCGGTCGTCGGCGCCACCGTGGTCCGCTCCTACGCGATCGAGGCACGCACCCAGGAGCGGATCGACACCGCCATCGACCGGCACAAGGCGGCCTCGACGCGGGCGCAGGGGCTGACCGCGTTCTCGTTCTCGCTGGGCGGCGTGTCCGCCGGGCTGGCCAACGCCGGGGTGCTGATCGTGGGGGTCCTGCTCGGCATCGACGGCGAGATCACCGCCGGCAAGGTGCTCGCGTTCGCCTTCCTGGTCACCCTCTTCGTCGGCCCGGTGCAGATGGGCACCCAGGTGCTGACCGACGCCCAGAACGCCATCGCCGGCTGGCGCCGCGTGATCGGCATCCTCGACACGCCCGCGGACGTGGTCGACCCGGGCGAGGACGGCACGCCGCTGCCGGAGGGCCCGGTGGAGATCGCGTTCGACCGCGTCGACTTCGCCTACCCCGGTGGGGAGCGGGTGCTCCACGACGTGACGCTGCGGATCGAGCCGGGGCGCCGGGTCGCGGTGGTGGGCGAGACCGGGTCGGGCAAGACCACGCTGGCCAAGCTGCTCACCCGGCTGATGGACCCGTCCGCCGGCGTCGTACGCCTCGACGGCGTGGACCTGCGCGACGTGCCGTTCTCCTCGCTGCGCGAGCGCGTGGTGATGGTGCCTCAGGAGGGGTTCCTCTTCGACGCCGACCTCGCCGCCAACGTCCGGTACGGGCGTCTGGACGCGACCGAGGAGGACATCCGCGCCGCCGCCGAGCAGCTGGGTCTCAGCGACTGGCTGGACTCGCTCCCGCACGGCCTGGACACCAGGGTCGGCCAGCGCGGCGAGTCGCTCTCGGCGGGGGAGCGGCAGCTGGTCGCGCTGATCCGCGCGCACCTGGCCGACCCGGACCTGCTCGTGCTGGACGAGGCCACCAGCGCCGTCGACCCGCAGCTGGAGATGCGGATCGGCCAGGCGCTGGAACGGCTGATGAGCGGCCGCACGTCGGTCACCATCGCGCACCGGCTCTCCACCGCGGAGAACGCCGACGAGGTGGTCGTGGTCGACGCCGGGGTGGTCGTCCAGCGGGGTTCCCACGCCGAGCTGGTGGCACAGGAGGGCAGCGTGTACCGCCGCCTGCACGACTCCTGGGTCGCCCAGCACGAGACCCGCTGAGGGATACTGACGCGGTGACTTCTTCCTCCCCGAACACGTCCCGGCTCGACCCGGTGGTCGCCTCGCGTCTGAAGCGGGACGCGGACGGCCTGGTGCCCGCCGTGGTCCAGCAGCACGACAGCGGCGAGGTGCTGATGGTCGGCTGGATGGACGACGAGGCGCTGCACCGGACGCTCAGCACCGGGCGGACCACGTTCTGGAGCCGGTCGCGGCAGGAGTACTGGGTGAAGGGCGAGAGCTCCGGCCACCGGCAGTGGGTGAAGGAGGTCCGGCTGGACTGTGACGGCGACACACTGCTGGTGAAGGTCGACCAGGAGGGCCCCGCCTGCCACACCGGCACCCGCACGTGCTTCGACAGCGACCTGGTCACGCGGATCGATGTCTGAGGCCGGCCCCACTCCCGCGGACCGTCGCTCCTACGCGGTCACCCTCGTCGTCGGTCTCGCCGGTGCCGGTCTCGCGGCGGTGGGTGCCGCCAGGGACTGGGCCAGCGCACGAGGCGACGCCGCCGGGATCCGCGTGGAGGCGACGGTCTCCGGTGCGGAGTCGCAGCCGCTCGTGACCGCCCTGGCCCTGCTCGCCCTCGCGTCCTGGGGCGTCGTGCTCGTCCTCCGCGGGCGGGTCCGTCGGTTCGTCGCAGCGGTCGGCCTGCTGGCCTCGGCCGGTGCCCTGCTCGGCGTCGTACTCGCCTTCCGAGGCGTCCAGGACGACGCGATGGACGCCGCGATCGCGCGCGGCGCCACCAGCGACTTCTTCCAGACCGCGCTGACGCCGTGGTTCTACCTCACCGGTGCCGGAGCCCTTCTCGCCCTCGTCGCCTTCGGGGTCGCGGTCGCCCGGGCGCCCCGGTGGCCGGAGATGGGGAGCAAGTACGACGCGCCCGGTGGGCGTGGCGCCGCCCCCACGGAGGAGGACATGTGGCGGGCGCTGGACGAAGGACGCGACCCCACCTCCTAGAATGCTGCCCGACGCGGGCCGAGGGCCGCGTCCGACCGCTCACCCGCCTCACGAGGAGACCTGCCCACGATGGCTCACCACGGCAACACCCCCGCAGCCTGGACCGGTGTCACGATCATGCTGATCGGCTGGGTGGTCGGTGCCATCGGCCTCATGGTGGCCGGGGTGGGTCTGCTGTTCTGGGTCGGGGTCGCGCTGCAGCCGATCGGGGTGATCGTCGGCGCGATCATGGCGAAGATGGGCATGGGTGCCGACACCGCGGGCGCCGGCCACTGACGCCATGACGGCCGTCGTCCCGCGCGAGCTCACGACGGAGCACCGCGGCGCCGCGCCCCTGCACCGCCGGCTCACCGGCCCGGTGCTGGTGGCCGGGGTCGTGCTGGGCGTGAGCGTGGTGCTGCACGTGCGGGACCCGCACGAGAGCGGCAGCTACCTGTTCTGCCCATGGCTGCTGCTGACCGGCACCTACTGTCCGGGGTGCGGCGGCCTGCGCGCGGTCAACGACCTCAGCCGGGGTGACGTCGTCGCCGCGGCGTCCAGCAACCTCCTCCTCGTCGGCGCGCTGCCGCTCGTCCTCGGGCTCTGGGTGCGGTGGTTCCTCGCGCGCTGGCGCGGAGCCCGGCGGGCGCTCTCGGACCGGTGGGGGATGGTCCTCGCCGTGGGTCTCGGCATCGTGTCCCTCGCGTTCTGGGTGCTGCGCAACCTGCCCGGCCTGGAGTGGCTCGCGCCCTGACTCGGCGGTCTCGGCGTGCCTTCTCGCCGACGACGGTCCCGACGCACCGGAGAGTGTCGGCGCTCGAAGGTATGTTCGAACACATGATGGACCTGGAGCAGCTGGCGGACCTGGACGCCGATGGTGTCCTGGCAGCCGCGGAGGCTGCTCAGGGGCAGATGGTGGCCGCTGAGTGCCGGCGGTTCGTGCTCGCCGCGCACTGGGTCGACCTGCATCCCGGCGAGGCCCTGGACGAGCAGCGACGCCGCTCGGGTGTGCGGGTGTTGCCGGGGATGGAGCGCTCGAGGCGCTCGGGTGCGGACGGCACGCCGCTGGTGGCCGAGTTCGCGGCCGCCGAGCTGGGGGCCGTTCTCGGGATGGGGCCGGTGGCGGCGGGCTGCTTCGTGCGGGACGCGGTGAACGTGCGGTTCCGCCATCCGCGGCTGTGGGCGGGAGTCCTCGCCGGCCGGGTGCGGGTGTGGCAGGCGCGCGAGGTCGCCCGGACGTGCGCGGCCGCGGGTCTGGATGTCGCACGGACCGGCTGGGTGGACGAGGTCACCACGCCCTACCTCGCCTCGTTGCCCTGGGCACGGTTCGAGGCGTTCCTGCAGGCCAAGGTCATCGAGGCCGACCCGGCCGCCGCGGAGCAGCGGGCGCGGGCAGCCGCGCTGGCGCGGTTCGTGCGCACCGGCCAGTCCAGCGAGTACGGCTTGCGTACCATCGTCGCCCGCGCCGAGGCCGGCGACGTGGTGTTCTTCACCGCGATGGTGGACCGGGTCGCTGCCGTGCTCGCCGAGGAGGGTGACACCGATCCGGTCGACGTGCGCCGCTCCAAGGCGATCGGGATCCTGGCCAGTCCTGCCGGGGCGCTGCTCTTGCTGCAGCGGTCCGCCGAGCGAGACACCCAGGACGCCGATGCACAGGCGGGACACGGGGAGGCGGAGTCGGAGACCTGCCCTTCCTGCGACGGGACCGGTGTCGCCTCCGGCGACGCGACGCCGTTCCTGCGGCCGCCGGTCGACCTGTCGAAGGTGGATCCGAAGCGGCTGCTGCCGCAGGCCACGTTGTACGTGCACCTGTCCCAGGCCGCGCTCGACGGTGTGGGTGGGGGTGTGGCGCGGGTGGAGAACCTGGGCCCGGTGACCGTGGACCAGGTCGCGGCGTTCCTGGGACACCGGAATGTGCGGGTGGTGCCGGTGATCGACGTCGCCGGGCAGGCGCCGGTGGACGGCTACGAGGTGCCCGACCGGATGCGGGAGGCGCTGCACCTGCGGCAGCCCGGCGTGTGCGTTCCCCTGGGCCACCCACGTGTCTCGGCGCAAGGACGCCGAGCACGTCGAGCCCTACCGACCGCCGAGCCGAGGCGGGCCGCCGGGGCAGACGAGCATGGCCAACCTGGGGTGGGTCAGCCGGTTCCCGCACCGGTTGAAGACCCACGGCCGGTGGCGGCTGCGACAACCGGTGCCCGGGGTGTTCCTGTGGCGCTCACCTCACGGCTGGTGGTGGCGGGTCGACCACCTCGGCAGCCACCCCCTCGGCCGCGAGACCACCACCGGCGTCCCACCCCACAACACTCGGTCTCGCCGCTGGAGCACCGCCTCGCAGAACTGATCGAGCGCCACCGCGCTTGATGCCGCGACGACTCGCGGCGTCGGCGGGGCGGCGGCGGTGTCAGCCTTCGAACGCGCCGCTCATGTACAGGACGAACAGCACGGTCAGGCTGATCGGGATGGAGAGCCAGCCGAGCAGCGTCCCGGCGGAGGCCATGCCCTCACCCTTCTCCCGCCCGGCCGACGCGGCGATCTCCCGTCTGGCGTTGCGTCCGAGGACGATGGCGGGGACCCCGGCCAGGAGCCCGAAGCAGGTGGCGACCGAGACGATGCCGAGCCCCAGGGACCACGTCGCCTTGAGGTTGCTCCGTGGAGCAGCCGGTCCGAACGTCACCCCTGGAGCCCGGTACCCAGGGCGGGGCCGCCGCTGTCGAAGCGGGCGCCGGCGATGATCGCGATCCCGACGACGAGGAGGACCAGCACGCCGAGGACGACGGCGATCGCGCCGGTGACGATGCCGCCGACCGCGAGCCCGTCCCCCTGCTGGACGCCGCCGCTCTCCTCGATCTCCCGGCGTGCCTTCACGCCGAGGACCATCGCGACGATCCCGACGAGGCCGAACCCGCAGCACCAGGACAGCACCAGGGACGCGATGCCCGTGGCCAGGGACGCGGTCGCCTTGCTGTTCGTCGGACGCGCCACGGGCACGCCGTAGGGCCCGGACTGCGGCCCCGGTGGGTAGCTCATCGCGTCCTCACTCTCATCGCGGACCTCCCCGAGGAAGGAGGTGCTGGCGCGTGAGAGTCTAGAGACCAGTTCTGCCGTCCGTGTTCCGACTGCCGCTGCGAGGTTGTGTCCATGTCCGTTCTCGACGAGATCGTCGACGGTGTCCGCGTCGACCTCGCCGAGCGTGAGGCCGCCGTACCCCTCGACGCGGTGAAGGACGCGGCTCGCCGAGCTCCCGAAGCGCTCGACCCGATGCCGTGCTTCCGTTCCGCGGGTGTCAGCGTCATCGCCGAGGTGAAGCGCTCCAGTCCCAGCAAGGGGGCCCTGGCCGACATCACGGACCCCGCTGCGCTCGCCGCGGAGTACGCCGAGGGCGGGGCGGCCGCGATCAGCGTGCTCACCGAGCAGCGCCGGTTCGGTGGCAGCCTCGACGACCTCCGTGCGGTCCGCGACGCCGTGCGCGTCCCGGTCCTGCGCAAGGACTTCATCGTGACGTCGTACCAGCTGTGGGAGGCCCGCGCCGCCGGCGCCGACCTGGCGCTGCTGATCGTCGCCGCACTGGACCAGCCGGCCCTCGAGAGCCTCGTCGAGCGCGCGGAGTCCATCGGACTGACCCCGCTGGTGGAGGTCCACGACGAGGACGAGGTCCGGCGGGCCTTGGACGCGGGCGCAAGACTGATCGGCGTGAACGCCCGCAACCTCAAGACGCTCCAGGTAGACCGCGACACCTTCGCCCGGCTCGCCCCGCTCGTCCCCGACGACGTGGTCCGGGTGGCGGAGTCCGGGGTCCGTGGGCCGCACGACGTCATCGAGTACGCCAGGCAGGGCGCGCACGTGGTCCTCGTCGGGGAGACCCTCGTGACCGGCAAGGACCCGCGGACCGCGGTCGCCGACCTGGTCGCCGCCGGCGCCCACCCCGCCCTCAAGCAACGCGACTGAAAGCTCACCCACGATGTCTGCTCTCCCCGACGAGTCGGGTCACTTCGGCCGGTTCGGTGGTCGGATGATGCCCGAGGCGCTCATGGCCGCCCTCGACGAGCTCACCGCGTCCTGGAAGGACGCGATGGCCGACCCCGCGTTCACCGGCGAGTTCGAGCGGATGCTGCGCGAGTACGCCGGTACGCCGAGCCTGCTCTACGACGCCACGAAGCTCAGCGAGGTCGCCGGGGCCCGGATCCTCCTCAAGCGGGAGGACCTCAACCACACCGGCGCCCACAAGATCCGCAACGTGCTCGGCCAGGCCCTGCTCACCAAGCGGATGGGCAAGCAGCGGGTGATCGCCGAGACCGGGGCGGGCCAGCACGGCGTCGCCACCGCCACGGCGTGTGCCTACCTCGGCCTGGACTGCGTGGTCTACATGGGCGAGGTCGACACCGAGCGCCAGGCGCTCAACGTGGCCCGGATGCACCTGCTCGGCGCCGAGGTCGTCTCGGTCAAGTCCGGCTCCCGGACCCTGAAGGACGCGATCAACGAGGCGATCCGCGACTGGGTGACCAACGTCGACCACACCGCGTACGTCTTCGGCACCGCCGCCGGCCCGCACCCGTTCCCGGCCATGGTCCGCGACTTCGTCCGCGGCATCGGCGACGAGACCCGTGAGCAGTGCCTGGAGCTGGTCGGTCGACTGCCGGACGCGGTCGCCGCGTGCGTCGGCGGCGGGTCGAACGCGATCGGCATGTTCGAGACCTTCATCGACGAGCCCTCGGTCAGGCTCTACGGCTTCGAGGCCGGGGGAGAGGGCGTCGACACGCTCCGCCACGCGGCCACCATCTGGCAGCACGACACCGGGGTGCTGCACGGCGCGCGCACCTACGTCCTCCAGGACGAGGACGGCCAGACCGTCGAGTCGCACTCGATCTCCGCCGGTCTCGACTACCCCGGCGTGGGTCCCGAGCACGCGTGGCTCGCCGAGACCGGCCGGGCGGAGTACCGGCCGATCACCGACGCCCAGGCCATGGACGCGATGGCTCTGCTGGCTCGCACGGAGGGGATCATCCCCGCCATCGAGTCCGCGCACGCGATCGCCGGCGCCATGGACCTCGCCGAGGAGCTCGGCCCCGACGCGGTCATCGTGGTCAACCTCTCCGGCCGCGGCGACAAGGACATGGGCACCGCCATCGAGTGGTTCGGCCTCGGCGCCACCCGCCCCGACGACGCCGCCGGCACCGGGCCCGCGGAGGCGGCCGGCGAGGGCACGGAGGCGCAGCTGTGACCGTCCGCCCCGCCTTCGAGGCCGCACGGGCCGAGGGCCGTGCCGCCCTGGTCGGCTACCTCCCCGCCGGCTTCCCCGACGTCGACGGGGCGATCGAGGCCCTGCGGACCATGGTCGACAACGGCTGTGACGTGATCGAGGTCGGCCTGCCCTACAGCGACCCGGTGATGGACGGTCCCACGATCCAGGACGCCGCCCAGCGTGCCCTCGACAACGGTGTGCGCACCGCCGACGTGCTCCGCACCGTGGAGGCGGTCGCCGCCACCGGTGCCAAGGTCGTCGTGATGACGTACTGGAACCCGGTCGAGAGGTACGGCGTCGAACGGTTCGCCGCCGACCTCGCCGCCGCGGGAGGCTCCGGGCTGATCACCCCCGACCTCGTCCCGGAGGAGGCCGCCGCATGGATCGCGGCCGCCGACGCGCACGACCTGGACAAGGTCTTCCTCGTCGCCCCGTCCTCCACCGACGAGCGGCTGGGCCTCACCACCGCGGCGTGCCGCGGCTTCGTCTACGCCACCGCGGTGATGGGCGTCACCGGCACCCGCAGCAGCACCAGCACGCTTGCCGAGCCGCTGGTCACCCGCACCCGCCGGTTCACCGACCTCCCGATCGGGGTGGGTCTCGGCGTGTCCACCGGCGACCAGGCCGCGGAGGTCGGCTCCTACGCCGACGGGGTCATCGTCGGCTCGGCGTTCGTGCGCCGGCTCCTCGACGCCGGGAGCGACCGGCGTACCGGCCTGGAGTCGCTGGGCCGGCTGACCCGCGAGCTCGCGGACGGGGTGCGCCGTGCGCGGTGACGCATCACCGCGGCCGGCCCGCCGACTCGCGGGACTCCTCGCCGGGCTGGCGCTCGCCCTCACCGCCTGCGGCGGGCAGAGCAACGGCGACCAGCTCACCTCCGGGTTCAGCGAGGAGAACCCGGACGGCATGCACGGCGCGGTGCTCGCCGACGAGTACGTCGTGCCCGACGCGACGCTGACCGCCACCGACGGCTCCGACTTCTCGCTCACCGAGGACACCACCGCCCCGGTCACCCTGGTCTTCTTCGGCTACACCCACTGCCCCGACATCTGCTCGATCGTGATGGCCGACATCGCCTCCGCGATCTCGAGACTCGAGCCCGAGCAGCAGGAGCAGGTCGACGTGCTCCTCATCACCAGCGACCCCGCCCGGGACGACCCGGCGACGCTGCGCGCCTACCTCGACCGGTTCAACCCCGAGTTCGAGGGCCTCACCGGTGACCTGGACACCATCGTCACGGTCGCCAACGACCTCGGCGTGGTCATCCAGAAGGGGAAGAAGCTGCCCTCCGGAGGCTACGAGGTCGCCCACGGCTCCCAGATCGTCGCCGTCGACGAGCACGACCGTTCTCCGATCGTGTGGACCGAGGGGACCGCCGCCGCGCTGCTCGCCGAGGACCTCGCCACGCTCCTGGACCGACGAGAAGAGAGCCCAGCGCCGTGATCCTTGCCTCCATCCCGAGCCCCGACCAGGGGGTCTGGCACCTCGGCCCGTTCCCGCTGAGGGCCTACGCCTTCGCGATCATCCTCGGCGTGGTCGTGGCCGTCTGGCTCGGCGAGAAGCGCTGGGTGGCCCGCGGCGGCCGTCCGGGGCAGGTCAGCGACATCGCCATCTGGGCCGTCCCGTTCGGCCTCGTCGGCGGTCGGCTCTACCACGTGGTCACCGACTACGAGCTCTACTTCGGCGAGGGCCGCAACCCGGTCACCGCGCTCTACGTCTGGCAGGGCGGGCTGGGCATCTGGGGGGCCATCGCGCTCGGGGCCCTCGGCGCCTGGATCGGTGCCCGCCGTGCCGGTGTGAAGTTCCTCCCGCTCGCCGACGCCGTCGCCCCGGGCATCGCGATCGCGCAGGCGATCGGGCGCTGGGGCAACTGGTTCAACCAGGAGCTGTTCGGCCGGCCGACCACGCTGCCCTGGGGCCTCGAGATCGACCCGCAGCACCGGCCCGACGGGTACGGCGACGTGGAGACCTTCCACCCGACGTTCCTCTACGAGTTCGTCTGGAACCTCGGGGTCGCCGGGCTCGTGATCTGGGCGGACCGGCGGTTCCGGCTCGGGTACGGCCGGGCGTTCGCGCTCTACCTCATGGGCTACACCGCCGGACGCGGGTGGATCGAGCACCTGCGCATCGACGACGTGCAGATGAACGACGTCCTCGGGCTGCGCCTGAACGTGTGGACCTCGATCGTGGTGTTCCTGGCTGCGCTCGGCTACTTCGTCTGGTCCTCCCGCCGTCACCCCGGCCGGGAGGAGACGGTGTGGCGGGAAGGTCGCGAGCCGGTCGAGGAGACGCGCTAACTTCGTACCCATGAGCCCGCGCGATCAGCACCTACCGCAGGTCAACCACGAGCACCCCGACGTCACCGGCGGGTGGCTGCGGCCGGCCGTCTTCGGCGTCAGCGACGGACTGGTCTCCAACGTCGCCCTGATCGCCGGTGTCGTCGGCGGCACCCAGGGCAACAGCTCCCAGGCGGTCATCCTCGCCGGTCTCGCCGGCCTGGCCGCCGGTGCGTTCTCCATGGCGGTGGGGGAGTACGTCTCGGTGGCCAGCCAGTCGGAGTCGGCGGCGCGCGAGGTCGAGAAGGAGCGCAACGAGATCATCACCAACCCCGAGGCGGAGACCCGGGAGCTCGCGTCGATGTACGAACGCAAGGGCCTCGACGCCGACCTCGCCTACCGGGTGGCCCAGCAGATCCACACCGACGTCGACAACGCCGTGGACGTGCACGCCCGCGAGGAGCTCGGTGTCGACCCCGACGACCTCGCCTCCCCGATGCTCGCCGCGGTGTCGTCCTTCCTGGCCTTCGCGCTCGGCGCGCTGGTCCCGCTGGTCCCGTACTTCTTCGGCGTCGCGACCTTCTGGCCCGGTCTGGTCGCCACCCTGGTGGCGCTGTTCGGCGCCGGTGCGGTCGTCACCGCCCGGACCACCCGCAGCTGGGTGTACGGCGGTGGCAGGCAGATGCTGCTGGGCGCCGCCGCGGCCGCCCTCACCTACGGGGTCGGGTCGCTCGTCGGGGCGGGGCTGGCCTAGTCCGCGATGTGACCGGCCCGTCTCGTCTGACGGGCGGTCCGGCCCGACGATGCGGTAGGCTTCTGCACTCCGCCTCGGGCCAATGTCGTCCCGTGCACCTGCGCCTCAACACCCACCGGCGGCTCTCCGTAGCCGCACCGGTGCCACACGACGACGACGGGAGAGTGCCTCATGCAAGCATTCCCGCCGCCCCAGGGTCTCTACGACGGCCTCCACGAGCACGATGCGTGCGGCGTGGCCTTCGTCGCCACCCTGACCGGCGTGGCCAGCCACGACATCGTGGCCAAGGCCATCACCGCCCTGCACAACCTCGAGCACCGCGGCGCGACCGGCGCCGAGCCCGACTCCGGCGACGGTGCCGGCATCCTCCTGCAGGTCCCGGACCGGTTCTTCCGGGCCGTCGTCGACTTCGAGCTGCCGCCGGCACGCTCCTACGCCGTCGGCACCGCCTTCCTGCCGGGAGACCCCGGACAGGTCGCCAAGACCCGCGCCCGGATCGAGGAGATCGCGGCCGAGGAGGGGCTCGCGGTCATCGGCTGGCGTGACGTGCCGGTCGAGCCGGACCTGCTCGGCACCACCGCGCTGAGCGTGATGCCCTCGTTCAGCCAGCTCTTCGTCACCGCGACCGGCGGACGCCTCGTCGGCATGGCCCTCGAGCGGCTCGCGTTCGTGCTGCGCAAGCGGGCCGAGCACGAGACCGACGCCTACTTCCCGACGCTGTCCTCGCGCACCATCGCCTACAAGGGCATGCTCACCACCGACCAGCTCGACCGGTTCTACCCGGACCTGCGCGACGAGCGCATGGAGTCCGCGGTCGGCGTGGTGCACTCCCGGTTCTCCACCAACACCTTCCCCAGCTGGCCGCTGTCGCACCCGTTCCGGTTCATCGCCCACAACGGCGAGATCAACACCGTGATGGGCAACCGCAACTGGATGCGGGCCCGGGAGGCGCTGCTGGCCAGCGACCTGATCCCCGGCGACCTGGAGCGGCTCTACCCGGTCTGCACCCCGGGGGCCTCGGACTCGGCGTCGTTCGACGAGGTCCTCGAGCTGCTGCACATGGGCGGCCGGTCGCTGCCGCACGCGGTGCTGATGATGATTCCCGAGGCGTGGGAGAACCACGCCGAGATGGACGCCCGCCGCAAGGCGTTCTACCAGTTCCACGCCTCCCTCATGGAGCCGTGGGACGGCCCTGCCGCCGTGGTGTTCACCGACGGCGCCCAGGTCGGGGCCGTGCTGGACCGCAACGGCCTGCGGCCCAGCCGCTACTGGGTCACCGACGACGGCCTGGTGGTCATGGCCTCCGAGGTCGGCGTCCTCGACATCGACCCGGCGACCGTCGTACGCAAGGGACGGCTCCAGCCGGGCCGGATGTTCCTCGTCGACACCGTCGAGCACCGGATCATCGAGGACGAGGAGATCAAGGCCGGGCTCGCCGCGGAGCACCCGTACGACGAGTGGCTGCACGCCGGCCTCATCAACCTCGACGACCTGCCCGACCGTGAGCACGTCGTGCACACGCACGCCTCGGTGACCCGGCGCCAGCAGGTGTTCGGCTACAGCGAGGAGGAGAAGCGGATCATCCTCACCCCGATGGCCCGCACCGGCGCGGAGCCGATCGGGTCGATGGGCACCGACACCCCGATCGCGGCCCTCTCCGACCGCCCCCGGCTGCTGTTCGACTACTTCACCCAGCTGTTCGCGCAGGTGACGAACCCGCCGCTGGACGCCATCCGCGAGGAGCTGGTGACGTCGCTGGCCGGCACCATCGGCCCCGAGACCAACCTGCTGGACCCGACGCCCGCGTCGTGCCGCCAGGTGGTGGTGCCCTTCCCGGTCATCGACAACGACGACCTCGCCAAGATCCGCCACATCAACCGTGACGGCGACATGCCCGGGTTCATCACCCACGTCTCGCGCGGCCTCTACGAGGTCGAGGGCGGGGGAGAGGCGCTGGCCCGCCGGATCGACGAGATCTGCGACGAGGTCTCCCAGGCGATCGCCGACGGAGCACGGGTCATCGTGCTCTCCGACCGGCACAGCACCGCCGAGCTCGCACCGATCCCGTCGCTGCTGCTCACCGGCGCGGTCCACCACCACCTGGTCCGCGAGAAGACCCGGACCCAGGTCGGTCTGATCGTCGAGGCCGGCGACGTCCGCGAGGTCCACCACGTGGCGCTCCTCGTCGGGTACGGCGCCGCCGCGGTGAACCCCTACCTGGCCATGGAGACGGTCGAGGACCTCGCCCGCGACGGCCACTTCGTCGACGTCGACCCCGACACCGCCGTCAAGAACCTGGTGCGGTCGCTGGGCAAGGGCGTGCTCAAGGTGATGAGCAAGATGGGGGTCTCCACGGTCGCCTCCTACACCGGCGCGCAGATCTTCGAGGCCGTCGGGCTCTCCCCGACCCTCGTCGACCGGTACTTCACCGGCACGGTCAGCAAGCTCGGCGGCATCGACATCGAGACCGTCGCCGAGGAGGTCAAGCAGCGTCACCGCAAGGCCTACCCCGTCGACGGCCTGCCGCCGGCGCACCGGTCGCTCGAGGTCGGTGGGGAGTACCAGTGGCGCCGCGAGGGCGAGCCGCACCTGTTCGACCCCGAGGCCGTCTTCCGGCTCCAGCACTCGACCCGGGCCGGCAGATACGACGTGTTCAAGCAGTACACCAAGCGAGTCGACGACCAGTCCGAGCGGCTGATGACGCTGCGGGGACTGTTCTCCTTCAAGCAGCGACCGCGGACCCGATCCCGGTCGAGGAGGTGGAGCCGGTCTCGGAGATCGTCAGGCGGTTCTCCACCGGGGCGATGTCCTACGGCTCCATCAGCAAGGAGGCGCACGAGACGCTGGCGATCGCCATGAACCGGCTCGGCGGGAAGTCCAACACCGGTGAGGGCGGCGAGGACGCCGACCGGCTCTACGACCCCGAGCGCCGCTCGTCGATCAAGCAGGTGGCCTCCGGACGGTTCGGCGTGACCGCGGAGTACCTCACCAACTCCGACGACATCCAGATCAAGATGGCCCAGGGCGCCAAGCCCGGCGAGGGCGGCCAGCTGCCCGGCCACAAGGTGTACCCGTGGGTGGCCAAGACCCGGCACAGCACCCCGGGCGTGGGGCTGATCTCCCCACCGCCGCACCACGACATCTACTCGATCGAGGACCTCGCCCAGCTGATCCACGACCTGAAGAACGCCAACCCGACGGCGCGCATCCACGTGAAGCTCGTCGCCGAGGTGGGCGTGGGCACGGTCGCGGCCGGGGTGTCGAAGGCGCACGCGGACGTCGTGCTCATCTCCGGGCACGACGGTGGCACCGGCGCGTCCCCGCTGACCTCGCTCAAGCACGCCGGCGGGCCGTGGGAGCTCGGGCTCGCCGAGACCCAGCAGACCCTGCTCCTCAACGGTCTGCGTGACCGGATCGTGGTGCAGACCGACGGCCAGCTCAAGACCGGCCGCGACGTGGTCGTCGCCGCGCTCCTCGGCGCCGAGGAGTTCGGCTTCGCGACCGCACCGCTGGTGGTGTCGGGCTGCATCATGATGCGGGTCTGCCACCTCGACACCTGCCCGGTCGGCGTCGCGACGCAGAACCCGGTGCTGCGGGAGCGCTACACGGGCAAGCCGGAGTTCGTGGTCAACTTCTTCGAGTACATCGCCGAGGAGGTGCGCGAGTACCTCGCCGCGCTCGGCTTCCGCTCCCTCGACGAGGCCATCGGCCACGCGGAGATGCTCGACGTCTCCCGGGCGGTCGACCACTGGAAGGCGGCGGGCCTCGACCTGAGCCCGGTCCTGCACGTGCCGGCCCTGCCCGAGGGCACGCCGCGGCACAACACGACCGGCCAGGACCACGGCCTGGACAAGGCGCTCGACAACCGGCTCGTGGAGCTGGCGAAGGACGCCTTGGAGAACGGCGAGCCGGTCCGCGCGCAGGTGGAGATCCGCAACGTCAACCGGACCGTCGGGACGATCCTCGGGCACGAGGTCACCAAGCGCTACCGGGGCGCCGGTCTGCCCGACGGCACCATCGACATCACCTTCACCGGCTCGGCAGGGCAGTCCTTCGGCGCGTTCGTGCCCCGCGGGGTCACCCTGCGTCTCGAGGGCGACGCCAACGACTACGTCGGCAAGGGCCTCTCCGGTGGACGGGTCGTGGTGCGACCGGACCGGTCGGCGGCCTTCCCGGCCGAGGACCAGATCATCGCCGGCAACGTGATCGGCTACGGCGCCACGTCGGGCGAGATCTTCCTGCGCGGCCAGGTCGGGGAGCGGTTCTGCGTGCGCAACTCCGGGGCCCTCGCCGTCGTCGAGGGGGTCGGTGACCACGGCTGCGAGTACATGACCGGGGGCACCGTCGTCGTCCTCGGCCGCACCGGCCGCAACTTCGCCGCCGGCATGTCCGGTGGTGTGGCCTACGTGCTCGACCTCGACGAGGGCCGGGTCAACCCCGAGCTCGTCGAGATGCGTCCCGTCGAGGGAGAGGCCGCGAGCGAGCTCGAGGACGCCGTACGACGCCACCTCGAGGAGACCGAGTCTCCCGTGGCGGCGCGGCTGCTCGAGGACTGGCCGGCGTCCCTGGCCCGGTTCACCGAGGTCATGCCGAGTGACTTCAAGCGGGTGCTGGAGGCAAGGGCCGAGGCACTGGAGGAAGGCCTCACCGAGGACGAGGCCGCGACCAAGATGATGGAGGCGCTCCATGGCTGACCCCCGAGGATTCCTCAAGCACGGCCGCGAGGTCGCGTCCCGGCGGCCGGTCGAGGAACGGGTCCACGACTGGCAGGAGGTCTACCCCGGCGGTGCCGGACGCTCCCTGCTGCCGATCATCAACACCCAGGCGTCACGCTGCATGGACTGCGGCATCCCGTTCTGCCACCAGGGCTGCCCGCTGGGGAACCTGATCCCCGAGTGGAACGACCTGGTGTGGCGCGACGACTGGGAGGGCGCGATCGAGCGGCTGCACGCGACGAACAACTTCCCGGAGTTCACCGGGCGGCTGTGCCCGGCACCGTGCGAGACCGCGTGCGTGCTCGGCATCAACCAGGACCCGGTGACGATCAAGAACGTCGAGGTCGCGATCGCGGACAAGGCGTGGGACGCGGGCTACGTGCAGCCGCAGCCGCCGGAGTGGCTCAGCGGCAGGACCGTCGCGGTCGTCGGCTCGGGGCCGGCGGGGCTCGCCGCGGCCCAGCAGCTGACCCGCGCCGGCCACACCGTCGCGGTCTACGAGCGTGCGGACCGCATCGGTGGCCTGCTGCGCTACGGCATCCCCGAGTTCAAGATGGAGAAGAAGTACCTCGACCGGCGCCTGGAGCAGATGAAGCGTGAGGGCACGGTGTTCCGCGCCGGCGTCGACGTCGGCTCCTCGATGACCGGCAAGCAGCTGCGCGACCGGTACGACGCCGTGGTGCTCGCCGTGGGCTCGACCGTCGCCCGCGACCTCCCGATCCCGGGCCGCGAGCTCGCCGGCGTCCACCAGGCGATGGAGTTCCTGCCGCAGGCGAACCGCGTCGCCCAGGGCGACGCCGTGGAGAACCAGATCGTCGCCACGGACAAGCACGTGGTGATCATCGGCGGCGGCGACACCGGCGCCGACTGCCTCGGCACGTCGCACCGGCAGGGCGCGAGGTCGGTCACCCAGCTGGAGATCATGCCGCGGCCCTCCGAGGAGCGCGCCGGCAACCAGCCGTGGCCCACCTACCCGATGACCTACCGGGTCTCCTCGGCCCACGAGGAGGGCGGCGAGCGGGTCTACTCGGTCTCCACCAAGGAGTTCCTCGGCGACGAGGACGGCAACCTGCGTGCGCTGCGCCTGGTGGAGGTGCAGATGCGCGAGGGGCGGTTCGAGGAGGTCGAGGGCACCGAGCACGAGATCCCCGCCGACCTGGTGCTGTTCGCCATGGGCTTCACCGGGCCCCAGCGCGAGGGCCTGGTCGAGCAGCTCGGGGCGGACCTCGACGAGCGCGGCAACGTGGTGCGCGACCGGCACTACATGTCCTCGGTCGACGGCGTGTTCGTCGCCGGCGACGCCGGGCGCGGACAGTCCCTGATCGTGTGGGCGATCGCGGAGGGCCGGGCGGCCGCGGCCGCGGTGGACCGGTACCTCACCGGCGCGACGACGCTGCCCTCGCCGATCCCGCCGACCGAGCGCCCGCTGGCGGTGTGAGCTGAGGTGGGTAGGGTCGAGGGCGTGCGAAGAGCGAAGATCGTCTGCACCCTCGGCCCTGCCACCTCCTCACCGGAGTGCGTCCGCCGGCTGGTCGCCGCCGGGATGGACGTGGCCCGGCTGAACTTCAGCCACGGCTCCCACGCCGACCACGAGCGCGCGTACCTGGAGGTCCGGGGGGCCTCCGACGCCACCGGCCGGGGCGTGGGCATCCTCGCCGACCTGCAGGGGCCCAAGATCCGGCTCGGCCGGTTCGCCGAGGGCCCGGTCGACCTGGCCGAGGGCGCGCGGTTCACGATCACCACCCGCGACGTGCCCGGCGACGGGTCGGTCTGCTCCACGACGTACGACGGGCTGCCCGGCGACGTGGAGCCCGGCGACCCGATCCTCGTCGACGACGGCCGGGTCCATCTGCGGGTCGTCTCCGTGCAGGGGCAGGACGTCGAGACCGAGGTCGTCGTACCCGGCACCGTGAGCGACAACAAGGGCCTGAACCTGCCCGGCGTCGCGGTGTCGGTGCCCGCGCTGTCGGAGAAGGACAAGGACGACCTGCGCTTCGCGCTGCACCTCACCGTCGACTTCGTCGCGCTGTCCTTCGTGCGGTCGGCCAAGGACGTCGAGGACGTGCGCGCGGTGATGAGGGAGGAAGGCGTCTTCCTGCCGGTGATCGCCAAGATCGAGAAGCCGCAGGCGGTCGACAACCTCGACGAGATCATCCGTGCCTTCGACGGGGTAATGGTGGCCCGCGGCGACCTCGGCGTGGAGTGCCCGCTGGAGGACGTCCCGATCATCCAGGCGCGGATCGCGGAGATCGCCCGTCGCAACGCCAAGCCGGTGATCGTGGCCACGCAGATGCTGGAGTCGATGATCACCTCGCCGCGGCCGACCCGGGCCGAGGCCTCCGACGTCGCGAACGCGGTGCTCGACGGCGCGGACGCGGTGATGCTCTCCGGGGAGACCAGCGTGGGGGAGTACCCGATCGAGACCGTCGAGACGATGGCGCGGATCGTGGAGTCCACCGAGGTGCACGGCATGCACCGGATGGCGGAGATCGACTGGGACCCGCAGACCAAGGGTGGAGTGATCACGAAGGCGGCCTGCGAGGTCGCGGAGCGGATGGACGCGAAGTTCCTCGTCGCGTTCACCCAGAGCGGTGACTCCGCCCGGCGTCTGGCCCGGCTGCGCGGCGCCATCCCGATCCTGGCCTTCACGCCCGTCGGGGCGGTGCGCTCCCAGCTCGCGCTGACCTGGGGCGTGGAGACGTTCAAGGTGGCGCCGGTGGAGCACACCGACGAGATGGTGCGCCAGGTCGACGAGGCGCTGCTGGCGCTGGGCAGGGTCAGGCAGGGAGACCTCGTCGTGCTGATCGCCGGCAGCCCGCCCAGCATCCCCGGCTCGACGAACGCGCTGCGGGTGCACCGGATGGGCGACGCGATCAACGAGGTCACGCCCGCCTACCGCCGGAGCGCCGTCGGCTCTTGAGGCCGATCAGGTCGTCGAGCCGCGCGACCGCGTCCCGGGTCGAGACCGAGATGCAGTTCCAGCGGCTCTGCCGCCACGGGAGGTCGAGCAGGCCCAGGGCGTCGGTGCAGAAGCCCCGGATGTCGTCGGAGACGTTGACGAACTGCCAGCGTGGGTAGTCGTAGCGCTTCTTCACACCGGCGACCGGTCGCGTGACCCAGTTGTTCACCCGGCAGCCGTCGGAGTGGAACAGGCCGCGCAGGAAGTCGGCGGGATGCTGCTCGACGATCGCGCGTTGCCAGTCCTCCAGGACCAGCGTGCGTTCGTGCTTGCGGCCGGGGCCGTGCTGCGGGAACAGACACGGCCAGTGCTTCCAGCTCACCGTCGTGTTCACACAGCCGGGCATCTTGCGGGAGTGTGGCCGGCTCAGCGGCTTGACGCGGCGCATGAGGTCCTGGATGTGTGCGTTGAGGTCGGTGTAGCGGGCATCGTTGAAGACGTGGAGGGCGTAGACGCCTCGCCGCTCCAGCGTGATGTGTCCGTCCCCGAGGTACCACCCCAGCAGCTCGGCGTACGCGGCCTCGTCCAGGCTCGCCTGGCCGCACCGTGGACACTCGGCTTGCGTGTGTGACTGACCCCGGGGCCTGCCGCGCCGCTGGTACTCGCGTCGCCAGCGGCGGATTGTCTTGACCGCGACGCCGTGCTTGGCGGCGTTGTCGGCGTCACGCATGCCGGCGTCCGAGTCCCGGAGGGCGCTCGCCACCACGGCGTCGGATCGGATGTGTCCCATGCAGGAACGCTGGCAGCGACCACCGACGGTTCTCGCTCGAGATCGGGCTACCTGTGGAGTGCCGGGTGTGGGACTCGAACCCACACGCCCTTTCGGACAATGCCTTTTGAGGGCATCGCGTCTGCCATTCCGCCAACCCGGCAAGGCTGTCGCGGCACAACCGTACCGGACCGCACCGGCACCGATGTGCGCCCCCGCGGCCCGCCGGACTAGCCTGGACGTCGTGAGCCAGCAGCCGTCCGCAAGCACCACCCGCCGTGTCGTGATCGCCGAGGACGAGGCGCTGATCCGTCTCGACCTCGCCGAGATGCTGGCCGAGGAGGGCTACGAGGTCGTCGGCCAGGCCGCCGACGGCGAGCGGGCGGTCGAGCTCGCCGAGGAGCTGCGGCCCGACCTGGTCATGCTCGACGTGAAGATGCCCAGGCTCGACGGGATCAGCGCCGCCCAGCGGATCGCCGGGCAGCGGATCGCGCCGGTGGTCATCCTGACCGCGTTCAGCCAGCGCGACCTGGTCGAGCGCGCCCGGGACGCCGGCGCCATGGCGTACCTGGTCAAGCCGTTCACGAAGAACGACCTGGTGCCGGCGGTCGAGATGGCGGTCAGCAGGTTCGCCGAGCTGCAGCTGCTCGAGAGCGAGGTCGCCGACCTCACCGAGCGTCTGGAGACCCGCAAGCTCGTCGACCGCGCCAAGGGCATCCTGCAGCAGCAGCTCGACCTCAGCGAGCCCGAGTCCTTCCGCTGGATCCAGAAGACGGCGATGGACCTGCGGCTGTCGATGAAGCAGGTGGCCGAGGGCGTGATCACGCACGGACCGGCCCTGGCGGGGGGACCGTCGGATTAGACCAACTCCACGATTCGGACACCGATCTCGGGGCTTGGTCACGAAACGACAACGACCTGGGTGCATTTGTGGTTGAGATCCACAACACACACACGAATTGCCGCTAGGTTTCCTGCAACCAAGACGGACGCAGTGTCCCCTGCCCGCCTCCGGCGGGCTGGCCGCTGCCCACGCCCTTCAGACGGAGGCTCCATGATTCGCCCTACCCGCGCATGGCGCGCGGCTGCTGTTCTGGCATCCGCGACGCTCGTCCTGACCGCCTGTGGCGGTGACGACGGCAACGAGACCAGCACCGCAGACGAGCCGACCACCTCAGAGAGCCCAGAGACGAGCGAGTCGCCGGTGAAGCAGGGGGACGGCACCCTCCACGTCGGCACGCTGCTGCCGCAGACCGGTGACCTCGCGTTCCTCGGTCCCCCGGAGTTCGCCGGTGTCGACGCGGCCATCGCGGACATCAACGCCGCGGGCGGCGTCCTCGGCAACGACGTGACCCAGACCAAGGCCGACTCCGGCGACGGCACCCCCGACATCGCCGGCGCCCAGGTGGACAAGCTGCTGTCGGCGAACTCCGACGTCATCATCGGCGCCGCGGCCTCCGGTGTGTCCCTCTCGGTGATCAACAAGATCACCGACGCGGGCGTCATCCAGTTCTCGCCGGCCAACACCTCGCCGTCGTTCGACGACCCCGAGACCGACCCGCACAGCCTGTACTTCCGTACGGCGCCGTCGGACGTCCTCCAGGGCGCGGTGCTCTCCAACCTGGTGATCCAGGACGGCCACAGCAACGTGGCGATCCTGGCCCGCCAGGACTCCTACGGCGAGCTGCTCGCCAACCAGACCGAGCAGGGCCTCGAGGGCGGCGGCGCGTCCGTGGCCGCGAAGATCCTCTACTCGGCCGACGCCACCAACTACACCGCCGAGGTCAACGAGCTCGCCTCGACCAACCCCGACGCCATCGTGCTCATCGCGTTCAACGAGACCACGAAGATCATCCCGCAGCTGATCTCCAAGGGTGTCGGTCCGCAGGACGTCCAGATCTACTTCGTCGACGGCAACACCGCCGACTACTCCAAGGACTTCCCGAAGGGCACGCTCGAGGGCGTCCGCGCGACGTACCCCGGCGCGGAGCTGACCGACGACTTCAAGAAGCGCATGGACGAGGTCAACCCGAACCTCACCAGCTACACCTACGGTCCGGAGTCCTACGACGCCACGATGCTCACCGCGCTTGCGGCGGAGGCCGCCGGCACCGACGACGCGACGTCGTTCGCACCCCAGATCATCGAGGTCTCGCAGGGCGGGACCGAGTGCTCCTCGTTCCAGGAGTGCAAGGACCTGCTCGCGAACGGTGAGGACATCGACTACCAGGGCGTCTCCGGCCCGGTCGACCTCGGCGAGACCGGTAGCCCGACCAAGGCCACCATCGGCATCTTCGAGTACAAGGCCGACAACACCTACGAGAACGTCGACTACATCACCGGCGTGATCTGACCCGAAGCACCACGCACGAAGGCCCCGGCTGCCAGCCGGGGCCTTCGTCGTTTGTGTGGCCGGTGCCGCGACCGGTGTCACCGGACGGGGCGCACCCAGTCAGGCCTTCGCGAGCGTGCCGAGGTAGAGCTCGATGACCTTGGGGTCGTTGATGAGGTCCTTGCCCGACGCGGTGTAGGCGTTGTGTCCCTGGTCGAGGACGTAGCCGCGGTCGGCGATCTGCAGGCAGCGCCGCGCGTTCTGCTCGACCATGATCACCGAGACGCCGGCGCGGTTGATCCGCCGGGTCTGCACGAAGACCTCGTCCTGGAGGACGGGGGAGAGCCCCGCCGACGGCTCGTCGAGCAGCAGCACCGACGGCTCCATCATCAGCGCCCTGCCCATGGCGACCATCTGCCGCTCACCGCCGGACAGGGACCCGGCACGCTGCGCCCGCCGGTCGTAGAGGGCGGGGAACAGCTCGCCGACGAACTCGAAGCGCTTCTTGAACGACTTCGGGCGCTGGTAGACCCCCATCTCCAGGTTCTCCTGGATGGTGAGGGAGGGGAACACGTTGTTGGTCTGCGGGACGAACCCGATCCCCTTGGTCACCAGGGTGTCGGCGCGCTGGTTGGCGATCTCCTCACCGTTGAGCGTCACCGAACCGGAGTGGATCCTCACCAGCCCGAACAGCGCCTTCAGCAGCGTCGACTTGCCGGCGCCGTTGGGGCCGATGATGCCGACCAGCTCGTTCTTCTGGCAGTACAGGTCGGCGCCGTTGAGGATGTTGACCCCCGGCAGGTAGCCGGCGATGAGGTTGTCGGCGCGGAGGACCGCACCTTCGGCGGCCTTGAGATGCGCCTCGCGTGCGGCCTGGTCGTCTGCGTCGGTGGTCACTGCTTCTCCTCCTCGTGCTCGTGCGCCTCATGGGCGTCGTGGAGGATGCGCTCCTCCTCCTCGAAGTCGAGCACCTGGTCGTGGTGCGAGCCGAGGTAGGCGTCGATGACGCGCTGGTCGGACATCACCGAGTCCGGCGGGCCCTCGGCGATCACCTGGCCCTGGGCCATGACGATGACCCAGTCGGAGATGTCGCGGACCATGTCCATGTCGTGCTCGACGAAGAAGACCGTCATGCCGTCCTCGCGCAGCGCCTTGACGTGGCCGAGCAGCGACTGCTTGAGCGCCGGGTTCACGCCGGCCATCGGCTCGTCGAGCATGATCAGCTCCGGCTCGACCATCAGGGCGCGAGCCATCTCGAGGAGCTTGCGCTGCCCGCCGGAGAGGGAGCCCGCGAAGTCCTCGCGCTTGGTGTCGAGCTTGAACCGCTCGAGCAGGGCGTCGGCGCGCTCGGTGTTGGCCTGCTCCTGGCTCCTCCAGAGGAAGGAGAACATCGAGCGCAGCAGGCTCTCCCCGGACTGGCCGGTGGCGCCGATCCGCATGTTCTCGATCACGCTCAGCTTGGCGAGCACCTTGGTCAGCTGGAAGGTGCGGACCATGCCCAGGCGAGCGACCTTGTACGCCGGCATGCCGGCGAGGCTCTTGCCGTTGAAGGTCCACTTGCCGGTGTCGGGCTTGTCGAACCCGGTGAGCAGGTTGAAGAACGTGGTCTTGCCGGCGCCGTTGGGCCCGATCAGCGCGGTGATCGCTCCGCGCTGGATCTCGGCGTGCCCGACGTCGACGGCCTTGAGGCCGCCGAACTGGCGGGAGACGTCGTTGGCGACCACGATCGGGTCCGGCTTGGGGGCACCCGGTTCGTGGGGGACGGCCTTGAGGGCCTCGCGGGCAGCGGCGGCGTGTCCGCGATCGACGTACTCGACCTCGCCGACGGACTCGGTTGTCTCAGCGGGCATCGATCGCCAGCTCCCTTCGGTCTCCGAAGATTCCCTGTGGTCGGAAGATCATCAGCAGCATCAGCGCCAGACCCATGATGATCAGTCGCATCAGGCTGGCCTGCTGGTTGCTCATGATCCACTCCGGCATGATCGGGTCGGCACCCCTGGTCAACGCTCCGAAGAAGAGGTCCAGGAAGGTGATCATGAACCAGAACACGATCGAGCCGGCGACCGGGCCGAACACCCGGGCGGCACCACCCGAGCAGCAGCACGGTGTAGGCGAAGAACGTCGTGTCGGTGGCGACCCAGGTCGGGTTCATGTTCGTGTGCTGCAGGGCGACGTAGAAGCCGGCCACGGCACCGAACAGACCACCGATGATCAGCGACTGCATCTTGTAGGCGTAGACGTTCTTGCCGAGGCTTCGCACCGCGTCCTCGTCCTCGCGGATGCCCTTGAGGACCCGGCCCCACGGGCTGCGCATGAGCAGCCAGACCACGAGTACGCCGATCGCCACGAGGATCCAGCCGCTGGCGAGCAGCCAGAAGTCGTAGGGGCGCCAGGCGACGAAGCCCAGGTTGATCCGCGAGCCGAACGGGTTCATCTCCACGAACGTGCTCTGGAAGTTGATCAGGCCGTCCTGGCCGCCGAACCACTCGAGCAGCGTCACCGAGCCGAGGGTCTGTCGGATGATCTCCGCGGCGGCGATGGTCACGATCGCCAGGTAGTCGGCACGAAGTCGCAGCGTCGGGATGCCGAGGACGATCGCGAGGATCACCGCGAGGATCAGGCCGGCCGCGATGCCGAGCCAGAACGAGAGCCCCCAGGTGGCCACGAAGGCGGCCATGAAGTAGCCACCGATGGCCATGAAGCCGGCCTGGCCGAAGTTGAGCAGGCCGGTGTAGCCGAACTGCACGTTCAGGCCGATCGCCGCCAGCGCGTAGACGACGGCGGTGGGGCCCAGCGCCTGCTGGAGCGACCCACTGAGCAGGTTGAGGATGTCCATGGGTTCTCCTTGGCCTTATCCGACGCGCTCGGCGCGACCGAGCAGGCCCTGGGGACGGAACAGCAGCGCGAGGATCAGCACGAGCAGGGCGCCGACGAACTTCAGCTCGGCGGGCACGAACAGCGTGGAGACCTCGATGAAGATGCCGATGATGAAGGAGCCGAGGATCGCGCCCCACACGGTGCCCAGACCGCCGAGCACCACCGCGGCGAAGACGAGCAGCAGGATCTTGAAACCGACCTGGTAGTCGAAGCCCTGGGTCATGCCGAGCAGCACGCCCGACAGCCCCGCGAGGCCGGCGCCGACCGCCCACACCACCGAGATCACCCGGTCCACGTTGATGCCGGAGGAGGCGGCCAGGGCGGGGTTGTCGGAGACCGCGCGGGTGGCCTTGCCGAGGCGGGTCTTGGAGATCGCCAGCGTCACCACGACCAGGACCACCGCGGCGAAGATCATCACCCCGACGTCCTTGGGGGTGATCGCGACGGGGCCGATCTGCCAGGGCGAAGGGCTGGTCCACTGCGAGTAGTTGTGGTTCGCCGCCCCGGCGAAGTACTGGTAGAGGTTCCGCAGGAAGATCGACAGGCCGATGCTGACGATCATCGCCGCGATGAGGCCGGTCCCGCGGCGGCGCAGCGGCTTCCACAGGATCTTGTCCTGGCTCCAGCCGAACAGCGTGGAGACCACGACCGCCACGGCGATCGAGGTGACCATGGTGACGTTGGTGCCGCCGACGGTGATGTCACCCGGCAGCCGGTCGACGAACAGCGCGACGAGCGCCCCGAAGGTGATCAGCTCGCCGTGGGCGAAGTTCGTGAGGCCCGTGGTGCCGAAGATCATCGACAGGCCCAGCGCGGCCATCGCGAGGAGCAGCGAGAAGACCAGGCCGCCGACCGCGAGCTGCAGGGCGCGGACGCCGAGCCCGGTGCCGACCGCGGCCTCGCCGATGGGGAAGGTGACCGAGATGTCTGCGCTGATCTTGACCTGTCGCTGCAGCTCCACCTGCTCGGGGTTGCGCAGCTCGGTGCCCTCGGGGAGCGTCTCCTCGTCCAGCTTGATCGTGTAGGTCTCACCGACGACGTCGATGTCCTCGCCGAGCGGGACGCTGAACAGGCCGTCCGCGTCGGAGGTCGCCGTGCCGACGACCTCTCCGGCGTCGTCCTCGACCGTGATCTCGACCCCTTCCACCGGTGCTGGTGGCTTCTCCCGGGTGTCGACGAGCTTGCCCTTGATGTTGAGGACGTTGTCGTCCTGGGCAGTGGTCACCGGAGCCGAGGACGCGGTCGCCGCCAGGGCAGGGCCGGTCGCCGCGAAGGCGGTGAACACTGTCATCAAGAGAAGCGCGACGACGAAGCTATGACGCACTCGCACGGAATCTCCCGTCGCTCTTCCATATGTCTGCGGCGGGACTATAGCGGCGTGTGTGACGCGAGCCACATCGCCCCGCCGATCGTCCCCCCGGGCCGTGTCAGTGCATCACCATAGAGCCATCGGCGTGGGCTGGCCCACACAACCCGGCAACAGTTCGGCAACGTCGTCGCTGGTCAGCGCAGCCAGACGACCAGTCCTGTGAGCGCCGGGGCCACCAGCAGCGCGGGCAGCAGGTCGCCCACCGGCAGCTGCTTCAGGCGCAGCAGACGCAGGGCCACGCCGACCAGCATCAGGCCGCCGGTCGTGGTGAGTGCGGCCAGGTGCGGGTCGGGGAGGATGTCCCCCAGCAGGGCGCCGAGCACGGTGAGCGACCCCTGGACGGCGAGGATCGCCAGCGCGCTGAACGCGACGCCCCAGCCCAGGGAGGCGGCGAACGCGATCGCGGCGAAGCCGTCCAGCGCCGCCTTGAGGAACAACTGGTCTGGACCATTGCCGAGGCCGTCGTTGATCGACCCCAGCACCGTCAGCGGCCCGACGACGAAGACCAGCGAGCTCGACACGAATCCCTCGATGAACCGCTGGCGGTCGGCGCTCTCCTCCCGGCCCCGCGCACGCACGCGTGCCTGGAGCCGGCCCTGCATCCACGCCCCGAACCCCTCGAGGCGGTCCTCGATGCCCAGCACCGACCCGATGATCCCGCCGATGATCAGTGAGCCCAGGACGATCAGCATCGGGGCGCTGTCCCCCACGGCCGCCGACCAGGAGGCGTCGGTGATCGCGGCGGCGGAGACGGCGGCGATGAGCAGGGTGACCAGCCCCAGGCCGTCGGTCACCACGTCCCGGGTGCGCTGGGTGAGGCGGTGCCCGACGAGCACACCGATCACCGTGCCGATCAGCACGGTGACGATGTTGACGAGCGTGCCGAGCCCTGGGAACACCGTGACTCCTCTACCGGTCCGCGATTGGTAGGCGTAATCTCTCATCTCGCCTGCTTCGCACGGATAGGGGACCGGTCGCGGGGCACCGAGCCGCGTCCCGTGGCTCGTCGGTTGTTGTCACGAGTGTTCCGAGTCGCTTCGAAGGGAGTCCTGTGTCCCGGTACCCGGTGCAGGTCCGTGAGGCCGTCCCGGAGGACGCCGCCGCCCTGCTCGAGATCTGGGCCGACCTCCGCCGTACCGGCAGTGACCGGGCCAACCCGACGGCGGAGGAGGAGGCGGCCGGCTCGCTGGCCCGGATCGCCGCCGACTCCGACGAGCGGATGCTGGTCGCGGTCGTCGACGCGAAGGTGGTCGGCGCGGTGCACCTGCTGCGCACCGCCATCTCGCCCCTCCACGCCGAGACAGCCATCCACGTCACCCATCTGCACGTGCTCGGGGGGCACCGCCGCCACGGCATCGGGAAGGCGCTGATGGGCGCGGCGGTGTCGTGGGCGGAGGAGAAGGACACCGCCCACCTGATCGCCGCGGTCGCGTCCTCCTCGCGGGACGGGAACCGCTTCATGGCTCGGCTGGGGCTGAGCCCGCTGGCCACGGTGCGCGGGACGTCGGTGTCGGCGCTGCGGGCGAAGCTCCCCGTGGAGCCGCCGGCCGGGGCGATGGTGAGCAGCCGCAACCACCGCAGCGTCGGCCAGGTGATCGCCCAGCGGCGGCACCAGCGCCGGGCGCAGGCCCGGGCCGACTGACTCCGGGTCAGTCCGCCGTGCGGACCGGCACCAGCGCGCAGGTGATCCGGGCCGTGCACAGGCGCCGGTCCTGCCCGTCGGTGACGACCACCTCGTAGCAGGTGGAGGACCGGCCGAGGTGCACCGCGGTCGCGGTCCCGGTCACCACGCCGTCGCGTGCGGAGCGGTGGTGGGTGGCGTTGATGTCGACCCCGACCGCCTGACGGTCGGGGTGCCCGTGCAGCGCCGAGCCGATGGAGCCCAGGCTCTCGGCGAGCACGACCGAGGCCCCGCCGTGCAGGAGGCCGTAGGGCTGGGTGTTGCCCTCGACCGGCATCGTGCCGACCACGCGCTCCGGGGTCGCCTCGACGAGCTCGATGCCCATCCGCTCGCCGAGCGCGCCCATGGGAGCTGCCGGAGCAGCTCCTCGTGCTCGGGGGTGTCCGTGACGGGTGACGTCCTCTGGTCCATGCAGACATTGTGGCGGCGCGCCCGCCCACCTCGGCCGGGGGGTGGCCCGGGCTAAGGTCTGATGCGTGTCGAACCAGCCCGCCGCCTCCGGCCATCGCCCGCGTCTGCTCCTCCTCGACGGCCACTCGCTGGCCTACCGCGCGTTCTTCGCGCTGCCGGTGGAGAACTTCTCCACCACGACCGGGCAGCCGACCAACGCGGTCTACGGCTTCACCTCGATGCTGATCAACGTGCTCCGCGACGAGCAGCCGACGCCACGTCGCGGTGGCCTTCGACGTCTCGCGGGAGACCTTCCGGCAGGCCGAGTACTCCGACTACAAGGCGAACCGGTCGAAGTCGCCCGACGAGTTCAAGGGCCAGGTCTCGCTGATCAAGGAGGTGCTCGCCGCACTGCGCGTCCCGGCGATCGAGAAGGACGGCTACGAGGCCGACGACGTGATCGCCACGCTGACCACCCAGGCCGTGGGCCAGGGCTTCGAGGTGCTCGTGTGCACCGGCGACCGGGACACCCTCCAGCTCGTCGGCGAGACCTGCACCGTGCTCTACCCACGCAAGGGGGTCTCGGACCTGGCCCGGATGACGCCGGGGGCGGTCGAGGAGAAGTACGGCGTCGCGCCGGGCCGCTACCCCGAGATCGCGGCGCTGGTCGGTGAGACCTCCGACAACCTGCCCGGGGTGCCCGGCGTCGGGCCCAAGACGGCGGCCAAGTGGATCAACCAGTACGACGGCCTCGAGAACGTCATCGCCCACGCCGACCAGATCAAGGGCAAGGCCGGTGACTCCTTCCGCGAGCACCTCGGCGACGTGATCCGCAACCGCCGGCTCAACGCGCTCGTGTGCGACCTCGCCTCTCGCGGTCAGCCCCGACCGACCTCGTCGTCCAGCCGTGGGACCGGCAGGAGGTGCACAAGCTCTTCGACGGCCTCGAGTTCCGGGTCCTGCGCGACCGGCTGTTCGCCACGCTGGAGTCGGAGGAGGAGATCGACGAGGAGGGGTTCGACCGTCGACGGCGTCCGGCTCGGCGCCGGCGAGCTGGCCGGCTGGCTCGCGTCGCACGCCTCCGAGCCCGAGGCGCGGGTCGGGCTGCAGCTCCAGGGCACCTGGCGGGCCGGCACCGGCGACGTGTACTCACTGGCGCTGGCGGCCGCCGACGGCACCGCGGCGTGGGTGGACGTCGAGCAGGTCACCCCCGAGGACGACGCCGCACTGGCCGGGTGGCTGGCGGACCCGTCGTACCCCAAGGTCCTGCACGACGCGAAGGGCCCGATGCTCGCGCTGGCCGCCCGCGGGTGGCGGCTGCGCGGCCTGGAGCGCGACACCGCGCTGTCGGCCTACCTCGCGCGGCCCGACCAGCGCTCCTACGACCTGGCCGACCTGACCCTGCGCTACCTGCGTCGCGAGCTGCGGCAGGAGGTCGCCGACGACGGTCAGCTCACCTTCGACAGCGTGGGGGAGGAGTCCGCCGGCGACACCGCGATGCTGCAGGCGCGGGCGGTGCTCGACCTCGCCGCGGCGCTCGACGACGAGCTCGAGGAGCGTGGCGGCACCCGGCTGCTCGCCGAGGTGGAGCTGCCGCTGGTCTACGTGCTCGCCGGGCTGGAGACGCACCGGTGTCGCCGTCGACGTCGAGCAGCTCGAGGCGCTCGAGGCGCACTTCGCCGGCGAGGTGAAGAAGGCCGCCGACGAGGCGTTCGACGTGATCGGCAAGGAGATCAACCTCGGCTCGCCCAAGCAGCTGCAGGTGGTGCTCTTCGACGAGCTGAACATGCCCAAGACCAAGCGCACCAAGACCGGCTACACCACCGACGCCGACGCGCTGCAGCAGCTCTACGTCAAGACCGAGCACCCGTTCCTGCTCGCGCTGCTGCGCCACCGCGACGTCTCCCGGCTGCGGCAGACCGTCGAGGGGCTGCTCAAGACGGTCCAGCCCGACGGGCGGATCCACACCACGTTCAACCAGCTGATCGCGGCGACCGGCCGGCTCTCGAGCACCGACCCGAACCTGCAGAACATCCCGGTCCGCACCGAGGAGGGGCGGCGGATCCGCGAGGCGTTCGTCGTCGGCGAGCGGCTACGAGTCGCTGATGACCGCCGACTACAGCCAGATCGAGATGCGGATCATGGCGCACCTGTCCGAGGACGCGCTGCTGATCGAGGCGTTCCGCTCCGGTCGCGACTTCCACTCCGTCACCGCCTCCCGGGTCTTCGACGTCGACGCCGCCGAGGTCACCCCCGAGATGCGGGCCAAGATCAAGGCGATGAACTACGGCCTGGCCTACGGCCTGTCCGCGTACGGCCTGTCCCAGCAGCTCGGCATCGACACCGGTGAGGCCCGGGGGCTGATGGACGAGTACTTCGAGACGTTCGGCGGAGTCCGGGACTACCTCGCCGGGATCGTCGACGAGGCCCGCCGCTGCGGGTTCACCGAGACCATCATGGGTCGCCGCCGCTACCTGCCGGACCTGACCAGCGACAACCGGCAGCGGCGCGAGATGGCCG
Source organism: uncultured Actinomycetota bacterium (assembly GCA_963747975.1). Lineage (GTDB taxonomy): Bacteria > Actinomycetota > Actinomycetes > Propionibacteriales > Nocardioidaceae > Nocardioides_C. The sequence goes on from CAVVHI010000004.1 coordinate 155,953, forward strand.
AGCGGATGGCGCTCAACGCCCCGATCCAGGGGTCGGCGGCCGACATCATCAAGGTGGCGATGCTCAACGTCGACCGTGCGCTCGAGGAGGCCGGGCTGCGCTCACGGATGCTGCTGCAGGTGCACGACGAGCTGGTCCTCGAGGTGGCGCCGGGGGAGCGGGAGCAGCTCGAGGAGCTGGTGCGCACCCAGATGGGTGCGGCCGCGGAGCTGACCGTGCCGCTCGACGTCTCCGTCGGCACCGGCCGCTCGTGGCACGAGGCCGCGCACTGACGGGCACTGCTCGGGTTCGCGGCGGCGAAGAACCACCTCGGTCTGTACCCGTTCAGCGAGGCAGTGATGGAACTGCGGGATCTGCTCAGGCTGCGCCTGCAGGAGATCCGAGGCAGCTGAGCCGGTCGAGGGCCATCAGCCGGCAGCGGCGGGAGCCGGCCGCCGCAGCCCGAGCACGAGCAGCACGAGCAGGACGACGCTCTCCACCACGATCACCGCGGTGAACAGGAACTCCGCGGAGGTGACCAACGGGGAGAGCGCGACGAGCACGGCGAGCCCGGCCCACACGACGGCGACCGCCCGGGTGTTCTGCCGGGCGACGATGTTGTAGACCAGCAGCTGGGTCATCGCCCAGATGGTGCCGATCAGCGCGAACGCCCAGATGGTGTCGTGCAGCGCGGCGTAGGCGCTGCCTCCGATGAACTCGACGGCCAGGTCCTCGAAGGCCCACGCGAAGGCGGTGGCGGCCAGCCCGATGACCAGGACCATGCCGAGCGCCTTGAGCAGCATGCCGGCGCGGGCTCCGGCCTCCGACATCGACGGGAAGGCGACGACCACGACGAACTGGGGCAGGAACAGCACCGCCTTGGCCAGGATCAGGCCTCCGGCGTAGAGACCGCCCTGCACGTCGTCGAGCATGACGCGGGCCACCACGACGTCGACGTTGGACAGCGCGAAGAACGCCAGCAGTGCGTGGGAGTTGTGGAACAGCTCGCGGATCACGCGGCGGCTCCGGCCGGGGCCGGCCGGCTCGGCGGTGGGCGGCGCGGTTCCGGTGGCCGCGTTGCTGCGAGCCCGGTGGCGTAGTGCCGCCGAGCCGACCAGCACCGGCACCACGGCCCCGACTGCCACACCGGTCATCGCGCTCAGCGTGTCGCTCTCCATGAGGATCGCCACGGTGCCGAACACGACCCGGCCCAGGCCCATCCCGAGGTAGATCAGAGCCAGCGGGAGCCAGCGGCGCTCGCCCTGGAGGAGCCCGGCCTGGCCGCCCATCACGGTCAACGGGACTGCGGTGAGCGCGATCATCCCGGCGACCAGCCAGCTGTCGAGGCGCAACACAGTCGTGACGAGAGGGATCGCAGCGAGGCACAGCAGGCCGACGCCGATCGCGGACTTGTAGGTCGCGGTCAGCATGTCGGCCTCGATGCGGTCGAGGTCCGCGGGGGCGGCAGAAACGCGCCGGGCCCCGGTGGCCTGGAGACCGAGGGACACGACGTTGACGACGAGAAGCAGGCCCATCACGGCGGCGAGGGCGCCGTACTCGCTCGGCCCGAGCATCCGGGCGGCGATGATCGTGAAGCCGTAGGTGCTGAGGTTCTGCACGCCCATGGCAACAGCGATCAGCATCGTGCCGCGGAGCAGCCCGGGCCGGCTGGGTGCGCTCACACGCGCCACGTCCGCCTCCGGGGCTCTCCTGGGGTCACGGTGCCCGACCCTATTGCCTCCGGCGGCCCGGATCACGGCCGACCGGGCCACGCCAGAGATCGTGTCGTATGGCCCATTGCGGGACGAAAGCCTTGGGCCAAAGCCAAGTTCCACCGGAAATCCATTCGGCTACCCGCGCGTAGTCCTACATTGCTTCGGAGACTTGCACCCAGGAGGGCGCAGGCAGCCGGGCCGGCACGGCCGGGCAGCTTGGTTGGAGGGAGGGCGGCAGCATGCGCAGAACACTGCTGGTCGGACTCGTGTTGGTGGTGGCGGCTGTCTTGGTCGTGCTCATCAGCGGGTGGTTCGACCTTGAACTCGAGCCCGTGGCCCTGCTGGGCGTGGCTCTCGGGGCGGTCGTCGCCCTGGTCCCGGACAGGTCGCCGCTGATGCGCCTGGCGGGCTTCTTCGGTGGCTTCGTGGTTGCCTGGATCGGCTACTTCCTGCGCGCCGGCGTGCTCCCCGACAGCAGCGGTGGCCGCATGATCGCGATCGTCATCGTGATCTCGGGCGCCGTTGCCATCGCCGCGGTGAGCATGGACCGGATCCCGCTGTGGTCGACCCTGCTGGGGACCGCCGCGCTCACCGGGGCCTACGAGTACACGTATGCGGCCGCCCCGCCGGAGGTCGCGTCCACCTCGATCAGCACGGTGACGGCGCTGCTGCTTGCCTTGGCGGCGGGCTACCTTGCCGCTGCCCTCGCCATGCCCGCCGAGTCGCGGCCGGTCGAGCGCGGGACCAGGCGAGCGCCGAAGCCGAAGGACGACGACGAGACGCACAGTCTCGATGACATGATGATGGAGAAGAGCCAGTGAAGGGCCGACTGAACGTGCCACTGCGGGTGGCGGCGGTGACCGCGACCGCGGCGCTGGTGACGATGACGGTGGCGGCGCCCGCGCTGGCTGCCGAGGGTGACGTGCAGGTCGTCAACACCGAGACGGTGCAGGTCTACACCGATGCCACCGGCGCGGTGGACACCAAGCGCATCTACGAGCAGCTCGCCTTCACCGGTGACGGTGAGGTCGACGTGCGCAACCCCACCTCCACCGACGGTCTTCGCAACCTCGACAGCCTGGGCGGCGTCGACGTGCAGGACGGCCAGCAGGTGGCCAGTCTCACCGTCGACGGCAGCGACCGTCTCCGGACCGTGAGCACCTACGACGGTGACCTGCCGCTGGACGTCCAGGTCCGCTACTTCCTCGACGGTGAGCCGATCGAGCCTGCCGACGTCGTGGGTGAGAGCGGCCTGCTCGAGGTGAGATACACCGTCAAGAACGTCACCGCCGTGCCGCAGGAGCTGACCTTCGACGACGGGCGCGGTGGCACGGTGACCGAGACCGTCCAGGTCCCGATCCCGATGGTCGGTTCTCTCACCACCGTCGCCCCGCCGAACTTCACGGAGGTGGAGTCAGGACAGGCGAACATGGCCGGCGACGGCAAGGGCGGGACCAAGCTGTCGTTCACCATGACGCTCTTCCCCCCGATCGGCTCCGACACCGCCGAGTTCGGCTACACCGCGAACATCTCCGACGGCGTCATCCCGCCGGCCGCGATCACGGTGCTGCCGGTGAACCCGCTCGAGAGCCCGAGCTTCGCCTCGGCCGGTGAGAGCTACAAGGGCGGCGCCCAGACCGGCATCGACCTCGCCGCCGGCGCCGCAGAGATCGACTCCAACCTGCTCAAGCTTCGTGACGGTGCAGGGGAGCTCCTCGCCGGCCTGATCCAGCTGCGCGACGGCGCGGTCCAGCTCGACGCCGGCCTTTCCGGGGTCGCCGCTCCGGGCGCCGCCCAGCTCGCAGCGGGAGCCACTGAGCTCGCTTCGGGTGTCGGCCAGCTCGACGCCGGTGCCGGCCAGCTCTCGGCCGGCGCGTCGGACCTGTCCGCCGGTGCGACCCGTCTCGGCGGCGGCATCAACCTCGTCGACGACGGCGCGCAGCAGGTGGCTCTCGGCAGCCGGCAGCTGGCGGGCGGCACGCAAGCTCGCCGCTGGTACTCGAAAGCTCGCCGGCGGTGCTCAGAAGCACGCCGGCGGAACCGGCGAGCCCGGTCGACAGGCGTTGGCCACCGGTCAGGCGAGCTCAGCAGCGGGGTCGGTGAGATCAGATGGTGCGGCTCGGCTCGACGGCGGGCCGCGGAGCTGGCCGCTGGCCAGCAGGCGCTGGCGACGGCTTGACGCAGCTTAGAAGGCCGTCGACCTGCTCCCGGCCAGCGGTCGAAGGAACTGGCCACGAACCCGGAGTACCTGCGATCGGCGGTGCCGCTTGGCGGCATGGTCGTCGGTTCGGGGAGGCGCACGGACGTAACCGACCCGAGTCACCGGTGGGCCAGCCAGCCCAGCTGGGGCTGTCAAGCGAGCAAGTACGGTTTGAGCTGACCCCCAGGCGACTGATGCGTTCTGCGCCGCCAGGACACCCTGGGCGCGGCGGAAGCTCTGGACTGATACGTGGAGCAGCTCAACGGGCGTTGCTCGGCCAGCAGATGCTGACGCCGAACGTCGCCAAGCTGAAGGCAAGGTGCCGATCAATTGCCGCGGTTCGCTGACCTGCGCCCAGATCCGACGATGGCTCGGTGCGTAAGGTGACGCGGTCCGGCGATGAGACGAGCCAGATAGTTGACGGAGCGAAGGGACGGCATCGTACCGTCTCGACTGGCATCAAGAGAAATCACGCTATCCAGGCGCCGGACTGGATCAGCTCAAGGCGGGTCTGTCGAACGGCGATCCGACCAACTGGACTGCGGCCGCGTCGACTGAGCTCGCAAAGTGACGACTGCGGCATCAAGCAGGTGCGCAAGCGGTGGCACTGGTGTTCCCCAGCTGGTCAGTGCACTGGTCGCGAACATCCAGAGTCGGCTGATCACCGCCCTCGGCAACCCGACGCCAGGCTGTGACCCGGAGCAGACGCTGCGCTGTGCTGCGGAGGCATTGGCCGACGGCGGATCTGAGCTGAGCCAGGGCATGGACGCCCTGCTGGCCGGTGTGACCAAGCTGAACGAAGGTGGCGCTGCGCTGTCCGTCGGCGCGGGCGACCTCGCCGCAGGGCTGGGGCAGATCGATGCCGGCGCGCAGGCGCTCGACGTCGGCGCAGGTGACCTCAACGCCGGCGCCAAGGAGCTGAACGCCGGCGCGGGTAAGCTCGCAGCGGGCGCCGGGGACCTCGCCGGTGGCACCGACCAGCTGGCAGCGGGTGCTCCGGCACTGGTCGACGGGGCGGACCGCCTCGCAGCCGGCGCGGGCGAGCTCGCGGCCGGAACGGGCAAGGCGGCCGCCGGCGCCAACCAGGTCGCCGACGGCGCGAACCAGCTCGCCAGCGGCCTCGGTGACGCGGCCAACGGTTCGGCTCAGCTGGCTGATGGTCTCGACCAGGCCGCGCAGGCGGCGCCGAAGCTCGAGGACGGTGCGCAGCGACTGTCCGACGAGGGCACCAGCCAGCTCGTCGACGCGGGTGAGTCGACGGCGCAGAACTACGGCGAGCTGTACGCCACCATCGAGGCAGGCGCCGAGCGGGCGCAGACCGAGGACATGGTCTTCGGTGCTCCGGAGGGTGCCATGGGCCTCGCGGCGTACAGCTACGAGATCCAGGGCGAGAACGGCGAAGGCTCGCGCAACGTCGCTCGCGGGCTCGGCGGCCTGGCCGTGCTGGCGGCCGGTGTGGCGGCGTTCGGTCTGCGTCGCAGGCTCGTCTGAGCCACGCAGCACAGGAGGGGCGCCGGGTCCGACCCGGCGCCCCTCTCCTGTGCCCCGCGAAATGGGCAGGAACTGCAACGCGCGCCGACAGAGTGGGCACAGACTGCAGATCTCAGGCGGGAAATCTGCAGTTCGTGCCCACTCTGGCCCAGGCGGGTGCAGTTCGTGACCACTCTGGGCGGCGGGGCTCAGGCCAGTACGGCGGAGAAGATGGCCGTGCCCGGGAGCAGCCGCCCCCGCACCGGGCCCCACCCGCCCCACACCCGCTCATGCCCCGAGGGCCACTCAGGCTCGACGACGTCGAGGAGGCGGAACCCGGATCCGGCCAGCAGCCGCACCCAGTCCCCGACGGTCCGGTGGTGCTCGACGTAGGTCGCCTCACCGCTGGCGGGGTCCTGCTCGACGTAGGGGGTGCGGTCCCAGTAGGAGCTGGTGATCTTCAGACCGTCCTCGCCGGGATCGTCCGGCATCGACCAGCGGATCGGGTGCGTCACCGAGAACGCGAACCGCCCGCCGGGACGCAGCACGCGCGCGGCCTCGGCGACGGCCGCGCCGGCGTCGTACACGAACTGCAGCGCCCCGAACGCCGAGAACGCCACGTCGAAGCTCTCGTCCGCGAACGGCAACGCGGTCGCCGTCCCGCACACGGTGGGCACGCTCACCCCGCTCGCGGCGTCGACCCGCCGGCCGTGCTGCAGCTGCCGGTGGGAGAGGTCCAGGCCGACGGCGCGGGCGCCGGTCGAGACGAGCCACCGTGCGCACTGGGCGGCGCCGCAGCCGATCTCGAGCACGTCCCGTCCGGCCACGTCGCCGAGGACCCGGACCTCCGCCTCGTCGACGCCCTCCGGCGACCAGATGAACCGGACGTCGCCGAGGAAGGTGCCGTGCGTGGCTTGGTACTCGTCGGCGTAGGCGTCCCAGTCGCGACGGTTCGCACGCACCGTCTCGGGCTCCGAGACGGTACGGCGGACGGGCTCGACGCCGCGCGGCTCGGTCATCGGTCCGTACCCGGGACGGGGCGCGGCGGCGGGGTGACGGGGTCCTTCGGCGCCATGGCCGAACTCTAGCCAGACCCTGTGACAGCATCGTCGCTGTGCTCCCCGACCTGACGCCGCTGCCCGGTGGTCACAGCGGCGAGACGTTCCTCGCCGAGGTCGCGGGCGAGCGGACCGTCGTACGCATCTACGGGGCCCGCGGGGCGACCCGTGGCCCCGACGCCGCGGAGATCGACGCGGCGGTGCTGCGGCTGGTGCGCGGGCTGCTGCCGGTGCCCGAGGTCCTGGAGGTACGACGGGCGGACGACTCGGCCGGGACCCCGGCGCTGCTGGTGACCGGCTGGCTCCCCGGCACCCGGCTGGACGAGGTGCTGCCCACCGCCGACGAGCGGCTGACCCGGACCATCGCCCGCAACCTCGGCGAGGTCCTGGCCCGGCTGGCGCAGATGCCGATGCTCCGGACCGGGGCGTTCGCCGACGGCGAGCTGCGGATCCGCCCGTTCGGCCCGGGGGAGGCCGACGTCACCGAGTGGGTGGAGCGGCTGGGCCGGGAGGGACCGTTGAGCCTCTGGGCACCGGAGGACCTGGCGGGGCTCGGCGAGGTGGCGCAGCGGGCCCAGGACCTGGTCGACCGGACCGAGCGCGCCTGCCTGGTGCACAGCGACCTCAACCCCAAGAACCTGCTGGTCGACCCGGGCACCGGGGAGGTCACCGGTCTGCTGGACTGGGAGTACGCCCACGCCGGCTCGCCGTTCGCCGACCTCGGCAACCTGCTCCGGTTCGACCGGCAGCCGGTCCTCGTGGACACCGTCCTCGCCACCTACGTGGACCGGGTGGCCGACGCCCCCGAGGACCTCCTCGACCGGGCCCGTGCTGCGGACCTCCTCGCGCTGGTGGAGCTGGCGTCACGTGCGGGGCAGAACCCGGTCTCCACCCTGGCGCACGCCCAGCTGCTCGCCGTCGCCCGGACCCGCGACCTCTCCGCCGTCGGCTGACCCCTCCTCGCGCGCGAGCGGGGACGGCCACCAGATCTTCGGTCCGACGAGCGAGAACACGGCGGGCACCACGATCGTGCGGACGAAGAAGGTGTCGATGAGGATGCCGAGCCCGACGATGATGCCGATCTGGGTCAGCGTGATCAGCGGCAGCACCCCGAGCACCGCGAACACCGCGGCCAGCACCAGGCCGGCGCTCGTGATCACCGAACCGGTGAGGCCGACCGCCTGCACGATGCCCTCGCGGGTGCCGTGCCCCGGGGTCTCCTCCTTGGCCCGCAGCACCAGGAACACCGTGTAGTCGATGCCGAGGGCGACCAGGAACAGGAACGCGAACAGCGGCGTGCCGACGTCGAGGGCCGGGAAGCCGAACACGTTCTCGCTCACCCACGCGCCCGCGCCGAGGGCCGCCAGCGAGCTGATGACGTTGATGCCGACCAGCACCAGCGGGGCCACCAGCGCGCGGAGGACGACGATGAGCACGAGCAGGACCACGCCGAGGATCATCGGGATGATCACCTGCATGTCGCGCATGGTCCCGTTGCGGCTGTCGAGGTCCTCGGCGACCGTGCCGCCGACCAGTGCGGTCCCCTCGACCTGGTCCAGGTTGGTGCGCAACGCCTCCACCGCCGAGATGCTCGCCTCGGTCGACGGTGCGGAGTCCAGGGTCGCGGTGATCTGCGTCAGCCCGGTGCCGGAATCCCCGGTCGCCTCGGCGCTGACCACGCCCTCGGTCCCGCGTACGACGTCGAGCGCCTCGTCCTGCGCGGCGGTGTCGACGACCACGGTGACCGGGGCCGACGCGCCCGGTGGGAAGTGCTGGGACAGCGTCTGCAGGCCGTCGACGGACTCCGCCTCGATCCGGAACTGCTCGGTCTGGGACAGGCCGAGCTTGGCGCCGAACAGGCCGCTCACCAGGACGGCGAGGACCACGGCGGACCCGGCGACCACCGGCAGCGGCCTGCGGGTGACGGTCCGGGCGATCTTGAACCAGGCGCCGGTGCGGGTCTTGTCCTGGTCGCCGACGCGCGGGACGAACGGCCAGAACAGGCCGCGGCCGAAGATCGACAGCGCGGCGGGGAGGGTGAACAGCGCGAACGCGAGGGCGACGACCAGTCCGAGCGCGGCGGAGACGCCGAGGCTGCGGTTGTTCGGCAGCACCCCGAACAGCAGGGTGAGCAGTGCGAGCACCACGGTCAGGTTGCTGGCGAGGATCGCGGAGGCGGCACCGCGCACCGCCCGGGCGAGCGCGTCGCGGTGGTCCTCGACCTGCCGGAGCTCCTCCCGGTAGCGCGAGACCAGCAGCAGCGCGTAGTTCGTCCCGGCGCCGAACACCAGCACGCTGGTGATGCCGGAGGTGGAGCCGTCGATCGTGATGTCGAGGCCCTGGGCGGCCAGCTCCAGCAGCGAGGCGGCGACCCGGTCGGCGAGGCCCACGACGACGAGGGGGACGAGCCACAGTGTGGGGGAGCGGTAGGTGAGGAGCAGCAGCACGGCGACCACGAGCGCGGTGACCATGAGCAGCCGCACGTCCGCGCCCTCGAACGCCGACGCGGTGTCGGCGGCGAACCCGGCCCCACCGGTCACCTCGGCGGTCATCCCCTCGGGGAGGTCCTCGGTGGCTGCGGCGCGCAGGTCGTCGACCACCGCGGTGAGGTTGAAGCCGCTCACGTCCGCCGGCACCGGGATGTTGACGATGGCCGCCTGGCCGTCCGGTGCGGGGATCGGCGGGGAGGTCTGCGCGTCCACCACCTCGGCGAAGCGCTCCCCGGCCGCCCGGACCGCCCCGAGGTCCTCCTCGGAGAGCTGCTCGCCGTCCCGGGCGAAGATCGCGACCGCAGGCAGGGTGTCGGCGCCGGGGAACTCCTCGAGCGCCTGCGCGGCCTGCGCGGACTCCGCGTCGTCGGGCAGCGAGTTCGGGGCCTCGCCGCTCGACTCGACACGGGAGCCCAGGCCGATCACGATCCCGGCGATGAGGAGGGACAGCAGGAGCACCACCCAGGCGGAGCGCCGCCCGGTGGTCACGGAGGCGAGCCGGTCGAGGGCGCGGTTCTTGGGGTTCATCGGTGCTCCCAACGGTCGATGCGTTCTGCGGCGGTCACGGGGTCCTCGGTCAGGTGCACGGCGCCGACCGCGGCGGCGAGCCGGTCGGAGGCGCCGGCCCCGGCCACGGCCAGGGTCGTGGCGGCGGAGAGGGGCCGGAGCCCGGCGACCACGGGGTCGAACCGGACGGGGTCGGTCGCGGCGAGCACGAGCAGCTCCGGCTGCACGGCGTGGACCGTGCGGGTCAGGTCGGGCAGGGGGACGTCGGCGCCGAGGAAGACCGTGCGCCAGCCGCGTCGGCTCAGCCCGACGGCCAGGACCAGCAGGGGAAGGTCGTGCAGCTCGCCCGGTGGGCAGGCGAGGACGGCGATCCGGCCCGCGGCGTGGTGCTCGACGAGCGGGACCAGCCTGGCGCGCAGGAGGTTGCTGGCGAAGTGCTCCTGGGCCACGTCGACGGCCCCGGACTCCCAGCGCCGGCCGAGCCCGCGGAGGTGGGGCAGGACCACCCGGGCCAGCACCTGCTCGGGACCGTGGCCCGCGAGGAGGCCGTCGAGGACGGCGTGGGCGCCCGCGGTGTCGAGACGGTCCAGCGCGCGGGCCAGCTCCGCGGCCGCCTGCACCAGGTCGACCGGCTCGTCGGCGCTCCCGGCGGCCGGGACCTCGGCGAGCGCGGTCCGGGCGGCCTCGGCGGGGGCGAGCCCGTCGTCGAGCGCGCGCTGCATCCGCCGTACCCTCCGCTCGTCGGCGGGGGTGTAGAGCCGGAACCCGCCGGCGGAGCGCTCCGGGTGGAGCACGCCGTAGCGGCGCTCCCACGCGCGCAGCACGTGCTCGCTCAGGCCCACTCGCCTGCCGAGCTCGCCGATGCGCAGCCGCTGGTCGTCCACCATGCCGACCACGGTACCAGACCCTAGACGAAACCTAGACAGGATGGCTCCGGGCGCGGTTGGACGTGCGCGGTGGGGAGCGCGTATCCTGACGGGTGCGCCAGGAGTCTGCCTGGGTCTCAGACGGAGCAGACTCTCGCTCGCTCGTTCGTCGCACCGCCGGCCGTCGTCGGCAGTCACCATACGAAGCAGTGAAAAAGGGCTTCTGCTGCGCGCCCGCACGACATCCACCCATCCAAGGAATCCATTCCCTTATGACGAGCACTCCCACCCTCTCGGACAGCCCGCAGGTAGCGGTCAACGACATCGGGTCCGAAGAGGACTTCCTCGCGGCGATCGACGCGACCATCAAGTACTTCAACGACGGCGACATCGTCGAAGGCACCATCGTCAAGGTTGATCGGGACGAGGTCCTGCTCGACATCGGCTACAAGACCGAGGGTGTCATCCCCTCGCGTGAGCTCTCGATCAAGCACGACGTGGACCCCTCCGAGGTCGTGTCCGTCGGCGATGCGGTCGAGGCCCTCGTCCTCCAGAAGGAGGACAAGGAAGGCCGGTTGATCCTGTCCAAGAAGCGCGCCCAGTACGAGCGCGCCTGGGGCACCATCGAGCAGGTCAAGGAGGAGGACGGCGTCGTCACCGGCACCGTCATCGAGGTCGTCAAGGGCGGTCTCATCCTGGACATCGGGCTGCGCGGGTTCCTGCCCGCCTCGCTCGTGGAGATGCGTCGCGTCCGCGACCTCCAGCCGTACGTCGGCCAGGAGCTCGAGGCCAAGATCATCGAGCTCGACAAGAACCGCAACAACGTCGTGCTCTCGCGTCGTGCGTGGCTCGAGCAGACCCAGTCCGAGGTCCGCCAGGGCTTCCTGACCCAGCTGCAGAAGGGTCAGATCCGCAAGGGCGTCGTCTCCTCGATCGTCAACTTCGGTGCGTTCGTGGACCTCGGCGGCGTCGACGGTCTCGTCCACGTCTCCGAGCTGTCCTGGAAGCACATCGACCACCCGTCCGAGGTCGTCGCGGTCGGCGACGAGGTCACCGTCGAGGTGCTCGACGTCGACATGGACCGCGAGCGGGTCTCCCTGTCGCTCAAGGCGACGCAGGAGGACCCCTGGCAGCACTTCGCCCGCACCCACCAGATCGGCCAGATCGTGCCGGGCAAGGTCACCAAGCTGGTGCCGTTCGGCTCGTTCGTCCGGGTCGAGGAGGGCATCGAGGGCCTGGTGCACATCTCCGAGCTCGCCGAGCGTCACGTCGAGATCCCCGAGCAGGTCGTCCAGGTCAACGACGACGTCATGGTCAAGATCATCGACATCGACCTCGAGCGTCGCCGGATCTCGCTGTCGCTGAAGCAGGCCAACGAGACCGCGGCCCCGACCGAGGTCGAGGAGTTCGACCCGACGCTGTACGGCATGACCGCGTCGTACGACGAGCAGGGCAACTACATCTACCCCGAGGGCTTCGACCCGGAGACCGGCGAGTGGCTCGAGGGCTACGACGAGCAGCGCGCGACCTGGGAGGAGCAGTACGCCAAGGCGCACGCCCGCTGGGAGGCTCACGTCAAGCAGCAGCAGGAGGCCAAGAAGGCCGCCGCGGAGGCCGGCGAGGCCACCTCGTACTCCTCCTCCGACGAGGATCGCACCGAGGAGGAGGGCGGCGGTTCGCTCGCCTCCGACGAGGCGCTCCAGGCGCTCCGGGAGAAGCTCACCGGGGGGCAGTGACCCGCCGGACGGCACACGTCAGAAGCACGAAGGGCCCGACCACCACACGGTGGTCGGGCCCTTCGGCGTGCGCGGCGGCGGCCGGCGGTGCACGAGCCACTGGGCCTACACCCACGAGCTGGCCGCGCGGTTCCCGCGCGCCGAGGTGGTGCCCGAGCTGCTCTACGTCGACGAGGCCCCGGTCATCACCGGCGCCGGGTCGGCCGCGGGGCTCGACGCCTGCCTGCACCTGTACCGCAAGGAGTTCGGCGCCGCGGTGGCCGGCATGGTCGCCCGCCGGCTGGTCGTGCCCCCGCGGCGCGACGGCGGCCAGGCGCAGTTCATCCGCAGCGCGGTCCCGGCCTGCGACGCCGAGCCCCTCGGGCCGCTGCTCACCCACCACCCAGCGGGTGCGCCGCGCCGAGGAGCTGCTCGAGCTCACCGACCACACCGTCGACCGGGTCGCCGAGGAGGTCGGCTTCGCCAACGCCGCCACCCTGCGCCACCACTTCACGCGCGTGCGGGGCCTGGGCCCCCAGCGGTACCGGCAGCTGTTCGGTGCCTCAGCCGTCCAGGCCGAGCAGGCCGGGTAGCTCCAGCCGCTTGATCTTCCCGGTCGGGGTGTGCGGCAGCGCCTCGACCCGGAAGTACTCCTTGGGCCGCTTCGGCGGGGCCAGCCGCTCGGCGGCGAAGGCCGTCAGCTCCTCCGGTGCGGCGCTGCCCACCACCGCCGCGCAGACCCGCTGGCCCCACGTGTCGTCGTCGACGCCGAACACCGCGACGTCCGCGACACCCGGGTGCTCGGCCAGCACGTGCTCGACCTCGACGGGGTAGACGTTGACGCCGCCGGAGATGACCAGGTCCTCGCGGCGGCCCTCGAGGTAGAGGTACCCGTCGTCGTCGAGACGACCGAGGTCGCCGACGGTGAACGCGGGGCCGTCGGGGGTGTCGCGCCACGCGCGCGCCGTCTTCTCCGGGGCGTTCCAGTAGCCGAAGCGGGCGTGGTCGGGGACCGCGCACCAGATCGTGCCGTCCTCGTCGACGCTGATCCGCCGGCCCGGCCGGGCACGGCCGACCGTGCCCGGCCGCCCCAGCCACTCCTCGCTGCGGCAGGCGGTGAACTGTCCCTCCGTGGAGCCGTAGAACTCCCACGTGGTGCCGGACGGGAACAGCTCGACGAGCCGCTGCTTGACCGGCGGGGGACAGGCGGCCCCGGCGTGCGCGACCAGCCGGAAGGACGACAGGTCCGGCACGCCCACCTCGTCCCAGTGCGTGAAGAGCCGTTGCAGGTGGGCCGGCACGCAGAACGTGGTCGTCGGCCGCTCCTCGACGATCGCGCGGGTGACCGTCGCCGGGTCGAAGGGACCGGGCACCACGATCCGCCCGCCGGCGAGCAGGGTGCCGACCGCGAACCGCAGGGGCGCGGAGTGGTACAGCGGGCTCAGCACGAGGTGGACGTCGGAGGCCGCGAAGCCCCACAGCTCACGCTCCTCGGCGACGAGCGCCCGTGCTGCGTGCCCGTCGAGCAGCCCGGACCACACTCCCTTCGGGGCGCCGGTGGTCCCGCTCGTCATGTGCATCGGACGGACCAGCGGGACCGGGCTGTCCGGGTCGGGGTCGAGCCGCGTCGCCACCGCTGCGAGCTCGGCCTCGGAGCGTACGACGACCGCCGGGTCGACGTCGGAGAGGACCAGCGACTGCTCCCGCTCGGTCAGCCGGGGGTCGAGGGGGACGGGGACCACACCCTGCCGTGCGGCCAGCAGCACCAGGTCGACGTACGCCCGCGATCCGGGCACGAGGAGGGCGATCCGGTCGCCGGGCCGCAGGCGGTGCATGTCGCTGTCGTCCTCTCGTGGGAGGGATGGGGCATACTGGGAGGTAACAGTAGGCCGCCGGGTGTGGGAACCCGGAAGGCCGGGGGAACACGAAGCGTCACTTGGGGGGCCAAGATGTCGACGTTCGACGTACGCCGCGGTGGCAGGCATGCCGTCGTGGCGTCGCTGGCTGCCCTGGTGTTGGGCGCCTGCGGCAGCACCGCGGACGACGGGCCGGCCACGGCCACGCTCAGCAGTGCCGAGACGGGGACGTCCACCCCGGGCTCCGCCCCGCCGGAGATCGCTCCGGCACCGTCGCCCGGTGAGACGCCGGTCGGCGGCCGGCCCTGGGACGAGGCGGTGTCGGCGACCTGCGCCGAGGCGGTCGGCAGCGGCTTCACCCAGGTGGCCCAGACCACGGACGCCGTCGGCGTGACGACCTTCTGGACCTCAGCGGAGCGATGGGTGGCCTGTGACGTCGCCGGCGACGCCCCGGTGCTGCTGACGCCGGCTCCGGGCCGGCCGGGCTTCGACGAGCGGTCCCTGGGCGTGCGCACCACCCCGGTCGGCGAGGGCGACGACGCGGCGGTGCGGTTCGTCGCCGGAGGGCTGCTGCCCTGGCCGGTCGACGAGATCAGCTACACCTTCCCCGACGGGCACGTCGAGCGCGCCCGGTTCGTGGCCGGGGAGGACGGCGAGCAGACCTGGTGGTCGGTCACCTACACCGCCACGGACGGACCGCTGGCCGACTCCGGCACGGACCCGGCCGACCTGCCCCGCGCGACGATCTCGGTCGTCGGTGCCGCCGCCGAGGCGTTCCGGCTGCCCTGGGAGGACCTTCAGCGCAGCGAGTAGTGCACGTGCACGGCTCGTGCGGTCGAGGAACTGGCCCACCAGGTCACCACCGCCGACCAGCTACGGTCAGGTAGGTCGTCGTCACCGGGCCCGGGCCTCGTCCGGCGACGGCATGCGCGGGATCCCGCCCAGCCGCCGGTGGAACCGCACGTGCTCGGCGTAGGCGTCCAACGAGCGCCACAGCGCGGCGTGGGCCGCCCAGGGCAGCGGCTCGTCCCCGTCCCGCCAGGACGGGCCGAAACCGATCCACACCGGCGTCCAGTCCGTGGCGACGTCCCACTCCCCACGGTGCCGGGTCAGCAGCCGGTGCCGGATCTGGAAGGCGGTGCGCGGCCCGTCCCCGCAGATCGGCGCGGTGACGACGGGCCAGACCCGCAGGTCCAGCGCCATCAGCTCCAGCTCGAGGTCGGGCAGGACGCGCGGCGACACCAGGACGGTGGCGACGTTCTCGTGCGGGGCGCGTCTCACCCCGCCACGCTAACCCGGCGGGGGCCGGACCGGAACGCCTCCTGGAATACTGCCGCGCGTGAGCAGAGTGAGGGTGGGGCTGACCGGCGGAGTCGCCTCGGGGAAGAGCACCGTGTCGGCGATGCTGCGCGAGCTCGGGGCGGTGGTCGTCGACGCCGACCGGCTCGCGCGGGAGGCGGTGGCGCCGGGGACCGAGGGCCTCGCGGAGGTGGTCGCCGCCTTCGGCGAGGGCGTGCTGACCCCGGACGGCGAGCTCGACCGCCCGGCGGTCGCGGCCCAGGTGTTCGCCGACGAGGAGGCGCGCCGCCGGCTGGAGCAGATCGTCCACCCGCGCGTGCGGCGACGGGCCGCGGAGCTGGAGGCCTCCGCCGACCCGGACGCGGCTGTCGTCCACGACATCCCGCTGCTGGCCGAGACCGGGCAGGCCGGCACCTTCGACGCGGTCGTGGTCGTCGACGTACCCGTCGAGACGCAGGTCGAGCGGATGGTGCGGCTGCGGGGGATGAGCGAGGAGGAGGCACGGGCCCGGGTGGCGGCCCAGGCCTCCCGGGAGGACCGGCTGGCGATCGCCACCCACGTCATCGACAACACCGGAACGCTCGAAGACCTCCGTGACCGAGTCACGGAGGTCTTCGAGGAGCTGGTCCCGGGAGGCTAGGTCAGGCGGCCAGGTCCGGGTCGGCGAGCCGGCGCAGCTTCTGCGATGGCCTCCCGCTCGAGCTGGCGCACCCGCTCGGCGGAGATGCCGTGCTTGGCGCCGATGTCGGCGAGCTTGTGCTGGCGGCCGTCGACCAGGCCGTAGCGGGACCGGATGATGTCGGCGGCGCGCTCGTCGAGCAGCTCCACCAGCCGGGAGAGGCGGTCGCGGGACTCGGTGTCCAGCACGGTCGCGTCCGGACCCGGCGCGGTCTCCTGGGCGATCAGGTCGCCCAGCGAGGTGTCACCGTTCTCGTCCACCGGGGTGTCGAGGCTGACGTGCTCGCGGCCCCAGGTGAGCAGGTCCAGCACCCGCTCGACGTCCATGTCGAGCTCGGCCGCGATCTCCTCGGGCTCCGGCTCGCGGCCGAGGTTGCGCTCGAGGGTACGACGGGCCGCACCCACCTGGTTGAGCTCCTCCACGACGTGCACGGGGAGCCGGACGACACGGGCCTGCTGGGCGATGCCGCGGGTGATGGCCTGGCGGACCCACCAGGTCGCGTAGGTGGAGAACTTGTAGCCCTTGGCGTAGTCGAACTTCTCGACGGCGCGGATCAGGCCGGTGTTGCCCTCCTGGACCAGGTCCAGCATCGGCATCTGGCTGCGGCCGTACTTGCGGGCGATGGAGACCACCAGCCGCAGGTTGGCGGTGATGAACTTCTGGATCGCGCGCTGGCCCTCCTCGGCGAGCCACTCGAGCTCCTCCTGGGTGGCGCTCTTCGGGGCACCGCCCTTGCGCCGACCGACCCGACCGGTGTCGAGCAGGTGCTGCGCCATGAGGCCGGCCTCGATGGTCTTGCTCAGCTCGACCTCGGTGATCGCGTCGAGCAACGGAGTACGCGCGATCTCGTCGAGGTACAGCCCGACGCTGTCACGACCCTCGATCTCGCGCGTGTGCGAACGACTCGTAGCCACGTGCGCTCCCTTCCTGTCCCCAAGCGCTTTACCCGAAGGGTGGCGCTCGTATTCACCCCAACGAACACGGGTTCGAAGAGATTCCCCGAACGGCTCCTGTGCTGCAGGTTCGTGCCCTGTGCCCGGTAGGACGGGTCAGTACCCGCGAAAGTTGCGCGCCGGCGCGAAAACTCAGCCAACTCTCAGGTCGGGGGACTCAGCTCAGGCGAGGCCGAGCTTGTCGAGGACCCAGGCGTAGGAGAACGCGCGGTCCCGCCAGGCGTTGTAGCGGCCGCTGACGCCGCCGTGGCCGGCCGACATCTCGGTCTTGAGCAGGAAGTCCGTGGGCTCCAGCGCGGTGGCGCGCAGCCTGGCGACCCACTTGGCCGGCTCCACGTACAGCACGCGGGTGTCGTTGAGCGAGGTCTCGGCGAGGATCGAGGGGTAGCGCTTCGGCTCGACGTTCTCGTAGGGCGAGTAGGACTTCATGTAGGCGTAGACCTCGGGGTCCTCGAGCGGGTTGCCCCACTCCTCCCACTCCACGACGGTCAGCGGCAGCGACGGGTCGAGGATCGTGGTGAGCGCGTCGACGAAGGCCACGTCGGCCACGATCGCGCGGAACGCGTCGGGGGCGATGTTCGCCACGGCGCCCATGAGCAGCCCCCCGGCGCTGCCACCCTCCGCGACCAGCCGGTCCGGGGACGTCCAGCCGGTCGAGGCCAGGTGCCGGGCGCAGGCGACGAAGTCGGTGAAGGTGTTCTGCTTCGACAGCATCTTGCCCTCGTCGTACCAGCGCCGACCCAGCTCGCCGCCGCCGCGCACGTGCGCGATCGCGAAGCCCGATCCCGCGGTCGAGCAGCGACAGCCGCGAGATCGTGAAGTAGGGGTCGGTGGAGGACTCGTAGGAGCCGTAGCCGTAGAGCAGCATCGGCATCGATCCGTCCCGCGGCGCGTCCTTGGGGCACACGATCGAGATCGGCACCCGGGTGCCGTCCTCGGCGGTGGCCCACTCACGGTGCTGCTCGTAGCGCTCGGGGTCGAAGTCGCCGAGCACCGGCATCTGCTTGAGCAGGTGCAGCTCCCGGGTGGCGACCACGAAGTCGTAGACCGCCGGAGGCGTGGCCAGGGTGGTGTAGCCCAGCCGCACCCGGGGCTGGTGGAACTCCGGGTTGGCGCCGGCGCCGACGGTGTAGACCGGGTGCCCGAAGTCGACGGAGTAGTCCTCGCCGAGCCCGTCGCCGGTCAGCTCGACGATCCGCAGCTGGGTCAGGCCGTCCTTGCGCTCGTGCACCACGAGGTGGCCGGCGAACGCCTCGACGTCCTCGAGGCGCACCGCGGGGTCGTACGGGAAGACCGGCTCCCAGTCCTCGTGGCTGGTGCTGGTGACCGGGGTGCGGGCGAGCGTGAAGTTCTCCGCGCCGTCGTTGTGCAGGACCAGGAAGCACTCCTCGCCGCCGATGACGGCGTGCTCGACGCCGTACTCCACGCCCTGGCGGCGCGGGGAGACCACGCGCCACTCGCCGGTCGGGTCCGCGGCGTCGAGGACGCGGTACTCGGTGGTGGTCTTCGAGCCCACCCCGATGACCAGGAACGCGTCGCTGCGGGTCCGGCCCATCGACAGCCAGAACCGCTCGTCGGGCTCGTGGAACACCTCCACGTCCTGCGCGGGGCGGGTGCCCAGGTCGTGCCGCCACACCTTGTGGGGCCGCCAGGCCTCGTCGACGGTGGTGTAGAAGAGGTGCTGCCCGCACAGCGACCAGGTGGCGCCGTAGGCGGTGCCCGGGATCTGGTCGGGCAGCATCTCCCCGGTGGTCAGGTCCTTGACCTGCAGCAGGAACCGCTCGTCGCCGACCGTGTCGGTGCTGAACGCCAGCTGGGTGCCGTCCGGGCTGACCGACGAGGCGCCCAGCGAGAAGAAGTCGTGTCCCTCGGCCAGCTCGTTGAGGTCGAGCAGGCACTCCTCCTCGGGCACCTCGGTGTCGTGCTCGAGCACCGGCGGGTCCCAGTCGTCGGGGGAGTCGACCGGGCAGCGGCAGCTGATGCCGTACTGCTTGCCCTCGATGGACCGGCCGTAGTACCAGTACGAGCCGATCCGGGCGGGCACCGACATGTCGGTCTCCTGGGTGCGGCTGCGGATCTCCTCGAACAGCGTGTCCCGGAGCCCGGCCAGGTGGGCGGTGGCCTGCTCGGTGTAGGCGTTCTCCGCCTCGAGGTAGGCAACCGCCTCGGGGTCGTCCTTGTCCCGCAGCCACTCGTACTCGTCCACCACGGTGTCGCCGTGGAAGGTCCGCTCCTGTGGCACCTGCTTGGCGACGGGCGGGGCGAGCTCCGTGGCGGGTCGCTCGATCGGTCGGGGCGAGATGGGGTGCAGCACGCTGGGAGCCTAACCCGCTGCGATCGCCTACCGTGGACGGGTGCGGACGATCGACCTCAACGCCGACCTGGGGGAGGGCGTCACCGACGACGCTGGCCTGCTGGCGGTGGTCACCAGCGCCAACGTCGCCTGCGGCTACCACGCCGGCGACGAGGCGACCATGCGCGCGGTGTGCGCGGAGGCGGCAGCGCGCGGGGTCGTCGTCGGCGCGCAGGTGTCCTACGACGACCGGGCGGGGTTCGGTCGCCGGCACCTCGACGTGCCCTTCGACCTCCTGCGGGACCAGGTCGCCCACCAGGTCGGGCTGCTCGACCGGATCGCCCGGGCCTGCGGCACCCGGGTGTCCTACCTCAAGCCGCACGGGGCGCTGTACAACCGGGTCGTCCACGACGAGGAGCAGGCCCGGGCGGTGCTCGACGGGTCCGGTGAGCTGCCGGTGCTCGGGCTGCCCGGCTCGGTGCTCCTCGCCCTCGCCGCCGAGGCCGGCCGGGACCACCACCACGAGGGGTTCCCGGACCGGGCCTACACCCGCGAGGGCCGGCTGGTGCCGCGCGACCAGCCGGGTGCGGTGCACCACGAGCCGACGGTGATCGCCTCCCGTGCGCTGGAGCTGGCCCGGTCCGGCGAGGTCGCCTCGGTGTGCGTGCACGGCGACTCGCCGTCCGCGGTCCGCAGCGCCACCGAGGTGCGTCAGGCGCTGGAGACGGCCGGGCTGACCCTGCGGAGCTTCGCGTGAGGCTGCTGCGGGTGGGTGCGGACTCCCTGCTGGTCGAGGTGGCCGACACGGCGGACGGCGATGCGGCTGTACGACGAGGCGGTACGGCGCGAAGGCCGACGCCGCGGACGTCGTACCGGCGGCACGGCACCGTGCTCTTCTCCGGGGTCGCGCGACCTTGCGCGTCTCGAGGACGACCTGGCCGGCTGGGATCCCTCGGCGGCTCCGGACCCGACCGAGCCGGACACGCCGCTGGTCGAGGTGCCGACGATCTACGACGGGCCGGACCTCGACGCGGTGGCCCGGCACTGGGACGTCACCGCCCGTGAGGTCGTCGACCTGCACACCGCGGCCGAGATGGTCGTCGCCTTCTGCGGGTTCGCGCCGGGGTTCGCCTACTGCACCGCTCCGGGGCTCGCGCGCCCGGTGCCGCGGCTGGCCCGTCCCCGCACCCGGGTGCCCGCCGGGTCGGTGGCGCTGGCCGACGTGTTCACCGGCGTCTACCCGACCGCCTCGCCCGGCGGCTGGCAGCTGGTCGGCCGCACGGACCTCGTGCTGTGGGACGAGAGCCGGGAGCAGCCCGCGACGCTGGCGCCGGGCACCCGGGTGCGGTTCGTCGAGGTGCCCCGGTGAGCGGTCACGGTCACCGTGCTGGACCCGGGCCCGCTGACCACCGTCCAGGACCAGGGCCGCCGCGGCTACGCGCACCTCGGGGTGCCCCGCTCGGGGGCGCTCGACGCCGCGGCCGCGAGGCTACGCCAACCGGCTCGTCGGCAACCCCGCAGGACGCCGCCGTGCTCGAGACCACGCTGGGCGGTGTGGTGCTGCGGGTGGACGGGCCGACGGTGGTGGCCGTCACCGGGGCCGCGGCGCCCGTGGTCCGTCGACGGCCGGCCGCGGCCCTTCGCCGAGCCGTTCGCGGCTGCGTGCCGGGCAGGCCGTCGGCGTCGGCGGTGCCGCCTCGGGGCTGCGCAGCTACCTGGCGTTCTCCGGCGGGGTCGGACGCCGAGCCGGTGCTCGGCTCCCGGTCCACCGACACGCTCTCGGGGCTCGGGCCGGCTCCGCTGGCGGCCGGGGCGCGGCTGGCGCTGGGCAGGCCCGTCGGCGACCCGCACCCGGTGGACGTGCCGGTCGTGCTGCGGCACCCCGACGAGGTGCGGCTGCGGCTGCTCCCGGGCCCGCGGCTGGACTGGTTCGCCGAGGACGCGCCTGACCCGGCTGGCGGGGCAGGGCTACACGGTCTCGGGGCACTCGAACCGGGTGGGGGTGCGTCTCGAGGGCGACCCGGTGCCGCGCCACCGCCCGGAGGAGCTGCCCAGCGAGGGGATGGTGCTCGGGGCGGTGCAGGTGCCGGCGTCGGGGCAGCCGCTGGTGTTCCTCAACGACCACCCCACCACGGGCGGCTACCCGGTGGTGGGCGTCGTCGCCCCCGAGGACCTGGCCGCGTGCGCGCAGCTACGTCCCGGCAACACCGTCCGCTTCGTGGTCTGACCCGACGTCGTACCGGCCGCGGGGTCGCGGCACGAGGTCGGGGTCGTCGGTGCGGAAGGTGTGGATCGGCCCCGGCCGGGTGTCGGCGGTCTCGAACCGCACGGTGACCCGGCCACGTCCCGAGCCCCACACCCAGCCCGGCCCGTGCTCGGCGTGCACCACGTCGGTCCCCGGCGCCCAGCGGCGGCTGCGGGTGACCCGCTCCAGCGCGTCGGGGGAGAGCGGCTCCACGGCCCCGGCGTCGGCCTCCTGCCGGCCGGGCCCTCCGAGCTCGAGCCCCTCGAACAGGTCCTCCTGGATCCAGTCGGCCAGGCCGGAGACGCCCACCCCGAGCAGGCGCACGCCCGCCGGAGGTGTCCACCTCGGACGAGCAGGGAGCGGGCGAGGCGGGCCACCACCCGTGCGTCGTCGGTCGGGGCCGGCAGGGTGGCCGACCGGGTGTGGGTGGAGAAGTCGTGCAGCCGGATCTTGACGGTGACCGTGCGCCCGGACAGGCGTGCCTTGCGGAGCCGCTCGGTCACCTGCGCGGCCTGGCGCTCGAGCAGCCCCTCCAGCAGCCGCCGGTCGACGAGGTCGGTGTCGTAGGTGCCCTCGACGCTGACCGACTTCGCCTCCCGCTCGGCGACCACCGGCCGGTCGTCCTCGGCGCGGGCGAGGTGGTAGAGCCCGGTGCCGTGCGCCTGCCCGAGCAGCCGCACGAGCTCCTCGGGCGAGATCCGCTCCAGCTCGGCGACCGTGTGCACGCCGATCCGCCGCAGCCGCTCGGCCGTCGCCGGCCCCACACCCGGGATGACCGACACCTTCATCGGACGCAGCAGGTCGCGCTCGGTGCCGGGTGGCACGACCACGAGCCCGTCGGGCTTGTCGAGGTCGCTGGCGATCTTGGCCACCAGCTTCGAGGTGCCCACCCCGACGGACCCGTGCAGCCCGCCGGTGACCTCGTGGACGCCCTCCTTGAGCCGTTCGGCGACCGCGGTCACGGCGTCCACGGAGGTGTCCTCCAGGGCGGTCGCGGCCAGATCGACGTACGCCTCGTCCAGCGACAGCGGCTCGACCAGCGGGGAGAGCTCGCGCAGCAGCGCCATCACCGCGGCACTGGTCTCCCGGTAGGCGTCGAAGCGACCGGTGAGGTAGGCCGCGTGCGGGCACCGGGACCGGGCCTCGGCGGTGGACATCGCCGAACGCACGCCGTACGCCCGGGCCTCGTAGGAGGCGGTGGCCACCACCCCGCGCCCGCCGACGCCGCCGACCACGACCGGCTTGCCGCGCAGGGACGGCTTGTCGCGCTGCTCCACCGCGGCGAAGAACGCGTCGAGGTCGACGTGGAGGATCGTCGGTTCGGCGCGCACCCGCCCCATGATGCTGCACGCCGGTTGCCGTCCCCAGGTACGACGTCGCGGCGGCGCTCCACAGCCGTGGCGACGGCCGGTGCGCGGAGGGGAGCGGAGCCGGACCGTGGTCCCATGACCGAAACCACGTTCCACATCACGTCCGCTGCCGACCTCCTCGCCCTCGTGCCGTGCGTGCTCGGCTTCCACCCCCAGGACTCCCTGGTGCTCGTCGTCGTCTCCGGCGGCGGTGGCATGCTCCACGCCCGGGTCGACCTGGCCGACGACCTCGACGACTTCGAGGACGCCCTGCCCGCACTGCGCACCGCCCTGGTCCGCAACCGCGCCCGCGGCGTGGTGCTGATCGCCTACACCGACGACCCCGTCCTCGCCGAGGACACGGTGTCGCTGCTGGAGGAGGAGCTGCGACGCGCTGGACGTCGAGGTGCGTCGCCGCGATCCGGGCCGACGGGGCCCGGTGGTTCGACCTCGACTGTGTCGGCGACTGCTGCCCGCCCGAGGGCCGGCCCTACGACGTCGGCTCGCACCCCATCACCGCCCAGAACGTCCTCGACGGGCGGGTCACCCTCGACAGCCGCGACGCGCTGGCCGCCACCCTCCTCGGCACCGACGCCCAGGACCAGGCGGCGGTGGCGGCGGCCGCCGACGACGCGATGCGCCGCTTCCACGCGGCCGCCCGCCGTCCCCTCGGCCCGGCCGACGACGCGGGCGCCCGCCACCACCTCGTCGCGGAGGGCCACTGGGTGCGCGACCGGGTCCGTCGCTACCTGGCCACCGGAGAGCCGCTCGACGCGCAGGAGGCAGGCCGGATGGCGGTGGCCATGGTGAACATCGAGGTGCGGGACGTGGCCTGGGCCGAGATGGACCACGACAACGCGGACCAGCACGTGGAGCTGTGGCGCGACCTGGTCCGGCGGGTCCCGCTGGACCTGCTCGCCGGCCCGGCGGCCCTGCTCGGCTTCGCCGCCTGGCTGTCCGGCAACGGCGCCCTCGCGTGGTGCGCGGTGGACCGGTGCCGCGAGGCGGAGCCGGACTACCGGCTCGCCGGGCTGATCGCCTCCACGCTGATGCAGGCGGTCCCGCCGTCGACGTGGACCCCGGTGCCGCCGGAGGAGCTGCCGTTGTTCGCGTCCTGAGCCGAATCGCGGCAAGACCTGGGCCGGGGGTGGTGATGCCTCTAGGCTTCCGGCATGGGCGAAGAGGTTTCGGCGCAGGAGTTCTCCCGCGAGGACCGCACCCGCTACCGCGAGAAGGTCCGTCGGTGCCTCGACGTGTTCGCGCGCATGCTGGGCGAGTCGTCGTTCGAGGCCGACGACCCGATGACCGGGCTCGAGATCGAGCTCAACCTCGTCGACGAGGACGGGAAACCGGCGCTGAAGAACGCCGAGGCGCTGCAGATGATCGACGACCCGGCCTTCGTGACCGAGCTCGGGCTGTTCAACCTCGAGGTCAACGTCGCTCCCAAGCGGCTCAGCGAGCGCGGGTTCACCGCCTACGAGGACGGTGTCCGCGCCTGCCTCAACGCCGCCGAGGAGAAGGCGTCGTCGGCCGGGGCGCACCTGGTGATGATCGGCATCCTGCCCACCCTCGCGGAGGGACACATGACGCCGGCGTCGTTGAGCGGCAACCCGCGCTACCGGCTGCTCAGCGACCAGATCCTGGCCGCCCGCGGCGAGGACCTGTCGATCGACATCACCGGGGTGGAGCGCCTGCGCACCACCGCCGACTCGATCGTCCCGGAGGCCGCCTGCACCAGCACGCAGTTCCACGTGCAGGTCAGCCCGGACGACTTCCCGGCCTACTGGAACGCCTCCCAGGCGATCGCCGGCGTCCAGCTGGCGCTGGGCGCCAACTCGCCGTTCCTGCTCGGCAAGGAGCTGTGGCGCGAGACCCGCATCGCGCTGTTCGAGCAGGCCACCGACACCCGCAGCGAGGAGCTCAAGGCGCAGGGCGTCCGGCCCCGGGTGTGGTTCGGGGAGCGCTGGATCACCTCGATCTTCGACCTGTTCGAGGAGAACGTCCGCTACTTCCCCTCCCTGCTACCGATCATCGAGGACGAGGACCCGGTCGAGGTGCTCGAGCGCGGTGAGGCCCCCGAGCTCGCCGAGCTCCGGCTGCACAACGGCACCATCTACCGCTGGAACCGCCCGGTGTACGACGTCGTCGACAAGAGGCCGCACCTGCGGGTGGAGAACCGCGTGCTCCCGGCCGGGCCGACGGTGGCCGACACGATGGCCAACGCCGCGTTCTACTTCGGCCTGGTGCGGGTCCTGGCCGAGCACGAGCGGCCGCTGTGGAGCCAGATGTCGTTCAGCGCGGCGGAGGAGAACTTCCACGTCGCGGCCCGGCAGGGCATCGACGCCAACCTGTACTGGCCCGGTCTCGGACAGGTCTCGGCGACCGAGCTCGTCGTCCGCCGGCTGCTGCCGATGGCCCGCGCGGGACTCGAGGCCTGGGGCGTGGCGGCGGAGGAGCGCGACCGGCTGCTCGGGATCATCGAGCAGCGCTGCCTGACCGGGCGCAACGGGGCCTCGTGGCTGGTGGAGGCCTTCCACCGCCACTGCCGCGACTGCGACGATCGTCCCGAGGCCCTGCGCAGGGCCTTCAACGAGTACCGCCGCAACATGCACACCAACGAGCCGGTGCACACCTGGGAGTAGCACCTCACGCGACGCGCAGCCGCTTCCAGGTCCGGGACTCGCCGGTGCGCAGGTCCAGCCAGCCGGTGCGGGTGACCGTCCACATCCCCTGCAGCGGTGCGGCCACCGACCCGAAGGCGCGCGTGGCCGCGGCCAGCCAGGCGAGGTCGTCGTCCTGCACCAGCGGCTCCCCGGGCCGGGTGAGCCACGCCTGGTCCCCGCCGGGGCCCGCCTCGAGCAGCCGCAGCACGACCTCGAGGCGGGTGCCCGGGTCGAGCACCGGGTCACCGGCCGGCACCGGGCAGCCCACCCGGCCACCGCCCAGGACGCCGACGTGCAGGACCGGGTCGAAGCGGCGCCGGCGCGGGTCCGCGCGCAGCCGGGCCACCTCGAGCCGGAGCAGTGCAGCACGGGCCGGGTCGGTCATGGTCCGAGCATGCCGCCTCCGGGCCCGGCGAGGCGTGCTCCGTCCACAGCCCGCGGCGGGTGCGGCTGCGGTAGCGTGCGAGGTGTCGTCCGCGGAGGGTGGGCGGCACCTTCGTGGAAGTGAGAGAGAGGACGGTCGATGGGGACCATCGTGGTGGGATACGTGCCCAAGTCGGAGGGCAAGGCGGCGCTCAAGCGCGCGGCCGAGGAGGCGAAGCTGCGGGGCATGCGGCTCGTCGTCGTCAACTCCCACCGGGGCGGGCGAGAGTTCGACTCCGACGACGCCATCGAGTCCGAGAGCCAGCTGCAGGAGGTCAAGGACGAGCTCGCCGGCCACGGGGTCGAGCACGACGTCCGTCAGCTCGTCCGCGGCATGGACCCGGCCGAGGACCTGGTCAACGTCGCCAGCGAGGTCGGAGCCGAGATGATCGTGATCGGGCTGCGTCGCCGTTCGCCCGTCGGCAAGCTCATCCTCGGCAGCAACGCCCAGCGGGTGCTGCTCGACGCCCCGTGCCCGGTGCTCGCGGTCAAGGCCTCCGCGGACTAGGCGTGCCCGACCTGCACATCGCCCAGGACCCCGGGGCCGACAAGGTCCTGTCCACCGAGCCGTTCGCGCTCCTGGCCGGGATGCTGCTGGACCAGCAGTTCCCGATGGAGCGCGCGTTCGCGGGCCCGGCGAAGATCCTGGAGCGCCTCGGCACGCTGGACCCGCCGAGGTCGCCGCCGCCGACCCCGAGCACTTCGCCGAGCTGTGCTCGAGCGCCGCCGGCGATCCACCGGTTCCCCGGGTCGATGGCGGCGCGGGTCCAGGCGCTCGCGGTCCACGTCGTGGAGCAGTACGACGGGCGCGCGGAGCGGCTCTGGGAGGAGGCGGGCGAGCGGCAAGGAGCTGCTGAGGCGACTCGTCGCTCTGCCGGGGTTCGGCAAGCAGAAGGCCCAGATCTTCGTCGCCCTGCTCGGCAAGCAGCTCGGGGTGCGCCCCGAAGGCTGGCAGGAGGTGGCGGGCAGCTACGCGGAGCCGGGTTCGTTCCGGTCGGTGGCGGACGTGGTCGACGACCGCTCCCTGGAGCGGGTGCGGGCCTTCAAGAAGGAGCAGAAGGCCGCGGCACGCCGTTGACCCACGAGGGACAAGGGTTGGGTGTGTGGACCCCCGTGTCACAATGTCTGTGCGGCTCTTGACGTGTACGGGCTCTGCCGCGCCCGACGACCGTGTTACGAGAGGTAGTTCGTGTCGACGAGCACGTCCCGCAAGCTCCCCGCAGAGGTCCTGTCCCATCCCGACGTGCTCGGTCTCGTCGAGGAGGGCAGAGCCACCGGCGAGGTGAGCTCCGACGCCGTGCGTGACGCGAGCGAGGCGGCCGGCATCACCGGCAAGCACCTCAAGACGCTGCTGCGCCTCCTCAGCGAGGAGGGCGTGACCGTCGTGCTCTCCGCCGCGGAGTCGGACCCCCGCAAGGTCGCCGCGGCGTCGAGCCCCCGCTCCACGGTGAAGGCGAGCACGAAGAAGGCTCCCGCCAAGAAGCCGGCGGCCGCGAAGAAGGCGGCGCCGGCGCCCGAGGAGGAGACGGTGCCCGAGGCCCAGCAGGCGAGCAAGACGACGGGCAGGACCGCGGCGAAGAAGGCCGCCGGGCAAGCCGGCCGCCCAGGCCGCGGAGCCCGCCGCCCCGGTCGTCGGCCCCGACGGCAAGAAGGTCCTCCCCGACGTCCCCGACGAGGAGTTCGAGAAGGACCTCGCCCAGGACCCCACGCTCAAGGAGGACGAGAAGGCCGGGTTCGTCGTGTCCTCCGCCGACGACTCCGACGAGCCCGAGCAGCAGGTCATGGTCGCCGGCGCGACCGCCGACCCGGTCAAGGACTACCTCAAGCAGATCGGCAAGGTCCCGCTGCTCAACGCCGAGATGGAGGTCGAGCTCGCCAAGCGGATCGAGGCCGGCCTGTTCGCCGATGAGAAGCTCGCCGCCGGCGGCAAGCTCTCCGAGAAGGCGCACGAGGAGCTCGAGTGGATCGCCGATGACGGGCGCCGGGCGAAGAACCACCTGCTCGAGGCGAACCTCCGGCTCGTGGTGTCGCTGGCCAAGCGCTACACCGGCCGCGGCATGCTCTTCCTCGACCTGATCCAGGAGGGGAACCTCGGCCTGATCCGTGCGGTCGAGAAGTTCGACTACACCAAGGGCTACAAGTTCTCCACCTACGCCACGTGGTGGATCCGCCAGGCGATCACCCGGGCGATGGCCGACCAGGCCCGCACCATCCGGATCCCGGTGCACATGGTCGAGGTCATCAACAAGCTCGCCCGGGTGCAGCGGCAGATGCTGCAGGACCTCGGCCGCGAGCCCACGCCGGAGGAGCTCGCCAAGGAGCTCGACATGACCCCGGAGAAGGTCATCGAGGTCCAGAAGTACGGCCGCGAGCCGATCTCGCTGCACACCCCGCTCGGCGAGGACGGCGACTCGGAGTTCGGTGACCTCATCGAGGACTCCGAGGCGATCGTGCCGGCCGACGCGGTGTCCTTCACGCTGCTGCAGGAACAGCTCCACGCGGTCCTCGACACGCTCTCGGAGCGCGAGGCGGGCGTGGTCTCCATGCGGTTCGGCCTCACCGACGGCCAGCCCAAGACCCTCGACGAGATCGGCAAGGTCTACGGCGTGACCCGCGAGCGGATCCGCCAGATCGAGTCCAAGACGATGTCGAAGCTGCGGCACCCGTCGCGCTCCCAGGTGCTGCGGGACTACCTGGACTGAGCGCCGCACGACGCTGTGACCACCGCCACGCCCGCCGGGATGCAACCCCGGCGGGCGTGGTCGCGTCTTGGGGGTGCCGCCTCACGGTGAGGCGTACGACGGGGCGGAGCTGCCCCCGTGGATCCACGACGGAGAGTCACCATGAACGCAAGCACCGCCACGTTGCGCCGCATCGCCGCCGCCGCGCTCGCCTCGGCCGCCGGCCTCACCGCGCTGGCCGGTCCCGCCTCCGCGGAGACGGCCGTCTTCAAGGACGCCGCAGGCGACCTCGACCACGGCGCCGACATCCGTCGGGTCCGGGTGGTCAACGAGGACCAGGTCCGGATCCGCGTGGTCCACGAGGACCTGGTCCGGTCCTGGGAGAGCGGCAGCAGCATCGCGGTCTTCCTCGACACCGACCGCAAGCGCGAGGGCGCAGAGTTCGTCTTCTCGGTGGGACCTTCGAGGGCGCCGACTACGCGCTGCTGCCGGCCGAGGGCTGGAAGCGGTCGAGCGACCGGCAGGTCCCGCTGCACGGCGGCAGCTACGCGATGAGGCTGAGGTACGCCAAGGACGCGGCCGTCCTCACCTTCGACCGGGCGGTGCTGGGGATGCCCAAGGCGGTCCGCGTCGAGGTCAGGACCGGCGGCGACCTGGTCCCCGCCGGGGAGGAGCCGGCCACCACCGGCCGCGACTGGCTCGGCGAGCCGCGCGAGTTCGCCCCCTGGGTCACGCGCGGCTGAGCACCCGACGGCGGGCTCAGCCGCCCGCCACGAGGCCGATCGCCACAGCACAGAGCCCGAGGCCCACGCCTTGGGCTCTGTGTATGTGCTCCTGGAGCAGCGCCGCCGCGAGCAGCACGGTGGCCGCGGGGTAGAGCGAGACGAGGACCCCGGCCACGGTCAGGTAGCCGTACTGCGCCGAGAGCAGGAACGTCAGCGTCCCGGCCGCGGCGAGCGGGCCGACGGCCAGCCCCCGCCAGGCCCGTCGCCTCCGGGGCACCCACGGGGAGCGGAGGGCGAGCGCGAGCACGACCAGGGTCGGCAGCGCCACGGTCTGGGCGAGGGCGAGCGGGAGCAGGCCCGCGTCGTCGGGGACCTGTCCGAGCGCGGCGAACAGCGTGCCGAACCCGAGCCCGGCCAGCGCGCCGTCCAGGGCTCCGGCCGCCAGGCCGCGGCGGCCTCCGTCGCCGGCGGCCGGGGCGTCGGCGGCTGCTGGAGACCAGCCAGATGCCGGGCAGGGCGAGCAGGATGCCGGTCCAGACGAGCGGCGGGAGCCGCTCGCCGCCGAGCGCGCCCGCGGCGACCGGCACGAGGCGGCGCCGACCGCCGAGACCGGGGCGACCACGCCCATCCGGCCCGCGGCGAGGCCCCGGTAGAGGAAGCCGGTCCCGACCCCGCCGCCGGTGCCGGCGAGCACCGCCCACATCAGGTGGGCCGGGGTGGGTGAACCGCCGGTGACGAACAGCGTCGCGGTCAGCGTGCTCAGCGCCGCGGAGAGCTGGGCGACCACCGCCACCGACCAGGTGGGGACGGTGCGCGAGACCAGCCCGCCGAGGAAGTCGGCCAGGCCGTAGGCGAGCGCGGCGACGAGCGCGAGGAGGACCGCCACGCTCTAGACCACGACGGCCCCGCCGAGCCAGAGGACCGCGGCCAGCAGCCCGGCGACGAGCTCGACGAGGATCGAGAGGCCCACCGCCTTGACCGCGGCGACCGTGGACGGCCACGCGGCCTGCCGCCCCACGCGCTGCAGCTCGGCGAGGTAGACGCCGAGCACGAACCCGAGGACCAGCCCGACCACCGGGACGACGAAGAAGCCGACGACCCCGAGCACGCCGCCCAGGACGAGGGTGCGGGTCGGTACGCCGGCGTTGCGCAGGCCCCGGCCGGGGAAGAGGTACTTCAGCACCTGGCCCAGGACGACGAGGGTGGTCGCGCCCGCGAAGACGGCCCAGGCGGTGCCGGTGCCGGCGTGGACCGCCCAGACCAGGATCGCACCGACGATCAGCACGGAGCCGGGGAGGATCGGTACCACGATGCCCACGAGACCCACCAGGATCACCAGGGCGACGAGCAGCTCCACTCCGTTCACCGGCGTAACCCTGCCACGACGGCGAGGGCCCCGCACCAGCAGGTGCGGGGCCCTCGGAGGTCTGGGTCGGGGACGGTCAGCGCTCGTTCTCGGTGATCGGGGTCGGGCGGTCCGTCAGCTTGTCGGTCTCGTCGTGGACGTGAACTGCGATCTCACGAAGCTTGTCACCGTGCTCGCGGGCGTGGTGCGCGCAGAAGAGAAGCTCGCCGCCACCGGAGAGCTCGACGCGCAGGTAGGCCTGAGCACCGCAACGGTCGCAGCGGTCCACCGCCGTCAGTGGGGTACTGGGGGCAACTGCAGTGGTCACTTGAGGCCTCTTTCCTTCCATCGTGTCCTGCTCAACGTAGCGACTACGTCCAATGTTCCCGCTTTGCCTCGGGTCAATCGCCGCGGCGTCGCTTCGTCTTCACCTGACATCAACATCCAATCACGCGGGGGTCTTCCCTGCGCACGGGTCTTCCGTCCTCGGGACAGGTGACCCTCGACACGTCGTACGAGCTCTCCTTCCTGTTCGTTGCCGAGTGTGGCCCGGTTCGGCCCCGCTCGTGCCCGTTGTCCACCGACCGGAACGATCCCGTTGCCACATCGTGATCTGGGACACATCGTGTCCTGGGGAGCCGCCGGAACCGCGGTAGGCGTGGCGTGCGGGGGCCCCGGCGTGTCGCAGGTAGATTGACCGGGACGAGAGCCTGCTCGTCGTCCAGCCCTGACCGCGTTGAGGAGTGACGTGCCAGCCCGCACTGCCGGAGGACCCGCCATCGACAAGGAGTACAACGCCCACCACCTCCTCGTCCTCGAGGGGCTCGAGGCGGTGCGCAAGCGCCCGGGCATGTACATCGGCTCCACCGACACCCGGGGCCTCATGCACTGCGTGTGGGAGATCATCGACAACGCCGTCGACGAGGCGCTCGGTGGGTACTGCAGCCGGATCGACGTCACCCTGCACCCCGACGGCTCCGCCGAGGTGCACGACAACGGCCGCGGGATCCCGGTGGACAAGGAGCCCAAGACGGGTCTGTCCGGGGTCGAGGTGGTCTTCACCAAGCTCCACGCCGGCGGCAAGTTCGGCGGCGGCTCCTACGTCGCCACCGGTGGTCTGCACGGCGTGGGCTCCTCGGTCGTCAACGCACTCTCCGCCCGTCTCGACGTCGAGGTGGACCGGTCGCCGGCCACCCAGAAGATGTCCTTCCGCCGCGGGACGCCCGGCGTCTTCGACGGGGAGGGACCGGACGCGTCGTTCGGGCCGCAGTCGGGCCTGCACAAGGGCGGCCGGGTGAAGAAGGGCGTGACCGGCACCCGGGTCCGCTTCTGGCCGGACCGGCAGATCTTCACCAAGGACGCGACCTTCACCTACGACGAGCTGGTGACCCGGGCGCGGCAGACGTCGTTCATCGTCCCCGGCCTCGAGCTGGTGATCCGGGACCTGCGTGGCGACGAGCCGGTCGAGGAGCGGTTCAAGCCACGACGGCGGCATCACCGAGTTCTGCGACTTCCTCGCCGCCGACGAGCCGGTCAGCGAGATCCTCCGGCTGCAGGGCAACGAGAAGTTCACCGAGACCGTGCCGATCCTCGACGACAAGGGGCACATGACCCCTCCGACGTCGAGCGGGACCTGGTCGTCGACGTGGCCGTGCGGTGGGGGACCGGCTACGACGCCGAGATGCGGTCGTTCGTCAACGTGATCGCCACGCCCAAGGGCGGCACCCACGTGGCCGGCTTCGAGCAGGCGCTGGCCAAGACGTTCAACGACGTGCTCCGCAGCAACAAGCAGCTCAAGGTCAACGACCCCGACGTGGTCAAGGACGACGTCCTCGAGGGTCTCACCGCGGTGGTGACCGTGCGGCTGGCCGAGCCGCAGTTCGAGGGGCAGACCAAGGAGGTGCTCGGCACGCCCGCGGCCCGCACCATCGTGCGCCGCGTGGTCTCGGCGGAGCTGAAGAAGTTCCTGACCTCGACCAAACGGGCGGAGAAGGCCCAGGCCAAGCTGGTGATGGAGAAGGTGGTCAACGCCTCCCGCACCCGCATCGCGGCCCGGATGCACAAGGAGACCCAGCGGCGCAAGAACGCGCTCGAGTCCAGCGCGCTCCCGGCCAAGCTCGCCGACTGCCGCTCCAACGACATCGACAGGAGCGAGCTGTTCATCGTCGAGGGCGACTCCGCGCTCGGCACCGCCAAGCTGGCGCGCAACTCCGAGTTCCAGGCGCTGCTGCCGATCCGCGGCAAGATCCTCAACGTCCAGAAGGCCTCGGTCGGCGACATGCTGAAGAACGCCGAGTGCGCCTCGATCATCCAGGTGGTCGGTGCCGGCTCCGGGCGGAGCTTCGACCTCGAGGCGCGCCGGTACGGCCGGATCATCTTCATGGCCGACGCCGACTCCGACGGCGCGCACATCCGGACCCTGCTGACCACGCTGTTCTTCAAGTACATGCGGGAGCTGATCCTCGAGGGGCGCGTCTACTCCGCGGTGCCGCCGCTGCACCGCATCGAGCTGTCCAACCCGAAGAAGGGCATGGACAAGTACCTCTACACGTACTCCGACACCGAGCTGCAGCGCAAGCTCGCCGAGCTCACCAAGAAGGGGGTGCGCTGGAAGGAGCCGATCCAGCGCTACAAGGGCCTCGGTGAGATGGACGCCGACCAGCTCGCGGAGACCACGATGGACCCTCGCCGTCGCACGCTGCGGCGGATCACCGTGGACGACGCCGCCGTCGCCGAGGAGGTCTTCGAGCTGCTGATGGGCGCCGAGGTCGCGCCCCGCAAGGAGTTCATCGTCCAGGGGGCCTACGAGGTCGACGCCGACGCCATCGACGCCTGACGCCGTCGTTCAGAAGAGCTCCTCGAGCCGGCCGGTGTCGACGTCGTACATGAACCCGCCGATCTCGACGCCGTCGGCGATCAGCGGGTAGGAGCGGGCCGTCTCGACGTCCTCGCGCAGGCCACGGAGCTGGTCGTCGATGGTGAGGAAGGTCTGCCACGATGCGTCCTTGCCGCCGGCCTCGGTGATCCTGCGCCGCAGCTCGCCCTCGGTCCACCGCGCGGCGGCGCACTTGGTGTGCGGGACCACCATGACCCGGCGGACACCGAGGAGGTGGGTCGCGATCACCAGCGCCTCGAGGACCCGGGGCGTGACCCGCCCGCCGGCGTTGCGGATCACCTTGGCGTCCCCGGGGTGCAGGCCCAGCATCGGCAGCGGGTCGATCCGCGCGTCCATGCAGGTGATCACCGCGAGGCCGGCCTCGGCGGTGCCGTCCGCGCCCGCGCGGTCGAACGTCTCGGCGTACGCGGCGTTGGCGGCCAGCACGTCGTCGAAGGGGTGGCTCACGCCACCCAGGGTACGGCGATTTTCAGGACTCGATCGGGTTGATCAGACCAGTATCTACGTCGTAGATGAAGCCGCCGACCTTGGTCGACGCGGGAATGAGGGGGTGGCTGCGGACCTTGGCCAGGTCCTGGCGCAGCGCGGCCCGCTGGTCGGGCACCACCCCGAAGCTCTGCCAGGACGCGTCGGTGCCGGCCGAGGTGCCGACCCGCTCCTGCAGCTCCTGCTCGCTGGCCGAGGCCATCGCGCACCGGGTGTGCGGGACCACGAGCACCCGGTCGACGTTGAGCAGGTGCACCGCGAGCACCAGCGCCTCGAGGGCCTGGGGGGTGACCCGGCCACCGGGGTTGCGGAAGATCTTGGCGTCGCCCGCCTTCAGCCCCAGCATCCCGAGCGGGTCGATGCGGGAGTCCATGCAGGTCACCACGGCGACGCCCGCGCGGGCGATGCCGTCGAACCCGCCCAGCTCGAAGCTGTCGGCGAAGCGTCGGTTGGCTGCGATCAGGTCGGCGAAGTCGTCGGTCACGGCCTGCAGGCTATCGAAGGTCCTCGAGCCGCTCGATGCGGCCCACCAGCCACGAGACGGGCTTGAGCGCCTTGCCGCACGACTCCGGCCGCTGCGCGTCCGAGGCCCGCGTGTGGACCGTCACCCGCCACCGTCGGCCGTCGCCGTGGCCGACCGCCACCGTCCAGGAGCCGTCCCCGGCGTCCTCGCAGGAGGTCACCACGAGGGCGTCGAGGCCGAGGACCGCCTCCGCCTCGCGGACGGCGAGCTCGGCGGCCTGGGCGGCGACCGGCCAGGTGGAGCGCCCGCGACCTCCCTCGACCACGGTGGTCCCGCGCCCGGCGGCACGCAGCACCTCCACGGCGGCGGCCTCGTCGAGGCGTCCGTGCAGCGTGCCGGCGGGCAGGAGCACCGCGGTGGGCGCGAACCGGTGCCCGGAGGTGTGCGTGACCTCCCACACCTGTGCCGGGAACGCGGCCGCGGCGGCGAGGGCGACGGGCCGTCCCTTCACCGCGCAGCACAGGTCCCGCTTGCCGTTGGTGCACACCAGCAGGTGGGGCCGGTCGGTGGGGCGCGACGCCGGCAGCGTCCGCCGTACCCCCTCGAGGTCGCCGTCGCGCAGCGCGGCCCAGTCCAGGCCGACCAGCTCGGCGGGGTCGTCCACGGTGCCCTCGAGCAGCCAGGTGCGCCCCGGCCAGGTGTAGCCGACCAGGACCCGGCGGGGCTCCCCAGGCACGTGCGGGTCGGCGTGGCGGCCCGGGCGGCGGACCAGGCAGGGGCGTACGTCGAACCGCGTGGCGGTGTCCTCGACGGCCCGCCCGACGTCGGGGTCGAGGTGGCTCTGGGTGAACGCACGCGCGCCCCACGGCCCGTTCTGCTCCAGGGCCAGCCAGGCCAGGGCGTGCGGCGAGGTCCCGGCGGTCGGCTCGTGGACGGCGGCGGAGAGCACGCTGCAGCTGTGGTCGGTCACCGGGCGCTCCGCAGCGACCGGAAGGTGACCAGGGCCAGCGCGCCGGCGACGACCGCACTGACGGCCGCACCGACGAAGACGGTCTCGAGCTGGGCCAGCCCTGCCCCGCGGAGCAGGTCGGTGTACTCGGTGCACCGGGTGGTGCCCTCGCACACGTCGGCGGGGGCGGGCAGGTCCTGCTGGACGCCGTAGTAGCGGCGCAGGCCCAGGGTGGTGAGTGCGGAGATGCCGACGAGCATGCCCACCATCCTCGCAACCACCAGCAACGCGCTGGCCACCCCGTGCACCGCGTCGGCGGTGGCGGCCAGGAGCGCGGCGTTCACCGGGGCCAGGGCCAGGCCGAACCCGAGCCCGGCCAGGACCAGGGGCACGGTCGCGACGGGGTCGCGCAGGCTGTCCAGGCCCCAGGTGCTCATCCACACGAACCCCCCGGCCGCCAGCAGCATCCCGGCCGCGGTCACCGGGCCCGCGGGCAGCGCGCGGACCAGGTAGCCGCCGAGCAGCGCGCCGACCGGCAGGGCCACCAGGAACCGGACCAGGACGAGCGCGGCCAGCAGCTGGGAGTCGGGGTGCACGGTGACCCGCGCGTACAGCGGGATGTCGACCAGCGCGGCGATCAGGGCGGCGCCGACGAAGAAGCTGACGGCCAGGGCGCCCCAGGCCGGAGCGGGGGAGAAGACACCGTGGGGCACGAGCGGGGCCGGCGCCCGACGGTTGTGCAGCCAGGACAGCACCGCGGCCACCGCGGCCACCGCCAGGAACCACTCACCGGCCGGGGAGAACACCTCCACCTCCGGGTCGGCGGTCGCGAAGGCGAGGATGACGCCGCCGAGCGCCACGGCGAGCAGGGTCGCGCCGAGCAGGTCGGCCTGCCGCCCCACGGCCGTCCAGCCGCGCAGGTCCGGCACCGGACGGGCGGCGGTGAGGCTGCGGGCCACGAGCAGGGCCAGGAGCACGTAGAGCAGGAGGGCGAGCGGGCTCAGCCAGCGGGAGCCACCCGCGACCGGGAGGAAGGCCAGGCCGGTGGTCACCCCGGTGCTCAGGCGCCCCGGCTCGAGCAGCACCACGGTCAGCACCCCGGCCGTGGCGACGAGCAGCGCGAGCCCCGCCCGGTCGCGTCGCCCCCTCGGTACGACCGCGGAAGGGGCGACGGCGCGGAAGGCGGCGACGAGGACGAGGGCGACGGCGAGGTTGAGCCAGAAGATCGCCTCCCAGTCGGCCACGGCGAGCACCAGGGCGCCGTACAACGGCCCGAGCACGCTGCCGAGCTCCTGCACGGCACCCACCACGCCGAGCGGCACGCCCCGTCGCCGGGGCGGGTAGAGATCGGCCACCAGGGCCAGGGTGGCCGGCACCAGGCCACCGCCGCCCATGCCCTGCAGGAACCGGCCCACCACCATGCTGGTGAGGTCGTAGGACGCGGCCGTGACCAGCGAGCCGAGGGCGAAGAGGACCAGGGACCCGACCAGCACCGGGAGGCGGCCGCGGAGGTCGGCGATCCGGCCGATCAGCGGCAGCATCGCGACGTAGCCGAGCAGGAACCCCGAGACGATCGGGGCCGCCCGCTGCAGCTCGTCGACGGCGAGACCGGCGCCGGCCATCATGTCCGGCAGCGCCAGCACGACGACGTAGGTGTCCGCCGCGGCGAAGGCGACCGCCACCGCCGCGAGGCCGAGCAGCAGCCGGGGACCGCCGGTCACGGAAGGGCGATGTCTGCTTCGGTGCCGTACTCGTCGAACACGACGGTGTAGGTGACCTCGTCGGCGTCGGGGTAGAACGGGCCGGTCAGCCGCACCTCCCGCAGCCGGTCCTCGTCGTCGACGGTGAACCGGGCGTCGAAGTCGTCCTCGGCGCTCGCGGCCGGGATGATCGCGGCCACCGCCTCGCCCGGCACGGTTGCGGAGTAGGAGGACAGCACGTCCTCGCCGCTGCGCACCTGCTTGCCCTCCGCGGCGCCCTCGGCGGCGGTGAGCAGGGAGGACAGGCCGCCCTCCGGCTCCATCAGGGCGGCCGGGTCCGGGGCGGCGTAGTCGGCCGGGTCGACCTCGACGAAGTCGGTGGTGAACGGCAGCTGTGCGTAGACCTTGCCCTCCGCCGCGACGACCTCCACGTCGGCGGCGATGCCGCTCATCGACACCCGGAGGTCGCCCTCGAACGCCGGGTCGTGCGTGCCGACACCCGTCGCGCTGAGGACGCCCGACACCGTCGGCGGCAGCTCCTCGGTGGCCAGGCGCACGTGCACCCCGGAGGTCTCGTCGAGGTTCGCCTTCGCGGCGGTGAGCACCTCCTCGGGGCTCTGCGCGCCCGCGGCGTCGTCGCCGGTGCACCCGCCGAGCAGCAGCGCGGAGGCGGCGGCGCAGCCGGCCAGGAGGCGTCGCGTCGTGGTCATGCGGTGCAGCCTCTCACGCTCCCGTCGCCGGGGTGGAGCACGGTGGCGGGGGAGGAGACCGCGGCGATCGGCTGCGCGGCCGGGACCCCGGAGCCGTCGCGACGCCCCTCCGCCGCCGGCAGGTCCACCGCCGCGCCGCTGGCCGCCGCCGCCAGCGCCGGCCCGGGCCCCGCCCAGCCGAGCACCAGGGTGTCCTCGCCCTTGAGGAAGCGGTGGCAGCGCACGCCGCCGGTGGCGCGTCCCTTGGCGGGGTACTCCGAGAACGGCGTGACCTTCACCGACCCGGCCTCCGTGCCCGGCAGCGCGGTGCTCGACCCGGACACGGTGACCACGACCGCCGAGTCGTCCACGGTGAAGGCGGTGAAGGACACGACGTGCGTGCCGGCGGCCAGCCGCACCCCGGCCACGCCTCCGCCGGCCCGTCCCTGCGCACGGACGGCGGAGCCGGGGAAGTGCAGCAGCTGTGCGTCGGAGGTGAGGAAGCACATCTCCTCCTCGCCGGTGCGCAGGTCGACCGCGCCGACCACCTCGTCGCCGTCGTCGAGCCGGATCACCTCCCAGTCGTCCCTGTTGGTGAGGAAGTCCGGCTTCACCCGCTTCACCACGCCTCGGCGCGTGCCCAGGGCGAGACCGGGGGCGTCGGGGTCGAAGGCGACCAGGGTCAGGACCGACTCGTCGACGTCGAGGGAGAGGAACTCGCTCACCGGGGCCCCGCCCTGCAGGTGCGGGGCGTTCGCGGTGTCGGGCAGGGCGGGCAGGTCGAGCACGTCCAGCTTGAGCACGCGGCCGCGGCTGGTCACCGCGCCGACCTGGCCACGGGCGGTGGTGCGGACCGCGGAGACGATGACGTCGTGCTTGCTCCGGCCGCCGCCGGTGCCCGGCCCGCCGACCCCGGCGGTGCGGGCGAGCAGCCCGGTCGAGGAGAGGTACACCACGCACGGGTCGTCGGCGACCTCCAGCGGCACCGCCGAGCTGACGCTCTGGCCGGCCGACTCCAGCAGCACCGTGCGGCGCGGCGTGCCGTAGGTCTTGGCGACCTCGGCGAGCTCGTCGGAGACGACCTGGCGCAGCAGGGTCTCGTCGGCGAGGATCGCGTCGAGCTCCTCGATGGTGCGGCACCAGCTCGTCCTTGCGCTTCTCCAGCTCCAGCCGGGAGTACTTGGTCAGCCGGCGCAGCGCCATGTCGAGGATGTAGGTGGCCTGGACGTCGCTGAGGTCGAACACCTGACATCAGCCGGTCCTTGGCCTCCGCGGCGTTCTCGCTGGAGCGGATCAGCTGGATCACCTCGTCGATGTCGAGGATCGCGATCAGCAGCCCCTCGACGAGGTGCAGCTCGTCGGCCGCCTTGCCGCGCCGGTACGTCGAGCGCCGGCGCACGACGTCGTACCGGTGCTGGAGGTAGACCTCGAGCATCTCCTTGAGCCCGAGCGTGCGCGGCTGGCCGTCGACCAGTGCGACGGCGTTGATGCCGAAGCTGTCCTCCATCGGGGTCAGCTTGTACAGCTGCTCCAGCAGCGCCTCGGGGTGGAAGCCGTTCTTGACCTCGATGACCAGGCGCAGGCCGCTGCTCGCGGTCGGTCAGGTCCTTGACGTCGGAGATGCCCTGCAGCTTCTTGGCCTGGACCAGCGTCTTGATCCGCTCGATCACCTTCTCCGGGCCGACGCCGTAGGGAAGCTCGGTGACGACGATGCCCTTGCGGCGCGGGGTGACGCTCTCCACACGGGCGGTCGCGCGCATCTTGAACGACCCCCTGCCGGTCTCGTAGGCGTCGCGGATGCCGTCGAGGCCGACGATCTTGCCGCCGGTGGGCAGGTCCGGCCCGGGGACGAACCGCATCAGGGCGTCGAGGTCGGCCGGGGGGTGGCTGACCAGGTGCCGCAGGGCCTGGACCACCTCGACGAGGTTGTGCGGGGCGATGTTGGTGGCCATGCCCACGGCGATGCCGGAGGCACCGTTGACGATGAGGTTCGGGATCGCCGCCGGCAGCACCGTCGGCTCGAGCTCCCGGCTGTCGTAGTTGGGCTTGAAGTCGACGGTCTCCTCGTCGATCGAGACCGTCATCGGCATCGCGGCCGGAGCCATCCGGCACTCGGTGTAGCGCATCGCGGCCGGGCCGTTGTCGGGGGAGCCGAAGTTGCCGTGGCCGTCGACGAGGGGCACCCGCAGGGACCAGGCCTGCACCATCCGGACCAGCGCGTCGTAGATCGCGCCGTCGCCGTGCGGGTGCAGCCGGCCCATCACCTCGCCGACCACGCGCGCGCTCTTCACGTGCCCGCGGTCGGGGCGGAGGTTCATCTCGCCCATCGTGTAGAGGATCCGCCGCTGCACGGGCTTGAGGCCGTCGCGGGCGTCGGGCAGCGCGCGGCTGTAGATCACCGAGTAGGCGTACTCCAGGAAGCTGCCGCGCATCTCGTCGCCGACGTCGATGTCGACGATGTGCTCCTCGAAGTCGTCGGACGGCGGTGCCGGCTTGGTTCGCTTGGCCATGTGCGCCATTCTCACCCGAGGTGCGGCCGGGCTCGTGGAGGGGCACGCCGGGGTGTGCACGAAGGCGCTAGATTGCCTGCGTGAGCGCTGTCGGAGACAGCAGCAGTGACCGAGCCCGGCCTACCCGCGCCACTGGGAGGCCGACGTCCTCCTGCGCGACGGCCACACCGCCCACCTGCGGCCGATCTCGGGTGACGACGAGGAGCGGCTGGTGGAGTTCTACGCCGCAGGTGTCCGCGGAGTCGAAGTACCTGCGCTTCTTCGCCCCGATGCCGACCCTCTCGCGAGCGGGACGTGGAGCGGTTCACCCACGTCGACCACCGCGACCGGGTGGCGTTCGTGCTCACCGTCGCCGAGAAGATCATCGCGGTCGGCCGGTTCGACCGGATCACCGCGCCGGACGGCTCCGGGCGACGAGGCCGAGGTCGCCTTCCTGGTCCAGGACGCCCACCAGGGCCGCGGCATCGCCCAGCTGCTCCTCGAGCACCTCGCCCAGGCCGGCCGGGAGCGGGGCGTGAAGAAGTTCGTCGCCGAGGTGCTGCCCGAGAACCAGCGGATGATCCAGATCTTCCGCGAGGCCGGCTACCAGGTCGCCGGCGGGTTCGAGGAGGGCGTGATGCGCTTCGAGTTCCCGATCGACTCCACCGAGACCTCGATCAGCGTGATGCTCTCCCGCGAGCACCGGGCCGAGGCGGCGTCGATCCAGCGCTTCTTCGACGCCCGGCAGCGTGGCGATCATCGGCGCCTCGCGGCGGCAGGACACCGTCGGCCAGACCCTCGTGCACAACCTCGTGCTCGGCGACTACACCGGCCGGGTGTACGTGGTGAACCCCTCCGCCGAGGCGGTCTCGGGGATGCCGGCGTACAAGCAGCGTCGCCGACATCCCGGACCAGGTCGACATCGCGATCGTCGCCGTCCCGGCCGACGCGGTCCACGACGTCGTCCTCGACTGCGCCGCCAAGGGCGTCCACGGGATGATCGTGATCTCCGCCGGCTTCGCCGAGACCGGCGAGGAGGGCCGCGCCAGCGCAGCGCCGGCTGGTGGGGCTGGCCCGCAGCTACGGCCTGCGCCTGATCGGGCCCAACTGCCTGGGCATCATCAACACCTCCGGCGACGTCTCGCTCAACGCCTCGCTGTCGCCGGTGATGCCGCCGCGCGGCCGGGTCGGCTTCTTCTCCCAGTCCGGGGCGCTCGGCGCAGGCGATCCTGGAGAAGGTCGCCCGGCGCGGCCTGGGGCTGTCGACGTTCGTCAGCGCCGGCAACCGCGCCGACGTGTCCGGCAACGACCTGCTGCAGTACTGGGAGGAGGACGCCGCCACCGAGGTGGTCCTGCTCTACCTGGAGTCGATCGGCAACCCGCGCAAGTTCAGCCGGATCGCCCGCCGGGTCTCGCGCCGCAAGCCGGTGATCGCGGTCCGGTCCGGGCGCACCACCCAGGGCGTGCCGATGGGCCACGCGGTGCGCACGATCGTGGCCCCGCCGGCCGCGGTCGACGCGATGTTCCGCCAGGCCGGGGTGATCCAGGTCGACAACCTCGACGAGATGTTCGACGTCGCCCAGCTCGTGGCCCACCAGCCGCTGCCGAAGGGCCGCCGGGTCGCGATCGTCGGCAACTCCGACGCGCTCGGGCTGCTGGCCGCCGACGCCGCCGCCGCCGAGGGGCTCGAGGTGTGCAAGTCGGTCGTCGCTGGGCCCGGAGGCGACCGCCGAGGACTTCGAGGAGGCCCTCGACAGCGCGATCGACGACCCGGACGTCGACTCGGTCGTCGCCGTGTTCATCCCGCCGCTGAACACCACCGGTGTCGAGGTCGCCGACGTGCTGGCCGCCGTGGGCGAGCAGTCCGACAAGCCGCTGGTGTCGACCTTCCTCGCCTCCGAGGGGGTCCCCGAGCTGCTGCGCGTCCCCGACGTCGCCGGCAGCACCGCCGGGCGCGGGTCGGTGCCGTCCTACTCCGCGGTCGAGGCCGCGGTCCGCGCCCTGGCGCGGGTCGTGGAGTACGCCGCGTGGCTGGAGCAAGCCCGAGGGTGCCCTGCGTCGCCCCCGAGGAGGTCGACGTGGCCGGAGCGCGCGGCGGCTGCTCAACGAGATCCTGATCGGCTCGCCCGAGGGGCGGGACCTCGACCTTCGAGGAGCTCGGCGAGCTGCTCGGCGCCTACGGCATGGACCTGTGGGAGCGCGTCGAGGTGGCCACCGAGGAGGAGG
Source organism: uncultured Actinomycetota bacterium (assembly GCA_963747975.1). Lineage (GTDB taxonomy): Bacteria > Actinomycetota > Actinomycetes > Propionibacteriales > Nocardioidaceae > Nocardioides_C. Next base: position 198,361 of record CAVVHI010000004.1, read on the forward strand.
CGGTGGCGGCGGGGGAGCGGCTCGGCTGGGACGTCGTGCTCAAGGCGACCGCCGAGCACCTGCGCCAGCGCCCCGACCTGGCGCACGTGTGGCGCAACATCGACACCGAGGCGGAGATGCGCGACGCCTGGCAGACGCATGCACGAGATCATCGACGAGCCGGACAGGGCCGGGTTCATCGTCCAGCGCGTCGCGGCGCCGGGGGTGCCGGTCAGCGATCGGAGGGATGGAGGACCCGCTGTTCGGCCCGGTGGTGTCCTTCGGCGATCTCCGGCGCGGCCACCGAGCTGCTCGGCGACCGCGCCTACCGGATCCCGCCGATGCACAGCGGGGACGCTGCCGCGATGGTGCGCGAGATCAAGGCCGCGCCGATGCTCTTCGGGCTACCGCGGCGCGGAGCTCGTCGACGTCGAGGCCGTCGAGCACCTGCTGCTGCGCGTCGCCCAGCTGAAGAACGACCTGCCGCAGGTCGCGCGGCCTCGACCTGAACCTGGTGCTCGTCGGCGCGCGACGGCGCCACCGTGCTCGACGCCCGTGGCCGGGTCGAGCCGGTCGCCGACGCCCGCTCCGACTGGTTCGTCCGCCGGCTCAGCGCGGCGCCGGGGGACACGCTGCACGGATAGTGGCCGGGATGTGGTCCGCGCCCCGTGAAAGACTGAGCGACATGCAGGACCGTCACGCGCAGCTGCGCTCCGCCATCGAGAACTCCGGCTACTACCCCGACGTGGTGGCCGACGGCGTCGACGGCGCCGTCGCGCGGGAGGCGGTGGTCTCCTACCTGGTGCACCACGAGCCGACGATCGACCGCGACGAGGTGCGCCGGCACGTGACCGTGCTGGTGCTGACCCCGTCCCGGCTCATCGTCGCCCACACCGACGAGCACGCCCCCGACGACCTGCTGCCGGCGCCGTACACCTCGACCTCCACCGAGGCGGTCATGCTCTCCAACGTCCGCTCCGTCGTGGTCAACCGGATGGTGGCCAACCCGGCGTCCTACGCCGGCAAGCCGGTGCCGCCGCCGGGCGCCAACGAGGTCGTGCTGACGATCGGGTGGGGCGGCGTGGGCCGGGTGGACCTGGAGCCGGCCGGCTGCAGCGACCCGCAGTGCGACGCCGACCACGGCTACACCGGCGTGGTCGGCCTCCGACGACTTCTCGATCCGGGTCAGCGCCGCGGCCGACGGCGGCGACGCCGTCGCCGACGTCCTCGACGTTCGCCGAGGCGCTCTCCGCGCGCCACCGGCCGGCACCCTGCAGACCGCGATGAGCGCGGAGTTCGTCCACCCGGCCTACCACGACCGGTCGCTCGGTGACGTGCTGCCGGCGGTGGCCGAGGCGATGGGGGTCGACGCCGGTCTCGGCGCGACGTCGCTGCGCGCTGCCGGAGGCTCCGCGCTACGTGGTGTTCCTCGTCGACGGGCTCGGCTACGAGCTGCTGCGCGACCATCCCGAGGACGCGTCCGTTCCTCGCACTCGCTGCTCGGGGCACCGGGAGCCCGCCACGGTCGGCGTGCCCTCCACGACCGCGACCAGCCTCACCTCGCTCGGCACCGCGCTGACCCCGGGGACCCACGGCGTGGTCGGCTACACCATGCCGGATCCCCGGCACCGACCGGCTGCTCAACGCGCTGTCGTGGGACGCCGCGGTCGACCCGCGCGAGTGGCAGCCGCACCCGACCGCGTTCGGCCGGCTGGCCGCCGCCGGGGTGCACGCCACGGTGGTCAACAAGCGGGACTTCGCCGACTCGGGCCTGACCGTGGCCGGGAGCCGCGGTGCGGAGTTCGTCGGCGCGGACAAGGTCGGCGAGCGGCTCGCCGCGGTGGTCGAGCGCCTCGGGCGCCTCGCCGTCGGTGACCTACATGTACGACCCCGACCTCGACTGGACCGGGCACGCCTACGGTGTCGGCGTCGATGCAGTGGCGCCAGGAGCTGTCCATGGTCGACGCCGCCGCCGAGCACCTGCGCGAGACGCCTCCCCTCCGACGTCCGGGTCGTCGTGGTCGCCGACCACGGCATGGTGGACTCCCCGGCCGAGCGGCGGATCGACGTCGACGAGGACCCCGAGCTCGCGCGACGGGGTCGCGCTGGTCGGCGGCGAGGCGCGGTTCCGCCAGCTGTACTGCCGCGGCGGCGCGGTGGCGGACGTGGTCGCCGACGTGGCGGGAGGTGCTGGGCGACCGGGCCGAGGTGCTCACCCGTGACGAGGCGCTGGCCCGTGGCTGGTTCGGCGAGCTCGACCCGATGGTGCGGCCACGGATCGGTGACGTCCTGGTCGCCTGCCGCGACGACTACGCGGTCCTGAGCACGTCGGCGTTCCCGTTCGAGGCCCGGCTGGTCGGCCTGCACGGCTCCCTGACGTCGGCGGAGATGCTGATCCCGGTCCTCGTCGCCTGACGTGGCATAGTGCTCCGCCGTGGCTGAACTGCAATTCTTCACCGGCACCATGGACTCGGGCAAGTCCACGCTCGCGCTGCAGACCAACCACAACCACGCCGTGCGCGGCCGGGCCGGGCGGATCTTCACCACCCGCGACCGGGCCGGGGAGGCGACCCTGTCGAGCCGGCTCGGGCTGACCCACGACGCGCTGGAGGTGGAGGCCGGCTTCGACTTCTGGGAGTACGTCGTCCACTCCCTCACCCACGGCGCCCGCATCGACTACCTGATCTGCGACGAGGCGCAGTTCTACACCCCGCGGCAGGTCGAGCAGCTCGCCCGCATCGTCGACGAGCTGCAGATCGACGTGTTCGCCTTCGGCATCCTCACCGACTTCCGGTCCCAGATGTTCGCCGGCTCGGCCCGGCTCGTCGAGCTGGCCGACCGCATGCACGTCCTCCAGGTCGAGGCCCTGTGCTGGTGCGGCAAGCGAGCCACCCACAACGCGCGGACCGAGGACGGCGTCATGGTGACCGAGGGCGAGGTGATCGTGGTCGGCGACACCGACTCGCCGGAGGCGCCGGAGGGGGAGCGGCCGGTCGTCGGCTACGAGGTGCTGTGCCGCCAGCACCACCGCCGCCGGCTCACCGCGGCGCGCGCGAAGGCGGTCTCCATGGTCCCCGACCCGCTCCCGTTCGACTGACTGAGAGGCCGCGTCCGGTGCCGCACTCGCCGCTGATCGCCCCGCGAAGGCTCGCCACGCTCGAGGAGCCGGTGGTGCTGCTCGACGTCCGGTGGGCGCTGGGCGGGCCGCCCGGGCACGACGAGTTCCTGCGCGGCCACGTCCCCGGCGCGTCGTACGTCGACCTGGAGACCGACCTGGCCGACCCGCCCGGGGCCGGCGGACGGCACCCGCTTCCCGCACGGGAGCGGTTCGAGGAGGCGATGCGCCGGTGCGGTGTGCGCACCGGCGTGCTGGTGGTCGCCTACGACGCGGTCGGCGGCACCTCCGCCGCCCGTGCCTGGTGGCTGCTGCGCTACCACGGGCACCGGCGGGTCAAGGTCCTCGACGGCGGCTGGCCGGCCTGGGTGGCGGACGTCGGCACGGTGGAGGAGGGGCCCACCTCCGCCGAGCCGGGTGACTTCGTCGCCGACCCCGGCGCGATGCCCGTCCTCGACGCCGAGCAGGCGGCGCGGGTCGCCCGCGAGGGCACGCTCGTCGACGCCCGCGCGGCGGAGCGGTTCCGTGGCGAGGTGGAGCCGGTCGACCCCGTCGCGGGCCACGTCCCCGGCGCGGTGAACGTGCCCACCGCCCTCAACCTCGGCGCGGACGGCCGGTTCAAGGACGCCCGGTCGCTGACCGCGGTCTACGAGACGGCCGGGGTCCGGCCGGGGCGCGCACTCGGTGTCTACTGCGGATCCGGGGTGACCGCGGCCCACGACGTGCTCGCGCTCGAGGCGCTCGGCCTCGACGCCGCCCTGTACGCCGGGTCGTGGAGCGAGTGGGTCCACCCCGGGTCACGCCCCGTCGAGACCGGCGGGTAGCCGGCCCCTGCACCGTCGCCCGGACGGTGGACAGCCCGTCACCGGGACCGGTCCGGCTCGTTGTACCGCCCGCGGTCGCGGGCCGGTGAGATCAGGGGTACCGGCCCGCGGCCCGCATCAGTCGGGGCCTCCGCCGCCGAACATGATCTCGTCCCAGCTCGGGACCGAGGCGCGCCGGCCCTTGCGGCCCTTCTTGGGCCGCTCCGGCTCCTCGGTGGCTTCCGGAGCCTGCTCGGCCTCGTCGGCGGACCCGGTGTCCGGCGCCGCCTCGGGCGCGGTCTCCGTCTCGTCGGCGGACTCCTCGGGCTCGTCCGCGCGGGACGCGGGGCCGTCGCCGGCCTGGGTGGCGATCCAGTCGGCGTCGTCGCCGGGGGACTCGCCGCGCAGCTGCCGGGCGGTCCCGGTCAGGTCGAGGGTGCGCTCGTCGGGCCCGGCCTCCTGCGGCGAGTCGGTGACCAGCTCGATGGCGTCGTCGCCGAGCGGCAGCTCCTGCTCGCCCCGGACCGCGGCGAGCCGGCGGGCGTTCTGGCCGGCCGGTCGCGGAGGCTTCTTGCCGGCCTGCTCCCCGACGAGCCAGCGGGACTCCTCGTCCTCGGCCACGACGTAGCGACCCTGCACGTCGAAGGTGAAGACCGCGTGCTTGGGCTGGTTCCCCACGCGGTAGTCGGCCACGACCGTCCAGCGGCCGTCCTCGCGTCGCCAGGAGTCCCAGTCCGCCGACTCCGGGTCGACGTTCTTGGAGCGCAGCTGCTCGGCGGCCACCTCGCCGAGGATCTTCGCGGGACCCTCACCGGCCCTCCGGCGTACCGACGCGGCCTGCGCCCGCGCGGCGATGTGCGCCCGCTCGGCCAGGACCGGGCCCGCGAACGTCATGATCCGGTCGACGGTGGTCTGGGCGGCCTGGGCCACGTCCTCAGGGCTCTCACCGGTCCTGATCCGGGCCTGGATGTCGCGGGGCCGCAGGGCGCTGTCCATCTGTATCTCCAACTGGCCGAGTCGTGCATGGTCACCGCGGAGAGCGGCCCGGAGCTTCGCGTCCGCGGCGAGGGTGTACTCCTCACCCGAGTCACTGACGAGGACGAGCCTGGCCCCGTCCTCGGTCAGCCCCACGAGCGTGAGGTCCTGCATGCAAGCCGCTCCTGATCTTCTTGTCGTTCCGGACGAGCCTACTTCAGCAGGCGTGACCGGGGGTGCAGTCGGCGCGCGGGTCGTTAACCTCGGCTCGTGCAACCGACGACCGAGGGACCGACCGTGCTGCTGATGGTCCTCGACCTCACCGGGATCTTCGCATTCGCGATCTCCGGCGGGCTGGTCGGCGTGCGCAAGGGGCTCGACGTGTTCGGGGTGCTGGTGCTGGCGGCTGCCACCGGGCTCGGCGGCGGCTTCGTCCGCGACCTGCTCATCGGCGACGTCCCGCCGGCCGCCCTGACGGACTGGCGCTACCTGGCGGTGCCCGTGGTGGGCGGCCTGGTCACCTTCTGGTTCCATCCCGCGCTCGGCCGCATGGAGCGGCTGGTGACCGTCTTCGACGCCTTCGGCCTGGGTCTGTTCGCGGTCGTCGGCGCCCTCAAGGCCCTCGAGTACGGCCTGGGCCCGGTGCCGGCCGCCCTGCTGGGCGTGGTGACCGCGGTGGGCGGCGGTGTCCTGCGCGACCTGCTCGCCGGCCGGGTGCCGGTCGTCCTGCGCAGCGAGCTCTACGCCACGCCCGCACTGGTCGGCGCGGTCGTCGCCGTCGTCGGGGACCTCTCGTCCCTGCCCACGTGGAGCTTCGCCGTGCCCGCCGCGGCGCTGGCCACCTCCTGGCGCCTGGTGTCGGTGTGGCGGGGCTGGAACGCGCCCCGGCCACCGGGCTACGCCAGCACCTGAGCCCGCCGCACAATGAGGGGGACATGACCTCCTGGCCCGAGGACGAGCAGGGGCTCGTCGACGCCCAGCACCGCCTCGCCGCGGCGAGCCCGGCCCCGTGGCGGCCGGGCGGCTCGCCGCGCGTCGGCGGCTGCTGGGTGGCCTTCCCCCGCGGGGTCGCCGGGCCCGGTGGCGCCGGGGACCCGGTGTGGGCGGCCGCGGTGGTCCTCCGGGACGGCCGGCCGGTCGGCCGGCGGGTGGTGACCGGCACCGCCGACGCGCCGTACCGGCCGGGCCTGCTGGCCCTGCGCGTGGGTCCCGTCATGGAGCGCGCGGTCCGGTCCCTGGCGACCGGGCCGGACGTGCTGCTCGTGGACGCGACCGGCCGCGACCACCCCCGCCGGGGCGGGCTGGCGCTCCACCTGGGCGCGGTGCTGGACCTGCCGACTGTCGGCGTCACCCACCGCCCGCTGGTCGCCGAGGGGGAGTGGCCCGCCGACGAGCGGGGCGCCACCGCGCCGCTCCGGCTCGACGGCGAGGTCGTCGGCTGCTGGCTGCGCACCCGCCGGGGGACCCGTCCGCTCGCGGTGCACCCGGGCTGGCGGACGGACCTGGCGACCGCCGCCGGCCTCGTCGAGGCGGCCACCCGCCGGCAGCGCACGCCGGACGCGCTCCGGGCCGCACGCGAGGCGGCCCGGGTGGCGCGGGCCCGCGCCGGTGACCGGCCGGTCGGCATACTCGATGCATGACGACGCCCGTCGCACGCGACGTCCGCAGCCGCCTCGGTGACAGCCTGTTCGCGCGCGTCGCCGGCCCGGAGGGGCCCGCCCGCCGGCACCGGATCCACGGCACCCCGGGCCCACGGTGGTTCCCCGAGCACAGCCCCATCCGCCAGGTCCACGGCGACGCGTCGATGTTCGTCGGCGGGCTCCGCGCCCTGCTCCTGCAGTCGCTGCACCCGCTGGCGATGGCGGGCGTGGCCGGGCACTCGGGGTACAAGGGCGACCCGTGGGGCCGGCTGCAGCGGACCAGCCACTTCCTCGCGGTCACCACGTTCGGCACCGCCGACGACGCGGACGCCATGGTGCGCCGGATCCGCCGGGTGCACGAGACGGTGCGCGGTACGGCGGACGACGGGCGGCCCTACGCCGCCTCCGACCCGCACCTGCTCCGCTGGGTGCACGTCGCGGAGGTCGACAGCTTCCTCGGGGCCCACCAGGCCCACGGCCGCCGGCCCCTGGACCAGGCCGGCCGCGACGAGTACGTCGCCCAGACCGCCCGGGTCGCCGAGGCCCTCGGTGCCGTGGACCCGCCGAGGAGCGAGGCCGAGCTGCACGGACAGCTCGCCGCCTACCGCCCGGAGCTGAGCGGCACGCCCGCGGCCCGGGAGGCGGCACGGTTCATCCTGCTCACCCCGCCCCTGCCCGCGCTCGCCCGGGTGCCGTACGCCGCGATCGCCGCCGGGGCGGTGGGCATGCTCCCGGCCTGGGCGCGCGGCGAGCTCGGTCTGCCGCCGCTCCCCGGCGTGCTCGCCCGGCCCGCGGGGACCGCGATCACCCGGACGATCCGCTGGGCGATGGCCGTCCCGCCGGGCTGAGGGCCCTCACCAGCGGTGCCGTCCTGGCTCGAGGTCCCCGACCGGACCGACACCGTCCTCGGCCTCGTGCTGCTCAGCCGACCGTGCGCTGCCGCAGGAGCAGCGTCCCGAGCGCGACGACCGCCCCGACCGCCGTGGCCGCCACCGGCACCCAGAAGCTCGCCGAGGCCCCGTGCCGGTCGACCACCGCGCCGACCGCGGCCGCGCCGGGCGCGATCCCCACGTACATCCCCGTCGACGTGATCGAGATGCCCTCGGTGAGCCGGCGCGGCGGCACCGTCTGCTCGATCCAGGCCACCGCCGCGATCAGCGTCGGGGCGACGCCGAACCCGGCGACGAAGAGCACCGCGCTGAGCACCAGCAGCGAGTCGACGAAGGGCAGTGGCAGCACCGCCACCGCCAGCGCCACCATGAACGACCGGTACCGCGACGCGGGCAGGGACTGCCAGGAGACGGTCCCGGAGACCAGGCCGGCGAGCAGGCTGCCGAGGGCGAACACCGCCAGGACGGGGCCGGCCGCGGCCTTCGACCCGAGCTCCTCGGCGAACGCCACCGCGGCGACCTCGCTGCCGCCGAAGAGCACCCCGAGCATCGCGCCCGAGACCACGAGCGGGAGCAGGACGAGCCAGCCCATCGGCTGCTTGGGCCCCTCGTCGCTGCGGTACCGGTGCGCCGGCGGCTCGGTGCCGCGCTGCGCGGCGAGCGCGAGCGACCCGACGAGGCCCGCCACCACCGCCGTGGCGAGCCCCGCGACCGGGTGCACGGAGGTGGCCAGCACGGTGGCGAGGACCGGCCCGAGCATGAACACCGCCTCGTCGACGACCGCCTCGAGCGCGAACGCGGTCTGCAGCTCGCGCTTGTCCGGCACGTTGTGCGACCACCGGGCCCGGATACACGAGCCCACCTGCGGCAGCGCGGCGCCGCCGACCGCCGCGAGCAGGTGCGGGGCCGGCGTGGGCCATCCGGCCTCCACCGCCCACATCATCAGGCTCAGCGCGACGGTGAAGACCAGGATCGTCCACGGCAGCACGCGGCTCTGCCCGAGCCGGTCGGCCATCCGGCCCTGGACCACGGCGAACGCCGCGTTCCCGACCAGGTACGACGCGGCGACGGCCCCGGCGACGGAGTAGGAGCCGGTCGTGGTCGAGACGAGCAGGACGATGCCGAGACTGACCATCGAGATCGGGAGCCGGGCGACCAGGCCGGTGGCGGAGAAGGCGAGAGCACCCGGGACGGTGAGCACGCGACGGTAGGGACTGAGCATTGGAGGGCAATCCTAGGATGGCGCCATGCACGCTGACGTGGCGCCGTACGACGCCCTCCTGCTCGTGTCCTTCGGGGGCCCGGAGGAGCCCGAGGACGTGGTCCCGTTCCTGGAGAACGTCACCCGTGGACGCGGCATCCCCCGGGAGCGTCTCGAGGAGGTCGGCGAGCACTACTTCCTCTTCGGCGGCCGCAGCCCGATCAACGACCAGAACCGTGAGTTCCTCGCCGCGCTGCGCCAGGACCTGGCGGACGCGGGGATCGACCTCCCCGTCTACTGGGGCAACCGGAACTGGGACCCCTACCTCACCGACACCGTCCGGCAGATGCGCGACGACGGGGTCCGCAGGGCGGCCTGCCTGGTGACCAGCGCCTACTCGTCGTACTCCGGCTGCCGGCAGTACCGCGAGAACCTGGCCGACGCCGTGGCCGAGGTCGGGGACGGGGCCCCGCGGCTGGACCGGCTGCGGCACTACTTCAACCACCCCGGGTTCGTGGAGCCGATGGTCGACGCGACCCTGGCCGCGCTGGCCCGGCTGGACGTCGACGTGCGCCGCGACGCACACATCCTCTTCGTCACCCACTCGATCCCGCTGGCGATGAACGAGGCCAGCGGCCCGGAGGGCGGCGCCTACGTCGCCCAGCACGAGTCGCGTGGCCGCCCGGATCAGCGAGCAGGTGCGCCAGGAGACCGGGCACCGGCACGCGACCGAGCTGGTGTACTGCTCGCGCTCGGGCGCCCCGCACGTGCCGTGGCTCGAGCCGGACGTCAACGACCGCCTGGACGAGCTGGCCCTCGAGGGGGTCCGCGGCGTCGTCGTGGTCCCCATCGGCTTCGTCTCCGACCACATGGAGGTCGTCTACGACCTCGACACCGAGGCCCGGGCCACCGCGGAGCGGCTCGGGCTCGAGTACGCCCGCGCGGCCACCGCCGGCGTGGACCCCCGCTTCGTGGCCATGGTGCGCGACCTGCTGCTCGAGCGCGCCGCCGTCGAGCGCGGTGAGGACGTCGTGCGCGCCGCCGAGGGCGGCCTCGGCCCGTCGTGGGACGTCTGCCCCCGGGGGTGCTGCGCGAACGCACGCGGCCCGCGCCCCGCGCTTGCCGGCGAGGACTGAAGGATGACCGACGAGGAGCTGCTCGCCCTGGCCCGCGAGGTGGCCCTGGAGGCGGCCGGGCTCGTCCGGGAGCGACGGGCGGGTCACGTGGAGGTGGCCGACACGAAGTCGAGCGCGACCGACGTCGTCACCGAGGCCGACCGGGCCGCGGAGGAGCTCATCTACGGCCGGCTGACCACCGCGCGGCCCGGTGACGGCTTCCTCGGCGAGGAGGGCGCCTCCGCCGAGTCCAGCACCGGCGTCACCTGGGTCGTCGACCCCATCGACGGCACCGTCAACTTCCTCTACGGCATCCCCCAGTACGCCGTGTCCGTCGCCGCGCAGCGCGACGGGGACACGGTCGCGGGGGTCGTGGTCAACGTCGCCGACGGCGAGGTGTTCACCGCCACGCGGGGCGGGGGAGCCTACGCCGGCGACCGGGCGCTGCGGGTCCGGGACGTGGTTCCGCTGCCGCAACGGCTCGTGGCGACCGGGTTCAGCTACGTCCGGGAGACCCGGACCCTCCAGGCCGCCGCGGTCGGTCGGCTCCTCGCCGAGGTCCGCGACGTGCGGCGCCAGGGGTCCGCGGCCCTCGACCTGTGCGCGGTCGCGGCGGGGCGGATGGACGCCTACGTCGAGGAGGGCGTGCAGCCGTGGGACGTGGCCGCGGGCTCGCTGATCGCCGCCGAGGCCGGCGCCCGGGTGGAGACCCGCGGCGGCGCCGGTGGCAATCCGTGCGTCCTCGCCGCCCCGCAGGACGGTTTCGACGACTTCGCGGCTCTCGCCCGGACCTGCGGGTTCTTCTCGGGCAACGGGGAATAACCCGACGTGCCACCGAGTTGACCCGCTGCACACGGAGAGGTGTGAGACTCGCGACACGAACCGGATCCGACGTGCGCCACCCCGCCGGTATGGTGCACAATCCGCTCGACTCGATCCCCCGCCGAACACCAGCACGACTCCCCGCACCGCGGGGGCCCCAGGAGACGCAGATGGCCACTGACTACGACGCACCGCGCAAGACCGAAGAGGACCAGTCCGAGGAGAGCCTCGAGGAGCTCAAGGCGCGCCGTCACGACAAGAACTCCGGCAAGGTCGACGAGGACGAAGCCGAGGCCGCCGAGTCGTTCGAGCTGCCGGGCGCCGACCTCTCCCACGAGGAGCTCGCCGTCGAGGTGAAGCCCCGCCAGGAGGACGAGTTCACCTGCATGAGCTGCTTCCTGGTGCACCACCGCAGCCAGCTCGCCGACGAGAAGCAGATGATCTGCCGCGACTGCGCCTGACCCGCCTGCGCCAGACGTGCAGAAGGCCGGCCCCGGTGCGGGGCCGGCCTTCTGTGTCTCTTGGCGGCGCTCGGCGGACCTGAGTCAGCTGCCGGAGTCCTGCAGGTTCGGCGGCAGGTGCCCGGTCGTCTTCCGGTAGTACTCCGCGGCGCGGCGTGAGGCCAGCATCCGGGCCACCCCCACCGCCACGCCGCTCATCACGGCCCAGGCGACCGCCTCGCGGATCGAGACGTCGGGGTCCGCCGGGTTCATCGGCGGTTGCTTGCCGGTGGCCATCTTCCACGAGGTGGTGATCGCCTTGCGGGCCGCGATGGTGGCGCCGACGGTCGAGGAGAGCGCCATCACGCTCCAAGCCTTCGACGAGGCCATAGGGGTTTCCTCCTGTGTAGGGGTCTTGTGCTGAATCTACCCAGGTCGCGCTAGCCCAGTCGCCCGGACGTGATCGCCTCGGCGAGACGCTCGGGGTGCCGGGTGCAGACCAGCCAGTACGGCGTCGGGTCCTCGGGGTCCTCGACGGCGACCCGGACGGCTCGCTTGAGGTAGGGCCGCAGCAGCAGGTAGGCGTGCACGTTCGCGTGCCGGCCGGCCAGCAGCCGGGTGGCCTCGGCGTCCAGCGGGGTCGCCTCGCCGAGCAGGCGGAGGGGGATCCGGGCCCGGCCCGCGGTCAGGGTGCCGTCCTCGACACGCACCCGCGCGGCGCCGTACGACAGGAACAGCAGCACCGTGGCGCCGAGCAGCACGCCGGTCGCCGCCCACGCGACCACGGGGGAGAGCGCGACGACGAAGGCCAGCCAGAACGTCGCCACGAACATCGTGGCCTGGACCCACCAGCGCAGGGACACGTACAGGCGCTCGTCGTACAGCACCCCGCTCGTCGTCGTCACGGGACAAGCCTGCCATCGGGAGGGTCGTCGGCTGCCGATAGGGTCGACGACCATGCAGGGCACCGTGCAGATCCAGGTCCGTCGCCTCGACCCGGAGGTGCCGCTCCCGGCGTACGCCCACCCCGGCGACGCCGGCGCAGACCTGACCACGACCGTCGACGTGCGCCTCGGTCCGGGGGAGCGGGCGGTGGTGCCCACCGGCATCGCGGTCGCGCTGCCGGACGGGTACGTCGCACTCGTCCACCCCCGCTCCGGCCTGGCCGCGCGGTGCGGCGTCTCGATCGTCAACGCGCCGGGGACCGTCGACGCCGGCTACCGCGGCGAGATCAAGGTGGTCCTGGTCAACCTCGACCCGGTCGAGCCGGTGAGCCTGCGTCGAGGGGACCGGATCGCCCAGCTGGTCGTCCAGCGCTTCGAGCGGGCCGGCTTCGTCGAGGTCGACCGGCTGCCGGCGTCGGCGCGTGGCGAGGGGGGTTACGGTTCTACCGGAGGATTCCACACCAACGCGGCCGGTGCGCCGGAGGAGAAGCAGTGAAGTTCCGTCGGAAGAAGACCGAGGAGGCCGGGCAGGCCCAGGAGGCTGCGCAGGCCGAGCAGCCCGAGGCGGCGCCCGCGGAGCCCGCCGACTCCGCCCTGCCGCCGCGTCCCGACGGCCCCTGGGACGCCGCCGAGGTCGACCTCGAGGCCGAGGACCCGCACCGGGTGGACCTGGGCGGGCTGGTGGTCAAGGGACGCGCCGGTCTCGAGCTGCGGCTGCAGGTGGAGGAGAAGTCGCAGCAGGTCGCCGCCGTGCTCCTCGTCGGCAAGGAGGGCGCGCTGGAGCTGCGTCCGTTCGCGGCCCCCCGCAACGGCGGCATCTGGGACGACGTCCGGCACAAGATCGCCGCCGAGACGGCACGCCGCGGTGGCACCGCCACCGAGTCCGACGGCGTGTTCGGCACCGAGCTGCACGTGCGGATGCCGGCCAAGACCCAGGACGGCGAGCCCGCCACCCAGCCGTCGCGGGTGCTCGGCATCCAGGGGCCCCGGTGGCTGCTGCGTGCCACCCTGCTCGGCCGGCCGGCGGTGCAGCCCGACCCCGACCAGGACCTCGAGCGGGCGCTGCGCGACGTCGTGGTGGTGCGCGGCACCGGCCCGATGGCACCGGGGGAGCCGTTGCCGCTGGCGATGCCGGCCAACGCCCGCCGGGTCGGCGGCGAGACCGAAGCCACCTGACGGCCACCTGGCTACGCTGAAGGCATGTCGGACGTGAAGGGCCGCCTCCGCCGGTCGCTGTCTCGCTGGGCGAGCAGCGACGACCTCGAGGCCAGGGAGCTGCGCAGCGACACCGCCCGGGCGGGGTGCTGCATGATCGCGGACGCCGAGGACCGGTCCCTGGTCGACCTCCAGGGCAGCCTGCGGACGGTGACGCTCCGGCCACGAGGCGGGGTCCCGGCACTCGAGGCCGAGCTCTACGACGGCTCCGGAGTGGTCACGATGATCTGGCTCGGCAGGCGCCGCATCGCCGGCATCGAGCCTGGACGCAACCTCAAGGTGACCGGCCGGATCGGCGTCCACGACGGGGCCCGCGTCATGTTCAACCCCCGCTACGAGCTGAGAGGCTGAACGTGACCAGGACCGCAGACGACGGGACCGCGCAGACCGTCGAGTCCGTGGTGCGCGCCCAGCTCGCGCACGCGCTCGGAGGACGTCGCGGCATGCTCGAGGCCGCGGTGCCCACCATCATCTTCACGGTCACCTTCCTCGCCGGCAAGGAGCTCCGGCCCGCCCTCATGGTGAGCGTCGCCGCCGCGCTGGTCCTGCTGGTGGCGCGCGTCGTGCAGCGCTCGAGCGTGCAGTTCGTGCTCAACAGCCTCTTCGGGATCGGCATCGGCGCGTTCTTCGCCTGGCGCAGCGCGCAGTCCGGCGGCGACGTCAACGACCAGGCGATGGCCTACTTCCTTCCCGGGATCCTCTACAACGCCGTCTACGCGATCGCGATCTCGGCGTCGATCCTGGTGCGCTGGCCCGTCGTCGGCTTCATGGTCGGCAGCGTGGCCGGCGACCCCACCGCGTGGCACAAGGACCGGCAGGTCGTCCGGCTCACCTCGAACCTGAGCTGGATGCTGGTCGTGCCCTGCGTCGTCCGGGTCGCCGTCCAGCTCCCGCTCTACCTCGCCGGGACCAGCGGCGCGATGGACCCCGCGGCCGCCGTCGCGGTGCTGGGCTTCTCCAAGGTGATCATGGGCTGGCCCCTCCAGCTGGCCGCGCTCGCCGCGATGGTGTGGCTGCTCGCGCGGAACCGCACCCCGATGGAGCCGGTGCCCGCGGAGGGCTGATCAGCTGCGGTGCTCGACCGGCGCGAGCAGCGACTGCAGCTCGGCCTCGGAGTCGGCCGCGGCCACGAACAGCAGCTCGTCGCCGGACTCGATCGGCTGCTCCGCGTCGGGGGTGTAGACGCTCCCGTCGCGCAGGATGGTCACGAGCGCGCAGTTCTCCGGCCACGGGATCAGACCGCAGGGCTTGCCGACGTACGGCGAGTCCGCGGGCAGCGTCATCTCGACGAGGTTGGCGTTGCCCTTCCGGAAGGTGAACAGCCGGACCAGGTCGCCGACGGTGACCGCCTCCTCGACGAGGGCGGACATGATCCGCGGGGTCGAGACGTTCACGTCCACACCCCAGGCCTCGGTGAACAGCCACTCGTTGTTGGGGTGGTTGACCCGCCCGACGGTTCGCGGCACCCCGAACTCGGTCTTCGCCAGCAGCGCCGTGACCAGGTTGGCCTTGTCGTCGCCGGTGGCCGCGATCACGACGTCACAGTGCTCGAGACTGGCCTCCTCCAGCGAGGACAGCTCGCACGAGTCGGCCAGCAGCCACTCGGCCTTGGGCACCCGGTCGGGCTTGATCGAGGCGGGGTTCTTGTCGATCAGCAGGACCTTGTGGCCGTTCTGGATGAGCTCGCGCGCGATCGAGCGACCGACCGCGCCGGCTCCGGCAATCGCGACCCGCATCAGCCCGCCTCCGGTCCGTTCTCGTGGACCGTGGCCACCCGGTCCGCGTTCTCCTCGCGCATCACCAGGTTCAGCACGTCTCCCTCCTGGATGACGGTCTCGCGCGTGGGCAGCATGCCCTCGCCCAGACGGTCGATCCAGGCGATCCGGCTGCCCGACTGCTGCTGGAACTCGACCGTGCGGTGGCCGATCCAGGACTCGTTGACCCGCAGCTGGTCCAGACGGATGGTGCCCGAGGGGTCCCGGTAGTCCGGCTCGGTGCCGGCCGGGAGGACCCGGCGCAGCACCTGGTCCGAGGTCCACTTCACCGTCGCCACGGTGTCGATGCCGAGACGCTGGTAGACCTCTGCCCGGCCGGGGTCGTAGATGCGGGCGACGACCTGCTGGATGCCGAAGGTCTCCCGGGCCACCCGCGCCGCGATGATGTTGGAGTTGTCACCGCTGGAGACCGCGCAGAAGGCGTTCGCCTTCTCGATCCCCGCCTGGTCGAGCACGTCCTGGTCGAAGCCGATCCCGGTCACCTTGGTGCCGTTGAACGACGGGCCGAGGCGGCGGAAGGCATCGGGGTTGCTGTCGATGACGGCGACGGTGTGGCCGCGGTCCTCGAGGCTCCGGGCGAGGGTGGAGCCGACGCGGCCGCAACCCATGATCACGACATGCACGGAGAGACGCTACACCGCGTCCCGTGCGTCACCGTGGTCTAGCCTTCCTTGCGTGGGTGTAGCCGACATATCGAAGCGGATCCTCCTGGGACGCAAGCTGCGGAGCACGCAGGCCGGCGGCACCCTCCTTCCCAAGCGCATCGCGCTACCGGTCTTCTCCAGCGACGCGCTGTCCTCCGTGGCCTACGCCCCGGACGAGATCTTCATCATGCTGTCGTTCGTCGGGGTGTCGGCCTACGCGTACTCCTGGCCGATCGCCGCGCTGATCGGCCTGGTGATGCTCACGGTGGTGGCGTCGTACCGCCAGACCGTCCACGCGTACCCCAGCGGCGGGGGCGACTACGAGGTCGCCAGGGTCAACCTCGGCCCCAACGCAGGCGTCACGGTCGCGGGCGCGCTGCTCGTCGACTACGTCCTGACCGTGGCGGTCTCGATCTCCTCCGCGGTGCAGACCGCCGGTGCCGGCCTGGCGTTCGTCTCGGGCAACGAGACGTGGGTGGCCGCCCTGCTCGTCCTGCTGCTCGCCGCGCTCAACCTGCGGGGCGTGCGTGAGTCGTCGTGGCTGTTCCCGGTCCTGACCTACGGCTTCATGGTGGCGGTGCTGCGGGATGGCCCTCTACGGCCAGCTCCGGCTGCTGATCGGGCACCCTGCCGCTGGCGGAGAGCGCGAGCTACCGGATCATCCACGCGGAGGGCTACGGGAGCAGCTGACCACGGTGGCACTGGTGTTCCTGCTGGCGCGCGCGTTCTCCTCCGGCAGCGTCGCGCTCACCGGCGTGGAGGCGATCTCCAACGGGGTCCCGGCGTTCCGGCGGCCGAAGAGCCGCAACGCGGCCAACACGCTGCTGATGCTCGCGGTCATCGCGATCACGATGATGATGAGCGTCATCGTGCCTCGCCCGCGAGATGAGGGTGAGGTACGTCGACCCGCATGCAGCCGTACCTGCTCCGGGACGCCGACGGGTCACGCGCTGCCCGGCCGACCACGACCAGCACACGTGCTCTCCCAGATCGCGCGCGGGGTCTTCGACAACTTCCCGCCCGGCTTCTACTTCGTGATCGCGATGACCGTGGTCGTGCTGCTGCTGGCCGCCAACACCGCCTTCAACGGGTTCCCCGTGCTCGGCTCGATCCTGGCCCGCGACGGCTACCTGCCCCGCCAGCTCGCCTCCCGCGGCGACCGGCTGGCGTACAACAACGGGATCCTGATCCTCGCGCTTCCTCGCGGTCGCCCTGATCGTGGTCTTCGAGGCGGAGGTCACCCGGCTGATCCAGCTCTACATCGTCGGCGTGTTCGTCTCCTTCACCCTCGGCCAGCCGGGATGACCCGGCACTGGACCCGCCTGCTGCGGACCGAGACCGAGCCCGGCGGCCCGCCGCCGGATGATGCGCTCCCGGGCGATCAACACCTTCGGCCTGGGCATGACGGGCATCGTGCTGGTCGTCGTGCTGATGACGAAGTTCCTGGCGGGCGCCTGGATCGCGATCCTGGCGATGGGCATCTTCTTCATGCTGATGAAGGGCATCCGGCGCCACTACGACGAGGTCGCCGAGGAGCTCACCGTCGAGCAGGACGACCAGGTGCTGCCGACCCGGGTGCACGCGATCGTGGCGGTCTCGAAGCTGCACAAGCCGACGATGCGGGCGCTGGCCTACGCCAAGGCGTCGCGGCCGAGCACGCTCGAGGCGGTCTTCGTCGACACCGAGCCGGCGGTGACGGCCAGGCTGCTCGAGGAGTGGGACAGCCGCAACATCGACGTCCCGCTCAAGGTGCTCGTACTCGCCGTACCGGGAGATCGTGAAGCCGATCGTCGACTACGCGCTACGATCCGGAAGGCCAACCCGCGCGGTGTCGTGGCGGTCTACATCCCCGAGTACGTCGTCGGGCCGGCGGTGGGAGCAGATCCTGCACAACCAGACCGCGCTGCGGCTCAAGGGGCGGCTGCTGTTCAACCCCGGGGTGATGGTGATCTCCGTGCCGTTCCAGCTGCGCTCCTCCGAGCTCGCCGAGGAGCGCGCACAGCGGCTCCAGGAGGCCCCGAGGGCAGGCGACGTCCGCCGCGGACGGAGCCGCCGGTGAGGCGCCGCGGGCGGCCGAAGGCG
>CAVVHI010000005.1:0-6173 GCA_963747975.1 uncultured Actinomycetota bacterium
GACGGCTCGTCCGACCACGTCGCTCTTCGTCGCACGACTCGTCGGCCGGTGCCGATGCCGGCCGGGAAGAGGACGACGATGCCCGCACGGAACCGCTTGCTCCCGGTACCGCTGCTCGCGGCGGCGTGGCTGCCCCCGGCCCCGCGGCCGCACCTCCGGCTGTCCGGCGAAAGGCTCACCGTCGCCCGCCGAAAGGCCCTTGCCCCGTCCAGGTCGCGTGGACATGGTGTGGCCGTGGGACGGCAACCCGGCGGAGGAGGACTCGTGGAGCAGCGACAGGTGGAGCAGCGACCGGACGCCTCGGGCGACTACGAGTACGACCAGGCGCACGAGCAGCGGGGGAGCGGGCCGCACGCGCACCCGGCCGAGCGGCGGGTGGCCCCGGCGCCGGCGCCACGACGACCCTCCGAGCCGGACGGGGACATGAGCTACGACGAGGCGCACGACTTCTGATCGTGGTGTCGGTCGGCGAGCCGGCGTCCGGTCCGCTCGAGCTGTGGCTGAGCCGCCGGCTGCCCGCACCCAGGGACCGGGTGTTCGGGGCCCTGACCCGCCCGGACGACGTGGCCCGATGGTGGGGCCCGCGGGGATTCACGACGCCGGAGATCGAGCTCGACCTGCGGGTCGGAGGCCGCTACCGGTTCACCATGCAGCCACCGGACGGCGACCGGTTCCACGTCTCCGGAGAGTTCCGCGAGATCGACCCGCCGTCCGCGCTCGCCTACACCTTCCGGTGGGACGAACCGACGCCCGACGACCGCGAGACCCTCGTGTCGCTCGCGCTGGACGTCGCCGGCGCCGGCGCCGGCACCGAGCTGACGTTGCGGCAGGGACGGTTCGCCACCGACGAGCGGTTGGCCCTGCACCGGGGCGGCTGGAGCGACAGCCTCGACGCGTTGGCCGCGCTCCTGGCGGCCGAAGCCTGACGGAGACGTGGGAAGGGTCTTGCTCGGGCCGGGCCACGCGGGCAGGCTGTGATGCGAGACACAGCCGGGCACCGCCGAGGAGGCTGCCGTGGAAGCTCATGTCGGAGACCGCATCGTGGTCCACTCCACCCACCAGGGGGAGCCGGACCGGGTCGGCGAGGTCGTGGAGTGCCACGAACCCGAGGGCGGGCCGCCTTATCTCGTGCGGTGGCAGCCCGACGGGCACACCGCGCTGTTCTACCCGGCCGGCACCGCGGCCGTCATCCCGTCCGGCCCCTCGAGCTGAGGGGCCGCACTCATGGCGAAGGACACCGCGTCGGCGCCGGCCCCCCGGCCCGCCGGGAAAGTGCGCAACGTGGCCCTGGTGGGCCACGCGGGCGCCGGGAAGACGACTCTGGCCGAGGCCCTGCTGGTGGCCACCGGGGCGCTGCCACGGGCCGGCCGCATCGAGGATGGCGCCACCGCCCTGGACACCGAGGAGGTGGAGATCCGCCAGCAGCGTTCGGTCTCCCTCGGCGTTGCGACCGTCGAGCACGACGGCCACCGCATCACGCTGCTCGACACCCCCGGCTCCCCGGACTTCGTCGGTGAGCTGCGGGCCGGCCTGCGCGCGGCCGACGCCGCCCTCTTCGTCGTCTCGGCGGTGAACGGGGTCGACGCCTCGACCGTCGCGCTCTGGGAGGAGTGCGCGGCGGTGGGCATGCCGCGCGCCGTCGTCATCACCCAGCTCGATCGCGCCCGCGCCGACGTCGACGACGCCGTCCGGACGTGCCAGCAGATGCTGGGGGAGGGGGTCTATCCGGTCCACCTCGTCGACCGGGCCGCCGACGGTTCGGTGAACGGCGTGGTCTCGCTGCTCGACCCGGGCGTCGGGGCCCCCGAAGGCGATCGACTCCGGTCGGAGCTGATCGAGGGAATCATCGGCGAGAGCGAGGACGAGGCGCTCATGGAGCGCTACCTCGCGGGTGACGAGCTGGTGCAGGGCGATCTGATCGCCGACCTGGAGACCGCCGTGGCGCGGGCGCACTTCTTCCCCGTGCTCCTCGCCGCCCCGCTCGCGGGCGTGGGAGTCGACAGCCTGCTCGAGCTGATGGTCACCGGCTTCCCGTGTCCGCTGGAGCACGGTTGCCCGACGGTGACCCGCCCCGACGGCTCGGCGGCCCCACCGCTGACCTGTGATCCCGACGGCCCGCTGGTCGCCGAGGTCGTCAAGACGACCACCGACCCCTACATCGGCCGGGTGTCGCTGGTGCGCGTCTTCTCCGGCACCCTGCGCCCCGACCTCCCCGTGCACGTCTCCGGCCACGGCCTGGCCGAGCGCGGGCACCCCGATCACGACGTCGACGAGCGGGTGGGCGCCCTCTCGTCGCCGCTGGGCGCGACCATGCGTCCGGTGGCCGCCTGCCCGGCGGGCGACATCTGCGCGGTGGCCCGGCTGGGAAGCGCCGAGACCGGGGACACCCTCTCCTCGCCGGAGGAGCCCCGGCTCGTCGCGCCCTGGGACCTGCCCACCCCGCAGCTCCCGGTGGCGGTGGAGGCGTCGTCGCGGGCCGACGAGGACCGGTTGGCGACGGCGCTGGCCCGCCTCGTCGCCGAGGACCCGACCGTGCGGCTGGAACGGCGGCCCGACACCGGGCAGCTGCTGCTCTGGTGCGTGGGCGAGGCGCACGCCGAGGTACTGCTCGAGCGGCTGCGCACCCGGCACGGCGTCGCGGTGAACACCGTCCCCGTGCGGGTGCCGATGGTCGAGACGCTCGCCGGGCCGGCGCGGGTCACCGGACGGCACGTGAAGCAGTCCGGTGGCCACGGCCAGTACGCCGTCGTCGTCGTGGAGGCCGAGCCGGGGGCGCCGGGCTCGGGTGTCGTCTTCGAACAGCGAATCGTCGGTGGCACCGTGCCCAGCCAGTTCCACGGCAGCGTCGAGAAGGGCGTCCGCACCCAGGCGCAGCGGGGGATCAGCGGCGACCGGCCGCTGGTCGACGTCCACCTGACCCTGGTGGACGGCAAGGCCCACTCGGTCGACAGCTCCGACGCGGCCTTCCAGGCCGCCGGCGCACTCGCGCTGCGCGAACTGGCCGCCGCGGCCGGCACCCGCATCCTCGAGCCGTGGTGCGAGGTGCAGGTCGTGGCGCCGGCGGAGTACGTCGGTGCGGTCATGAGCGACCTGTCCGGACGGCGAGCCCGGGTCACCGGCAGCGAGGCCGACCCCGTCCGCGACCGGACGACGGTGCTCGCCGAGGTGCCCGAGATCGAGTTGCTGACCTATCCCGGCGTGCTGCGGTCGGTGACGCACGGCACCGGGAGCTTCTCGCGCCGGCCACTGGGCTACGAGGCCGCGCCCGCCTCGGTGGCGGTCCCCGCCTAGGACGACGCCCCCCGCGGAGCCCGTGCGGTACCCCGGGAGGGGCGCAGGGGCTCGCCGCGGACCGACGAGTGGTGAGGAGGGCGAACTCCTTCTACTAGCCTCGTGCACGGAAGTGCAGGGGGCTGGAGGAGTCGTGACGTCGTCGAACGGGAAGGCCGGCCCCACCGTTCCCGCGGAGCGCTCGGCGTCGATGGACCGCGAGGACCTGCCCGACCGGGTGTGGACCCTGCCGAACGCCCTCTCGGTGCTCCGGTTGCTCGGTGTGCCGCTGTTCCTCTGGCTGCTGCTCGGGCCCGAGGAGGACGGCTGGGCGCTGGTCGTCCTCATGCTGTCGGGCTTCACCGACTGGCTGGACGGCAAGCTGGCCCGCTGGCTGGACCAGGGCAGCCGCCTCGGCGCCCTGCTCGATCCGGCCGCCGATCGGCTCTACATCGTCTGCACGCTGGTCGCGCTGGCCATCCGCGACGTCGTCCCGGTCTGGGTGGTCGCCCTCCTGCTGGGCCGGGAACTCGTGCTCGGCGTCATGCTGCTGGTCCTGCGGCACTACGGGTATCCGCCCCTGCAGGTGCACTACCTCGGCAAGGCGGCCACGCTGCTGCTGCTCTACGCCTTCCCGATGCTGCTGATCGCCGACGGCGAGGGCCGGCTGGCGCAGATCGCCGGGCCCTTCGCCTGGGCCCTCACCATCTGGGGCACCGCGCTCTACCTGCTCGCCGGCCTGTTCTACGTCATCCAGGTGGCCGGCATCGTCCGGGCCGAGCGGACGGCGCAGGGTGCGCCATGACCGTGCCACCGGCCGCGCCATGACCGCGCCCCCGCGAGGCGGCGCCCCGCGATCGCTGGGTGCGTCGCTGCTGGACGCCGTCCTCGCCGAGACGCTGGATCCCGCCTACGCCCAGGCCGCCGAGGCCCGGGCGGCCGGCCGGCCGGACCGCCCGCGCTGGCGGGCCCGCCTCCTCGTCGCGCTCACGCTGCTCATCGCCGGCCTGCTGGTCGCGGTGACCTACAACCAGGCGGCCGCCGGAGCCGGGGGACGGGAGAAGGTGCGCGAGGCGCTGGTCGGCGACATCGACCGGGAGTCCGCCACCAGCGACGACCTCCAGGCCCAGCTGGCCGACCTCAGCAAGCAGGTCAGCGAGAACCGGGACGAGGTCCTCACCCGCAGCGCGGTGGGTCAGCAGGCGCTCGACAAGCTGGCGCGCGCCGAGCAGGGCGCGGCCGCCGTGGAGGTCACCGGCCCCGGCCTCCTGGTCACCCTGGCCAACGCCGACCCGCAGGCCGACAGCGACCCGGTCGGTGGCGCGACGGCGGAGGACCCGCGGGGCCGGGTGCGGGACGGCGACCTGCAGCTCGTGGTCAACGCCCTGTGGGCCGCCGGCGCGGAGGGCATCAGCATCAACGGGCAGCGGCTGGGTCCGCTGACCGCCATCCGGTTCGCCGGCGAGGCGGTGCTCGTGGATTTCCGGCCGGTCAACAACCCCTACGAGGTCAGCGCGATCGGCGACCCGGACACGCTTGCGAGCAAGTTCCTGGCCAGCCCCGAGGTGAGCTCGCTCGCGGTGATCTCGGAGACCTTCGGCCTGCGTTTCGACTTCTCCCGGAAGGACGAGCTCACCCTGCCTGCCGCCACGATCCCTGAGCTCCGCAGCGCCGCGCCGGAGGCCCCCGCGGGGGACGGTGCGGCCACCGACCCCACCCCGGGAGGCTGACCCGTGATCCCGATCATCGGACTCGCGGCCGGCGTCCTCCTCGGTCTGTTCTTCGACCCCACCGTCCCGCTGTGGCTGCAGCCCTACCTGCCGATCGCCGTCGTGGCCGCCCTGGACGCCGTCTTCGGCGGGTTGCGCGCCCGGCTGGACGGCATCTTCGACGCGAAGGTGTTCGTCATCTCCTTCGTCTCCAACGTCGTGGTGGCCGCACTGATCGTCTTCCTCGGCGACCAGCTCGGCGTCGGCGCGCAGCTGTCCACCGCGGTCGTCGTCGTGCTCGGCATCCGCATCTTCGGCAACGCTGCCGCCATCCGCCGGCACGTCTTCCGGGCATGAGTGGCGACTCTCCGCGGGGACCCGCGGGAACACCGGACCACGACGACGACGTCGTTCCCCACCCGTTCGGTCCGGGACGGCTCGGTGAGCGGCCGGCCGGAGCCGTCGAGCCCGCGGAGGCCGTGGAACCCGCGGAGGCCGTGGAACCCGCGAAGGCCGTCGTGCCGGCGGCCGGCGCCGAGCCCACGGAGACCACCGAGCCCACGGAGAGCCTCCGAGCCCACGGAGACCTCCGAGCCCACGGAGACCACCGAGCCCACGGGAGCCGTCGACGAGCCCCCGGCACCGGTCGCGACGGACGCCGGGCGGCCGACGGTCACGGTCACGCCCCGGCGGCGGCGTCGTGACCCTCTTGCCGCCGTGCTGATCGGCGTCCTCACCCTGCTCCTGGGCTTCGCCTTCGCCGTGCAGGTCCGCAACGTCGGCGACGACCAGGCGCTCACCGGCGCCCGCGAGGAGGACCTCGTCCGGATCCTCGACGATCTCAACGCGCGCGAGGAACGGCTGCGCGAGCAGATCGGCGACCAGCGGTCCGCCCTGCAGCAGCTGACCAGCTCCGACAGCCGGTCGGCGACCGCGCTGGAGGAAGCGCGCCGGCGCGCCGAGGCGATCGGGATCCTGAACGGCACGGTCCCTGCCCAGGGCCCCGGCCTGACCATGACCGTGCGCGATCCCCAGGGTGGGGTGCGGGTGGCTGACATCCTCGACGCCGTCCAGGAGCTCCGTGGGGCGGGCGCGGAGACGATGCAGATCGACGGCATCCGGGTGGGTGTCTCCACGGCGATCACGGGCGACCCCGGGAGCCTGATGATCGACGGCCGACCCATCACCTCGCCG
>CAVVHI010000006.1:0-198174 GCA_963747975.1 uncultured Actinomycetota bacterium
CACCGGACGCCCTCGGGGACGCGCACGACGACGCCATGCTGCTGGCGCTGCAGACCTTCGAGTTCACCTGGGTCGCCGGCCTGGCTGCCTTCGGCGCGCACCTGGTGGTGCTGGGCGTGCTGCTGCTCAAGGCTCGCGGACCGCGGTGGATCGGCTGGCTGCTCATGGCCGCCGGGGCCGCGTACGTCCTCGACACCGTCGCCCACCTCGCACTGGCCGACTACGAAGCCTCCGCCAACCTCCTCCTCGTCATCGTCGCAGTCCCGTCGGTGATCGGCGAGATGAGCTTCGCGGTCTGGCTCCTGCTCGTGGCCACCGGTCGGCGCGCAGCTCCCGCCGAGCCCAGCGAGCCGGCCACGGCTCCGGCCGCCCGGCGGGCCTGAGCGGCACCCAGCGCTGCAGGACCGGCGCCGGCTGGACAACAGGCCTACCGGCTGGAGAGGGACGATGGTGGTGAAGACACTGATGACGATGCTCGTTGTCGGGCTGGGGATCGCGTCGCCGATGAGCGGGCTGGGCGGCTCTGTAGACGACGTCATCGACAGCGAGATGGGCGCCTCGGGTGCACCCGGCCTTGCCTACGCAGTCGTGACGGACGGCAACATCACCTCCGCCGGCGCGCGAGGAGTCGTCGAGCTTGGCGGCGACGAGGAGGTCACGCCAGACACCCCGTTCCTGACTGGGTCGATCTCCAAGAGCTTCACCGCACTGTCCGTCATGCAGCTGGTCGAGGCGGACAGGGTCGACCTGGACGCCGCTGTTCACGGCTATCTCGACGGCTTCACCAGCAACCCGGCAGGCACCATCACCGTCCGCCAGCTGCTCGACCACACCAGCGGCTACTCAACCTGGCAGGGCAACACCGCGCCCACCGACCTGACCGGCGGAAAGCACGAGCTCGCCGAGCGCGTCGAGCACCTCGCAGACGTCACCCCAGCCCACGCACCCGCGCAGAGGTGGGAGTACTCGAACGCGAACTACCAGATCCTCGGGCGGGTGGTCGAGGTCGTGAGCGGGCATTCGTACCAGAGCTACGTCACGGAGCACATCCTCCAACCCATCGGCATGCGGGACAGCTTCGTCGCCGACGGCGAGGTCCACGCGAACATGGCGACCGGACACCGACCGTGGTTCGGCACCAAGCGACCACTCTCCGACAACCGGACGCAGCTCGGCACGGCGCCGCAGGGAGGCATCATCGCCAGCGCCAACGACGTAGCCCGGTTCCTGCAGACGATGATGAACGGCCGAGCCGACGTCCTGAGCGCCGAAGGCAAGGCCGAGATGATGCGACCCGCCAGCGCCGCATCGCCGTTCTACGGCCTCGGCTGGTTCGTGGACTCAAGCAACGGGACCGTCTGGCACTCAGGGTCCAGTCCCGGGTTCGAGACGCTCGCGACGATGAGCCCATCCGGGAACGACGCGGTCGTCGTGCTGGTCAACGCAGGCAGCGGCGTCGGGTTCGGCGAGACGACCCAGCTCCGCAACGCCATCACCGCCCAGGCACTGGGCCTTGCCTACGCCGGCGAAGGGTCGAGGCTGTCCCAGAAGGCCCTGTTCATCGCCCTCGTACTCCTGCCAGGCGTCTACACGCTCAGCATGGTCTGGGCCTGGCGCCACCGCGCCGACCTACGCGCCAAGGCGGGCGCCTTCGGCCTCTTCAGTCTCTGGTTCCCGCTGCTCACCACGGTCGCAGCCGCTTGGGTCATCATCGACCTCGTGCCGAGGCTGTTCGGCACCCCACTGATGAACACCATGCTGTTCCAGCCCGACCTCGGTCTCGCCCTCATTGCCAGCGCGGCAACCGGAGTCGTGTGGGCCGTGTTCAGGCTCGCGATTGCCTCCACTCGCAGTGCCGACGGCACGGGGAGTTGGAATGCGAAGCCTCCTCCTTACCTCTTGTCGGGGACAACCGCTCCTGGACAACCTCCCGGCGCCGCGAAGATGTTGCCACGGCGGGGTGCCACCAGTTGCGCATGCTCGGATCACGAGAGATGAGAGGGACACCCCGGTCACGTCCCGGGGATCGTCTCCATCAGACCTTGCGGCCACTTTCGGATCCCTCCGTTGATCGCACGACAGCTTCGAGCAGCTCGACCATGTACTCGGCTGCAGCAAGGTCATCCGAGATCTCGGCAACCTGGGCCGGGTTGCTGGCGGTGACGGCATCGGAGACCAAGCCGCGGAAGTACGGCGACTCGAGAAGTGGACTGGCCTCCAGGTATCGGACGAGTCGGGCCACCTCGTCGAGCCGATCCGCCAGGTGCATCATCCGGACGAACTCGATGGCGGCGACGCCGACGCCCTGCATGTTGCCGGTGTCGA
Organism: uncultured Actinomycetota bacterium; assembly: GCA_963747975.1. Classification (GTDB taxonomy): domain Bacteria; phylum Actinomycetota; class Actinomycetes; order Propionibacteriales; family Nocardioidaceae; genus Nocardioides_C. Next base: position 2,326 of record CAVVHI010000006.1, read on the forward strand.
GGTGAGGTTCCCCCCGAACCGTAGAGGCATCGACAATAGGGATTGCGATGTCAGAGAAGCGGAAGAAGTACGACCGGGAGTTCCGTGAGGGAGCTGTCCGGATCGTCGAAGAGACCAACAAGCCGATCGCGCAAGTTGCACGCGATCTCGGCGTGAACGAGGGCACCTTGGGCAACTGGGTGAACCGTGCGCGGGAGGCGGCCGAGGGCACCCGGGGGTTGTCGAAGGACGACGTCGAGGAACTCAAGCGCCTGCGTGCCGAGAACGCTGAGCTCCGGATGGAGCGTGATGTCCTCAAGCGATCCGTGGTCCTGTGGGTCAAGGAGGCGACGAAGTGAGCGTGGCACGCTTCATCGCCGACCAGAGGACCAACTACCGGGTGCCACACACGGTCGTCTGCGCCCTGCTCGGCGTCAGCCTGGCCTGGTTCTACAAGTGGCTGGACCGCGCCAACAGTCCCGCCGCGAGCAGCGGTCTGCACACTGCTCGGGACCGGCGCCGCGACACTGTCGACCGCGCCGTCCGGGTCGCGTTCGGCAAGGCCCGGGGGCTGCACGGCTCACCGCGGCTGGTTCACGACCTTCGTGATGCGGGCTGGAGGGTGTCGGAGAAGACGGTCGCGGACTCGATGCGCCGACAACACCTGATTGCACGGCGGATCAAGCGTCGCAACGGGCTCACCAGGCAGGACAAGACGGCGCCGAAGTTCCCTGATCTGCTCAAGCGGGACTTCACCGCGCAGCTACAAAATTCCAGGTGGGTCGGGGATATGACGGAGATCCCCACCGCTGCCGGGAAGCTGTACCTGGCGACCGTGATCGACCTCTACAGCCGGCGCCTGCTCGGCGCCGCCACGTCGCTGCATCCGGACGCCGAGCTCGCGTGCGCGGCGATCAAGATGGCTGTCGCGAGCCGAGGCGGTGTCGATGCCGTCAACGGCCCGAACTGGCGTGAGGACGAGTCCCAGCGGGTCATCTTCCACACCGACCGCGGCTCGACCTACACAGCGAACTCGTTCACGAAGTTGTGTCGGCAGCAGGGCATCCGGCAGTCGATGGGCCGGGTCGGGTCGTGTTTCGACAACGCCGCCGCCGAGGCGTTCTTCTCGAGCCTGGAGTGGGAGGTCCTCTCACGCCACGAGTTCAAGAACACCGGCCAGGCCCAGGCCGTCGTGCTGGACTGGTGCTACGGGTTCACAACCACGACCGCCGGCACAGCTCGGCAGGCATGATGAGCCCGATCAACTACGAGACCACCGCGGCCCTCAACCGGGAAGCCGATAGAGAAGCCCACGATGGGGGGAACACAAGGAGGTCTTCGACGTGGTGGAGGAGCAGCGTGTAGGCCGTGTGGGTGTCGCCGCGCCGGAAGGCCACGCGGGCGGAGACGGCAGTGGTGGGGGTGTGGGTCCGGGCCGGGACCTCGACGTGGGCGGCTTGCTCGAACAGGTGGTCGGCGCGGTCGTGGTCGCCTTGGAACGCGGCGCCGTAGCCGTGGAGCATCAGGGTCCAGTTGAGCAGGGTGGGTGGGCCGTGGGTGCGGTAGCGCTGCGTCAGCACCGGCGCCAGTGCCTCGAGCTCGGGGAAGCGGCCGAGGTTGAGGTAGGCAGCCAGGATGTCGGTCTCCATGAGCTCGGCGAGGAACGGTTGGCCGCGGCGGTGGCGTTCGGCCTCCGCGTCGGGGACCAGGTCCAGGAGTGCTTCCCAGTCCTCGTGGGCGAAGGCCCTGCCGTGGCGCACCAGCGGGTTGTCTGGTTCCGGGTGGTCCTGGACGAGCCGATCGTAGGCATCGGGAGTCTGCGCCAGGGCGTGGCGGTGGGCGGCCCACACCAGCCCGAACACGGTCAGTTCCGGATCGCCGTCGCTCGCGTCGAGGACCCGTTCGGCCCAGTCGCCGATCTCCTGCCGGCTGCGGAGCAGAACCTCCCCGGCGACGGGCTCGACCAGATCGACCACGTCCTGGGGCTGGCCGGAGACGAGGGCTCGTTCGACCGCCGTGCGCAGCTCGGGCCAGAAGTTCTCCAGCCGCTCGACGCCGGCGACTTCCTCAGCTCCGGTGAGCAGCTGGTGGATCTGTCGGACCTCGCCCAGGCACCAGTCCGCGTGGCGGCGCTGCGTCGCCTGGGCCTCGCCGGTGTCGGCGAGTGCCTCGGCAGCGTAGTGGCGGATGGTCTCCAGCATTCGGTAGCGCCGCTCGCCCCGCGGTCCGGTCGTCACGGTGAGCAGTGACCGGTCCACGAGACTGCCTACCAGGTCGTCGACGTCGACCGGGTCGAGGTCGCCGTCGGCGGCGACGCGTTCGGCGGCTTCGAGGTTGAACGGTGCGCTGAACGTGGAGAGCCGGCCGAACATGGCTTGTTCGGTGGGGCTGAGCAGGTCGTAGGACCAGTCCAGGGTCGCTCGAAGCGTGCGATGCCGTTCCACGCGGTCCCGCCGGCCGCCGACGAGGAGCCGGAGTCGGTCCTGGAGCCGGTCGAGCAGCTGCGGCGGGGTGAGTGTGCGGGAGCGGGCGGCGGCGAGCTCGATGGCCAGCGGCACCCCGTCGAGGCGACGGCAGATCTCGGTGACGTCCTCCCGCCAGGTGGCCAGGTCGAAGTCCGGGTCGAGGGAGAGGGCACGTTGCGCGAACAGCTCGGTGCCGGCTCCTGCGGGATCCAGCGGCGGCAGCGGGACGAGCTGCTCGGCGCCGATCGCCAGCGGCTCTCGGGAGGTGGCCAGCACCTGGACACCCGGGCACTGGTCGATGAGAGTCTGACAGGTGGCGGCGGCGCTCTCGACGACGTGCTCGCAGTTGTCGAGGACCAGCAGGGTCCGACGCCGTCGCAGCGCCCCTATGACGGTCTCCACGGGTTGCTGGCCGGGTGCCTCGGGGAGCGCGAGTGCCTCCAGCACCGCCCGGGCGACGTCGTCGTGGCCCGCTCGGTCGGAGAGGTCCACCAGGTACACCCCGTCTCGGTAGGAGGCCTGGGCCCGAGTTGCCACGGCGAGGGCGAGGTGGGTCTTCCCGATGCCACCGGGCCCGGTCACCGTGACCACTCGCGCCCCCTCCAGGTGTCGTTCCACTTCGGCCAGCTCCCGGCGCCGACCGAGGAGCGGTGCGGCTCTCGTGGGCAGCCTGCTCGACGGGTCCGCGTCTGGTGCAGCCGCGGCGTGGACAGCAGGGACCGGGCGTAGGCCCTCGTCGTGGGCGAGGATCATCGTTTCGACCTGCCGCAGCCGCGGGCCGGGCTCGATGCCGAGCTCCTCTACGAGCCGCTCTCGGACTGTGCGGTACGCCGCCAGAGCGTCGGCCTGTCGGCCGGCCCGGTAGAGGGCGGTCATCAGCAGCGCCCACAGCTCCTCGCGGAACGGGTACTCGGCGGTGAGCCCGCTCAGGACCGCGATCGCGTCCCGCGGGTCGGTCTCCACCAGCCTCGCCATCCGGGCCTCGGTCGCCTCCACCCACCGCTCGGTCAGCCGGGCCGCCTGCGGCGCCAGTCCCGGCGCGTCGAGTCCCGCAAGCGGCGGCCCGGTCCACTCCACGAGCGCAGCGTCGACGTCACCGGAGGCCAGGCGGTCCTCGAAGCGCGCCGCGTCGACGCAGCCCGGCGCCAGGGCGAGGCGGTACCCGGCGCCGAAACGTTCTATGGCGGTGGCTCCGAGCGCTGCGCGGAGTTGCATCACGTAGGTCTGCAGCGTCTTCTCCGCCGTCCGGGGCGGGTCCTCTGCCCAGACCAGGTCGACCAGCCGGGTGACCGGGACGGTCTCGCCGCAGACCAGCGCCAGCGCCGCCAGCAGGGTTCGGCTCTTCGGCCGGCCGAGCTCGACCGTCTCGCCGGCCACGGTGGCCGCGACACCTCCCAGCAGCCGGATGTCGATCGGGCCGGGGCACTGCTGCTCGCTACCGGCCACCGTGTGGCGCCCTCCCGCTCTGGAGACCGCGCACGGTCTCGACCCAGGCTCGACCCGATCTGGACCGCGTCTCGACCGGCTCCCGGGAACGTCGAGCCATGAACACACTCACAACAACCCCGAATCCCGTCAACAACATGCCCACGACGTCGCGGCGCTGGTCACCGCGCGCGGTCGCCCGGACCGCCGGCGTCTTCTACCTGGTCATCTTCACCTGCGGGCTCTTCAGCGAGCTCTACGTCCGCGGGACACTGGTGGACCCGGCCAGTGCCGCCGCGACCGCAGCGAACATCACCGGCTCCGAAAGCCTGTTCCGCGTCGGCTTCGTCGCCGACACCCTGATGGTGCTCAGCGACGTCGCGGTGGCCGTGCTGCTCTACGTGCTCTTGCGCCCGGTCAGCAAGACGCTGTCCACGCTGGCGGCCGCGTTCCGGCTCACCCAGGCCGCGGTGCTGGGCTCCATCCTGCTCGCCCAGTTCGCCGCGCTGCTCCTGCTCGACCCCGCCGGCCCCGGCGCCGGGCTGTCGACCGACGACCGTGACGCGCTGGTGGGGCTGACGATGGAGGCGCACTCCTACGGCTACCTGATCGGCCTGGTCTTCTTCGCCGCCCACCTGCTGGTGCTGGCCTACCTGCTCATCAAGTCCTCCTGGTTCCCCAGCTGGCTCGGCGTCATCCTGGGCGTCGCCGGCGTCGGGTACGCCGCCGACAGCTTCGCCTTCTTCCTGCTCTCCGGCTACGACGGCACCCTGTCGCCGGTGCTGCTGGCACCAGCCGTCATCGCGGAGTTCTCGATGATCGCCTGGCTCCTCCTCAAGGGCGTGAGGCTTGATGCCTGGCACCGCGACGTCGACGGCGTCGACGGCGTCGACTCCCAGACGCAGGTGACGGCATGAGGGCCGTCGTCCAGGAGCGCTACGGCGCCGCACAGGAGGTGCTGCGGGTCCGAGACGTGCCCCGCCCCACGCCCACCGGCGACCAGGTGCTGGTCCGCGTCGAGGCCGCCGCCGTAGCCGGCGACGACTGGCACCTGATGGCCGGCTGGCCCTACGTCGCCCGCCCCGCCACCGGACTGCTCCGCCCCCGCCACCGGACTCCCGGACGCGAGATCGCCGGGGTGGTCGAGGCCACCGGCCTCGACGTCCGCGACCTGGTGCCCGGCGACGAGGTCTTCGGCTGGTGCGACGGCGGACTCGCCGAGTTCGCCGCGGTCCCCGAGCACCAGCTGGCCCTCAAGCCCTCCACGCTGTCGTCGGTGGAGGCGGCAGTCGTCCCGGTGTCGGGATTCACCGCGCTCCAGGCGCTCCGGGACGCCGGCGGGGTCGGCGGAGGACAGCAGGTCCTCATCGTGGGCGGCTCCGGCGGCGTCGGCACCTTCGCCGTCCAGATCGCCAAGGCGCTCGGCGCCGAGGTCACCGCCCTGCAGGGGCCGGCCGGCGGCGACCTGGTGCGCGAACTCGGCGCCGACCACGTGCTGGACCACACCCGCGACGACGTCGCCGCCGGTCCGGCGCGGTTCGACGTGGTCGTCGACCTGGTGGGCGCACGCCCGATAGCTGAGTACCGGCGTGCGCTGCGACCCGACGGGACCCTGGTGCTGGTCGGCGGCAGCGGCGGTCGCTGGTTCAAGGGAACCGGACGCTTCCTCCAGGCGGTCGCGCTGAACCCGCTGGTCCGGCAACGGCTGCGCGTGCTGGTGCATCGCGACGACGCCGAGGACCTCCGCACCCTGACCCGATTCGTGGAGGACGGCCGGCTGCGGCCCGTTGTCTCCGCGGTCTACCCGCTGGAGGACGTGGCGGTCGCCGTCACCCACTTCCACGGCGGGCACGGCCGCGGGAAGGTCGCGGTCGCGGTCACCGACACCACCTGGCGGGAGGTGCAGCATCGTGCGTGAAACCACCACACCAACCGCAGCCGGCCCGACGCGGCTGCGACGCTGGAGCACCCGCGCCGCGCTGACCGCCCTCGGGGCCGTGGTCTTCCTCGGCTGGGCGGTGGCGATGGGCCTGGGCATGGTCCGCGCCGCACCCGAGCCTTCCACCCTAGACCCAGCCTCGGTGCCGTACGCCCAACCGGGACCCCACCCGGTCGGCGTCCGCGACCTCACCGTCCCCGGCGACCACCCCGTACCTGCGACCCTCTGGTACCCCGCCGCGGCTACGAGCGACGACGAGCGCGTCACCTACCGTTACACCGTCGGCATGCTCTCCGGGACGAACCCGGTCACACTGGCGACCTACCCAGGGCAGGCTCGTCGCGGCGCGCCGGCCGACGTGACCGCAGGCCCATACCCGCTGGTCGTGCTCTCGCCCGGATTCGCGCTCGGACCCGGCGCCTACGGGTGGCTCGCTGAGCACCTGGCCTCCCGCGGCTTCGTGGTCGTCTCCCCCGACCACCAAGAGCCCCTCGACCCCTCCAAGCTGTGGCAGGCCACGGTCGACCGCCCCCGGGATCTGCGGGCCGTCCTCGACCACATGACCACACGTGGTGACGCCCTCTCGACAGTGGTCGACACCGACCGCATCGCCCTCGCCGGGCACTCCTACGGCGGCTACGCAGCACAGGTCATGGGCGGGGCCCGCCTCCACACCGAGTCGCTGCGGGCCGCGTGTGCCGACGCCAGGCGCGCCGACGACGCCGGTGTCTTCCTGTGCGATGCTCTCGAGCCCCACCTGGGCGACATGGCCGCACGAGCCGGCCTCGGAAGAGTGCCCGAGCGGCTGTGGCCGGACTGGTCGGACGACCGGGTGGACGCCGTGGTGTCGATGGCCGGTGACGCGGTGATGTTCGGGGCGACCGGACTGCAGTCAATGGACGTGCCTGTCGCCGCCCTGGGAGGCACCGCAGACCCTGACACCCCCTACGCCACCGGCGCAGCGCTGACCTACGGCCACGGCGCCTCGCCACGAGCTGTCCAGGTGGGCCTCGTCGGTGCCGAGCACTTCGCGTTCACCGGTCCATGCGCATCGGTACGCCGCGTGATGACGGTGGTGCCGTTCGGGTTCTGCGACGACCCCACCTGGAACCGGACCACAGCCCGTGACGTCGCCGCCCACCACGTCACCGCCTTCCTGGAGGCCGAACTGGCCGGTGACACCGCCGCCGGGGCGTCATTGGCAACCCGCCCGGACGCCGGAGGAAGCGTCAGATACCAGGTCCGCGGCTACGGCAAGTGACCCCCCGTGGCCGGCCGCGCAACGCCCGACCCGCCCTCGAGGCTTACTCGCCGGCGCGCACGGCCAGGCGGATGCGACGATGTGGCGGCCGTGACCGCGGTCGAGGACGCCGCCGCGACGGGGTGCTCACGGGGCCGTACCTGGACGCCGACGTGTCCCACGTCGCGGGCGCAGCAGTCAGGCTCGTGGAGCAGGCACCTGCGTTCGTGAGGCGGCACCGGAACAACTCCGCACTCAACCGCATCACCTCCGGGGCATCCGGTATGCCTGCAGAAGCGCGCTCGACACCGATCGTGCAGCATGGCGCGCCAGGACGCTCGTATAAGCGGATGCGGTCTCGTAAACCGATCCCGAATCGACATCGAATTGCCTCTGGCGGAGGTACTGGCGCGCGGGCACGACCGCTTCTCCGGCAATCGGCCCGACCAGGCAGGCGAAGGACCAAGAGCACTGACCGGTGCCGCCGGGACCATCTGGCGCTAGCGTCGAGCACGGACGACGGCGGAACTCACTTCCGGTTGAGGCCGATCGTTCATCAGCGGACGGGAGACACACCATGGCCGACATCGACGAGGCGACCGTGCGGAGTGACGCGCGGCAATGGCGCGGGCTCCTCATCACCGGGGCGTGGTGCGCCTTCGCGAGTGTCGTGATGATCGTCGTGCAGATCCCCCTCTACGTCGTTTTTCCACCGCCTGAGTCGACGGAGGGGTTCTTCGAGCTGCTGCTGGACAACGCGGTGCTGGGCATGGTCTCGCTGGACGTGTTGTACGTCGTCTCCAACGCCCTGATGTACCTGGTCTATCTCGCTCTGGCCGGCGTGCTGTGGAGGGTCAGCCAGTCGGCCGTCGTGATCGCGCTCGCGTTCACCGTCGTCGGAATAGCCGCCTACATGAGCAGCCCGCGCCCAGTCGAGATGCTCTCCCTCGCCCAGGCCTACGCCGACGCGGACGCGGAGACCCGCACCGCCTTGCTGGCGACCGGAGACGGCATGCTCGCGACGTGGGCGGGCACGGGCTATGACATCTACTACTACTTCACTTTCGTGGCCTTGGCGGTCCTGGCCGTTCTCATGCTGCGGTCCTCGATTTTCAGCCGAGCCACGGCCGTGTGGGGCCTGGTGAGCGCCGCCCTCATGACCGTCCCCACGAACTTCGGCACGGTCGGCATGGTGTTCGCGATTGCGTCGTTGGTGCCGTTCTCGGTGTTCGCCGTCCTGGTCGGCAAACGCCTGCTGGAGCTCGCAAGCCCTCGGAGGCCCGGGGCGGCCACATAGGTTCACCAGATCGGGAAGCGAGCAGGCCAGGGCTGGGAACACCGACCGTGAACCCAAGACTTACTGTCGAGCGAGCGTCCAGTCATGGATCCGCTTGCGTGGTACTCCTCCTCCACAACTCGAGCCACGGGCTCCGGAATCTCCTTGAAGTTTTGGGGGGACGCTGTCTGACCTGCGTGGGCGCGGCGCGGGGCGCGATGTCCCCCCATTCGACGGTTCGGGGGGACGGATGCGGGGACGCTGAGCCGCCACGCTGCGGCCCGTGACCAAAGTCAGCAGCGCCAGAGTGTCCGAATCGTGCGCGCCGCGGTTGCTTATCCGTGGCGTGAGGATGTCGCGACAACTCCTCGGAATGCGGGTCAGGTCGATGCCGCGCATGGGGTTGGCGAAGACGAGTCGGCTCCTTGCGGGCTCGTTCCCGCGACAGGTGGCTGAAGCGCCCCAGGGTTGATTCCGCATCCTTTTGCGTTGAGAGGATGCATTTCACGCCGAGGATGAGGCCCCCCCCCCCCGGTCTGGTGGATCGACAATCGGGATCGCGATGTCAGAGAAGCGGAAGAAGTACGACCGGGAGTTCCGTGAGGGAACTGTCCGGATCGTCGTAGAGATCAGCGAGTCGATCGCGTAAGTTGCAGATGATCTCGGCGTGACCGAGGGAACCTAGGGCAACTGGGTGAACCGTGCGCAGGAGACGGCCGAGGGCGCCGGGGTGTTGTCGAAGGACGACGTCGAGGAACTCGAGCGCCTGCGTGCCGAGATCGCTGAGTTCCGGAGGGAGCGTGATGTCCTCAAGCGATCGGTGCACCTGTGGGTCAAGGTGGCGACGACGTGAGCGCGGCACGCTTCGACGCCGTCCAGAGGATCAGCTACCGGGTGACACACACGGTCGTCTGCGCCGAGCTCGGCGTCAGCCAGAACTGCTTCTACAAGTGGCTGGACCGCGCCAGCAGTCCCGCCGCGAGCAGCGGTCTGAACACTGCTCGGGACCTTCGCCGCGTCGCTGTCGACCGAGCCGTCCGGGTCGAGTTCGGCAAGGCCCGTGACCTGCACGGCGCACCGCGTCTGGTTCACGATCTTCGTGATGTGGGCTGGAGGGTGTCGGTGAAGACGGTCGCGGACTCGATGCGCCGGCAACAGCTGATTGCATCGCGGATCCAGCGTCGCAACGGGCTCGCCAGGCAGGACAAGACGGCGCCGAAGTTCCCTGATCTGCTCGAGCGGGACTTCACCGCGCAGCTACAAAATTCCGGGTGGGTCGGGGATATGACGGAGATCCCGACTGCTGCCGGGAAGCTGTACTTGGCGACCGTGATCGACCTCTACTGCCGGCGCATGCTCGGCGCCGCCAGGTCGCTGCATCCGGACGCCGAGCTCGCGTGCGCGGTGATCAAGATAGCTGTCGCGAGCCGAGCCGGTGTCGATGCCGTCGACGGCCCGAACTGGCGTGAGGACGTGTCGCAGCGGGTCATCTCGCACAGGGACTGCGGCTGGAGCTACGCAGCGATCTCGTTCACGAAGATGTGTCGGCAGCTGGGCAGCCGGCAGTCGATGGGCCGTGGTCGGGTCGTGTGGCGACAACGTCGCCGACGTGCCGTTCTGCTCGAGCCTGGAGTGGGAGGTCCTCTCACGGCACGAGCTCGAGAACACCGGCCAGGCCCATGCCGTCGTGCTGGACTGGTGGTACGGGTTCTACATCAACGACCGCCGGCGCAGCTCGTCAGGCGTGATGAGACCGATCAACTACGAGCCACCGGGGCGCTCAACCGGGAAGCCGCGTAGAGAAGTTAAGACTCCGCTGAACCCGGGGTGGTTCAGGCACAGCTGTGCAATGAGTTCAGCCGCCTCCGACTAACTTCGCCGTCGTTCCGGAGCTTCCTACGGAACCTGGACTCTATGAAGCTCCTCGGAATCCTTATGCGCTGATTGACAAGTCCAGCCCACACCGCACGGTCCACCTCCGTCCGCACCCCCCACATTCACGGAGACCACACCATGCTGTACGTCAACCCCCACCCCAACGTCACCGTGCGCCTCGACCGCTGCAGCGGAGAGCGCTACAACTACGACAACGGCGCGTTCATTTCCTGCAGCGGGGGATGCGAAGCGCACTTCGACGCAAACATCGAGAACGAGTACGGCGAGTACTACAACCCCTACCCCAACTCGATCCTCTCGTGGGTCCATCTCCTGCCCGGAACCGAACCCGCGGACGAACTGATCCCGATCGACCCCGAAATGGGCCCTCGGCCCAACTGGATCACTGTCCACCGCAACGACAACACCTTTCACGACGGTGACGGCCGACCGGTGACGGCTTGGGTCGTGAACGTGAATCCCGACCAGCCAGACTGGCACTTTGCCGCCGTGTTCAGCAGCCGCAAGAAGGCTGCAGGGTTTGTCGCTGAGATCCTCGCAGACGACTGAGACGCCGGACTACGGGTCAGCAAGCAAAGGACGACACCTTCGATTGGTTGCGCTACGAGAAGCAGCCCTCACAGTCACTGTGAGGGCCGCTTCCCCTGCGTAGCGGGGGCAGGATTTGAACCTGCGACCTCTGGGTTATGAGAACGCTTTCCGCCCTCACCAGACGCCTCACCAACCCTGGCCATCCACGCGGGAGAACCGGTAAAGTCCCAGGTCAGACGGCATATTCGGATTCCACGCCGTCCAGGGGCGTCCAGGATCGTCTTGCCCTGCCGACAAGTCTGCCGACAAGCCGACAGGCAGGAGGTTCTGGCGCAAGGCACGAGAGACAGGGGGCGATCGGATGGCATGGGTCACGAGCGCGCGCGCGCGCCAAGGGCATCCAGCTTCACGGCCTGCTACCGCGACCCCGCCGGGCAAGCAGCGCTCCGCCGGGCACCTACACCTCCCGGCGGGCCGCCGTGCGCGCCGCGGGCCGTGAGGAGCACAAGGTCGACGACGGCACTGGACGACCCGGCACCCGGGCAAGATCACCTTCCGCGAGTACGTCGAGACGGCCTGGCTCCCGTCCCGGCACGTCGAGCTCTCCACCCTGGCCGGCTACACAGTCGCTACCTGAACCGGCAGTTCTACCCCTTCTTCGGCGACATGCCGATGAACGAGATCCTGCCCTCACACGTCCAGGACTGGGTCACCACCGGGCCGGCGAGGCGGCCTCTCCCCGGCCACCAGCATCCGCAAGTACCACATGATGCTGCACTCGGTGTTCCGGCGAGCCGTCCGCGACCGGATCATCGCCTTCAACCCGTGCAGGGGACCGAGCTCCCAAGGTCGTCCGCCAGCGCAGAACCGACCCTCACCCCCGACGAGTACGCAGCGGCTGCTCGCCGCACGTCCCCGACGCGTACCGGACTGCTGGTCCAGGTCGCCATCGAGACCGGCCTGCGCTGGGGCGAGCTCATCGCGCTGCGCCCCCGGCACCTCGACTTCCTCCGCCGCACGGTCACGGTCGAGGAGACCATCGTCGAGGTCTCCAAGAAGCACTCCCCCACCGGCGAGCGAATGATCGTCAAGCCCTACCCCAAGGACAACGAAGCCCCGGTCATCGGGCCTCCGCCAGGCCCTCCTCGACCGGCTCGCCGCGCACATCGCCGCGCAGGAGCTCGGCCGCGACGACCTGTCTGTTCGCCTCCACCGACGCGCCGGCGACCCCGATCTCCCGCAACACCTTCCGCACCCGCGTCTGGCTACCCGCCGTCGCGCGCGTCCGGCGTCGACTTCAACGTCCGCATCCACGACCTCCGCCACGCCCACGCCTCCTGGCTGCTCGCCGGCGGCGCCGACCTGAGATCGCGTCATGGAGCGGATGGGCCATTCGCAGATCCAGACCACCCAGAAGTACCTCCACGCTCTTCCCGACGCCGACAAGCGGAACCTCGACGCCTTCACCCGCATCGCCGACACATGATCGGGTCGACGGCGAGTGTGTCGTCGATGCACGCGCTGGCAGTCGACGTGGTGCAGTGACCGCGCCAGTGGTTGAACCCGCTAGGACTGCTCGACGCGGTGACCTTCACCGGGCGAGAGCACCACACCCAATGCCTCTTTTGCATCCGGACTTAGGCAATGCAGGCGACGCGCATCTGTCCTGCAGTTCGGGTCTCCACGAAGCGCCTACGATCAGGGCCTCTTGGGGCCGCGCTTAGGGGCCTGCAGCCAGGTGGTCGGCACACAAGTAGGCCAGTCCGAATGCGGGAAGTAGACCGTTGCCGGCGAGGTATCCGCCCGGGCCGTGCCCAGAGATGCCCTCTGCAGCTCCTCCAGAGGCGTAAAGGCCGCGGATCGGGCTTCCGCCAGGACGCAGCACGCGCGCGTGCTCGTCGACCACGAGTCCGCCTTGGGTGTGGAACAGTGCAGGCTTCACCGCGATCGCGGCGTAGGGCGCCTCAAGCGGCCCCTCCCAGTATGTCCGGGAGAACGGATCATCCTCGCCCCCGGCGCTCGCGGTCGCCTGCTGCAGCGAGGTCGCGAGACCGTCTGCGTCGATTCCGGCGGCGGCTGCAACATCGACGACGGTGTCGCCCCATTTGACGGCGCCGGACTCCGCGGTGTCCCGGTAGTCTTGGAACACCAGGCACGCCTCGTGGATTCTGTGGTCGAGAACGATCCAGGCCTCACCGCCGGCGCGCTCCAACTCAAGTGCCGCGAACTCCGAGTAGCCGGTGGTTTCATCCCCGAAGCGGCGCCCGGCCCTGTCGACCAGGAACGCTCCGTGCATGACGGTCGCCCACCCCGCCAAGGTGGCGGCAGGCATGGCAAGCGCAGCATGGCCCTGGTAGGCGTCAAGGTAGGCGGTGTCTGCACCGAGGCGTTCACCGATGAGCAGGGCGTCTCCGGTGGAGCCCTCGCTGCCGTAGTAGACAGCGTCCGCAATTTCCGGGATGTGGCGGCGGACCAGGTCGGCGTCGGCACCGAAACCGTTGGTGGCCAGCAGTACGGCGCGGGTGGGGATGCGCTCCTGGCCGTTTGGCCCCTCCACGACTGCGGCGTCCACGCCGTTTGGGCCGGTGTGGACGTCAGTCAGCCTGGCGGGAGTCAGAATGTCGATCAGGTCCGAGCGTCGGGCCTGTCGGACAAGGTGCTGCAGGAGGGTTCGCCCTGCGCGGCCCGGGACGGTGTGGCAGCGGAACTGGGAGTGTCCCGGGTAGGGAAAGTCGGTGACAAGAGACATCGGCACCTCTAGGCCGTCGGCGAGCCACTCGACGAGCGGAGCGCTTACCGAGGTCAGCGCTCGAGCGAGTCGTTCGTCGGCCTCCCCCTGCGTCTTGGCCATGATGTCGCCTAGGAAGGTCTCCGGGGAGTCGTCGATGTGCGCCTCTCGCTGCCAGCGGGTGCCGGCACCGGGGACCATCGCGGTCGACATGGCAGTGTTGTTTCCCACCGCGAAGTTCTCGTTACGGTCCACGACAACCACGGTGAGGCCGTGGGCGGCGGCGCGGAGTGCACCGACGAGGCCTCCTCCGGCGCCGGCGACGACGAGGTCGGGGCCGTCGGTGTCATTCACCGGGCCACCTCCCCGAATGCACCCAGCATCCGCAGCGCGGTGGCGGTCGGGTCAAGCAGTACCGGGCCACCAGTGCCCGCGGTGACTTCTACTGCGGAGCACGCGTTGATGACCGCGCGGCAGTTGAGACCGGCGACGGTCCGCTCGACGGCGGCGGCCCAGGTCGCGTCGTCGGCAATGTCCTCGACCGAGAGATCCATGACGGCGGTGGGCTCCGTGGTGAGGCCGTAGCCGGCGAGCTTGCGGTCGAGTTCGGCGGCGATCGCCTGGTTCCGCGCCACGGCCCCGGACCGCAAGCCAAGGCCCGCGAGGTAGTGGCCGGCAAGGCGCCCGATGCCATGCACCGGCCGTGTCAGCTGGGCGGCGTGGTCGACAACCGGGTCAAGTACGCAGTCGGGAAGGTAAGCGTCGAAGGACTCCGCGTCCGCCGCGGCAAACCGGTCGACGAGCATCGCCTCGGACGCGGCAATGTCCGCCTCCGTTTCGAGTGCCCGTGGTACCTCCGAGCCGGTGCCGGCGTTCTGCAGGTGCACAGACAGCCCCGCCGGCGAGAGCCGGTCGTAGCGCTGCTGACGCCGGGCAAGTTCTTCGTCGTCGACCGCGATGGGCGTGATCGCCAGGATCCGCATCGACCCCTCCTGTTCGTGTCTGCGCCGAATCAACCGGCGGCCTCGATCCCGAGGGCTCTCGGGTCGTTAGGGTGCTCGGCCAACGCATGCACCTCGATGTCCATCCACGGATAGAGCGGCAGCGTGGCCAGCGCTGCATGGAGCTCGGTGGCGTCGGCGACCTCGTAGAGACTCCAGTTGGCCCAGCGGCCGGGGATCCGCCACAGCCGCCGGAGTTGGCCGGCGTGCGCGAGCCGTTGCCCGGCCTCAAGCTCCTGGGCGAAGATCCGCTCGCGCTCCTCCGCGGGGGCGTCGGCAGGCCAGTTGATCTGGATTCGGACCAGGAACTCCACAGCGTCCTCCCCTACATGCCGAGGTACGCCTCGCGTACCCGGGGGTCGTCGATCAGTTCCATCCCGCCGCCCTCGAGCACGATCGAGCCGTTCTCGATCACGTACGCCCTGTCGGAGATCGTGAGGGCTTGCTTGGCGCTCTGCTCAACAATGAGGACAGTAACGCCAGTGTCACGGATGGCCGTGATCGCCTCGAGCACCTGAGCCACCAGGTTCGGAGCCAGTCCGACCGACGGCTCATCGAGGGTGAGGCATTTCGGGCGGGCCATCATCGCCCGGCCGATCGCCAACATTTGCTGCTGACCACCGGACATCGTGTTCGCGCGCTGATTGCGCCGCTCCCGAAGGATCGGGAAGAGATCGAAGACCTGCTCCAGGGACTCGTTGATCGTGGTGCGCGGCTGGGTATAGGCCCCCATCTCGAGGTTCTCCCACACCTGCAGCTCGCCAAACAGCGCCCGGTCCTGCGCAACATGGACCAGTCCGGAACGGACGATCTCGTCGGGTCGTTTGCCCTGCATCTCTTGCCCGTCGAATACAACCGCTCCACTCGCAGGCGTCACCAACCCGGCGATCGCCCTCAGGGTGGTGGTCTTCCCAGCGCCGTTGGCACCGATCAAAGAGACGATCTCCCCCTTGTCGACGCGGAGGTTCAGGCCGTGCAGGATCTCGAGCTTGCGGTAGCCGGCGTGGAGGTCGACGGTCTCGAGCATCATACGTAGTCCTCCCCGAGGTAGGCCTCGACCACGGCCGGGTCCTGGGTGACGGCTTGCGGATCGCCGAGGGCGAGCTGGGCACCCTCATGCATCACCAGCAGCCTCTCCGACAGCGCCAGCACGGCGGCCATGATGTGCTCGATGAACATCACGGTGAGCCCGTCCGAGTGGAGGTCACGCAGAAGTTCGATCATCGGAGCACGCTCCGTGGGTACCAGGCCGGCGAGCACCTCGTCCAGCAACAGCAACTTCGGCTCGAGCGCCAACGCACGCGCCAGTTCCAACCGCTTCAGACCAGCGGTCGGGAGGCTGCCCGACATTGAGTTGACGTACCGCTCCAGCTGAACCCGTTCGATGACCGCGAGAGCGTGGCGGCGCGCATCACGCCGGGAGCGGAACTTCTGGTGCGAGGCAATGGCGACGTTCTCCAGCACCGTCATGCTTTCGAAGGGCCGCATCAGCTGGAAGGTGCGCACCAGGCCGGCGGAGGCGACCTTGTTCGCAGGCCATCCGGTGATGTCCACCCCGTCGAAGACGATGCGGCCCTCACTCGGCGGAATCTGGCCCGAGATCAGCGAGAACAGGGTCGTTTTGCCCGCCCCGTTGGGCCCCACGATTCCGAGGAATTCCTTGTCCTCCACATCAATGTGGATGTCTCGGACAGCCGTCAGTCCGGCGAACTTCTTGGTCAGACCTTCGACCAGGAGGAGACTCACTTGCGCCACCTCTCCTTGATCGTGCCGTAGATACCCTTGGGCATGAACAGCACGATGACGATCAGCAGAACTGCGTACACGGCCACATCCAGCCCGGCCACCCCCTGCAGGAACTCCAGGCCTGCCGGGGGGTCACGCAGCACCGTCTTGATCATCTCCGCCAGCGGGCCGACGATGAGCGCGCCGACCAGCGGTCCCCAGATCGTGCCGATGCCGCCGATCACCGCCGGCACGATGGCTTCGATCGAGACCTGGGCACCAAACGCCTGCTGTGGACCGACGAAGAAGTAGTACTGGGTGTAGAACGCACCCCCGACCGCGGTGAGCGCACAGCTGATCGCCACCGCCACCAACCGGGTGCGCATCACGTTGATGCCGAGCGAGGCGGCCGCAACCTCGTCGTCACGTGCTGCCTGCACGTACTGCCCGGCCCGGGCGTGCGTGTAGAAGACTATTCCGGCCAGCGCGAGGACGAGGATCGCGGCGGGAATCCAGATGTAGAAGTCGCTGCCCTGCCTGAACTGCAGCATCCAGAATGACTCACCGCCCAGGATCGGCAGGTTGAACCCCTCGGTCTTGCGCAGGAACGCCAGGTTCTGCACCAGAAGCAGGAACATCTGGGCGAACGCGAAGGTCGCGAGCGCGAAATAGGGCCCGGCGAGCTCGTAGCGCAGACAGAGGAAGGCGATGACCAGGCCGGCGAATGCGGCCAGGGCCGCACCGATCACCATCGCGATCCAGGGCGAGATGCCGTGCACGACCACCAGATAGGCGTCGGTGTAGGCGCCGATCCCGAAGAAGGCGGCGTGACCGAAGCTGAACAAACCCCCGTAGCCGCTCATGATGTTCCAGCCGACCGCGATGATCGCGAAGATCAGCGTGAGCACGGCGACGCTTTCAAAGCGCTCGTTGAGCAGGAACGGGAGCACCGCCAGCAACACCCCAAGGCCAGCGAGGACCAAGAAGGAGTTGCGACTGCTGGTGTCCTTCAGTCGTGGGTCGTTAGTTTCAGCGAGCGGCTCACGGAGTCGCTCTGCAGCCCCGGTCACCTCGTTGCTCCGAACAGTCCTTGCGGGCGGAAGAGCAGCACCATCACGAAGACGGCGAACACCAGGATCAGCGAGCCGGTGCCAGGCAGGTAGAGAGCACCCACGGTCTGCACCAGGCCGATAATCAGGCCGCCGACCAGAGCGCCCACCACGCTGCCGAGACCACCAAGTACGACGATGACGAACGCAAGGATGGTGAATTCCTCGCCGACGTTCGGCGTGAGACTGAGTATCGGTGCGAGGAGGCCGCCGGCGACGCCGACGCACGCGGCGCCGATACCGAAGGTGAGTGCGTAGACCCGGCCAACGTTGACGCCGACGAGAGCAGCGCCCTGGCTGTTGGCCGCGACCGCACGGATCGACATTCCGAAGGAGGTCTTCTTGAGGATCAGGGTCAGCACGATCGCGACGAGGGCCGCGCCGCCGAAGGCGATCAGGCGTTCGTAGGAGGCGATGGCGCCGAAGATCCGCAGCGAGCCCTCGACCGAACTGGGCACCGACAGAGGCCGTCCCCCGAAGATCATCAGAAGAAGGTTGATGAGCAGCAGCGATAGACCGAGCGTGATCAGCAGCGGACCCTCGTGGCTGCCTGAGAGCACCAACTTGTTGAGCAGACCGCGTTGCACGAGGTAGCCGAAGCCCAACATGAGCGGCACGGCAACGAGCGTGGCGAAATAGACTGGCAACCCGAGGCTCGTGGTGAGCCAGTAGACGATGTACATGGACAAACTGAGCATTGCGCCGTGGGCGAAGTTCACGACTCCCAGGACGCCGAAGATCAGTGTCAGTCCAACCGACACCAGCGCGTAGACGCCCCCGAGCAGCAGGCCCGTGACCACGGACTGGGTAACCAGTCCGGGGTCACGGTCGCCCACTGTGTAGATCAGGACGAGGCCGATCACGACCGCCGCGCCGACGAGGAGTGGGAGGCGAAACTTCTCCACTAGGGGGACGTCAGCCTCCGTGTCCGGCGCCTCCGAGGCGGACCATGTGCGCTCCGACATGTTCGATCAGGCTCCCGTCAGCGGGTCGGGTAGACCAGGTCCGCGGTCTTGAACTCCTCGGGGAAGACTTGCTCGATCTGCCCATCAAGAACCTGCATCACGATGACCGTGGCGTTCTCGTTCTGCCCCTTGTCGTTGAAGACGATGGGACCGTCGAACGCCAGCAAAGGGTCCTCGATCTGAATGTCAGCGATTGCGTCGCGCACCGCCGCCGGGTCGTCAGTACATGCCTCTTCCAGCGCCGCCTCGATGACTTCGACGGCCTGGTAGGTGAGGACGGCAGCGGTCTCCATCGGCTGGTTGTACTGCTCCTCGTACCGCTGGCGGATGTCGGTCACTCGGTCGTCGTTCATGTCGTAGTGGTAGTTCGCGCTCAGCACACCCTCGCCGGCCTTGCCGGCGTCGTTCGGGAACGGGCTGTTGTCGAACGCGCCGTTGGCGATCCCGTAGAGGCCCTGGATGTCCGGGTTCAGCTGCTGCACGGCTTGGGCGATCAGCAGGCTGTCGGGGTAGTAGCCGGTGGCCAGGATGACGTCCGGGTTACCAGACGCGGCCTCTCGGACGACCGTCGTGGCGTCGCTGAAGTTGGACGCCGAGTAGGTGACCTCCTTGACGTCGATCCCGTTCTCCTGAGCGAGCGCGGCGAACGCGTCATGAACGCTCTGCCCGAAAGCACCTTCGACGTGGATGTAGGACACCTGGTCGATGGACTCACCGTTCTGCTCCGCCATCGCTAGGAGTGCCTCACCGCCGGCGGTGCCCATGCCGGTGGCGTCGGGCTGGATCCGGAAGGTGTTCTGGTAGCCCTGCTCGAGGATCGCATCGTCAACGGCGACGTCGATGACCAGCGGCACGCCGGCGCGCTCGGCGACCGCCGAGACGTTCTGGGTGACATCACTCTGGTAAGTGCCGACCAGCGCTACCGCGCCCTCGTCGATCAGGCGCTGCGCCTCGCTCTGCCCGGTCGCGGCCGCGCCCTCGCTGTCACCCGTTTCGAGGCGCAGCTCGGCGCCGTCGAGGCAGTCGATTCCACCGTCCTCGTTAAGGTCGGCCACGGCCATCTCGGCGGCCTGGCTCATCATCGTGCCGGCGCCCGCCAAGGCGCCGGTCAGCGGGTGGACCGCACCGATAACCACTTCGTCGACGCCCTCCTCGGCGCCTCCGCCCCCGCCGCCGTTGCCCCCGCATGCAGCAAGGAGCATCGTGGAGGCCACGGCCATACCGGCCAGACCGGTCAGCTTATGCATTGTCGATCGCCTACCTTTCATGCCAGATGACACGCTCTCGGTTCCTCCAAGGGGAACGACCTGACTGCCGATCGTTCCGCTCAGTAGTGCTCCCCGTCACACCTTGTCGGCGCGTTCGAGCAGTATTGCACGGTGGTTGCGCCTGTTCCTAGAGTCAGGTGACAAGTTTTCGGAAGTGTTATGGTTCCGCGTGGCGGAACGTTGCGTGGAGAGGAAGCAGATGGGCAACGGTGCGGAGCGGATCAGGCTGGGTAGCCCCGGTGGGACCGAGTCGGCCGACCGGGTCGCCGACGTGCTCCTCCTGTTCGCTCAGAGGGATCAGCCGTTGGGTGTCAGCGAGATCGCCCGCACACTCGGGCTGAGCAAGGCGGTGGTACACCGGATCCTGCAGTCGCTGACCACCCGCTCGCTTACCTGGGCGGTGCCCGGCGGGTCGGCCTACATCCTGGGGCCGGCGGCGACCACGCTCAGCATGAAGGCATGGAGCCAGCTGGACCTACGCTCGCTGGCCGCCCCGATACTGCGGAAGCTTCGCGACGACACCCGAGAAACCACCACCCTCTCGGTGTTGGTCGGACACCAGCGGATGTACCTGGACCAGTACGAGAGCCCCCAGGAGGTGAAGATGGTCGTAGACCTCGGCCCCCGCTTCCCGCTTCACTCTGGTGCTTCCAGCCGAGCCATCCTGGCGCACCTGCCGCGGCCGGTCATTGACAACGCCGTCGCCCAGCTGCGAGAGATCCGACCAAACCTCGACGTGGCCGACTACCGGCAGGGACTCACGGACATCCGCAAAGAGGGGTATGCGGTCTCGCTGAACGAGAGAGGCACCGGCGCCGCGTCGATCGCAGCCCCGTTCTTCGACTCGGCCGGCAACGTGCTCGGCTCGATCAGTTCCTCAGGGCCGGTTTTCCGCTACGGCGAGGAGGGGCACGAGGATCACGTCCGGCTGGTGATCGATGCAGCGCAGGCGATCACCACAGAGCTCGCCCAGCAAAGACGGTGACGACATGCACGACCCCTCCTCGACGACTACGCTCCCCCGATCCTTCCTGTACGTCCCGGCCACCAGGCCAGACCTGTTCCCCAAGGCCACTGCCGGTCCGGCCGACGCGCTCGTGCTCGACCTTGAAGACGCGGTGCCGCTACGGAACAAGGCTGAAGCCCGCGGCGAGGTCCGTAAATGGCTCGAAGGCGAGCGCGAGCCAGGCACCGAACAGTGGGTCCGCGTCAATGCCGAGGCGCTGGCCGAGGACCTCGACACGGCGGTCCGCCCTGGATTGTCCGGGATCTTCCTAGCCAAAGCATCACGCGCCGGCCTTTCTGAACTCGCCGAGACACTGGATCGGCTCGAGGCCGAGCGTGGACTTCCAGTTGGCTCCGTCAGGGTAGTCGGACTGTTGGAGGGCGCGCAGGGCGTGGTCGAGCTCCCAGACCTGGCCCGGACACGCCGATTGACCACCTTCGGCCTCGGGGAAGTGGATCTGCTCGCTGACCTGCGGATGAGTCGTACAGAGCGATCTGCTGCGGCCGTGGAAGCCCTGAGGCTCCAGGTCGTGGTGCATGCCGCCGCCGCAGGTCTGGCGGCCCCGGTAGCGCCTACGTCGACAGACTTCCGCAACCTGACGTCCTTCGCCGAGAGCACCCGGCTGATGCACGACCTGGGCTTCCGCTCACGCACCGCGATTCACCCGGCCCAGGTTTCGGTGATCCACCAAGTGCTCACACCCACACAGGACGCGGTCGCCGCCGCCCGGGGCGTCGTAGATCGGTTCAACGCCGCTGGTGGCGGGATCACGACCGATGAGCACGGCCGCCTCATCGATGCCGCGGTGGTGCGTGCGGCTCAGGAGACGTTGGCCCGGGCCGACCGCACCCGCGAGTGGTAGCGGCCGGCCAGGACCTACGGGATGGGTCCGGTCAGGAGGCGGCGTTGGTGCGCCGCAGGTAGCGGCCGCGGGGCTCGCCGATGATCTGGCCGTCGAGCAGGACCGCCTCACCGCGCAGGTAGGTGTCGGTGACCTTGGCGGTGAGGGTGAAGCCCTCAAACGGTGTGTACTCCTGGCTGGACTGCGAGTCCGCTGCACGCACGGTGTACTCCACGTCGTCGTCGACGAGGGCGAAGTCCGCGTCGTAGCCGACCACCAGGTCGCCCTTGTTACGGATCCCGAACCGATCCGCGGGGTTCTTCGAGATCAGCTCGGCGATCCGGTTGTAGGACAGTCCGCGCTTACGCCCCTCGGAGATCAGCCCGGGGAGAAGGTACTCGGTGCCACCGAAGCCTGACTTGGCGAGGAAGACATCCTCACGTGGGTCGCCGAACTTGACCTCATCGCGGCAGCAGGCGTGATCGGAGCAGACCCAGGAGAAGTTGCCGGCGAGCATGTGCTCCCACAGGGCCTCGACGTCCTCCCTCGAACGCAGTGGAGGGTTGACCTTGCCTCCGAGGTTGGCGGTGTTGTAGTCGGCCAGCAGGTGCCCGATGGTCACCTCACGGCGGAAGTCGATGTGCGGGAACGTCTGCTGCATCATCATGGCGGCCTCGATCGCCTTGCGCGAGGTCAGATGGAGCAGGTTGATGGTGGGCAGCTCGGTCTCGTGGGCGAGGTAGGACGCGATCGTGATCGCCAGTCCCTCCGAGTGTGGGGGGCGCGCGGCGCTGTAGGCCTCCAGGCCGGTGAGCTTGCCCTCCTCCTCCACCATCTTGGTGTAGGCGGCCATGATCTCGGCGGTCTCGCAGTGCAGCGACAGGGAGAGGCGGTCCCTGTCGTCGGGGAACTGCGTGCGTGCCTTCTGCAGCCCGCGCATGATGAACTCGAAGTGGGCCAAGTTGTAGTTCTGGTCTTCGGGGATCATCAGAAACTGCTGCTGGCTCGAGGAGCGGCCGTGCAGTCCGTGCGCGCCGTAGAACATGAAGATCTTGAACGACGCAACCCCATGCTCCTCGACGAGGTGCGGTATCTCGTCGATGTGCTCGGCGAGGATCGGCGCCACGTGGAAGCCGTAGTCCACGTAGGCGCGGTCGGCGACCTTGTCAAGAATGTCAGGGAAGATCTCGCGGTAGGGGCCGGTGCGGTTCAGGTAGTAGGCACCGGTCCGGATATAGGTGATCCCGGCGGTGACGCCACCCTGCGCGGAAGCCCGGCTCTCGGTGTCGGCGTCCTCGCTGAGGTCGTTGTAGATACCCCAGTGTTGGTGAGCGTCGACGACGCCCGGGAAGAGGTGCTTGCCGGCGGCATCTACGACGGTGCCGGCGCGGTCGACGTCGATGCTGTGCCCGAAGGCGGCGAAGGTGCCGTCCTTGATCGCCACGTCGAGCTGCTCGGGCGCCTCGCCGCCGGGCCGCACGACCTTGGCGTTGCGGATCAGCAGGTCGAAGTCGGTCATGTCTCTCCCTCTCGTGTGGTCCCGCCGGTGTCGGCGGCTGTGTTGGATCTCAGTGCGGGTCGACCGCGGTAAGCGGGCCGAGCAGGGCCCCCAGGTCGCCGTGCCGGTCCAGGTCGTTGCAGGCACGGGCAAGCGCCTCGACCCGGTCGGGCGCCAGGGTCCGCCCGGCGTTCTCGCGGAACTTGGTCGCCAGCTCATCGAAGGACAGCGGGCGGTCGGGGCCCCCTCGGGTAGTGAGCACCTCTTCGACCACTTCGCTGCCATCGTTGAGCCTCGCGGTCAGCACGGCCGGGAACTGGCGCGGGAAGATCTCGGTGCACCGCTCGTCGGCGACCACGTCGACCTTGGCCATCACCGCCCGGCGGGCAGGGTCCTGGGCGAGCTCGTCGGTGTAGTCATCCAGCCCTGCGCCGAGGCCACTGCCGCCGAGCAGGCCGACCGCCACGGCGTACGGGCCGCTGAACTGAGCCATGTAGCCGGTCTGCGGTGCGCGCTTGACCTCGATCGGCTCACCGATAGTGCGCAGGTTCGGCGCCGGCACACCCAGCGTCAGCGAAGCAATGTCGTCAGGGGTGATCCCGCGAGATCGCAGTGCAACGGCGGCATCGACCGCGGCGTGGGTGAAGTGGTTGGCCGGGTAGGGCTTGAAGAAGATACCGGGCACGGCCCAGTCCTGACCGAGGCCGTCGGTGACCGCACTCGCATTGTACTGGCCGTGCAGCCAGGCTTGGAAGAAACCAAACCGCCCCTCGAGCACGGTCGGAGGCCCGGTGAGCCCGTGGCGGACCAGGTCGGCGGCGCAGACCGCGGAGTGAGCGGCCCACCCGCAGTGAACACGCTTCACGGTACCGCCGGTGCGGTTGGCCTCGATGATCCCGGCCGCCATCGAGGCAGCCACCCCGAGGCTGTTGCGCACCGCGTCCTGGCCACCCTCCAGCACAGCGACCGCAACAGCGCCACCCATCGCCCCGCAGATCGAGGTGGCGTGCTGCCCGTGCTCAAAGAAGGTGGAGTTCTTCGCCGCCTCGTCGTAGCCGGCCATCCCCAGCCGCACGCAGGTCTCGAGCCCCACTGCGATTGCGCGGATCAGGTCGCGACCGTCGGCGCCCGACCGCTCGGCCGCGGCCAGCGCAGCGGGCACGACCGAGGCGCTTGGGTGCAGCACCGAGGGCAGGTGGGTGTCGTCGTAGTCCAAGGAGTGCGCAAGCACTCCGTTGACGAACGCCGCGAGGTTGGCCGGCAACCGCTGCTCGACACCGACCGCAGAGGCGCGGGCGACGCCGCCCTGCTCCTGCGCCCAGTCGCGAGCCGCACGGCTGGTACCCAGCGGCGCAGCGGCGACGGCGATGCCGAGGGTGTCAAGGACGCGCATCTTCACGCTCTCCACGACTGCCCCGGGCAGGTCCTCGAAGGCCGTGCCCGCAGCGAATGCAGCCAGCTGCTCGGCGAGCGTCTGCTCGTGTCCGCGACTCTCGCTCATGCCGAGACCAGCGCCAGCGGACGGACCGGTGAGCCGGTAGCGCCGTAGATGTTGAGCGGCACCAGCACGAAGGTGAACTCGTGAATGTCACGAGCAGCGAGCCCCTCGAGATCCATCGCCTCGATGATGTAGATGCCGTGCTCGACCAGGAGCACCCGGTGGGCGGGGAGAAGCGCATGGCCGCCGTGGGCTGCGAGCCGCTCGAAGGCGATCGTGTCAGCACCTGCTGCGTGTACACCCTTCTCCGCAAGCCAGTGAGCACCCGCCTCGCCGACCCCCGGAACGCCGGTGTCCCGGCCGATGTATGCGGCGCCTTCGGAGAACAGGCGACCCCAGCCGCTGCGGATCAGCACGACGTCGCCCTCGCCCACTGCGACGCCCTGCCGTTCGGCGGTCCGCGCGAGGTCGTCGACGGTGATCTCGTAGCCGCCCTCGCAGATGTCCACGCCGAGCGTGGCGGGCAGGTCGAGCAGGATCCCACGGCGAAGCATCGGCGCGATGGTGTGCACACCGAGCTCGTCGTACTTGCCGCCGACCCCCGCTGCCGCTGCGTCCACGCCGCCGTACATCTGGCCGTCCTGGGACACGTGCGCGAGAGCGTCGATGTGAGTACCCACATGCGTGCCCATACTGAGCATGTCGTTCGCGGCGCTACCGCCGTCGGCGCGGACCATGTCGCCGTGCCGCCGAGGCAAGGTGTGCCAGAACTGCGGGTGGTTTGGCGACTGCGGCATGCCAACCCGAAGCTGGCGGCCGAGGTCGATCACCTCGACACCGGACTGGACAACGCTCAGCAAGGCGTCGCTCACCGGATCACCTCGTTCTTCCTCATCTGGTCGATCTGTTCGTCGTCGTAGCCAAGGTCGGCGAGCACGTCGTCGGTGTCCTGGCCGAGGGCACGGCCGGTGAACCGGATCCGGCCTGGACTGTCGGTCATCCGCCACATCACGTTGTGCTGAAGCACCGGACCGAGGTCGTCGTCGGGCACCTCGAGAAGCATCTGTGTCTCGCGCACGTGCGGGTCCTCGACGATGTCCTTGGCGTTGTAGACCGGACCGATGGCGGCGCCGGCCTCGGTGAACGCTTGCAGCACCTCCTCGCGGTTTCGTGCCGCGATCCAGTCGCCGACGTAGGTGTCGAGAAGCTCGACGTGTTGGACTCGTCCGTACCCGGTCTGGAACCAGGGCTCGTCGATCACCTCGGGATGCCCGACGAGCTGCATCACCCGCTCGGCAATCCGCTGCGCGCTGGTGGAGATCGCGACCCACTTGCCGTCGGCGGTTTGGTAGGTGTTGCGCGGCGCATTGTTGGTCGAGCGGTTGCCGTGCCGCTCCTCGATGATTCCCAGTTGCTGGTACACCGTGGGCGCGGGCCCGACTGCGGTCATGATCGGCTGCAGGATATTCATGTCGATCACCTGCCCGCGGCCGGTCCTCGCACGATGCCACAGCGCCATCATCACCGCGGAGGATGCGCCGATCCCGCAGATACTGTCGGCCAGACCGAACGCAGGGAGGGTCGGGGCTCCGTCCGGCTCGCCGGTGAGGTCGGCGAAGCCGCTCATCGCCTCGGCGAGGGTGCCAAAACCGGGGCGACTGGAGTAGGGCCCGGTTTGCCCGAAGCCGGTCAGCCGCACCATCACCACACCAGGGTTCTGCTCCTGGAGAACCTCCGGGCCCAGCCCCCATCGCTCCAAAGTGCCCGGCCGGAAGTTTTCGATGACCACGTCGGCAGTGGCCGCCAACTTCCGGAAGGCCTCGCCGCCCTCGGTGGACTTGAGATCCAGGGCGACGGTGCGCTTGTTGCGGCTGATCTCCTTCCACCACAGCGGCACATCATCCTTGCTGTGGCCATGGCCGCGCATGCTGTCACCACGCGAGGGGTGTTCTACCTTGATCACCTCCGCCCCGTAGTCGCCGAGAATCTGGGCACACAGCGGTCCCGCGAGGATGGTCGCTGCGTCGATCACGCGCAGGCCCTCGAGCGGCATCGGCGGCTCACCGGGTGGCATTGTTCCGCTAACAGAAACGTCCGTCACGCCGCCGACTCTACCGCCCATACGTCCGCGACGGAAGATCTCAGGCAGAGCATCGCCGCGCGCGGCCCACCGGCGTTTGACCTGCGTCACAGGCCGTCCTAGCGTTATCGGCATGGTCCACGCCATCGCATTCCGCTCAGCGGAACGAACCGCAGATGCAGTGGAGAAGCTGGCGGAGTTCGCGACCGGCCTCACCGCGGACCAGCTTCCCGCCAGTGTTCGCGAGCGCGTTGAGCTCATGCTCACAGACCTGTTCGGCGTCACCGTCGCCGGCGCCCGTACCCCGGAGATGCAGGCACTTTCCGGTGCCTGGGCCGCCCCCGCCGGGGACGTTCGCGTCCCTGGCACCAGCGCCCGCACCACACCCGAGACAGCGGCATACCTTTCCGCGATCGCCGCCTGCATGCTCGAACTGGACGAGGGTAACAAGTACGCCGCCGGCCACCCGGCTGCACACGTCGTGTTCGCTGCCGTCGCCGCAGCACGCATGTCAGATCGCACCGTTGCCGGACAAGACTTCATCACGGCAGTGACCGCCGGTTACGAGGTGGCGGCACGCTTTGGCCGCGCGACCCGACGAGATCCGCGCTGGCACACCCACGGACACTGGGGAGCAACCGGGGCCGCCTGCGCCGCTGCGCTGCTCCTCGAGGCGGAACCCGAGACCGGAACGGTCGCAGCCGCAATTGACGCGGCGACCGGGCTGATGCACGTCACGCCCTGGCAGACCGTGCTCTCTGGTGACTTCACCCGCAACCTCTGGATCCCCGGAGCCAACCAGGCCGGACTCAACGCCGCACGACTCGCCCGTGCCGGGCTTGCCCACAACCACGGCTCAGCGGCAAACAGCCTGGGCGAACTCCTGGGAGCGCTGGATCCAGACTCTCTGGTCAGCGAGCTTGGTCGGCGTTGGCTCACCGCCGAGGGCTACCTGAAGCGCCACTCCTCGTGCTCCTACACGCATGTGGCAGTCGACCTGGTGCAGGAGCTTCAGCGGACAGCGTCATGGACGGATCCGGCAGAGGTCGCCGGTGTGCAGGTACGGGTGCACTCCCTCGCAGAGCCGCTCTTCAGGAGGCATCCCAAGAGCCGGCTAGCGGCGATGTTCTCGCTTCCCTTCGTCGTGAGCACTGCCATGATCAGCCAACGTGTGGACCCCGACGCGATGACTCCTGGCACTGCGGCATTCGCAGCCGCCGAGGACTTCAGCGCTCGCGTCGAAGTGGCCGTCGATGAGGAGCTGAACAGCTATCTGCCGGACCTGCGTTGCACTGAGGTCGCAGTCACTCTTCGTGACGGATCGACGGTGGCTCTTGCGCAGTCAAACCCAGTCGGCGACGTCGCCCACTTCCCC
The DNA here is from genome assembly GCA_963747975.1 of uncultured Actinomycetota bacterium. Classification (GTDB taxonomy): domain Bacteria; phylum Actinomycetota; class Actinomycetes; order Propionibacteriales; family Nocardioidaceae; genus Nocardioides_C. The sequence goes on from CAVVHI010000006.1 coordinate 30,111, forward strand.
CTGGGCAGCGAGGAGGTCACCGAGAAGCTCCGTGGCCTGCTGGGACACGCGGACGCCACGCAGGTCATCTCCACCATGGCCGCGGTTCCGACGTGTGACTCTGTGGTGGAACTGCTCGACGAGCTTCCCTGACCGGGACGAACTCGTGCACAGCTGTGAACCGCCTATTCGGGCGTGCCTCCGGCGTTCAACGCCTTGACCCGCGAAGGGCGTACCCCGCGGGCAGCGCCAGCACCGCACCTGCAGCCGCCAACGCCCACCCAACCGGCATCGCGAGCACCAGGACCGCGACACCGAAAGGCGCAACGAACGTAGCGCCGGCGCGGTACAGCCCCACCGTAGCCATGGCGTCGCCGTGCTCGTGTTTCCCCACGGCCTCGGCCGCCGTGGCGGGCCCGAGCGTCTGCAACATGCCCATTCCGAGGCCGGAGAGGACCAAGGCCCCCGCGCCCAGCGTGAGGAAGTCGGCCGTGAGTCCGAAGACTCCTAGGCCTACCCCTGTGACTGCGATCCCGGCGGGGAGTCCTCTTGCCAGGCGCCCACTGCGCGCCCAGCGCGACGCCCATCCGGCAAGGATCGTGGCCGTGTTCGCCCCCACGACGACAACGCCGATGACGGTGGAGGAGTGCGCTGCCTGGTTCAGCGCGACGGGCACGTAGGCTCCCATCAACCCTCGCCACGCGCCAGCCGACGCAGCTGCCCACGAGCCGATGCGGACTCCTGCTCGGCGGGACACTCGGATCTCTCCGAGACGCTGACCCGTGCTGGGGAAGAGCGGCAGTCGGGCCATCAGGAGCACGGGCAACAGGCCGATGGCCGCTCCGGTCGTTGCGGCGCCCATCGCCAGCCGGGCAGAGCTCTCCAGGAGAAGACCCGCCAGTCCAGGCCCCAGGATCAGACCGGCGCCGGAGGCGAGATTGACGGAGGCCAGCCCACGCGCGGCTGCCCTGGAGGTACGCACAGCATGGGTCTGGATACCGGTCCAGAACAGGCCGCGCGCGGCGCCCTGCAGCAGCTGGGAGACGAGGATGATCAGCATTGTCGCTGAGACGACCAGGAGTCCAGAGCCCAGTGCCATCAACACGACGGCTGCGCCGACCAGGTGCTTGTCGGCTACTCGGCGCATCACTGCCCCGATCCGGAACCGCACACCGATCTGCGCGATCGCCGACAGTGCGATGAAGAAGCCGACCGCGGCGTTCGAGTAGCCGGCACGCACGAGCAGGATCGGAACCGCAACCGAGGAGATCGACAGCGCCAAGGAGAAGCAGGCGACCGCGCCGACGATGCCCGCGCGTTCGGGCGCCGCCGCGTTGCTCCGACTTGAGTCCACCGGTGAAGGATCTCAAGACATCCGCGGATGTCACATGCAGGCGCTGGCCAGCTCGAGCGACGGCCAGAGACAAGCCTCGTCGACCCGTGTGCGATCAAGACCGCACTCCCGTCTCTGCCAACTCAAGGCCTTGTTCACGGGCGACCGAACTCGGTTCCGGTCGAGCTTGGCCTTGAAGCTCCGGACGTGCCTGTGCGTCCAGGCATTGCCGAAGGCCAAGGAGACATTCCGCTCAGCGGCACGTCCTGGCCGACGGCGATCGCTGTGACCATTGACACAGCACGCCGCCGCTGTTGTCATGTAGCGCATGACAGATACTTCTGCGTTTCGCTCAGCGGAACGAGTTCCGGCTGGAGAGGGCTGGACACGTCGGCGACGAATCGCGGGCAGCCGGCTGGTAGGGGCCTGCGTGCTCTTTGTGCTCGTGGCTGCGACCGCCTTCGCCTCTCCGGCGGTAGCCCGACCGGGGCCCCAGCCGGCCGCGGACCCGGCGCAGCGGTGCGCCGACCTGGTCAATAGCACCGTTCGGGTCAACGGAGACGTCGCCGTGGTGGAGTCCGCCGACGTGGTAGCGGCATCCGCAACCAAGCCCGAGCACTGCGACGCGACCGGGCATGTCGGCGCCATCGCGTTCCGGCTGCAGCTGCCCACCCGCGACTGGAACCAGCGCTACTTCCAGGCCGGGTGCGGTGGGTTTTGCGGATACGTGCCGATCGGTTCCTGCGGAGAGGCCCTCTCCCGTGGCTTCGCCGTCGCGGCGGAGAACTCTGGGCACACCGACACCGGCGACGCTTCATGGGCACTGAACAACCGGCGCGCCGAGGTCGACTGGGGACATCGCTCGCCGCACGTGGTGGCCGTGGCCGCCAAGCGACTCGTGACAACGTTCTACGGCCAGGCGCCGCGCTACTCCTACTTCCAGGGCTGCTCCACCGGCGGGCGCCAGGCACTGTCGGAGGCGCAGCGCTACCCCGACGACTTCGACGGCATCGTGGCCGGCGCGCCGGCGCTCTACCAGAACTACCTCGCTCCCCTCTCCCAGGGCTACCTGGAGACCGGCAACAGGGACGAGCAGGGCCACGTGATCCTCACTCAGGATAAGGTCCGCGACGTGCTTGCCCCGGCTGTGCTCGCCGCGTGCGATGGGGACGACGGCGACGTCGACGGAGTGCTCGCCGACCCCGAGAACTGCGACTTCGACCCGGGGTCTCTCCAATGCCCCACAGACGTCGACCAGCCCACCTGTCTGACAAGCTCGCAAGTCGACGTGGCGCGAGCGTTCTACGCACCACCGACCGACGACCGCGGACGGCAGCTGTACCCGGGCGGGCTCGTTGTTGGATCCGAGGGAGGCTGGCCGGGATGGTCGGTCGGTACGGACACCTCGCTCTCTGGCGGCGGCAACTTCGCGGAACAGGTGCTGCGTTACCTGGCCTTCCCGCACGACCCGGGCGCGGACTACTCCCTGTTCGACTTCGACCCAACGCGGGACGCCCAGCGGCTCACCGCGATGGCGCAGGTGTATAACGCCGATGACGTTCACCTCAACCGGTTCGAGCGCAACGGCGGCAAGCTGCTCCTGTGGCACGGGTGGGCCGACCCGCTGATCACGCCGCGCGGCACGATCGACTACGTGCAGAAGGCTGTGGCGGCGAACGGCGGACGGGCGGCCACGGCAGACTGGCTACGGCTGTTCCTGCTCCCGGGCGTGTACCACTGCGCCGGCGGCCCGGGTGAGGACACGGTGGACTGGCTGACCAGCATTCAGAACTGGGTCGAGGACGGAGTCGCCCCCGACGCCGTGACAGCGACGAGTGCCGACGGCACCAGCGCACGCGTTGTCCAGGAGTATGAGATCGGCTGAACGACCGGCTCGACCGAAAGTGGTCTAGCGACGTCGTCCCCGGCGTTCCCCGGGTACCCGGGGAACGCCGGACTCCACTGTCCGGCCACGTTGCCGGCTCCCGCGCCACCGCCCTGCGCCTCACACGGTTCGCTGAAGCGGGATGGCTGCCCGAACGGAGAGGCCCGACGCCCAACCCTCCGCCCGCGACCAGCCGCAGGCGCCTCCACCGCCAACGGCGGTGGAGGCGTCCTTCTGGTTTGCCACGACCTCGACCTCTGGGTCCCCGAGCAAGAGGTATCTCGTCGACAGCTGTCCACCGACGTGCACAGTTGTCTTCGCCCCGGCTCTGCGTCGGCACTCTGTCGGCAGACAAGTTGCCAACAAACACGTCAGAGGCCCTCCCACCGTTTCCGGCGGAAGGGCCTCTGAACTGGTACTTCACTTCGTAGCGGGGGCAGGATTTGAACCTGCGACCTCTGGGTTATGAGCCCAGCGAGCTACCGAGCTGCTCCACCCCGCGTCGGTGAACACCACCTTACAGAGACAGAGCGACGAGGCCAAATCGACCCGGTGTAAGCCCGGTCACCCCTGCTGCGCGTCCGGTGACTCCTCCTCCGCCGGCTGGTCGCCGGCACCTCCGCCGGCACCTCCACCGGCGCCGTCCGTCACACCGGCAGCCTCCAGCGCGTCGGCGACCAGGCCGCGGGCTCGCTCGGTCGCCTCCTGGTACGCCGCCAGGTCGCCGTCCTGGAGCGCCTGCTGAGCTTCGGTGAAGGCCTCCTCCGCCTGCTGCAGCAGCGACTCGACGTCGCCCGGGATGGCCGGCTCGCCGCCGCCACCGCCGTCAGGGGTCGTGCCCTGGCCGCCGGGCTCCTCGATCGCCCCGTTGTTGCCGTCGATTTCGCCGAGCACGTCGTTGAGGGCCGCAGTCAGCGTCGGCCCGAAGCCGACCTCCTTGCCGAACGACACCAGGACGTAGCGCAGCACCGGGTACCGGCCCTGCCCCGACTGTCGCTGGGTGTAGAGCGGCTGAACGTACAGCAGACCGTCACCCACCGGCAGCGTGAGGAGGTTGCCGTCGATCACCTCGGAGTTGGTCCGGGTGAACGCGAGCTTCGCGTCCTGGATCTCCTGGTCGGCGCCGAACTGGTTGGCGATCTGCGACGGGCCCGGGATCTGCGTGTTGCCGGGCAGCCGCAGGATCCGGATCTGCCCGTAGTCGTCGTTGGAGGCGTCCGCGTCGACGGAGATGAACGCAGCCAGGTTCTGCCGGTTCTTCGGCACGTAGACGCTGGTGTGGGAGAACACCGGCTCCGCGCCACCCGACGGCGTGCGCACCGACAGGCGGTACGGCGGCTGGGTCTGCGAACGGTCGCGTGGGGTCCTGCGGGACCTCCCACTGGTCACTGCCCTCGTAGAACGTGGTCGGGTTCGTGACGTGGTACTGCGCGAGCACGTTCCGCTGCACCTTGAACAGGTCCTCGGGGTAGCGCATGTGCGCCAGCAAAGGCTCGGGGATCGAGTCGCGGGGCTCGATGATGCCCGGGAACGCAGCCGCCCACGCCTTGAGGATCGGGTCCTGCTCGTCCCACTCGTACAGCGTCACCGTGCCGTCGTAGGCGTCCACCACTGCCTTGACCGAGTTCCGCATGTAGTTGATCTGGTCGGTCGGCAGGGTCGCGTACGCCGTCTCCGGCTGCAGGCTGTCGCGCGTCATCTCCGACAGGGAACGCTTCTCCGACATCGGGTAGCGGTCGGTGATCGTATAGGCGTCGAGGATCCAGACCACCCGGCCGTCGACCACCGCCGGGTACGGGTCGCCGTCGACGGTCAGCCACGGCGCGACCTTCTGCACGCGCAGCCGCGGGTCGCCGGTCGTAGAGGATCTTGGAGCTCTCGTTGACCCGGCTGGACAGGACGATGTTGGGCTCGCTGAACTTGATCGCGTAGAGCAGCTTGTTGAAGAGGCTGCCCACGCCCACACCGGCCTCGCCGCTGTACGTGTTGGTCTCCGCGGCGCTGCCCGGCCCGGCCTCCCCCTCGGGGATGTCGAACTCGACCGGGTCGGCACCCTCGGGGCGGCCGACGACGGAGTACAACGGGCTCTGCTCGCCGAAGTAGATCCGCGGCTGGTAGCCGTCCTCGCTCAGGTCCGTCAGGTCGCCCTGCGGCGGGATGTCCTGCTCGGCCCACTCGGGCTCCCCGTCGTTCTCCACCGCGACGCCCTGGCTGTTGCGCTGGTTGCCGTAGGCCGCGATCACGCCGAAGCCGTGGGTGTAGACGGTGTGCAGGTTGGCCCAGTTGCGCTGGTCCTCCGGCAGACCGGACTGGTTGAGCTCACGCACCGCGAGCACCATGTCCCGCTGCTCACCGGCCACGGGGTACCGGTCCACGTCGAGCACGTCGGGGACGCTGTAGTAGCCGCGCACCTGCTGCAGCTGTTCGAAGGTCTCCGACACCAGGGACGGGTCGAGCAGGCGGATGCCCGGCAGCGACTGCGCGTCCTCCTGGAGCTGTTCGCTGCTCAGCGAGATGTTGGCCGGGTACGGCGTGATCTCCACGTCGTCGATGGAGTACGCCGCCCGCGTGGCCTCGATGTTCCGCTCGATGTACGGCGCCTCCTTGTCCGGCTCCGACGGCGAGACCTGGAACTGCTGGACCAGGCCGGGCCACAGCGCGCCGAGCAGGACCGCGGAGAGCACCAGCAGCGCCGAGCCGACGGCGGGCAGCAGCCACGTGCGGCGGAAGATGTTGGCGAAGAACAGCAGCGCGGTGATCAGCGCGATGAAGGTCAGGATCTCCTTCGACGGCAGCACGGCGTTGTCGTCGGTGTAGGTCACACCGGTGATCAGCCCCGAGGCGTCGGAGGTGATGTCGTAGCGGTCGAGCCAGTAGTCCACCGCCTTGAACAGGACGAAGAGCCCGGCGAGGACCGACAGCTGCACCTGCGCCGCACCGGAGAACCGGTCGTGCTTGTCCTGCAGCCGGATGCCGCCGTACAGGTAGTGCATGATCGCCGCGGCGACCAGCGCGATGACGGTGGCCGTCATCCCGAACCCGACGAGGTAGTGCAGCCACGGCAGGTCGAAGACGTAGAACCCGATGTCCATGTTGAAGAACGGGTCGGTCTGGCCGAAGTCGTTGGCGTTGCGCCACATCAGGAACTCGCGCCAGCGACCGGCCCCGGACGCTCCCGCGAAGAGCACGAACACCAGGGCCACCGCGAGCAGCAGCCACACCCGCAACGGCTCGATGCCCTGGCGGTAGCGGTCGAGGCTGGCCTGTTCCAGCGAGGCCGGCCGGAACAGCGGCCGGAACCGGTAGGCGAGGAAGACGTTCAGGGCGACGAAGGCGCCGAGGAGCAGACCGAACACCACGAACAGCAGCACCCGGGTGCTGAGCAGCTTGGTGAACACCGCGCCGTAGTCGAGGCTGCGGAACCACAGCCGGTCGGTCCAGATGCCGGTGAACACCGAGATCGCGAAGAAGACGCCCACCAGCACGATCCCGGTGAACAGCAGCGCCCTCGAGCGCTGCGGGGGCTGCGCGGGGGCAGCCGGCCGCTGCCGGGGCGGGGGTGGTTCGTCGAAGAAACCGCTCACTGTGTCCTCTGTCTAGTTCTCGAGGGTGCTGGCCAACAACTCTAGGAGAGCAGGCACGAGGTCGGGGCTCTCCACGACGTCGGAGGGGTCGTCGTGCGACCGGAACCGCAGCGCGCAGTACGTCGATCCGGCGCGCGTCGCGGCCGCCACGATCCGGACCTCCTGCCGTTCAGGGTGCCCGGAGGCGAACTCCTCGGCCTCGTCCGGGTCGGCCGGGATCTGGTCCTCCACCTCGGGCGGCAGCACGACCCGTTCGACGACCGCGGCACAGCCGAAGACCTCCGCCGGCCACATGATCTCCTTCAGGATCTCCTCCAGGGCACGCTCCACGGGGGTGTGGTCCTGCTCGACCGGGGTGAGCGAGCCGGCGGCCCCTGCCTCGTCGAGACCCATGGCGCCTGCGAGCGCCTGGCTCGCGCGCGAGGAGGTCGGAGGTGGGCACGAGCGCGTACAGCCGGGCGGGCTGGTCCCAGCCGGCCTCTGCCGAGTGGTGCTCGATCTCCCGCACGGCGGCAGCGAGCACGTCGTCGACCTCGAGCGGGTGCGCGTCGGTCATCGGCTCGGGCTCCTCCATCGGCGTGTGGTCACGGTGGTCAGCATCGCGGCAGCTCCGCGTCGGGGTCCTCGACGTACTTCTCGAGGGACGTCACGGCACTGTGCATCGTCGGCGCCTTCACGAGCCTCATGTCCTCCTCGTCGACCGCGGCCGCGAGCGCGGACTCGCAGTTGCGCGGCGGCACGAGGAACACCTTGGCCCCGGAGTCGGCGGCCGCGACGATCTTCTGCTGGATGCCTCCGATAGGTCCAACGCGTCCACCCTCGGAAATGGTTCCCGTGCCGGAGACCACGTCCCCACCGGTCAGCGAGCCGGGGGTGAGGGTGTCGTAGACCGCGAGGGAGAAGACCAGCCCCGCGCTCGGCCCGCCGATGCGCTCGTCGATGTTGACCGAGACGTCGAAGGGGAAGGCGTAGCTGGGCCCCACGGTCATCCCGACGATGCGGACCTCCGGGTCGTCCTCGGAGGGTTCCGGCTCGATCTCGACCGTCCGCTGCTTCCCGGAACGCTCGATGACGAAGCTCGCGGCCTCGCCCTCGGGCGTGGAGCGCACCAGCCTGGCCACGTCGTTGGCGTTGCGCACCGGCTTGCCGTTGACCGAGAGGATCCGGTCCCGGGTCTCCAGGTTGCCCTCGGCAGGGCTGCCCGGGATGACGCCGAGAACCTCGGTGGTCTTGTCCAGCTCGTAGCCGAGCTCGGTCAGGGCGACCGCGACCGCGGTGTCCTGGGAGCTGACCATCTGGACCGCGCTCTCGGAGGTCCACGTCCTCCTTGGACTCCTCGGGCGAGTAGAACGCCTCCCGCGGGTAGACGGCTCGCGACCGGTCGAACCAGGCGGTGAGCGCCTCGCCGATGCTGACCTCCTGGTCCGGACCGGTCAGCTTGATCGTGGTCAGCTCCAGCCGGCCGTCGGTGTCGTAGCGCCGGTGGCCCTCGACCTGGACGATCTCCTCGCCGCGGGTCTCGGCGAGGACGTCGACGGTCGGGCCCGGGCTCATCGTGATGTAGGGCACCGGCGTCGTCGCGGCGACCTAGAACAGCACGGCGAGCAGGAACGCGGCCAGGATGCTCGCCACCGTGCGGTGACTCATGCAGTCACCTTCTCACCGAGGCGCAACTACGCCGAGCGCCGGGTCTGTCCCCCGGTGCCCGGGCCGGGGCCGCGGCCGCTGCGGGAGGGGCGGATCGCGATGCCCGTACTCCGGTCGCGGACCGCCATCGGCCGTGGCCGGGACGCACCCGGGTGCTCTCGCGTGATCGCCTGGGCGAACCGCTCGTAGGCCGCCTCGGAGCGGTCGGCGTGCTCACGGCGCGGCCGACCCGCCCACGAGGCCCAGGCCATCATCGCGACCGCGACCACGGCGGTCGGGGCCAGCCAGAGCAGGATCTCCACGGGTCCAGGCTAGGTCGCCGGCCCCGCGGGCCTGGGCACCGACACGGGCTCAGGGCGTGCCGACCCACTCGTCGGTGCCGTCGGCGAAGACCTGGTGCTTCCAGATCGGCACCCGTTCCTTGAGCCGGTCGATGAGGGCGCGGGAGGCCTCGAAGGCCTCACCGCGGTGCGCGGCGGCGGTGGCCACGACGACGGCGGCGTCGCCGATCCCGAGCCTGCCCACCCGGTGCACGGCCGCCACGGCCAGGACGTCGTACTCCCGGGCCACCTCCTCGGCGACCTCGCGCAGCTGCGCCATCGCGGTGGGGTGGGCGGAGTACTCCAGCCCGGTCACGGACTTGTTGTCGTCGTGGTCGCGGACGTTGCCGACGAACACGGTGACGCCGCCGGCGGCGGCGTCGGAGACGGCTTCGACGACCTCGTCGACCGAGAGTGCGACGTCCCGGATGTCGACGAGGCGTACGGCGGGCGGAAGCGGGCTCACACCACGAGACTAGAGGTTGATGTCGTGAGTAGGTTGGGAGGTATGACGAACGACCCCAGCGACCGCCCCGGCGACGAGAACAACCCGTTCAAGGGCACCCCGTTCGAGCAGCTGTTCTCGCAGCTCGGCGGCGCCTTCTCCGGAGGCACGGGCGGCGCCGGGATGCCGGACCTCTCGGCGCTGATGAGCCAGATGCAGGCGATGATGACGCCGCACGAGGGTTCGGTGAACTGGAACCTCGCCAAGGACGTCGCCCGCAAGACCGTGGCGCAGGAGCCGGACCCATCCCCCGGCGCCAAGGAGCGGGAGGCCGTCGCGGACGCCGTCCGGCTCGCCGACCACTGGCTCGACCAGGTCACCGACTTCTCCTCCGGCGTCACCACCGCCGCGGTGTGGAGCCGTGCGGAGTGGATCGAGGAGACCATCGCCGTGTGGCAGCGGCTCGTGGAGCCCGTCGCCGAGCACGTGGTCGGGGCGATGGGTGAGGCGCTGCCCGAGGAGGCCAAGGCGATGGCCGGGCCGCTGATGGCGATGCTCGGCCAGGCCGGCGGGGCGATGTTCGGCACCCAGGTCGGACAGGCGATCGGCGGGCTCGCCGCGGAGGTGCTCACCGCCTCCGACATCGGCCTGCCGCTCGGGCCCGACGGCAAGGCGGCGTTGCTGCCGGCGAACGTGCGCACGTTCTGCGAGGGCCTCGACGTGCCCGACGACGACGTGCTGCTCTACCTCGCCCTCCGCGAGGCCGCCCACCAGCGCCTGTTCGCCCACGTGCCCTGGCTGCGCGCACACCTGCTCGCGGCGGTCGAGGACTACGGACGCGGGATGACCATCGACGTCTCGGGGATCGAGGAGTCGATGCGCAACGTCGACCCGATGGACCCCGCCGCGCTGCAGAGCGCGCTGGAGGGCGGGCTGTTCGAGCCGAAGAAGACCCCGGCCCAGGAGGCCGCGCTGTCCCGCCTGGAGACCACGCTCGCCCTCGTCGAGGGCTGGGTCGACGAGGTGGTCGGCCAGGCCGCCGCCGAGCAAGATGCCGACAGCGGGCCGGCTGCAGGAGGCGGTCCGCCGCCGTCGGGCCGCCGGCGGACCCGCCGAGGAGACGTTCGCGGCGCTGGTCGGCCTCGAGCTGCGGCCCCGCCGGCTCCGGGACGCCTCCGCGCTGTGGGGCTCGCTGCGCACCCGGCAGGGCCAGGAGGCGCGGGACGCGGTGTGGACCCACCCCGACCTGCTGCCCACCGCCGGCGACCTCGACGACCCGCTCGGGTTCCGTGAGGGCATCGAGGACGCCGGAGGCCCTGACCGACGCGGAGTTCGACGCCGCGCTGGCCGACCTCCTCGACCGCGAGTCCGGCGACGGGCCCGACGGCGACCGGACCGACGGGGGCGACCGCTGAGCGACCTGCACGGCGACGCCCTGGCGCTGCTGCGCGCCTGGACGCCGCCGGACGCCGCCCAGGAGCAGCTGCGTCGTCGCTACGTCGACCACCTCGAGGCACGTCCGGACGGGCTGGCGCGCTCCTGCTTCCCCGACCACCTCACCGCCAGCACACTGATCGTCTCCCACGACGCGCGAGCACGTGCTGCTGACCCTGCACGCCAAGGCGCAGGCGTGGTTCCAGATCGGCGGGCACTGCGAGCCGGGTGACGCCACGCTCGCCGGGGCGGCGCTGCGCGAGGCCGCGGAGGAGTCGGGGGTGGACGGCCTGGACCTCGACCCGGCGCCGGTGCAGCTCGACGCGCACCCGGTCCCGTTCTGCGACCCGCGCGGGACCGTCGCACCACCTCGACGTCCGGTTCCTCGCCGTCGCCCCCGCGGACGCCGTGCACGCGGTCAGCGAGGAGTCGCTCGACGTCCGCTGGTGGCCCCACGACCGCTGCCGACCGAGGACCCCGGCATGCACGCGCTGGTCCGCCTCGCCCAGGCGCCTCGCCATGGGAGGCGCGGACCGCTAGTCCGAGCGCCGACCTCACCGTCCGCTGCGCTCGTGCGGCGCGCATCTGCTGGGCGCCCTCCGCGGAGCAGTCGGGCGGCTCCGGCCTGGAGCCCGAGCTGGGTCGCGCAGGCGATGCCCTCGAGGAAGCCCTTGGCCCGCTCGGCCTTCGGGTAGCGGTCCACCCACGCCCAGAACGCCGGGGTGTGCCCGGCCTCGATCAGGTGCGCCAGCTCGTGCACCAGCACGTAGTCGATCACCCACGCCGGCATCCCCTGCAGCCGCGTGGACAGCCGGATGGACCGGTCGGAGGGCGTGCACGACCCCCAGCGGCTGTTCTGGTTGTCGACCCAGCGGACCGTGTCGGGCACCGCGAGCCCGCCGAGGTACCGGTCGCTGAGCTCGACGGCCCGCCGCTTGAGCCGGGCGTCGCTGGGCCGCCGCCTCGCCTCGGACCGCTCCAGCCGCTCGGAGCATGGTGGCGACCCACTCCCGCTCCTCCGAGGCGCTCAACCGGGCGGGGATCATCACGACCACCCGGTCCTCCTCGCGGTACGCCGAGACGGTGCGACGGCGGCGGTGGCTGCGTCGCACCTCGACGACGGGCTGCTCGGGGCCGGCGGCGCGGGAGGGCACGTGATGCAGGTTACCCGCAGGACCAGGCCAGCAGCCGGTCGAGCGGCCACGTGTTCACGATCCGCTCCACGGGGACGCCGAGGCGCTGGGCGCGCTCGGCGCCGTAGTCGAGGAAGTCGAGCTGCCCGGGCGCGTGCGCGTCGCTGTCGATCGCGAACAGGCAGCCCTCTGTCGAGCGCGAGCCCGACCAGCTCGTCGGGCGGGTCCACCCGCTCGGGACGCGCGTTGATCTCGACCGCCACCCCGGCCTCCGCGCAGGCGGCGAGGACTCGTCCGGCGTCGAACGTGCTCGGCGGCCGCGGGGACCCGGCCGCCGCGAACCAGCCGGCCGGTGACGTGGCCCAGCACGCGGGTGCGTGGGTGCCGCACCGCGGCGACCATCCGCCGGGTCATCGCGTCGGGCTCCATCCGCAGCTTGGAGTGCACCGAGGCGACCACGACCTCGAGCCGGCCGAGCATCTCGTCGCTCTGGTCCAGCGAGCCGTCCTCGAGGATGTCGACCTCGATGCCGGTGAGGACCCGGAGCCGCCCGGCGAGCTGCTCGTTGACCGCGGCGACGACCTCGAGCTGGCGGGCCAGCCGTCGTGTCGAGAGACCGTTGGCGACCTTCAGCCGCGGCGAGTGGTCGCTGAGGCAGACGTAGTCGTGCCCGACCTCGACCGCGGTCATCGCCATCTCCTCGATGGGCGAGCCGCCGTCGGACCAGTCCGAGTGCATGTGCAGGTCCCCGCGGAGCAGCGCGCGCAGCTCCGCGCCGCCCTCGGCGAGCGGACGCGGCCTCGCCCTCGAGCTTCTCCAGGTACGCCGGTGTCCGGCCGTCCAGCGCCTCGCGCACGACCTTCTCGGTGGAGGCCCCGATGCCCTTCAGCTCGCGCAGCGTCCCGTGCTCGGCCCGGACCCGGACCTCCTCGGCGGGCAGGGGCAGGAGGGCGGCCGCCGCGGAGCGGAAGGCGCGGACCTTGTAGGTCTCGGCCTGGCGCCGCTCGAGCAGGAAGGCGATCCGGCGCAGCGCGGCCACCGGGTCCGGCCGACTTTCTTTCGTCCACAGCCCCTCGGTTCCCGTTTCCGCTGGTCAGACACCTGCCGCCACGCCGCCCGGGCGTGTCCCCCACAGTGTCGTACACCGCCGTCCACGGCGTGCTCCACAGGGTTGCCTACCGGCTCCACACGGCATCCACACCCTTGTCCACAGGCGTGGACGGCCGGGCGTTGACCCGCCGCGCGGCGCCGCCCTAGCGTGGGCACGGAAAGGCCCCCGGACGGCGGGGCGACGTTCGCAAGGGGAAGGCGAGCGCCGGACCGCCGCACCGGGGGCCTCTTTCTTGCTGCCGCTCAGCGGCCGGTGAACCGGGGCGGGCGCTTCTCCTGCGCCGCGCCGGATCCCCTCCTGCAGGTCCTCGGTGGCGAGCGTCACCGGCTGGGCCAGCGCCTCCCACTGCACGGCTCCCTCGACGTCGCGGTGCCCGCCGTCGCGCAGCGCCAGCGTGGTGTAGCCGGCTCGGGATCGGGGCCGTCGCGGCGATCCCCGCGGCGACCTCGAGGGCCTCGTCGAGGAAGCCGTCGCCGGGCAGCACCCGGGAGACCAGGCCCAGCCGCAGCGCCTCCTCGGCCTCGACGATCCGTCCGGTGAGCAGCAGGTCCCGCGCCTGGGCCGCGCCGAGCACGTCCGGGCAACAGGTGGGTCGAGGCCATCCCCGGGTGCATGCCGAGCTTGACGAACGGCGCGCCGAGCTTGGCCCCGGCCGCGGCGTAGCGGAGGTCGCAGGCGAGCGCGAGGGCACAGACCGGCTCCGATGGCGGCCCCGTTGACCGCGGCGATGGTCGGCACCTCGAGGCGGCGGATCGACAGCCACGCGCGGTAGAACGCGATCATCCGGGTGCGCAGCCGGTCCACGGAGGCGTCCGGCTCGCCGGCGATCCAGCTGGTGTCGCCCCCGGAGCAGAAGGCCGTGCCGGCGCCGGTGACCACCACCGTCGCTGACCGAGGCGTCCCCGGCCAGCTCGTCGACGGCGGAGACCCAGGACGGCGGTCATCTGGTCCGACATCGCGTTGCGCTGGTCGGGGTTGTCGAGGGTGAGCAGGACGACGCCCTCGGAGGGCCGGTCGATGCGCAGGTGGGAGGTGTTGGTCATGCGCCGCGAGACTACCGAGCCGACGCCGGTCCGGCAGCACGGACCGCAAACCAGTCTAAAACGTGGCAAAACCCCTCAGCGCTGAGCGTGAACACGCGGGGCCGGGGCCGCGCCTGCATGCATCGGCCCCCTGCCTGACGTAGGGTGCGAGGCGGCCGCCCACGACGGGGGGCACCGGCGGTCCGGGCGGGGACGCCCCCGCCGACGACCACGAACGACCAAGAGCAAGGAGGCCGTCATGGCGGAGACCTGGAGCGGCGAGTTCTACTGCGTGAAGTGCAAGGAGAAGCGCGAGGCCGAGGGCGAGGTGAGGGTCAACGACAAGGGCACCCGCATGGCGAAGGCCCAGTGCCCGGTCTGCGGCACGAACCTCAACCGCATCCTCGGCAAGGCCTGACCGGCACGCCACACGCCGAACGTCGACGGCGGGGTCTCCTTCGGGAGACCCCGCCGTCGTGTTCTCCCCCGCCGGCCCGCGCCTGTGGACGACCGCCGACGCCGGTGCCCGTTCTGCGGCACGCTCGGTGGGATGAACCGCCTCCTCCTCCGGCCCGGGGTCCACGTCCTGCGCCGCAGCGCCGACCGGCTCCAGGTCGGCCTCGACCCCGCCCGCGCCGTGGTCCTCCCCGACGACGCCGTCACCCGTGGCCTGCTGGCCGCACTCACCAGCCCGGGCAGCGCACGTCCCGAGGAGTACGACGACCACACGGTGGGCCTGCTCTCCGCTGCCGGGCTGGTCGTCGACGCCGCGACGCTGCTGCCGCTGGTCCCGACCGGGTCCCCACCGCCGTCCCGCGTGCCGCGCACCGACGCGGCGGCGTTGGCCTCCTGCGCCGGTGACGCCGTGGGACGCCTGGTCCAGGCACGCACCGGCGCGACGACACGCCTCACGTGCGCCGGTGGTGCGCCTGCCGAGGAGGTGGCCGTCGCCCTGGCCGCCCTGCTGGCGCCGCGCAGGGGTGCGCTGCGCTCGGTCCGGAGGCGGGCGCGGCGGATCCCGCTCCCGCCCCGGCCGACGCCGCGGACGTCACGGGCGCCGTGGAGGTGCTCGTCGCGGTGGGCGAGCCCGCACGCGAGCTCACCGACCGATGGGTCCGCGGCGGCACCCCACACCTGCTGCTGCGGCTGGTCGAGGGCCACGTCGTGGTCGGCCCCTTCGTGCGCCCCGGGGAGACCGCATGCCTGCGCTGCGTCGACGCCCACCACACCGACCTGGACCCGGCCTGGCCGTTGCTCGTGGCGCAGTACGCCGACGCGGTGGGGCGCGACCGTGAGGACGCCGTGCCGGAGCCCGTCGACTCGGCGCTGGCCACCCTCGGCGCGGCGTGGACGGCCCGGGAGGTGCTCTCCGTGGTGGAGGGACGGACCCCCGCGACCACCTCGACCACGATCCGCCTGGACCCGCACCTGACCCAGGTCGAGACCCAGGACTGGCCGCGGCACCCCGGGTGCGGGTGCGCGGGCCTGTGAGCCGGCGGACGGACACGGCGCACGCGGCCTTGGCCCGGTCCGCGACAATGGAGCCATGACCGACCTGCCCCGCAAGGCCGCCGCGCGCACCGCCCGCCTGGCCGCGCTTCCCCTCGGCTACGCGGGACGCACCGCGGCCGGGGTCGGCAGGCGCCTCGGCGGCGCCCCCGCCGAGGCGGTGATGAGCGACGTCCAGCAGCGCACCGCGGAGCAGCTGTTCCGCACCCTCGGGGACCTCAAGGGCGGGGCGATGAAGATGGGGCAGGCCCTCTCGATCCTCGAGTCGGCGCTGCCCGAGGAGGTCGCCGCGCCGTACCGCGCGCACCTGACCGCACTGCAGGACTCGGCCCCGCCGATGCCGGCGAGCACGGTCCACCGGGTGCTCGCCCAGGAGCTCGGCGCCGGCTGGCGCCGGCGGTTCGCGGAGTTCGACGACGACCCCGCGGCCGCCGCGTCGATCGGACAGGTGCACCGGGGCCGGTGGCACGACGGGCGCGAGGTCGCGGTCAAGGTGCAGTACCCGGGCGCCGAGGACGCGCTCCGCTCGGACCTGCGGCAGCTGGGCCGGCTCGCCCGGACCTTCGGCTCCGTGGTCCCCGGCATCGACATCAAGCCGCTGGTGGAGGAGCTGCAGGCCCGGGTCTCCGAGGAGCTCGACTACGAGCTCGAGGCGGAGGCGCAGCGCGCCTTCGCCGAGGAGTTCGACGGCGACCCACACTTCTACGTCCCCCGGGTCGTGGACGGCAGCACGCGGGTGCTGGTCAGCGAGTGGCTCGACAGCCCGTCCTCGCTGGCCCGGTTGATCGCGGAGGGCAGCCAGGCCGAGCGCGACCACTACGGCGGGCTCTACGCCCGGTTCCTGTTCTCCGGGCCGGCCCGCACCGGGATGCTGCACGCCGACCCGCACCCGGGCAACTTCCGGCTGATGCCCACCGAGGACGGTGGCCTGGGTCGGCTGGGCATCCTCGACTTCGGTGCGGTCGCCCGGCTGCCGGAGCGGCGGCTGCCGGAGGCCATCGGCACGGTGATGCGGATCGCGCTCTCCGAGGACTACACCGAGGTGGTGGACCGGCTGCGCAGCGAGGGGTTCATCAAGCCGCGGATCACCGTGGACCCCGACGAGCTGCGCGAGTTCCTCGCCCCGTTCATCGAGCCGGCCCGCGAGGAGTCGTTCCGGTTCTCCCGGGAGTGGATGCGCGAGCAGTTCACCCGGCTCAACGACCCCCGCTCCCCCGGCTACACGCTGAGCCTGAAGCTGAACCTGCCGCCGTCGTACCTGCTCATCCACCGGGTCTGGATCGGTGGGGTGGGCGTGATGTGCCAGCTCGAGGCCGAGGCGCCGTTCCGCCGGCTGCTCGAGGAGTCGCTGCCCGGCTTCGCGGACGGGTCCTGACCGGGCGCTACCACCACTCGCTGTCGAGCTTGCTCTCGATCGCGCGGAGGTTCTCCCGCGAGCAGCGGTCGCAGAAGTAGCGCCAGCGGCCGTTCTCCAGCGCGCTGGTCCAGGTCAGCGGCGGCTCCTCGCCGTCCGCCGTCGCTCCACACAGGTGACACGAGACAGGCACCCCTCCAGCGTAGACGGCCGGGCCGACAGACGACGGACCCCGGCAGCCGTGGTGGCTGCCGGGGTCCGTGCTCCGTGTGCCTGGGCGGGAGCCGCGCGTCAGAGTGAGCGGGCAACCGCGAGGCGGGCACGCTGCGCAGCGCGGTCGGCCTTGCGCGACAACCGACGGGCGCGGGCCACCCGGCGGCCCAGACGCAGCTCGTCGGCCTCCTGCAGACGCGCCGCTATGTGCGCTCGGGCCAGGTCTTCTTGGATCAAGTTCATCTTCGTGCTCCGGTTCGATGTCGTGGTCATGGAAGGTTGGTCGCTTTCTGGTCGTATGCCTGCGGGCTGTGGGCGGGGCTGTCGGTCGGTGTGGCGCCGCGCCTACAGCGAACGCAGGAGTACGAGCCGGGACTGGAGCGAGACGCGCTCGGCCTTGCGGGCCCTGCGCCGGGCGACCGCCAGCTGCTGGCTGCGCCGCTGCGCACGTGCCTCCTCGAGGCGCTCGGACATGTGCGCCCGGGCCAGCTCGTCGTGGAGCTGGTACATGGTGAGACTCCGTTGTCTGCTTGATGGTGGGTGGTGCTTCGGTCGTGCTGCTGTGCGGTACTGCGGTGGTGCCCGGTGCTCGCTGAGGCCGTCAGGCGGCGACCTCGCTCTTGCGCGGCCGGCCGCGGGGGCGCTTGCGGGGGATCACGACCCCCTGCAGGAACAGCTCCCCACCCCAGACGCCCCACGGCTCCCTGCGGTCGAGGGCGCCGGCGAGGCACTCGGCGCGGACCGGACACCCGAGGCAGAGGGCCTTCGCGGCCTCCACATCGGCGGGGCTCTCGGCGAAGAACAGCTCGGGGTTCTCCCTGCGGCAAGGCAGCTGCTCGTCGTCGACGTGGACCTGTGGGTCCAGGACGCTGATGCTCATGTCACCTCCTTCGAGAAGTTCGCTTGGTGGGCGAGAAACACAAAGGCCGCGGATCCCGGGTTTCGGGTTCCGCGGCCTGGAGGCTGCCGACAAGAGAAAGGTCTCTAGATCGGTGGACTCCAGGCCGGAGGTACCCGGGAATGCACCCTCGAGGACGAAGACGCCGGTGGTGGCCGTCAGGTTGCACACCGGTGCCGCGTCAGCGACACGACGGCGGGCGGCGGCGGACACAGCCGACACTCCTGCCACGGTCGGGAGGGCACGCACAGCGGCGCCGTGACCCGCGGTCCAGCAAGCAGGCATGACGATGCCGCGGCGGCTGGTGGTGTCGAAGCTCTTGATCATCTGTGTCGCACCTCCTTCGGTGACTCGGGCGCCGGCCTTGGCGGGGCCGTGTGCGCGGTTCTCTGACAGCGATGAAGAAACTAGCGGTCCGCCACGGTAAGTGGCAAACGAATTACTGGGTATTTCCCGAGAATGTTCGGACCGCATCAATGCGATGGCCCGGAGGGGCTATGCGAACTCATCCCCAACCGGTAGATCCTTCGCCCCGGACGACCCCGTGGCGTGCTCGGCGACCAGCCCGAGCACGTCCTCGCCGTACTTGTCGATCTTGGCCGGGCCGACCCCGTTGACCTTCAGCAGCCCGGCGGTCGTGGTCGGACAGGTCTCGGCGATGGCCTGCAGGGTGAGGTCGGTGAACACCACGTAGGCGGGGACCTTCTCCTCGCCGGCACGGGTCACCCGCCACTCGCGTAGTCGCTCGAAGAGCGCCTCGTCGTAGGTCGCGGGACAGTCCTCGCACCGGCCGACCTTGCGCTGCGCGGTCGTGGACAACGGCGCGTTGCACACCCGGCAGTGCGCGACCCCGCGCTTGCTCCGGCTGCGCGAGGCCTTCGGCTCCGCGGGCCGGTCCGAGCCGACCTGCGGTCGCAGCCCGGTGAGGAACCGGGACGGTCTCCGCCCCGCACGACCGCCCGGTGTCCGGGCCAGCGACCAGGAGACCGCCAGCCGCCGGCGGGCGCGGGTCATCCCGACGTAGAGCAGCCGGCGCTCCTCCTCCACCGCCGCAGGGCCCTCGGCGTAGACGATCGGCATCATGCCCTCGTGCATGCCGACCAGGAAGACCGCGTCCCACTCGAGGCCCTTGGCCGCGTGCAGCGTCGCCAGGGTGACCCCCTCGGCCACCGGAGCGTGCTGCTCGGCCGCCCGGCGGTCGAGCTCGTCGACGAACTCGCCGAGGCCGGCCTGCTCCCGGCCCGAGCCGAACTCCTCGGCCTGCGAGACGAGGGCCTGCATCGACTCCCACCGGTCGCGGACCTTGCCCCGGCCGGTCGGCGCCTTCTCGGTCCAGCCCATGCCGGCGAGCACCGCCCTGACGTCGGCGACCAGCCCGTCGCCCGAGGCGCCGCCGCCCCGGGCGTTGCCGCGCAGCAGGGTCACCGCCTGCCGGACCTCGGGACGTTCGAAGAACCGGGCGGCACCGCGCACGACGTAGGGGACGCCGCGCGCGGCCAGGGCCTCCTCGAACGCCTCGGACTGGGCGTTGATCCGGAACAGCACCGCGACCTCGCGCATCGGCGTCCCGGCCTCGCGCAGCGTCAGGACCTGCGCGGCGACCGCCTCGGCCTCGGAGACCTCGTCGCTGTGCTCGGTGTAGCCGACCTCGGGCCCGGGGTCCTGCTGGGCGCGCAGCGACACGCCTGCGGACCCGGTGCCGGCCAGCAGCTGGTTGGCCGCGGCGACCACCTGGGGGGTGGAGCGGTAGTTGCGCACCAGCTCCAGCGAGGTCGTGCCGGGGTGGCGGCGGGGGAACTCCCGGAGGTAGGAGGCACTCGCACCCGCGAACGAGTAGATCGTCTGGGCGGGGTCGCCGACCACGCACAGGTCGTCGCGCCCGCCGAGCCACAGGTCGAGCAGGGCCGCCTGGATCGGGCTCACGTCCTGGAACTCGTCGACCACGAACCAGCGGTACTGCCTGCGGACCTCGGCGGCCACCCGCTCGTCCTCGGCCAGCAGCGCCGCGGTGACGAGCAGCACGTCCTCCATGTCCATCCGGCCCTGGTCGCGCTTGACCTCCTCGTAGGTGGCGAACACCCGGGCCACGGTGGCGTGGTCGTGACCGCCGACACTGCGTCCGCGGGCCTGCGCCACCCGGGCGTAGTCGTCGGGGCGGACGTTGCTGACCTTGGCCCACTCCACCTCCGAGGCGAGGTCGCGCAGCGTCGCCTGGTCGGTCTCGAGCCGGTTGCGCCGGGCGGCGTTGCCCAGCAGCGGCAGCTTGGACTCGGTGAGCACGGGCAGCTCACCGCCGTACACCCGCGGCCAGAAGTAGCGCGCCTGGCGCAGCGCCGCGGAGTGGAACGTGCGCGCCTGCACGCCGCCGGCGCCGAGCTGCCGCAGCCGGGTGCGCATCTCTCCGGCCGCGCGGGTGGTGAAGGTGACCGCGAGGACCTCGGTGGGGTTGTAGACGCCGGTGGCCACGCCGTAGGCGACCCGGTGGGTGATCGCGCGGGTCTTGCCCGTGCCGGCGCCGGCCAGCACCCGGACCGGTCCCTGCAGCGCGAGCGCGACCTCCCGCTGCTCGGGGTCGAGCGCCTCGAGCAGCCGGTCGGCGGCGCCGGTGACCTGCCCGGCTGTCGGACCCGTGGCGACCACGCGGAACAATCTCCCTCGATCGGTTGTTCTTGGGCAATCAGCCTAGACGGCGGAAGGGACAGTTCTAGTGACGGCCAGCGACCAGGTCACCGCGGTGACGATGTACTCCACGCAGTGGTGCGGCTACTGCTTCCGGCTGCGCAAGCAGCTCGACCGGGAGGGCATCGCCTACGACGTCATCGACATCGAGCGCGACGAGGAGGCCGCTGTCCGCGTCATGCAGGTCAACGGCGGCAACCAGACCGTCCCGACGATGATCTACCGCGACGGCAGCGCCCAGACCAACCCGTCGCTGCACGAGGTGAAGGCCAAGCTCGCCTCCCTCAACTGAGGCCGCTCACCACTGGCCGGGCAACGGCCCGCCGTACCAGGTCTCGATCAGCGTGCGTGAGATCGAGATCGCCCCGGGCAGCAGCAACGTGCCCGCCTCGGCCTCCTCGCGCATCTGCTCGCGGGTGAGCCAGCGCGCCTCGGCGATCTCCTCCGCGTCGACGTGGATGTGGGTGGTCGTGGCCTCGGCGAAGAAGCCGACCATGAGGCTGGCCGGGAACGGCCAGGGCTGGTTGCCCAGGTAGCGCACCGCGCCGATCTCGATGCCGACCTCCTCGGCGACCTCGCGGCGCACGGCGTCCTCGAGCGACTCCCCCGGGTCCACGAACCCGGCGAGCGTGGAGAACCGGCCCTCGGGCCACTGTGGCTGGCGCCCGAGCAGGGCACGGTCGTCGCCGTCGGTGACCAGCATGATCACCGCCGGGTCGGTGCGCGGGAACTGCTGGCGCCCGCAGCCGGTGCAGGTCAGCACGTGCCCGGCGGCCGCGACGTCCAGCGGGCTCCCGCAGCGCGGGCAGTACCGGTGCGCCCGGTGCCACTCCGCGAGCGCCAGAGCGTGCACCACGAGGCTCTGGTCGGCCGGGGACAGGCCCGGTCCGACCAGGCGGAGGTTCGCCCAGTCCTCGTCCAGCGGCTCGTCGAGCAGCACCGCGAACCGCGCCACGCCGGCCTGCTCGCCGAGGAAGACCCGCTGGCCGTCCGGGGCGTCGGCGGGACCCACCCAGGCGACCGCCGTACCGTCCGCCTCGACGGGGAACCGCCCGCGGGCCAGCAGCAGCACACGGGTCGAGGGTGCCCCCCAGGTCTCGTGCGAGCCACGCGTCGTCGGTACGCCGGTGACCGACCCGGTCGTGGGCGCGCATGGACAGCGCGATCTGCGGCGGGCTCCCGTGGTTGTCGTACGGCGTCACCCGCTCGACTCTAGGGGGCCTTAGGATCCGGGACCATGAGCACCCATCTCGCTGCCGCGCCCGGGCAGGTCGCGCCGCACGTCCTCATGCCCGGTGACCCGTTGCGTGCGAGGTGGATCGCCGAGACGTTCCTCGAGGACGCCGAGTGCTACTCGCAGGTGCGGGGGATGCTCGGCTTCACCGGCACGTTCCGCGGTGAGCGCGTCTCCGTCCAGGGATCGGGCATGGGCCTGCCGTCGCTGTCGATCTACGCCCACGAGCTGTTCGCGGAGTACGACGTCCGCACGATCGTCCGGGTCGGGTCCTGCGGGGCGCTCAGCGAGGACCTGAGGCTGCGCGACATCGTGCTTGCCTCCGGGGCCTGCACCGACTCGGCGATGAACCGGATCCGTTTCGAGGGTCTCGACTACGCACCGGTGGCCGACTTCGGCCTGCTCCGGGCCGCCTACGACGCCGCCGTGTCCCGGGACCTGCCGGTGCGCACGAGGGTGGGTCTGGTGCTCTCCACGGACTCCTTCTACAGCCCGCGTCCGGAGCTGGCCGCGCGGATGGCCGACTACGGCGTGCTCGCGGTGGAGATGGAGGCGAGCGCGTTGTACACCATCGCCGCCTCGTTCGGCCGCCGCGCGCTGACCGTCTGCACGGTCTCCGACCACATCGTCACCGGGCAGGAGGCGACGGCCGGGGACCGGGAGCAGACCTACGGCGACATGGTCGAGATCGCCCTCGAGGCGCTCCTCGCCCCGACGGCCTAGGTCAGCCGGCCCAGGTCAGCGGGCCAGGTCACCCGGCCCAGGTCAGCGGGGACGCACCAGCTCCTCCAGCTCGGCCCGCCCGGGCAGGTCGCCGGGCGTGACCAGCTCGCCGCTGCGCACGTAGAAGAACGCGGCCGAGACCCGGTCCTCGTGGACCCCGGCGAGCTCGGCCCAGGCGACCCGGTACAGCGCGAGCTGCAACGGGTCGGCGGTCTGGCGCTGGTTGGTCTTCCAGTCCACCACGAGGAAGCCGCCGTCGGTCTCGTAGACCGCGTCGATGCGGCCGCGGACGACCTGACCGCCCAGGACGAGCGCGAACGGTGGCTCCACGGCGTGGGGCACCCGGTCCCCGAACGGCCCGGCCGTGAACCGTGCCACGAGCTCCTGGAGCTCCCGCTCGTCGTCGATCCCCTCGTCACCACGCCCGGGCACCTCGTCGAGACCGACCAGCTGCTGCTGGCCGAAACGGGCCTCGACCCAGGCGTGGAAGCGGGTGCCGAACCGGGCCGCCGGTGAGGGCTTGCGCGGCATCGGCCGGGCGAGCTCGGCGGCCAGCTGCTGCGGGTCGTCGCGCAGCCGGGCCACCGAGGTGGCGGACAGGCTGGCGGGCAGCGCCACGTCGACGACGTCCGCGCGGCCCGCCAACGCCTCCTGCAGGAGCCGGTCGAGCTCCTGGTCCCACTCCGCCGCCCGCGCAGCCTCCTCCGCGGTCAGGGCCTCGTCGACGTGGAGCAGGGTCGGGGGGTCGCGCAGCTCGGCGACGGCCTCGCGGACCAGCGTGGCCGCCTCCGCCCGACGGGCCACCTCCGCGGTGTGGGGCTCCACCGGCCAGGGTCGGGTGTCGGCCTGGGCACGCAGCGGGTTCGGCTCCTCCTTCGCAGGCTTGTCCAGCCACGGCTCCCAGGGCTCTCCCCACGCGGCGAGCTTCTCGCGGACCACGTGCTGGTAGGGCGAGGGGCCGAGCGGCTTCTGCCGGGAGGGGCTCCAGCAGTACGACGTCACCGAGAGCAGGTGCTTGGCACGGGTGAACGCCACGTAGCCGAGCCGCAGCTCCTCCTCGAGCTCGTGCTCCTTGCAGGCCCGGGCGAAGTCCCGCAGCTCCTGGCACGCGTAGCCCCCCAGCACCGGCAGGTCGCGGGCATCGCCCCGCAACGGGTACGGCAGCACCCCGGGGCCGGCGGTCCACTTGGTGCGGGTCCGCGAGGTGGGGAACTTCTCCTCCGCGACGCCGACGAGGAAGACCGCGTGCCACTCCAGCCCCTTGGCCCGGTGGACGGTCAGCAGCTTCACCGAGTCGGCCTCGGTCGGGGTGGCCGCGTCGAGGCCGTTGCCGAACTCGTCCTCGGCCTGCAGGTAGGCCAGCAGCGCCGGCAGCGAGACATCCCCGTCGAGCGCCTGGAAGTCGGCCACGGCCTTGACGAAGAGGTCGAGGTTGTCGCGTCTGGCCTGCGCCGCGGGGCTGACCGAGGAGGCCAGCTCGACGTCGATCCCGGTGCTGTCGACGACGCGTCGGACCAGGTCGAGCAGCGGCTCGCCGGCGTGAGCACGGAGGTCACGCAGCTCCCGCGACAGCAGCGCGAACCGTTCGCGGGCCGCGACGGAGTAGCCGAGGTCTCCGGGATCGTCGAGCGCGTCGCCGAGGGAGACCACCTCGGTCGGGTCGGCGCCGGAGACGGCCTCGGCGAGCTCCTCGTCGACGCTGCGGACGGTGTCCCTGGCCGCGGCCCCTGCGGCGCCCGCGAGCTCCCGGGCCCGCCGCCCCAGGAGGGCGAGGTCGCGGGGGCCCACGGCCCAGCGGGGGCCGGTCAGGAGGGTGAGCAGCTCGGCGTTGGCGGTCAGGTCCTGCAGCAGGGTGAAAGTGGCGACGACCTCGGCCACCTCGGGCAGCCGGAGCAGTCCCTGGAGCCCGACGATCTCGACCGGGATCTCCGCCTCGGTGAGCGCGTCGAACACGTCGGCGGCGTGGGCGTTGTCACGGGTGAGCACGCCGATCTGCGACCAGGCCGGCTGCTCCATGGCCGCGTGGGCCGCGGAGACCTCCTCGGCGAGGTGCGCGAGCTCGTCGGCGTAGGTCTCGAGGACGGCGCTGCGGACCGTGCCCGGGGCGGCGCCCTCCTTGGGCTCGAGCGGCTGCACCTGCGGCATCTTGCGGTACAGCGGGCGGGCCAGCTCGTTGGCCAGCTCCAGGATGCGTGCGTCGGAGCGCCGGTTCACGGTCAGCGAGTAGGTGTCGACGTCGGGCGAGCCGTCGGCGCGCGGGAAGTCGTGACCGAAGCCGAGGATGTTCGACACCGACGCGCCACGCCAGCCGTAGATGGCCTGGTTGGGGTCGCCGACCGCGGTGACCGCGTGGCCGCGCCCGGTCTGCGGACCGGCGCCGGAGAACAGCCGGCTGAGCATCCTGGCCTGGGCGACCGAGGTGTCCTGGTACTCGTCGAGGAGGACGATGCGGTACTTCTCCCGCTCCGCCGCACCGACCTCCGGCCGGGCGTCCGCGAGCCGGGCACCGAGCGAGATCTGGTCGGAGAAGTCCATCAGGCCGAGGTGGTCCTTGAGCCGGCGGTAGGCGTCGACGAGGCCGAGCAGCTCCTCGCGTCGGTCGACGGCGTGGAGCACCTTCTCCACCTCGGCGATCTTGGTCTTCTGGGTCTCCGCGGCCATCGCCTCGAGGATGCGGGGCCGCTCGGTGGCGTGGAACGCACGGAGGTCGTCGGTGCTCCGCAGGTGCTCGGCGAGAGCCCCGTCGAGCGCGAGCAGATAGCCGATCACGGTCGGCGGGTGGTCGCTGAGCAGCTCCACGCGCCCGTCGTACCGGGCGACCGCCCTGGCCGCGAGCTGGTAGCGGGAGGCGTCGGCGACGACCCTGGTGTCGGGCTCGTGGCCGATGCGCAGCCCGTGCTCGGTGAGCAGGCCCGCCGCGTAGGCGTTGTAGGTGGCCACCGTCGGCTCCTCGGGCTCGGCCTCCTCCTCACCGTCGGCGAGCAGCCGGCGCCGCTCCCCCGGCGCGGGGAGCGCCCCGGCCGCCTGGAGGCCGGCGCGGACCCGGGCGGCGAGCTCGCTGGCGGCCTTGGTGGTGAAGGTGAGGCCGAGGACCTGGTCGGGGCGCACCTGTCCGGTGGCCACCAGCCAGACGACGCGTGCGGCCATCACGGTGGTCTTGCCCGAGCCGGCACCGGCGATGACGACGTGCGGTGACAGCGGCGCGGTGACCACCTCGAACTGCTGGTCGCTGAAGGTGAAGTCCTGCCGCATGAGGGCACGTAGCTGCTCGGGGGTGTCCACCCTCCGGGGCCGGAAGCTCGTGGTCACGACAGCACCGTCCCTGCGCCCTTGACCGGGCAGATCGCGTGGAAGCCGCAGTGGTCGCAGTGCGCCCCGGCCCGGGCGGGGAACTGCTCGCCGCGGACGGCCCGCGCCGCCTCCATCAGCTGCTTCTCGACGGGCAGGTGGCCGTCCTCGTCGGGCTGCTGCACCTCCTGAGGCTGGATCTTCGCGCCGCCCCGGACCTCCCGGCGGAGCTGGACGAGCTCCGCACCGCCGGACCGCGCCGGCCCGTCGGGCCGGTGCGGCTGCCCGTCGAGGAGGGTGTCGGCCGCACCGTGGTTGACCGCGTGCTGGTAGAGCCCGAGCTGGGGGTTGGCGGGGAGGTCCTTGTCGGCGGGTGGGTACTTCGCCGTCTTCAGGTCGACCACCCAGACCTTGCCGTCCTCGTCGAGCTCGAGCCGGTCGGCGTAGCCGTGCAGGCGGACCTGCGCACCGTCGGGGAGGGTGACCTCGGCGGACAGGTGCGCCTCGGTCGCCACGACCGTGCGGGCTCCCGGCCGCGTGTGCCAGGCGACGAACCGGCGCAGCGCCGCCTCGACCTCCGCCCGTTCGCGGGAGCCGGACCAGGGTGTCCGGAAGCTCATCCGGGCCCAGGCGCGGTCGACGTGGGCCATCAGGTCGTCGGTCTCGAGGAGGTCCCCCTTGGCGATCCGGTCGGCGAGGGCGTGCACCACGAGGCCGAACCCCTGCGCCGTGGTGGCCGGCCTGGCGCCGCCGGCCTCCCGCTCCAGGAACCACTTCGCCGGACAGGCCAGGATCGACTCCAGCGCGCTGGCGGACAGGCGTACCGGCTCGTCGGCGCTGCGGACCGGGGTCCCGGCGAGGCTGCGTCCGCGGGTGCCCCACCAGTGGGCGGGGTCCGCCTGCGGCGCCAGCGGCCGGCCGCGGGACTCGGCGAGCGCGAGCCGGGCCAGCCGGTGCGCGGCCGCCCGCCGCAGCGCCGCGGAGCTGTCCGGGTCGGAGGCGGTGCGTCGCAGCTCGGCGACGAGGCCGGGCAGCGACAACGGCCGTGGCGGCCTGCCCTTCGTCAGGACCGGGTCGCCACCGAGCTCGTCGAGGAAGCGTGAGGGCTGGTCGCCGTCATCCTCGGGGGAACGCACCGCGGTGACCAGCAGCCGCTCCGTGGGCCGGGTGCAGGCCACGTAGAACAGCCGCCGCTCCTCCGCGAGCAGGGCGGCCGTGGTCACCGGCGGCAGCATCCCGTCGTCGCCGAGGCGGTCGGCGTGCAGCAGGGAGGTGCGCCGGCGCAGGTCGGGCCAGCCGCCCTCCTGCACCTGGGCGACCACCACGAAGCGCCACTCCAGCCCCTTGGCGCGATGGGCGGTGAGCAGTCGCACCGCCTCGCCGCGGACCCCGCGCTCGGCGAGCGTGTCGGCCGGGATCTGCTGCGCCGTCAGCTGGGCCAGGAAGTTCACCACGCTGGTGTGCCCGCGCTGCTCCTCGGTGCGCGCGGCGGTGTCGAACAGCGCGCACAGCGCGTCGAGGTCCCGGTGCGCCGCACGCGCGGAGGCACCACCCTCGTCGACCCGGGCCCGGAGGCGGTGCGGCCAGCGCGTGCCCTCCCACAGCGTCCACAGCACCTCCTCGGCGGTGCCGCCGTCGTCCAGCTGGGCCCGGGCCGTGCGCAGCAGTCGGCCGAGGCGCGCCACCTTCGCCGCGGGACGGCCCTCCAGCCCGTCGAGCACGCCGGCCCGCAGCGTTGCCTCGCGGACCAGCTCCGGCGACGGCCTGGGGGCGCGGTCCTCCACCGCCGCGGCTGCCTTCTCACGGACCCGCAGGTCGCGGGCCAGCGCGCGGACCTCGGTGGCGTCGAGCCCACCGAGCGGGGAGACCAGCAGGGACTCGACCCGGCCGGGGTCGAGGTGGTCGGGGTGGGTGGCGTCGTCGTTGTCGAGGTGCACCACGACGCGGAGCGCCTCCAGCACTGTGCTCACCGCCGGCTCGCCGACCAACGGGGTGTCGTCGGCGGCCACCTCGACCGGCACCCCGGCGGCGGAGAGGCTGCGCCGCAGCGACGGGATGGAGCCGCGACCGGAACGGACGAGCACGGCCATCTCCGACCACGGCACGCCGTCCTCGAGATGGGCCCGGCGCAGCAGGTCGGCGACGTGTTCGGTCTCGGCCCGGGCCGTGTCGAAGGTGCGGACCTCCACCTTGCCGGGCCCGAACGGCGTGTCGGTCGGGTCGGGGTTGCGGAACGCGTGGAAGACGTCGGTGTCGATCGCGCCCTTGGTGGGGATGGCGCCGGCGACCGCCCGGGACGCCTCGAGGAGCACCGGGCCGAACCGTCGGGTCACCCGGAGCGCGACGGTCGGCGCCTTCGCACCGGTGCGGGTGCGGAACTGGTCGGGAAAGTCGAGGATGCCGCGAACCTCCGCGCCGCGGAAGGCGTAGATCGACTGGTCCGGGTCCCCGACGACGACCAGGTTGCGGCCGTCGCCGGCGATCGCCTGCAGGAGGCGGACCTGGGCCGGGTCGGTGTCCTGGTACTCGTCGACGAAGACGTGGCCGAACCGGGCCCGCAGCTCGGCGCGCACGTCGGGTCGCTCGGCGAGCTGGACCGCGCGGTGGATGAGCTCGGGGTAGTCGACGGCGCTGTGGTCGTCGAGGATGACGAGGTACTGCTGCATGAGACGCGCAGCGGCCAGGAGCTCCGGGCTGTCGGACTCCGACGCGATCGTCTTGAGGTCGACGGGGTCGAGCCCCTTCTCCCGGGCGCGGGCGAGGACCGACTGCACCTCCCGCGCGAACCCACGCGTGCCGACCGCCTGCCGCAACGAGGCCGGCCAGAAGGAGGTGCCCTTCGTGCCCTCGAGCATCTCCTGCAGCACCACGTCCTGCTCCGGGGCGGAGAGCAGCCGCAGGGGCGCGGCGTAGAGGTCGGCGGTGGCGTGGGCGCGCACCAGCCCGTACGCGAAGGAGTGGAACGTCGAGCTGAGCGTGGTCGCCATGGTGCGGCCGACCCGGGCGGTCACCCGGTCGCGGAGCTGCTCGGCGGCCTTGCGGCTGAACGTGAGCGCGAGCACCGACTCCGGGGCCGCACCGCGGCGCTCGATCCTGTCGACGACCGTCTCCACGAGGGTGGTGGTCTTGCCGGTGCCGGGCCCGGCGAGCACCAGGAGCGGCCCCTCCTCGTGGTCGACCACCGAGCGCTGGAACGAGTCCAGCTCCGGCGGCGGGGTGCGGCCGGTGGTCGGGCGGACGAGGCGGTACGACGTCATGGCAACCATCCCATCAAAGGCCACCGACACTTCCGTGTCAGGACACGTCGACGTCGTCGGGCCACCACGCCGCGTGCGCGATGTCGACCCGCTCGGGCGAGCGCAGCGGGGTCCCCTCGGCCCGATGCTGCTCGAGGGCACGGCCGTCGTGGCACAGCGGCAGCCCGCCGTCGGCGCGGACGACCCGCCACCACGGCACACCGCCGCCCTCGAGGGACATGACCTGGCCGACCTGCCGCGGCCCTCCGACACCGACCACCTCGGCGATCGCGCCGTAGCTCATCACCCGGCCGGACGGGATCCGCTCCACCACGGCGAGCACGCGTTCGACGTACTCCTCACGGTCCACGGGTCCACGCTATCGGGCTACCCGCCCGCGAGTGCGCCGGTCTGCTTCAGCCGCTTCCACACCTGGTCACGACGGTGCATCGTGATCTCGCGCGAGAAGTGGTCGGGGTCGCGCCACACGACGACGTCGTCGACGACCGGCAGGCAGCGGGGCGCGCCGACGCAGAACAGGTCGGTGAGGTTGACGGTGTGCACCTTGTCGGACCGAGCCGCGGCCACCTGCTGGAACGCGTCGGTCGCCGGGCGCTCCGGGGGCAGGGGCACCTCGCACTCGTACAGCCGCCGGGCGCCGGCGAGGCACTCGAGCGGGTCGTCACCGCCCGTGGTGGGCAGGCTGTCGATGAGCAGCACCTGGGACCCCGCCGACTCGATCTGCTGCACGGTCTCGGTGGTGGTGGCGAACAGCAGGTCGGCGACGGACTCGCCGCTCCGGCCCCCGTCGCGGGCGAGCAGGTCGCCCCAGTCCTCCTCGTCCGCCCGGGACTTGGCGGCGAGGACCACGACGTCCGGCTCGAGCCGTGGCAGCACCGAGTCGTACCAGTCCTCCCGCTGAGCCAGGCACTGCTCCTGGTCGTCGGCAGGGCGCCTCTGGTTCACCAGCCTCGCCTGCCACGGGCAGCCGGGCAGCACGTTGAAGGAGAGGGTGAAGTCGTGCTCCTTCGCGAGGGAGAGGAACATCGGCGCCAGCATCCCGGCATGGCTGTCGCCGACCAGGGTCACGTGCGGACCGCTGCCCCTGTGCACCACACACGTGGTCACGTCGTCCGGGGTGCACAGCGGCTTCGCCATGCCGCCGCGGACCATCTCCTGCCAGTCGATGTCCTTGGGCACCGGCTTGTTCCGCTCGCGTGCCGGAGCCGTGCCGTCGGACAGCGGCACCGGGGCGGCGGCTGCCGACCCTGTCGCGGCGAGCCTCGGCTGACGCTCGTTCTCCAACGTGGCGGGGACGACGGTGAGCGCGACCACCACGCTGGCCGCGACCCCCGCCGCCACGGTGCTCCACCGCAGGGGGCGCAGCAGGGCGGCGCTGCGGACCGGCATCTCGAGCACCTGGAAGGAGAGCGCGGCCAGGCCGGTGCTCACCGCCACGGCGAGCACCGCGACCACGGCCGGACGGACCGCCAGGACCTCCTCGACGAGCAGGATGACCGGCCAGTGCCACAGGTAGGTGCCGTAGGAGACCTGGCCGAGATAGACGGGAGTACGACGACTGAGCAGCCGGCCGAGCACCCCGTCGTCCCGCAGCATGAGGCCGCCGACGAGCAGCACCGCCGCACCGGTGGCGAGGATGCCCCGGCTCGACGGGCTGAGGTCGACCAGCCCGCTGCCGAGGAGGAGCAGCCCGGCCAGTCCTGCGACCGCGGCGGCGCCGGCGGACCGGCCGGAGACCGCCCCGGCGCCGCGGCGCAGCCCGATGGTCAGCAGGACGCCGGCGAGGAGCTGGTAGAGCCGGGCGTCGGTGCCGTAGTAGGCCCAGTTGACGTCCACCCGCGCCCAGTACAGCTGCGCGGCGAGGGACGTCAGGAACAGGCCGGCGAGCACCGCCGGCAGGACCCAGGCCCGGCGCCGAGCCGCCCGCACGAGGAACAGCAGCAGCACCGGGAACACGAGGTAGAACTGCTCCTCGATCGACAGCGACCAGAAGTGCAGGAAGGGGCTGCCCTCGGCGCCGCCGCCGAAGTAGTCGTTCTCCTGGACCAGGAAGTTCCAGTTCGCCACGTACAGCAGTGCGCTCTGCGCGTCGAGCACCAGCGGCAGGCGACGGACGACCGTGGTGACGAGCAGGAACACCGCGGAGGTGGCGACGATGACCAGCAGCGCCGCCGGCAGCAGCCGCCGCACCCGGCGGGCGTAGAACCGACCCAGGTCGAGCCGGCCACGCTCGTCGATCTCGCTCAGGATGACGTTGCTGACCAGGAACCCGGAGAGGACGAAGAACAGGTCGACGCCGATGAACCCCCCGGCGAACGCCGCCATCCCGGCGTGGAAGAGGACCACGAGGTAGACGGCCACCGACCGGAGGCCGTCCAGGGCAGGGCGGTATGTCCAGGACACGGGTGGGCAGCGTAACGACCGTCCGGTGTGTCCGGAAAGTCCCACCGGTGGCCGTGTCGGTGACCTCACAGGCGCCCGGCCCCGAAGCCGGCAGGGGCCGCCCCGCGGGAGCGGGAGCGGGCCCCTGCCATCGCGTGAGCGCCGTGGGAGCGCAGCGCGCGCCGCGGGGTCACAGCAGCGGCGAGAACGGCTCCGTGCCCAGCGCCAGGCTCAGCCCCGCGATGCCGGAGTGGGCCTTGGCGAACTCGAGCTCGCGGTTCAGGTCACCGACGCCGTTGGCGCCGGGCAGCGGGGCGAGCGCCAGCGTGGACAGGGTGCCCACGGCGTTGCCGTCGGCGTCGAGGAAGCCGCTGCCGGAGTCACCCGGGACACCGGGCGTCAGGGTGTAGACCGGGTGCGTCCACCCCTCGCCCCCGACACCCAGGCTGGTGCCCTGCTTCGGGGAGAGCGCCTCGATGCCCGCGCGGAGGCTGGAGCTGCCGTAGGAGTGGACGGACTCGCCGGCGGACGTGCCGTCGGTGTCGATGCCGACGGGGCCGCCCCAGAACGGCACGGAGGGGTTCACCTCGTCGACGTGCTCGTCGTCGACCTGGACGAGGGCGAAGTCGTTGTAGGCACAGGTGTTCAGGTCCGTCGTACCGGCCTGCTCCATGGCCAGCCAGCTGCTGTAGACCAGGGTGCCGGTGCCCACCGTCTCCCCGGCGGAGAGGAGGCTGCCGCCCTCGGCGAACTCGACCTCGGTGCCCAGCGGCAGGGACTCGGCCACGCAGCCGTCGGTGTCCGTGGCCGCACCCGTGCCGGCGCAGTGCGCGGCGTAGCCGACGTAGACGTTGCCGCTGTCGTCGGTGAAGACGAAGTTGCCGGTGCACTGGGCGCCCGCGGTGTACATCTGCACGCCCGGGTGGATGGCGGCCGTGTCAGCGGGGGCCCAGGTGGCGGCCGCGGCGTCCTGGGCGGTGGCCGGAGCGGAGGCGGCGACGGCGGCGGTGGCGAGGACGCCACTGGCCAGGGCGGCGGCAGCGGCGCGGGTCCGAGCGGTCATGCGTGGTCCTTCCCGGGGGGATCAGGGCTGTGACGAGCACAACGACGATCCCCCCGGGAGGTCACGCGGGGTGGTCTAGTACGACGGCTGCGAGGGGTCGACCTGGTTGACCCACGCGGAGACGCCGCCGCCGACGTGGATCGCGTCGCCGAACCCGGCGCCCTTGACCACGGCGAGGACCTCGGCGGAACGAGTGCCCGCCTTGCAGTAGAAGACCAGCTGCTTGTCCTGCGGCAGACCCTCGATGGCGGTGCCGTTGAGGAAGTCGCCCTTCGGGATCAGCAGCGAGCCGGGGATCTCGTTGATCTCGCGCTCGTTGGGCTCGCGCACGTCGACGAGCACGAAGTCGCGCTCGCCGTTGTCGCGCTCCTTGAGCATGCCCTCGAGCTGGCCCACCGAGATGGTCGAGCCGGCGGCGGCGTCGGCGGCCTCATCGCTGATCGCCCCGCAGAAGGACTCGTAGTCGATCAGGCCGGTGACGGTCGGGTTCTCACCGCAGATCGCGCAGTTGGGGTCCTTGCGGACCTTGATCTTGCGGTACTCCATCTCCAGGGCGTCGTAGACCATGAGCTCGCCGAGGATCGGCTCCCCGATGCCGGCGAGCAGCTTGATCGCCTCGTTGACCTGGATCGAGCCGACACTGGCGCACAGGACGCCGAGCACACCACCCTCGGCGCACGACGGGACCATGCCCGGCGGGGGCGGCTCCGGGTAGAGGCAGCGGTAGCACGGGCCGTGCTCGGCCCAGAAGACCGACGCCTGGCCGTCGAAGCGGTAGATGGAGCCCCACACGTAGGGCTTGCCGAGCAGGACCGCGGCGTCGTTGACCATGTAGCGGGTGGCGAAGTTGTCGGTGCCGTCGACGATGAGGTCGTACTGCTCGAAGATCCCCAGCACGTTGTCGTTGTCGAGACGCTCCTCGTGCAGGACGACGTCGACGTACGGGTTCGCCTCGAGGATCGACTCCTTGGCGCTCTGCGCCTTCGACTTCCCGATGTCGCTCTGGCCGTGGATGATCTGACGCTGCAGGTTCGACTCGTCGACCTCGTCGAACTCGGCGATGCCGATCGTGCCCACGCCCGCGGCGGCGAGGTAGAGCAACGCGGGGCTGCCGAGCCCTCCGGCGCCGATCACGAGCACCTTGGAGTTCTTCAGCCGCTTCTGCCCGGTCATCCCGACGTCGGGGATGATCAGGTGCCGGCTGTAGCGGCGGACCTCGTCGAGGGTGAGCTCGTCAGCGGGCTCGACCAGAGGGGGAAGGGACACGCGTGCTCCTCGTCGGGGGGTTCTCGTGCGGTTCGTTGTGGCTTCAACAAACCGGCGGCCGTACATGTTCCATCATGCCCCCGGAGCCGAGCGGCCCAACCTCGGCGCGTCCCGCCATGCGGACCCGGAGGCGACGGCTGGCTCCGTCCCCTCGGTGCCGGAGTTCGACCCGCGCGGACCGGGTCGGGCCGTCGATCTCGACGAAAGGCACCGCGGGCGAGCACATCCCGGTGCCTTTCGTCGACAACCAGGGCGCAGCGGCGCGGTGGTCTCAGATCGTGGGACGGCCGGACGCGGGCGGTGCCCGGCCGAGTTCTCGGGCCGGCGCGTTCAGGCCACCGGGCGCGCGATGACGACCGCGTTGCTGAGGTAGACCGACCCGTTCCAGTCCTCGCAGGTGATCAGCACGAGCCGCCCGGGGACGTCCTGGCTGAACACTCGCTGGGCGTGCTCGGCCAGGCTGGCCTTCCGGTAGATCCGCGCGCCGGTCACGCGGTAGTCGATGCTGCCGTTCGACGTACCGATGGAGACGCGGTCGCCGCGGCGCAGCGTCTCCAGGTCGTCGAAGGCGCCCCCACCGCTGCTCACCGTGTGGCCGGTGACCAGCGCCGAGCCGCGCCGGGCGCCCGGCTGCGCACCCGACTGCCACCACCCGAGCACCTGTGGGTCCGATGGCGGGGTCAGCACCCCGCCGGGCGCGTCGATGCCGACGATCGGGTGGTCGATGCCGAGCGAGGGTACGACGATCCGCTGCGGCGTGCCCTTGGCGGGATGCCGCTTCGGAGCTGACTCGCCCTTCGGCTCGGGAGCGGCCTTCGTCGGCGGCTCCGCGCCGGCATCGGGCCGCGGCCGGTCGGCCTGCGCGGCGGGAGCGGCCGCGGCCGGAGCGCCGGGAGCGGCCGTAGCTGCCGCCGGGACCGGGGGCGCGGTGTCACCCTGGCCGCGGTCGGCGGCGGAGCGTGCGGAGGCGACTCCCCCGCCGACCACGAGGGCAAGGCCGAGCGCGGAGGCCCACAGGGTGAGACCTCCGCGCCCGGACTTCTTCTCAGTGCTCGTGAGCACCACGCTCACGCCGCCCGCTCTGCAGTGCTCCGGCGAGCAGCAGCATCAGCACGCCGCTCGCGAGGAGACCCTGACCCAGCGGAGAGATCGCGCCGGCCGCCACCGGCGCGAGGCCTGCGTCGACCGCCGTCGGCAGTGCCTCCGGCTGGGCGACGGCCGGACGCGGCTTCGGCCGCTCCGAGTCGACACCCTGGACCTGGTCCGGCTCGACGTCGTCGGGCTTGGCGGCCGGCTTCTTGTCCGGCTCCTCACCCTCCGCCGGCAGGACCCGCGGGCACTCGTTGCCACGGGGCTTGCGCTCGTCGGTGAACGTCTCGGTCTGCGCGGCACCTGCCGCCCAGGTCCGGGACTCCGCGGACCAGACGTACGGCGTGGTCGTGACCAAGGTGGTCACGGTGACGACCTTGTCGTCGCAGTCGACGTCCTTGTCGACGGCCTGCTTCACGTCAGGCGAGGGCTGCTCCGGGATCGGGCAGTCCGCGTTGTTCAGCTCGCCCGGCGTGGCCGCGACCTTCTCGGTCGACGTGCTGACCTTCTCCGTGCGCTGCCAGCCCTCGCCGCCCCAGACGTGGTCGACGACCGTCGTGGTCGTGGTGGTCACGACTTCCTCGGCGAAGCAGTCGACCCGGCTCTCGGAGACGACGCTGGTCGACCCCCGCGGCTTCTGCGGAATGTTCGGTCCGCAGTTGTTCGAGTCCGGGCCCGACGCCTTCGTCTGCTTCCCCTTGGCGATCGTCTCGCCATCACCCCAGGTGATGATCATCGTCTCCGAGCCGTAAGAGGTCTCGAAGTACGACGACTCACCCCCAGGCGCCTCAAACGTCTGGGTCTCGCCCGACCCGTAGGCCCCGTAGGTCACCGTCACCGACTCATCCGAGGGGTTGACCACCCGCCACCGGTTCGACTCCACGTTGCAGTCGACCATGTAGGTCAGCTGCAGAGCGACCACCGTCGGCTCCGTCGGCTCGCAGTTCTGCGCATCCGGGCCCGACGCCTTCGTCTGCTTCCCCTTGGCGATCGTCTCGCCATCACCCCAGGTGATGATCATCGTCTCCGAGCCGTAAGGCGTCTCGAAGTACGACGACTCACCCCCAGGCGCCTCAAACGTCTGGGTCTCGCCCGACCCGTAGGCCCCGTAGGTCACCGTCACCGACTCATCCGAGGGGTTGACCACCCGCCACCGGTTCGACTCCACGTTGCAGTCGACCATGTAGGTCAGCTGCAGAGCGACCACCGTCGGCTCCGTCGGCTCGCAGTTCTGCGCATCCGGGCCCGACGCCTTCGTCTGCTTCCCCTTGGCGATCGTCTCGCCATCACCCCAGGTGATGATCATCGTCTCCGAGCCGTAAGAGGTCTCGAAGTACGACGACTCACCCCCAGGCGCCTCAAACGTCTGGGTCTCGCCCGACCCGTAGGCCCCGTAGGTCACCGTCACCGACTCATCCGAGGGGTTGACCACCCGCCACCGGTTCGACTCCACGTTGCAGTCGACCATGTAGGTCAGCTGCAGAGCGACCACCGTCGGCTCCGTCGGCTCCGGCGCCGGCGGCTCAGGGCATGGTGACGTCTCGGACTCGACGACGATCGACGGATGTGCGTCCTTGAACGATGTGCCGTCACCCGCAATTGCGCTGGCGCTGACGTGGATCGGTTGTTTCCCGTCTTTGAGGGAGAAGCCCGACTTTGGGTCGCCGCTGTACTTGCAGACCCATACCTTGTCGCCGCCCTTAGCCTCGTCAGCGCCGGTCGCCGTTGCCGCGCCGGCGGTGCCGAGCACGAACATCCCGGCAAGTAGTGATACGACCCCTGTCGCCGCGATAGCGGCCGTGAAGCGGGCGCGCCAGCGGCGCGCACGCGAAGACGTGCTGTGCAATGTCCCCACCCCAATGTTGTCGCCAGCACGGAGTGCGTGCACGTGGGAGACAACGTCACCCCACCCAGGACGGCTTTCCCCCCAGGCGCCGAGCGCCCGGACCGTCCCCCCGAGAAGATGTGGCGCGGTTTCTTGGCCCCCCGGCCACGCGCCCCGAGAACTGGTCTCGGTTGTTTCTTTCTACCCCTAGGAGTCAGTGTTGCCCGATTTGAGACAGTCCGCAAACCTGATGGCGGAAGTTTCCGCCCGAGTGATGCGTAAATGTCCGTTTGTTGGGGCCAAGATGGCCCATTCGGGCCACATGGGACCTACTACGTCTACCAGTCGCGGCGCGGGACCGGTTCGGCGATGACCACGGCGTTGCTGAGGTACGTCGTGCCGTTCCAGTCCTCGCAGGTCACCAGCACCAGGCGCCCGGCTACCCGTTGGTCGAACAGCTGCTCCGCGTGCCGGGCCAGGGACGCCTTGCGGTAGATGGCGGTGTCGGTGACGCGGTACGCCACGACGCCGCGCGTGGTGCGCACCCGGACCCGGTCGCCGGGGCCCAGCGTCTCGAGGTCGTCGAACGCGCCACCGCCGGAGCTGACGGTGTGGCCGGCGATCAGGGCGGAGCCCCGGGCCGCGCCGACCCGCGCCCCGTCGCGCCACCACCCGAGGGTCTGCGGGTCGTCGGGCGGTCGCAGCACTCCTGCGGACGCGGCGATGGGAGTCACCGGTACGTCGATGTGCAGCCGTGGCACCGCCAGGCTGAGGGGGACACCGTGCGCCGCGTCGGCGGTCAGGCGACGTGTCTCCGGCGAGGAGGGGGCGGCCGGGTCCAGCCGGACGGGCGGTGCGGTGACGAACGGCTCGGCCTGGGAGGGCGACCCGGCGGTCGTCGTACCCACGTAGCCGTCGTCGTCCGCACGTGCAGAGGCGACGAACCCGGTCACCGCCAGGGCAAGTCCGAGCGCGGAGGCCACAAGGGAGGAACCTCCGCGCCCGGACACCTGCTTCCTATGCCTCGTGAACTCCGCGTTCACGACGCCCTGCCTTCATCACTCCGGCGAGTGCCATCAGCACCAGCCCCGCGGCCATCAGGCTCTGCCCGAGCGGGTTGGTGGTCCCGCCCGAACCGGCCGGCGCGGCCAGCCCGGCGTCGACCGCCGTGGGCAGCGCGGTCTCGGCACCCTTGACCTGGTCCGGCTGCACCACCAGGGCAGGGGTGACCGGCTTCGGCTTCGGCCGCTCGTCCTCCGCCGGCTGGACCTCGTCCTCGTCCTCGCTGAGGACGTTGACGAAGGTGGGCATGTCCTCACCGATGTTGCTTGGTCCGGCGTCGGTCAGGACGACCGTCGCAACCTCGTCGGCCATCTCGTAGCCGGCGGGAGCCTTCGTCTCCTCGATCGCCCACGCGCCGAGCGGCACGTCGATCACCAGGAACTCGCCGTCGTCCATGTCGGAGTCGGGCCACTGGTTGTCGACGACGGTCACGCAGTCGTCCTCGATGTCGGTGCCGTCGATGTCCGCGACGTGGCAGACCTCGAAGGTCGCGCCGCCGAGCAGCTCGTCGCCATCGTCGACCTTGAGCCAGCCGAGGTCTCCGTAGACGACTTCTTCCTGCTCCTCGACGTTGACGAACTCCGGAATGCTGCTCGACGTACCGGCCGAGACGGTCACGGTCTCGCTGCCGAAGTCGCGCACGTAGCCCTCAGGTGCCTCGAGCTCAGTGATGGTGTAGCTGCCGAGTGCGAGGGTCCGCAGCTCGAACTCACCGGCGTCGCTGTCCACGTCGGGCGCGGCGTTGTCGACCACCGTGGTGCAGGTCCCGCCGGTCCGGCAGACCTCGAAGGTGGCACCTCCGAGCAGCGCATCGGACTCGTCGACCTTCAGCCACTGCAGCGTCCCGGTCACGACCGGAGGCGGAGGCGGAGGCGGAGGCGGAGGCGGAGGCGGAGGCGGATCAGCACGTTGACGAACACGAACTGCTCGCTGCTCGCCTTGCCCTTGAGGACGACCCGCTCGACAGTCGGGTCCAGGACGTAGCCGTCCGGGGCCGCGATCTCCTCGATGGTCCAGGTGCCCGGCTGCGGGTTGACCACCTTGAACACGCCGTTGGCCGGGTCGACGTCAGGGGCCGCGTTGTCGGCCACGGTCACGCAGCCCGCGCGCCCTCCGTCGCTGCCGTCCTCCTGGTCGGTGGTCACACCGTGGTCGTCCTTCCCGCCACTACCAGGTCCGGAGACCCGGCAGATCTCGAACGTCGCGCCGCCCAGCAGGTTCTCGTCGGTGTCGGTCTTCAGCCAGCGCAGCGTCGCCTTGCCGCCTTCGCCGCCCTTCTTCCTGTTCACGAAGGTGGGCAGAACGCCGTCGTCGGCGTTGCTGGGGTCCTCGACCGTCAGCGTCACCGTCGCGTCCTTCGCGTCGACTCGGTAGCCGTCCGGCGCGGCCGTCTCGCTGATCGTCCAGGTGCCGAGCTCGAGGCCCTCGACCTGGAGCTCGCCGGCGTCCTTGTCGGTGTCCACCGCGCCGTTGTCGACGACGGTGGTGCATCCGCCCCCGGTGAGGCAGATCTCGAAAGTGGCCCCGCCGAGCAGCTTGCCGTGCTGGTCGTGCTTGAGCCACCGCAGCGTGCCGTCGGGCTCTTCTTGCTGGACAGGCTTGTTCTCGAATGCTCCCAGGGACTGGTCCGGGTCGCTCTCCGTGAGCGTCTTCGACCGGGCGCCGGGGTCAGCGACGTATCCCTCGGGCGCGACCGTCTCGGTGACCGTCCAGCTCACCAGCGCCAGGCCGTTGAGCTCGAACGCTCCGGCGGCGGGGTCCTCGTCGCGTCCAGCGTCGTCGGTCACGGTGATGCACTCGCCCGAGGCCGGGCAGGCCTGGAACGTCGCGCCACCGAGCGCCTTTCCCGTCTCGTCGACCTTCGTCCACTGCAGGGAGCCCATCGTGGTCGGCGGCGGCGGTTCGCACTCGACCTTGAACACCTTCGACTTCGCCTTGTCGACGGGGTGGCCGCCGGCGGTGTCCTTGCCCAGAGCGGTCGACTTGTACGTTCCGTTCTCAAGGTCGAAGTACCCGGTAGCGAAGTACCCGTCGTCATCGGCGGTGTAGGGGCCGAACGGGCCGGCGGACACACCGACGGGCTCACTGCCGCCCTGGACGTCGAAGCGGATCATCAGCTGCTGGCCCGAGTCGAACCCGAACCCCTCGACGTTGAAGACACACACCTTCGGGTCGTTGTCCTCGGTGCCCGACGGCGTGCCCTCCTCGTGGATCTTGAGCGTGCCGTTGTTCCCGGGCGTCGCGGAGTCAGCCGACACCGGACTCGAGATTCCTACGACGAGGAAGCCGGCCGTGAGCGCGACCGCCCCGATCCCGGCCACCACGACCGTCAGGCGGTCTCGCCACCGGCGCGACCGCGAAGTCTTTCGCATGATCACCCACCCCAATCGAACGGGCCGCGGAAGAGCCCGCCGGGGAGGCCTGACGTGCCGCGCCATCGTTCGCCGGGACGGTCCCCCGTCCGCGCCCCCACGATCCGCGGTCCGGCCAGCCCCCCGGCCGGAACTCCTCGGGATCGGTCCTAACGGATATTTCCCCGCACCTTCACTGTTGCGGCCCGCAGGCGCAGACGCCAGGGCCGGTAGACCCGTGCGAATCAGGCTCTCCGGCGGTGCAGACCGGTCATCCGGGCCAGCCCGAACGGAGCAACCGGCGCCCCGGTGTCGCCGCCCTCCCGGCCGCAGCGTTACCCAGGAGTAGTCTTCTGCCCCGAAGCGCACAGAAAGGCCACCATGAGCACGTTGGACGACCACAGGCCCCGCGGGGGCCGGATGCCACGCAACGCGCGCCGTGCCCAGCTGCTCGAGTCCGCTCTCGAGGTCTTCGTCGCCCAGGGCTACCACGCCGCCGCGATGGACGACATCGCCGAGCGGGCGGGGGTCTCCAAGCCGGTGCTGTACCAGCACTTCCCCGGCAAGCTCGACCTCTACCTGGCCCTGCTCGACCACTCCTGCGACACGATCATCGACGCCACGCGCCGGGCACTGGAGGCCACCGACAACAACAAGGAACGCGTGGCCGCGACGATGCAGGTCTTCTACGACTACGTCGCCAACGCCCAGGGCGCCTTCCGCCTCGTCTTCGAGTCCGACCTCACCAACGAGCCGGCGGTGCGCCAGCGCGTGGACCGGGTCACCGGGGAGACCGCCGACCTGATCGCCGCGGTGATCCACGACGACACCGGCCTGCCCGACGCCCAGTCCCGCCTGCTCGCGGTGTCCCTGGTCGGCATGGCCCAGGTCAGCGCCCGGGTCTGGCTCGACGACCGGCGCGACATCAGCCAGCGCGACGCCGCCAACCTGGTCTCCAGCCTCGCCTGGCGCGGCATCCGCGGGTTCCCCCGCACCGACGAGCCCTCCTGAGGTACGCCGGTCCGCGGTCGCGCCGGGAGTACGACGTCCCGCCGGTCCGGGCCTGCCCACGGCGGCGGTAGGGTCGACGTACACGCTTCAACGCATCCGCCCGCCGGGACGTACCGG
This sequence comes from uncultured Actinomycetota bacterium, assembly GCA_963747975.1. Classification (GTDB taxonomy): domain Bacteria; phylum Actinomycetota; class Actinomycetes; order Propionibacteriales; family Nocardioidaceae; genus Nocardioides_C. The sequence continues at coordinate 71,325 of CAVVHI010000006.1, forward strand.
CGCGACCGCAGACGAGGAGGTCCTCCTGATGGAGGTCAAGATCGGTGTGCAGAACGCCAGCCGGGAGCTGAGCCTGGACACGAACGAGGAGGGCGACGACATCGAGTCCCTCGTGACCAAGGCGCTCAACGACGGCGCGGCCGCCTTCACGCTCACCGACAACAAGGGCCGCCGGATCGTGATCCCGACGGACAAGCTCGCCTACGTCGAGATCGGCTCCCCGACCGTCGGGCAGGTCGGCTTCCGCAGCTGACCTCGGGCGCCGCACCGGCTGCGGGGCGTGGCGACCGGGGTTCTCCCCCGGGTCTCGCGGGTAGGAGGGATGCCATGAGCACCTCTCCCCCTGTGGCAGTCGTCGGCGCCGGCATCGTCGGCCTCTGCACCGCCTACGCGCTCCTGGAGCGTGGCGTCGACGTCCGCGTGTACGAGCAAGGGGTCCCCGGCCACGGCCAGTCGGGCGGCGAGTCCCGGATCTTCCGGCACGCCCACGACGACCGCCGCCTGGTCGCGGACACCCGGGACAGCCGCGCCGTCTACGACGAGTGGAGCCGGCGGCTCGGGCTCCCGCTGGTCTCGGAGGACGGGGCGGTGGCGATCGGGCCGTCGGTCGACGAACGCCTTCCACTGTTGCAGGAGAGTGGCGTGGCGGCCCGGCGGCTCGACGCCGAGGAGCTGGCCGCACGGGTCCCGGTCCTCGCCCGCTACGACGGGCCCGCCATGCTCGACGAACGCGGCGGGTCCATCCGGACCACCGCGATGGTCGGGGCCCTGACCGACGCGGTCGGGGACCGCCTGGTCCACGACGAGGTGCTCTCCGTGCGCCCCGACGGGGCAGCCGTGGAGGTGCGCAGCGGCGGCACCACCGGCCGCTTCGAGCGCGTGGTCGTCGCAGCGGGCCGCGGCACCCCGCACCTGGCTCGCTCGATGGGCCTGTCCCTGCCGGTGGCGCAGGCGGCGCACGTGCGGCTGACGTTCCGGGTCCGCGGCGACGAGCCCGAGCACCTGGCGACGCTGCAGGACTCCAGCGGGGTCTTCGGCGAGACCGGTGTCTACGCCGCCGCGGTGCCGGGGAACGGCGCCTACGCGGTCGGCCTCAGCGCACAGACGGCGGCGCGCGAGGACGCGAGCCTGCTGTCCGCCGAGGAGCTGGCGGACCTCGCGGACCGGGCGTCCGGCTACGTCCGCCGGGCTCTGCCGGGCCTGGACCCGGACCCCGTCGACGTGCGCCACTGCTGGGTGACGACCCTGCCGTGGGGTGAGGACGCGCTCGCGGTGTGGGAGCGCGACGGTGTGCTCTTCCCGGTGGGGCACAACCTGTTCAAGCAGGCGCCGGGGCTCGGCCGGAAGCTGGCCGCGGCCGCGTCCGGGGAGCCGCTCCCGGAGGCGCTCCGCCCCGAGGCGCGCCTGGGTGCGCCGGTCTCCTGACCCCTCCAGGTGCCGGCCCGACGTGACGGGTCGGCGTCAGGGGGCGAGGCCGAGCGTGCCCATCCGCCTGTTGTGGTGCTCGGTGAGGCGGGTGAACATCCGGCCGATGGCGGCGAGGTCCAGGCCCGGGCGGTCGACGCCACCGGAGAGCAGGGCGGCGAGCGCGTCGCGCTCTGCGGCGACCCGCTGCGCCTGGGACAGCGCCTCCCCCATCAGCCGACGACCCCACAGCGCGAGCCGTCCACCCACGCGCGGGTCGGCGGCGATGGCCTTGCCGACCCGGTCCACCACGAACTCCGCCTGGCCGGAGTCCTCGAGGCTGTCGATGATCAGCTCCCGGGTCCCGGAGTCCACGAACACCGCGATCTCGCGGTAGAAGTCGGCGGCGAGCCCGTCCCCGACGTAGGCCTTCACCAAGCCCTCCAGCCAGTCCCGCGGCGCGGTGTGCACGTGGAACTCGTCGATCGGCTTCCGGAACGGCTGCATCGCCTCGAACGGGTCCGCCCCCAGCTCGGCGAGCCGGTCGCGCAGGCACTCGAAGTGGCCCAGCTCCCGCGCCGCCATCCCTGCCAGCTCGGCCTTGTCCTCCAGCGCCGGCGCCATCTTGGCGTCCTCGGCGAGGCGCTCGAACGCGGACAGCTCGCCGTACGCGATCACCCCGAGCAGGTCGACCACGGCGGCCAGGTAGGTGGGGTCCTCGAACGCCACCGGGACGTCGAGCGTGGGCTCCGCATCCGGCCCGGCAACGGGGCCCGTGGCGGGGTGCTCCAGCGGCGAGTCGGTCATGCGCGCAGCCTACCGATAGACTGGCCCAGACATTACGTACGACAGACAGGCAGAACCCTGACTACCTTCAGAGAACTCGGGGTCCTCCCCGAGATCGCCGACGCACTCGAACGCGGGGGCATCACGACCCCGTTCCCGATCCAGGAGATGACCTTGTCGGTGGCCCTGATGGGCACCGACCTGATCGGCCAGGCGCGCACCGGTACCGGCAAGACGCTGGCCTTCGGCATCCCCGTGCTCCAGCGGACCGTGGCCCCGCACGACCCCGACCACGCCGACCTCGCCGCACCCGACAAGCCGCAGGCGCTCGTCGTCGCGCCGACCCGTGAGCTCGCGCTCCAGGTGACCAACGACCTCAAGACCGCCGCGGCCGACCGCGGCACCCGGATCCTCACCGTCTACGGCGGTGTGGGCTACGAGTCGCAGCTCGAGGCGCTCGCCTCCGGCGTCGACGTCGTCGTCGGCACGCCCGGGCGGCTGCTCGACCTCGCCAACCGGCGCTCCCTCGACCTCTCCCACGTCAAGGTGCTCGTGCTCGACGAGGCCGACGAGATGCTCGACCTCGGGTTCCTCCCCGACGTGCAGAAGATCCTCGCCAAGACACCCGAGACCCGGCAGACCATGCTGTTCTCGGCGACGATGCCGGCCGCGATCGTCAGCCTCGCCCGGGTGCACATGCGCCACCCGATGAACATCCGCGCCGAGTCCAGCTCCGACGAGCAGACCGTCCCGGCGACCGCGCAGTTCATCTACCAGGTGCACGACCTCGACAAGCCGGAGATCCTCGGCCGGATCCTGCAGGCGGAGAACTCCGGGATCACCATCGTCTTCACCCGCACCAAGCGCCAGGCGCAGCGGGTCGCCGACGACCTCGCCGACCGCGGCTTCCCGAGCAGCCCCCTGCACGGCGACATGCCGCAGGTCGCCCGGGAGAAGGCGTTGAAGAGGTTCCGTGACGGCCAGCTCAAGGTGCTCGTGGCCACCGACGTCGCGGCCCGCGGGATCGACGTCGCCGACGTGACCCACGTGGTGAACTACAGCTGCCCCGAGGACGACAAGAACTACGTCCACCGCATCGGCCGCACCGGTCGTGCGGGAGCCACCGGTACGGCGATCACCTTCGTCGACTGGGCCGACGTCACCCGCTGGAAGACCATCAACAAGACCCTCGACCTGCCCTTCGACGAGCCGCCGGAGACGTACTCCACCTCTGAGCAGCTCTTCCACGACCTCGGCATCCCGCCGGGCACGAAGGGCCGGCTGGTGCCGGAGAAGCCCGCGGAGGACAAGCCGTCCCGGGAGTCCCGAGGGCGTAGCGAGCGCGGTGGTGAGCGTGGCAGCGAGCGCGGTGGCGAGCGTCCGCGCCGGAACCGTGGCCGCACCCGGACCCGTGGTGGCGAGAAGGTCACCGACGGTACGACGTCGGAGGCGGCCGCGTCGTCCGCGGACGCCGGCACGTCCGGCGAGGCCGGGAGCACGGGAGCCTCGGGGAACCGCAACCGTCGTCGCCGCCGGCGTTCCCGCAGCGGCGGGGCCTCTCAGGGCGGGACCGACTGACTCAGGGACCGACGTGCTCGGCCGCTATGCGGTGACCACGACCTTGGTGCCGACGATCGCGAAGTACCACAGTGCGCGGGCGTCCGGACGTGCCTGCCGGACGCACCCGTGCGACTGCGGCGCGCCGAGGTCGGCCCGGGTCTGCAGCGGCTTGCCGTCCTTGACGGGGATGTCGTGGAAGCCGATCGCAGCGCGCCTGCCGTGCGCGAAACGCACCATGTACTGCATCGTGCCGGAGTCGTCGATGCCCACGGCGTGCCGCGAGGTGGAGTAGACCTCGTAGCTCCCCGGCTTCAGGTTGTCGGTCAGGCTGCCCGACACCGGGTAGGTGCGCCGGACCTCCCCGCCCTCGTCGACGAGCCACACCCGCTGGTCGCCGATGTCGAAGACCACCCGCTTCCCGCGCCCGGACCGCGGCGGCAGGGCCTCCGGGTCGCGTCGAGCGGCCGCGTCCGTCGCCGCGCCGCTCGCCGGGGCCTGCTGCTCACCGGGCGGCTCACCGCGCCAGAGCCGCGTGGGCGCGTCGAAGGCGCTCAGCGCCAACCCGGCCCGGACGGGTGCGGCAGCCGCGACGGTCGCGCCTGCCGCGGGCCCGACGGCCGGGCCGGCACCGATCGGCAGCAGACCACCGGCGGCGAGCACGGACACCGTGGTGACGGCGAGCGCGCCCGTCGCCGAGGCGATCCTGCCGTGGCGCGGCCGGACCCCGGCCCGGCGCACCGACCGGGAACCTCCCTGCGCCCTCGGGCGTCGTCCCATGGTTGGGAGTCTAGGACTCCTCGGCCACGATGGCGGTCAGGTTCTCGGCCACGTCGCGGTACGCGTCGGCGCCCTTGGTGCGCCGGGCGGTCGCCAGGATCGACCGGCCGGCCGCCGGCGCCTCCGCGAACCGGATCGACTTCGGGATCGGCGGCTCCACCACGTCCAGGCCGTAGGTCTCGGAGATCGTCGCCAGCACGGTGCGCGCGTGGTTGGTGCGCCCGTCGTACAGGGTGGGCAGCACGCCGAGCACTCTCAGGCGCTTGTTGGTGAACCGGCGGACGTCGTGGACGGTGTCGAGCAGCTGCCCGACGCCGCGGTGGGACAGCGTCTCGCACTGCAGCGGGACGAGCACGCTGTCGGCCGCGGTGAGCGCGGCGACGGTCAGCACCCCCAGCGAGGGCGGGCAGTCCAGCAGGACCCAGTCGTAGCCGTCGATCTCCTCGAGCGCGGCGCGCAGGGCGTACTCCCGGCCCGTGCGGGTGAGCAGGTCGGCCTCGGCGCGGGCGAGCTCGATCGTCGCCGGGAGCAGGTCGACCCCGTCCTCGGTCTCGATGATCACCTCGGCCGGGTCGACGCCCTTGGTGAGCACGTGGTGGACCGAGAGCTCGACGTCCTCGGGGTCGATGCCCAGGGAGAAGGTCAGGCAGGCCTGCGGGTCCAGGTCCACGATCAGGACCGACTTGCCGAGCTCGGCGAGGGCGGCGCCGAGGGAGGCGACCGTGGTCGTCTTGGCGACGCCGCCCTTCTGGTTCGCGACCGCGAGGATGTGAGTGCTCATCACCTGCCATTGTGCCCGAGGGGTCGCAGGACCCGGCCGGGTGTCCGTGGAATGCTGTGCCCATGCTGACCGGAACCGCTCTCGTCACCGGCCCCACCGCAGGTATCGGCCGCGCCTTCGCCGAGGCCCTCGCCTCCCGCGGACACGACCTGGTCCTCGTCGCCCGGGACGTCCGGCGCCTCGAGGAGCTGGCCGACCACCTGCGCACCAAGCACGGCGTGCAGGTAGAGGTGCTCGAGGCCGACCTCGCGGACCGGGACGCGATCGCCCTGGTCGAGGCCCGGCTCTCCGACCGCACCCGGCCGGTGTCCATCCTGGTCAACAACGCCGGGTTCGGCCACAAGCAGCCGTTCACGGAGAACTCCGTGGAGGACGAGCAGCAGATGCTCGACGTGCTGGTCACCGCGGTGATGCGGCTCAGCCACGCAGCCATCGGCGGGATGCTCGAGCGCGGCGAGGGCGCGATCGTCAACGTCTCCAGCGTCGCAGCGTTCCTGCCGCGCGGCACCTACAGCGCTGCCAAGCGCTACGTGGTCTCGTTCACCGAGTGGCTCGACATCACCTACCGGCACCGCGGGGTGCGGGCGATGGCGGTGTGCCCGGGGTTCGTGAGGACCGAGTTCCACGAGCGGATGGGGGTCAGCCGCGGCTCGGCGCCCCCGTGGATGTGGCTCGACGCCGACCGGCTGGTCCGCGACGCGCTGCACGACCTCGACCGTGGCCGGACGATCTCCGTGCCCAGCAAGCGCTACAAGGCGATCACGACCGCCGTGCGCTACCTGCCGCCGTCGCTGCTCGGCCGGTTCCAGCGCCTGGGCCGCCGGTAGTCCCGGCCGGGCAGAGTGGTCACAGACCGCAGTCCAAGCCGGCGGAGTGGTCACAGACTGCAGTATTCGGCGCGATTTGTTGCAGTCTCTGCCCACTTTGCCGCATGGAGGGTCAGCCGGCCCCGTCGAGGAAGGCCCGAATCGCGTCGGCCATCAGCTGGATCGCGATCGCGGAGAGCAGCAGACCTGCGATCCGCGAGACCAGCAGCACACCGCTCTCCCGGATCACCTTCAGGATCGGCACCGAGAACCGCATGGACAGCAGCAGCGCCACGTGGACCAGCACCACGCCGAGCGCGACCCCGAGGAAGGTGTCGAGGCCGTCGATGCCGTCGGTGAACACCATCGTCGCCACGATCGCACCCGGCCCGGCCATCATCGGGGTGCCGAGCGGGACCAGCGCCACGTTCGCGTTCCCGCCCGGCCCGGCGCCGATCGAGGACTCCTTGCCGGTCAGCAGGTCGAGCGCGATGAGCAGCAGCAGCAGGCCGCCGGCCATCTGCAGCGCGGGGAGCGAGATGTTGAGGTAGGCCAGGATCTGCTGGCCGAAGAACGCGAAGGCGACGATCACCCCGAAGGACACGGCGACCGCCTGCCAGGCGGCCCGCTTCATCGCCGCCGGCGGCCGGCCGCCGGTGAGCGCCAGGAACACCGGGATGGTGCCGATCGGGTCCATGATCACGAACAGCGTCACGAAGACCTCGGTCATCAGGACGAGGTCGAGCCAGCTCACGGGACGAGGACCTCCGGCGTGGTCCGGCCCGAGGCGGCGGACGCGGCCCGCGCCAGGTCCAGCAGCCGGTCGAGCTCCTCCGGCGCCGTGGTGTTGCAGCCGAGGTCGTGGTCGATCTTGCCGGCGCCGTGGTAGTCGCTGGACCCCGTGACGACGAGCCCGAGGTTGCGGGCGATCGCACGCAGCCGCTCACGGGTGGGGCCGTCGTGGTCCTGGTGGTCGACCTCGATGCCGGCCAGCCCCTCCCGCTGCAGGGCGGCGAACCTGGCCTCGTCGAGCGCGTCGTGCTTGTGCCGCTTGGCCCACGGGTGCGCGATCACGCTCACCCCACCGGCGTCGCGGACGGTGTGCAGCATCGCCTCGAGCGGTGCGGCGTAGCGCGGGACGTAGGCCGGGCCGTTGGAGCCGAGGAGGGTGTGGAACGCCTCTCCCCTGTGTGTCACCACGCCCTTGTGCACCAGTGCGTCGGCGACGTGGGGGCGGCCCATCGCGGCGGCGTCCCCTGCGAGGCGTCGTACGTCCTCCTCCTCGATGTCGATGCCGAGCTCGCGCAGCCGCTCCAGGGTCGCGGGCAGCCGCGCGTTGCGGCCGTCGAGGATCCGCCGCAGCTCCTCCACCAGCGGCTCGTAGGTGGGGTCGGGCAGGTACGCCGCCAGGTGCACGCCGTGCCCCTCGAGCTTGCAGCTGATCTCCAGCCCGCGCACGAGGGTGACGCCCTCCTCCGCCGCCGCCTCGGTCGCCTCGGCCCAGCCCTCGACGGTGTCGTGGTCGGTGAGGCCGAGCACGTCGATCCCCGCGGCCTTCGCGTGCCGCACCAGCTGACGGGGCGTGTCGGTCCCGTCGGAGCGGTCGGAGTGGGTGTGGAGGTCGATACGCACCCGCGCAGCCTAACGGCCGGCGCCGGTGTCACCAGGGAGGCGGGTGCCCTCCGAAGGGTACGTCGACCAGCTCCGGCCCCAGGCCCGCCAGGTCGGCCAGCACCCAGTCCGCGCAGAGCAGCAGCGCCGCCGACGCGGGGCGCAGGACCAGCCACAGCCAGCGGCCGTGCGCCTCACCCGCGAACACCGAGCGGTCGAACGCCGCGGACCCCGACGAGGTGGAGACCGACCACAGCGGCAGGGTCACCCCGTCGACCTCGACCCGGCAGTGCGGCGGCCCCTCGCCGACCTCGGCGCCGGGGTCGGTGTGGTGGGTGCCGGCGCAGCGGGCGCCGAGGCCGACCCCCGGCTCCTCCGACACCACGGTCACCTCCACCACCCCGTCGGCCTCGGTGACCCCGGAGCAGGACAGCATGGTCGCCCGGCCCTCGTGGTCGGGGGCGGCGACGCACCCGAAGTCGGTGATCGTCCAGCCGGCCGCCAGCGGCCACGGCACCAGCGTGGGCACACCGGCACACCGCCGCAGGTGCTCGGTCAGGTCGTCGTAGCCGGCGACGGCCGGACGCCACAGCGGCGTGATCGGCCCGTGGTCGGGGCACCGCCAGCTGCCGTCCTCCTCGGTCACCGGCGCGGTGCAGCGAGGGCATCCGGCAGCGAGACTCATGGGGTCCACGGTCCTGTCCTCGGCGGTCGGCGTCAAGGATGCCCGGCCTACCCTGGACTCGTGGAGCGCAGACGGGTGCCGTGCGTGGGCGGGATCGTGGTGGACGGCGAGGGCCGGATCCTGCTGGTGCGGCGCGGCCAGGAGCCGGCCAAGGGCTGCTGGTCCGTTCCGGGCGGCCGGGTGGAGGCCGGCGAGGAGGACCCTGCGGCGACGGCACGTGAGGTGCTCGAGGAGACCGGCCTCGAGGTCGAGGTGACCGAGCCGGTCGGCTCCGTCGACCGCGACGCCCCGGACGGCAGCGTCTACGCCATCACCGACTACCGCTGCTCGCCCGCGCCCGGCGTCGACCCCGCCGCGGTGGTCGCGGGCGACGACGCCGACGAGGTCGGCTGGTTCACCGCCGCGGAGGTGCGTCGCCTCCGCTGCGCACCCGGCCTGCTGGAGGCCTTCGACGAGTGGGGCGTGCTCGGCTGAGGACGGTCGCGGGGCTCAGGCGTTCCAGCGCAGGATGACCGGGGTCTCCCGCTCGTAGCCGAGCACCGACACGGTGGCGGTGTCGAGGCGGAACAGCCGGCCCTCGGCGACGGTGAGACCCAGCCACCGGGCGGTCAGCGCCCGCAGCGTGTGGCCGTGCGCGAAGACCAGCACGCGCACCGGCTGCCCGCGGAAACGCGCCACCACCCGGTCGAGCCGTTCGGCGAGCGCCTCCTGGCTCTCCCCGCCCGGGGCCCCGTGCGTCCAGACCGTCCAGCCCGGCCGGGTCCGGCGGACCTCCTCGTTGGTGATGCCCTCGTAGTCGCCGTAGTTCCACTCCACGAGGTCCTCGACCGGCTCCGCGTCGGGGAACCCCGCCAGCTCGGCGGTACGACGGGCGCGCTGCAGAGGGCTGGTGAGGACGTGGTCGAAGGACTCGCCGGCGAGCCGGGGACGCAGCCGTTCGGCCGTGACGGCCCCGGCCTCGGTCAGCGGCACGTCAGTGAAGGAGGTGTGCCGTCGGGCCAGGCTCCACTCGGTCTCGCCGTGCCGGACCAGCCACAGCTCGGTGGCGGGCTCACTCACCGGCGGGCCCGGGCCAGTTCTTGTCCGGCTGCGGGACCGGGCGGGCCGGCTGCTCGCCGCCCCGCTCGGCGAGGTAGCTGTCCTTGGGCACCATCACCTTGCGGCGGAAGATGCACACCACCTTGCCGTCCTGGTTGTAGCCGATCGTCTCCACGTGCACGACGCCCCGGTCGTCCTTGGACTTGCTCTCCCACTTGTCGAGCACCGTGGTCTCGCCGTAGATCGTGTCACCGTGGAAGGTGGGGGCGACGTGGCGCAGCGACTCGATCTCGAGGTTGGCGATGGCCTTGCCGGAGATGTCGGGGACGCTCATCCCGAGCAGCAGCGAGTACACGTAGTTGCCGACCACGACGTTCCTGCCGAACTGGGTGGTGTTCTCGGCGTAGTTGACGTCCATGTGCAGCGGGTGGTGGTTCATCGTCAGCAGGCAGAACAGGTGGTCGTCGTACTCCGTGACCGTCTTGCCCGGCCAGTGCTTGTAGGTGGCACCGACCTCGAACTCCTCGTAGCTGCGACCGAACTGCATTCCACACACTCCTGTTGTCTCGGCGGGCGTGGGCCCTATCGTGCCGAAGTCCGCCGCGCTGCGGCAGGTGGCACCGGCGTGGGGTTACTCACCTGCCGCGGCGGCGGAGCCGGGCGAGCAGGACCCGCAGCGCGTCGCGGCCCGACACGTCCGCCCGGCCGCGCGGGCCCGTGCGGCGCAGGGCCATGTCGGCGACCACCCGCAGGGCCAGGTCGAGCAGCTGCCCGTCCGTGACGTCCTGCGGCCGGGTCGCCGACGACCGGAACTCGGGCTCGAGGTCGTCGAGGGAGCCGACCACCTGGTAGCCCGAACCGCGCAGCTCGGCGATGATCCCGGCCGCGATCTCCCGGGTGCGCTGCTGGTACTCCTCGGGGACGGTGAACCGGCCACCGACCTCGTGGGGCGACAGGTCCAGCTCGACGAGGCGGTGCTTGACGAGCTTCTCGTACTGCGGCCACGGCACGTCGTCGGGGACGAAGTCGTTGAGCCGGCGCAGCAGCTCGGTCTCGACGGTGCCGAGGGAGGCGTTGCGGCCGGTGCTGGCCTCCTCGTAGTCGAGCGCCGGCAGCCCTGCGGCCGACGAGAACCGCCGCCACAGCTCGCCGGGCGCGGCGCCGGAGCGGGGCACCGTCACCAGGACCACGTTGTCGGGTCCCACGACGTCGGCCCACCGTGCCGCGAGGCCGGCGACGTCCTGGGCGCGCCAGAAGGCGATGTCCCGCCCCGAGCCGGCATCCCGGGCGGCGAAGACCTTGGCCAGGAAGTCGGGGTAGGACTGCGTGTTGCGGTTCTTGACGTTCTCCTGCCACACCGCGGGCACCTGCCGACCGAGGTCGCGGCAGGTGACCAGCACACGCACGTCGTCGCCGAGCGACGCGACCGCCTCGCGCGCCGCCGGGTCCTTGGCGTGGGCGAGGGTCTCGTGGGAGACCAGCGCGTCGCCGGCGAACGCCCGGACCTGCTGTGCGACCCGGTCCCAGGCACCCTCGGCCGCGGCGTACCGGTGGCCCTTGAAGCCGGTGTCGCGCAGGTCCAGCGAGGCCAGGAAGTGCGAGCCGCGGTCGCCCGGGTAGAGGTAGCCGTGGCGCTCGAGCAGCCCGCGGTTGTGCGCCAGCCGGCGTTGCAGGTAGGTCGTGCCGCTCTTGGCCGTGCCGACGTGCAGGTAGACGGTGCGGGCCACGTCAGCCCCTCCGGCCGCGGGCACGCGCGGCCGCCCGGGCCTTGCGGTACACCGCGATCGGCACCTTGAGGCCGGGGCGCGGCTCACCGTCGACGAAGAACCGGGCCCGGAACGGCTGCGCCCCGGCAGCCTCGCCCTCCGTGCGCTGCAGCCGGCGCTTGAGCCGGGCGCGGTCGCGGCCGAGGCCGACCAGTCCCTCGAGCGCCGCCTCGAGCAGGGCCGCGTCGGTCACCTGGTCCGGCTGGACGCCCTTGCCGCTGAAGACCGGGTCGAGGTCGGCCAGGTCGCCGACCACCTCGGCGCCGGAGGCGCGCACCGCCTGCTTCATCTCCTCGGCGCGGGCGCGCACCCAGGGCTCGACGTCGGCGGGGAGGGCCAGGCCGCTCTCCAGGTTCTTGCGCCGGGCCAGGGTGCGCTTGGCGAGCGCGTGCTTGAAGGCCTCGTCGTACTCCGGCCAGTCCATGCCGCGGGCGCGGCTGAGGTCGTTGAGCCGTCGCATCAGCTCCGCGGACTCCAGGCCCAGGGACTCGTTGGTGCCGCTGCCGCTGGCGTCGTACTCGGCGGGGTCCACCCCGACCACGGAGGCGAACCGGGTCCACAGCTCGCCGGCGGGGGCTCCCGGGGGCGGCAGGGTGACCACGTGGATCCGGTCGGCGGGAAGCACGTCGCGCCAGACGGTGAGCACGCGACCGAGGTCCTGCTGGGTCCAGAACAGCCGGCCGGCGGGGTTGTCGCGCGGGTTCTCCGAGGTGATCGCGTCCAGGAACTCCTGCCAGGTCCACTGCTCCCAGTTCTGCATGAACTCCTGCCACGCGGCCGGGACCGTGCGGCCGAGGTCCCGCGCGGTGACGACCACGTGGACCGCGGCGGGGGCGAGCGAGTCCACCATCCGGCGGACCTGCGTGGGGTCGGCCGAGCCGAGCCACTCCATGGACACGACCGCGTCCCCGGGCCAGGCGGCCGTCTCGTCGACGAGCCGCCCCCAGGCGCCGTGGACACCGGGGTGGGTCGAGCCGTGGAGCTCCGCGGAGAGCACGTCGCGGGCGGCATGGACCTGCGCCTCCCAGCGATCGCCGGGGTAGAGCAGCCCGGCGCGCTTCTGCAGCCTGGTCTTGTTCTCCCCCAGCACCGCCTGCAGATAGGTGGTCCCGCTCTTGGGCAGGCCGACGTGCAGGAAAACTCGCTTCGCCACGCGCGTCACTGTAACCGACCGGCACCGGAGTCCCTGGGAGGCTGGCTACGATCGCGTGATGAGCGAATCGCACCGAGCGGGGGCGGTGTCGACTCGGGTCTGCGCGATCACCATGGTGCGGAACGAGTCCGTGATGCTGCGCCGCTGGCTCGCCTACTACGGCCGCGAGCTCGGCCACCGCAACCTCGTCGTGCTCGACGACAACACCACCGACGGGTCCACCGACGACCTGCCCTGCTCGGTGGTGCACCTGCCGCCGCCGCCCTGGAAGCAGACGTGGGCCCAGAGCCGCCGGGCGATGGCGAACTCGACCGCACGCGCGATGCTGCAGGCCTATGACGCGGTCATCTTCGTCGACGCCGACGAGTTCCTGGTGCCCGACCCCGCGAGGTACGACGGGCTGCTGGACTACGTCGTGCGCCAACCAGACCGGGAGGTGCTCGCCGGGCTCGGGCTCAACGTGCTGCACGACGCGACGCACGAGCCCGCGATCGACCACGACCGGCCGGTGCTCGCGCAGCGCCGTCTGGTGAAGTACGTGCCCCGGATGTGCAAGCCGGCGATCAAGCGCGAGGCGGTCGCCTGGATGGCCGGCACCCACGGGATCCAGGCACCGTTCACGGTGGACCCCGACCTGCTGCTGCTCCACCTGAAGTACTACGACGAGGGCGAGCTGCGCCGGGTCGCCGAGCAGCGGCACGAGGCCCACGAGCGCGAGGGCCGGGGGGAGAACAGCTCGTGGACCCACGAGGCCGACGAGCTGGTGGCCGAGCTCCGGGAGTGGGCCACCGGGGGCAGCCTGGACGACCTCGACCCGCGCCGGCTCAGGGTGCACCAGCCCTCTCGCGCGGACGCGGAGGGCTACTACACCGTCCGCGGCAGCCAGCTCAGGGCGATGGACCGCCGGCACCGGCTGTGCCTGCCGGACCGGTTCCGGGCGGTGGGACTCTAGCGCCTGCCCGGGCGCTGTCGGAGCCGCTGCCGGGCGGCGGAGCCGACCCGCCGGGCCTCCTTGCGCACCCGGACCCGCAGGGAGCCGATGCGGCCGGTGGCCGCCGTGCGCCCCTTGAGCTCCTGGATCCGCTCGTGCTGCCGCACGCCGAGCTCGACGACCACCCGGGTGCACAGCGCGAGCAGCTCGGCGTCGGTCACCGTCGAGGGGTCGCGTCCGGCGAGCGGCTCGCCGGGGAGCAGGTCGTCGAGGTCGCCGACCACCGGGACGCCCAGCGCCCGCACCTCCTCGACCATCCGGGGTCCGCGCTGCCGGGCCCACGCGTCGACCTCGGGCCGCACCCCGATCGGGCCCTCCGCCTTCCGGTGCGCGGCGAGCAGCTCACGACCCACCGCGTGGTGGACCAGCTGCTTGTAGGTCCGGTCGGAGAGGCCCAGCGCCTCCGCGTCGACGTTGAGCCGCTGCATCAGCACCGTGGACACCACGCCCAGCGAGGCGTTGTCCCGGGTCGGCGGGGCGAAGCCCGAGCCGTCGATGCCGAGGACCTCGCAGAACCGGTGCCACAGCAGCTCGGGGTCCGCGCCGCTCGGCGGCACGGTGACCAGGTGCACCTGGTCCGCCGGCAGCAGCTCGAGCCAGCGGCCGAGGATGCGTGGCACGTCGTGCTGCTCCCAGAACGTGCGCCGCGCCGGTCCCTGCTCGTCCTCGGCGAGCATCTCGGTGACGAACTGCTCCCAGCTCCACGGCCGGTAGTTCTTGGTCATCTCCTGCCACTGCGCCACGACGCTGCGCAGCAGGTCGCGCACGGTCACGACCACCTCGACGCGGCACGGCTGCAGGCTCTCCACGGCGGCGCGAACCTGGTGCGGCTCGAGGCGGACCATCCACTCCATGGACACCAGGGCGGCGTCCCCGTCCCAGGCCTTGATCTCCTCGACCAGCCGGGACCACGGTCCGTGCGGCGGGAGCTGACGCCCCTCCTGCAGCTGGACCAGCTCCCGGGCCGCCTCCACGTGCCGGCCCCACCGGGGGCCGGGCCACAGCAGCCCCTGGGCCGCCGCCCGCGCGTGGTTGCGCATGAAGCGCGACTGGAGGTAGGTCGTGCCGGACTTCGGGGTGCCGATGTGCAGGTAGACCGTGGGGGCGTGGGTCCGCGCGGAGGCGGCGCCGGGGGTGGAGGTCACTTGAGCTTGTAGTCCTGGAGGAGGCGGCGGCCGATGATCATCTTCTGGATGTCGGAGGTGCCCTCCCCGATCAGCATGAAGGCTGCCTCCCGGTAGAGCCGCTCGATCTCGTACTCCTTCGAGTACCCGTAGCCGCCGTGGATCCGGAAGGAGTCCTCGACGACCTCGTTGCAGTACTCGCTGGCGACCATCTTCGCCATCCCCGCCTCGACGTCGTTGCGCTCCCCGCGGTCCTTCATCCGCGCGGCCTTGACCATCATCGCGTGGGCGGTCTCCACCTTGGTGGCCATCTCGGCGATCCGGAACAGGATCGCCTGGTGCTGCGCGATCGGCTTGCCGAAGGTCTCCCGCTGCTGGGCGTAGCCCACCCCGAGCTCGAAGGCCCGGTTGGCGATGCCGCACGCGCGGGCGGCGACGTTGACGCGCCCGACCTCGACCCCGTCCATCATCTGGTAGAAGCCCTGGCCCGGCTCTCCGCCGAGGACCTGGTCCGCGGAGATCCGGTGGCCGTCGAAGACCATCTCCGTGGTGTCGATGCCCTTGTAGCCCATCTTCTCGATCTTGCCCGGCACCGTGACGCCCTGCGCGGTCTCGCCGAAGCCGGGCTCCTTCTCGACCAGGAAGGTCGTCATGTTCCTGTAGACCGACTCGGCGCCCTCGTCGGTCCTGACCAGCACCGCGACCAGGTTCGACGAGCCACCGTTGGTCAGCCACATCTTCTGGCCGGTGATCGTGTACCCACCGTCGTCGGCCCGGACGGCCTTGGTCTTGATCGCCGAGACGTCCGAGCCCAGCGCCGGCTCCGACATCGAGAACGCGCCGCGGACCTCACCGGCGGCCATCCGCGGCAGGTACTTCTGCTTCTGCTCCTCGGTGCCGTGCTTCATCAGCATGTAGGCCACGATGAAGTGGGTGTTGATCACGCCGGAGACGCTCATCCACCCGCGGGCGATCTCCTCCACGCACAGCGCGTAGGTCAGCAGCGACTCCCCGAGTCCGCCGTACTCCTCGGGGATCATCAGGCCGAAGATGCCGAGCTCCTTGAGGCCCTCGACGATCTCGGTGGGGTACTCGTCCTTCGCCTCGAGCTCCTGGGCGACCGGAATGATCCGCTCGTCCACGAACGTGCGGACGGTCCGCAGGATCTCCTCCTGGATGTCGGTGAGACCCTCGGTCTGGCAGAGACGGGACATAGGGACGGCGTTCCTTCCGTGTCAGGAGCTCAGGCGAGTCTCGCACAGGAGCCCGCGCAGTCGGCCCGGGAAGTATCGCCCGCGCCGCCCGGCAGCCGCCATGACCGACCTCACAGGTGCCATGCTGCAGGCGGGCCCCGCGCACCCCGCGCCCGGTCCTGTCGAGGAGGCGACGTGGCGTTGAAGGGTCGGGCCCACAGGCTCCGCAGGTCCGGGGGACCTCCCCACGGGTTCGTCTTCGTGGTGACCTACGGCCGCTCCGGCTCCACGCTCGTCCAGGGACTGCTCAACACGCTGCCGCGCACCCTGGTCCGCGGCGAGAACGACCTCTACCTGCTGCACCACTACCGGGCCTGGGCCGGGGTGCGACAGTTCCAGCAGAGCCACGCCGACACCGGCTCCCGCAAGGGCCCCAGGTCGGCGTTCTACGGCATCGACGAGGTCGACCTCGACCGGTTCGTCTCCTCGACCCACGACCTCGCCGTCGCGCAGATGCTCGGCGCCACTCCCGCCTCGGAGGTGGACCGGCTCGGGTTCAAGGAGGTCCTGTGGCACCGCATCGCGGCCGACGAGACCGCGGACTTCGTCGACTGGTTCGAGCAGGTGTTCCCCGGCGCCCGCTACGTCCTCAACCGACGTGACCACGAGAGCGTCGCGGGGTCCGGCTTCTGGCGGAGGCAGGACCCGCAGGAGGTGATGCGCGCGATCAGACGGGTCGAGGAGATCCAGGACCACCTGCTCGCGACCCGGCCGGAGCGCACCCTGCTCACCCGTTACGAGCCCCTCACCGGCGACGACGCCGCCGCCTCCGACCGCGAGCTGCGGGCCCTGGCCGAGCTCGTCACCGGCCGCTGCAGCGACGAGCAGCTCGCGGTGATGCGCCGCACGCTCGGCGAGGGGCACGGGCCCCGGCCGTTCGGGCGGAGCAGGAAGGACGGCGCCTCCGGCTGAGGGCCCGGGCCCGTCAGCGGCGGGTCACTGCTCCGGCGGCGACCACACGTCGGTGCGCTGCATGCCGGCCGCGCGGCCCTTGGCGGAGATCACCAGCGCCATCTTGCGGGAGGCCTCGTCGATCATCTCGTCGCCGAGCATGACCGCGCCCTTCGCGCCGCCCTTCTCGGAGGTGTAGTACTCGTAGGCGTCCAGGATGTTCTCGGCGTGGTCGTAGTCCTCCTGCTTGGGGGAGTACACCTCGTTGGCCGCGGCGATCTGGTCCGGGTGCAGCGTCCACTTGCCGTCGAAGCCGAGCGCCGCGGACCGGCCGGAGACCCGCTTGAAGCCGTCGATGTCCTTGATCTGCAGGTAGGGCCCGTCGATCGCCTGCTTGTCGTGGGCCCGGGCCGCCATCAGGATCCGCATCAGGATGTAGTGGTAGGCGTCGCCGACGTCGTACCCGGGCGGCTGCTCGCCGACCACGAGGCTCTTCATGTTGATCGAGGCCATGAAGTCGGCGGGGCCGAAGATGATCGTCTCCACCCGGGGTGAGGCGGTGGCGATGTCGTCGACGTTGATCAGGCCGAGGGCGTTCTCGATCTGCGCCTCGATGCCGATCCGGCCGACCTCGTAGCCCATGGTGGTCTCGATCTGGGTAAGTAGCACGTCGAGCGCCTTGACCTGGTCGGCGGTCTGCACCTTGGGCAGCATGATGCAGTCGAGGTTCGCGCCGGCGCCCTCGACCACCTCGATCACGTCGCGGTAGGTCCACTGCGTGGTCCAGTCGTTGACCCGCACGGTCCGCACCCGGTTGCCCCAGTCCCCGGTGTTGAGCACCTCGACGATGTTCTTGCGCGCGTCGGGCTTGGCGATCGGGGCGACCGAGTCCTCGATGTCGAGGAAGACCTGGTCGCTGTCCAGCCCCTGGGCCTTCTCCAGGAAGCGCGGGTTCGAACCGGGAACGGCGTGGCAGGAACGACGGGACCGCAGCTCGCGGGGCTCGGACATGGAGGAACCTCTCTTCGGGGGGACTCTCACCAGGGGAGATTTCCCGGGAGCCTACTCGGCGGCGGACCGGCCCGGGGAGGCCTCGCTGCCGTGGCATTCCTCACCCGCGGCGGCCGTTTGTGGCAGGCTCGGAGCGTGACGGAGGCGTTCACCACCGCGCTGATCGCGGAGCTGGCGAAGAAGACCGGCGTGTGCTGGCTGCGGTACGACGACGGGGACACCGGCTCCCCCGCGCGGCCGCGAGCTGCCTGGCACGTGTGGCACGACGACGCGCTGCACCTCGTCGCCGGCGGGACGGAGCAGCCGCTGCCCGGGCTGGAGCACGCCGACCGGGTCGAGGTCACCCTGCGCAGCAAGGAGAACGGCGGCCGGCTCGTGACCTGGGTGGGCCGCCCGTCCGCCGTACGCCCCGACGACCAGGCGTGGGCCGACGTCACCGACGCACTGGTCTCGGACCGGCTCAACCTGGACGACCTCGCCACCGCGAAGGACGAGTGGGCGGCACACAGCGTCGTGCTGCGCATCGACCCGACCGGCGAGCTGGCGGAGCAGCCCGGCTCCCTCAGCAGCGAGGACCACGCCGCCCCGCCGCCCCCGACGGAGGCGACCACCCGCGGGCCGCTCCCCCGGGTCCTGCACCGGCGCCGCCGCACCCGCCCCGGCCTGCGCTGAGCCTCACCCCGCCGGTACGGCGACGTGGCCGGACGCCACCGGCTGGACCCGGCCGGCGACGTGGACCCGGACGACCGACCCGGAGGCGGCCTCGACCCGCCCCTCGAGCGTCGAGGGGCGGCCCATCTCGACGCCCTGCGCGATCGTGTAGCGGCCGCCCTCGGGCAGCCGGTCCGCGGCCACGAGCGCCATCCCGAGACCGGCCGCGGCGGAGCCGGTGGCCGGGTCCTCCGGCACCGACAGCCCGGGGACGAACACGCGCGAGTGCACCGACAGCGCCGGGGCCCCGCCGGAGACGTGGTGCAGGTTGATGCCCTCCACCGGGTCGGCGGTCGGCCCCACGGCGGCGAACCGGTCGGCGTGCTCGCGCAGCGGCCGGGTGGACGGCACCGCCCGGGCCACGGCGTCGGCGGCCACCGGCAGGTGGACGAACGTCAGGCCGGTCCCGGCCAGCCACACCGGCCCGGCGACGTCGGCGAAGGACAGCCCGACGTCCTCGAGCAGCGCGGCCACGAGCGTGTCGTCGACCGGACCCACCAGGTCGCGCGGCACCGCGGACAGCTCCACCGCGCCGTCGTCGAGGAACGCGACGCCGATCTCCCCCGCCCCGCAGTGCTGCACCACCGACCGGGCCGACAGCTCGCCCCGGGAGCGCAGCACCGAGGCGGTGCCGAGGGTCGGGTGCCCGGCGAACGGGATCTCGCCCCCGGGCGTGAAGATCCGGGTGGCGTACTCGCCGTCGCCGCGCGGCACCGGGAACGTCGTCTCCGAGTAGCCGAACTCCTGGGCGAGCGCGAGGCACTGCCCGGTGCTCAGCTCGCCCGCGCCGTGCACGACGGCGAGCTGGTTGCCGGCGAAGGGCCGGTCGGTGAACACGTCCACCACGTCGTAGCTGAGCATCGTCACGTCCTCGCGCCGTTGCGGTGCCGCGGATCGGTCACCGTCGCCCGCTAACGTATCGAGGTGTGAGCACCGCCCCGAACCGCGTCTTCGCCGCCCGCCTGAGCGGGTCTGCCGGTCTTCGACCCGGCCGGCGACCAGGTCGGGAAGGTCCGCGACATCGTGGTGGCGCTGCGAGCCGGCCGCGACCAGCCCCGCGTGCTCGGCCTCGTCGTCGAGGTGTTCGGCCGGCGCTCGGTCTTCGTGCCGATGACCCGGGTCACCCACGTCGACAGCGGGCAGATCATCACCACCGGCGTGGTCAACATGCGCCGGTTCCAGCAGCGCTCCACCGAGACGCTCGTGTTCGGGCAGATGCTCGACCGCAAGGTGCGGGTGCGTGACTCCGGCGTCGAGGGCACGGTCTACGACCTCGCCATGGAGCAGGCCCGCAACCGCGACTGGTACCTGTCCCGGGTGGCCCTGCAGGAGGGCGCCCGCCGCTTCGGACGCCGCGGGCAGACCCACCTCGTGGAGTGGGACGAGGTCGACGGCCTCGCCCTGCCGGAGGAGACCCAGGGCGCCACGCACCTGCTCGCGGCGCTGGAGGAGATGCGCCCGGCGGACCTGGCCAACGTCCTCCACGACCTACCCTCCAAGCGCCGGCGGGAGGTGGCGGCCGCGCTCGACGACGAGCGGCTCGCCGACGTCCTCGAGGAGCTGCCGGAGGAGGACCAGGTCGAGATCCTCGGCGAGCTCGACAGCGAGCGCGCCGCGGACGTGCTCGAGGAGATGTCGGCGGACGACGCCGCGGACCTGATCGCCGAGCTGCCGCCGGAGACCGCCGAGGCGCTGCTGGCGCTGATGGAGCCGGACGAGGCCGAGAGCGTGCGGCACCTGATGTCCTACGAGGAGCGCACCGCCGGCGCGATGATGACCACGGACCCGGTGATCCTGCCGCCGGACGCCACCGTCGCCGACGCCCTCGCCCACGTCCGCAACGCCGAGCTGCCGCCGGCCCTGGCGGCGATGGTCTACGTGTGCCGGGCGCCGCTACGAGCCGCCCACCGGCCGGCTGCTCGGGGTGGCCCACATCCAGCGGCTGCTGCGGGAGCCGCCGTCCACGCTGGTCGGCGGGATGCTCGACAGCGACCTCGAGACGTTGCCCGCCACCGCGACGATGGAGGACGTCGCCCGGCACCTGGCCACCTACAACCTGGTGGCCGCCCCGGTGACCGACGACGAGGGCCGCCTGCTCGGGGCGGTCACGGTCGACGACCTGCTCGACCACCTCCTGCCCGAGAACTGGCGTGAGCGACCGACCGCACGAGGAGGTGTCTTCCGTGGCTAACGAGACCCGCCGGGAGCGCTCCGGGTACGCCCGGTCCCGGCTCGACCAGCCGCGCGAGACCCGGCCGCGGCTGTTCCGCCGGCCCGCCTACGACCCGGAGGCGTTCGGCAGCTTCGCGGAGCGGTTCGCGCGGTTCATGGGCACCGCCCGGTTCCTGCTGTACATGACCGCGTTCGTGGCGATCTGGCTGCTGTGGAACGCCTCTGTGCCGGCTGCGTGGCAGTTCGACGCCTACCCCTACATCTTCCTGACCCTGATCCTGAGCCTGCAGGCGTCGTACGCCGCGCCGCTGATCCTGCTCGCGCAGAACCGGCAGGAGGACCGCGACCGGGTGGTGGCCGAGCAGGACCGGCAGGCCAACACCCGCGCCCACGCCGACATGGAGTTCCTGGCACGGGAGATGGCCTCGCTCCGGATGGCCATCGGCGAGGTCGCCACCCGCGACTACGTCCGTTCCGAGCTCCGGTCGCTGCTCAACGACCTCGAGGAGCGGCGCCGCGAGGGCGAGGAGGGCACCGAGGACGGGACCGGCGCCGGTGACGACGGCCATCCGGACCGGGCCTGAGCGCGCTTTCCCCGCGGCGTACCCTGAACCCCATGACGTCCCCCCTCCTCGACCAGGTGAACGCCGCGCTCGCGACCGTCAACGATCCCGAGATCAGGCGGCCGATCACCGAGCTGAACATGGTCGACTCCGTCGACATCGACGACTCCGGCAGGGTCTCGGTCACCGTGCTGCTCACGGTCTCCGGCTGCCCGCTCAAGGACACCATCACCCGGGACGTCACCGAGGCGGTCTCGAAGGTCCCCGGCGTGACCGACGTCGACCTCACCCTGGGCACGATGACCGCCGAGCAGCGCGCCGGGCTGCAGGAGGTGCTCCGCGGCGGGCAGGCCCAGCGCGAGATCCCGTTCGCCAAGGCGGACTCGCTGACCAAGGTCTACGCCATCGCCAGCGGGAAGGGTGGCGTCGGCAAGTCGTCGGTCACCGTGAACCTCGCCGTCGCGATGGCCGAGCAGGGCCTCAAGGTCGGCATCGTCGACGCCGACATCTACGGCCACTCGGTCCCCGCCATGCTCGGCGTCGGCGACGTGCGGCCGACCCAGGTCGAGGACATGATCATGCCGGTGCCCACCGAGCACGGCATCTCGGTGATCTCGATCGGGATGCTCAAGCCCCGGCGCGACCAGGTGGTCGCCTGGCGCGGGCCGATGCTGGACCGGGCCCTGGTGCAGATGCTCAGCGACGTCTTCTGGGGCGACCTCGACGCGCTCTTCCTCGACCTGCCCCCGGGCACCGGTGACATCGCGATCTCGCTCGGCCAGCACCTGCCCAACGCCGAGGTGGTCGTGGTGACCACCCCGCAGGAGGCCGCCGCCGAGGTCGCCGAGCGCGCCGGCACGATGGCGTCGATGATGCACCAGCGCGTGGTGGGCGTCGTGGAGAACATGTCCTTCCTGCCCTGCCCGCACTGCGGCCCCGAGCACCGGCTCGAGGTGTTCGGCTCCGGCGGTGGCGCCCGCGTCGCCGCGACCCTGTCGAGCCGCTTCGGGTACGACGTCCCGGTGCTCGGCGACGTGCCGCTCGACCTGACCCTGCGGGAGGGCGGCGACGCCGGCGACCCGATCGTCGCGGCCGCCCCGGAGACCCCTGCTGCGCAGGAGCTCACGAAGGTCGCCGCGACGCTGTCCGGCCGCGGCCGTGGCCTCGCGGGCATGCAGCTCGGTCTCACCCCTGCCGGTAGATTCTGAGCCGTGTTCGGGATCGGCCTGCCAGAGCTCCTGGTGATCGCGGTGGTGGGCATCCTCGTGTTCGGCCCCGACCGGCTCCCGGAGTTCGCCCGGCAGGCCGGCCGCTTCGTCCGCCAGGTCCGTCAGTTCACCCAGTCCGCGCGTAACGACCTGCGCAGCGAGCTCGGGCCGGAGTTCGCCGACCTCGAGCTGTCCGACCTCGACCCCCGCCAGATCGTGCGCAAGCACATCCTGGAGGCGATGGACGAGGAGGACGAGCGTCCCGCGACCGTGCCGGTCCGCCCCGGGCTGCGTCCCCTCGAACGCGGCGAGCGTCCGCCGTACGACCTCGAGGCGACCTGAAGCCCACCTTCGCGTCGAGGGTGATCTCCACGGTGCTCCGGCTGCCGTCCCGGCGCACGACGAGCTCGATGGTCTCGCCCGGCTGGTGGCTGCGGATGGCCACGATCAGCTCGATCCCGTCGGCGACCGGCTTGCCGTCCACGGCGAGGACGACGTCGCCCTCGCGGAGGCCGGCGCGCTGCGCCGGGGTGCCCGACCCGACCGAGGCGATCTCCGCGCCGCCGCCCCCGCCGGTGCGCACCTCGGCGCCGATGACCGGGTACTTCGCCTCGCCGGTCCGCACGATCTGGGCCGCGGTCACCTTGACCTGCTCCATCGGGATCGCGAACCCGACCCCGATGTTGCCGCCGTTGCCGACGAACCCGCCCATCGTCGCGATCGCGGAGTTGACCCCGACGACCTCTCCGCGCAGGTTCACCAGCGGCCCGCCGGAGTTGCCCGGGTTGATCGCGGCGTCGG
Organism: uncultured Actinomycetota bacterium; assembly: GCA_963747975.1. Taxonomy (GTDB): domain Bacteria; phylum Actinomycetota; class Actinomycetes; order Propionibacteriales; family Nocardioidaceae; genus Nocardioides_C. The sequence continues at coordinate 94,417 of CAVVHI010000006.1, forward strand.
TCTGCACGGCGTTGATGTACGACGACTCGTCGGCGTCGCCGGTCGTCACCGGACGGTCGAGGGCGCTGATGATGCCGGAGGTGACCGTGCTGCTCAGGCCCAGCGGCGAGCCGATCGCGACGACGGTCTCGCCGACGTTCATCGACCGGGAGCTGCCGAGTGCCGCCGGCTGGAGGCCCTCCACCCCCTCGACGTCGAGGACCGCGATGTCGTAGGTGGCGCTGCGGCCCACGATCCGGGCCGGGTGCCGGCGGCCGGCGTGGTCGATGACCTGGATCCGGCCGTTCTCGGCGGCCCCCGAGACCACGTGGTTGTTGGTGATGACGTGGCCGCGCCGGTCCGCCACGAACCCGGACCCGGTCCCCTGGCCGGACCCGCCGCGGGTCACGATCTGGACGGTGCTGGGCAGCAGCGCCTCGGCCACCGCCGCCACCGAGCCGTTCTCGGGGTCCAGCGGCGCGGGCGCGCCCTCCCGGCCCTCGAAGACCGCGGCCTCCGACCCCGCCCGGTCGAGGGTGCCGGCCACGAGCGCGCCGCTCATCGCACCCCCGAGCAGGCCCACGACCAGCGCCGTCGCCGCGACGACCGGCCACACCCAGCCGGGGAGGCGGGAGCCGCGCTCCGGGGCGGGGGCGTACCAGCCCTGGCCGTAGTAGGCGCCGTGGCCGTAGGGGTCGTAGCCGTAGCCGCCGTGGCCGTGGGGGTCGTAGCCGTAGCCGCCGTCGTAGGCGTACGGGTCGTGCCCGTAGCCGCTGCCGGAGACGTCGTAGCCGTAGGGAGCGGTGTCGTCGGACCCGGACGCAGCCTGCTCCGCCCCGGTCGCCTCGTCGCGGTTCTCCGGGCGTGCTGGCTCGTTCTCGGTCACGCCAGCCATTTTGGCCTACGGCCGCAACTCGTCCGCACCCTCCACCCACGACGGGTCCGCCGACACCTCGTCCGCGGGGCCGGCCGACGGGAGCCGGCCGTGCACCCGCGCCACCGGCGCCACCACGGCCGGGATCCCGGTGGCGGGGGCGTGGGTGAGGGCGGAGGTGGGTGGCGCGGGCGTCCCACCGGCGGGGCCGAAGGGGCTCCCGGTGAGCGTGGCCAGTCCCAGCACCGCCACGGAGACCGACCCGGCGCCGGCGACGGCCAGTCCCGCACGGCGTCGTCCCCGGCCCCGGCGCTCGATCTCGCCGACCGCCGCCCAGGCAGCAGCGCCCGAGGGCCGCGACGGCGACCCGGTGGCGGAGCCGAGCCCGTAGAGGGAGCCGAGCAGCTGGTCGGGCGGCGGGTCCGCGTCGTGGTCGGTCATCGCCGCGAGCTGGGTCTTGACCCAGCCCTCCCGTTCGACCTGGCGGCGGCAGGTGTCGCAGGAGTGGACGTGGGCCCAGGCCCGCTCGGCGGAGGAGGCGTCGAGCTGGCCGTCGAGCAGGGCGCTGACGGCGATGCCGAGGTGTCCTCCGAGGTAGCGCATCACACCGTCTGGGTCTCGAGGTCGGGGTCGCAGGGCTCGCAGGGCCCGGAGTAGCGTTCCCGGCCGGCGGCCGGGGCGCGGTGCGCGAGCGCCTTGCGCAGCATCGTGCGGCCGCGGTGGATCCGGGAGCGGACCGTGCCCAGCTTCGCGCCGAGCACGTCGGCGATCTCCTCATAGGTCAGGCCCTCGATGTCGCAGAGGACCACGGCGGCGCGGAACTCGGGCGGCAGCGCGGCCAGCGCGGCCTCGACGTCGTCGTCGAGCATGCCGTCGGCGACCTGGGCGTCGGGGCTCGGCACCCGCCCGGGCAGCCGCTGGTCGACGTCGTCGGCGAGGGCGTCGAAACGGATCTTGGACCGGCGGCGGGCCTGGTCGAGGAAGAGGTTCGTGGTGATCCGGTGCAGCCAGCCCTCGAACGTGCCCGGGGTGTAGCTCGACAGGGAGCGGAAGACGCGGACGAACACCTCCTGGGTGAGGTCCTCGGCGTCGTGGGGGTTGCCGGTCAGACGGTAGGCGAGCCGGTAGACGCGCAGGGAGTGCTGGCTGACGACGTCCTCCCACGAGGGCGCGGTCCAAGCCTCGGCGCTGTCCGGGGTGGTGCGGTCGAGGTCGGTCATCGGGCGCTCCTTGCCCTGGAGGGCTCTCGCGGCCAGGCCGCTCAGTGTGCTCGCCATGTCGCGGCGTCGGTCCCCTCTCACGCTAGGCCGTGCTCCTGAGAGCCACCTGAGGATTCTTCCCCGGTTCCCTGAACAACGACCCGCCCGGTCCGGGTGTTCCCGCACGCCCGCGTCGGGACGGCGGCGGTGCGTCGGGGCGGCCGCGCCGACGGGTAGAGTCACCGGCGACGACATCCGCACGCGCCCCCGCCGTGTGCCGACCGAGGAGGACATCATCGCTACGGGACTCAAGCCCACCAGCTGGGCCTACGCCGAGGAGTTCGTGAGCGAGGACGAGGTGCTGGCGGCCGCGCGCAGCCGCGCCAAGGAGGTCGGCGTGGTCCCGATCGGTCCCGGCGGTGGGGCCACCCTGCGGTTCCTCACCGCGGTCACCGAGGCCCGCGCGGCCGTGGAGATCGGCACCGGCACCGGCGTCTCCGGGCTGTGGATGCTGCGGGGCATGCGCCCCGACGGCGTGCTGACCACCGTCGACCTCGAGGCCGAGCACCAGCGGCTGGCCAAGCAGACCTTCTCCGAGGCGGGCATCCCCCCGCAGCGGGTGCGGCTGATCCCCGGGGCGGCGCTCGACGTGCTGCCCCGCCTCACCGACGGCCACTACGACCTGGTCTTCTGCGACGGCGACAAGCACGAGTACTCCGACTACCTGACCGAGGCGCTGCGGCTGCTGAAGCCGGGCGGGATCGTGGCCTTCGACAACGCCCTGTGGCACGACCGGGTCGCCGACCCCGCGCAGCGCGACGCGGAGACGGTGGCGATCCGCGAGCTGGGCAGGACGGTCCGCGAGCACGACATGCTGCTGCCGGTGCTGCTGCCCGTCGGTGACGGGCTGCTCGTGGCGAAGAAGGTGTGGACCCCCGAGTCGTGACCCCTCCCGCGCGAGCGCGGGAGGGACGACGTCAGCGGGAGACGCCCTCGAGCGGGTCCCGCAGCTCCAGCCAGTGCAGCAGCGCGCGGGCCCCGAAGCCGGTGGCGCCCGCCGTCCACTCGTAGGCGTCCCCGGGCGAGTCGCCGACGGAGGCCACGTCCAGGTGCGCCCACGGCAGCCCGCCGGTGAACGGCTGCAGGAACAGTGCGGCGGTGATCGCGCCCGGCCCGCCGGCGGCGTTGTCCCCGTCGGCGACCTCGGACTCGACGCGCTCGGCGTAGTCCTCGACCAGCGGCATCCGCCACAGCGTCTCGCCGGAGGCACGCCCTGCGACGGCGATCAGGTCGGCGAGGGCGTCGTCGGTGGCGAAGAAGCCGCCGGTGCGCTGGCCGAGGGCGATCTTCATGGCACCGGTCAGCGTGGCCACGTCGACGACCACGTCCGGGCTCAGCTCGGCCGCCGCGTAGGCGAGCGCGTCGGCCAGGACCAGGCGGCCCTCGGCGTCGGTGTTGCGCACCTCGCTGGTGCGGCCACCGTAGTGCCGGACGACGTCGCCGGGGCGCAGCGCGCTGCCGCTGACCGCGTTCTCGGCCGCGGGCACCAGGCCGGTGACGCGGACCGGGCAGTCGAGGTCGGCCAGCGCCCCCATCACCGCGAGGACGACCCCGCCACCGGTCATGTCGCGCTTCATGTTCGTCATCGCCTCGGCGGGCTTGATGGACAGGCCGCCGGTGTCGAAGGTGACGCCCTTGCCGACCAGCACCACGTGAGGGGTGTCGCGGCGCACCCGCCGGGGCCGGTAGTCGAGCCGGACCAGCCGCGGCGGGCTGGCCGACCCCTGTCCCACGCCGACGATGCCGCCGAAGCCCTCGGCGCGCAGCTGCGCCTCGTCCCAGACCCGCAGGTCGAGGCCCGCGGACCCGGCGACCTCCCGGGCCCGGTCGGCCAGCCAGGCCGGGTTCTTCTCGTTCGACGGCACCAGCGCGAGCGTGCGGGAGTACCAGCCGGCGCCGGCGACGGCCAGGGCGCGCTCCAGGACCGACTGCCGGTCGGGGCCGGACTCACCGGCGAGCACGACGCGCGACACCGGCTGCTCCTTGGGCCCGGTGGAGCGGCGGTGGAAGCCGAAGGACCCGAGCACGAGCCCCTCGACGACGGCGCGGAGCCCGGCGTCGTCGGACAGCGCGGCGAGGGACGTGGCAACCGTGCCCCTGCCCCGGACCCGTCGGGCCAGCGCCGCCCCGGCCCGGCGCAGGTCCGCCGGCTCACCGCGGCCGACCCCCACGAACAGGACCGACCGCAGGCTGGTGTTGCTCAGGCCCTCGGCGGACAGGACCGGGTGCTCGACCAGGTCGCCGACCTTGCCGGTGGCGTTGTGGTGCTCGAGCAGCGCGAAGACGTCGAGGTCGAGCTCGTCGAGGAGCTCGGCGGCGCCGGGACCGAGCGCGGGACCCTGGCCCTCCTCACCGGGCAGGACCGGGACCGCCACCACGTCGGCGCCGACGACCCTCGTGGGCGCGGCGCTGCTGAGCGCCACCTGCGGCGGCGAGACTTGGCTGGGCAGGGCCACGGCGGTTCCCCCTGGTGGTCGAGACGGTCGGTCGGCCCGACCCTACCGACGCCGGAGCGTCCCGGCACAACCGAGGACCCCGGGAGCCGTGTCGCGGCTCCCGGGGTCCGTTGGGTCATGGTCGGGGCGAGTGCCCGAGGGCTGTCGTCAGCCGACGACCTCGTTGAGGGCCGCGCCGAGCGCACCGGCCTCCTCGGCGTTCAGCTCGACGACGAGCCGGCCACCACCCTCGAGCGGGACGCGCATCACGATGCCGCGCCCCTCCTTCGTGACCTCGAGCGGGCCGTCGCCCGTCCGCGGCTTCATCGCCGCCATGCGCACACCTCTTCCTTGGTCCTGCAGCACACCTGCCCGGCGTGGTCCCTCCCACACCGATCGGAGTTCACCTGGCGCGCCGCTCTGCCGCACCATTATCGCTCATGACCCCGGTGGGCTGGACCACAACCTCCCGACTGGACGCCGATGGCCACCTCGCGCACCTTGGACCGGTTTGCGGCAGACTCCTGGTGTGCACGCCAGGTCCGCGCTCTTCGACCTCTTCGGTGACCACCTGCGCTCCCGCGGGGGCCGCGCGCCGGTCGCCTCCCTCGTGCGCATCCTCAGCCCCCTGGGGGTCAGCGCGCCGGCGGTGCGCACGGCGATCTCGCGGATGGTCCGCCAGGACTGGCTGGCCCCGGTGGAGCTGGACGGGGTCCGCGGCTACGCGCTGACCGAGCGGGCCCGGCGCCGCCTCGACGACGCGGCCACCCGGATCTACCGCACCCGCGACAGCGGCTGGAAGGGGTCCTGGGACCTGCTGGTGCTCACCTCGCTGCCCGCACGCGCCGGCCGCGAGCGTCTCCGCTCGGCGCTCTCCTTCCTCGGCTACGCCCCCCTCGCCGACGGCACCTGGATCAGCCCCTACGCCTCCGCCGAGGCCGAGGCCGTCGTCGCGGCCGAGGGGGCCCTGGCCATCAGGTTCGAGGCGTACGACGGGGAGCCGACCGCGCTGGCGAGGAAGGCCTGGGACCTCGATGCCCTGGGCACCGCCTACGCCTCCTGGCACGCCGAGGCCCACCGGCTCGTGGCCGACCCGGAGGGCAGGCTCGGCCTGCCGCCGCTCGACGACGACGAACGGGCCTTCGTGGTGCGCTCCCTCCTCGTCCACGAGTGGCGGAAGTTCCTCTTCTCCGACCCCGACCTGCCCGTCGAGCTGCTGCCGGCAGACTGGCCCGGGCACGACGCGGCGAGGTTCTTCACCGAGGAGGCGGCGCGCCTGTTGCCCCCGACCGCCCGATTCATCGACCGTTGCCTGGAACCCGACCCGACCGCTGGAGAGAACCCATGACCGAGCAGCCCGTGACCTACGCCGTCTCCGACGGGGTCGCGACGATCACCCTCAACCGGCCCGAGGCGATGAACAGCCTCGACGTCGCCACCAAGGTCGCCCTGCGCGACACCGTCGCCCGGGCGGCCGAGGACGAGGCGGCCCGGTGCGTGGTGCTGACCGGCAGCGGCCGGGCGTTCTGCGTCGGCCAGGACCTCAAGGAGCACATCAAGCTGCTCGAGACCGGGGACCCGTCGCCGCTGCGCACGGTCGAGGAGCACTACAACCCGACCGTGACCACGCTGGCGAGCATGCCCAAGCCCGTGGTCGCGGCCGTGAACGGGGTGGCCGCGGGTGCCGGCGCCTCGCTGGCCTTCGCCTGCGACTTCCGGGTGCTGGCCGACACGGCGGGGTTCAACCTGGCGTTCTCCGGCGTCGCGCTCTCCTGCGACACCGGCGCCTCGTGGACGCTGCCCCGCCTCGTCGGACGCGAGAAGGCGCTGGAGCTGATGTACTTCCCGCGCACGGTCCCCGCCGACGAGGCACGCGAGCTCGGCCTCGCCACGAAGGTCGTCCCGGCGGCGGACCTCGCGACGGAGGTGGCGGCCCTGGCCGACCGGCTCGCCGCCGGCCCGACCGTGTCCTTCGGCGCCATCCGCCGGTCGGTCCACCACTCCGCGGGCCACGGCTTCGCGGACTCGGTCGCGTTCGAGGCGGAGATGATGGCGCTCACCGGAGGGACCGAGGACCATCGCAGCGCCGTCGCCGCCTTCGTGGCGAAGGAGAAGCCGACCTTCCGCGGGCGGTGAGCGCGGTGCGAGCACGCATCGGGGCGGCCGGGGCGTCGTTGGTGATGGCGGCATCGCTCGTGGCGGGCCCCACGGCTCCCGCCTCCGCGGCCGGCAGCCTCGCCGACCGGATCGACGTACCCGACGGGGTGCGGCAGCTGGTGACCGTGACCAACCGGGGGTGGTCGCGGACCGGCGCCAACCTGCGGGTGTGGCAGCGCGATGGCGGGTCGTGGCGGCAGGTGCGCGGACCGGTCCGGGTGTCGCTGGGCTGGAACGGCTTCGTCAAGGCCCGGGAACGCCGCCAGTCGACCGGCACCACGCCGGCGGGCCGGTTCACCATGCGCTCGGTCTTCGGCACCCGGGCCGACCCGGGCAGCAACCTGCCCTACCGGCGGGTCGACGGCGACGACTTCTGGCCCTACGAGCCACGGGACCCCGCGACCTACAACGTCCTGCAGCCGTCGCGGTCGCCGCGCACGAGCTGGCGGGCGGGGTACGTCGAGCGGCTGGCGGACTACCCGGTGGAGTACGCCTACAGCATCGTGCTCGGCTACAACCTGCCCCGGGGGGTGCGGTGGTCGGCCCGGCGGCAGCAGTACGTCGCCCGGCACCGTGCCGACACCGCGCGCGGCGGCGGGATCTTCCTGCACGTCAAGGAGAAGCCGACCACCGCCGGCTGCGTCTCCGCCCCGCTCAGGCAGGTCCGCTGGCTGGTGCGGTGGCTCGATCCCGAGCTGCATCCCCGGATCGTGATGGGGCCGCGGGCGTGGGTGCTCCGCCGGTACTGACTACCGCGACCCGCCGAGGGCGCGCAGCAGCTGGCGCGGGGCGCGGACGTTCATCCGCCGCCAGGACGGGTCCTTGCCGTACTCGACCGTGACCGCCGTGCCGTCGAGGCGGTGGTTCACCCACTGGGTGAAGGTGCCGTGGCAGGTGCCGCCGCACGGGAACGACCTCACCGGCAGCCGCAGGTGGCGGGCCAGCCGGCGCACGAAGCGGGGACGCTTCGCGTCGTAGCGGTCCACCCCGTGCAGGGGCTGGTGGAAGGAGACGACGCGGTCGGGCTGCACGCGTCGCAGGAACCGCATCAGCGCCCGGGTCTCGGGCTCCGACCCCGCCGCCGGGCCAGACTCCACCGCGCCGTCGAGCGCCTTCCAGGCGTACCGGAAGTTGCGGTTCAGGTCGACGCCGTGGGCGTTCGCGCGGGTGCCCCGGACCAGACCGTCCGGGTTGACCCGAGGGACGACCCACAGGTCCACGCCGGAGACCGGCGGGCCGTCGCGCAGCTGTTCCAGGATCCGTCGCGGAGCCGGCTCGTCGCCGTGGAGCGTGGCGACCGCGACCGCGGTCGTCCGCGCACCGGGGTCACCGAGGCGCCACGCCCGGATCGGCCGGCCCAGCACCGAGGTGCCGATGACCCGCTTCTCCACGACGGCGGGGCGGGGCGGCGAGACCTGCGGCGCGGCGGGAGCGAGCAGGACACCGGCTCCCAGGGACGCCACCACGGCGGCGACCACGGCCGCCGGCACCCGGGTCACGGGATGCTACCGAGGACGTAGAGCACGGTGAAGACGGTCACGCCGACCAGCAGGCCCACGTGGGCCAGCACGGACAGTCCCGGTCCGCCCCACGTGTCGGTGCGCGGCCGCGAGGAGTGTCGCCCCTTGGCGGGCAACCACCGCGACAGGATGACCAGGCCGGCGGCCACGGTCAGCCACCACGCGACCAGCGCGACCAGCCCGACGACCGGGATGTCGGCGAGCAGGAACACCGTCCAGGTGACCAGCGCCAGACCACCGGCGAACGTGTGCAGGTTGACCACGTAGGCGGGGATCGACAGCCGCCCGGCCGCCTCCTCGTCCCGGGCGAGACGCACCCTCGTGAGCACGACGACGACCGCCGCCAGCACGGTGAGGACGACGGTGGCGAGCAACGGGGTCACGATCAGAGCATGCCCGATCCGGGACGGTCAGGTGGCGAACGGGTCCGGGTCGGGCCGTGTGCCGTGGCGCACCCAGCACCCGGCGAGGTGGTCGTCGACCATGCCGGTCGCCTGCATCAGGGCGTACGACGTCGTGGGGCCGACGAAGCGGAACCCCCGGCGCCGGAGCTCCTTGGCCATGGCCGTCGACTCGGCGGTGACCGCGGCGACGTCGCCGGCCCGCGCCGGGACGGTGGGCCGGTCCGGGGCGAAGGACCACAGCAGGTCGGACAGCGCCACGTCGAGGTCCAGCACCGCCCGCGCGTTCGAGACGGTGGCCTCGATCTTCGCCCGGTTGCGGACGATGCCCGCGTCGGCGAGCAGCCGTGCGACGTCGTCCTCCCCGAACGCGGCGACCTGGTCCACGTCGAAACCGCGGAAGGCCGCGCGGAACGCCTCACGCTTGCGGAGGATCGTGATCCACGACAGCCCCGACTGGAACGCCTCGAGGCTGAGCCGCTCGAACAGGGCCTGGTCGCCGCGCAGCGGCCGCCCCCACTCGGTGTCGTGGTAGGCGAGGTACTCCGGGGCGGAGCCGGCCCAGGCGCACCGGGCCCGCCCGTCGGGACCCTCGAGCAGCCCGTCGCTCACGGCGCGGAGCGCTCGGCGCGGCGTGCCATCCGGGACAGCACCCAGGTGGCGCCCCGGTCCAGCAGCGGGCTGAGGAACCGGCCGGCCAGCCGCCACACCAGCTCCCCGACCGGGCCGCCCGGCACGGCGAGGCGCTCCCACAGGCTCGCGGTGCAGCTGTCCGGGCCGGTGGCGACGACGCGCAGCTGTGCCTCCCCGCGGACCACGCTGCCGGTGTGCAGGATCTCGCAGCGTCCGGACCCGTCGGGCGACTCCGCCCACGTCGCCACCGTGATCGGGTCCCAGAACCCGACCGGCCCGATCCCGGTCCACGCCCGGAACCGGCCGCCGACGTGGCGCGCGCGCCGGTCGGGCGTGGTGCTGTCGGCGACGACCTCCACGTGGGTGAGCGGGATCCACTCCCCCTGCCGCGGCCAGTCGGTGATGTAGCCGAAGACCCGGGCCGCCGGTGCCCGGACCGGTACCTCGGCGCGTACGACGAGCGGCATCAGCGGTCCTCCTTCCGGGCGGAGCCCTCGGAGCCGGCCTCCTGCTCGGCCGCGGGCCCCACCGCCTGGTCGTGCTCCTGCTCGCGCCCCTGTCGCGCCTCGTCGAGCTCGTCGGCGAGCCGCGCCAGCAGCGTGTCGACCTCCGACATCCGGTAGCCCCGGAACGCGGTGGTGAAACGCACCCGGCGCAGGTCGTCGCCGGCCAGGGGCCCTTCGGCCTGCACGCGCGAGTCCGCGCGGTCGTCGTACACCTCGGCCATCGACCCGCCCATGCCGGCGGCCACGACGGCGACCACGCCCATCAGCAGCACCACGAGGATCGCGAAGAACCAGGTCACATCGGCTCCTCGTCCCAGTCCAACGCGACCTGGAAGTCCTCGTCCTCGAGAGCGGTCGCGCGGTGGCGGGAGCGGGCCTCCTCGACGATGCGCACCGCCTCGGCCACGTCGTCGGTGACGTGGAAGATCTCGAAGTCGGGCGCGGAGACCTTCCCGCCGGCCAGCACGGTGTGGCGCAGCCAGTCGACCAGGCCGGTCCAGTAGTCCGAGCCCATCAGGATGATCGGGAACGACGTCACCTTGCCGGTCTGGACGAGGGTGAGCGCCTCGAAGAGCTCGTCGAAGGTGCCGAAGCCGCCGGGCAGGACGACGAATCCCTGGGCGTACTTCACGAACATGGTCTTGCGCGCGAAGAAGTACCGGAAGTTGATCCCGACGTCGACGTACGGGTTGAGCCCCGCCTCGAACGGCAGCTCGATGCCGAGCCCCACCGACACCCCGCCGCCCTCGCAGGCACCCTTGTTCGCCGCCTCCATGATCCCCGGCCCACCGCCGGTGATCACCGCGAAACCGGCCGCGGACAGCGCGCGGCCGAGCTCCTCGGCCAGGACGTACATCGGCTCCCCCGGGCCGGTGCGCGCGGACCCGAACACCGAGATGGCAGGACCGAGCTCGGCCAGCGACCCGAAGCCCTCGACGAACTCCGCCTGGATCCGCAGGACGCGCCACGGGTCGGTGTGCACCCAGTCGCTCGGGCCGCGCTGGTCGAGCAGGTGCTGGTCGGTGGTGCCGGACTCGTAGCCGCGCCGGCGCATGGTCGTGCGGCCGCGCTGCTTGCTGGGGCCGGAGGGAACCTCGCCGCCCGCGCCGTGGTGCGTCATGCGCCGAGGCTATCCGGCCGGGGCGAGCCAGGTCCGCAGCTGCTGCTCGACACGGTGCAGGTGCTCGACCGGCACGTGCTCCTCCTGCTTGTGCGCCAGGTGCGGGTCGCCCGGCCCGAAGTTGACCGCCGGGATGCCGAGGGCGCTGAACCGGGCCACGTCGGTCCAGCCGAACTTGGGGTTGGCCACCCCGCCGACGGCCTCGACGAAGGCGGCCGCGGCGGGCACGGACAGGCCGGGCATCGCTCCGGGGGCGGTGTCGGTGATCTCGAGGTCGTAGCCCTCGAAGACCTCGCGCAGGTGCGCGGCCGCCTGCTCCTCGGAGCGGTCGGGGGCGAAGCGGTAGTTCACCGACACCGTGCAGCGGTCGGGCAGCACGTTGCCGGCCACGCCGCCGGCGATGAACACCGCGTTGAGCCCCTCGCGGTACTCCAGGCCGTCGAGCACCACCCGCCGCGGCTCGTAGTCGTCGAGGCGGCGCAGCACCTCCGCGGCGCCGTGGATGGCGTTGGTACCGCGCCAGGCGCGGGCCGAGTGCGCGCGCTCCCCGTGGGTGGTCACGTCGACGCGCATGGTGCCCTGGCACCCGGCCTCCACGACGGCGTCGGAGGGTTCCATGAGGATCGCGAAGTCGGCCTGGAGCAGCTCGGGGTGGGCCTCACCGAGGAGCTTGAGACCGTTGCGCTCCTCCTCGACCTCCTCGCAGTCGTAGAACAGGAAGGTGAGGTCGCGGTTCGGCGCCGTCACCGTCGCCGCGATCCGCAGGGCCACCGCGACCCCTCCCTTCATGTCGCAGCTGCCGAGGCCGTGGATCAGCTCCCCGTCACGGCGGGCCGGGAGGTTGGCGTTGACCGGGACGGTGTCGAGGTGCCCCGCGATCACCACCCGCTCCGGGCGACCGAGCCCGGTCCGCGCGACGACGGTGTTGCCGAACCGGCTCACGTCCAGGTGCGGCAGGGAGCGCAGCTGTGCCTCGACCGCGTCGGCGATCGCCTTCTCCTCGCCGCTGACCGACTCGATGTCCACGAGCTGCTCGGTGAGGGTGGCGACGTCCACGGTGAGGTCCAGTTCGCTCATGCGCCCATCCTGTCAGCGCTCGAAGACGCAGAACTCGTTGCCCTCCGGGTCGGCCATCACGTCCCAGGAGATCCGCTCCGCCGGGCCCGCCGGTGCATCCGCGTCCCGGGCCCGGAGCAGGGTGGCGCCCTTCTCCCGCAGCTCCTCGACGCTGCCGTAGACGTCCCAGTGGATGCGGTTCTTCACGGTCTTCGGCTCCGGGACGGGCACGAAGTCCATGGTGGTGATCGGCATCCCCGGGACGTGCTCGAGCCACCACCAGCCCTTGTCCTCGTCGCCGCCGGGCTCCACGCCGAGGACCTCGCCCCACCAGGCCGCGGCCGCCCGCGGGTCCCGGCAGTCCACGACCAGCCCGTGCACCGTGTAGCCGGGCACGTCCTCGGGCCCGCGCACGAAGGCGCAGAACTCGCCGCCCTCGGGGTCGGCCATCACCGTCCATCCGAAGCCGGACTCGGCGGCCGGCAGCACGACCGTGGCGCCCCGGGCGACGAGCTCGTCCACGTCGCTGGTGTAGACGTCGAGGTGCACCCGGTGCTTGACCGTCTTGGGCTCGGGGACCCGGCACATCGCGATGCCGTGCCCCTCGTCGGGTCCGACGAGGTCGCCGGGACCGCCGCCGTCCGGCCTGAACCGGAGACCCGCCACGTCCGCCCAGAACCGGCCGAGGGTCTCGCCGTCGGCGGTGTCCATGCACAGCTCCTTCCACCGTGCGATCCCGGTCACCTGGGTCTCCTTCCGCATCGCAGGACACCGCCGTCCGGCTGCGGCGTCCTTGCCCGTTTTCGGTAGCGTGGCACACGTGACCGACAGCAACCAGACGCAGACAGCCACCAGCGCGTGGGGCTTCGGCCTCGCCACCTTCGCCGGCGTCGACGGCGAGGGCGGCGTGCTCGACACGTGGTACCCCTCCCCCGTGCTCGGCGACGCCCCGGACCACGCCGAGCCCTCCGAGGCGCTCGGCGCGCTCGAGGGCCCCGACGAGCTCCGCGGCGTGCGGCGGGTGGTCGTCCGCACGGTGGTCGAGGACCTGCAGGCGGCACCGGCCGACGCCCACGACGCGTGGCTGCGGCTGCACCTGCTCAGCTCCCGGCTGGTCGCTCCGCGGACCATCTCGGTCGACGGCATCTTCGGGCTGCTCAGCAACGTGGTGTGGACCAGTGCGGGGCCGTGCCCGGTCGAGGGCTTCGAGGAGACCCGGCTGCGTCTGAAGGCGGCCGGCCGGGACGTGGCGGTGTACGGGGTCGACAAGTTCCCGCGGATGACCGACTACGTGCTGCCCACCGGCGTACGTGTCGCCGACGCGGACCGGGTCCGCCTCGGCGCCCACCTCGCGGCCGGGACCACCGTGATGCACGAGGGCTTCGTCAACTTCAACGCCGGGACGCTCGGCGCCTCGATGGTCGAGGGGCGGATCAGCGCCGGCGTGGTCGTCGGCGACGGCTCCGACATCGGCGGCGGCGCCTCGATCATGGGGACCCTCTCCGGAGGCGGCAAGGAGGTCATCTCCATCGGCGAGCGGTGCCTGGTCGGCGCCAACGCGGGCATCGGGATCTCCCTGGGCGACCACTGCGCGGTGGAGGCCGGCTGCTACGTGACCGCCGGGACCAAGGTCACCGTCCAGGACATGGACCGCAAGCCCAAGGTCATCAAGGCCGCCGAGCTCTCCGGCGGCTCCAACATCCTCTTCCGGCGCAACTCGGTCACCGGTGCGATCGAGGCGGTGCCGTGGGAGGGCGAGGGCATCGAGCTGAACGCCGCCCTGCATGCCAACGACTGAACCACTGCCGCGACGCCGCCGTCCTCGACGAACCGAGGCCGGCGGGGCCGCACGTGTGCTCCTCGTCGGCCTCGCCGTTCTCGGTGTCGTCGCGGTCGCCGGGGTGATGGTGCTGCGCGGGGTGGGCCCGTTCCCCGGCCGTGAGGTCTGCACGGTCCAGGTCGGCGACGTCACCGCAGAGCTGAGCCAGGAGCAGGCGGAGAACGCCGCGATCATCGCCGCCGCCGGGGTGCGCCGCGACCTGCCGGCCCGCGCGGTCTCGATCGCGCTCGCGACCGCCTACCAGGAGAGCAAGATCCGCAACCTCGACCACGGGGACCGCGACTCGCTCGGCATCTTCCAGCAGCGGCCGTCGATGGGGTGGGGCACCGCGGAGCAGTTGCAGGACCCCCACTACGCGACGAACGCCTTCTACGACGAGCTGAGGAAGGTCGAGGGCTACCGGGAGATGCGGATCACCGAGGCGGCCCAGGCGGTGCAGCGGTCCGGCTTCCCCGAGGCCTACGAGGACCACGCCGAGGACGCACGCGCCCTCGCGTCGGCGCTGACCGGCTACTCCGCCGGAGGGCAGTTCACCTGCGTGGTCCGCAACGGCTCCGACCTGGCGCGGCAGCGGCCCCGCGACAACGGGCTGACGCGGCGCGCGGACGCCGTGCGCCGCGACGTGACGCGCGCCTTCGGCGACCTGCCACTCGGAGGCTTCGCGCCCGGGGGCGTGCGCGAGGGACACCAGGAGGGGTCCACCCACTACGAGGGGCGTGCGGTCGACATCTTCGTCCGCCCGATCAACGAGGCGAACAACCGCACGGGCTGGGCGGTCGCGCAGTACCTCGTCGCGCACGCCGACCGGCTGGAGATCCAGACGGTGATCTTCGACGGCAGGATCTGGACCGCCCGGCGCTCCGCCGAGGGCTGGCGCGACTACGACCCGCCGGACCGTCCCGGGGACCGTGCGGTGCTCGAGCACCGCGACCACGTGCACGTGGACGTGCACGAGGGCGGCTGACGCGGCGAGCCTGTCCCGCCCTCGCGGGACGGGACACGTAGTCCGTCCGGGTCATCCCGCGGCGTCGTTCGGCCGCTTTCGGGGATTCGGGCTGGACATCACCGGGGCAAACCGCTCGAATGGCTCAGGGGAGACACACCGGACGTGACGGGGGAACTGATGAGCGACTCGACGATCTACACGATCGGCACGGCGCTGAACCGAGCGCGGGACAACGACGTGCCGGTCGAGATCCTGGTCGAGGGGATGTGGATCACCGGTCGGGTGCTCGCCGTCGACGGCTTCGGGGTGGTCCTGCACACCGGCGATGACCAGCACTCCGTGATCCGGATCGAGAACGTCTCCGCGGTCACGATCCTGTCCGAGGCGCCGCACCGCCGGCCGATCCCGGAGCGGGTGCACGCGATGCCCGGCCCCCGGTCGGCCTACGACTGACGCCGGGCGGTGACCGACGTCGGGCGGCGGAGGCTCACCCGCCCTCGGGCGGCGGAGGCTCACCCGCCCAGACGTCGTACCGCCTCCGCGACGCGTTCGTCGGTGGCGGTGAACGCCACCCGCACGTGCCGCGCCCCCGCCGGCCCGTAGAACTCGCCGGGCGCCACGAGGATGCCGAGGTCGGCGAGGGCGCCGACGGTGTCCCAGCACGGCTCGTCGCGGGTGGCCCACAGGTACAGCGCCCCGGTCGACTCGTCGATCCGGAAGCCGGCGCCCTCGAGCGCGGACCGCAGGAGGGTACGACGGGCGGCGTAGCGCGCGTGCTGCTCGTCGGCATGGGCGTCGTCGTCGAGCGCCACCTTCATCGCCACCTGCTGGGGCCCGGGCATCTGCAGGCCGAGGTTCTTGCGCACCGCGAGCAGCTCGGCCACGACCGACCGGTCCCCCGCCACGAACGCGCAGCGGTAGCCGGCGAGGTTGGACCGCTTGGATAGGGAGTGCACGGCGAGCAGGCCGCTGTGGTCACCGTCGCAGACGTCGGGGTGCAGCACGCTGAGCGGCTTCTCGTCCCAGGCGCTCTCGATGTAGCACTCGTCGGAGACCAGCAGCACGCCGCGCTCGCGCGCCCAGGCCACGACCTTGCGCAGGTGGTCGACGGGGAGCACCTTGCCGGTCGGGTTCGACGGGGAGTTGATCCACATCAGCCTGACCCGCTCGGGGCCGAGCTCGGTCAGCGAGTCCGCGGCCTTCGCCCGGGCACCGGCGAGCCGGGCGCCGACCTCGTAGGTCGGGTAGGCCAGGCGGGGATGCACGACCAGGTCCTGCGGCCCGAGCCCCAGATGCGTGGGCATGGAGGCGATCAGCTCCTTGGAGCCGATCACCGGCAGCACCGCCCCGATGTCGAGGCCGGTCACGCCGTGGCGGCGTGCGAGCCAGTCGACGGCGGCCTGCCGGGTGTCGGCGAGCCCGACCGTCATCGGGTACCCGGGCGAGTCGGCGGCCTCACCCAGGGCCCGCTGGACGACCTCGGGGGTGGGGTCGACGGGCGTGCCCACCGACAGGTCGACGATGCCGTCGCGATGGGCGCGGGCCCGCTCGGCGTAGGGGACGAGGTGGTCCCACGGGAAGTCGGGCAGCCGGCCCGAGACGGCACGTGCCGCCCACCACGGAGCGGCGGACGGCACGGTGCCGGAGGACGGAGAGGTCACTCTTGGTTCTGGGGGGGCAGCTCGGCGATGATCGGGTGGTCCTTCTCGATGACCCCCATCTTCGCGGCGCCGCCGGGCGAGCCGAGGTCGTCGAAGAAGTGGACGTTGGCGTCGTAGTACTCCTTCCACTGCTCCGGGGTGTCGTCCTCGTAGAAGATCGCCTCCACGGGGCAGACCGGCTCGCAGGCACCGCAGTCGACGCACTCATCCGGGTGGATGTAGAGCATGCGCGAGCCTTCGTAGATGCAGTCGACGGGGCACTCGTCGACGCAGGCCCTGTCCTTGACGTCCACGCAGGGCTGCGCGATGACGTACGTCACCTTGGTTCCTCCTCGGATGGCTGTCGGTCGGGCGTCCCGGTCGAGAGGCTGCGGCACCGGGCCCGCACCTGTACAGCCTAGTATCTCGGGCGGGTACGCACAGGAGCGCACCCGGTCCGCTCCCCGAAAGTTGTCCCCGTGGCTCCCTCCTCCCCTCCCGGGCTCGGCCCGCACGTCGTCGGGCAGCGCGTGGTGGTGCGCCGCGTGCTGCCGGGGCAGGCCGGCCCGACCGGTGGCCCCGCGTTCACCGACGTGCTCGGCGTCCTGCGGAGCTGGGCCGGCGGGGTGGCCGTGGTGCAGCCCGCCGAGGGGCCGGCCGTCTCGATCGCCGTCGCCGACATCGTCTCCGGCAAGCCGGTCCCGCCGCGCCCGTCGGTGCGGATGCGGGTCTCGGCCGCCGACGCGGAGCGCCGGGCGCTGGCCGCGTGGCCGGCCCCGGAGACCGAGCGGCTCGGCGAGTGGGTGCTACGCGCGGCCGCGGGCTTCAGCGCACGAGCCAACTCCGTGCTCGCGGTCGGGTCGCCGCAGCTGCCGCTGGACGAGGCCGTGCAGCGGGTCTCGGGCTTCTACGCCGCCCGGGGGTTGCCGCCGCTGGTGCAGGTCGTGGTCGGCTCCGACGAGGACGCGGCCTTCGAGGGGCTGGGGTGGGTGACCGCCCGGCCGGGCGAGGACGACACGCTGTTCCAGGTGGCTTCGGTGTCCGCGGCGCGGCGCCTGGTACGCCGGTCGCTGCCCGGCGTCGTACCGGCGACGCAGGTCAGTCCTCGGGTCGGCGACGGGTGGCTCGCCGACGACGAGAGGGCCCTGGCCTCGCGGGGACCGGCGACCGAGGTGCTGGAAGGCCCGGCCGAGGTCGGGTTCGTCTCCGTGCCCGGCCCCGACGGCGACGTCGTGGCGAAGGGCCGGGTCTCCCGCGGTGCGGGGGCCGTGCCCGGCGACGAGGACTGGGCCGGGATCAGCAACGTGTGGGTCTCCCCGCAGCGGCGGCGGCAGGGCCTGGGCACCGTGGTGATGGCCGCGCTGCTGGAGTGGGCCGCCGAGCGCGGTGCGACGACCGCGTTCCTGCAGGTGCGCGGGGACAACCCTGCCGCGATCGCGGCCTACGAGCGGCTCGGGTTCGTCACCCACCACGCCTACCGGTACCTCACCTCACCCTGAGCACCCCGGCCGGGCCCGCGGGGCGCGTGATGGCCGGTCGGCGATCCTCAGACGGATGCCAGGGCACGCACCGGCGCGGCCTCGTACCGCTGCCGCGGCAGCACGGTGTCGGTGGCGACCGGTGCCGGGAGGCGCTCGGCGACGAGGTGCAGGGTGACGTAGCGACCGGCCGGACGGTCCAGGGTCGCCGCCTGCAGCTCGACGTGGCCGTCCTCGACGAGGAAGGCGCCGGCCTGCCAGTGGTGGAAGGCGACCGTGGCCCACGCCAGCTCGACGGCTGCGGCGACCTCGGCGTCGCCGGCGTCGGCGCGGAAGCTCCCGATGGCGACGAGGAGGTGGTCCTCCGCGTCGGTGCCGCCCACCTCGAGCTCGGCGAAGAGACCCGAGGCGAGCAGCTCCTGACGCAGGGCGACCTCGAAGACCGACCGGACCTGGGAGGTCGCCGGGGCGGCGTTCATGTGCAGTCCGCGGCGAAGCTTCTGGAAGGCTGCGAGGTTCATGTCTCCAGCATGCAAGGAGCAGCGCCACGCCGCCGCCACCTGCGGGTAACGCCTCCTCCACAGGACCCCCACAGTTCCGGCGCGCCACGCGGGGCGGCTGCCCGCGGTCAGGCGCCGGACCGGTCCTGCGCCGACTACGCGGACGGAGGGGGCCCGCACACGACGGTGTCGGACGGCGTGTAGGTGGTGTGGAAGGTCTCCTTGCGGACCACCTCGTCGTTGCCCGGCTTGCGGAAGTACCGGAACACGTCGATGTCGAAGCCGCCGTACCCCTCGTGCGGCACACACTCGTCGTCGGTGATGTAGCGGGTCTCCTCCTGGGTGAAGTCGTACCGGTCGGAGGTGCTCGTGCTGATCTCCCAGTGCTTGGTCGACCAGAACCGTGCGTGCATCTCGCCCTGGGAACCGGACGTCGAGGGCTTGATCCAGGTCTCGATCAGCACGCCGTAGGGGGTGTCGTTCTTGAACCGCAGGTCGACCGCACCCCAGGCGACGGTCGCCTCCCGGCCGATCGGGTAGCGGTCGATGTAGAACGAGTGCGGCTTGTGCTCGACGTCCTCGAGGCCGGCGAAGAACATCGCGTTGAACAGGGTGGTCGCGACCTGCGAGACCCCGCCGCCGTAGTCCTCCTTGTAGACCCCGTTGCTGATGATGTAGCCCTTGGTGAACCCGTTCTCGGCCGTCCGCTCACCGACGGTGCCGTTCAGGCTGAACGTCTCCCCCGGCTTCAGCACCGTGCCGGTGACCAGCTCGGCGGCCCGGCCGAGGTTCACGTTGCGGTAGTCCGAGTGCGGGAAGTAGGTGGTGAAGGAGGAGACGACCTCCTTGATGCCGAGCTTCCTGGCGTCCTTGGTGCTGAACTTCGGCCGCTGGACCTCGGCCTCCACCTCGAGGCGCCGTTGGCCCTCACGCTTCACCAGCACGTCGGGGAACGCCTCGGCCACCTGCTCCGGGTCGAAGGTCACGCCGTTCTTCCCCGGGACCACCTCGGGGCTGCCGTCGACGAGCCGCACGGTCGCCGGCTCGGGGCTGAGTGCCACGTCCTTCATGGCCGGACGCACCGCCCGCATCAGCTTCTTCGGGTCCACCCGCGGCACGAGCTTCCCGCCCTCGGGCTCCATCGACAGGGCCCGGGCGTAGCGCTCCGGGCGCACCACGACCTCGTCCCCACCGAGCACCAGCGTCACCGGCGCGGACATCGCCGGGTTGGCGAAGCGGTTCATCGCCCGGCGCACCGCCGGCTCCGGCACGTCCGCGGCCACCTCCGTCACCTCGAGGCGTACGACGTCGTCGCCGGTGTCGTCCAGGAAGGCGTCCAGGAGCGCCTGGCGGGCGGAGTCCCGGTCGACCTGCTGCCCCGCCCGGGGAAGCTTCATGTCCGCGGTGCCGTCGCGGAAGGTGATCCGGCCCTCGACCGGCTCCTCGTCGACCTCGTTCGCGACCCGGTCGACCGCCCGGTCGAAGGACGCGTCGTCCACGGTCAGCACCGGGTCGAGCTCGTCACCGCCGGTGAAGAAGTCCCACATCCGGGCCGGGTCCCAGCTCCGGCCCCCGCCGGCCTGCTCCACCGTGGCCTCGTAGTCGACGGCCAGACCGGCCTGGTCGGGGTCGATGCGGGACCGCCGGCCGTCGGCGGCGACCACGATCGGGGCCTCGGCGCGGGGCCCGAGCTCCTTCTCCAGGGTGGTCACGGCCGCCGAGGGCCGCAGGCCGCCGATGTCGACCCCGGCGACCGTCGTACCGCGGGGAACCTTCTCGCCGGTGAAGAGGTAGCCGGCGACGTACAGCCCGCCGAACAGCACGACGAGACCGACCACCAGTGCGGTGATCACGCGGCGGTCGGTGGTCTTCTCCTGGGAGGGCAGGCCTGTCACAAGGCGCCATCCTAGGTCGCGGCGCCCACCGACCCCGAACCGCTCCGTACCGGTGGCTGCCGCGCCCAGGCGATGCCTGTGACCAGGACCACCACGCCGAAGCCCATGAGGAGCCACCCGCGTGCGTCGGCGGAGACCACGTAGTCGCCCTCGCCGCGGCCCGCCACGGCGACCAGCAGCACGGTCAGCCACCCTGCTGCGAACGCCGCGGTCCCGCCCGCCGCCCACCAGTGGATCGCCCACATGACCACGAGCGTGGCGGTCATCGCGATCACCGCGCCCGGGAAGGTGCGGTGCAGGCCGACGCCCGCGACACCCACGGCCACACCGGTCACGAAGGCGAGGACCAGGGCCAGCATCCGGCCCAGGAGCCTCATCCGAGGCCGGCGAAGAGGTCCGTCTCGAGGCCGTCCTCACCGACGGGGCCGCGCTCGCCCTTGACGAGGCGGAAGTACTCCACGGCCCAGACCTCGTTCCCCATGTTGTTCGACAGGGCGAAGAAGGGCCCGTCGACCGTGATCTGGGTGGCGTGCGCCCGCATCGCGGCCATCTTGGCGTCGACGAAGTCGGTGCCGTCCACCACCGCGTCGAGGAGGTGGTCCGGAGTCACGAACGGCGGGAGGGGGCCGTCGGGGTCCATGCCCTCGAACGACGTGGTGTCGCCGGAGTCGCGCAGGCGCCGCAGCCCGTCACGCATCCGGCTCTCCGACATCGCACCCCAGTAGATCTTGGCGACCTCCCACGGCTCCCCCAGCTCGGGACGGAAGGACCGGGCGGCGGCCAGCGCGGCGCCGTACATCGCGACCCGGTGCGCCTGGATGTGGTCGGGGTGGCCGTAGCCACCGAACTCGTCGTAGGTGACCAGCACCTGCGGGCGCACCTCCCGGATCACCTCGACGAGGTCGGCCGCGGCCTGCGTCAGGTCGGCCCGCCAGAAGGTTCCCTCGCGGACGTCGTCCCCGGCGACCGCGTGGCCGTCGGCGTGCCAGACCATCCCGGAGTCGCGGTACTTGCCGGGCCCGCCGAGGAAGCGGTGGTCGGTGACACCGAGCTCCTTCATGGCCGCAGCGAGCTCGCCGATCCGGTGCCGGCCCAGGGTGTCGTCGCGGTCGGAGGCCACGTGCGCGAGCTCGGGGACGAGCACCTCCCCCTCCTCGCCCAGCGTGCACGTCACGAGCGTCACGCCGGCTCCCTGGGCGGCGTACTTCGCCATCGTGACGCCCTGGTTGATCGTCTCGTCGTCGGGGTGCGCGTGCACCAGCAACATCCGCTGTTCCATGCGCGACAGACTAGCCAGCGGCTCCGGCCCCTCAGCCGTCGGTGGAGCCGTCGGTGAAGTGCCCCTTGACCCGGCGCGGCGCGTCGGGCAGGTCCAGCGGCACGCCTGCGCCGGCCGGGCCTGCCTCGGCGTCGTGGTCCAGCCAGCCCTCGTGGGCGTCCACGAGGACCTCGAGCACGAACTCGGGTGCGTCGGTCACCACCGCCCACGGATGATCCTCGTCGTCGTCCTCGCCGGCGAGCCGGTCCACCGACACCTCGGCCGCGAAGCCGTCGCGCAGCAGCCGCGCGGCGACGGCCCGCGCGTCGTCCTCCTCGTAGAACACCGCCCGCAGCGTCACGAGACCCCCCTCCGCTCGAGCAGGTTCCGCACCTCGGCCAGGAACGGCAGGTCCGGCTCCAGCCAGGCGACCTCGTCGAGCTCGTCGGGACCGAGCCAGCGGACCGCGTCGTGCTGCGCCTCGACCGGCACCGGCTCCCCGCCGGCGAGCTCCGCCCGGGCGACCTGCAGGGTGTAGCCGTCGCGGATCCGGCTCTCGCCCTCGAGCATGCCGACCACGCCGATCGCGCAGCCGAGCTCCTCGGCCACCTCCCGGACGACCGCGTCGGCCGGGTCCTCGCCGTCCTCGACCTTCCCGCCGGGGAGCTCCCACCCGCCGGCGAGCTCCGGCGGCGTCGTGCGGCGCGCGGCGAGGACCCGTCCGCGGTGGACGATCGCCGCTCCCATGACGAGCACCAACGAGGCCTCCTTCGGGTAGGTTCACGCACGACTCGGGCGCCAATCTAGTCGGGAGGCCGTGCGCATGGAGGCCGGCGTGCACCTGCGGCGCAGCGACGAGTGGACCTCCGAGGTCGACGCACTGGCCACCTCCCTCGAGCGGTCCGGCGGGAGCCGGGTGGGCCTGACCGGCGTGCTGGCCGACCTCAACCGGACCGCGACCGCCGTACGCGTCCCTGCTCTCGCCGCCCGGTGGGGCTTCCGGTGGGACGACGAGGACGCGCGCAGCCGTCGGTGGTGGCCGCAGGGCATCACCACGTCGGCGGACCACGACGACTCGGAGGAGTACGACGGGCGCCGGGTCGTGCTGACCAGCTCGTACTCGAAGGACCTCGCCGGGGTCCACAAGGGCTCCCGGATCAGCGTCGTGGAGCTCGACGGCGGGAAGCGGCTGCGCTACCGGCACGTGCTGCTCGTCGAGGCCTTCACCCGCGACGACGGAGAGATCGACGTCCGCCCCCTCAAGGTGCACGCGGGAGGGATCGTCTGGCACGGCGAGCACCTGCACGTCGCGGGCACCGCACGGGGCATCTCGACGTTCCGGCTCGACGACGTGATGCGGGTCGGCGCGCTCGGCGACCGGGACCGGCTCGGTGTGGGGCGGGGAAGCTTCGGCTACCGCTACCTGCTGCCGGTGAGGTCGACCTACGACGCGTTCACCGACGACGGCCACGAGCCGATGCGCTACTCGTTTCTCTCCCTCGACAAGGGACCGCGCGGGGCACGGCTGGTCGCCGGGGAGTACGGCCGCGACGACCGCACCACCCGGCTCGCCGACTTCGCGATCGACCCCGCGTCGTCGCTGCTACGGGTGTCGGCGGAGGGACACGCATTCCCGCTCTCACTGTCCACGGAGGGCGTCGAGGGGATGCAGGGCGCGACCGTGGTGGACGGCCGGTGGTACCTCACGACCAGCGCCGGGCGCTACCTCCGGGGCTCGATGCACGTCGGACGACCGGGGGCGTTCCGCCGCCTTGCGCGGGTGCTGCCGGTCGGGGTGGAGGACCTCGCCTACTGGCCCTCGCGGGACGAGCTCTGGTCGCTGTCGGAGTACCCGGGTCACCGCTACGTCTTCGCGATGGACCGGGGCCGGCTCGACAGGCTCGCTCCGGGGAGGGCCGAGAATGTCGGTGCCGGACCATAGTTTCGTGACATGCCGCAGGTGATCGAGATCGACGAGCTCGACGCGGGGCGGTGCCTCGCGACGTTCGGTCACCTGCGTGCCGTGCGGGAGGACGCCGACCGGGACACCCTCCTGCTGTGCGCCCACTTCGCGGACCTGCACGACGTGGACTCGCGCACCAGTGCGCCGTTGCCGGGTCGCGGCCGGGAGCGCCCGGTGCGCCTGGGCGGGGAGGGCACTCCCCTGGTGTGGGAGTTCGCGGTCGCCGAGGCCGCCGCGGAGCTCGGCATGACGACGTGGTCGGCGAGGCGGCTGCTGGCCGACGCGCTCGACGTCCGGCACCGCCTGCCGCGGCTGTGGCGGGGGCTCACCCACGGAGAGGTCCTCGCCGGCCTGGCAAGGAAGGTCGCGCAGGCCACTCGCGAGCTCACCGTGGACCAGGCGGCCGGGGTCGACGAGAGGATCGCCGGGTACGCCGACGGACGGCTGCCCTTCTCGCGGTTCATGGGCCGCCTCGAGGGTCTGGTCGTCGCCGCGGACCCGTCCGCCGCGGCGGATCGGGAGCGCAGGGCCCGCGAGGACGAGTTCGCGAAGGTCGGGAAGTCCAACGACCACGGCCAGCGGACCCTGTACGTCCGCACCGGCGCGGCGCAGATGGCGCGGATCGACGCCACGATCGCGTTCTACGCCGATGCGCTCGCCGCGCTCGGCGACACCGACCCACTGGACAAGCGACGCAGCAAGGCGGTCCTGCCGCTGGCGAACCCCACCCAGGCGGTGGCGCTGCTCCAGGCCCTGGCTGCCCGGGAGCGCGGGCACGGCCCCGCGGACGGCCCCGCGGACGGCCCCGCGGACAGCGACGACCACACCGACGATCGGGGTGACGGATCGGGTGCCGAGCCAGGTGCCGGCGCCGAGGGCGACGGCCGCGGCGGCGACAACGACGAGGGCGCCGGGCCACCCGGCTCCGCCGAGGCCTTCCTCAGACCGTTCTTCACCCCGTTCCGACCCAGCTCGGTGCCGCCGTGCGCGTGCTGGGGCGGCGGGTTCCTGCTCGACGCCGCCGCGATGTTGCCGGAAGTCACCCTCTACCTCCACGGCCACCTCGAGTCCCTCGCCCGCGGCGACGGGGTGGTGCGCTGGGAGGGCGTCGGGCCGATCACCGGGGAGTACCTCCGCGCCGTGCTCGGGCCGCACGCCCGGTTCACGGTGAAGCCGGTGGTCGACCCCGAAGGCATCCCTCCCGCCGACGGCTACGAGATCCCGGCAGCGATGGCCGGGGCGCTGCTCCACCACCGGGTGAAGACCCACGGCCGCTGGCAGGTCCGCCAGCCCTTCCCCGGCGTCTACCTGTGGAGATCACCGCACGGCAGCTTGTACTACGTCGACAACACGGGCACCCGGCAGCTGAGCGGTCCGACGTACCGCTGCGGCCGACCTGGCCCCGGTTCCCCGGCCACGCCGGAGGGGACCACCTTCCGGACCTCCGTGGCGGACATCCTCTCCGACGAGAGCGCGTCGATCGCCAGGTTCCGCAGGTTCCTCGACGCCTGCTGACTGGGTCCGTCGCGGGTGCTCAGACCTCGTGGTCCGGAGCCCGAGCCCGGCTCCGGCCGGACGCTTTCCTGGGGTTTGGTCGCTTTGTGGCGTACCGTGACGGGCCTGCCCCGGCATTCGTCTAGCCCCCCTTGTCTCGGCCCATGATCTCCAGCGACGGAAGGCGAGGAATGGTCCCGACTGCCGACTGGTCGCACGAGACCGTCCTCGCGGCCGAGCCGCGCAGCGCCGGTCTGGCACGCGACTTCGTATGCCTGCACTTGGTTGCCCACCACCTGTCCCACTTGGCGGAGGACGTGCGCCTGGTGGTCAGTGAGCTCGCGAGCAACGCGGCTGCGCATGCCCAGAAACCGTTCGTCGTGACCCTGTCGAGGTCGGACGGGTCGGTATGCCTGGCCATCCGCGACGACTCCTCCTCGACCCCGGTCCGTTCCACCCCGGACGTCATGGACACCAGTGGCCGCGGGCTGATGATCGTGGAGCTGCTGAGCCAAGCGTGGGGCACGACCACCGACGGTCACGGGTTCAAGTCGGTGTGGGCGTCCTTCCCGACCCATCACCGCTGAGCCTCGTCGGGCCGCGAGTCGTCAGCGCCGTGGTGCGCGGGCCAGCTGCCGGGACTGCGCCACCAGCCGCCCTGAGGAGTCCCAGACCTCGGCGTCCTCCTCGAGCAGGCCGCCGGCGAAGTTGCGGGTCGCATGGGTGACCTTCAGCCAGCCCGGCGCAGGGTTGCCGCGGACGTGTGCGGTCAGCTCCAGCGTCGGAGCCCATCCGGGCAGCCCGAAGTCGAAGGTCACCGGCGGCAGGGCGTCGAGCGCCAGCAGCAGCGACAGCGCGTCGGGCTCCCGGCCGTCGGACATCCGCAGCCAGCCCCGGATCATCCCGCGTCCGCTCGGCCGCCCGACCGCCCAGCCGACCGTGTCGGGGTCGAGGCGCAGGTCGAACCGGTCCAGGAGCGGGGCACGCTCGACGAAGTCACGCGGGGCGAGGTCGGAGCCGACACAGCGTTCGACCGGCGGCAGGTCCGGCTCCTCGGCCGCCGTACGCACCTCGTCGGGAAGCTCCGCCAGATCCCCGTAGGTGGCCAGGGCACGCACGCGCTCGACGGTCTCGCCGTCCACGTCCTGGGTCAGCGAGACCGTGCCGGTCGACATGCTGCGGCCGCGCCGGACCACCTCGGTCGTGCACGTCGCCGGGCCACCGGTGGCGGCGGACAGGTAGTAGGCGCTGATCGTGATCGGGTCGGGGTGCCCCTCGTCGGCGAAGGTCTGGCGCAGCGCGTTGGCCGCCACGGCCAGCAGCAGGCCGCCGTTGATGCCGGCGCCGATGCTCCAGTCGGCGTCGAGGTACCCGTCGTACACGCTCTCGGACCGCGTGGACAGCGCGACCCCGCGGTCGAACTCGGTGTCGGCCACGACCGGCTGCGCGGGGCTCTGCTCAGTGCTCGTCACCGGACGAGGCTAATCCGTACGCCGGTCCGCCGGACCGACCGGGTCCGAGGAGCGGAGCGTCCCTCAGAAGGCCGGACCCCGCTGCGCCGGGACCGGGCTGCGCTGCGCGACCAGGTGCACGGTGACGTACCGACCGACCGGTCCGTCCCGCGTGGCGCCCTCGAACTCCACGAAACCGTCGTCGATGCGCGTGGAGTGGGCCTCCCAGAACGGGTAGCACACGGACCCGTCCCAGAGGTGCTCCACGGTCATCGCGACCTGGTCCTCGGTGAGATTGGGTCGGTACTGGCAGAGCCCGACCACGAGCTGGTCGGGGTCGTCGGTGTGCTCGACCTCGATGCTGTCGAACAGGCCGGTGCCGGCCAGCGAGTCCCGCAGGACGCCTTCCAGGGCGACCAGGGCGGGCCCGCGAGCGGGCGAGGCGTTTGCTTGTACGCCCGAGCGCAACGTGTGGAAGTGCATCAGCTGCATATCGCGATGATGGCGCTCTTCACCGACACAAAGAAGGACATTGCCGCCCGCTCAAAACAGTCGAAACCGATAGGTAGCCGGACATCAACGGCCATTCCAAAAGTAAAACTTGGCGACTTCGGGGGATTATCGCGGCCGGTCCGGAAACAGCGACGTGAACGACGGCGGGAGGTACGCTCCCGGGAAGGGGACGGCTTGCACGTGGGGGGAAACGTGGACACGGGGGACCGGATCAAGGTCGGGGTCATCGACGACCATGACCTGATGGTGGCCGGCGTGCGCGCCCTGCTGTCGACCCAGAACTCGCCTGCCCGGTTCGTCGCCGGCTCCGACAGCGTCGCCGGGCTGCTGCGCATCCAGCAGAGCCTCGACGTGGTCGTGCTCGACGTGCGGCTGCACGACGGTTCGCGCCCCGAGGAGAACATCAGCACCCTCAGGAGCCGCGGCCTTCCGGTGCTGCTCCACACCGACCGCGCCCACCGGGAGGCCACGCCGGTCCTGATCCGCGCCGGGGCGCACGGGCTGGTGTGGAAGAACGACCCGGCCATCCACCTGCTCCGCGCGATCGTGGCCGTCGCCCAGGGCGAGCAGTGGATGCCGGCCGGCAGCTCCCACGCGGTCACCCTGACCCACCGCGAGACCGAGGTGCTGCGGCTCTACGCCACCGGCATGAAGTACGCCGAGGTCGCCCGCGCCCTCGAACCACCGGTGAGCGTGGAGTCGGTGAAGACCTACCTGTCGCGGATCCGCGCGCGGTACGCCGACGCCGAACGGCCCGCCTCCACCCGGATGGAGCTGCGCCAGCGCGCCCTCGAGGACGGCCTGCTCCCGCCCGAGTAGGTCACAGCTCGACGAGGTCCACCTCGGCGAGGACCAGCTCGGCCGCCTCGTCGGAGGCGTCGAGGTCCACCTCGGCGACGACCCGCCAGTCGTGGTCGCCCTCGGGGTCGGCCAGGATCTGCTGGACCCGCCAGCTGCGGCCGTCCTTCTCCACGACGATCATGTGCGGCCCGCGGGCGTCCGGCCCGGTGCCGATCGAGTCGTGCTCCTTGAAGTAGGCCTCGAGCGCCTCCCGCCACGTCCCGGCGTCCATGCCGAGTTCGGAGTCGAGCTCCCCGAGCTCGTCGTACGCCCGGCGTGCGGCGAGCTCGACCCGGCGGAACATCGCGTTGCGCACGAGCACCATGAAGGACCGCTCGTTCGCGGTGACCGGGCGTGGTCCGGCAGGGTGCGCGTGCGCCTCGACGAGGTCGCGCGCCGACTCCGGGTCCTCGGCGGGGTGGGACAGCTGCTCCCACTCGTCGAGCAGGCTGGAGTCGGTCTGCCGCACCGTCTCCCCCAGCCACTCGACGAGGTCGGTGAGCTCGTCGTCGCGCATGCTCTCCGGCACGGTCTGGCGCAGCGCCTTGTAGCCGTCGCCGAGGTAGCGGAGCACGATGCCCTCCGAGCGGGCGAGGTCGTAGAAGGCGACGTACTCCCCGAACGTCATCGCCCGCTCGTACAGGTCGCGCACCACCGACTTCGGGGACACCGGGCTCTCGGCGATCCACGGATGGCTGCCGGCGTACACCGAGAAGGTGTGCTCGAGCAGCTCCTCGAGCGGCTTGGGGTAGGAGACGTCCTCGAGCAGCTCCATCCGCTCGTCGTAGTCGATGCCCTCGGCCTTCATCTCCCCCACCGCCTCGCCGCGGGCCCTGAACTCCTGGGCGTTGAGCACCGGGCGGGGGTCCTCCAGCGTCGCCTCGATCACCGACACCACGTCGAGCGCGTACGTCGGCGCCTCGGGGTCGAGCGCCTCCAGGGTCGCGAGCGCGTACGTCGACAGCGGCTGGTTGAGCGCGAAGTCGAGCTGCAGGCCCTCGACGAGCCGCACGGTCCGGCCGTCCGGAGCCGGCGGGTCCACCCGCTCCACCACCCCGGCGGCGAGCAGCGAGCGGTAGATCGCGACCGCCCGGCGGACCAGACGGACCTGGCTGCGGCCGTCCTCGTGGTTGTCGCGCAGCAGGTGCCGCAACGCCTCGAACGGGTCGCCCGGCCGGGCGACCACGTTGAGCAGCATGCCGTGGGTGACCCGCATCCGGCTCTGCAGCGGCTCCGGGTCGGCCGCCACGAGGCGCTGGTAGGTGTCCTCGGTCCAGGTCACGAACCCCTCCGGGGGCTTCTTCCGCTGGACCTTGCGCTGCTTCTTCGGGTCGTCCCCGGCCTTCTGCAGCGCCTTGTGGTTCTCGACCACGTGGTCGGGGGCCTGTACGACGACCGCTCCGGACGTGTCGTAGCCGGCCCGCCCGGCACGTCCCGCGATCTGGTGGAACTCCCGGGCCTTGAGCACCCGTTGCCGGCGCCCGTCGTACTTGGTCAGCGCGGTGAACACCACGGTGCGGATCGGCACGTTGATGCCCACGCCGAGGGTGTCGGTGCCACAGACGACCTTCAGCAGGCCTGCCTGCGCCAGCTGTTCGACGAGGCGCCGGTACTTCGGCAGCATCCCCGCGTGGTGGACCCCGATGCCGTGCCGGACCAGCCGCGAGAGGGTCTTGCCGAACCCCTTGCTGAACCGGAAGTCGCCGATCGTCTCCGCGATCCGGTCCTTCTCCTCGCGGGTGCACACGTTGATGCTCGTCAACGCCTGTGCGCGCTCCAGGGCGGCGGCCTGGGTGAAGTGGACGACGTAGACCGGCGCCTGGTTGGTGGTCAGCAGCTCCTCGAGCGTCTCGTGCAGCGGGGTCAGCGCCCAGGAGTAGCTCAGCGGCACCGGGCGCTCGGCGTGCGCGACGACGGCGGTCTCCCGGCCGGTGCGGCGGGTGAGGTCGCGTTGGAAGAAGGAGACGTCACCGAGCGTGGCGGACATCAGCAGGAACTGTGCCTGGGGCAGCTCGAGCAGCGGCACCTGCCACGCCCAGCCGCGGTCGGGCTCGGAGTAGAAGTGGAACTCGTCCATGACCACCTGGCCGATGTCGGCCTGCGCCCCCTCGCGCAACGCCTGGTTGGCCAGCACCTCGGCGGTGCAGCAGACGACCGGGGCATGGGCGTTGACCGCGGCGTCACCGGTCATCATGCCGACGTTCTCCGCACCGAACACCTCGCACAGCGCGAAGAACTTCTCGCTGACCAGCGCCTTGATCGGCGCGGTGTAGTAGGTGCGCCGGCCCTCCGCCATCGCCGCGAAGTGGGCCCCGACCGCGACCAGGCTCTTCCCCGACCCGGTGGGCGTGGCCAGGATGACGTTGGCCCCGGTGAGGAGCTCGATCACCGCCTCCTCCTGCGCCGGGTAGGGCGTGATGCCCTGGTCGGAGACCCAGGTGGTGAAGGCGTCGAGGAGCGCGTCGGGGTCGGCGGGGCCGTCGGTGTCCGGCAGCAGGTCGAGGAGAGTCATCGTCCCCATCGTCGCGCACCCCGTGTGAGCCGCCCCCAACCGGGCACCCCACGTCCATGAGCAGCCTGAGAGCACTGGTCCTGAACTGCACGCTGAAGCCGGAGCCGACTGCTTCCAGCACCCAGAAGCTGGGCGAGGAGGTGCTCGCGGCGCTCGGCGAGCACGACGTGAGCGGCGAGATGGTCCGCGTCGTCGACGAGCAGGTGAAGTTCGGGGTGCAGACCGACGAGGGCGACGGCGACGGGTGGCCCCGGATCCGGCGGAAGATGCTGGAGTCCGACCTCCTCGTCCTCGCGACCCCGATCTGGCTGGGACAGCCCTCGGCGGTGTGCAAGATGGTCCTCGAGCGCCTCGACGCCGAGCTCGGGGAGACCGACGACGAGGGCCGGATGCTCACCTACGGCAAGGTGGCAGGCGTCGCGGTCGTGGGCAACGAGGACGGCGCCCACCACGTCAGCGCCGAGCTCTACCAGGCCCTCGGCGACGTGGGGTTCACGGTCCCGGCCAACGGCGTGACGTACTGGGTGGGCGAAGCCATGCAGGGCATCGACTACCAGGACAAGGACCCGCGCCCGGAGAGCACGGAGCAGACGACCCGCACGCTTGCCGCCAACGCCAGCCACCTCGCGCGGCTGCTCCGCGACAACCCGTACCCCGCCGCCTGAAATCCCGGCCCGGAGAAGGCATGCCGGCTCGTACCGGGGGTACGGCCTTGGACCAGCCGGAACCATCGCACCCACATCCCGCGGACGAGGAGTCCGCGGCCAACGAGGATCGAGGCACGGGTCATGACCGGACACAGCACGCCCGACGAGTCCCGTCGACGCCTCAAGGGCGAGGGAGAGCTCACCGCACAGCTGATCACCGCCGCCACCGAGGCCCCTGAGCACCTCAGCCAGGACAAGATCGACGACATCCTCGGTGTCGCCGACGCCGACGCCGACGCCGAAAACTGACCCCGGCCGCCGTCACTCGGGTGTGACCACCACCGGGACGGCGGTGTCGGCGTTGTTGGCGAACCCTCCGCGGTTCCACGGCGCCTCGGCCGGCTGCACGCGACCGGTCTCGTCGTGTGCCCGCGCCCGCAACCGGTGCTCGCCCGGCCCGGCCTCCCACGCCGCCGTGAACCGCTGCCACGCGTGCCGCCCGGGCGGGTCCTCGACGTCGGCCTCCCACCAGGTCCGCCCGTCGTCGGCGCTGACCTCGACCCGGACGATGCGCCCCCAGCCCGACCAGGCACGTCCGGCCAGTAGGTGCGGGCCCGGGCGGGTCACCCGGGTCCGGGTCATGAACTCCGGCCACCCCGGCGGGACCAGCAGGGCCCGGGGCTCGATCCGGGTGAGCGGCGTCCCGGGATCCGCGGCGTCCTGCTTGAGACGGTAGGCGACCGCGTTCTGGAAGCCGTCGAAACCGCGGTCGAGCACCTCGATGCGCCGCAGCCACTTCACGTGCGCCATGCCGTACCACCCCGGCACCACCAGCCGTAGCGGGAACCCGTGCTGGGGCGGCAGCGGCTGCCCGTTCATCTCGTAGGCGAGCAGCACGTCCCCCGAGGTCGCCTCGGCCACCGGCAGTCCCCGCTGGTAGTACTGGGCCACCCCGCGCTCGACACCGTGGTCGACACCGGTGAACGCCACGTCCACGGCGTCGTCGTGGACACCGGCCTCGTGCAGCACGTCGGCCAGCCGGACCCCGGTCCACTCGGCAGTGCCCACGCCGCCGGTGAGCCACGGCTGGCTGACCGGCCGCGGGTGCAGCAGCGCACGTCCGTTGCCGGCGCACTCCAGCGTCACGACCGACGAGTGCCGCGGCAGCTCCTGCAGGGTCTCCAGGTCCAGCGTCAGCGAACGGGCGACCTGGCCCGCGACGTCCAGGCGCCACGAGTCCGGCTCCACGTACGGGATGTCGTAGTGCACCAGCACGTAGTGGAGGCCGGGCGGCGTGACGTCGTACCTGAGTGCCTCGAGCGGCATGGCATGGTTGCGGGCGGCCAGGGCCAGCTCCTCGGCCGAGATCGCCTCGTCAGGACCGGCGATCCTGGCCGGCGCGCCGATCTGCTCCACGGTTCCTGTCATGGTCATCACCTCGGGTCCACGCTGGCACCGTCCCCGGGGCCGGCACAACACCCGTCCAGACGGCCTCCGCCGGCGTCCTGGCCCCCGCACCTGCGCCGCGCCCCGGGCGGTCGGGCAGGATGGCGGCATGCAGCTCGACGTCGCACGGATCCGCTCCTCCTTCCCCGCCCTCCAGCTGGGAGTCGCCCACTTCGACGGTCCCGGTGGCACGCAGGTCCCCCGCGAGGTCGCCCGAGCCGTCGCGGACACCCTGACCTGCGGCATCGCCAACCGTGGCACGGTCACCGACGCCGAACGTCGCGCGGAGGACGTGGTGGCCGCCGCCCGCTCGGCAGTGGCCGACCTCGTCGGCGGCACCCCGGACGGTGTGGTCTTCGCCCGGTCGATGACCCAGATGACCATGGACCTGTCCCGCGCACTCGCCGGCGGCTGGGGCCCCGGGGACGAGGTGGTGGTCACCCGCCTCGACCACGACGCCAACATCCGACCGTGGCTGATCGCCGCCGAGCGGACCGGCGCCACCGTGCGGTGGGTCGATTTCGACGAGGACAGCGCCGAGCTGACCGTGGACCACGTCCGGGCCCAGCTCTCCGACCGCACCCGGCTGGTCGCGGTGACCGGCGCGTCGAACGTCCTGGGCACCCGCCCCGACATCCCGGCGATCGCGGAGGCGGTGCACGCGACCGGAGCCCTGCTGCACGTCGACGGCGTGCACCTGACCCCGCACGCCCCGGTGGACGTGCGGGCCCTGGGCGCGGACTTCTACGCCTGCTCCCCCTACAAGTTCCTCGGACCCCACTGCGGCACGCTGGTCGCGGACCCGGACCTGCTGGCGAGCATCCACCCCGACAAGCTGCTGCCCTCGGCCGACACGGTGCCGGAGCGCTTCGAGCTCGGCACGCTGCCCTACGAGCTGATGGCGGGCACCGCCGCGGCGGTCGACTTCATCGCCGACGCCGCGTCGGACGCCGACGACCGTCGCACCCGGGTGCTCGAGTCGATGGCCGCCGTCGAGGTGCACGAGACCGACCTGTTCTCACGGCTGCACGACGGGCTGGCGGGGATCGACCGGGTCGTGCTCCACGGCTCCCCCGCGCACCACACGCCGACGGCCTTCTTCTCCGTGGACGGCATGGCGCCCGCCGAGGTGTACCGAGCCCTCGCCGAACGCGGGGTGAACGCACCGGCGAGCCACTTCTACGCGATCGAGGCGGTCCGCCGGCTGGGGCTCGGCGACGCCGGTGCGGTCCGGGCGGGCATCTCGCTCTACACCGACCGTGACGACGTCGACCGGCTGCTCACGGCACTGCAGGAGGTCGCACGATGAGCCGCGGCGTGCTGGTCACCGGCGCCTCCCGCGGCATCGGGCGGGCGATCGCGCGAACGTTCGCCGAGGCCGGGGACCGGGTGGCCGTCCACTACGGGCGTTCCCGGGAGCGCGCCGAGCAGGTGGCGGACGAGCTGCCCGGGGACGGTCACGTCGTCGTCCAGGCCGACCTGGCCGACCCCGAGGCGGTGCGGGCCATGGTCGACACGGCCGCCGAGCGGCTCGACGGTCTCGACGTGCTCGTGAACAACGCCGGGATCTTCGTGGCGCACCCGCCGCTGTCGACGTCGTACGAGCAGTGGCAGGAGCGCTGGGCCGAGACGCTCGCGACGAACCTGACCGGCGCCGCGAACGCGACCTTCTGCGCCGTCCCGCACCTGCGCGAGGCCGGCGGCGGCACGATCGTCAACGTCACCAGCCGGGGCGCCTTCCGCGGCGAGCCGGCCAACCCCGCCTACGGCGCCTCGAAGGCCGGCCTGAACGCGTTCACCCAGTCGATGGCGCTCGCGCTGGCACCCCTCGACATCCGCGTGGCCGCGGTCGCGCCCGGCTTCGTGCAGACCGAGATGGCGCGTGAGGTCCTCGACGGGCCCGGCGGCGACGCAGTGCGAAGCCCAGTCCCCCTACGGCCGGGTCGCGCGGCCCGAGGAGGTCGCCTCGGCGGTCCTCTGGCTCGCCTCCGAGGGGGCGCGGTTCTCCACCGGCACCATCATCGACGTCAACGGCGCCTCCTACCTGCGCAGCTGAGCCACCTCCCGGAGGCGCGCTACGGGACGACGAGCAGCTTGCCGGTGGTACGGCGTGCCTCCAGGTCGTCGTGCGCGCGGTGGGCCTCCTCGAGCGGGTACCGGCCGCCGACCCGGACGTCGAGCGCCCCGGAGGCCACCTGCTCCAGGACGGAGCCGGAACGCCACAGCAGCTCGTCGCGGGTGCCGACGTAGTGCGCCAGGCTCGGCCGGGTCAGGTACAACGACCCCTTGCGGTTGAGCACCTGCGGGTCCAGCGGCGGGACCGGTCCGCTGGAGGCGCCGAAGAGCACCATCGTCCCGCGGGGCCGGAGCACGTCGAGGCCCGCGTCGAAGGTCGACCGGCCGACCCCGTCGTACACCACCTCCACGCCGGCGCCGTCGGTCAGCCGCCGGACCTCCGCGACCAGGTCCACCTCGGTGTAGCGGATCACCTCCGCGGCGCCGGCGCCGCGGGCGAGCTGCGCCTTCTCCTCGGTCGAGGTCGTGGCGAGCACGCGCACGCCCTTGGCCGCGAGCATCTGGACGAGGAGCAGCCCTACGCCGCCGGCCGCGGCGTGCACCAGGGCGGTCTGGCCGGCCTGCGCGGGAAAGGTCGACTCGCACAGGTAGTGCGCGGTCATCCCCTGCAGCATCACCGCCGCCGCCCGGTCGAGACCGATCCCGTCGGGCACGGGCACCGCCTTGTCGGCGGGCACGGCCACCTCCTCGGCGTACCCGCGGCTGTCCACCTGGCCCCAGGCCACCCGGTCCCCGACCGCCACGCCGGTGACCTCGCTGCCGACGGCGGTCACGGTGCCGGCGCCCTCCGAGCCGACGACGAACGGCAGGTCGCGCGGGTAGATCCCCTCGCGTTGGTAGGTGTCGATGAAGTTCACACCCGCCGCGGCGACGTCCACGAGCACCTCGCCGGGCCCGGGGCGCGGCGGGTCGACGTCCCGCACCACGAGCTTGTCGGAGCCACCTGTCTCCTCGACCATCACTGCACGCACGCGTCCTCCTCGGTTCACGGCCGCGGGATCGCCGCGACACAGCTGCGCTCGAGCGCCCGCTGCCGCCTCCACCGTTGCAGGAGACCGGGCACGGGGCCAAGCCCGGTGCGCGACGGCGCCTCCTCGACGGCGAGGGTGGAGCCGTCCCACCGACCGGTCCACCGCCACTGCGACCACCGCTCGATCTCGGGGAACGAGGCGTCCTGCCCGAACAGGACGGCCGGGCCCGCCGGCGCCGGGTCACCGAGCACGTCGACCTCGACCACGTCGTCCCGCACGCTCCCCGTCCCGGCGGTGCGCACCACCGGCGCCGCGCCGTCGGCGACGACCAGCGTGTGGTCGTGAGAGGCGGCGAGCGGCGCGATCGGGGCCAGCGTCTCCACGTCGATCCGCACGATGAGGCGAGGCAGGTACCACCAGTGCTCGCGCATCAGCAGCGGCGAGTCGGCGAACAGCCGCGAGGGTGGGTAGCGACGCAGCTCCTGGACCACGAGCTCGGAGGTGTAGACCTCCCCCGTCGGGTCCTCGACCAGCCGAGGCCGGCCGGTGAGGAGCACGGGCCGGAACGCCCGTCCGGTCGACCGCGTCTCCTGCAGCGCGATCGCCACCTGTGCCGCTGCCGCGACCTCGCGGGCGACGGCCTCGTCGGCGTAGGTGAAGGCCAGCACCGGGTCGAGGTCACGGACCAGGGTGACGGCCCCCCGCGCGCGGGGGGCACCGCCGGGAGAGACCCAGCAGACCGTGCTCAGCGACGATGCGCCGACCACGCCGGCGATCTCGTCGGTGCTCACGGCGGCCCCCTGCAGAAACGTCACGCCCCGACATCAACCCGGCGCGGGTGGTTGAGGCGTGGATCACATCGGGGCCATGCTAGTAGGGCGACTGTCCCCGCGCAGCACTCGGCTGCCCGGGATGCCGAAAGGAGCCATCCGTGCCAGCCATAGCTGTCGCCGCGGTGGTGGGGGTCCTGTTCTTCCTGGGCTACCGCTACTACTCGGCCTTCCTGGCGAACCGCATGTACGCCCTCGACCCGGCGTTCGTCACGCCAGCCCACCGGTTCAACGACGGGGTCGACTTCGTCCCCACCAACAAGCACGTCGTCTTCGGCCACCACTTCACCTCGGTCGCCGGCGCCGCGCCGATCGTCGGCCCGGCGATCGCGGTCTTCTGGGGCTGGGGACCGGCGCTGGCCTGGATCGTGCTCGGCACGATCTTCGCGGCCGGCGTCCACGACTTCGGGTCGCTGGCCGTGTCGCTGCGTCACCGGGCGCGCAACATCGGCACCATCGCCAGCGACGTGATCAGCAAGCGGGCCCGGACCCTGTTCCTGGTCATCATCTTCTTCCTGCTCACCCTGGTGAACGCCGTGTTCGCGGTGGTCATCGCCACGCTGTTCGTGGCCAACCCGGGAGCGGTCATCCCGATCGTGGTCGAGATCCCGCTGGCCGTCTTCATCGGCCAGTACATCTACCGGACCCGTTCGGCGGCGCTCGTCCCGTCCATCGTCGGCGTGATCGGGCTCTACCTGCTGATCTGGGTCGGCCAGCAGTACCCGGTCGACATCACGCCGGTCGCGGAGGCCCTCGGGATGGGGCCGCGCACACTGTGGGTGCTCCTGCT
Organism: uncultured Actinomycetota bacterium; assembly: GCA_963747975.1. Lineage (GTDB taxonomy): Bacteria > Actinomycetota > Actinomycetes > Propionibacteriales > Nocardioidaceae > Nocardioides_C. The sequence goes on from CAVVHI010000006.1 coordinate 131,447, forward strand.
GTTCGCCTACACCTTCGTCGCCTCCCGGCTGCCGGTGTGGCTGCTGCTGCAGCCCCGTGACTACATCAACAGCCACCAGCTGTTCATCGCCCTCGGCGTGATCGGCCTGGGCATGCTGGTCGGCTGGAACACGGTCGTGGCGCCGGTGGTCAACGACGTCCCGGAGGGCTCCCCGTCGGTGTTCCCGTTCCTGTTCATCACCATCGCCTGCGGCGCCATCTCCGGCTTCCACTCGCTGGTCTCGTCGGGGACGACCGCCAAGCAGGTCGACAAGGAGACCGACGCCCGCTACATCGGCTACATGGGCGCCGTCGGGGAGGGCAGCCTCGCCACCGGCGCTGTGCTCGCCACGACCGCGGGCGTCGCGGCGACCCGCGCGGACTGGAACGCCCTCTACCCCGACTACAGCACCGCGTCCGGTGGCGCGGTGAGCAACTTCGTCAACGGCGTCGGTGAGTTCGCGAACAACCTCGGGGTGCCGCTGGACCTCGCGGTCATCTTCGCCGCGGTCGTGGTCATCTCCTTCGCCGCGACCACGATGGACACCGGGGTGCGTCTCCAGCGCTACATCGTGCAGGAGATCGCCGAGATCTCCGGGTGGCACAAGCTGGCCCGCAACCTCACCGTCTCCGGCCTGATCGCGGTGGCGGTTCCCCTGGCGATGGCGCTGATCCCCGGTGGCGGCGACGCCGGCTACACCTTCGGGGTGCTGTGGCGGCTGTTCGGCACGACGAACCAGCTCACCGCCGGCCTGGCGCTGACCGTGATCGCCGTGTGGGTGCTGCGCATGCGCCGCAACCCGGTCCCCGCGGTCGTCCCGCTGGTGTTCCTGCTCGCGATGACCACCTGGGCGTTGTTCAGCCAGTTCTGGGACTTCGTGCAGGCCGAGACCTGGAGCGAGCGGTTCGTGCTCGCCCCGCTCGACGCGGTCATCTTCGTCCTGGCGATCTGGCTGATCATCGAGGCCGCCGGTGCACTGCGCCGGGGCCGCGAGTCCGGACGTCAGTACGACGACATGGGCAGCCCACTGGGCGAGGAGCCGGAGACAAAGGTCCGATGACGCACCGGGTCGTGCTCGTGCGGCCGTGGACCGACGCCCACGGCGGCACCGGCTGCTGCAGCGGCGACGTCCGCGACGGCATCTGCCTGGAGGGCAGGGTCGACGGACCGCACGAGCACGACGCGGAGGTGGGCCTCGTCGCCGAGGTCTACCGACGGCTCCGCGACGAGCTCCCGGGCCTCGATGTCCAGATCGTCGGCGCAAGCAACACGGCGTTCCTACTGCCGATGGTGTTCCGGTCGGTGCACCGCCGCCGGGGCCTGGTCGCAGCGCTGCGGGAGATGAACCGCGCGACGACCGCCGGGTCCGTCCTCGTGGACGGCGAGCGGCTCGGCGACGTGGTGGACCTCGGCGCCGACGGCGTCCTCTCACAGGTGCGGCGCCGGGTCGAGGCACGGGCAGGCTGAACCGTCGGCACTGCCAGGCGAGAGGTCACCGTTCCTCGAGCACCGCCCGGAGGAAGCTCCGCGTCCGTTCCTCGTCCGGATCGTTGAAGATCTTCTCCGGCGGTCCGTCCTCCACGATCACGCCCTGGTCGAACATCATCACGCGGTGGGAGACGTCCCGGGCGAAGTGCATCTCGTGGGTGACGATCAGCATCGTGATGTCGGTGGTGTCGGCGATGTCGCGCAGCACGTTGAGCACGTCGACGACCAGCTCGGGGTCGAGCGCCGAGGTGACCTCGTCGAGCAGGAGGACGTCGGGCTCCATGGCGAGCGCACGGGCGATGGCCACCCGCTGCTGCTGACCGCCCGAGAGCGTCGTCGGGTGTGCGTCGACGAAGTCGCTCATCCCCACCTTCGCGAGCAGCTCCTCGCCCTTCGAGCGCGCCTCGTCCTTGCTCATCCCGAGCACCGAGATCGGCGCCTCGACGATGTTCTCGAGGACGGTCATGTTCGGGAACAGGTTGAACTGCTGGAAGACCATGCCGATCCGCTTGCGCTTCTCCCGCAGGTACTTCTCCGAGGCCGGGACGAGCCTGCCGCCCTTCTCCTCGTGGCTCAACGGCTCCCCGTGCACCCAGATCACCCCGTCGGTGACCTTCTCCAGCGTCATCACCAGTCGCAGGATCGTGGTCTTGCCCGACCCGGAGGGGCCGATCAGGGTCACCCGTTCCCCCGGCGCGACCGAGAAGTTCATCCCGTCGAGGACGGTGTTGTCGCCGAACCGCTTGACCACGTCGTCGAAGCGGATGATCGCCTCGGCACCGGACGCGGTGGTGCCGGTGGGCGCGGTCTGCGGTGCGCTGTCGGGGGCGCTGTCAGGTGCCAAGGCGGGTCTCCAGCTTTCGCATCAGGACGGACGTGGGGTAGCTCGCCGCCAGGAAGATCAGGCCGGCGATCGTGATCGGCTCGATGAACCGGAAGCTCTGGGAGCCGAGCTGGTTGGCCACCGTCACCATCTCCGGGACCCCGATCACCAGGAGGAACGGGGTCTCCTTGAACAGCGCGATGACCTGGTTGCCGATCGAGGGCAGGACCCGCCGGACGACCTGCGGCAGGATCACCGCCCGCCAGGTGCGCTGGGGCGGCAGGGACAGCGCCGTGGACGCCTCCCACTGGCCCTTGGGGATCGCGTCGATACCGGCCCGGTAGACCTCCGCCATGTACGCGGCATAGTGCAGGCCGAAGACTGCGATCCCGGTCACCAGGGCACTGGGTCGCAAGCCGATCACCGGAAGCCCGAAGTAGACGAAGAAGAGCTGGATCGGGATCGGCGTGCTCCGCACGAACTCCACGATGCTCCTGCTGAGCCAGGACAGCCACTTCAGCTCCGAGCGCCGGCCGAGGGCGAGGACCAGGCCGACGACGATGGCGACCGCCGCGGAGGCCACGGTGACCCCGAGGGTGTACTGCAGAAAGGCAGCCAGCAGGTCGGGTGTGACCTCCCGGGCGAAGTCCCAGTCCCAGCGGGAACGCTCGTTCACGGCGTACCTCCCACCGGCGCCGAGGGCACGGTGCTGAGCTGCCCCGCCTTCGGTCCGCGGCCCACGCGCGCCGACGCCCGCGTCTCGAACCAGCGGCTCACCCGGACCAGCAGCTGCGCCAGCAGGAAGTAGACCACCAGGGCGATCCCGAAGGCGGCCATGCTGCCGATGTCTCGGCGGAGGTTCTGCACCTCATAGGTCAGCTCGGTGATGCTGATGATGAACAGCAACGAGGAGCTCTTGAGGATCTGCACCCACAGGTTGCTGAACGGCGGGATCATCTCCGGCAGCGCCTGCGGCAGGATCACCCGGCGCATCCGCTGGAGCCGGCCGAGGCTCAGCGCCACCGTCGCCTCCCACTGCTCCTTGGGCACCGACGCGATCGCTCCCCGCACCACCTCCGAGCCGTAGGCCCCGAAGTTCAGTCCGAACGCGACGGTCGCGGCGGCCCAGGGCTCGAGACGCAAGCCGAGCTGCGGCAGCACGAAGTAGATCCAGAACAGCTGCACGACCAGCGAGGTGCCGCGGAAGAACTCGACCACGACCCGCGAGGACCCGCGTACGGCGACGGAGCCCGACAGCGCCATCAGGCCGAACAGGAACGAGATCGCCAGCGCCGCAACGGCCCCCACGACGGTGTACACCATGGTGACGCCGACCCCCTGCAGGAAGAGGGGGCCGGCGTCCACCAGCTCCTGGAGCACTGCGGGCTCAGCCCTGGCAGAGCTGCTCTGCTGTCAGGTCCGGGTCGGGCTTCTCGGCCTCGGTGAAGCCGTAGGGCTCGACGAGCTCGAGCCAGGTGCCGTCCTCGAGGATCTTCTTGAGCTCCTCGTTGAAGGCCTCCCGCAGGTCGTCGTCGCCCTGGCGGAAGACCGCGGCGCCGGCGCCGATCTGCTCCTCGCCGTCGACGACCGGGATGAACGCCTCGGCGACCTCGACGCTGTCGTCACCCTCGGCGAGGGCCCGCAGGGAGATGCTGGTCAGTGCGAAGGCGTCCGCGCGGCCGGACTTGACCGCGTCGAGGCCTGCCTGCTGGTCGGCGACGATCTGGAGCTGGTCGTCGCCGATGTCGTTGCCCTTGGCCTGGTCCACCTCGACGGCGCCGTTCATGACCGCAAGCGTCACGCCGCTCTCCGCGACGGAGGCGTAGTCGGACAGGCCCTCGGGGTTTCCGCTCTGGACGAGCAGTGCCGTCGTGGCGACGTACTCGGGGTTGCTGAAGTCCGCCTCCTGGCAGCGTTCGGGCGTGATGAACATGCCGGCGGTGACCACGTCGACGCGCTCGGAGTTGAGCGCCTGGATCAGCGAGCCGAAGTCGAAGAGGTTCGGCTCGAGGGTGTCGACGCCGAGCTGCTCGAAGATGTAGCCGTGGACCGCCGGCGCCTCGCCGACGAGCTCACCGCCGTCGCGGAAGGCGTAGGGCCGCTCGTTCGCGAAGCCCACCTTGACCGCGCCCTGGTCCTGGATCCGCGCCAGTGTCGAGTCACCACCTCCCTCGCCTCCGTCGTCGACGGAGGCACCGGTGCCGGACTCGGTCTGGCTGCAGGCAGCCAGCAGCAGGGCGGCGGCCACGCCACCGGCCGCGGAGAGGCTGCGCCAGGTAGATCGCTTGCGGGAAGGATGCGTAGACACGTTTACCCCTTTGGTCCGTAGCAGTGAAGTTAAGTGACGTGACAGAGGCCCAAAGTAACGCCCGACGTGAATGCGCACACGCCGAACGCGGCCCGGCCACAGTCGTGGTGACCTTCGGACGCTAGGCAGCCCGAAGGAAGATGGTCAAACCTGCGCTGTCGAGTTCCGGATATCGTTACCGGCCTGTGTCTGGGACGGTGACTCTGTCCAGACATTCGACAACGCCTGGAGGTTCGGCCCGCCGGCGCACTCACCGGCTTCGCCGCCCCGGCTCGTGGGTCGCGGCCAGCGTCTCCGTGACGGACTGCTGGACCCGACGCCAGCTCCGGCTCCACCCCTCCAACGGAGCCAGCGACCGCTCGAGCACCTCGAGCTGGTGGTCCAGCGCGGAGAGCTCGGCCTGCAGTGCCTGGATGCTGAGCCGCTTGGCGTGGACCTCCTCGACCAGCACGTTCAGCTCCGCGGTCAGCGGCGGGACCTGCTCCGCGAGCTGCCCGAGCGAGGCGAGCATCTTGTCGACGGCGGCGGGGACCGGCTCCGGCATCCTGCCCAGCGCCCCGCCGCCGACGTTGGCCATCAGGTCGGTCAGCGCACGGGTCCGGTCCAGGAACACGTCGACGGTCGACTGCAGCATCCCGTGCCGGGAGTCGTGGTCGTGGGTCTCGGGGTCGTGGGTGTCGTGGTCCGCGCTCGGGGCCGCGGAACTCGGTGGTCGGGCCATGCCCCGACTCTGCCGCCCCACGCATGCGGGGCGGCAGAGTCGGAGGTCCCGGCTCCCGGGCCGGTCAGCGAGGCGCCTGCACCACCTCGGACGGGTTGGTGCAGCTGCCGTCCCGTGACTCGTAGACGTGACCGCCCGAGGCGCTCGGGTCGTGCGGGTCCCTGCGGGTGCAGATCGGACCGGTGGGGTCGTCCCACATGCGGTGAGTGCAGTTCATGGTGATTCCCTTGGTCTCACCATCCAGTCTTGCACTCCGCCAAGACAGGTTCAGGGATATCCACGACGATGGCGCTTCGCTGCGGCGCTGCGGTCCCCCGGCCGACAGCCCCACATCACCGCGCCGTGTCTTCCTCCCGACGGCGTACCCGGGATACGCCGTCTGCCGGTGCCTGGTCCCCCGAGGTCCTCCTTGAATTCACGGAGCGGTGAAGACGTCACAAAAGCGGCGATGCAAGGGGGACACAGATGGCCGCAGGACAACGACTCGGAGATGGGCACGTCGGTGTGGAGGCAGCCCCCGAGACGGCACAGACCCTGCCGAACTTCCTGCTGATCGGCTCGATGAAAGCCGGCACCACCAGCATGTACGAGTACCTCAAGGCTCACGAGCAGATCTTCATGCCGGACTTCAAGGAGCTGGACTTCTTCGTCGCCGAGGCGAACTGGTCCCGCGGAGTGGACTGGTACCGCCGCCAGTTCAGCACTGCGGGAGACGCGCCGGCACGCGGCGAGGCGTCGACGGCCTACACCCAGTACCCCCTTCACGACGGCGTTCCGGAGCGCATCGCACGAGTGCTGCCCGACGCGCGGCTCGTCTACGTGGTCCGCGACCCCGTGGAGCGGATCAGGTCGCACTACCAGCATCTGGTGATGACCGGCGTCGAGAAGCGTGCACCACGGGCTGCGGTCCTCGAGGACCCCGTCTACCTGGCCTGCAGCAGGTACGCGATGCAGCTGGAGCGCTACCTGGACCACTTCCCGCCGGAGCAGATCCTGGTGGTCACCTCGGAGGGGTTGAAGGCCGACCGGAAAGCCACCGTCCAGCGGGTCTACGACTTCCTCGGCGTCGACTCCGCCGACGTGCCCGACGTCCTCGGCACCGAGTTCTACCGCACCGCCCAGCGACCGACGTATCCGGCGCCGGTGCTGTGGGCGCGACGGTTCGCGACCCGCCACATGGTGCGTGCGCGGTGCGCCCGCGGGTTCGCGGAGAAGGTCCTCGCCCGTCGGCCCGGCGCCCCGGCCCGCGAGGCCGGAGCCGGGGCGGACGCGGCCGACCAGGTGCTGGACGGCCATCTGCGTGCGCAGGTGGTGGACCTGCTGCACGACGACATCGCGCGGTTGAGGAGACACCTACCGGCGGGGTTCGACGGCTGGGGGTACCTGTGAGGGTCCAGGGCAGCCAGCCGTCGCCGCCACGGCCGAAGCCTGCCACGGGGATGGCGCCCGGCCACGGCACGCGCGGTGGCCGGACCCTGCCGACCTTCCTGGTCATCGGGGCGATGAAGGGAGGTACGACGAGTCTCTACCACTACCTGAAGTCGCATCCCGACGTCTTCATGTCCTCCACCAAGGAGCTGCACTACTTCGTGGCGGAGAAGAACCTGAGGCGCGGCATCCGATGGTACGAACGTCAGTTCCGCGGCGCCGGCGACGCCGTGGCCGTCGGTGAAGCCTCGCCCGACTACTCCAAGTTCCCGCTGCACGACGGTGTTCCCGAACGGATCGCCGCGGTGGTCCCCGACGTTCGCCTCGTCTACGTCATGAGGAACCCACTGGAGCGGATCCGTTCCCACTACCTGCACGACCTCGCGTGTGGCCGCGAACGACGACCTCTCGCCGAGGCGGTGGTGGGCAACGACCACTACCTGGCACCCAGCAGGTACGCGCTCCAGGTCGAGCGGTACCTCGAGCACTTCCCCCGCGAGCAGCTGCTGCTGGTCACGTCGGAGGCGCTCAGGGAGGACCGCCGTGCCGTGCTGCACCGGGTCCTCGACTTCATCGGTGTGGACGACGACTTGTCGGTGCCCGTCCACGACCTGGAGTTCAACGGGACGGACCAGAAGACTGCCCCCGGAGTCCTGCTCCGGGCGGCGAGACACGTTCCGGGCGGTGCCCGGCTGCGGCTGCTCGCACCCCGCCAGGTGAAGGCCGCCGAACGCCTGCTCGGGCGGACGAACCGCCCGATCGACCGGCAGGCGGCGTCCATGTCGGAGGAGCTGGTGGAGACGATCATGGCCGACCTCGGGCCAGACCTCGTGCGCCTGCGCGGCCACCTGGACGACCCCTTCGACGGCTGGGGCCTCCTTGCCTGAGGTCGCCCGGGCCGAGGGACGACCTCGATCAGCGCGCCGCCGGCTTGGCCCTGTCGGACCGAGGGCACATCGGTAAGAGCGTCGGTCACGCCGGCGTCGTGCCGGGGACCAGCCGTGAGGCCGACCTCACCGCGCCGCCTTCGCCCGACCCCCGGCCCTGACCTCGACCACCTGCTGCTCCTCGGGTTGTCTGGTCCTGGTGTGCTCGAGGAGCAGCATGGCGAGGTCGTCGGACAGCGCACCGGACGGCACGTGGTGCTCCACCGCGTCGACCACGCTGTCGAGGGCGTCGTCGAGGCCGCCCTGCCGCAGCGCCGGCGCCAGGGAGCCGACGTCCAGGAACCTCCCGTGACCGTCACGCGCCTCGCTCAGGCCGTCGGTGTACATGAGGAGGCGGTCCCCGGCGGCCCAGGCGACCGTCTCCTCGCTGTGTCTGCCGCCGAGCCCCAACGGAAGCCCGGGAAGCACCTCGAGCAGTGCCGCCGTGCCGTCGTGTCGCACGAGCAGGGCGGGCGGGTGTCCGCAGCTGACGACGGTGAGCCGGTCGTGCTCGGTGGCGTCGACCAGCAGCGCGGTGACGAACTCCTCCTCGTCGAAGAAGCGCTCGAGGTAGGCGTTCATGTCCTCGGCCACCTCCGCGAGCGTGGGCTTGGTGGCCGCGGACTGCCGGAAGGCGCGGATCACCCGCGCGGCGTGCTCGATGGCGGAGATGCCCTTGCCCCGGACGTCGCCGACCAGGAACCTGACGTGCTTGTCGGAGAAGTAGTAGTCGTAGAGGTCGCCGCCGACCACGGTGTCCTGCGCCGCCGACCGGTAGCGGACGCCTGTGCCGACCTCTCCGAGGCGCTTCGGCAGCACCGGGAGAATGGTCCGCTGAGCCACCTCGGCGATCGCGGAGACCCGCTGGTGCCGCTGCTCACGCCGCACGCGCACGGTCGCGATACCGACGGCGGCGAGGCCCACCAGTGCCACGTCGGCCAGCCGCACCATCTGCTGGGCGCTGGAGAAGGTGTCGTTCCAGGCTCCTGAGAGGGCCGCGGCGAGCAGGGACAGGGCCGCGAACACCGCGGTCGGCCACGCCGGCAGGACGGCCGAGGCGATGAGCGGCGTGATCGAGAACAGCGGCGAGAGGATCACGAAGGTCGACGGGGTCGCGAGGTCGGCGACGATGAGCACCACGAGCCAGGCGCCGGCGAGCACGGCGCCTGCGGTCTGGGAACGATCCCTGGTCATGAACCCTCCGTTGCCGTACCGCGGACGGTCGGGCCTCCGCCCCAGCATACTTCGCGTCGCGGCGCAGGCCCGCGGAGGGTTTCGGCCCTCCGCCGTGGGGTACCGCCCGCTCAGCTCAATGAACGGACCGTCGCGGAGGGAGAGCCCTCGAGGAGGTGAGCCGAATGTACATCGGTATCGGAGCCCTTATCGTCCTGATCATCGTGTTGATCCTCGTCTTCTGACGGAGGATGACGACCCGGCAGACGACTGCCGGCGGCACGCGAGGCTCTCGGGCGCAGGTGAAGGCCTCGACGTGCCTGAGCCGGACTGCAGTGAGGTGACGGCGGCCATGGGTGGCAGCCGAACCCAGATGAGGCGAGGGTAGCCATCGGTGGCCCACACCACGTCGATCGAGTCATCGTCAACGACCTCGACCGACTCGAGTAGCCGGAGGGGCGATGTCCTTGCGCACCGAGGGCGGCAGCGAAGGGCCGCCTCGTAGAACTCCGATGCGCTGAGCGACATGAAGCCAGTGCATGCCTTGAGAGCGTCGTAAGCGGCGGCCGCTTCGGTGCGCAGCCACTACTCCGATGCCAGGTCGAAGGCTTCGACGTCCAGCGGTCAACCGCCACACGGCGGGGCGCCGATAGTCCCCTTGGGTCCGGCCTTCATCCGACAATCCAGCCGGGCGACAGAGTGTTACCTTTAAAGTAGACGCGCGGTTGTCGGAGGTCCGGGTCATGCATCTGGCGAAGGGGCGACGCGAGCGAACCTCGCCCCGTATGAGCAAGGGCAAACGCTGGCTCATCGTCGGAGTGGTGCTGCTCGTCGCAGGTCTCTTTCTCTACTTGATCTCCATGGCGCTGATACCCCAGGGCTACAGCGGGGATGAAGCACCAGCAGGTCCCCCCAACGAGATGCCAGCGGCCCCGGAACAGAGCGTTGTCGTCCCCATGATCGGTGCGATCAGCGGCCTGATTGGTGCCATGGCCGGACTCATCACGGCCGTCGCGGGACTGATCGCCGTCCTGCGGAAGAAGTCGGCTGTCTCCGCTGGCTAGCGGATCGGAGTAAGTCGCAGAGTCTGCCTTCGCCCTCGGGTCCTCTTGACCGTCGCGAGGGCGATCCCCCGTGGGTCGAGCGCGACCGCGTCGTGCGTTGCAGCGTTGTCGGCGGCAAACCACGTCGACGTCGCTAAGACGGATCGGTTGGCTGCCTCCTTCCTCCGCCACGCCGCTCGGAGTGGTCGGTCGTGAGATCGCTCGTCGAATAGCAGTCAGAACAATAGGGCTGGAGACGACGTGCCCGCTCGGACAACTTCCGCCAGCTCTGGTCGTACCCGCGAGCGGTCGCTGAGTGAGGGCTTCGGTGGCTCGGCAGGACGATACTCGGCGCATCGGGCCTGCTCGGAGGGCTCGCCGCACTCGGGGCAGACGCGGGCACCTGTCCCATCGGGGGTGTCCCATCTGTCCCGGTGTCCCATTCGAGGGAGACCAGTCCGTCGGGCAATGGCCGCCGATTAGGCGGCTGATGCGATGAAGGAGCGGGGCCTCCGCTCCTCGCGCGTCCCCGGCGGATGCTGGGGGTGTACTCACGTCTACGACGAAGGAGGCCCTCATGTCAGAGTACGCAGGGCAGCAGTTCGTTGGTATCGATCTGCATCGTCGACGCAGTGTGCTGGTCCGGTCCACGGTCTCCGGGGAGGTCTTGGAGGCGACTCAGATCCTCAACGACGTCGACCGGCTCAACGCGGTGATGGCGCGGGCGGGTGAGACCCCCGAAGTCGTCCTCGAGGCGACCTATGGGTGGTACTGGGCGGTTGACGCGCTGCAGGCCGCGGGCGCCAGCGTTCACCTGGCGCATCCGCTGGGAGTGAAGGCGTTCGAGTATCGGCGGGTGAAGAACGACCTCCGTGACGCCACCGACCTGGCCGATCTGCTGCGGATGGGCCGGCTCCCGGAGTCGTGGATCGCGCCGCCGGCGACCCGGGAGCTGCGTGAGCTGGTCCGCCACCGCGCCAAGCTGGTCGGGCTGCGGTCCCACTGCAAGGCCGAGATCCACGCGGTGCTGGCCAAGTGCGGCGTCCAGGTGCTGATGAGTGACCTGTTCAGCCCGGCCGGTGAGCACCTTCTCGACCGTTGCGCCCTGCCCGGTGCGTACGCCGCGCGGGTCCACTCACTGCGTCGACTCATCGACGACCTCGAGGTGGGGATCGACCTGTTCGCGAGGCTGACCCGAGGCCGGCTGGCCGCCAACCCGGACTATGTCGCACTGCAGCAGCTGCCTGGTGTCGGCCCGGTCCTCGCCGCGGTGTTTCTCGCCGAGGTCGGCGACGTCACCCGGTTCGCCAGGGCGCCGCAGCTGGCGTGCTGGGCGGGGTTGACCCCCAAGCATCACGAGTCCGACACCCACGTGCACCGGGGCCGGATCACCAAGCAGGGTTCTCGCCTGGTTCGGTGGGCGGCGGTGGAGTCGGTCAAGGCGCTGGGGCCCGCCTCGGTGGTCGGTGCCTACAAGAAGCAGGTTGCCGACCGGCGTGGCAAGAACATCGGCACCGTCGCCGCGGCCCGCAAACAGACCGAGTTCGTGTTCTATGCGTTGCGCGACCATCACGTCCGCGCTCTACATCCGCCGCGGCGCACAGCGGCATGAGGCGCTCGCGCTCGACGCAGGGGTCGGCCGCGAGGCCGTGCAGGTCATGACCCCCAGCCCTCCTCATTGCGAGGGTCTCGGCGTGGTCGCGCTGTCTGATTGACCCCGACCGACCGTCGCCACGTTCTTCGGCGAACCCCATCATGCGGTCCGTTGGCGAGAAGCTTTCGCCGCCTCCGCCACGGCACCCGCGAAGGGATGACCGAGCGGCCGACTACCTGGGCCCGCTCCCCACCGCCGGCAACGGCAATGATGTGAGAACCGTCCCCTTGTCCGGCTCCACAGACAGGCTTTCCAGAACACACAGCCCCACTCCGACACCCGAACAGCGTGCGCCGAACGGGACCGGCGTCAAGGCCCTCCGGCCGCTGCGCGGTCGGGCTCCGCCCGAGCCTGGACCCCGGCTCCTTAGGTCGGCGCGCCTGGACACCGGGTCGGAGGCAGGAAAAAGGGCCGGCCAACACTCTTGACCGGCCCCGCTCCTTCAGGGATGACCTGCGGCGTTACACGTTGAAGCGGAATGAAAAACCGGAGGTTTCGGCTGTCGTTGGCCACCGCCGGTCGAGGCCGGAAAATGCGGTCTGACCTGCGATAACGCGATCCCGGGACCGTTGGGCGTCGTCGGCGATCGTCGGCCTCGGCCGGACTTCTTGCGGACTATTTGCGGACCGCTATGCATCCGCCCGCTCGGCGATGGTCGCTTCGATCCAGGCAGGGTTCCGGCGGATGCCGACGACAGCGAGCACGTCGATCCGGTCCTCGTCAACCAGGTAGACGGCCATGTACGGGAACCGCTTGAGCAGCGCCCGACGGTACGACTCGAACAGGATGACCCCGGACTCGGGGAACATCTCGATGCGCTCGACCTGCTCGTCCAGCCGTGCTTCGAACCGACTCGGCAGCGTCGGGTCGAACCGCTCGTAGTGGTCATAGATCGCCGCGAGGTCGTCTTCCACTCCAGGGTGGAAGACGAGGGGCCGCCGAGTCACGCCCTGCGCGCGGCAAGCCGAGCCTTGAGCTCATCCCAGGTCAGCCCGATCGACGGATCTCCCTGAAGCTCCGCCGCCCGAGACCGGATGACCGACTTCTGCTCCTCGCTGACCTCGATCGGCTCGGACTCGACGGTGCTCTCGATGTACTCCACCAGCTCCAGGCGCTCATCGAGGCTCATGGCCTCGATGGCTGACTGCAGAGCGGGATTCACCATGCCTTCAGGCTACCCGGCTACAGCGACACCCGGACAGTCACTCGTCGTCGGCAGGGGTCATCCCGCCAGCGCGAGGCTCGGATGATGCGCGGCCGGCCACGGGAGGGTCACTTGCCGTGACCGCGGACCTGGTAGCTGACGCTTCCTCCGACGTCCGAGTGGTTGGCCAAAGACGCCACCGCGTCGGCGTCCCCGGTCAGCTCGGCCGCCAGGAAGGCGATGACGTGGTGGGCGGCCACGTCACGGGCCGAGGCCCGGTTCCAGGTGGGGTCCTCGCAGAACCCGAAGGGCACCACCGTCATCACGCGACGTACCGATGCACACGGACCCGTGAACGCGAAGTGCTCGGCACCGACCAGACCCACCTGGACAGCTCGGGGCGAGGCGCCGTGGCGGTAGGTCAGCGCTGCGCCGGTGGCGTAGGGGGTATCCCGGTCTGCGGTGCCTCCCAGGGCGACGACCGGCACGTTCAGGGACCGCAGACCCGCGACGCCGAACATCACCGCGTCACCGGCCATGGAGATCACCGCATCGACCCGGTCGTCGCGTGCTAGCCGAGCACGTGGCCAACCACGGCACCACGGGCAACGAGCGGTGGCCCTTCGCTGGGAAGGGCGACGACCCACCGCACCAGAACACCGTCGGCTACTGGTGGTGCAAGACGCTGCGCGAGCCGGCGACGACGACTCTCAACACCTACGCCCAGCTGTGGCCGACCGCCGAGGACCGCACCCTCGGGGCCGCCGAGTCGATCATGTCCGCGTCGCTCGGCCAGCCTGCCGCGGGTCTCGCGAAGCCGGCGGCGAGTACGGGTGAGTGAGCCGTGGCCCCGGATCGCAGACGTACTTCCCAGGGCGTGAGCTGCCGGCGCGTCGCAGCGCCCAGTTTGACGCAGGCGGATGCACACCGACTGGTCATCGAGAGCCGGTTGGGCGAGCTCGGCGTCACATGGCTCTGGTCGCTGCCGGCAGACAAGTCACCCGGGGCTGGTCACCGAAGCCGGAAAGCACGTGGGCGCCCGATCTACCCGGACACGAACCCGCGATCATGCTTGTCCGGCCGTGCCGAGACTTGGTGCGTTCCTCACGGGTGCGGGTGATGAGATGGTGCGGATCAGAGCTGGGAAAGCCGGGGTACGACGTGGTCGCCGAGTGATCTGACGAAGGCGACCGGGTCGCCCTGCATTGGTATCACGTGTACCTCGTCGATGCCGATGTCGGCGAGGGGGCGCATCTCCTCGAGGAACGCGGCTGCTCCGGTGGGTCCGGATTCGACCGGGGCGTTGTAGAGCACGGTTCGGCGGATCTCCTCGTACGGCCGGCCCTCTTCTTCGCACCAGTTGCGGAGCACCGCGAGCTTGTGGGCGACCTGCTCGCGGCGCGCGCCGCGGCCGGCGAAGACGTTGCATGCGTCGGCGTACTTGGCGACCAGGCGAAGCGTCTTCCGCTCACCGCCGCCGCCGACCATGACCGGGGGGTGTGGCTTCCGCAGCGGTTGTGGGGAGTTGATCGTCTCGGCGAGCTGGTAGTGCTTGCCGACGAAGGGCCCGACGTCGTCGCTCCACATCTGGTGCACGATTTGCAGGGTCTCCTCTAGTCGCTCGAACCGTTCCGCGAGCGGCGGGAAGGGGACCCCGAGGCCTCGGTGCTCCCGTTCGCACCAGGCCGCCCCGATGCCCAGGGCGGCGCGCCCGCCGGAGAGCACGTCGAGCGTCGACACGATCTTGGCGAGCAGGCCGGGGTGGCGGTAGGTCACGCCCGTCATCAGGAGCTGGAGCTCCACCGACGAGGTGTGCGCCGCGAGGAAGCCGAGCGCGGTGTACCCCTCGAGCATCGGCTCGCTCGCCCCGGCGAAGAAGTCGAGCTGGAAGTAGTGGTCCATGAACGAGAGGTTGTCGAGCCCGGTCTCGTCGCTTGCCCTCCCCACGGCGGCGATCGTGCGGCCGATCGACGCCGGGCCGTCCGGGAGGGTGAAGTTCACCAGGTGCACCCCAAGTCTCATGGCTGCTCCTTCGCGGCTGAAGGTCGGTTCCGGTCCGGCGCCACTCCCACGAGAGCGGCGCTGACCGCCCAGAGCCTGCCGGCCAGTTCGAGGTCGTAGCTGGACTTCGACGAACGCTTCGGGCGCCGGTTGGCGAAGTAGGCGCCGGTGACACCCGCGACCTCCGGCGAGGAGGCCAGGTGGACAACCGTGCTCGCACCTCGCTCGGGAGTCTTCATGACAGGCCGGACCACGGGAAGCATCAACCGCATCCAGCGGCCGCTGTCCTCCTGCCCGAATGCGGTCCGCGTCACGCCCGGATGAAGCACCGTCGCGGTCACGCCGGTGCCCTCGAGCCGGCGGGCCAGCTCGTAGGTGAACAGCACGTTGGCGAGCTTGGACTGGTTGTAGGCGCGCTGGCCGTTGTAGGAGCGTTCGCCCTGGAGGTCGTCGAGGTCGATCCGGCCCATCGCCTGCGCGCCGGAGGACACGGTCACGACTCTGGCCGGGGCGCTGGCCACCAACAGGTCCCGGAGCTCGTGGGTGAGCAGGAACGGCGCGAGGTGGTTGAGCGCGAAGGTGTGCTCAAGGCCGTCCGCAGTCACGTGACGGTGGGCCCAGTAGCCGCCGACGTTGTTCACGAGCACGTCGAGGCGCGGATAGACCTGCCGCACCTCGGCGGCGAGGCGTCGCACCTCGGCCTGCGAGGACAGGTCGGCCTCGAACACATCCACCTGTGCCGACGGCACTGTCCGCCGTACGGTGTCCGCGGCCGCGGCCCCTCGGGCGGCGGAGCGGCCCACCACGCCGACCCGGGCGCCGAGCCCGGCGAGGCCGGTGGCCGTGGCCAGCCCGATCCCACCGGTACCTCCCGTGATCAGCACGTTCTTGCCGTGCATGGGGCCGGGTCCGGTCATCTCAGCGCACGACCTTGAAGTTGAAGGCGCCGGTGCCGAGCGCACCCATGAGACGCAGCCAGACCGGGAGGATCATCTCGGTGCCGCGAGCGGTCTCGAGCGGACCGAGGTCGATCACGTCGTCGTGGCCGAAGGACTCCAACAGCTCCACCACGGTGGCCTTGGCCCCGGCGTCGTCGCCGGAGACGAAGATCGTGCTGGCCTCACCGAGCGACTTCGGGTCGACCATCAGCGACGCGGTGAGGGTGTTCAGGGTCTTGACGACCTTCGCCTCGGGGAACGCGCGCTGGACCTTCTCACCCAACGAGTCGGTGTCCTTGACGAACAGGGTGGGCGGGAAGCCGTGGGAGAAGTCGAGCGGGTTGGAGATGTCGACGAGAACCTTGGCCGCGAGGTTCTCCGCGCGGGCGAGGCCGAGCACGTCGAGAGTCGCGGCCCCGGACGTCGCGTTGACCACGAGCTCGGCCCGTGCGGCCGCGTCGGAGAAAGTGGCGAGCTCGACGCCGGGGTGGTCGTCGTACCACACAGAGAAGGGCGGGTTGCCCATTTCGTCGGGCTCGGTCCGGGCCAGAGTGGCCTCCGGGGCGCGGGTGCCGACGACGACAGAGTGGCCGAGCTCGTGCAGGCGGCCGGCGATCGCCTGGCCGACCATGCCGGTACCGAGGACAGCGATATTCATGACGGGTCCTTCGCGGGAGAGGGGTAGACAGGTTTGTCTGTCGGCTTGGTTTGGACGCTAACAGACAGGTCTGTCTATCATCAAGGGGTGACCCCGACTTCTGCGCGCGAGCGCATCCTCGACACCGCGTTCCGGCTCTTCTACGCCCGTGGCATCAGGGCGGTCGGGGTGGACCTGATCATCGCCGAGTCGGGCGTCGCGAAGGCCACCTTCTACAAGCACTTCCCGGCCAAGGACGAGCTGGCGCTCGCCTACCTCGACAGGGTGGACGGCATCTGGACAGCGCAGCTCAAGACGGCCGCCGAGGCCGCTGGGCCCGCGCCCGCCGCCCAGCTCGTCGGTATGTTCGACGCGCTCAGCACGGCCTGCCGGCGTGACGGCTACCGGGGCTGTGCGTTCATCAACGCGGCGGCGGAGGCGGCGCCGGGCACCCCGGTCCACGACCGGACGGTGGCGCACAAGCAGACCGTCCTTGCCTGGGTTCGCGACCTGGCGACCCAGGCGGGCGCTGTCGACCCTGGCTCCCTGGCCCGCTCGCTGACCCTGCTCCTCGATGGCGGACTCGCTGACGGCGCACTTGGCGCGGACCCAGAGGCCCCGGCCGCGGCGAAGGAGGCAGCCGGTCTGCTCGTCGCCGCAGGCCTCGCGCGAGCCGCTTGAATCATCCTCGGAACCCGGCGCCTTCAGCTGATGCAACGGGCTCGTGAGGATCCCGCAGCACGGCACGACCTCCGTCGCCGGGAACCCCCGACGACGGAGAGCCTCAATGTCACTCACGGGCAGCGCGAACTCCGACCCGCGTCATTGCGCCGCGTGTCGGCGCGCCCACCGGGGCGTGGGAGCCGGCCCGGCGGGCGTCGTCAGTCGGATTCGTTGTGGATAGTCGTTGAGGCTTCCTCGAAGAGGAGCGTCAGAGATGACCTCCACGCGGGCAGGTCACGCGAGAGGGTCAGCCAGGTCAGCTCTCGGTCGATCTCGTCGTACTGGTGGATGATGAAGCTGCGGTTGGCGACAGCGAGTGCCCACTCGACGCCATCGGGTGCGAGCACCCCGAGCCGGGATAGCCGGTTGGCGGCCTCCCCCAGTTTCATCATCAGCGAGTCGCCGGCCTCTTGAAGCAGGTCGTCGGCAAGGTAAGCCTCGTCGCCACGCCGGATGATCTCGTCGACACGCTCGAGCCAGCCTTGGATGTGCAGCAGTTCCTTGGCGGCCTTGCGATTCATCACAGCGGCGCCGCCTCGTGGCGGATGTCGTCATCGAGTCTCGCCTTCAGGCCGCCGTAGGACACGAGGTCGATCTCGCGTCCAAGGACCTGCTCGATGAGCTGCTTGAAGGCGACGAAGCCGAACGACGACGTGCCTTCGGGTGCTTCTACCAGTAGGTCAATGTCGGAGTCCTCTCGCGCTTGATGACGCCCGACGGAGCCGAACACCGCGAGGCGGGAGTAGCCATGGTCCTCGGCCAGCGCCTTCAGAATCGGCGCAGCAGCTTCCACGAGGACTTCCGGGTGGACCTCATCGAGCACAGGAGCGGACTTGAGTTGCTGACTGATGGCTGGCTGGGTGATGCCCAACGCCTCAGCGATCTTGCGCTGGCTCATGCCGGTGGCCACCATCGCTCGAAGCGCCAGAAGGCGACGTAGCCTCGCGAGCTCCTCGTCGTGCCTGGCAGCGCGGTACGCATCCGGCAGGGACATAAGACCATCTTATCAGCGGTCGGCGGACTGGTCCGGAAGTCACCGGTGGCAGCGGCCTGGGGGCCGCCCCGATCTTGTGGCTGCGCAATACTTGGGGAATAAGTGGGGAATGGGCGCAGCACGTCGGCGCCCCCGTACACGCCCCGAACTGCGTTTACGCAGGTGAGACGGCAACCTCCCACGACTCGACGCTGCGACAACCTGCGGAATGGTTCGAAACGCGAACCGCCCCTGAGCTACGTTTTCGCGTCAGGGGCGGTCCGGAAAGTCGGGCTGACAGGTTTTGAACCTGCGACCCCTTGTCCATCGACAGGGGCAGCGACAGATCTGTCGCCCTTTGCGAAAGCGTGCGCTGACCTGCGCAAACATCTCCACGCGGCTTCTCGGCTCTTGCTCGACCGTGACCTCGTGAGCGGCCTCGTGACTGGTGGCCTGACCCCGGGGGCAGCAGCGAAGCTATTCCGCGGGCTCGCCTGCCCCGCTGGCGTGCTCGCTCGTCAACGCGGCGATAAAGGCGGCGACCAGCGCGTCCTGCTGCTTCTTGTCGGCCGGTACGGTGATGCTCTTACCTCCGATCGTCATCTGCAGCGGAGGGGTCGAAGGGGACCGGCGGGCCAGCCAGTTGCGCACCACCTCTACGACCTTCACGGCCGCCTGTACTGCCGGGGTAACGCCGACAACCAGAGCCCCGATGGCCGCTACGTCCAGCCCTCTGGAGCCCTCGGGCGCCGGACCGGAGGACGCCTGTTCGACACGCTCCACCTCGTCGATCTGCAGAATCTCGGCTCGAAGGTCCCTCGTGAGCGCGTCGATCTCCACCAGATCCGCCTCCGGACCACCCAGGAACTCCACCAGGATTTCCTCACCCATGCGGTACTCCTCCCGTTGCGACCGAGGCTACTCATCCTGGCAGCCTGAGGGCGGAGTTGTCGCGCGCCGACGCCAGCCGGCCAGTCAGGGTCAACGCGGTCTCCGGCGTACGTCACTGCCGCCGGCCCTCCACCTGCGGTCCGACTGGACTCATTCTGACTCGCGAGTGAGGACCCCGTCATACGGCGCCTCCGGCGGGTCGGCTGACGGGTCGGGGGTGATCTCGAGATGCAACCTGTCGTCCCCTCTGAGCCTCACCGTGGCAGTTCCCGACGTGCATCGGGGTTCCCTTGCCTCGAACTGCATCCTCATCGTCGTCTCGCTGCCTCCGGTCAAGAGGAGCGTGCCGTCGGCGCACCCGGTCTCACCAGCGGAGATCTGCGCGCTGATGGCACCCGGCACGAACGTCACCCTCCAGACCAGGTCCACGCCCTCGCTCGGCATGTGCGCGGGGCCGGTCCACTTGCCCGCGAAAGCCGATGGGATCGCGGCGATGCCCTGGGGGCTCTCCTGCCACGGCTGCCACCAGATGAGCCAGATCAACGCAAGCGCGGTCACCGCCGTCGCGATGGCAATAACCCGCGGCGGCCGACCCGAGCCGGCACGCAGAAGCGCCCGCGGAGCAGCCGCGGGCGGAGCCTCTGCGGGCGGAGCCGCTGCGGCCGGCACCGGCCCGGTCAACGCCTGTTTACTGCTCCGAGCCAAGTGCAGGTCGCCGCGCACGTCGAAGGTCCACTTGCCGGGGGTCTGATGCGGGGTTGCCTCGCGGACGGCGTCGTACACGTAGTCGTAAAGCTCGTCCAGCCCGATCCAGCCGTCCTGGTTCCGGTCCGCGTCGCCGGTCCGGAGACCCCGCACCATGGCGGTGGTGAACACCGACGGCTGTGCGGAACCGGACAGATGCTCGCCGTCGAAGGCGTACTCAAGCGCCCCCGACGCAGTGAGCACCGCCCGCCCGTGCCCACTGAACCGGTCTCCGACGTCGACTTCACTCCCAGCGCGCGTGGCCATCCCGCGGTCGAATGCGCCAGCGTAGCAACAATCAAGAAACAGCACGATCCGCCGCGACCGGCTCAACGTCATCTGCCGATTCACGAAGTTCGCCGGAACCGATGTGGCGCCCAGGAGCCGGAGCTTGGTGTTCGTTCCGGCGAAGTGCAGCTCACCGGACTGGTTCTTGATCCCGTGCCCGGAGATGTGAACCACCAGCAGGTCATCCGGCTTTCGGTCGGAGAAGAACTCCTCTAGAACCTCGGCAATCAGGTGCGCGGGTTGGTTCAGCACCGTGCGTACGTCGAACCCGCCGATCTCTGGGTCACCGAGCACCGCAGCGAGTGCCTCGGCATCCGCAGAGGGACCGCGCAGCGCGCTCAGCCCAGGATCGTCGTAGGTGTCGGTGGCGACGATCAGCAAACTACGCTTGCCCATGACCTCGTTGTACGCCTGGTCGGTCCGGGGGGGAAGCGCTCTACCGCCGACCAACTCACGGGGAGTCGTGGGTGTCTTGGTGGAGTCGCCAACCAGCAGTCGCAGAGGTTGGCGTCCTGTCCGTCATAGTCGCGGAGGACCATGCGGCAGCGACCGCGCCGCTTCTCGTATTCGACGTCGAGACCTAGAGCAGCAGCGTCAGCATGGTGATGTGGCCAACGAGCCAAGGCTGGCTTCCCGCCACACGGCGCGGATTCGGGGGCTGCTCAGCGAGTGCCTGAACCAGAGCGTTGAGAGCGCGTCATACCGCCAATGAGTCACGTCGCCGGCGTGTCAACTGGCGGCACGGGGTCCGGAGTCGGCCCTCCGAACGGCCGTGCGGGCCGATCCCGTGAGATTCTTGCGAACTCTGTGCGCACCGGAGGGGGTCGCACCCCTTGTGACCTGCACAAACGCGTCGATTCACACGTTGAAGCGGAACTCCACGACGTCGCCGTCCTGCATGACGTAGTCCTTGCCCTCCATGCGGACCTTGCCGACGGCCTTCGCGGCGTTCATCGACCCTGCCTCGACGAGGTCTCCGTAGGAGACCACCTCGGCCTTGATGAAGCCGCGCTGGAAGTCGGTGTGGATGACCCCGGCGGCCTCGGGCGCGGTGGCGCCCTTCCGGATGGTCCAGGCGCGCGCCTCCTTCGGGCCCGCGGTGAGGTAGGTCTGCAGGCCGAGGGTGTCGAAGCCGACCCGCGCGAGCACGTCGAGGCCCGGCTCGTCGATGCCCATCTCCTGCAGCATCTCGCGGGCCTCCTCCTCGTCGTCGAGCTCCACGAGCTCGGCCTCGAACTTGGCGTCGAGGAAGATCGCCTCCGAGGGCGCCACGAGGTCGCGCATCCGCTGCTTCAGCTCCTCGTCACCGAGCTCGTCGCTGTCGCAGTTGAAGACGTAGATGTAGGGCTTGGCGGTGAGCAGCATCAGCTCGCGCAGCAGCGCCTTGTCGATGTCGGTGGCGATGACCGGCGTACCCGCCTCGAGCGCCTCCTTCGCCTCCTTCACCGCGGCGACGACGGGCGCGAGGTCCTTCTTGCCCTTCGCCTCCTTCTCCAGCCGAGGCAGCGCCTTCTCCACGGTCTGAAGGTCGGCGAGGATCATCTCGGTCTGGATCACCGAGATGTCGTCGGCGGGCTCGATCTGGCCGGCGACGTGGGTCACGTCCTCGTCGCGGAAGACCCGGGTCACCTGGCAGATCGCGTCGGCCTCGCGGATGTGGGCCAGGAACTTGTTCCCGAGGCCCTCGCCCTCCGAGGCCCCCTTGACGATGCCGGCGATGTCGACGAACTGCACGGTCGCCGGCACGATCCGCTCGGAGGAGAAGATCTCGGCGAGCACGCCCAGGCGCGGGTCGGGGACCGCGACCACACCGACGTTGGGCTCGATCGTGGCGAACGGGTAGTTCGCGGCGAGCACGTCGTTCTTGGTCAGCGCGTTGAAGAGGGTCGACTTGCCGGCGTTGGGCAACCCGACGATTCCGATGGTGAGAGCCACGGGCGGACAGTCTAGGTGGCGTACGGCGGAGCGCCGAATCGGCGACCGTCCGGCTCCGTAGAGTGTCCCGGTGCGCATCGCCACCTTCAACGTCAACTCCATCCGGTCCCGGATCGACCGGGTCGAGGCGTTCCTCGAGCGCCAGCACATCGACGTACTCGCGATCCAGGAGACCAAGGCCCGCGACGACCAGTGGCCGGTGATGGGTCTGGAGGCGCTCGGGTACGACGTCGCCACCCACGGTCTCGACCAGTGGAACGGGGTCGCGATCGCCAGCCGCGTCGGCCTGACCGACGTCCACCGGGGCGTCCACGGGCTGCCGCAGTGGGGGGAGCCGCCGGCGTCCGAGGCGCGCGCCATCGGCGCCACCTGCGGCGGGGTGCAGGTGTGGTCGCTGTACGTGCCCAACGGCCGCAAGCCCGGCGACCCGCACTTCCGCTACAAGCTCGCCTGGCTCGAGCGCCTGCGCCAGGAGGCCCGCAACTGGCTCGAGGCGGACCCGGACGCCCAGATCGCACTGACCGGGGACTGGAACATCGCACCCTTCGACGAGGACGTCTTCGACATCTCCCGGTTCGCCAACAGCACCCACGTGACCCCGGAGGAGCGAGCCGCCTTCCGCGGCTTCCTCGAGTGCGGGTACGTCGACGTGGTGCGCCCGCACTGCCCCGGGCCCGACGTCTTCACGTACTGGGACTACTACCGACAGCGCTTCGAGCGGAACCGCGGCATGCGGATCGACTTCATCCTCGGCTCCCCCGCCCTGGCGCGGCGGGTGACGGGCGCCTCGGTCGACACCGGGGAGCGGGCCGGCGCGGGCGCCAGCGACCACGCCCCGGTCGTCGTCGAGCTCGCCGACTGAACCGCTCGGACGGCCACGCCGGCGGGCCGGGTCCGCGGAACTGTCGGTGCCCCGGTCCACGATGGGTGCCATGGACCTGAGCACCGCACTCCCCCTGCTCCTCGCCCTGGCCGTCGGTCTGGTCCTCGGCGTGCTCGTCGGCGTGCTGTGGACCCGTGCGCGGACCGCGACGTCGGACACCGCGCGTGCCCGGGAGCTCGAGGCACGCGCGGCCGACCGAGCCGTGGTGAAGGACGGCCTCGACCGGCTCCACGACCAGATGCGTGCCCTCGAGGACCAGCGGGTCTCGTGGCAGAGCCAGCTGCGCCAGCAGGTGGAGGACGTCCGGCACACGACCGACACGCTGCGCCGGGAGACCGCGGCCCTGTCCACCGCCCTGCGCAAGCCCCAGGTGCGCGGCCGGTGGGGCGAGCTCCACCTCCGTCGGGCGGTGGAGCTGGCCGGGCTGGTGTCCCGCTGCGACTTCACCGAGCAGACCACCATGCGCGGCGACGACGGCGTGCTGCGACCGGACCTGGTCGTGCACCTGGCCGGCGGCAAGAGCGTGGTCGTGGACGCCAAGGTGCCGCTCGACGCGTTCCTCGACGCGACCGGGGCCGACTCCGAGGACCTCCGGGCGGAGCACCTGGCACGGCACGCCCGCCAGCTGCGCCAGCACGTGGACGTGCTGGGCGGGAAGGCCTACTGGCGGTCCCTGCCGGCCGGCCCGGAGTTCGTCGTGCTTTTCGTGCCCGGCGAGTCGTTCCTCTCCGCCGCGCTCGACGCCGAGCCCGAGCTGCTGGACTACGCGGCCTCACGTCAGGTGGTGCTGTCCACACCCACGACCCTCATCGCCCTGCTGCGCACCGTCGCCTACGCCTGGACCCAGGAGGCCCTGGCCGAGAACGCCCGCGACATCCACGTGCTCGGCCGTGAGCTCTACGACCGGCTCGGCTCCCTGGGCGCCCACCTGGACAAGCTCGGCCGGTCCCTGACCGCCGCGGTGACCAGCTACAACAAGGCGGTCGGCTCGCTGGAGACCCGGGTCCTCGTCTCCGCGCGCCGGTTCCGTGACCTGCAGGTCTCCGACGAGCAGCTCGCCGGCCCCGCCCCGGTCACCGAGGCCGCCCGGCCCCTCACCGCGGCCGAGCTGCTCGACACGGTGGGCGACACGGTGGGCGACAGCCGGCCCGAGATCCCGGCGGGTGGTGAGCAGGCACCGGCGCGTCGCGAGCAATCCGCCTGAGGCCGCTCTACGTTGGGACCCGTGAGCCATCCCTCCGCGGACGTGCGCCGTCGCCCTCCGGCGGCGCCGCGGACGCTGTGGGAGGAGGGGCGCCGGTCCGGCCGTCAGGTGGTCGCGGCGACCACGCTCGCGGCCGTGGGGCTGGCCTGGTTCAACGTCGTCCTGGCCGGGCGCCTGTCGCTGTTCTTCGACCTCTGCTTCGTGGTGCTGTGCGCCGTCGCCGCGCTGGCCGTGCGTCCGCGTGACTTCTTCGCCGTGGGCGTACTCCCGCCACTGCTCATGCTCGCCGTGGTCGCCATGCTCGCCGGCGGGGCCCGCGCCGCAGTGGCCGACGAGGTGGACGGGCTCGTGCAGGCGGTCGTCTCGGGCCTGGCCCACCACGCCGGCGGGCTCGTGGCCGGGTACGCCACGGCTCTCGGCGTGCTGGCGCTCCGGAGAGTGGCGCAGCGCAACGCCGGCCTGCTCCGTCCGTCCGACTAGCCGAGGATCACCGCGGCGAGTCCTCCAACGGCTGCACGCGGTGGCTGGCCACCCACGTCGGCCTGCCGTGCACCGACACGAGCATCTGGTGGCCGCGCCGGCTCACCCGCTCCCGTGGGCGGACCCGGTCAGCTACCGGCCTTCTCCGCCGCTCGCATGTCCCGCCGCAGCTCCGGCGGCAGCGCGAAGATCAGCGACTCCTCCGCCGTGTGCACCGCCTTCGCGTCGGGGTAGCCGCGCTCGGCGAGGAACGTCAGCACGCCGGCCACCAGATCGTCGGGCACCGAGGCGCCGCTGGTGACGCTCACCGTGCGCACCCCCTCGAGCCAGCGCTCGTCGATCTCGCCGGCGTCGTCCACCCGGTGGGCGGACTTGGCGCCGGCCTCGAGGGCGACCTCGACCAGACGCACGGAGTTGGAGGAGTTGCCGGACCCGACGACGATGACCAGGTCCGCCTCGCGAGAGATCTCCTTGATCGCCGTCTGGCGGTTCTGCGTGGCGTAGCAGATGTCGTCCGACGGCGGGTCCAGCAGGTTGGGGAACCGCTCGCGGATCGCAGCCACGGTCTCCATCGTCTCGTCCACCGACAGCGTGGTCTGCGACAGCCACGCCACCTTGTCGGGGTCGCGCACCTCGATGTCGGCCACGTCGTCGGGACTCTGCACCAGCTGGATGTTCGCGGGCGCCTCACCGGCGGTGCCCTCGACCTCCTCGTGGCCGGCGTGGCCGATGAGCAGGATGTCGTAGTCCTCGGTCGCGAACCGCCGTGCCTCGTGGTGCACCTTGGTCACCAGAGGACAGGTGGCGTCGATCGTCTTCAGCCGCCGCTCCTCGGCCTGCCGGTGCACCTCGGGGGACACACCGTGCGCCGAGAAGACCACGGTGGCGCCCTCCGGGACCTCGTCGAGCTCCTCCACGAAGACCGCGCCGCGGGACTCCAGGTTCGCCACGACGTGCTTGTTGTGCACGATCTGCTTGCGGACGTAGACGGGCGCGCCGTACAGGTCCAGGGCCTTCTCGACCGTGATCACGGCCCGGTCCACGCCCGCGCAGTAGCCGCGGGGAGCCGCGAGGAGCACGGCCCCCTCGGCGTCGGCCGGGTCCAGGACAGGCGGAATCCCCAGGTCGGTGCTCATGGGCTCCATGGTAGGTGCTCTGCCATAGGGTGCCAGGCGTGGCCATGCAGACCTCCCTCGAGCAGCCGGCGCCCGTCCGGCAGATCGCGATGGCGATCTCCGGGTGGATCGACCGGCTCGGTTCGGTGTGGGTCGAGGGCCAGATCGCGCAGATGAACCGCCGGCAGGGCATGAACACCGTGTTCCTCACCCTGCGTGACACCGTCGCCGACATCTCGATCCCGGTCACGTGCTCACGGCAGGTGTTCGACTCGCTGAACCCCCCGGTCGTCGAGGGCGCCGGGGTGGTGATCTTCGGCAAGCCGTCCTACTACCCCAACCGGGGGACGCTGAGCCTCTACGCCACCGACATCAGGATGGTGGGGCTCGGCGAGCTGCTGGCCCGGCTCGAGCGGCGCAGGCAGCTGCTCGCGGCCGAGGGGCTGTTCGCCCGGGAGCTGAAGAGACGGCTGCCGTTCCTGCCGCACACGGTCGGGCTGGTCACCGGTGCCGGGTCCGCGGCCGAGCGTGACGTCCTCGAGAACGCACGTCGCCGCTGGCCCGCGGTCCGGTTCAAGGTCCGGCACGCCTCGGTCCAGGGCCCGCACGCCGCCCGTGAGGTGATCGAGGCGCTCGGCGCGCTCGACCGCGACCCCGAGGTGGACGTCGTCGTCATCGCCCGCGGCGGTGGCTCCGTGGAGGACCTGCTGCCGTTCTCCGACGAGGGCCTGGTCCGGGCGGTGCACGCGGCGCGTACGACGGTCGTCTCCGCGATCGGCCACGAGCCGGACACCCCGCTGCTCGACCTGGTCGCCGACGTCCGCGCCTCGACGCCGACCGACGCCGCCAAGATGGTGGTCCCCGACGTCGCGGAGGAGATCGACCGGGTCACGCGGCTGCGCGACCGTGGCCGGCAGGTGGTCGGCCACTGGCTGGCCCAGCAGCAGCAGCAGCTCGACGCGGTCCGGGCCCGGCCGAGCCTGGCCGATCCCCGCAGCGGCCTGGAGGAGCGGTCCCGCGAGGTCCGGGAGCTGTGCGCCCGCACCCGGCGCACCCTGCACCATCGGCTCGAGCACGCCGGCAACGACCTCGAGCACCAGCTGGCCCGCGCGCGCAGCCTCTCTCCCCTGGCCACGCTGGAGCGGGGCTACGCCGTCGTCCAGGACAGCGAGGGGCACGTGGTCGCCAGTGCGGCCCAGGCGACTCCGGGGACCGAGCTCCACATCCGGGTGCGCGACGGTCGGATCCACGCCGAGACCACGTCGACCACGGCAGAGCCCCTGGTCGAGATCACCGAGGAGGAGCAGGGATGAGTACCCCAGTGGGCGAGGAGCAGTCCGGCGAGGAGCTCAGCTACGAGCAGGCCCGCGAGGAGCTGGTCGAGGTGGTGCGCCGCCTGGAGAACGGCGGCACGAACCTGGAGGAGTCGCTGGCCCTGTGGGAGCGCGGCGAGCGGCTGGCCCAGATCTGCCAGGCATGGCTCGACGGCGCCCGCCAGCGGCTCGACGCGGTGCTCGAGGCCGACCGGGACTGACCTCCCCGCCCGGCGGGTCGCCGCGGAGGTCGCCAACCGTTGCCAACCGGTCCCGCGGCATTCCGTCAGTTCTGACCGCAGTGCACCCCGCGGGCACGCGCATAGGGTCGTGGCTCCCGACCCTCAGGAGACACCGTGCCGAGAATCGAGCCGCTGGAGCGTGCGGACCTGGCCCAGCACGAGGAGACGTTCGCAGCCGTGGAGGAGCACCTCGGCGTGCTGCCCAACAGCACGCTGACCATGGCGCGGTGGCCCGAGCTGATGGAGGCGTTCGCCCGGCTCAACGCCGTCGTGATGGGCGACGGGCAGGTCGACCGGGTGCTCAAGCAGATGGTCGCTGCGATGGTCTCCTCCGCCGCCGGCTGCGCCTACTGCCAGGCCCACACCGCTCATGTCGCGCAGCGCCGAGGGGCGGAGGAGGAGAAGCTTGCCGCGCTCTGGGAGTTCGAGACCAGCCCGCTGTTCACGGCGGCCGAGCGGGCGGCGCTGCGCGTGGCACACGGTGCCGGCTGCGTGCCGAACGCGGTCAGCGACGAGGACATGACCGCGCTTCGCAGCCACTTCAGCGACGAGCAGGTGGTGGAGCTGGTGGCGGTGATGGCCAACTTCGGCTTCCTCAACCGCTGGAACGACACGATGTCGACCGAGCTGGAACGTTCCCCGCTGGCCTGGGCGCGGGAGAACCTCGGTGCTGCCGGGTGGCGTCCCGGTGCGCATGCCGCGGACCGTGCCGACGAGGGGTGAACCGGCCGGTCAGCGCAGCGACTCGACGTAGTCGGCGAGCAGCGCCTGGTCGGGGGTGCCCACGACGACGACCGTGACCCCGTCGACGACACGGCTCAGGCCGTTGTCGCCTCCCTGGTCGGTCCACGTCCGCCAGGCCCGTCCGTCGATGGTGACCGGCTCCCCCTCGACGGCCTCTGCATCGACGTACCGACGGACCATGTTCGCCTCTGAGCTGCGCGACTGCTCGAGGCCGATGTAGCGGTCCTGGTCGGTGAGCACGCCGAGGTGCCATCGCGCGGGCTGTGGCGTGATCCGGGCGCTCGTGGCCCGCCACCCGTCGGGCAGCGACCGCGGTGCGAGCGGGTCGAAGTCGACCTGCTCACGGGTGAACTCGAGGACCCGGAGGTAGTCGACCTCCTTCACCTCGGTCTCCGCCTCCGTGCGCACGAGGTCGCGCAGCAGCACGAACCCGACCACGACGGCGACCGCGACGATCAACGCGCCGACGAGACCCCCGGTGGTCCGTTGGTACCTGGCTGGCTGCTCGCTCACGGCCACATCCTCCCAAGCACGCCAAGCCGCTCCCGCACCGGTCGCGCGCGGAGCCGGCCAGGGTCGCGCGCCCCTGGCATGTCGCGCCCGACTCGGGTAGGCAGGGGCCATGCGCACTGTCGACGCACGGCCCCTGTCAGACTCCGACCTGCAGCTCGCCGACGCGCACTGGCGCGCCGCGAACTACCTGTCGGTCGGCCAGATCTACCTGCTCGACAACCCGCTGTTGCGAGAACCGCTCAAGCCCGAGCACATCAAGCCCCGACTGCTCGGCCACTGGGGCACCACGCCCGGCCTCAACATGATCTACACCCACTGCGACCGGATCATCCGCGAGCACGACCTGGACATGATGTACGTCATCGGTCCCGGACACGGCGGGCCGGCGATCGTGGCCCAGACCTGGCTCGAGGGCTCCTGGACCGACACCTACCCCGGCACCACCATGGACGAGCGCGGGATGCAGCGGCTGTTCAAGCAGTTCAGCTTCCCCGGCGGCATCCCGAGCCACGTCGCCCCGGAGGTCCCCGGGTCGATCCACGAGGGCGGCGAGCTCGGCTACTCGCTCTCCCACGCGTTCGGCGCCGCCTTCGACAACCCCGACCTGGTCGTCACCACCGTCGTGGGCGACGGCGAGGCGGAGACCGGCGCCCTGGCCACGTCCTGGAGCGGCGGCCGGTTCCTCAACGCACGGCGCGACGGCGCGGTGCTGCCCATCCTGCACCTGAACGGCTACAAGATCGCCAACCCCACCGTGCTCGCCCGGATCCCGGAGGACGACCTCGACATGATGCTCCGCGGGTACGGCTGGGACCCGGTGCTGGTCTCCGGGGACGACCCGGCCGAGGTGCACCAGCAGATGGCGGCCGCGCTCGAGGACAGCATCGCGCGGATCCGCGAGATCTGGTCGTCGGCGCGCTCGGGCAGCGCCCCGGAGGGCGACATCCGATGGCCGATGATCGTGATGCGCACCCCGAAGGGATGGACCGGCCCCAAGGAGGTCGACGGCGTCCCGGTCGAGAACACCTGGCGCTCCCACCAGGTCCCGCTCGCCAAGGTCCGGGAGAACCCCGAGCACCGGGCCATGCTCGAGGGATGGCTGCGCTCCTACCGGCCCGAGGAGCTCTTCGACGACCACGGGACACCGGTGCCGTCGATCCGGTCCTGGGCGCCGACCGGCGACCGCAGGATGGGCCTGAACCGCCACAGCAACGGCGGCAAGGTGATGCGGCCCCTGCAGCTGCCGGACCCTCGCGACTACGCCGTGGAAGTGCCCGAGCCGGGAGGGTCGCAGGCGGAGGCGACCCGGCAGACCGGCGCCTACCTGCGCGACGTGCTGCGGCTGAACCCGGACAACATGCGGCTGTTCGGCCCCGACGAGGTCGAGTCGAACCGGCTCACCGCGGCCCTGGAGGTCACCGACAAGACCTGGGACCTCGAGCGGCTTCCCACCGACGCGCACCTGTCGCCGGAAGGGCGGGTCATGGAGGTCCTCTCCGAGCACACCTGCCAGGGCTGGCTGGAGGGGTACAACCTCACCGGCAGGCACGGCCTGTTCACCTCCTACGAGGCGTTCATCCACATCATCGACTCGATGTTCAACCAGCACGCGAAGTGGTTGAAGACGATCCGTGAGCTCGACTGGCGGCGACCGATCCCGTCGCTGAACTACCTGCTCAGCTCGCACGTGTGGCGCCAGGACCACAACGGCTTCAGCCACCAGGACCCCGGCTTCATCGACCACGTGGTGAACAAGAAGGCCGAGGTGATCCGGGTCTACCTGCCGCCGGACACGAACACCCTGCTGTGGACGATGGACCACTGCCTCCAGAGCCGGAACTACGTCAACGTGATCGTGGCCGGGAAGCAGCCGCAGCCGTCCTGGCTGACCATGGAGAAGGCGGGTCTGCACGCCCGCCGCGGGATCGGCATCTGGGACTGGGCCGGCAACGACGACGGCGACCCGGACGTGGTGATGGCGTGCGCCGGCGACGTCCCGACGCTCGAGACCATGGCGGCGGTGCACATCCTGCGCGAGCGCCTGCCCGACCTGAAGGTCCGCGTGGTGAACGTGGTCGACCTGATGCGGCTCCAGCCGGCGTCGGAGCACCCGCACGGCCTGCCGGAGCGGGAGTTCGACGCGATCTTCGGCACCGACGTGCCAATCATCTTCGCCTACCACGGCTACCCGTGGCTGATCCACCGGCTCACCTACCGGCACACCTCCCACCACCACCTGCACGTGCGTGGCTACAAGGAGGAGGGCACGACGACCACTCCGTTCGACATGGTCGTCCGCAACGACATGGACCGGTTCCACCTGGTGATGGACGTGATCGACCGGGTGCCTGGCCTGGCCATGCGCGCCGCCCTGCTGCGGCAGGAGATGCAGGACCTCCGCGCCCGGCACCGCGCCTACGTCAACGAGCACGGCGCGGACATGCCCGAGATCACCGACTGGTTGTGGATCCCCAGCGAGAACCAGGAGTCCGCCGAGACCTGACCGCACGCCCGGCGCAACCGCTCGCCCGGCGCGACGGCCGCGCGGGTCAGCTCCGCAGAGCGGGCAGGATCGCGGTCTCCGCGGTCCGGAGGAACTCCTGCTGGCCCTCGTCGCCGATCTGCACGAGGGCCACGTCGGTGAAGCCGGCACCCTCGAACTCGCGCACCGCCTCCACGATCGCGTCCACGTCGGGGCCGCACGGGATCGACGCCGCGACGTCCTCGGGCCGCACGAACTGCGTCGCGCCGGCGAACCCGGCGGGGCCGGGGAGCTCGGCGTTGACCTTCCAGCCCCCGCCGAACCAGCGGAACTCACGGTGGGCCCGCTCGACCGCCCGGTCGCGGTCGGTGTCCCAGCAGATCGGGATCTGGCCGATCTTGCGGGACTCGCCCCGACGTGCGCCGTCCCACTCCTGGATCAGCGACGGCTCCGGCTCGGTGGTGATCAGGTGGTCGGCCAGGGGGGCGAAGGTCTGCACCGACTGGCTGCCGGAGACCGCGACGCCGATCTCGACCTTCTCCTCGGGCAGGTCCCACACCTTGGCGGAGTCGACCCGGTAGTGGTCCCCGGTGAAGCTGACGTGGCCGCCCTCGAGCAGCGACCGGATGATCCGGACCGCCTCGTCCAGCATCTCGTGCCGCACGTTCACCGGGGGCCAGCCGTGGCCCACGACGTGCTCGTTGAGGTTCTCCCCCGCCCCCAGCCCGAGCGTGAACCGGTTGTCGCTGAGGATCCCGATGGTCGCCGCCTTCTGCGCGACCACCGCCGGGTGGTAGCGCATGATCGGGCACGTCACGTAGGTCATCAGCCCGACCCGCTCGGTCACCTGGCTGACCGCGCCGAGCATGCTCCACGCGTACCCGGCGTGCCCCTGCTCCTCGAGCCAGGGGAAGTAGTGGTCGCTCATCACCTCGAAGTCGAAGCCTGCGTGCTCCGCGGCCTGCGCGTAGCGGACCAGCTCACGGGGTCCGGACTGCTCGGTCATCAGGGTGTAGCCGTAGCGCGTCATGTGCTCCTCCTGCGTGGCGGTCGGGCGGTACGACGTCCTCCTACCCGCGCTGCACCGCACGATGCACGGTGCGGCGGCGCCGGCTCGGCCCCGCACCCGACGTGCAAGCCCCGGCTCGGCCCGGGAAACGGTCGTGTCAAGGAATGCAAAGACTCCGTTACCATCTCGCTATGTCCGACGCCACGCTCCCGCCCGACCTGTCCGCCGCGCACGACGCGCCCGACCGCAACCTCGCCCTGGAGCTGGTGCGGGTCACCGAGGCCGCCGCCATGGCCGCCGGCCGCTGGGTGGGTCGCGGCGACAAGAACGGCGCCGACGGGGTGGCGGTCAACGCCATGCGGGTGCTGATCGCGACCGTCGGCATGCGAGGCGTCGTGGTGATCGGCGAGGGCGAGAAGGACAACGCCCCGATGCTGTACAACGGCGAGGCGGTGGGCGACGGGGTCGGCCCCGAGTGCGACGTGGCGGTCGACCCCATCGACGGCACGACCCTGACGGCCAAGGGCATGACCAACGCGGTGTCCGTGCTCGCGGTCGCCCCCCGCGGGTCGATGTTCGACCCCTCGGCCGTGTTCTACATGGAGAAGCTGGTGACCGGCCCGGAGGCCGCGGACGTCGTGGACATCCGCTACCCGGTCGCCGAGAACATCCAGCGGGTGGCGAAGGCCAAGGGCAGCGCTCCCGAGGACGTCACCGTCGTGGTCCTGGACCGGCCGCGCCACCACGACCTGGTCCGCGAGATCCGGGCGACCGGGGCACGGATCAAGTTCATCACCGACGGCGACGTCGCGGGCGCGATCATGGCCGCCCGCCCGGACACAGGCGTCGACCTGCTGATGGGTGTCGGCGGCACCCCCGAGGGGATCATCGCGGCCACCGCCATGAAGTGCATGGGCGGCATCATCCAGGGCCGGCTCTGGCCCAGCGACGACGAGGAGCGGCAGAAGGCCGTCGACGCCGGCCACGACCTCGACCCCGACACCGTCCTCACCACCGACCAGCTCGTCACCGGCGACGACTGCTTCTTCGTGGCCACCGGCATCACCGACGGCGAGCTGATGAGGGGCGTGCGCTACCGCGCCGGGGGTGCGACCACGCACTCCCTGGTGATGCGGTCGCGGTCCGGCACGATCCGGTCGATCACCAGCGAGCACCGCCTGGAGAAGCTGCGCTCCTACTCGGCGATCGACTTCGAGCACTGATCCGATGGACCGGCCGCCTCTGGTCGTCGTGGGTGAGGCGCTCGTCGACGTCGTGGTGCCGCCTTCGGGCGAGCAGACCTCCGCGGTCGGCGGCTCCCCGCTCAACGTCGCGGTGGGCCTCGCCCGACTGGACGTCCCCACCCTGCTGATCACCCGGGTCGGCGACGACGAGCCCGGCAGGCAGGTCACCGACCACGTGGCTGCCGCAGGAGTCACCCTCGCCGAAGGCTCGGTCGTGCCCGGCACGCGCACGAGCACGGCGACCGCCCACATCGCCGACGACGGGACGGCGACCTACGACTTCGACCTGGTCTGGGACCTCGACCGGCAGGCCCTGCCCGAGGCGCGCGGCCTGCACGTCGGTTCGCTCGGCGCCGTGCTGCCTCCCGGCAACCGGGCCGTCGCCGACCTGGTCCGCCAGGCGGCGCAGGCGGACCTCTTCGTCAGCTACGACCCCAACGTGAGGCCGGCCTTCGTCACCGGCTCGACCTGGCAGGAGGTCGAGGAGCTGGCGTCGCTGTGTCGCCTGGTGAAGGTCAGCGACGAGGACCTGGCAGTGCTGCGGCCGGGGGAGCCCGTCGAGGACCTGGCCCGCGGCCTCCTCCGAGGCACGAGCACGGAGCTCGTCGTGGTGACCCGCGGCCCGGACGGGGCGACCGCCTACGCCCCCGACCTCACCGTGCACGAGAGCGCGCACGAGGGCGGGCTGGTCGACACGGTCGGTGCCGGGGACTCCTTCATGGCGGCGCTGCTTGCCGTCCTCGACGACTGGGACCTGCCGGTGGACGGACCGGGCGCGCTCGACGCGCTCGACGCCGACCACGTCGCCGTACTGCTCCACGGAGCGATGGCCGCAGCCGCCGTCACCGTCTCCCGGAGGGGGGCTAACCCACCGACGCGACGGGAGCTGCCGCCAACCTGGCCGCGCTGAGCTCGTCCGACTCCGACGCGGCGGCCTGCTCCCGCGCGTCGCGCGCCGCGTGCAGCCTCTCGGTGACCACGTCGAACACGACCGGGTCCACGGCCATGCCCAGGTGGCTGGTGCGGACCTCGACGGTGCGGGCACCCGGGTCGAGGCAGCCCCGCCAGTCGATGACGCCGTCCCGGCGCGAGAACACCGACGTGAAGTCGACCGACGGGTCGAGGTCCTCCCGCGCCTGCTCCCAGCTGAGCCGGGCGCAGTCCCCGGAGGTGCAGTCCTCGCCCATCATCTGGCCGAGGCCGGCGCGACGCAGCGCGATGACGACCGCCAGGTCGAAGGCGAGCACGGAGTGGATCGCTCCCGGGGCGAGCAGCGGGCTGCCCAGGGTGACGATGCCGTCGACGAGGTCCGGCCGGCGGGCGGCGATCCCCCGGGCGAGCAGGCCGCCGAGACTGTGGCCGACGAGGCTCACCTTGCGCTCACGCTTGATGGCGATCGCCTCGATCCGCCGCTCCAGCGCGTAGGAGGCCTCCTGGGTGCAGCCGACGTTGGCGTGCATCGTGGAGCGGTAGGTGCGGAAGCCGAGCCTGCGCAGGTGCCGGGCCATCAGCACCAGCGAGGAGTCCCCGGCCATGAAGCCCGGGACGAGCACGACCGGGTCCACCGCGCGGGGTGCCTGCGGCGAGGCGTACGGCGTGCGACACCGGTGCAACCGGTCACCGGCGGAACGGCGGGCCAGCCGGGCACCCTCGAGCGACGGCGCTGCCCTCACGGGCGATCGCGCGCAACCCCCGGGGCCCCTCGTAGCCGGGGGGACACAGGAACGGTCCCAAGCGGTGAAGCCATGGCAGCCTCCCAGGTTCGGCGGTCCCTTGTGACGATAGCCACATTCGCCGCCGCGCAAACATAGCGATTTCGAACTGTTCTCCCGGACTCCGCCGCGCCATCGGTTGCGATCGACCCATAAACTCGTCGGTAACCGCAGTGAAGCGGCCGTCGAACCGCGGAGGTGACCGTGACGAGCACGACTCCCCTGCCCTCTGCCGAGCAGACTGCGCCCCTGCCCAACGGGATCGAGATCGTCTACCAGACCTTCGGCGACCCGGACGCGGAGGCGCTGCTGCTGGTGATGGGGCTGGGCGGCCCGATGACCTGGTGGGACCCCGAGTTCTGTGCACAGCTGGCCGACCGGGGCTTCTACGTCATCCGCTACGACAACCGCGACACCGGACGGTCCACCAAGGTCTCCGGCCGGATCAACCGGCGCAAGATCATGGCCTCCTTCATGGGCCTGAAGCCACAGACGCCCTACACCATGCAGGACCTCGCCGACGACGCCCTCGTTCCTGCTCGACCACCTCGGGCGGGACGATGCGCACGTGGTGGGCATCTCGATGGGCGGGATGATCGCCCAGACCATGGCGCTCAGCGCCCCGCAGCGGGTGCTGTCCCTGACCTCGATCATGTCGACCACGGGGCGGCGCACGGTCGGCTGGCAGGACCCGAGCCTGCTGCCGCTGCTGCTGGCCAGCCGGCACAGCCGCGACGCCTACATCGAGACCTCGGCCAAGCTGTGGAAGGTGATCGGGTCCCCGCTCTACCCCGACACCGCAGAGGCGATCCGCGAGCGCGCGGCCGAGACGTGGGACCGCGGGGTGAGCCGCGCCGGCGTGATGCGCCAGATGGGCGCGATCCTCACCCAGCCGGACCGGTCCCGGGCGCTGCGCGGCCTGCGCGTGCCCACGCTGGTCATCCACGGCACCCACGACAAGATGGTGCACGTCTCCGGTGGCCGGGCCACCTCGTCGGCGATCCCCGGGTCCGAGCTGCTG
Organism: uncultured Actinomycetota bacterium; assembly: GCA_963747975.1. Taxonomy (GTDB): domain Bacteria; phylum Actinomycetota; class Actinomycetes; order Propionibacteriales; family Nocardioidaceae; genus Nocardioides_C. The sequence continues at coordinate 167,247 of CAVVHI010000006.1, forward strand.
CTGGTGCCGGGCATGGGCCACGACGTGCCGCCGCAGCTGCACGAGACGTTCGCGGAGGCGATCAGGCGGATCGCCGACCGCGCCGACGCCCGGCGCTGAGGACCCGCGCCGGCCCGGCGCCCGTCACTCGGTCAGCGCCACCAGCTCGGCCATCGCCTCCTGCAGGTAGTCGATCAGGTGCCACACGTCCGGGACCATCTCGCGGCAGGCGATCAGACCGAAGTCCAGGTGCCCGTCGTAGGAGAAGAGCGTGACGTTCAGGCCGCCGGTGTAGTCGCTGACGGCGGAGGCCGGGTAGATGCCCTCGACGCGGGCCCCGGCGACGTACAACGGCGCCTGCGGACCCGGCACGTTGCTCACGAACAGGTTGAACAGCACCCCCGGCACCGTCGCGAGGCGGAACAGCGCACGCGCCGCGAGGCCTGACAGGGCCGTGGGGAGCACGTAGGACAGGTCCTGCAGGATCGTGGCGGGGACGGCCTCGAAGTGCCGCTTGGCCTCGTGCATCGACTCGCGCATGAAGGTCAGCTGCTCCCGCGGGTCGGCCAGGTGCGTCGGCAGCGGCGCGGTCATCACCGACACCTCGTTGCCGTGCGCGCCGCGCTTGTCCTCGGTGCGCACGGACACCGGTACGGCGGCCACCAGCGGCGTCGAGGGCAACGCGTCGTGGTCCAGCAGCCAGCGCCGCAGGGCGGTCGCGGCCAGGGTCATCACGACGTCGTTGACGGTCATGTCGAAGTGGTTCTTGACCCGCTTGACGTCGTCGAGCGGGACGGAGCCGTAGGCGAAGCGGCGGTGCGCCGTGATCGGGCCGTTGAACGGCGTGCGGGGCGCGTGGAGCTCCCGGTGACCGACGTGGCGGCCCCCGCCCACCGCCCGGCCGACGAGTCCCGCCGTGGAGCTGAGCAGGCCGGCACCCGGGAAGTTCGCAGCACCCGGGAGCTCGTCGAGGAAGGACAGCGACCTCGGGACGAAGCGCAGCACCTCGAGCGGGTTGCGCGCCGCCGACGTGAGACCCCGCCCCAGCAGCTCCAGCGTTGTCGGGACGCGCTCGCCGGCGGCGTCCCCGGCCTCGATCTCGCGCGGCTCGGGGGTGAGGTCCATCAGCGTCTCGAGGACCTCCTCACCCGAGACGCCGTCGATGGCGGCGTGGTGCACCTTCGAGTAGTAGGCCGCCTTCCCGTCCTCGAGCCCGGTGATGACGTAGGCCTCCCACAGCGGACGCCTGCGGTCCAGCGGCCGCGCGTGGATCCGGGCGACCTGCTCCCCGAGCTGCTCCCGGGTGCCGGGGGCCGGCAGCGCGAGCTCGCGCAGGTGGAACTCGATGTCGAAGTCCGGGTCCTCGATCCAGTACGGCCGGCCGAGCCCGAGCGGCACCTCGACGAGCCGCTGCCGCAACGGCGGGGACGTGTGCAGCCGTGGCTCCAGGACCGCGCGGACCGTCTCGAGGTCCCAGCGGCCGCCGGGAGCGGTGCCCGGGTCCACCACGACCAGGCTCCCGACGTGGACGACCGTGGTCGGGGACTCGGCATGGAGGAACTGCACGTCGAGGGAGGTCAGCTGTCGCATGTGCAAAGTGTGCCTCGGACCACCACCGACGGTGACGGCTCCTCCCCCGAAGCGGTCATCCTCACATCAGCGGAGACACCGAGGCCCCGCCCGCCGGGTGGCGTTCGGGGCCTCGGTCGTCGTCGGGTGACCGCGCGGTCAGCCGCTGAGGCGCTCGCCGCTGTCGGTGTCGAAGACGTGCACGTGGTCGGGGTCGGTCGTCACGTAGACGGTGTCGCCCTTGCGGAAGGCGCCCCGCTGCTGGCTGACCCGGATGATCACCTCGTGCGGCAGGCCCTCGGCGTCGCCCGTGCCGTAGATGTAGGCGTCCGCGCCGAGCTCCTCGACCACGGTCACGGTGACCGGCAGGCCGCCCTCCTCCTTGGTGACGATGCGCCACGCCTCGGGACGGACCCCGACGGTGATGTTGCCGCTCACCTTGGAGGCGGCTGTCTTGTCGATGGGCACGAGGTACTGCCCGATCTTCGCCTCGCCGTCGGAGGACTCCGCCCGGATCAGGTTCATCTGCGGTGAGCCGATGAACCCGGCGACGAAGAGGTTGGCCGGCTTGTCGTAGAGGTTGAGCGGGGTGTCCACCTGCTGCAGCTCGCCCTTGTCCATCACGGCCACCCGGTCGCCCATCGTCATCGCCTCGACCTGGTCGTGGGTGACGTAGACCGTGGTGACCCCGAGGTCCGCCTGGAGCTTGGCGATGTCGGTGCGCGTCTGCACCCGCATCTTCGCGTCGAGGTTGGACAGCGGCTCGTCCATGCAGAACACCTGGGGGTTCCGCACGATGGCCCTGCCCATCGCCACGCGCTGCCGCTGACCGCCGGAGAGGGCCTTCGGCTTCCGGTCGAGGTAGTCGCTCAGACCGAGCAGGCGCGCGGCCTCCTCGACCCTCTCCTTGCGCTCCTCGGACGGCATCTTGGCCATCTTCAGCGCGAAGGCCATGTTGTCCGCGACCGACATGTGCGGGTAGAGCGCGTAGTTCTGGAACACCATCGCGATGTCGCGGTCCTTGGGCGGGAGGTTGGTCACTTCCCGCTCGCCGATGTAGATCTTGCCCTCGGTGACCTCCTCCAGCCCGGCCAGCATCCGCAGGGTGGTGGACTTGCCGCACCCGGACGGACCGACCAGGACCATGAACTCGCCGTCGCGGATCTCCAGGTCGATGCCCGGGACCGCCGGCTCGTCCGCGCCGGGATACCAGCGCTGCGCCTTCTCGAACCTGACCTCTGCCATGTCGTGCCCTCCTTCACCGGCAGGAACGTGCCGGACGATCCGTAGTGGAAGTGAGTGGTGCACATCACAGTACCCCGACCGGGGCCGCGTCGGCGCTCTCCCCGCGACGACCTCAGGTGACCCTGGTCACCGGGACCGACTCCCCCCGGCGCAGCGGCATGGGAGCCCGGCTCACCGAGGCCGGCCCTCGCTCCACCAGCCTGGCCACGGCGAGCGCACCCATCTCCGCGTAGGGCACCGCGACCGACGCCAGCGCGGGCCGGAGCCAGGCGGCGAGCTCGGAGCCGTCGAAGGACACGACAGCGACGTCCCGGGGCACGTCGAGACCGTGCATGGCGAGCGCCTGGTAGACGCCCATGGCCACCGGGTCGTCGAGGCAGACGAGCGCCGAGGGCCGCCGCGGCACCTCCCTGAGCCAGCGGTGCACCGCCGCGTAGGCGGCGGGCGCGGTGAGGTCGCACTCGATGACGCCCGCGAGCTCCCGCCCGTGCTCGGCCAGCAGGGACCGGACCCCCGCCAGCCGCAGCTGCGCCGCGAGCGCCCCGGGCCTCGGGTCCGCGCCGACGAGGTAGACCCGGTCCGCGACCCCCGCATCCACCAGCGTCTGCGCGGCGGTGCGACCCGCACCGCGCTCGTCCGGCAGCACACAGGAGTGTGTGCCCGACTCGTCCAGGCAGTTCAGCAGCACCACCTCCACGTCGCGCAGCACCGGCGGGACGACCACCTCGCACGTGTCCCGGCGGACGTAGAGCACGCCGTCCACGCGCCGCCCGAGCATCTCCTCGATCACCAGCAGCTCGAGCGCGCAGTCGCCCTCGGTGTCGCCCACCAACACCAGGTGCCCCGACGACCGCGCAGCCGCGCTCGCCCCCGACAGCATGAGGTCGGCCGCGGAGGCGCTGGCGACGAAGTCGGACACCACGCCGATCGTCTTCGTGGTCGCGGTGCGCAGGTCGCGTGCGCTGCGGTTGGGGCGGTAGCTCAGCGCCGCCGCCGCCTCGAGCACCCGGCGCTGGGTGCGCACGGAGATCCGCATCTGCGTCGAGTGCCCGTTGAGGATGTACGACGCCGTGGTGGGCGAGACTCCGGCACGACGGGCGACGTCGTTCAAGGTCGCCACGGGACGGGTCCTCCGGCGAGCCCTCATGCCGCACCCTCCTGCGCTCCCCCGTTTGGAAGCACCGTGGACGGGGATCAGTGGCCGATAACGGATCGTGACCGAGCAGCCCCTGCTGATTCGATTCAGCATGTGGTATGTATCACAGGTGCTGAGACTCATCCAGCCCACCCACGGAAGAGGTAACCCATGAGGCACCACCCATCCCGACACCGCAGGACGCTCATGCTGGGAGCCGTCGCGGCCGCATCGTCCCTGACCCTGGCCGGCTGCCTGGGCGGCGGCAGCGGCGGCGGAGGCGGGGACGACGGCACGGTCACCATCTGGACCAGCATGGACCAGCCGATCGTCGACGGCCTGGAGAAGTCGCTGGAGGAGAAAGCCTCCGAGGCCGGCATCGACGTGAAGTGGGAGCGCGTCACCGGCATCGACAAGCTGATCATGACCAAGCTCAACGCGAGCGACAAGCCCGACATCGCGGTCCTCCCCCAGCCCGGAGTGGTCGCGAACGTGGTCAAGCGCGGTGGGGCCCAGCCGCTCGACGACGTGCTCGACATGGGGGCGCTCGAGGACAGCATGCTCCCCGGCATCATCGACGCCGGCACGGTCGACGACCAGTACTACGGCCTGCAGATCAACGCCAACGTCAAGAGCATCGTGTTCTACCCCAAGAAGGCGTGGGAGCAGGCCGGCTACCCGACCGAGGTCGCCTCGCTCGGCGACCTCGCGGACCTCACCGACCAGATCAAGCAGGACGGCGGCACCCCGTGGTGCCTCGGCATCTTCTCCGAGGGCTCGGTCGGCTGGCCGGCCACCGACTGGTTCGAGGACCTCGTCGCCCGGTTCGGCGGCGAGGAGACCTACAACCAGTGGGTCAACGGCGAGGTCAAGTTCGACTCCCCGGTGGTCCGCGAGTCGGCGAAGTGGTTCGAGGACAACGTGCTCGCGCAGGGCAACGTCCTCGGCGGCCGGCGCGGCGTGGCGAGCACCGACTTCGGCTCCGCCGGAAATCCGATGTTCGACCAGCCGCCCGGCTGCTGGATGATGAAGCAGGGCACCTTCATCACCGGTTTCTTCCCCGAGAACGTCCAGAAGAACCTCGACGAGGAGGTCGGCGTCTTCGCGTTCCCGCCCGCAGAGCCCGGTGGTGAGAACTACGTCGTCGGTGGTGGCGACCTCGCCACGATGCTCAGCGACGACGACAACACCAAGGAAGTCATGACGATGCTGGCCCAGACCGACATCGGCATGGAGGCGGCGAAGACCGGCGCCTACATCTCCCCGCACCAGGACTTCCCGGTGGACGCCTACCCCAACGAGATCATGAAGACCGCCTACAACACTGCGACCGAGGCGTCGGCGTTCCTGTTCGACGGCTCGGACCAGATGCCCGGTGAGGTCGGCGCAGGAACCTTCTGGAGCGAGATCACCTCGTGGGTCTCCGGCGACACCGACCTGGACACCGCGCTGACGAACATCGACCAGAGCTGGCCCGCCAGCTGACGTCGCCACGGCCGCGGGGGCGGCGTCACCGCACGTCGCCCCCGCGACCGGGTCAACGACCGACCGGCTGACGGCCGGGGCAGAAAGGCTCCCCTCATGTGGCTCAAAGCTCTCAACACGCTGATCACCGTCTTCGTCGGCGTCGGGGTGGCGGTGCTCCTCTACTGGGTGCTCAACAAGATCGCGGAGCTTCTCCCGGGCAACGCCGAGCACAGGCTCAAGCCTTGGCTCTACATCCTTCCGGCCTACCTCGCGCTCGTCGTCTACCTGCTGTACCCGACCGTCCTGGCGTTCATCGCCAGCTTCCAGGACTCGACCAGCGAGAACTGGGTGGGTCTCGAGAACTTCCAGCGTCTGCTGACCAACCAAGGCTTCCAGCAGACGCTGTTCAACACCGTGCTGTGGATGATCATCGTCCCGACGGTCACGATCGTGCTCGGCCTGGCGATCGCCGTGCTCGCCGACCGCCTCAAGCCTCGGTACGAGAACCTCTCGAAGACGATCATCTTCATGCCGATGGCGATCAGCATGGTCGGTGCCGCCACGGTGTGGCGCTTCGTCTACGCCTACCGCCCCGCGGGCCAGGACCAGATCGGCCTGCAGAACGCCATCGTCACCGGACTCGGCGCAGACCCGATCCCGTGGCTGCAGCAGACCCAGTGGCACCTCAACAGCCTGCTGCTCATGGTGATGCTGCTCTGGGCCCAGATCGGGTTCGGCATGGTGCTGCTCTCCGCGGCGATCAAGGGCGTCCCGACGGACACGATCGAGGCGGCCCGGATCGACGGCGCCGGCGAGCGGCAGATCTTCGGCCGGGTGGTGGTCCCGCAGATCAAGGGCACCATCATCGTGGTGTTCGTCACCACCCTGATCAACTCGCTGAAGACCTTCGACGTCGTCTACGTCATGACCAGTGGTCAGTTCAACACCAACATCCTGGGCGTCGAGTTCTACCGACAGCTGACCATCAACTTCAACAACGGAGCAGCATCGGCCATCGTCGTCATGCTGCTGATCGCGATCCTGCCGGTGATGGTCTACCAGGTCAGGAACTTCCGTGAGCAGGAGGCCCGAGGATGAGCGGCACCACGACCACCACACCGGCCGCCGGCACCAAGGGCGGCACCGACAAGGCCACCCGCAGCTTCAAGGGCGGCGGCCGGGGCGACACGAACCCCGCGAGAGCGGGCTGGGTCACCCGGATCATCCTCGCCGTCATCGGCATCCTGTGGGTCGTCCCGATCATCGGGCTGTTCATCACCTCGTTCCGGGCGGAGCCGCAGGCGAACAGCACCGGCTGGTGGACGGTGTTCACCAACCCGGGCAACTTCGGGTTCGTCGGGTTCGACAACTACCTGGAGTCCTTCGACACCGCCAACCTCGACACCGCGTTCATCAACAGCGTGGCGATCGCTCTCCCGGCGACCTTCATCCCGCTGCTGGTCGCGGCCTTCGCGGCCTACGCGTTCACGTTCATGCAGTTCCCCGCACGGGACACGCTGTTCCTGACCGTGGTCGCGCTGCTGGTGATCCCGAACTACGTGGCGTTCGTGCCGATCCTCGACCTGTACGGCAACTTGGGGATGTCGGGCACGTTCCCGGCCGTGTGGCTGTTCCACATCGGGTTCGGCATGCCGCTGGCGATCTACATCCTGCGCAACTACATGAGCACGCTGCCGCTCAGCGTCATCGAGTCGGCCAAGATCGACGGCGCCAGCCACTTCCAGACGTTCTGGCGGCTGATCCTGCCGATGTCGGTCCCCGCGCTCGCGTCGTTCGCGATCTTCCAGTTCCTCTGGGTCTGGAACGACCTGTTCGTCGCGCTGGTGCTGATCGGGCCCGGGGAGAACGCCCCGATGACCGTGGCCATCCAGAACAGCCTGCTCAGCCAGCAGGGCTCGGGCTGGAACCTGGTCACCGCCGGAGGCTTCTTCTCGATGGTGGTGCCGATCATCGTCTTCCTGTCGCTGCAGCGGTTCTTCGTCCGCGGCCTCACGGCCGGCGCGGTGAAGGGCTGAGGCGTCTGGCTTGCTGTTCCCACCGACACGTCCGGACGGAGGGTTCACCGGGCTCGAGCTGGAGCCGACGGGCGAGGGGATGCCCGTGGTGCTCTGGACCGGGCCGGTCGCGCCGGGTGCCGCGACGCCGAGCGGACTTCCGCTCGCGCGGGGCGGCCCCGGCGTCCGACTGCTCGGCGAGCACACCTACGAGCAGTTCACCCGGCCGCACCTGCGGGGTCATCGCCTGGCCCGAGGGGGGACGGCCGTCGACCCCGCCTGGTCCACCCGGTTCGTCCCCGGGGACCTCGACGTCACCGACGCCCGGATGCGGCTGGCGGCGCGCGACCCGGGCGCAGGCCTCGAGCTGCTCGCCGAGATCGAGTCCGTCGCCGGTGGCGCGCTGCGTGCCAGGTACACCCTGACCAACACGGGGCCCGGGCCCTTCTGCCTGGACGGCCTGGAGGTGGTGCTGCCGGTCGAGGACGACCTCGTCGAGGTCCTCGACTTCACCGGCAGGCACGAGCGGGAGCGCACCCCCCAGCGGCACCGGGTCACCGACGGGCTGTGGCTGCGGGAGACCCGGGAGGGCCGGCCGGGCCTGGGCGCCCCCACGATGGTGGCGCTCGGTACGGCGGGCTTCGACACCGACACCGGCAAGGTGCTCGGGGTGCACGTGGCCTGGAGCGGCGACACGGTGCTCCGGGTGGAGCGTGACCCCGCGAGCAGCACCACGGTAGGCGGGGGCGAGCTACTCCGCCCCGGCGAGGTGGTGCTCGACGAGGGGCAGAGCTACGCGACCCCCTGGGTCTTCTTCGCCGCCGCCGAGGACGGCCTGGACGGGCTCGCCGCCGTGTGGCACGCCTACCAGCGGTCGCTGGAGGCGCACCCCGCGGCCCAGCCCGTGGTGCTCAACGTCTGGGAGGCCGTGTGGTTCGACCACGACCTGGACCGGCTGCGAGCGATCGCCGACCGGGCCGCGCGCGTCGGCGTGGAACGGTTCGTGCTCGACGACGGGTGGTTCCACCTGCGGCGCGACGACACGGCGGGGCTCGGGGACTGGTGGGTCGACGAGTCGGTGTGGCCCGGCGGCCTCCGGTCCCTGGTCGAGCACGTGCACCGCCGTGGGATGGAGCTCGGCCTGTGGTTCGAGCCCGAGATGGTGAACCCCGACTCCGACCTGTACCGGCGCCACCCCGACTGGATCCTGTCCACCGGAGGCCGCGTGCCGGTGCTCCATCGCCACCAGCTCGTCCTGGACCTGAGCCGCGAGGAGGCGTGGACCTACGTCTACGAGCAGATGAGCTCCGTGCTCTCGACGTACCCCATCACCTACGTGAAGTGGGACCACAACCGCGAGCTCGTGGACGCCGGTAGCGGGCAGCGGCACGGGGCACCCGCCGTCCACGCCCAGACCGCGGCGTTCTACCGGCTCCTCGACGCGCTGCGCGAGGCCCACCCGGAGGTGACCTGGGAGTCGTGCGCCTCCGGCGGCGGCCGCATCGACCTCGGCGTGCTCGAGCGCGTGGGCCGGGTGTGGACCAGCGACATGACCGACGCCCTGGCCCGCCAGCAGATCCAGCGGTGGACCACCCAGCTCGTCGCACCGGAGTACCTCGGCGCGCACGTGTCGGCGCCGACGGCGCACGCGACCGGCCGCACCCTCTCGCTGGACTTCCGCGCCGCCACGGCCCTGTTCGGCTCCTTCGGCATCGAGTGGGACCTGAGCACCGCGACGGAGGAGGAGCTCGACAGGCTCGGCTCCTGGGTGGACCGCTACAAGCGCTTCCGGCCGCTGCTCCACTCCGGCCGGGCCGTCCGGCCACGTTCCTCGGACCCGGCCGTGCTGCTGCACGGGGTGGTCGGGCCCGGAGGCGACGAGGCGCTGGTCGCGCACGTCCAGCTCGACGAGTCCGCGCACAACCGGGGCGTCACCGTCCGGGTGCCCGGCCTCGACCCCGGCGCCGACTACCGGCTGCGCTGGGAGGGCCCGGTGCACGCGGAGGCGGTGAGCCGGTCGGCCCCGCTCGCCGAGACCGGTCCCACGGGCGGCCTCGAGGTCTCCGGCGCCTCGCTGTCGACGCGCGGCTTCTGGGTCCCGCGGAGGAGACCGCAGACGGTCACCCTGGTCCACCTGCGCCGGAGCGGCGAGCCCGGCTGAGCCCGCCGCCCTCGCCCGCGAGGTCCCGCACCCGTACGCCGGACACGGGCAGGTCCGCCGCCTCGGCACCGAGCACGACGTCGGTCGGGCCGGCGCCGAAGACCTGGTTGGTGAGCACCACCGTGCCGCCGTCGGCGAACACCTCCACAGACGTGGTGTCGACCAGCACGACCAGGTCGAGCTCGTCGCCGGCCGGTGTCACGAGCGCCTCCTGCCGCCCGGCCCGGCAGCCGGCGGGCAGACCGGCCGGCGACGGCTCCACCACGACGACGCCGCGCGTCCCGTCGTACACCACCCGGGTCACCGCCGCACCCCGCCGCAGCTCCACCACGAGGCGGCCGGAGGCGCGCGCCGGGCAGGAGAGGGCGACGTCGGCCGCGGTCAGGCCCTGCGCCACCGCCCACGACGTGCCGGCCGCCAGGCTCCGGTCCACCGGCTCCCCCAGGCACCGGGCGCGACCCGCGAGCTCGGGCACCGGGCGCTGCGCCAGCACGGGACGACCGTCCCGCCGCACCAGCCGGAGCTCCCGCGGGAGACTCATCGCCCCGCGCCAGACACGGGCCGGGGTGTCGCGGGCGTAGGCCCAGTTGCTCATCCAGGCCAGCCACACCCGCCGCCCGTCCGGGGCGTCGGTCCACGACTGCGGCGCGTAGAAGTCCGCGCCGGCGTCCGCCCACCGCACGGTCTCGGGAGACTCCTCGCAGACGAAGGTCTCACCGTCGAAGTCCCCGACGAAGTACTGGGTGCCGGACCCGCCCGCCGGGCCGCCCTGCTGCACCGACACGGTCAGCACCCAGCGGCGGCGGCCGCTGCCCTCGACGGCCAGCTCGAACAGGTCCGGGGTCTCCCACACCCCGCCGTGGGCACCGTGCTCTGCGCCGAAACGGCCGACGGGCGTCCAGTGAACCAGGTCCGCGGAGCGGTGGAAGAGCACCTCCTCGCCGGCCACGAGGACCATCACCCAGGGCCGGTCGGTGTCGCCGGGCAGGTGGAGGACCTTGGGGTCGCGAAAGTCCACGACGCCCTCCGGCGCCCGCAGCACGGGGTTGCCCGCGAAGGTCTGCCAGGACATGCCACCGTCGGCGCTCCAGGCCACGCTCTGGCACTGCGGCACCTCCTCGATGAACTGCGTGTAGAAGGCGACGAGAGCCCCGGGCCCGAAGCCGGCGACGCCCTCGTGGTCCACCACGGCGCTGCCCGAGAACGCGGTGCCGAGGTCGTCGGGCACCAGCGCGACCGGCCAGTGCTCCCAGGCGACCAGGTCCCGGCTCACGGCGTGGCCCCAGTGCATCGGTCCCCACAGCAGGTCGTCGGGGTGGTGCTGGTAGCACAGGTGGTAGACGCCGTCGGCGAACACCAGGCCGTTCGGGTCGTTCATCCACCCGTACGGCGGCGTGAAGTGGATCGACGGGCGCGCCGGCACCACGGAGGACCTTCCCGGGTCAGCGGCCGCCACGGAGCTTCCGCGGCTGCCCCGGCATCGCCTTGCGCGTGACGGTGACGCCGGCCATCAGCGCGAAGCCCTTCACCCGGACGACCGGGGAGGAGGCGTTCAGCTCGGCGGGCACCTTGTCCTTCCCCTGGCTGAAGTCACCCATGATCCCGACTCCGTCGACGACCACCTCGGTCCAGGGGTTCACGACGATGTCGATCCCCGACATGATCGCGACCGCGTCGATCCGGACCTCGCGGGCGCTGAAGACCGCCTCCCTGAGGTCGAGGGTGACCGAGCCCATCATGGCGAAGGCGGTGTGCTGCTCGGGGACCCGCCAGACTCCGCGCCGGGTGCAGTCGCCCATGAACGAGATCGAGTTCTCGTAGGTCGTCGCCGGGACCGTGGGCCGGTCGGCGGGACGCGTCGCCGGCGGGGCGGACGACGGAGGAGCCGGCGGGCTGCCCGTCGTACGCACCGGAAGGTCGGCGGTGATCGGGACCAGCTCCCCGTAGGTCTTGGCCTGGTAGGTCGCCTCGAGCCGCTCGTCGAGCTCGTCGAGGTCGATCCGTCCCTCGCCCGCGGCCTGCCGCAGCACCTCCGCGACCTGGTGCCGGTCGTCGTCGGAGATCCGCAGCCGCGAGCGGTCCGGTGTGTCCATCGCAGGTCCCTCCATGCGGCAAGCCTAACCGTCTCGATTACGCTCAGCGGACGTGAGCAACGAAGCAGAGTTCCGCTACTCCGACCTCCTCCCCACCGGTGCGGACGAGACGCCCTACCGGCTGCTGACCACCGAGGGGGTCAGCACCGTCGAGGTCGACGGCCGCACGTTCCTGCGGATCGACCCGGAGGTGCTGCGCCTGCTCACCGCGGAGGCGATGCACGACATCGCCCACTTCCTGCGTCCGGCCCACCTCGCGCAGCTGCGCAGGATCATCGACGACCCCGAGGCGTCGGGCAACGACCGCTTCGTCGCGCTCGACCTGCTCAAGAACGTCAACATCTCCGCCGGCGGCGTCCTGCCGATGTGCCAGGACACCGGCACCGCCATCGTGATGGGCAAGAAGGCCGAAGGAGTGCTCACCGGCGCCGACGACGCCGAGTGGATCAGCAGGGGCGTGTACGACGCCTACACCCGGCTGAACCTGCGCTACTCGCAGATGGCACCGCTGACCATGTGGGAGGAGCAGAACACCGGCACGAACCTGCCGGCCCAGGTCGAGCTCTACGCGACTCCCAGTGACCGGCCGGAGTACAAGCTCCTGTTCATGGCCAAGGGCGGCGGTTCGGCGAACAAGTCCTTCCTTTACCAGGAGACCAAGGCCGTCCTGAACCCCAAGCGGATGCTGGAGTTCCTCGACGAGAAGATCCGCTCGCTGGGCACCGCCGCGTGTCCGCCGTACCACCTCGCCGTGGTGGTCGGCGGCACCTCCGCGGAGTTCGCGCTGAAGACCGCGAAGTACGCCTCGGCGCACTACCTCGACGGCCTGCCCACCTCCGGGGACGTCACCGGGCACGGGTTCCGCGACCTCGAGCTCGAGGAGGAGGTCTTCAAGCTGACCCAGTCCTTCGGGATCGGCGCCCAGTTCGGCGGGAAGTACTTCTGCCACGACGTGCGCGTGGTGCGGCTGCCCCGCCACGGCGCCTCGGTCCCGGTCGCGATCGCGGTGTCGTGCTCGGCCGACCGGCAGGCGCTGGGCAAGATCACCGCCGACGGCGTCTTCCTCGAGGAGCTCGAGCGGGACCCGGCGAAGTACCTGCCCGACACCACCGACGAGCGGCTCGCGGTCTCCTCGGAGGACGACGTCGTCCGCATCGACCTCAACCGGCCGATGGAGCAGGTCCGCGCCGAGCTGTCCCGGCACCCGGTCAAGACCCGGCTGTCGCTGACCGGCCCGCTGATCGTCGCCCGCGACATCGCGCACGCCAAGATCAAGGAGCGCCTCGACGCCGGCGAGAAGATGCCGCAGTACCTGCAGGACCACGCGGTGTACTACGCCGGTCCCGCCAAGACCCCGGATGGCTACGCGTCCGGGTCGTTCGGACCCACCACCGCCGGACGGATGGACTCCTACGTCGACCAGTTCCAGGCCGCCGGCGGGTCCATGGTGATGCTGGCCAAGGGCAACCGGTCCGCGCAGGTGACCCGGGCGTGCGAGCAGCACGGCGGGTTCTACCTCGGCTCGATCGGCGGCCCCGCCGCCCGGCTCGCGCAGGACTGCATCAAGTCCGTCGAGGTGCTGGAGTACCCCGAGCTCGGCATGGAGGCGGTCTGGAAGATCGAGGTGGAGGACTTCCCGGCGTTCATCGTGGTCGACGACAAGGGCAACGACTTCTTCGCCGACCCGTCCGGGCAGACCACGATCCCGCTCTCCGGCGTCCGCGTCCGCTCCACCGAGAAGCCCTGACCCGCCGAGTCGGCGTGAACCTGACGCCCACACCCGCCGAGTCGGCTTGAACCTGACGCGGTCCGCGCGCGTTCGACCAGGATCGGCGGGGTAAGGAGACGGGGTGAACGGAGAGCTGGAGTACACAGAGGTCGCGCGCGCACAGTCGCCCCGCGGCGAGATCGTCCTGCGCGAGCGGCGCGACCCCGGGGCCGGGCCGCAGGCACCGACGGTCCTCGAGCTCCGGGTCAACGGCGTCTTCGTCATGGACACCCTCGAGACCAGCAGCGAGAAGGGCCTGGCGACCGCCGCCATGAAACAGGTGGAGAGCCCCCGAGAGGTCGTCGTCGGCGGCCTCGGGCTCGGCTTCACCATGCACGAGGTGCTCGCCGACCAGCGGGTGAAACGGCTCGTGGTCGTCGAGATCGAGGACGCCCTCGTGCAGTGGATGCGCGACGGCACCGTCCCGCACGGCCCGTCGTACCTCGCCGACGACCGCGTCAGCCTGATGACCGCCGACATCCGCCTCGCCATGGCCGAGGCCAGGGCCGCGGCCTACGACCTCGTCCTGCTCGACGTCGACAACGGTCCCGGCTTCCTGGTCCACGACGACAACGAGGCGGTCTACCAGGCGCAGTTCCTCGAGCAGACCCGTCAGGCGCTGCGCCCCGGTGGTGCGCTGGTGATCTGGTCGGCCGCCGAGTCGCCGCGGCTCCAGGCCGAGATGCAGCAGGTGTTCGGCAACGTCGCGGCGATCCCGTTCGACGTCACGCTGCAGTCGCGCGAGGAGCACTACTGGATCTACCTGGCACGGGTCAGGAGCTGACTCGTCGTACGCATGGCGGTCCCGGCCGCGGGTAGCGTACCGACATGGCTGACTACCGCATCGAGCACGACAGCATGGGTGAGGTCCGGGTCCCGGCCGAGGCGCTGTGGCGTGCGCAGACCCAGCGGGCGGTGGAGAACTTCCCGATCAGCGGCAGCACCCTGGAGCACGCACACATCCAGGCCATCGCCCACGTCAAGGCCGCGGCCGCGAAGGTCAACGCCGAGCTCGGTGTCCTCGACCAGGACATGGCCGACGCGATCGTCGCCGCCGCGGACGAGATCTGCGCGGGCGACCACCTCGACCACTTCCCGGTCGACGTCTTCCAGACCGGCTCGGGCACGTCGTCGAACATGAACATGAACGAGGTTCTCGCGACCCTGGCCACGAGGGCCCTCGGCCGCGACGTACACCCCAACGACCACGTCAACGCGAGCCAGTCGAGCAACGACACCTTCCCGACCTCCATCCACGTCGCCGCCGTGACCTCGACGAGCCGGCAGCTGGTCCCCGCGCTCGACCACCTCGCGACCACGCTGGAGCGCAAGGCAGAGGAGTTCTCGGACGTGGTCAAGGCGGGGCGGACCCATTTGATGGACGCCACCCCGGTGATGCTGGGCCAGGAGCTGTCCGGCTACGCGGCGGCCATGCGGCTGGGCGTCGAACGCCTCGAGGCCGCCCTGCCCCGTGCGGCCGAGCTGCCGCTGGGTGGCACCGCGGTCGGCACCGGGATCAACACGCCCCGGGGGTTCGCGCCCGCGGTGATCGCCGAGCTGTCCCGTCGTACCGGCCTGGAGTTCACCGAGGCCCGCAACCACTTCGAGGCTCAGGGAGCCCGGGACGCACTCGTCGAGCTCTCCGGGGCGGTCCGCACGGTCGCAGTCAGCCTCACCAAGATCTGCAACGACCTGCGCTGGATGTCCTCGGGTCCCCGCACCGGGCTGGCGGAGATCAACCTGCCCGACCTGCAGCCCGGGTCGAGCATCATGCCTGGCAAGGTGAACCCGGTCCTGCCGGAGGCCACCTTGATGGTCTGCGCCCAGGTGATCGGCAACGACGCCACCGTCGCCGCCGCCGGCGCGTCGGGCAGCTTCGAGCTCAACGTGATGATGCCGGTGATGGCACGCAACCTGCTCGAGTCGATCCGGCTGCTGAGCACCAGCAGCCGGGTGCTGGCCGACCGCACCATCGAGGGGATCACCGCGAACACCGCGCGGATGCGCACCTACGCCGAGTCCTCACCGTCGGTGGTCACCCCGCTGAACCGCTACATCGGCTACGAGAACGCCGCCAAGGTCGCCAAGACCGCCCTCGCCGAGGAGAAGACCATCAAGCAGGTGGTGCTCGAGATGGGGTACGTCGAACGCGGGGACCTCACCGAGCAGCAGCTCGACGAGGCCCTCGACGTGGCCCGGATGACCCGGCCGTAGGTTCAGGCCGACTCGACCGGTTCCGGGCGCAGGTTCACGCCGACTCGACCGGTTCCGGGCGCAGGTTCACGCCGACTCGACGGTCAGTACCAGTTGTTGGCCATCTTGAAGTCCCGCGCCGCACAGATCGTGCCGTAGGACTCACGGATGTACCACAGGCCCCAGCGGATCTGGCTGACCGGGTTGGTCATGTAGTCCGCCGGCAGGTTGTCGTGGGTGCCGCCGGTGAGCGCCTGGGGGATGCCGTAGGCCGAGGAGGTGGGGTTGTCGGCGGTGTAGTCCCAGTCGCTCTCGCTGACCCACAGTTGGTTGAGGCAGCCGAACTCCGACAGGGAGAAGCCGTACTCGGGCATCAGCCGCCGAGCGATCTTCTTCGGGTCCTGGTCCGCGAGGCTCTCGGTGCGGACCACCTGACCGCCGGAGTCCTCGCTCAGCGTCTCCCGCTTGTCCGCGGCGGTGCGCCGGTCGGAGCGGGAGACGGACCGCTCCCGGTCACGCAGCGCGGCGTTGACGGGCGTGCCGGCACGCTCGGCCTGGGCAGCCGCGATCGTGGCAGCGGCACCGTCGGCTGGGGCCTGGTCCTTGACCGCGACACCGCCGGCCACGGCGATGCAGGTCACGGCCACCGCGACACCCGAGTAGGTCACCGTCTTGCGCAGGCTCCGGGTGATCGCCGGCTCGGCCGACCGGCCCCGGCGCCTCGGACCCTTCGTGGGGACGACCGGCTCGGTCGCCGCGCCCCGGTGTTTCGGGACGTACTTCACTCTTCGCACGGACGTGTCTCGCAGAGGTCGACTGCAGGGGGACGCACGCGGGGGTACGTGCAAGCCGTTCACGATGCCCGACATGCCCGGGCGGAAGCAAGTTACCAACCCGTGATGCGACGCGCGTCACGGGGGTGTTCTGCCTCACCCCGGGCTCAGCCTGCCCCGCAGTTGGGTATCGAAACCGGCTCGGCCGGCCGGTCCAGGCCGGGGTCCGCACCGGGCGCGCGCCGCTCCCCCGGCGCCGGTGGTCGGTGAGCAGGTGGTCGCCTTCCGGCCGGGGCGACGACCACCTGCTCGCCGTGCAGCGGTCAGACCACCACGTGCTCGAGCATCTCGGTGACCAGGGCGGCGATCGGTGAGCGCTCGGACCGGGTCAGCGTGACGTGCGCGAACAGCGGGTGCCCCTTGAGCCGCTCCACGACCGCGACCACGCCGTCGTGCCGGCCCACCCGCAGGTTGTCGCGCTGGGCGACGTCGTGGGTGAGCACGACCTTGCTGTTCGCCCCGATGCGGGAGAGCACGGTAAGCAGCACGTTGCGCTCGAGCGACTGGGCCTCGTCGACGATGACGTAGGCGTCGTGGAGCGAGCGGCCGCGGATGTGGGTCAGCGGCAGCACCTCGAGCATGCCGCGGTCGACGACCTCGTCGATCACCTCGCGCGAGGTGAGCGCACCGAGCGTGTCGAACACTGCCTGCGCCCAGGGCGACATCTTCTCCGACTCGCTGCCGGGCAGGTAGCCGAGCTCCTGCCCGCCGACGGCGAACAGCGGTCGGAACACCACGACCTTCTTGTGCTGGCCGCGCTCGAGGGCCGCCTCGAGCGCGGCGACGAGGGCCATCGCGGACTTGCCGGTGCCGGCCCGGCCGCCGAGGGAGACGATCCCCACCTCGGGGTCGAGCAGCAGCTCGAGCGCGATCCGCTGCTCGGCCGACCGACCGTGCACGCCGAACGCCTCGCGGTCGCCGCGGACGAGGTGGACCCGCTTGTCGGCCTTGACCCGGCCCAGCGCGCTGCCGCGCTCGGAGAGCAGGACCAGCCCGGTGTGGCAGGGCAGGTCGCGGGCGTCCTCGAGGTCGATCACCCCGTCGGCGTACAGCTCGTCGACGTCGGCACCGGCCACGTCGAGCTCGGCCATGCCGGTCCAGCCGGACTCGACGGCGAGCTCGGCGCGGTACTCCTGCGCATCGAGCCCCACCGCGGAGGCCTTGATCCGCAGGGGCAGGTCCTTCGAGACCAGGGTGACGGCGTACCCCTCGTTCGCGAGGTTGCGGGCCACCGCGAGGATCCGGGTGTCGTTGTCGCCGAGGCGGAAGCCCGACGGCAGCGACTCGGGGTCGGTGTGGTTGAGCTCGACGCGGACGGTCCCCCCGGCCTCCGAGGCGGGGACGGGCCGGTCGAGGCGGCCGTGCTGCACGCGGAGCTCGTCGAGCCTGCGGAGCGCGGCGCGCGCAAAGTACCCCAGCTCGGGGTGGTCACGCTTGTGCTCGAGCTCGGTGATCACGACCACCGGGACCACCACCTCGTGCTCGTCGAAGCGGTGCAGCGCGGCGGGGTCGGCGAGCAGCACGCTGGTGTCGAGGACGTAGGTGCGGACCCCCGGTGGGGCGGGCGACGCGGTCGGGCTCTTGCGGCGAGTGGTGCTCTTGGTTGCAGCCACGGCTGTCCCCTCGTCAGGACCGACACGCGCACTCAGCGCCCCGGTCCTCGTCTCTTGTGCTGGACCGGGACCGGGCCCGAAGGTCCGAGTGCGGACCTCCGGTCGTGCAACTGGTCGTGAACGCTCACGAACGGGCCTCCCGAAACGGCCGGCTTCCCCACCTGCCGTTGCTCCCGAAGGTACGGCGGACGCGGCCGGTGTGACACGCGACACGCCCGAACGCGAGGTGAAGGTCGGCGAACGGGTCAGGCCCCGAAACGGCGCTCCCGCTCGGCGTAGGCGCGCAGGGCCCGCAGGAAGTCCACCCGCCGGAAGTCGGGCCAGTAGGCCTCGCAGAAGTAGAACTCGCTGTGCGCGCTCTGCCACAGCAGGAACCCGCCGAGCCGCTGCTCGCCGGACGTGCGGATGACCAGGTCGGGGTCGGGCTGGCCCTTGGTGTAGAGGTGCTCGGCGATGTGCTCGACGTCGATGATCTCGGCGAGCTCCTCCAGCGAGGTGCCCTGGGTGGCGTGCTCGTGCAGCAGGGAGCGGACGGCGTCGGCGATCTCCCGGCGGCCGCCGTACCCGACGGCGACGTTGACGATCATCCCGTCCACGTCGCGGGTGGCGTCGGCGGCCTCCTTGAGCTTCTCGGCGGTCGGGCCCGGGAGCAGGTCGAGCGCCCCCACCGGGTGCAGCCGCCACCGTCCGGACGCGGCGAGGTCGACGACCGCCTCCTCGATGATCTCCAGCAGCGGACCGAGCTCCTCGGCCGGCCGGTTGAGGTTGTCGGTGGACAGCAGCCACAAGGTGACCACCTCGACGCCGACCTCCTCGCACCACTCCAGGAGCGGGGAGATGTTCGCTGCGCCGGCGCGGTGGCCGTGGGCGGCGTCGGCACCGGCGGCCCGGGCCCAGCGGCGGTTCCCGTCCAGCATCACCCCGACGTGCTTGGGCAGCCGGTCGGCCGGCAGGCGGCGGGCCAGGCGCGCTTCGTACGCCGGGTACAGCACCTTGCGTATGCCGGATCTCCAGTCAGCCACGACACCCCACCTTACCTGTGACGGAGCCCGCACTCGCTTGCTCCGCACTGTGTACCCGCCGGTAACCTTGCCGGCATGACGTCCCGTGACCACCACGTCCACGACTCGGCGCACCGTGCCGCCGACCGCGTGGAGGAGGCCGGGGAGCACGTGCGCGAGCACGTCCGCGAGGTGGTCGACGAGGTGAAGCCGCGGCTGCGCGGCTGGCTGCACGCCGCGACCGCCCCGCTCACCCTGGCCGCGGGCATCGTGCTCATCGCGCTCTCCCCGAATGCGGCGACCCGGATCGGTTCCGCGATCTTCGCCGCCTCCGCGCTCGTGCTGTTCACCGTCTCCGCGATCTACCACCGCGGCCGCTGGTCGCCGCGCTGGTGGGCGTTCCTGCGGCGCTTCGACCACGCCAACATCTTCCTGCTCATCGCCGGCAGCTACACGCCGTTCACGTTGCTGCTGCTGGAGGGGCGCAACCGGACCACGCTGCTCACGATCGTCTGGACCGGCGCGGCCCTCGGCATCCTGTTCCGGATCTTCTGGGCCGGGGCGCCACGCTGGCTCTACACGCCGATCTACATCGGGCTCGGCTGGGCGGCGATCTTCTACTTCGGCGACTTCGTCGCCAACGCGGGCGCCGCGGTGCTGACGCTGATGGTCGTCGGCGGCCTCCTCTACACGCTCGGCGGCGTGGTCTACGGCCTGAAGCGGCCGAACCCCTCCCCCACGTGGTTCGGCTTCCACGAGGTGTTCCACGCACTGACCATCCTGGCGTTCGTGACCCACTACGTCGGGATCTCCATCGCCACCTACACGCACCGGTAGCGGCCCCGTGACACCCGACCAGACAGCACCGCGTGGGGCCTTCACTTCCCGGCCTCGGAGAGTTACCGTCGAAGCACATCGAGTTCCAGCTTGATCGAGTCGGAGGTGTTGCCTATGACTTCACCCTCACGATCGCACCACGAGCCGGAAGGCCCGTGAGCAGGAAGCGGAACCACAGAAGGGGAAGGCCCGACGGCCTTCCCCTTCTACCGTTCCAGGGCCCCTGCGTCAGCCGCGTGCCAGCACCTCCTCCAGCTGCGCACCGCTGGTGACCGGCCGCTCGCACACCATCGATCGACACACGTAGGCCGCGGCCGAGCCGCCGACCAGCCCCCGCCCGTGCAGCAGAGGTACGGCGGACGCTCCCGGCGTGCCGGCGACCACGACCGCCCCCGGGCTGCTCGACCGCCGGGCCACCTGCTCCAGCTCGGCGCGGACCGGGTCCCCCTCCTCCCCGACGACCGCGATCTCGAGGGGACCCGCGAGTGCTGCCTCGGCCGCGGCCAGGGACCAGCCGGCGAACCGCGGCGCCCGGTCGGCCAGCAGCCGCACCGCGCGCAGTCCTGACTCCGCGGCGTCACGGTGCCGCCCGGACCCGGTGACGGCGGCGTGACCGAGCAGGGCGTGCACGACCGCGGAGTGCCCGGAGGGACTGGCGTTGTCACTGGGGTCCCGCGGCCGGGTGACCAGCGCCTCGGCGTCGTCGGCGGTGTCGTAGAAGCCGCCCTGGCCGTCGGCGAAGTGGTCCAGCGCGGTGTCGAGCAGCCGACCCGCCCGCTCCAGCCACGCGTGGTCGCCGGTCGCCGAGAGCAGGGCGAGGAAGGCGTCGGCGACCGTGCCGTAGTCCTCGAGCACGCCCGAGTGCGCCCCGGCGACCCCGTCGCGGGAGACCCGGCGCAGCCGCGTGCCGTCGGCGTGCAGGTGGAGGTCCACGAGCAGCCGGCCGGCGCGCTCGGCCGCGTCGACGTACCGCTGCTCGCCGAGCAGCAGGCCCGCCTGCGCCAGCGAGGAGATGGCGAGGCCGTTCCACGCGGCCACCACCTTGTCGTCGCGTGCCGGACGCACCCGTCGCGCTCGGGCCTCGAGCAGGCGGGCCCGGACCGAGGCCCACCGCGGCGGGTCGTCGGGGTCGCGGAGCAGCTGCAGAGTGGAGGAGCCGTGCTCGAAGGTGCCGCGCTCGGTGACCTGGAGCAGGTCGGCGGCCCAGGCGCCGTCCTCGGGGCCGAGCACGTCGGTGAGCTCGGCCGGGCTCCAGGCGTAGAACCTGCCCTCGACACCCTCGGAGTCGGCGTCGAGGGCGGAGGCGAAGCCGCCCTGCTCGGTCAGCAGCTCGGCGAGCAGGAAGTCCGCGGTCTCCCGGGCCACGCGTTCGCCGAGCGGGTCTCCGCTCTGCCGCCACCAGCGAGCGTAGACGCCGAGCAGCTGGGCGTTGTCGTAGAGCATCTTCTCGAAGTGCGGCACGACCCAGCCCCGGTCGACGCTGTACCGGGCGAAACCGCCGCCGATCTGGTCGTACATGCCCGCCGCGTGCCATCGCGTGGCAGGTGCGGGCGACCATCTCCGCGGCCCGCTCGGAGCCGGTCCGGGTCCCGTGACGCAGCAGGAACTCCAGCACCATCGAGGGCGGGAACTTCGGCGCGCTGCCGAAGCCGGCGGCGGTCTGGTCGAAGTCGCGGTACAGCTTGCCGGCCACGACCTCGAGCAGTTCGGCGTCGACCTCGCCACCGCCCGCGAGCGCGTTCTCGGCCTGCAGCCGCTCCCGGATCCTGGCCCCCACCCCGGCGACCTCCTCGCGCCGGTCGCGCCAGGCGTCGGCGAGGCCCTGCAGGATCTGCGTGAAGGCCGGCTGGCCGTGCCGGGGCCGGTCGGGGAAGTAGGTACCGGTGAAGAACGGCTCGCCCTCGTGGTTGAGGAAGACCGTCATCGGCCAGCCGCCGTGCCCGGTCATCGCCGTGGTGGCGGACATGTAGACCGCGTCGACGTCGGGGCGCTCCTCGCGGTCGACCTTGATGTTGACGAAGTGCTCGTTCATCAGGGCCGCCGTCGCCTCGTCCTCGAACGACTCGTGGGCCATCACGTGGCACCAGTGGCAGGCGGCGTAGCCGATGCTCAGCAGGACCGGGACGTCGCGGCGCTGTGCCTCCTCGAACGCCTCGGGGCCCCACTCCCACCAATCCACTGGATTCTCGGCGTGTTGGAGCAGGTAGGGGCTGGTCGCGTTGGCGAGGCGGTTGGCCATTTCCTGTGACTCCTGACGAGTGGCACGTGCATCATTCTTCCTTGAGTGATGCACGAGAGTGATGCACGAGAGTGACGCATTATGGATCTGCGCCGGGCTTCTCCGCAGGCCCGGTGCCACCAGCCTATTGGGGGTGCATCACCTGGCTGATAGGCCAGAGTGGTGTTCGAGTCCGGCCGGCGGGTGAGCACTTTGCCAGCCAGGTCGTCAGAGGCCTAGTCCTAGATCGTGCCCCCGCTGGCTGCTCGGGAAGGCGTGGACGGCTGGTGGGATGGCGTGCCGATGAGCACTGATCCGTTAGGGCGCTGCAACCCTTTCCGTGACTCGTGAAGTCTGGCCGACCAGAGCGGAGAGGGGATGTGCGGATGCAGGTGTTCGTCGGCGATGACTGGGCCGAGGACCATCACGACATCGAGCTGCAGGACGAGACCGGACGGGTGCTGGCGCGACGTCGACTGCCCGAAGGCATCGAAGGCATGACCACGTTGCACGAGCTCGTCGGGGAACACAGCACCGGGCTGGAGACGTCGCCGCACGTGATGGTCGGGATCGAGACCGATCGCGGCCCGTGGGTGCAGGCGCTGCTGGCCGCCGGCTACCAGGTGTTCGCGGTCAACCCGATGTCGGTGGCGCGGTATCGGGAGCGGCACGCGGTCTCGGGCGCCAAGAGCGACCCCGGGGACGCGCACGTGCTGGCCGACCTGGTCCGCACCGACCGGCACCGGCCGATCGCCGGGGACTCCGAGCTCGCCGAGGCGATCAAGGTGCTCGCCCGGGCACACCAGTCGATGTGCTGGATGCGCGGTCAGCAGGCCAATCAGCTGCGCTCGACTCTGCGGGAGTTCTACCCCGCCGCGCTGGTCGCGTTCGAGCAGCTGACCAGCGCTGACGCACTGGCGGTGCTCGCCATCGCCCCCACCCCGGAGCAGGGCAGGGCGTTGACCCGCTCCCGGATCCAGGCTGCGCTGCGCACAAGCAGCCTCGGACGATGGAGGGGCGCGAGTCCCGGCTCAACGCCCGCATCCTGGCAACGATCGGCGACGTGCCGGTGACGAAGTGGCGTGTCGAGCACAGCCGTCGTGTGATGGAGAAGGGCAGCAAGACGCTCTTCTCCCAGCGCGGCCGCGAGGACCTGCGCGGCCAACTGGCTGCGATGCGCAAGCTGGCCTGGCGACTCGGCTGGCTGGACCGGTCGATCTACCCGCCTGGAGATCGGACGCGCGAACGTCCTGCACGGGGCAACGGCGCAGTACGTCGACCTCGGCTGCGTCCCGAGACCCGTCAGGTGCGGGCGACGGCTGATGCTGCCGACAGGCTGTGCGGCCCCGAGGGCACCGACCCGCTGATGACCCGACTCCCGCTCTTCGGGACGAAGATCCGCGTGGCGGGCTTCGGCGGCCTGCGGCTCGGCGAGCAGAACGCGCTGCGCGCGATCGACGTCTTCGTCGACCGCGGCTACGTCTATGTCAACGGCTCGTGGATCACGCCGCGCGGCCAGGCCGGGTTCCGCGGCCCGGTGAAGAACCATGCCCTACACGAGGTCCCCCTGCCCAAGCCGCTCATGCACGACGAACTGCTCCCCCGCGTCAAGGAGCTACTCGGCCTGCCCGCGAAGGCGTCGCTCCAGGAGGTCGTCAACGCACAGGAGGCGGAGCGCCAACGCCGGGCATCTCTGGCCGCGCGCGAGAAGACCCGGAACCTCGCGTGGTGGAACTATCCTGTCCCACCCGAGGACGAGCTGTGGCTCTTCGTCGACACCGTGACCGGCCTGCCCGTGAAGCCCGAGATGCACAACGAGCGCTGGCACCGAGTGCGGAAGTGGGTTGACGAGAACGAGCCGACAACGCCTGGCCCAAGACGATGCTCGTACGGAACGCTCCTACGCGGGCGATCGGGCACCCTGCTGCCTTCCGCCCAGATAGACGCACGCACGTGTCACCGAGTATCGGCACAGCGGAGACACGGTGTGGTCAGTCGCCAAGTCCGGGGCCCTTCGCCTCTGGACCAGTCCCAGGTCGGAAGGGTTTCCTGTCGAGTGAGCGCGAACCGATCCGGCTGACAAGACCTTAGGACGGTCCCATGAGGAACAGTGACCATCCAGTCAGGAGGGTCGCTTCCGCCGTGGCGGGAGGGGCGGTTGGGCTGACGGTCTCCGTGATCGTGGTGCTGAACCTGCACATCCTCGCCGGCTTGGAGGAGGGTTATGCCGCCAGTGCGCGGGAGGTCTGGAGCAGCTCTGTTCTTCTCGCCCTTGCCGACATCGCCCTTCTTGTGGCCGGCGCTGCGCTTGGCGTCGTGGTTTCGTGGAGGCGATTCGGCCGTTCACCGCAACCGGGGCAGGCACGTGACCGACCCGAGCAACACCCCGACCCGCGGCCTTGAGTGGCACACCCTGCAGGCTGTGTCCCGGGATCCGGCTGTCGTAGCCCCACAGCGGGGCTTGCGACACAGCGGCTCCCCTCTGTTGTCAACGGGCTCTGGTGAGGGTCCTTTCGGCGGTGGTGTTCCGGGGTCGCCTGGCCGGTTGTAGCGTCGGTTTCGCGGGTTCGGGAAGTGACTGATCCGAAGTGTCGATGTGCGGGGGTAGGTCGACCGCGCTCGATTGATGAGTCGCCCCGCAGTGCCCTCCCGGGCCCGTCTCCTCGTTGGCGGTTTGCCGGCGGGCGTCGGCGAGAAGCTGACGGTAGACGGCATCGGAGATGCGTCGCTTCAGGCAGCGCATCGCCTCTGCGCGGGTCTTGCCGGCGGCGAGCTTGCGCCGGTGGTAGGCGCGGCCCCGGGGTGGCGAGGCGGATCTGGGTGGCCGCGCGAGGTGGATCATGTGGTTCATCCGCCGGTTGCCCGCCCGGGAGAGCCGGTGGCGGACGATCTCACCGGAGGATGCCTCGATCGGTGCGGTGCCCGTCCAGGACGCGAACCGGTTCCGGTCGGCGAACCGGTCACGTCGCCGACGTCGGCCAGCACCCGCGCGGCGACGATCGGGCCGACCCCGGGCAGCTCCATCAGCGTGGAGCCGCTCGTGGTGACCATCGCGTTGAGTTCCTTGCTGAGTTGTTTGATCTTCTTCTCCACCGCCACGAGCTCGGCCAGCTGATCGGCGGCGAGCCGGCGCCGGGTCTTGCCGACCACGTCGCGGGGACGCACCGACGCCAGAATCGCCTTGGCCTGCAGCGCGGTGATGTCCTTCTTCGCCTTGCCGGGCGTCAGCTCCGCGAGCAGCCGCTGCAGCCGGTTGGCCGTCTGCACGCGTCGCTGCACCAGTTCGTCGCGGTGGTCGGTCAGCATCCGCAGCGCCTCCAGGTCCGGGTCATGGGCCACCGTGCGTAGCTGCTTGGCGCGCACCGCGGCCACCGCCACCGAGTGCGCGTCATCGGCGTCGGTCTTGCGATTGTGACCGGTGTCGAGCAACCGGGCCCGCGCCGACAGCTTGGCCGGCACGTCGACCACGTGCGCGAACGCGACTCCAGCGTTCCAGGTGGCCAGCGCGGAGGGGTGCCGCGACGTCGCCAGTTGAGTGGCGAGCCGTTCGGCGACCTTGGCGACGGTCGCTGCCGGTTCCATCCCGTCGCCGCCCACCGATGACTCTGGCGGCCGCGGGTCGAAGCGCGTCCGGATGAACCGCACCCGCGGCTCCTTCGGAGCCGGCGCCCTCACTGGCACTGCTTCGTGTCCGCGGACCCACGCTTCAGCCGTGAACGAGTCGTCCCCTCGGCCCAGGACCCGCACGGTGTCCGGCTGGGTCGGTCCCCGCACGATCACAATCGGCCACTTCCACGCCTCGCGGACCGCGTCCGGTAGGTCGAGCTCCTCCCACACCTCGACGAGGAGGGGGCCGTCGATCCAGCGGATCATCTCCTCGGGCGAGCCACCTTGGAGCAACTGCTCGTAGACGCCCTTGCGCTGTGCGCGGTCGTGCATGTCCCACTCGCGCATCGGTCCGTCGCCGACGAGGTCGGCGAACGCCAGCATCGCGAAGCAGTCGGGGGTCTCGACGTGCCACAGGGTGCTCGGCACCCAGAAGTGCCCAACTCCGGGCGCTTCGTGCTCAACCCAGTCGATGAGCCGGCGCAGGTTGAGGTCGTACCCCGCGGCCTCGAGGATCCGCGCGGCGACCTTGAGCGTTGGCGACTTCAGACCTCGTTCGTACGCCGACATCGTCGCCTGCGACGTACCGGATCTGGCGGCGAGCTCGGCCTGCGTCAGACCGCTGGCACGTCGTGCGACTTCGAGCGGGTACGCCCGATCCATTCCTCGACGATATCCGATCGAACGTATTTGGCCCTCCGTGCGGCACGGCCCTCACACCTACCTGTCGCCCACGATCCTCGCGGGTCAACGCCTGACAGGAGGAACCATGAACAGCAACACCCACGACGTCCCGTTCCACGCGCGCCACGACGACGAGCTCCTCACGCTCGACGACGTCGCCGAGATCCTGCGGACACCCGTCAACACCGTCCGCTGGTGGCGCCAGGAGGGCACCGGGCCGGAGTTCTTCAAGATCGGGCGCCGGCTCTACACGACCGTCGGCGACCTGCGGACATTCATCCACACCCAGCGGCTCGCCTCCCAGCCCGTCCTCGGCAAGCCGAAGGCGGTGTGACCATGCACTGGCCGCCGGATGCCTGGAGACGACACCGACCCGCGGCACGTCTTCCTCGACGCGCACGACGTGATGGCGCGCTACGGCTGGGGCAAGACGAAGGGCTACCAGAACCTCAAGGACCGATGATCTGGTGCCGCCGCCGGTGATGACCCACCCCGACCGGTGGCGGCTCGACCAGCTGCTCGCGTGGGAGGAGAAGCGCATGGCGCTGGCCGAGGCCGCGTTGAAGGCTCTGGTCGCGCCCGACCGCGAGCCGACAACCGTCACCGACCTGCTTCCCCAGCCCAAGCGACGACGGCGGTCGGCGTGACGGCTCTCCCCGCAGCCGTGGCGCCGAACGCCGCCCGGCACGAAGTTGTTGTGTTGTCGTTAGATCCGACGAGCCTCAACAACTTTGCGATGTTCAGATCAGGGCCGCCTCACCAGCTCTTTCGCGATCTCGACGAGCACCATCGCTCGCCGGACGAGAGGCTTCGCCTTGGCGAGCGTGATGAGCGTGGCGCCGTACTCGACTTCGCCCTTCATCGAGATCAGTTCTCGCAACGCCTTCTCTGCCGCTGCGGCATCGCGGTGAACACCGAGCGCCTGGCGCAACTCCTTCACCGCCTTGGCGTGGTCCTTCGCCTTGCTGGTCTCCCCGGTCAACGCCGTCACGATCGCGTCCTTCGCGCTGATGCCGGCATGGATCGCATCCCCAGCGGCCGGAGTCGCGCGCTCGAGATCGAGATTGTCCTGAGCTGAGTCCAGGTACTCCTGCGCCTTTTGGAGGAACCTCTTGGCGTGGTTCCTGCTCTCCGTGTTCGTCATGACGCCACCCGACTCCGACGCGGCATTGTGCCGACCAGGGCGATCCCGTCGCGCAATATCTCGGACACGACCGGCTCGCGGTCCTCTGGAGCGAGCTTGAAGTGGTCGCCGGTCAGGTGCAGGACGTCGCAGTCATTGCCGAGGCGCTCATGGACCTGCTGCTGCAGCTCGGCCCTACCGTCCCACGTCGCGGGGGCGATCACCACGAGGTCGACGTCGCTGTCTGCGTGGGCATCGCCGCGAGCAACTGATCCGAACACGATGACGGCTTCGACGCCTCGCACGGTCTCCTCCACGACGCGAGTCAGCATCTCGATCGGGCTGGCCAAGGCACGCAGTGGGGCGATGGCTGCATGGCCTTCGTTGATGCGGTGCACGCCGGCACGCCCGATGGCCTCCGTCGTGATCAGCCCCAGCCGATCGAGGTCTCGCAGCGCCTGCTGCACGGCACCCAGACTGTGGCGATCCGCGACCAACGCGTGCACGCGCCGTCCGGTCAGGGGCGCGCCAGTGCGAAGCAGCACGGCGAGCGCCGCACCGCGCGCTCCAGGCATCAGGCCGCCGAAGGGTTCACCGAAATCCATATGAACAGACTACTGCTCATGTGAGCAGGAATCTAGTCATAGGCCTCAGGCGCAGGCTTCTGCAAAAGGTCGACCGGAACGTCTGCAAAAGGTCAACTCGAGACGCGGGGGATGACGATGGGGGCCCCTCTGAGGGTCGTCGACCCGCTCCCAGAGAGTTGCAGACATCCTCCGAGCCCTGCTGACCGAACTGCACTGATCCATTTGCCACCCAGATGTCTTCAGCAGCTGGTTTCAGTAGGTCTACCGGCAGGATTGTCGCCGTGAACGACCTGCAAGCCGAACTGGAGAGCTTGCGACAGGAGAACGCTCGCCTGCGCAAGCTCCTCAAGTTGACCGATGCGGAGGCGGCTCCAACTCGCGGAACCCAGACGGCTTGGTTCGACAAGGCACCGGGTCCGGTGGACGGGCGTTCCTCCTCGCGGGCCAAGGTCGAGTTCTATGCCGCGTTGTTCGGCGCACGACGTGACATCTACGCCGTGCGTTGGGAGAACGCCCGCACGCAGCAAGTCGGGATGGATGCCCGCCGTCGAGGGCGGCTGGCGCAAGGGCCGCCCAGCCACGGAGGTGCGGCACCTCCCACTGACGCCCGAGGTCCTCGCCGCGCATCTGACGGGCGACGTCCACATCGGCCTCTATCCGATGCTCGCCGGCGACCAGACCTGCTGGCTCGCCGCGGACTTCGACGGACAGGCCGCCATGCTCGACGCACTCGCCTACCTGAAGGCGGCACGAGCCGTTGGCGCGCCTGCCGCGCTTGAGGTGTCCCGGTCCGGGATCGGCGCTCACGTGTGGATCTTCTTCACCGACCCCGTGCCAGCAGCCACCGCGCGCCAACTCGGGACCGCTCTCGTCCGCGAAGCGATCGCGATCCGTGGCCGGATGGACCTGCGCTGCTACGACCGGCTCTTCCCCTCCCAGGACGTGCTGCCCGGGCAAGGACCCGGCAACCTGATCGCGGCCCCGCTCCACGGCAAGTCACGCAAGCTCGGCACCACGGTCTTTCTCGACCTGGCCACGCTGGAGCCGTTCGAGGACCAGTGGGAGTACCTCTCCACCTTGGAGCGCCTGACCCCGAAGCAGGTCACGAAGCTCGCCTCGGCGCTCCGGGAGCCGACGGTCGGGGCACGCGTCGACCGGGCCCAGCCCGCCCGGTCGACGAAGACCCAGCCGAATCCGGCACCGATCGTGCATCTGAGCCTTGACGGCACGGTGCGGATTCCCGGCTCGGAGCTGAGCCCCTCGCTGTATGCGACCTTGAAGCACGCAGCGTCCACGTACAACCCGGAGTTCTACGACCGCCAGCGTCGCCGCCAATCGACGTGGAACGTCCCGCGCATCATCACCTCCTACGACGAGACGCTCGACGACCACCTCGTCCTCCCGCGCGGGCTACGCGACACGGCGACGCGACTCATCGAGGGAGCCGGCAGCAAGGTCGAGGTCGACGATCAGCGAGTCACCGGAGACCCTTTGGACCTCTCGCCGACCTTCGATCTCAGGCCGCAGCAGCAGGAAGCAGTGGAGGCGGTGCTGCCGCACGAGTTGGGGCTCCTGGTCGCTCCGCCCGGCTCTGGGAAGACCGTCATGGCCTGTGCCGTCATCGCCCAGCGAACCGTTTCCACGCTGGTGCTGGTCGACCGCAAGACGCTCGCCGACCAGTGGCGCCGCGAAATCACCGACCTCCTCGGCGTCAAGCCGGGGCAGCTCGGCGGCGGCCGATCCAAGCTCACCGGCATCGTCGACATCGCCACTTTGCAGACACTCGCCCGCCGAACCGACCTCGCCGACAAGCTCGGCGCCTACGGCCAGGTCATCGTCGATGAGTGCCACCACGTCCCGGCAGCCGCGTTCGAGACCGCCGTCCGCGCGATCCCAGCCCGCTATTGGGTCGGGCTCACCGCCACGCCTTACCGGCGCGACGGCCTCGACGACCTGATCGGCTTCCAGCTCGGCCCGGTCCGCCACACCTTCACTCACGCCGACCCCGACACCCTCGAAGGCGCCGGTGCCGACCGACCCCGCCCCGTGCTCGTCGTCCACGCCACCTCGTTCCGGCTGGACGACCCCGTCGATCTGTCCATCCCGGGCGCCATCGCAGGCGTCCACCGTGCGCTGGCCGAAGACGCGCCCCGTAATGAGCAGATCCTCACCGATGTGGTCGAGGCACTCGGTCGCGGCCGCCACTGCCTCGTCCTCGCCCAGCGAACCGGCCACGTCGACCACCTCGCCGGGGCACTCGCCGAGCGAGGGCTGGACCCCGTCGTCCTCAAGGGCGGCATGGGCGCCAAGCAGCGCGCCGCAGCCATCGGGCGGCTCAACCCATCCGAATCCGACTCGCCGCTGCTGGTGGTCGCGACGGGCCACTTCGTCGGCGAAGGCTTCGACTGTCCCGCACTCGACACGCTGTTCCTGGCCGGCCCGGTCTCGTTCAAGGGACGCCTCGTCCAGTACGCCGGCCGCGTCCTCCGAGCGCATCCGGGCAAGCAGACCGCCGAAGTGCACGACTACCACGACGTCGAGGTGCCAGTTCTCGCGGCCGCGCTCACCAAACGCGCACCCGGATACCTCACCCTCGGATTCCCCGACCCCCGCAAGTCCACGTGACGCGCCACGCCAAGCTCGTCTGGCCCGAGTGATGCACGAGAGTGATGCACGAAGCCCCGGAATCGGTGTCCAACGGCGATATGCGCTAACTCAGCACGAACCGCCACACCCCCTCTGACCTGCGGTTTCGTCAAAATCCGCTAACAGCCGTCGACCGATCAACCTCGTGGCACCAG
>CAVVHI010000007.1:0-18654 GCA_963747975.1 uncultured Actinomycetota bacterium
TCCCCTTGGCTCCACCGCAGGTCAGGCCCGACTGAGGCCTGGCTGTAGTTCCGTTCCGCGGGACCCCGAGCTGCCCCGTCGACGACCAGGGCCACGATCCGCTCGACGAGCGCGTCTCGAGACGACTGTCCGGCTCAGGGCGGCAACTCCCCCGATGGCCCGCGCGCAGCACCACGTAGGCTGGGAGCCGTGCGGAGGACCTGCGGAGCTGTGGCTCCTCGGCTCCTCCCCCTCCACCTTCTCGGAGTCGCCGCCACCGTCGTCGCGTGTTGCTCGGGCTGTGGCAGCTCGACGCCTGGCAGGCCCAGCGGGAGGCAGCACGCCCGGGACCTCACCACCCTGGCCCCGGTGCCGCTCGAGGAGGTGCTCGACGCCGACGAGCCCGTTCCCCTCCTCGGCGGTGGGCCGCCCGGTCGACCCTGACCGGGTCGTGGCTGTCCGGAGTCGACGTTCTACGTGACCGATCGCGACCTCGGCGGGCAGGACGGGTACTGGGCGGTCACCCCGGTCGCGGTGTGCGAGGGCGGCCCACGGCCTGCCGCCCCCGCTCCGCGCTGCTCGTCGTACGCGGATGGACGCCGGACCCGGACGCGGCGCCGGCAGCACCCCAGGGCCGGGTCGACCTCACCGGCTGGCTGCAGCCTCCGGAGGGACGGCGGCGGCCGGACACCGACCCGCCCGACGACCTGCTGCCCGAGGTCCGGATCGCCGACGCCATCCAGCGCGTGGACCAGGACCTGTACAGCGCCTACCTGATCGTCGCCGAGGCCGACCCGGCGGGGCGTCGCGGTCTCGAGACCGGTGACCCCCGCGTCGTGCCCGGACCCGGGGTCCGGCACCGGCCTGCGCAACTTCCTCTACGGGATCCAGTGGTTCGTCTTCGGCGGGTTCGCCCTCTTCATCTGGTGGCGCTGGGCGGGACGAGCTCGAGCGGCCGCGCCGCCGCCGGGCCTCCGGGGAGGAGGAGCCGGAGGGGAGGGGGAGGAGGAGCGCTGAGGTACCGTCGAGCCCGTGAAGTCGCTGCTCACCCCCTACCGCGTGATGGCCAACATCGTCGGTGTGCTGCTCATCGTGCTGATCCTCGTCGGTGTTCCGCTGGCCAACTTCGACGGCGCGCGATGTGGGGCATCTTCCCGTCGACACCCGAGCTGGTCACCCCCGGGAGCGACCCGAACCAGGTCGGCGAGTGGATCACCCACACGCTCGGGGTCGCCCACGGCTGGCTCTACATGATCTTCCTGCTCTTCGCGTTCATGCTCTCCCGCCGTGCCGAGTGGAGCCCCGGCGTTCACCGTGGTCACCCTGCTGGCCGGGACCGTCCCGATCCTGTCCTTCTGGGCGGAGCACCGCGCCACCGCGGACGTGCCGCGCCGGATCGCCGAGGAGCGAGGCCGCCGCCGAACGCGGCCGGCGACCGGCGCGCACCGGAGACTGACCCGATGACCCGCACCGCCTTCGTGCTCGGCGGCGGCGGCCTGCTCGGCGCCGTCGAGGTCGGCATGCTCCGGGCCCTCGCCGAGGCCGGCATCGAGCCCGACCTCATCCTCGGCACCTCCGTCGGCGCCCTCAACGGAGCACTCGTCGCCGCCGACCCCGGCCCCGGCGTCATCGACCGGCTCATCGCGCTGTGGGAGAGCGCGGCCCGGCAAGGAGGTGTACGGCGACGGCGCGGTGCGCCAGATGACCCGGGCGGTGCGCACCGGCACCCACCTGCACTCCGCCAAGCCGCTGCGCGACCTGCTCCAGGCCGAGCTCGGCGACCTCACCTTCGACGAGCTCGCCATCCCCTTCCAGTGCTGCGCGGCCAGCATCGAGCGCGCCGCGGAGCACTGGTTCACCGAGGGCCGGGTGGTGGACGCCGTGATGGCCTCGGCCGCGGTGCCCGGCCTGCTGCGACCGGCCCGGGTCGGCGACGAGCACTACCTCGACGGCGGCATCGTGAACTCGATCCCGGTGGGCCGGGCGGTCGAGGTGGGCGCGGACCGGATCTTCGTGCTCCAGGTCGGCCGGGTCGACCGTCCCCTGAAGCCGCCGACCAGGCCCTGGGAGGTGGCCCGGGTGTCGTTCGAGATCGCCCGGCGGCACCGGTTCCACCGGGAGATGGCCGCGCTTCCCGACCACGTCACCGCCCACGTCCTCCCCACCGGCGGCGGGTCCGCCGGGACGACTCCCTCCTGGCCTACCGCGACTTCAAGGCCGTGATGCGACGGATCGACCAGGCCTACGACGCCACGTCGACCTACCTCGCCTACCTCGAGGAGCCCGCGCCGTGACCGGGCTGGTGCAGCGGGTGGTCGTCGCCCCCGCGGTGATCGCGCTGACCGTCGTGCTGCTCACCACCGTCCCCCTGTGGATCCTGGGCGCCGCCCTGCTGTCGCCCGTCGTCCCCGGCCGACTGCGCCCGCTGCGGCTGCTCTGGGTGCTCCTGCTCCACCTGGTGCTCGAGACGCTGATCCTCGTCGAGCTGTTCGGCCTGTGGATCGCCTCAGGGTTCGGCCTGTTCCTCCGGCGGCCGTTCTTCGAGCGGATCCACTACGACCTCGCACAGACCTACCTGGTGATCTTCTTCCGGGAGGCGCGGCGGGTGCTGCGGCTGAAGATCGTCACCCAGGGCCCCACCCCCGACGCCTTCCCGGGGCACCCGCTGCTGGTCTGCTCCCGGCACGCCGGGCCCGGCGACTCGTTCACGCTGATGTACGCGCTGATGCACTGGTACCGCCGCGAGCCGCGGGTCGTGCTCAAGGACACCCTGGCCTGGGACCCCGCCATCGGGGTGCTGCTGGACCGGGTGCCGAGCCGGTTCGTCTCCCCGCCGAAGAAGGGCGACCCGCCGAGCGGCTGGAGCGGCAGGTCGGGGAGCTGGCCCGCGACCTCGACGACGACGACGCGTTCGTGATCTTCCCCGAGGGCGGCAACTTCACCCCCCAGCGGCGGGAGCGGGCGATCGAGAAGCTGCGCCAGCTCGGGCTGGAGCGGATGGCCGAGCGCGCCGAGCGGATGGAGAACGTCCTCGCTCCCCGGCCCGGCGGCTTCCTGGCCGCGCTGGACGCCGCCCCCGAGGCCGACGTGGTGATGGTCGCCCACACCGGCCTCGACCACCTGCTGACGGTCACCGACCTCTGGCGCGAGCTGCCGATGGACAAGCAGCTGGTCATGCGGTGGTGGCGGGTGCCGCGCCGGGAGATCCCCGACGGCCGGGAGGAGCGGATCGACTGGCTGTTCTCCCGGTGGGAGGAGATCGACCGCTGGGTCGCCGAGCACCGGCCGGTGGACCTGCCGCCACGTCCGCGCAGGCTGCCCGGGGTGCGCCGGCCCGCTCCGGCCGCCGACCGCCGCTCCGGGCAGGCCGCCCCGGACGCGGAGGAGCCCGGCCACCCACGGTGACCGGGCTCCTCGGAAGGCGAGGGTGAGCGGCGCTCAGCTCTTGTCGTCGTCGAGCTTGACCTCGTCGGCCGGGTTGTCCGGCGTGGTGGCCGTGTGCGGGTGCTCGGACGCGTCGGCGGCGGCCTCGTCCGGTCCGGCACCGGCCTCGTCGTGGGCCTGGGCGGCAGCAGCTGCGGCCGCCGTACCCATCGGGGTGTCGTCCATCTCGGGCTGCGCGCCCGCGGCAGCGACGCCGGGGGCGCTGTAGGACGGGGTGGTCGTCGACGCCCCGCCGGTGGCGGCCGCCGGGGTGGGCGTGTACGACGACTGCCAGGCCGTGCTGGCCTCACGGTCCGACATCTTCTTCGCGACGAACGCGACCAGGCCGCCGAGGCCGAGCAGGATCAGGAAGTTGCGAAGCTTGTGGGACTCCTTCTTGCGAGGGGCCTCCAGCTCGCCCTTGAGGGCGGCCGCGGTCGCGGTGCCGCGCTTCTTCGCCTCCTCACGGACCTCCTCGGTCGCCTCGGAGGCGGCCGCCACGGCAGCGGTGAGCACGGGAAGCACCTCGGTGGCGAGCTTGACCTTGGCGCTGTCGACGTGCGGCTGGGTCTTGTCCCGCACCTCGTGCACGTAGGGGGCAGCCTTCTCACGAGCCTCCGCCGCCCGCAGCTTGGCCTCCTTGACCATGGGTTCGGTCCGCTCCCGGGCGGACTCCATGTGCGGGGCCAGACGCTCCATGACCTCGTCGGCCTGGGCACGCATCTTCTGCGTCGTCGTCTTCGGCTTGCGCTTCAGCATCGTCGAGGTGTCCTCTCTTCGTGTCTCTCGATGGAGTCCGTGCCCGCTACAGCCCTGATCATGCCGTCTGCGCGAACCGAATCAAACCCTGGGTACCGCACCCGGAGGGTGCCCCGGAAGGGCCCTTGGTCACCGTGGGAGGATCATGGCGCACTCCACCGAGCAACCGATGAAAGGCGACCTCATGGCCGAGGACCTCTGGGCAACCCTGAAGACGAACAAGGGCGACATCAGGATCCACCTGTTCCCGAACCACGCCCCCAAGACCGTGGCGAACTTCGTCGGCCTCGCCGAGGGCACGCAGGAGTACACCGACCCGCAGAGCGGGGAGAAGAAGACCGGCCGCTTCTACGACGGCCTCGACTTCCACCGGGTGATCGACGGCTTCATGATCCAGGGCGGCTGCCCGCTCGGCACCGGCACCGGCGGGCCCGGCTACACGTTCAAGGACGAGTTCCACCCCGAGCTCTCCTTCGACAGGCCCTACCTTCTCGCGATGGCCAACGCCGGCCCCGGCACCAACGGCTCCCAGTTCTTCATCACCGTGGGGCCGACCCCGCACCTGAACAACCGGCACACGATCTTCGGAGAGGTCGAGGACGCGGAGAGCCAGGCCGTCGTCGACGCGATCGCCTCCACGAAGACCGGCTCGATGGACCGCCCGGTCGACCCGGTCACCATCGAGACCGTCGACGTCGAGCGCCGCTGACGATGCGCCCTTCCGGGCTCCCTGCACGCACGCCGACACGATGAGCACCGAGGCGACGCCGTACTGCTACCGGCACCCCGACCGTGAGACGCACATCCGCTGCCAGCGGTGCGGGCGCCCGATCTGCCCGGACTGCATGACCCAGGCCGCGGTCGGGTTCCAGTGCCCCGCGTGCGTGCAGGAGGGCTCCCGCAGCCAGCGGCCGGTGCGGACGTCGTACGGCGGACGCCGGTCCGGCGACCCGACCCTCACCTCGAAGGTGCTGATCGCGGTCAACGCCGCGGTGTGGGTCCTCATCCTGGCCACCGGCGACCGTGCCGGCGGCCTGGTGGACCGGCTCGCCCTCTACCCCGTGGGCCGGTGCCTCGCGCCGCCGCCGCTGCACGCCGCCGGAGAGCAGCAGTGCACCGGACTCGGGTACGGCTGGATCGAGGGTGTGGCGACCGGCGCGTGGTGGCAGCCGCTGACGTCGATGTTCACCCACCAGGCCCTGCTCCACATCGGCCTCAACATGTTCGTGCTGTGGATCCTCGGGCCCCAGCTCGAGGCGGCCCTGGGGCGCGCCCGCTTCCTCCTGCTGTACTTCCTCAGCGGGCTGGCCGGCGCCGCCGCGGTCCTGTACCTGACCGCGCCCTACGTCCCCACCATCGGCGCGAGCGGCGCGATCTTCGGGCTCCTCGGCGGGCTGCTCGTGGTCGCGATCAAGGCGCGGGCCGACTACAGCCAGATCCTGTTCTGGATCGGCATCAACGTGGCGCTCACCATCTTCGGCGGGGCGCGGATCTCCTGGCAGGGCCACCTCGGTGGGCTCGTCGGCGGGATCCTGATCGCGTTGGTCCTCGTCTACGCCCCGCGCGACAACCGGCAGCTGTGGCAGGCGGCCGGGCTCGGTGCGATCGGCGCCGCCGTCCTCGCCGCCCTCGTCGCGAGCCCCTTCCTCCTCACCTGAGACCTGCCCGCGTCGCGGCGTCCGGGCGCGGCACGACACCGCGCCCGTGGTCCCCGGTGGTCTCGCGCGTGGTTTCGCGCTGCGCCGACGCGGGTAGAGAACCTGTGCGCGCGGCCGGCTTTCCACACTGGGGATAACCCCTGTGGATTACTTACAGCCGTGTGATTCCTTGTGGTTCCCGGCGCCGTGACCCGCTCCGGTCGCGCCGTCGCGCCGCGCTCGACGAGGCCCCGACAGGCGTCGAGCCCCTGCCGGCGCGGTGCCGGAGGGGCTCGAGGACGAGATCGGGAAGGACCCGGCTACTCCCACTTGGTGGCGTAGACGAAGCCGACCGCCATGAAGCCGATCCCGACCACGAGGTTGTAGGCCTCGAGGTTGCGCAGCACCGGGATCGAGGTCGGCTGCCCGGCCATGTAGTAGACGATGATCCACACCAGGCCCAGCAGGAACGAGCCGAGCATGCCCACCACGATGCCGCGGCCCCGGCCCAGCGGCGTCCCCGGGTTGGCGAACAGGGCCAGGCCGAGGAAGACCAGCCCGAAGCCGATCAGGAAGTTCCACCGGCCCAGGTCGCCCATCCAGGTCAGCGCGTCACCGTCCTGGGCGACGTTGATGTACACCGCCATCCAGGCGACGCCCAGCAGCGTCACCAGACCGGCGATCACGGTCCGGGGCACGGACAGCGCCGCGCCCTGGTCGGCACCCGGCCGGTGCCCGGCGCCGGCACTCGACGCGCTTGCGCGGGAACGGGCCTTGCTGCGGCTCGGGTCGGACACCTGCACTCCTCGGTTGGGCCGGAACGAACGTCACCTGTGCTTGCGACGTCGGATAGCGTAGTCGGCGAGACGCGCGACCACGACAGCGCACTCGCCGTCCTCCTCGCCCGAGAGACCGATGACCGACTCCCCTCGCCCCGACAGCTCCGCGCCGCAGACGCGCGAGGGCCTGCCCCGCCGCCTCTCCGCGGCGTGGAACGCCCGGCTGCGCAGCTACCGGCGGCACGGGCTCGGCTGGAGGGTCGGCGCGCCGGCTGTGTTCCTGCTGGCCGGGGGGCTCTTCGTGACCAGCGCCGTCGCCTCCGACGGCACCGACCTGCGGGCCGGGCGGTACGGCGACCTGTCCACCGTCGTGCAGCAGACCACCAAGGAGGTCGACGAGCTGCAGGCGGAGCGGGCCGCGCTCGCCGAGGAGGTCGACCGGCTGACCGAGGACCTCAACGCCGGCGGCTCCCGCATCCAGGAACAGGTGCGCGAGCTCGAGGCACCGGCCGGGATGGGGCCGATGAAGGGGCCGGGGCTGACCGTCGAGCTCGACGACGCGCCGCTCGACGAGAACACCGACCCCACCGTGGACCCGAACTTCCTCGTGGTCCACCAGCAGGACATCCAGGCGGTCGTCAACGCCATGTGGGCCGGCGGCGCGGAGGCGATGACCATCCAGGGGCAGCGGGTGATCTCCACGACCGGGATCAAGTGCGTCGGCAACACCGTGGTCCTCCACGGCATCCCGTACTCCCCGCCGTACGTCATCACCGCGGTGGGCGACCCCTCCTCGATGCTCGCCGAGATCAACGACAGCCCCTACATCGACAACTACCTCGCCTACGTCGCACGCCACCGGCTCGGCTGGGACCTCCTCGTGCACGAGGAGGTCGAGCTACCGGCGTACCTGGGCACCCCCGACCTCGGCTACGCCAGGCCGGCCGGGCTCGAGCAGGGTGCGGACGGCGACCTCTGAGCAGGCCGGAGCGCCTGCCGGGGATCAGCCCTGCGGGGTCTCCGAGGGCTGCGGGCCCAGGCCCAGCGTCGCTGACGCCGACGGTGACGGGCTCGGCTCCTGGGTCGGCGTGGGCTCCGCGGTGGGCGTCGGCTCCGGCGTCGGGGTGGGCGTCGGCTCCTCGTAGTCCGAGACCACGATCGTGACCGCCGCCCCCTGCGAGAGGGTCTCTCCGGCGTCGGGTGTCTGGTCGAGCACCGTGCCCGGCTCGGCCCGGGTCTCGCTGTCGTACTCGACGCTGGCGGTGAACCCGGCGTCGTCGATCGCCTGACGGGCGGCGTCCTCCTGCTTGCCCACCACGCTCGGGACCTCCTCCGGTCCGTCGGAGAAGAAGACGGTCACCAGCGAGTCGACGGCCACGCTGGTCGCGGCCCGCGGGTCGGTCTCGATGACGGTGTCGGCCTCCTCGTCGGACTCCCGCTCGCGGAGCCGCACCCGCAGCCCCTCGTCCTCGAGAACGGCGCGCGCCTCCTCCTTGTCGAGGTCGCGCACGTCCGGTACGACGACCTCGGGCGGCCCCTCGGAGACCAGGATGTCGACCTCGCCGCCCTCGTCGAGGAAGCCACCCGACTCGGGGTCCTGGGAGATGATCCGGTTCTTCGGCACGTCGGCCGAGGCCTGCAGCTCGACGCCACCCAACGCCAGCCCGGCCTGCTCCAGGGCGCGCTCGGCCTGCTGCTGGGTCATGTTCACCACGTTCGGGACGGACTTCTGCGCGGGCCCCGGCGAGAAGACGCCCGACGCGGCGACGAGGGCGCCGATCAGCAGGGTCAGGATCGCCACGACCAGCAGCACCAGCGGCCAGCGCTTCTTCCTCTCCTCGGCCTCGGGCAGCGCCCCGGTCGCGAAGACGGAGGTGGCCTCGGTGCCGCGCTCGTCCGGCAGGAAGGTGGTGGTCGCCGAGCCGCCGGCGACGCGCGGGGCGACCACCGGCTTCCCGCCCAGGTAGCGCTCGATGTCGGCGCGCATGGCCGCCGCGGACTGGTACCGCTCCTCGACGGGCTTGGCGAGCGCCTTCATGACGATCGCGTCGACCTCGGGTGGAAGGTCGGGGTCGAGGCTGGAGGGCGCGACGGCCGGCTCGCGGACGTGCTGGTAGGCCACCGACACGGGACTCTCGCCGACGAACGGCGGCCGGCCGGTGAGCAGCTCGTAGAGCAGGCAGCCGGTGGAGTAGACGTCGCTGCGCGAGTCCACCGTCTCCCCCCGGGCCTGCTCCGGGGACAGGTACTGCGCGGTGCCGACGACCGCCGCCGTCTGCGTCATGGTGGACGACGCGTCGGCCACGGCGCGCGCGATGCCGAAGTCCATCACCTTCACGTCGCCGGAGGGGGTCAGCATCACGTTCGCCGGCTTGATGTCGCGGTGGATGATGCCGGCCCGGTGGCTGTAGTCGAGCGCGGACAGGATCCCGGAGGTGATCTCCAGGGCCCGCTCGGGCAGGATCTTGCGGCCCTCGCGGAGGATCTCGCGCAGCGTGCGGCCGGCGACGTGCTCCATGACGATGTAGGGCTGGGCGACGTTGGTGCCGTCGGTCGACATCTCCTCGCCGGTGTCGTAGACGGCGACGATCGAGGGGTGGTTCAGCGACGCCGCGGACTGCGCCTCCCGGCGGAACCGGGCCTGGAAGGTGGGGTCGCTGGCCAGGTCGGTGCGCAGCCGCTTGACGGCCACGATGCGTCCCAGGCGCACGTCGTTGCCCTTGCGGACCTCCGCCATGCCGCCCCGGCCGAGCAGCTCGCCGAGCTCGTAGCGGCCGCCGATCCGGTGCGGCTCTGGTCCCGTGGTCATCAGTCGTCCTTGCCCTTCGCCTTGCCGTGGGGTCCCGCGCCCTTGTCCCGGCCCTTGTCCGGCCTGCCCTGGTCTCCGCCGCGCTTCTTGTCGTCCCCGCGGTGGTCCTTGCGGTCGTCCTTGGGGTCGTCCTTGCGCGGCTCGACGTACTCGTCCCACACCTCGACGGTGACCAGGGTGCCGGGCTCGACCAGGCCGGTGGGCCGCACAGCTCCCACGGTCCCCTTGGCCTGCTCCGGGGAGGTGGCCGGCACGTTGTGCTCCTCGACCTCGAGTCCCCGTGCCTCGAGCTCCTCCCGGACCTCCTTCGGCTTCCGGCCGAGGTAGGCGGCGGCCCGGACCCGCACTTGGTCGTCGGCGCGCACCGTCGCGGCCGCGGGGGACGCCGTGGCCGGCTTCTCGGCGGCGACCGAGCGTGCGGACCCGTCGTCGGCGGTGGCCGCGGTCGAGACGACCAGGGCGAGTACGCCGGCCGTCGCGGCCGCCCACGGCCACCAGGCCGGAAGCGCCCCGGCCCGTGCGCGCCCGGTCGGCGTGGTCACCGGCCGCTCCAGCAGCTGTGTGGACGCGCCGGCGGCAGGGGCCGCAGCGACCAGGCCGGGGCCCGGGGCGGCACCTCCCCGGAGCGCGACGGCCAGGTCCGCCGCACTCGCGAAACGCTCGTCAGGATCCTTGGCCAGGGCCTTGTCGACGATGGCGCGCAGGCGCTGCGGCACGGCCGGGTCCAGCGGCGGGACCTCCTCGCGGAGGTGGGCGAGCGCGACCTGGATCGGGGTGTCACGGTCGAACGGGCGACGGCCGGCGAGGCACTCGTAGAGCACCACGCCGAGCGCGTAGATGTCGCTGGCCGGGGTGGCCGGGTGTCCCTCGGCCTGCTCGGGCGCGAGGTAGTGCGGGGTGCCGATGACCAGGCCGGTCTGGGTGAGCGTGGAGCTGCCGGCCGCGCGGGCGATGCCGAAGTCGGTGATCTTGACCGTGCCGTCCGGGGTGACCAGCAGGTTGGCGGGCTTCACGTCGCGGTGCACGATGCCCAGGGTGTGCGCGGCCGCGATCGCGTCGGCCGCCTGCGCCACCACCGCGGCGGCCCCCTCCGGTGGCATCGGGTCCCCGCCGCGGAGCAGGGCGGACAGCGGCCGGCCGGGGACCAGCTCCATCACCAGGAACGGCCGGCGCGTGCCGGGACCGTCGTCGTCGGCGAGCTCGCCGAAGTCGAAGACCGAGGCCACGTGGGGATGGACCAGCGCGGCCGCGTTCTGGGCCTCCGCCTGGAACCGGGCGCGGAAGGCGGGGTCGTCGGCGTGCTCCTGCTTGAGGACCTTCACCGCGACCTCCCGGTCGAGGACCGTGTCCTCGGCGCGCCACACCTCGCCCATCCCGCCGGTGGCGACCAGGCTGGTGAGCCGGTACCGCCCGCTGTCCCGGCCGGCCGTCACTGCCCGATCACCGCCTCCATGACGCGCTTGGCGATGGGTGCGGCCAGGCCGCTGCCGGAGATCGCGTCCCGGGCCACCCCGGCGTCCTCGATGAGCACCGCCACCGCCACCTGGGGGTCGTCCGCGGGGGCGAAGGACACGAACCAGGCGTAGGGGTTGCGGTCCGCCGACGTCTGCGCCGTGCCGGTCTTGCCGGCGACCTTGATCCCGGGGATCTGGGCTGTGGTCCCGGTGCCGTTGTCGACCACGTCGATCATCATCTGGGTGAGGTCGCGGGCCACCGACGAGCTGACCGCGTTGCGGTACGGCTCGGGGCCGGCCTTGTCGAGCACATCGAGGTCGGGGGAGCGGACCTCGTCGACCAGGTAGGGCTTCATCACCGTGCCGCCGTTGGCGATGCCCGCCACCACCATCGCCATCTGCAGGGGCGTCGCCGCGACGTCGAACTGCCCGATCGCCGACAGTGCGGTCTGCGGCTCGTCGGGGTCGCCGGGGAAGCGGCTCTCGGCCTGTCCGGGCAGGTCGTCGAGGTACACGTCACCGAAGCCGAACTTCTCCGCCTGCTCGCGCAGGGCGTCGTCGCCGATCTCCATGCCGAGCCAGCCGAACGCGACGTTGCACGAGACCCGGAGCGCCTGCGTCAGCGTCACGCGGCTGCCTCCGCAGTCGGTGCCGCTGTCGTTGGGGAGCACCGCGTCGGTCAGCGGCAGGTCGAGCGTCGCCCCACCGGGGACCAACGACTCCGGGGTGTACTGCCCGCTGGAGAGCGCGGCCGCGGCCGTGACCAGCTTGAACGTCGACCCCGGCGGGAAGACCTCCTGGATGCCGCGGTTGAGCATCGGGCGGTCGTCGGCGGCGTTGAGCCGCTTCCACGCCTCGGTGACCTGCCCGAGGCGGTGGGACGCGAGCTCGTTCGGGTCGTACGCCGGTGACGACACCATCGCCAGGATCGCCCCGGTGGACGGGTCGAGCGCCACCACGCTGCCCTTGATGCCCGTGCCACCGAGGTCACGCAGGCCGTCGAACGCCGCGGTCTGCGCCAGGGGGTCGATGGTCAGGGTGACGTCGCCGCCCTTGGGCTCGGCGTTGCCGAACATGTCCACGACGCGCTTGACGAACAGCCGCGGGTCGCTCCCGGACAGGATGTCGTTGTGGCTCTGCTCCACGCCGCTGCGGCCGTAGATGTAGGAGAAGTACCCGGTCAGGTGGGCGTACTTCAGCGGCTGCGGGTACCGGCGCTGGAACTCGAACTGGTCGTCGACCGGCACGCTCTCGGCCACGGAGGTGCCGCTGACCAGGATGGCTCCGCGCTCACGGGAGAACTCCGCGTCACGGACCCGCTTGTTGTCGCTGCGGGAGTTCAGCTCGTCGGCGCGGATGTACTGCAGGTAGGTGGAGTTCACCAGCAGCGCCAGGAACAGCGTCAGGCAGACGATCGCCATGGTGCGGATCGGCTTGTTCATCGTCGGCTCACCTGACCATCACCACCGCGGTGGCGTCGTCCTCGGGAGAGCCGGTGAAGCTCGGCAGCGGCCTCCGGGCCTGGTCGGAGATGCGCAGCAGCAGCGCGATGATCGCCCAGTTCGCGACCAGCGAGGACCCGCCGTAGGAGAGGAACGGCGTGGTGAGTCCGGTCAGCGGGATCAACTTGGTGACTCCGCCGACCACGACGAAGACCTGCAGGGCGAACACCACCGCGAGACCGGCGGCGACCAGCTTGCCGAACCCGTCGCGGCACACCAGCGCGGTGCGCAGGCCGCGCTCGACGATCAGCCCGTAGAGCAGGATCACCGCCATGACGCCGGTGAGGCCGAGCTCCTCGCCGACCGCGGCGACGATGAAGTCGGAGTAGGAGAACGGGATCAGGGTCGGGTCGCCCTGGCCGAGGCCACGTCCCACGAGGCCACCCCAGGCCTGGCCGTACATCCCCTGGACGATCTGGTAGCTGTCGTACTCGCCGCCGAACGGGTCCAGCCAGGAGCCGACCCGCCGCTGCACGTGCGGGAACAGCAGGTAGCCGACGTAGGCGCCGGCCGAGAACAGCAGGCCTCCGACCACCAGCCAGCCCGGCCGTTCGGTCGCGATGTAGAGCATCACCAGGAACAG
Source organism: uncultured Actinomycetota bacterium (assembly GCA_963747975.1). Lineage (GTDB taxonomy): Bacteria > Actinomycetota > Actinomycetes > Propionibacteriales > Nocardioidaceae > Nocardioides_C. The sequence goes on from CAVVHI010000007.1 coordinate 12,926, forward strand.
CCCGAAGAACAGCAGGGACGAGCCGAGGTCCTTCTGCAGGACCAGGACACCCAGGCTGACCAGCCACATCACGAGGATCGGGCCGAGGTCGCGGGCGCGGGGCAGGTCGACGCCGAGGAAGCGGCGGCCCGCCAGGGCGAGCGCGTCGCGGTGCAGCACCAGGTAGCCGGCGAAGAAGACGACGAGCAGCACCTTGGCGACCTCGCCGGGCTGGAAGCTCATCGGTCCGATGTTGATCCAGATCCGGGCGCCGTTGATCTCCCGGCCGATGATCGGCATCAGGGGCAGCACCAGCAGGGTGACGGCGGCGAAGCCGGAGGTGTAGGTGAACGCCTGGAGGCGCCGGTGGTCACGGAGCACCACGAGGACACCGACGAAGATGACCACGCCGACCGTCATCCAGATCAGCTGGTCGCCGGCGTAGGTGCTGGCCTCCTCGTTGCGCTCGAGCTCGGCGAGGTCGATGCGGTGGATCATGGCGAGGCCGAGCCCGTTGAGGGCGGCGACCACCGGGAGCAGGACCGGGTCCGCGTAGGGCGCGGTGATCCGCACCGCGACGTGGGCGGCGACGGTCAGCACGGCCAGCCAGCCGGCGTAGCCCACCATGTCGGCGGGGATGGTGCCCTCGACACCGAACCCGACGGCGGCGTAGGCACCGATGCCGACGGCGAGCGCCAGCACGAGCAGGAACAGCTCGGCGCCGCGGCGTCGTCGGTGCGTGAAGCCGGACAGCGGGTTGCCGGGCATCAGGGGCTCACCTCGACGCAGTCCGGCGGCGCCAGCGTGGGTGAGGGAGACGGGCTGGGTGTCGGGCTCGCGGACGGCGAGGCGCCGGCGCGCGGCCGGGCGGACGGGTCACCGGCGGAGGGTCGCGCCGACGGGGCAGCGGTCGGGGACGGCTCGGCCGTCGGGCACGGGCGCGCCAGCTCCCCGATGTTGTCCACGATCCGGCGGGCGTCCTGGAGGCTCTCGGCGCTGATCCCGTCACGGACCTGCGCGGCGCGGTACTCGGGCAGGGAGGCCAGCGGGATCTGGGAGGTCTCGTACAGCCCGGAGAGGTCGAGACCCGGAAGGTCGGCGTCGATGCCCTGGAAGATCGCGACCTGCTCGTCGGCCTCGGCGACGAAGTACTGCTTCTGCGTCCACGAGTACGCCGCCGCCCCGGCCGCGGTCAGGACGCCCAGCACGACGAGGAGCACGGCGATGCGGGCCAGCCAGGCGAACCGGCGCGGAGGGCGCGGCGCGTAGCGCAGCTCCTCCGGGTCGACCTCGCGCGCGTCCTCGCCCGGGACGGGCTCCAGCTCACCGGTGTCGCCTCCGCGGTGGCCCCGGAAGATCTTCGAGGCCGCGCCGGCCTTCCGCGGCTGCTCGGCGGCGGCGCCGACCAGCATCGGCCCGGTGGAGGCGGCCGCAGCAGTGTCCGCGTCCACCGGCGCATCCCCGGCCACCACGTCGGCGACCACGCAGGTGACGTTGTCGCTGCTGCCCGCCTCGAGCGCGGACCGCACCAGCTCGACCACCGCGTAGTCGACCGTCCCGGTGCCGAGGATGTCGGCGAGCCGGCTGTCGTCGAGGACGCCCGAGCATCCGTCGCTGCACAGCAGCAGGCGGTCGCCGGGCGCCAGCTCGATGGTGAACAGGTCCGGGTCGGTCTCGTGCACGCCGTCGACGGCCTTGAGGATCAGGTTGCGGTGCGGGTGCGACCGCGCCTCCTCCTGGGTGATCCGGCCCTCGTCGATCAGGCTCTGCACGAACGTGTGGTCCTTGGTCAGCTGGGAGAGCTCGCCGTCGCGCAGCAGGTAGGCCCGGCTGTCCCCGACGTGGCCCAGGCCGACCCGGGTGCCGTCGAACAGCGCCGCGGTGACCGTCGTACTCGTCCCCTCCAGCTCGGGGTCCTCGTCGACGAGCTCGGCGATCCGGTCGTGGGCGCGGTGGATGGCGCCGGCCATGGCCTGCAGGAGGTCACCGTCGGGTGCGGTGTCGAGGCGGCGGAGGATCTGTACGGCGGTGGAGGAGGCGACGTCTCCGCGCGCGGCACCGCCGACGCCGTCGGCCACGACGAGCAGGTGGTCGCTGGCGTACCCGGAGTCCTGGTTGTCCTTGCGGACCCGCCCGACGTCGGAGAGGGCGGCGTAGCGCAGGCGCAGGGAGTGCTGTGGCGTGGACGTCACCGGCGGCTACTTCCTCAGCTCGAGGGTGGTCTTGCCGATCCGGATCTGCGAGCCGAGCTGCAGCGTGGTCGGCTGGCTGATCCGCTGGGAACCGATGTAGGTGCCGTTGGTGGAGCCGAGGTCCTCGACGAACCACTGGTCGCCGGAGGCGGCGATCCGTGCGTGGCGGGTCGAGACGTAGTCGTCGTCGAGGCGGATGGCGGCGTCGCTGCCGCGGCCGATCAGCAGCGGTGCCTGGTCGAGCGGGATCGTCTCGCCGGCGTTGGCGCCGTCGACGATCGCGACGTGGGTCGGTGCGCCCCGGGGCCGCTTCGCCGGCTTGGGCCGGTTCCGGGCGGCCCGCCGCTGCTCGCGCCGCTCCGCCCGGGGGGTCTGCTCGATGCGGGCGCCGAACATGTCGGAGCGGACCACCGAGATCGCCGAGAGCACGAAGATCCACAGGATCGCCAGGTAGGCGAACCGGATCAGCATCAGCGTCAGCTCAGACATCGCCGCCCTCCCGGGCACCGACCATGTGCACCGTCATCGTGGTGTTGCCGATCCGCACCGTGGACCCGTCGGCGAGCGTCGCGTGCTGCACGCGCTGGCCGTCGACCAGCATGCCGTTGGTGGAGCCGAGGTCGACGATACTGACCGAGGGCGCGCCTGCGCCGGGGAGCACCTGGATCTCGGCGTGGCGGCGGGACACCCCCGGGTCGTTGATGCGCAGGTCGGTGTCGGTGCCGCGACCCACCACGAGCCCGGGAGGCTCGAGAGGGTGTCGCATCCCGTTGACCTCGAGCACCACGCGCGCCCGTCGTACGGCGGTGTCGGTGACGCTCGCGCCGCCGGCGGGGGTCACCCGCGCGACCGCGGCGCTGCGGACCCGGAACCGGCCGGTGCCGAGGTCGTCGGCCTGCTCGAGGCTGATCGTGATCGGCCCGGTGAAGACGTAGGACTGCTCGTCGGCGTGCTCACGGAGCATCTCGGTGAGCTCCTGGGTCAGCGTCGTGCCGTACTGGGTGAGCCGCTCGTGGTCGACCGGGGACAGCTCGACGTGGAAGGTGTTGGGCACCAGCCGGCGCTCGCGGGAGAGGATCTGCGCCGAGTTGTCGACCTCGCGCTGCAGGGCCGCGGCGACCTCCACGGGCTGCACCTCGCTGCGGAAGGCGCGGGCGAAGGCACCGGAGACCAGCTGCTCCAGCTTGTTCTCGAAACGCTGAAGGACTCCCATGCCGCCTCCTCTCTGCCTCTCGCCTGCTGCGCCTACGGTCCCAGTCTTGCCTGCATGCCGAAACGGTGGGGGCACCCTGCCAACGACGTCCCCAGGGTGTCGTTATGCCCAGCCGGGGGGCGACGAACCCGCCGGCGTGCACCGATCACCGACCGGGGAGAGCCGCCCGGGCCCGCCGTGCCACCCCCGCGGTTCGGCATCGTATCGGCCCACCGGTGCCGCGACGCGGGCCGGTTTGGGGTGCGTCGTGGTCGTGGGATACCCTTACCGGCTTCAGGCGCGAGTGGCGGAATAGGCAGACGCGCACGGTTCAGGTCCGTGTGCCCGAGAGGGCGTGGGGGTTCAACTCCCCCCTCGCGCACCACCAGCAGCATCGAAGGCCGGGACCGGTCCCGGCACCGGACCCGGTGACCCGACAGGGGCACCGGGTCTCGTCGTTCCGTCCCAACCGCGTCGGGCCCCGTGGCATAGTGCTGCGCGTGTCGGAGCGCGAGGGGGGAGCCGCGGGTGTGCGCGCCCCGGCGGCCCGCGTCCCGACCGAGCGTCCCGCCGACAGCGCGGAGGTGCTGAGGTCCCTGGGGGTCGACGCGCTCGTCGAGATCATCGAGACCATCGGGTACGGCGTCTGCGTCACCGGCGACGAGCACACGTGGCTGTACCTCAACCCCGCCGGCGCCCGGATCGTCGGTTCCTCCTTCGAGGAGCTGTTCGGCCGCGACTACCTGCTGCACTTCCCGGAGCACGAGCGCCCCGCGCTGCTCGCCCTGGAGCACAAGCAGCGCGAGGGGGACACGGGGTTCTACACCAACACCGTCCTCCAGCCGGGTGGCCAGGAGCTGGAGATGACGTGGTCGGGCACCGTGGTGGAGGTCGACGGCCACGAGCTCGCGCCCGCGATCTTCCACGAGACCTCCACGGTGCGCCGTGCCCAGCGCGAGGCCGCCGAGCTCGGCGCCGCCGCGGTACGGATGGCCGCAGGGGGCTCGACCGGCGACGTGCTCGACGCGCTGGTGACCGAGGCGGTGTCGGCGACCCGCGGGTGTGCGGCGCTGCTGCTCGTCGTCGACGCAGACGGCTGGTTGCGGGTCGCGGCGTCCCACGGTCTCGACGCCGGTCTCGCCGAGGCCGTCGACGGCTCGCCCGCACGCCTCGCTGACCTTCCCGCAGCCGAGCTGCTGCTGCACGGCCGCGGCGGCTTCCTCTCCGACGACCGCGCCCGGCTGCAGGGCACCGCTCTCACCCGCCCCTGGGTGGCCGCCACCGAGGGCCTCGACTGGAAGGGAGCGGCCAAGATCCCCGTGTCCGGGGACGACGGCGTCGTCGGCTGCCTGGTCGTGCTCGTGCCCGAGCGGATCACCTCTCCCAGCGAGTCCGAGCTGGCCTTCTGGCGTTCCCTCGCCGAGCAGGCGGGCGTCGCCCTGGGCACCGACCTGCTGCGCAACGAGGTCTCGCGCACCTCCGCGCTGATGGAGCGGCAGCGGATCGCCCGCGAGCTGCACGACTCGGTGACCCATGCGCTGTTCGGGCTCCAGGCCCGGGCCCAGGTGATCCGGCGCGCGCTCGACGCCGGCAACGCCGACCTCGCCCGTGAGGCCGCGCAGGACCTCGAGCTGCTCTCCCGGCAGGCGACGGCCGAGATGCGCGAGCTGCTCGCCGAGCTGCGCCCCCCGGCCGCGAGGACCGGAGACCTCGCGGCGGCGCTGCGCCGGCTGGCCGGGCGGTGAGCCACCGCGACGGGCTGCCGGTGCGCCTGCACCTCCCGTCGAGGGGCCGGCGAGCTCCCCGCCACCGCCGAGCACCTGTTCCGGATCGCCGGCGAGGCGCTGCACAACGCGGTCAAGCACGCCGACGCGAGCAGGGCCGAGGACCTGTACCGGGCCGGTCGCCGGCGGTGCTCACCGTGGCCGACGACGGCCGCGGCTTCGACACCGCGGTGACCACTGCCCCGGCCACGGCCAGCGGACCATGCGCGAGCGCGCCGCGCTCTGCGGCGGTGAGCTGCGGGTGTCCAGCGGTCCGGGTCGGGGACCGCGGTCACCGTCCGGGTGCCCCTGGCCGCCGCTCGCTGACCGCGCCGGGCCCCGGGCGGCTCCTCCTCGCGGAGGAGCCGGGGTCGTCCGCAGGCATCGGCGGACCGCCGGCTGCCGTCGAGAAGTTGAGGCGGAGGTTGGTTCCCGCAGCCGAGGCGCCCTGGCCCCGGTCTCCCTAGCGTCGAACCCGTCGCCCGAGACAGGGCGCCGCCGAACCAGAAGGAGACATCGTGAGCACCGCTCAGGCAACCGCCGACCTCACCCGGGAGCACACCGCCGCGGCGGCCCGCAGTACCGACCTGACCAAGGTGTACG